>NZ_PZJO01000023.1 GCF_003206575.1 Salinicola endophyticus | reverse complement strand
ACTCGACAGCGTGACCCAGCAGAACGCCAGCATGGTGCAGCAGACTGCCACCGCCGCCGCCGCGCTGCAGCAGGAGTCGCAGCGCCTGGCCGAGACGGTGGGCGTGTTCACCCTGGATGACACGGGGGCTCACAAGCGCCCGGCGTTGAGCTGACCCGATGGAGGGCCGGGGCGTCAGTCCCGGCTCTCTCCTTATCTTTGCGCGAGCGTCTTTACGCTAGCCTTACCTTTTCAAACCGTCCCTAAAGTTTGCTTTGGCAACGGCGATATCCCAGAGACAGTGCCGAGTGCGCCCGTGTCGTGATGACCCGGGCCGTTCGGGCTGGGGCCAGTTGATTCCAACAATAAACCTATGCGAACGGCGTGCGCCGATCGCTCGTAGCGCCACCGGCGCGACTGCCTTCCACGAGGGACACTCTTATGCACTTCAAATCCATACGTACGCTGGTCACGCTGCTGGTGGGGGCGTGCATTGTCTTCGTGGTCGCGGCGCTGGTGGGTTACACCATCTACGCCAACACCCGCTCGCAGGCGCTGGTGGACAGCCGCACCGATGAGCTGCTGACCGCCAGCATTCGCGAGCGCCTGAACGCGGTGGCCGGACGCGAGGCCGAACGTATCCAGGCGCGTCTCGATCACGCCCTGACCCTGGCGCACTCCCTCGCCAACACCAATGCGCTGATGGGCGCGGTCGACGACCAGGGCCGGCGGCGGCTCTCGCTGGGCCGCGACGAACTCTCCAACCTGGTGCGCCAGACGGTGGTCGACAATCCCGACCTGCTCGACGCCTTCATCGGCTGGGAGCCCAATGCCTTCGGCAGTGATGCCAACTATCTGGGCCGCGAGGCGGATGGCTACGGCGAGGATGGGCGCTTCATGCCGTGGTGGTATCGCACCGCCGACGGCAAGATCGCGGTGGCCGCACTCGGCAGCTCGATGGAGAGCGAAAAGATCAATGCCAGCGGGATACGCGTGGGCGAGTACTATCTCTGCCCCAAAGAGACCCTGAAGCCCTGTGTGGTGGATCCCCACCCCTACGACTACAACGGCAAGACGCTGATGGTGACCTCGTTCAACGTGCCGATCCTGGTCGACGGTGAGTTCCGCGGCATCGCCGGGGTCGATCTCTCGGTCGACTTCATCCAGGGGCTGCTCAACGACGCCAGCCGTGCGCTTTACGACGGTGCCGGCGACTGGACGCTGATCGCCCCGCGTGGCGGAATCACCGCCTACACCGACGACCCCAAGATCGTGGGCAAGAACGCCAGCGAGGTGTTCGATGCCGACGTCAATGCGCTGCTCGAACAGGCTCGCCAGGGCCAGCCTGAGCTGCGTGAGGAGGGCGACCAGATCGAGATGGCGTGGCCGTTCCATGTCGGCGCGGCCGACGGCAAGCCCTGGATCGTATTGATCAGCCTGCCCCAGAGCGTGGCCATGGCCGGTATCAACGACCTGCAGCAGCAGCTCGCCGGCCAGCGCCATCAGGACACCCTGGCGATGCTCGCGGTGGGCGCCGGTCTGGCCGGGCTGGGGCTGCTCGTGAGCTGGCTGCTCGGCGGCAGTCTGTCACGGCCGCTCCAGCGGTTGGCGCTGCGCATGCGCGAGATCGCCTCGGGTGACGGTGACCTGACCCAGCGGCTGCCGGTGCGCGGGCGAACGAGAGCGCCGAG
>NZ_PZJO01000022.1 GCF_003206575.1 Salinicola endophyticus | reverse complement strand
ACATCATCCGCGAGGTCGCGGCCGAGTTCCGCAACCCGGTGATGCTCTACTCGATCGGCAAGGACTCCTCGGTGATGCTGCATCTGGCGCGCAAGGCGTTCTACCCGGGCACGCCGCCGTTCCCGCTGATGCACGTCAACACCACCTGGAAGTTCAAGGAGATGATCGAGTTCCGCGACCGCATGGCGGCAAGCGTGGGCATGGAACTGATCGAGCACATCAACGAGGAAGGGCGCGCCGCCGGCATCAACCCCTTCGATCANNNCGGCGCGACGAGGAGGCCTCCCGCGCCAAGGAGCGGGTCTACTCCTTCCGTGACAAGCACCATCGCTGGGACCCCAAGAACCAGCGCCCGGAGCTGTGGCGGCTCTACAACGGCAAGGTCAACCAGGGCGAGTCGATCCGCGTGTTCCCGCTCTCCAACTGGACCGAGCTGGATATCTGGCAGTACATCTATCTCGAATCGATTCCCATCGTGCCGCTCTACTACGCCGCGCCGCGCCCGGTGGTCGAGCGTGACGGCATGCAGGTGATGGTCGACGACGAGCGTCTGCCGCTGGCGCCGGGGGAAGTGCCGGAAGAGAAGTGGGTGCGCTTCCGCACCCTGGGCTGCTACCCGCTCACCGGGGCGGTGGAGTCGCGGGCGGCG
>NZ_PZJO01000021.1 GCF_003206575.1 Salinicola endophyticus | reverse complement strand
GGGCCGCGGCTTCGCCGTGGTCGCTCAGGAAGTGCGCCAGCTGGCAAGCCGCAGTGCCGATGCCGCCGGCGAGATCAAGCAGTTGGTCTCCGAAAGTGCCCAGCGCGTGGCGCGTGGCTCCGAACTGGTCAATCGCTCCGGCGAGACTCTGGCGAAGATCGTCACCAACGTCGAGAAGGTCACCGACCTGGTTTCCGAGATCGCCGTCGCCAGCCGCGAGCAGTCCACCGGCATCCAGCAGATCAACCTGGCAGTGGGCGAGATGGACAGCGTCACCCAGCAGAACGCCACCCTGGTCGAGGAGTCGACCACGGTCACCGGTAACCTGAAGGAGCAGGCCGAACTGCTGGCGCAGGAGGTCAGCTTCTTCCGCGGCTACGAAGACAGTGCACAGAAGAGTATCGCCAGCCGCGCGGTCGACAAGGCCACCACCGCGCTGGCCTCGCCATCGCCCCGGTCGGCCTCGACCAAGCGCCATCCCCCGCGCCAGACGTCCGGAGACGTCGAGGAGTGGAGCAGCTTCTAACGCTTGCAGTCACCACCGGTGCATCGTTCGATAAATCGAGCGATGCGCCCTAATTCTAATGCACCGCTCGGCTAGCCACGCCCCAGAGGATCATGCATCCCATTCGGCCTCATCGGCGCCGCCTGTCAGAGCATCAAGCAGATCTCAGCGCCAGAAAACATTACATAATAAAACCATGCAAACACGAAAAAAATCGAATCCTGCGAATTTCGTTCAATCCCGCCCGAATTTCGCCGATAGCGACAGATGGACCGTGTCATCTGCCCTACCGGGATGGCACCCATGGATGGCAATAGAACAGCGAGGAAGTACAGATGTTAGGGATAACCAGAAGCGTCAAGGCCAGGCTGGTCGTGGCACTGGGGGTGTTGATCGCCCTCCTGATCGCGGTCGGCGTGCAGGGGGTCTTGAGCAACCGTCAGACCCAGACCTCAATGCACTCGATCGTCGAGAAGAACGTTCAGTCGATGATCGAACTCTCCACGGTTCGGGCGGCCACCGGTGACAACCGCACCATTTTCGCCAAAATCGATGGCAACAACTTCTCCGACGCCCAGCGCCAGGAGATCGAGAAGAACCGCAAGCGCGCCGATGATGCCTGGGACCGCTACTCCCCCGGCTTGATCTCCAACGACGCCGAGCGTCAGTTGGCCACCACCTACACCCAGCAGCGCCAGGCGCTACGCGATCTGCTCGATAGCGGCAGCGCCAGCGATACTCAGATCGACGCAAGCTACACGAACCTCTACGACACCATCACCCAGCTCTACCGCTCGTCGCGAGCAGCGACGCTGTCTGACTATCAGCAGAGCGTGGCGGACTATCAGACCAGCCGCACGATCATCATCGCCGCCATCCTGGTCGCGCTGGTGATCGCTACCGCCATCGGCTGGTGGCTGGCCCGCGGTATCCTGCGCCCGCTCCAGGAAGCCACCGATTTCTCCACCGCCCTGGCCGAGGGCAACCTGGGCGTACGCCTGAGCACCCGCTATCGCGACGAGTTCGGACGCATGCTGGATGCCATGGCTGCCATGCGCGACAAGCTCACCGGGGTGATCGCCGAGGTAGCCAACAATGCGCGCACCGTGGAGTCGATCTCCGGGGAGCTGGTGGCCAGCAACGAGAACCTGAGTCAACGCACCCAGGAGCAGGCCGCCAGCCTGCAGGAGACCGCCTCG
>NZ_PZJO01000020.1 GCF_003206575.1 Salinicola endophyticus | reverse complement strand
GCCCGGCCAGACCGGCGCCCACCGCGAGCATCGCCAGAGTGTCCTGATGGCGCTGGCCGGCGAGCTGCTGCTGCAGGTCGTTGATACCGGCCATGGCCACGCTATGGGGCAGGCGGATCAACACGATCCAGGGCTTGCCATCGGCCGGGCCGACATGGAACGGCCACGCCATCTCGATCTGGCCGCCCTCCTCACGCAGCTCAGGCTGCCCCTGGCGCGCCTGTTCGAGCAGCGCATTGACGTCGGCATCGAACACCTCGCTGGCGTTCTTGCCCATGGCCTTGGGGTCGTCGGTATAGGCGGTGATTCCGCCGCGCGGGGCGATCAGCGCCCAGTCGCCGGCACCATCGTAGAGCGTGCTGCTGGCAGCTTTCAGCAGGTCCTGGATGAAGTCGACCGAGAGATCGACCCCGGCCTCGCCGCGAAACTCACCATCGACCAGGATCGGCACGTTGAACGAGGTCAACATCAGCGTCTTGCCGTTGAGGTCGTAAGACGCCGGATCGATGATGCAGGGTTTGCGGGTCTCCTTGGGGCAGAGATAGTACTCGCCCTCGCGTGCCCCGCTCGGCATCACCTTGGTGCTCTCCAGGGTGTCGCCCAGCGGCGTCACCGCGACCTTGCCGTCGGCGGTGCGATACCACAACGGCATGAAGCGCCCATCCTTGGCATAGCCGGCGTCCTCGCGCCCCTGATAGTAGGCGTCGCTGCCGAAGGCGTTGGGCTCCCAGGCGATGTAAGCATCGAGCAGCTCGGGATTGTCGACCATCGTCTGGCGCACCAGGTTGGAGAGCTCGTCGCGGCCCAGCGAGAACCGACGCTGGCCCTGGTCATCGACCGCGCCCATCAGCGCATTGGCGCTGGCGAGGGAGTGCGCCAGGGTCAGGGCGTGATCGAGACGCGCCTGGATGCGTTCGGCCTCGCGTCCGGCCACCGCGTTCAGGCGCTCGCGAATGCTGGTGGTCAACAGCTCATCGGTGCGGCTGTCCACCAGCGCCTGCGAGCGGGTGTTGGCGTAGATGGTGTAACCCACCAGCGCCGCGACCACGAAGACAATGCACGCCCCCACCAGCAGCGTGACCAAGGTACGTATCGATTTGAAGTGCATAAGGGGTTCCCGGAGAAAACGGTAGCGCCGGAGGCGCCACCAGCGAACGGCGCGCGCCGTTCTCGTTGTTCTGTTCTCGTCTGGCGCACTCGGCGCCTTTCCTGATGAGATATCGCCGTCGCTGGAGCAAACTTTAGGTATAGTTTGACAAGAGAGAGCTACAACAAAGAGAGGTGATGGCCGGGGCAGACGCCCCGGCCCTCCATCGGGTCAGCTCAACGCCGGGCGCTTGTGAGCCCCCGTGTCATCCAGGGTAAACACGCCCACCGTCTCGGCCAGGCGCTGCGACTCCTGCTGCAGCGCGGCGGCGGCGGTGGCGGTCTGCTGCACCATGCTGGCGTTCTGCTGAGTCACGCTGTCGAGT
>NZ_PZJO01000019.1:2142-3096 GCF_003206575.1 Salinicola endophyticus | reverse complement strand
GTGGAGCAGCTTCTAACGCCAGCAGCCTCCCCCACCTATCGCCCGACGATTGGGCGATAGGTGGCCTCTCAGCCCCCTCATCTCCTCACGGCCTGTTCTCGTTTTCCACGCGCCTGCGTAGCCGCATCGACACGCCGCTTCTCCTGCATTCGACGTCTCCATAACTTTCATCTTCTTGATCAACGACATGCTGGAAAACAATCCTTTAGTTAAGAACTATAAAAAATAAAAACATCTAATATAGAATGTATTTATTGATTGAACTTCAGCTCAATAACAATTAAACACGGCCGATAACCCTTGTACGCTGCAACTCCCTGCCGCGTGCTGCCTGCCTGTCAGACTACTCATATGGGGAAACGAACATGAGAAGTGCGCTACATAGCGTCAAGGCCCGTCTATGTCTGGGACTGGGGTTGATCATTCTGCTACTGGTCGCGATCGGCGTGCAGGGTGTCTTGAACAATCGTGAGACCCAGGAGACGATGCACGCGATCGTCGAGGATAACGTTCAGTCGATGATCGAACTCTCCACCGTCAGAGCCGCGGTCAGCGACAACCGCACTCTTTTTGCGCTGTCCGGCAACCAGGAACTCTCCGCAGCGCAGCGTCACGAGATAGATGCCAACCGCCAGCGGGCCGATGCCGCCTGGGGGCGCTATGCATCAGTCTCCGGTGATGCACAGAAGCAAAAGGCGCAAACCTTTATCCAGGCACTAGAAACTCAACGCAACTTGCTGGATAGCGGTCACGCCGATGAGAGCGCGATAAGTCAGAGCTACGCCAATGTCTACGACTCGATCACCGCCCTCTACCGCTCGGAGCGCGCAGAGACACTGGCGAACTATCAGCAGAGCATTAAGAGCTACCAGCGCAGCCGCACGATCGTCATCGGCGTCATTCTGGTGGCACTGGTGATCGCGATAGCCATCGGCTGGTGGTTGGCCCGCGGTA
>NZ_PZJO01000019.1:0-2125 GCF_003206575.1 Salinicola endophyticus | reverse complement strand
TCGCGATGAATTCGGACGTATGCTGGATGCCATGGCCGCCATGCGTGACAAGCTCACCGGGGTGATCGCCGAGGTAGCCAACAATGCGCGCACCGTGGAGTCGATCTCCGGGGAGTTGGTGGCGAGCAACGAGAATCTGAGCCAGCGCACCCAGGAGCAGGCCGCCAGTCTGCAGGAGACCGCNNCGACAACGCCGGCCAGGCCGACACCCTCGCCAGCGACGTGAGCACCCAGGCCAAGCAGGGCGGCAACGTGGTCGAGGAGGCGATCGGCGCGATGCGCGAGATCGACACCTCCAGCCAGCAGATCTCCAATATCATCGGCATGATCGATGAGATCGCCTTCCAGACCAACCTGCTCGCACTCAACGCCTCGGTGGAGGCCGCGCGTGCCGGTGAACAGGGCCGCGGCTTCGCCGTGGTCGCCCAGGAGGTGCGCCAGCTGGCCAGCCGCAGTGCCGACGCCGCCGGCGAGATCAAGCAGTTGGTCTCCGAAAGTGCCCAGCGCGTGGCGCGTGGCTCCGAACTGGTCAACCGTTCCGGCGAGACCCTGACGCAGATCGTCACCAGTGTCGCGAAGGTCACCGATCTGGTCTCCGAGATCGCCGTCGCCAGCCGCGAGCAGTCCACCGGCATCCAGCAGATCAACCTGGCGGTGGGTGAGATGGATAGCGTCACCCAGCAGAACGCGACCCTGGTCGAGGAATCGACCACCGTGACCACCAGCCTGAAGGATCAGGCCGAGCTGCTGGCCCAGGAGGTCAGCTTCTTCCGCGGTTACGACGACAGTGGCGCGTCGCCGCACGATCACCGGGCCGCCCTCCTCTCGCCGACGGTCAAGCCTCGTCAACCACAGCCGCAGCCGCGTCACACTGCTCAGGATGTAGAGGCGTGGAGCAGCTTCTAACGCCGCCCCTCTCACCAGCGTCTCGCCCGACAATCGGGCGAGACGTGGGCCTCTCTTCTCCCCTCCACTCGTCCCCTCCCTTGCATCACTCCCTGCTCTTGCTTTTCTTCACGCACCTCTGTGGCAACGTCAGCAAGCGGATTCTCCTGCATTCAGCGTATCCCGGATATGCTGTCTTCTTGATAATGAAATTTTAAATTAAAGTCTAATTTAGACAACACCAAACAAATAATAACTAAAAAGCTTCTTCAATCGAGACGAACCGCCCCACTTAAACTTTAGGTTAATCTTAATTTAACATGGTCGATAAGCCTCATACGCGGCAACTCACTGCCACGCGAAGCCTGCCTAGCAGGCGATCAACATGAGGGGAACGAACATGAGAAGAGCGCTACATAGCGTCAAGGCCCGTCTGTGTCTGGGATTGGGGCTGATCATCCTGCTACTGGTCGCGATCGGCTTGCAGGGGGTCTTGAGCAATCGCCAGACCCAGGCGGCGATGCACGCGATCGTCGAGAATAACGTTCAGTCGATGATCGATCTCACCATTGTCAGATCCTCTATCAGCGACAATCGCACGATCTTTGCGCTGTCCGGCAACGGGGAGCTCTCCGCAGAGCAACGCCAAAAGATAGACGCCAATCGCAAGCTTGCCGATGCCGCCTGGGGTAGGTACTACCCCGCCCTGATCAGCAGTGATGAACAACGCACAGTGGCGACGAACTTCATAAAGGCGCTGGAAGTCCAGCGCAGCTTGCTGGATAGCGGTCAGGCCGAGGAGAGCGCGATACGTCAGAGCTACACCCATGTCTACGACTCGATCACCGCCCTCTACAGCTCAGAGCAAGCAGAGACGCAAGCGGCCTATCAGCAGAGCGTGAAGAATTACCAGAGCAGCCGCACGCTCATCATCGGCGTCATTCTGGTGGCACTGCTGATCGCGATCGCCATCGGCTGGTGGCTGGCCCGCGGTATCCTGCGCCCGCTCAAGGAGGCCACCGACTTCTCCACCGCCCTCGCCGAAGGCAACCTGGGCGTGCGCTTGAGCACCCGCTATCGCGATGAATTCGGGCGCATGCTGGATGCCATGGCCGCCATGCGTGACAAGCTCACCGGGGTGATCGCCGAGGTAGCCAACAATGCGCGCACCGTGGAGTCGATCTCCGGAGAGCTGGTGGCGAGCAACGAGAATCTGAGCCAACGTACCCAGGAGCAGGCC
>NZ_PZJO01000002.1:902235-902614 GCF_003206575.1 Salinicola endophyticus | reverse complement strand
CGGGGGAAGTGCCGGAAGAGAAGTGGGTGCGCTTCCGCACCCTGGGCTGCTACCCGCTCACCGGGGCGGTGGAGTCGCGGGCGGCGACACTGCCCGAGATCATCCAGGAGATGCTGCTGACCCGCACCAGCGAACGCTCGGGTCGTGCCATCGACCGCGATCAGGCGGGGTCGATGGAAAAAAAGAAACGCGAGGGGTATTTCTAAATGTCACACCAGTCTTCGCTCATCGCCGACAATATCGAGCAGTATCTCCACGAGCACGAGAACAAGGATCTGCTGCGTTTCATCACCTGCGGCAGCGTCGACGACGGCAAGTCGACCCTGATCGGGCGGCTGTTGCACGACTCCAAGATGATCTACGAAGATCAGCTCGCCGC
>NZ_PZJO01000002.1:0-902169 GCF_003206575.1 Salinicola endophyticus | reverse complement strand
GCACAGCTTCATCGCTGATCTGCTGGGTATCCAGCACCTGGTGATCGCGGTCAACAAGATGGATCTGGTCGACTACTCCGAAGAGCGCTTCAACGAGATCGTCGCCGAGTATCGCGCCTTCGCCGAAAACCTCGACGCCCCGGACATCCGTTTCGTGCCGCTCTCGGCGCTGGAGGGCGACAACGTCGTCAACCCCAGCGAGCAGATGGATTGGTACGCCGGCCCGCCGCTGCTCGAGCTGCTGGAGACGGTCGAGATCGCCCACGACGCCAACCTCTCCGATCTGCGCTTGCCGGTGCAGTACGTCAACCGCCCGCACCTCGACTTCCGCGGCTACTGCGGCACGCTCGAAGCCGGCATCCTGCGCCCCGGCCAGGCGGTCAAGGCGCTGCCCTCGGGCAAGCGCTCGCAGGTGGCACGCATCGTCACCTTCGACGGCGACCTCGAAGAGGCGTATCCGGGGCAGGCGGTGACGGTGACCCTGACCGACGAAATCGATCTTTCCCGCGGAGACTGGCTGGTGGCGGCGGATGCCGAGGTGACCCAGGCCAGCGCGCTGGAAGCGGACATCGTGTGGATGCACGAGAACGCCCTCGAACCCGGCCGGCTCTACGACTTCAAGCTGGGCACCCAGGAGGTAGCGGGACGGGTGGTCGAGATCGACTACCAGATCGACGTCAACAGCCTGGCGCAGATGCCGGCGGCGGCGCTTGCGCTGAACGCCATCGGGCGCTGCCGGGTGGAGCTGACCGCGAGCGTGCCGCTGGACGACTACCGGCGCAGCCCGGGGACCGGCAGCTTCGTGGTGATCGATCGTCTGAGCAACGTCACCGTGGGCGCGGGTCTGATCCGCGGCGCGGCGGCGGGTCGCGAGGCGAGTGGCGAGGTCGACTGGCAGGCCTTCGAGGTCGAGTTCAACGCCCTGATCCGCAAGCACTTCCCGCACTGGGAAGCGAAGGACGTGCGGGAGCTTTTCAAGCGCTGAGACGCGCTCGCGCGACGCTTCTCTTTCACGATGGCGGCCCCGGCAGCGGGGCCGCCTTTTTGCGTCCCGTGGGTGGGCGAGGCCGTCACCCAGGGGCGCGCGACCCTCGCCGTGGTTGGTCAACGCGGCGTCGAGTCGTATGATATCGCTCCGGCCCGTGCGCAGATTCAAAGGACACGCTCATGCAACACGTCAACTGGCAGCTCGATGGCATCGTCACTCAGCTTCGCGCGACCCGCGAACAGTGGCGCGCCCAGAACGGTCGTGAGAAAGAGCGCGGCTGTCGGGAGCTGCCGTCGCGTCATCGCCTGCGCGATACCCTCGACGTCCTCAGTGGCGCGGTCTTCCCGATGCGTCTGGGGCCTTCGGACCTGCGCAAGGAGAGCGAGGACTTCTACGTCGGCCATACCCTCGACCGGGCGCTCAACGCGCTGCAAGAAGAGGTGCTCCTGGAACTGCGCTACATGGCACGTCTGGACGGTGATCGCGACAGCGACCCCAGCGAGCGCGCCAATCAGATCGTGCAGGGCTTCGCCGACAGCCTGCCGGGGCTGCGTCGACGCCTCGATGGCGACGTCATGGCGGCCTACTACGGCGACCCCGCCGCGCGCAGCGTCGACGAGGTACTGCTCTGCTATCCCGGTGTCCATGCGGTGATCTACCACCGGATCGCGCACTACTTCTATCGCGCCGGCGCCGGCCTGGTGGCCCGTATCATCGCCGAGCTGGCGCACTCCGACACCGGGATCGACATTCACCCCGGCGCGCAGATCGGTGAAGGCTTCTTCATCGATCACGGCACCGGCGTGGTGATCGGCGAGACCGCGATCATCGGCGACCGCGTGCGCCTCTATCAGATGGTGACCCTCGGCGCCAAGCGCTTCCCGGCCGACGAGAAGGGGCATCTGGAGAAGGGGTTGCCGCGCCACCCGATCGTCGAAGACGACGTGGTGATCTATGCCGGCGCCACGATTCTCGGCCGTATCACCGTCGGCCGCGGATCGGTCATCGGGGGCAACGTCTGGCTCACCTGCAGCGTGGAACCCGGCAGTAACATCACTCAGGCAAACATCCAGAGTGGTCCGTGTCCTTAACGACACCTTTCGACGCGCACCCCTGCCGCCGCGTCGTCCTGCGCGGGTGCTCGACGCCCGCCGCTGAGAGGGTGTTTACAAAATGCCTGCGCTCGGCAATACGGCGTTAAAATCGGCCTCAAAATGCTCATTTACCCCGTGTAAACTCCGCTTTTTCGACCGATTTTGCCTTGTCTTGCCTTCGCTCGCCGAATTTGTAAACACCCTCTGAGACCCTGACACGACCCGGGCCTGGCCAGGCCGGCCCCGACCCAGACAGATGAGGACAGCATGCCCGAGTATCGCTCACGTACCACTACCCAGGGCCGCAACATGGCCGGCGCCCGCGCCCTGTGGCGCGCCACCGGGATGAAGGACGACGACTTCCATAAGCCGATCATCGCCGTCGCCAACTCCTTTACCCAGTTCGTTCCCGGCCATGTGCACCTGAAGGACATGGGCCAGCTGGTGGCGCGTGAAATCGAAAAGGCCGGCGGGGTGGCCAAGGAGTTCAATACCATCGCGGTCGACGACGGGATCGCCATGGGCCACGACGGCATGCTCTATTCGCTGCCGAGCCGCGACATCATCGCCGACAGCGTCGAGTACATGGTCAATGCCCACTGCGCCGATGCGCTGGTGTGTATCTCCAACTGCGACAAGATCACCCCCGGCATGCTGATGGCGGCCATGCGCCTCAACGTGCCCACCATCTTCGTCTCCGGCGGGCCGATGGAGGCCGGCAAGACCAAGCTGCTGGACCATGGCCTCGACCTGATCGACGCCATGATCTCCGCCGCCGACGACAAGTACAGCGACGACGAGATCGCCGAGATCGAGCGCAGCGCCTGCCCGACCTGCGGCAGCTGCTCGGGGATGTTCACCGCCAACTCGATGAACTGCCTGACCGAGGCGCTGGGCCTGGCGCTGCCCGGCAACGGCACCATGTTGGCGACCCACGCCGACCGCCGCCGGCTGTTCGAGACCGCGGGCGAGCGCATCGTCTCGCTGGCCAAGCGCTACTACGAGGGTGACGAGGCGCACCTGCTGCCGCGCGCCATCGGCTCCAAGCGCGCCTTCCGCAATGCGATGACGCTGGACATCGCGATGGGCGGTTCGACCAACACCATCCTGCACCTGCTGGCCGCGGCGCAGGAGGCGGAGGTCGACTTCACCATGGCCGACATCGACCGCTTGTCGCGGGAGGTGCCGCAGCTGTGCAAGCTGGCGCCCAACACCCAGAAGTACCATGTCGAGGATTGCCACCGCGCCGGCGGGATCATGGGGATTCTGGGTGAGCTGGATCGCGCCGGGGTGCTGGATACGTCGGTGCCCACCGTCTATGGCGACTCGCTGGCCGTCGCGCTCGACGAGTGGGACATCATGCGCAACCCGACCCCGGAAGTGGTCGAATTCTACAAGGCCGGCCCCGGCGGCGTGCCGACTCAGCAGGCCTTCTCTCAGGCGGCGCGCTGGCCGTCGCTGGACGGCGACCGCGCCGAGGGCTGTATCCGCAGCCTGGAGCACGCCTTCTCGCGCGAGGGCGGCCTGGCCGTGCTCTACGGCAACATCGCCGAGAACGGCTGCGTGGTGAAGACGGCCGGCGTCGACGATGCCATCCTGGTGTTCGAGGGGCCGGCCCATGTTGTCGAGTCCCAGGATCAGGCGGTCGAGCGCATTCTCGCCGGTCAGGTGAAGGCGGGTGAAGTGGTGGTGATCACCTACGAGGGGCCGAAGGGTGGCCCGGGCATGCAGGAGATGCTCTACCCGACCTCCTACCTGAAGTCGAAAGGGCTCGGCAAGGCGTGCGCGCTGATGACCGATGGCCGCTTCTCCGGCGGCACCTCGGGGCTCTCGATCGGCCATGTCTCGCCGGAGGCTGCTGCCGGTGGCGCGATCGGTCTGGTCGAGAGCGGCGACACCATCCGTATCGACATCCCCAACCGCACCATCGAGGTGCTGCTCTCCACCGAGCAGCTGGCGCATCGCCGCCAGGCCATGGAGGATCGCGGTGCCCAGGCGTGGAAGCCAACGATCCAGCGCGAGCGCAAGGTCTCCGCGGCGCTCAAGGCCTACGCCATGCTGGCGACCTCGGCGGACCGCGGCGCGGTGCGCGACCTGGACAAGCTCGAAGAGCGCTAGGCGGTAGATCCCAATGGCTGTCCAGACTGACTGAATGCACCTGGCCGCCATGACCGAGAACGCCCGCTGACCCGCGGGCGTTCTCTTTTGAGGAGCGCTTCTGTGGTGGGCTTCGCGCGGGCTGGGTGCCCCCCGGTATCTATACGAGGCCCTAGGGTCAGCGTTGCGGCTTGCGTGCGATCAGCGTTGCCCTGCGCGGCGCGGGGTAACCTTCGATCGTCCGGCTGCGGTCCTGCGGATCGAGAAAATCGGCCAGCGAATGGAAGGTCATCCACTCGGTGGCGCGCTGCTCGTCGAGACGGGTGACGGTCTCGTCGACGCAGCGGATCGCCTCGAAGCCGCAGCGTCCGAGCCAGTGTGCCAGCGCCCGCGACGATGGCAGGAAGTAGACGTTGGGCATGCTGGCGTAGCGCTCGCCGGGCATGAACACGGTCTGTTCGTCGCCCTCGACCACCAGGGTCTCCAGCACCAGCTCGCCGCCGGGGGCGAGGGCGTCCTTGAGCTGCAGGAGATGCTCCAGCGGCGAGGCGCGGTGATAGAGCACGCCCATCGAGAACACCGTGTCGAAGGCGGCGAGGCGCGGCGGTACGTCCTCGATGCCCACCGGCAGGAAGTGAGTGCGGTGGCCGTCGGCGTCGCCGACGAAGTGACGCACTGCCTGGAACTGGTAGTAGAAGCGCGGCGAGGGGTCGATCACCAGCACGAAGGCGGCCCCGGCGCCGGCCATGCGCCAGGCGTGGTAGCCGTTGCCGCCGCCCACGTCGAGCACCCGGCGCCCGGCCAGCGGCGAGAGGTGCGGCGCCACGCGCTGCCACTTCCAGTCCGAGCGCCACTCGGTGTCGATGGTGATGTCGCCGAGCCGGTAGGGCCCCTTGCGCCACGGCATCAGAATGCGCAGCAGGTTGTCGCAGCGGCGGCGATTGGCGTCGCCGAGGTCGACCTCGACGCTGACCTGATCGGCATCGAGATCGACCCGACGCGCGGCGGGCAGTGGCGGCAGCTTGGCCACCGCCTTCTCCCACGCCGGCAGATCGCCGTGGCGCTGGCGGTCGAGCCCGCGGGCGAGCTGCTCGGGCAGGGCGGCCAGCCAGCGGGTCAGCCCCTGGTCGAGAAAGGCCAGGTAGAGGCGGCGCTCGGCCTCGGCCAGGGTGGTGGCGGCGTCGCGGCTGTCTGCGGGCAGAGCGGAGGGCTGGCTCATGCGGGGTCGCCACCTGCGCTGGTGTCGGCGGTCTCTGTGCTGGCGCCGCCCGCGCGCTCCTTGAAGGCGACCATCGAGGCGAAGTTGAGATACTGGAACCAGGTCGTCACGCGGGCGAAGCCGACCGCTTGCAAACGCGCCTGGTGCTGCGCCAGGGTATCGGGCATCAGCACGTTCTCCAGCGCGGTACGCTTCTGGCTGATCTCCATGTCGCTGTAACCGTTGGCGCGCTTGAAGTCGTGGTAGCGCTCCACCAGCCAGGCGTTCTCCTGCTCGTCGGGGGCGACGATCTTCTCCGACAACACCAGGATGCCGCCGGGTTCGAGCGCCTCGAAGAGCCGCGCGATCACCGCGTCGCGATCCGCCGGCGGCAGGAACTGCAGGGTGAAGTTGAGCACGATCATGCCGCTGGCCCGATAGTCGAGCTCACGAATGTCGCCCTCGACGAATGCCAGCTGATGGCGTGGGGCCTCGGTCTCGGCGGTGGCACGGGCGCGGGCGAGCATCGCCGGTGACAGGTCGACCCCGGTCAGCGCGAACGCCTCCGGTGCCAGGCGCCCGGCCAGCGACAGCCCTACCGCGCCCAGCGAGCAGCCGAGATCGTAGACGTGGGCGCCGTGGCGCAGGTGACGCTCGGCGAGCAGGCCGAGCATGCCCAGGATCTGGCCGTAGCCGGGAATCGAGCGGCGCACCATGTCGGGAAAACACGCCACGACCTGCTCGTCGAACGAAAAACTGGCCACGCGATCGAGGGGTGTCGAAAAGATGGCGTCACGGTAAGATGCGTCAGTCATTGTCGGAAGACTACGTGGAAGATCCGTTTCATCGTGGAAGATCATTTTCATCGGGATCGCGTGAAGCGAGCGACGGGGCACGGCTCACGCCAGGCGTAGTGTACGTTTTGCGCGCCCGGGCTGCACGTGACCGGGATGCACCGGGTGGCCACGCCGGCTTCCTTCGCGCCAGCGTGCCCCGACGCCGCTCGTTCGCCGCCAGTTCCCCGATACAAGGAGAGTCAATCGATGTCGATCCGTGAGACCCAGGCATGGCAGGCGCTCGAGCAGCAGCTCGAGGGTGGCATGCGCGATGTCCACCTCAAGACCCTGTTCCAGCAGCCGTCGCGTTTCGAGACCTTTGCCCTCGAGGCGGCGGGTATTCACCTCGATCTGTCCAAGCAGCGCTGGACGCCGGAGGTGCGCGATCAGCTGATCGCGCTGGCGGAAGAGGCGCGGGTCCCCGAGGCCATCCAGCGCCTGCTCCGCGGTGAGCGGGTCAACCAGACCGAGGATCGCCCGGCGCTGCACAGCGCGCTGCGGCTGCCGCGGGAGGCCAAGCTGGAGGTCGAGGGCGTCGATGTCGTCGGCGAGGTGCACGCGACCCTCGACAAGATGGAGACCCTGGTCGGCAAGCTGCTGCAGGGGCAGTGGCGCGGTGCCACCGGCAAGCCGATCACCGACGTGGTCAACCTCGGCGTCGGCGGCTCCGACCTCGGCCCCTTGATGGTGACCTCGGCGCTGGCCGACTTCGAGCCGGATCACGCACACGAGGTGGCGACCCACTTCGCCTCCACCATGGACGGCTCGCAGCTGGCGGACTTCCTCGGCTGGCTCAACCCCGAGACCACGCTGTTCATCCTGTCGTCGAAGTCCTTCGGCACCATCGATACGCTCTCCAACGCTTCCACCGCGCTGGACTGGATCGCCTCGCGCCTGGGTGGCGACGAGAAGCTGATCAAGCGCTTCCACTTCGTCGGCGTCTCGACCAAGCCGGATAAGATGAGCGAGTGGGGCATCGATCCGGCCAACCAGCTTCTGTTCTGGGACTGGGTCGGCGGGCGCTACTCGCTGTGGAGTGCCATCGGCCTGCCGATCGCCATTCGTGTCGGCATGGACAACTTCCGGCGTCTGCTCGCCGGCGCCCATGCCATGGACGAGCACTTCCGCACCGCGCCGCTGGCCGAGAACCTGCCGGTGCAGCTGGCGCTGATCGGGATCTGGAACGTCAATTTCCTCGATATCCGCTCGCACGCCGTGCTGCCCTACGATGGCCGGCTCAAGCATCTGCCGGGCTATTTCCAGCAGCTGGAGATGGAGTCCAACGGCAAGTCGGTGACCAACGACGACGCCGTGGTCGACTACTCCACCTGCCCGGTGATCTGGGGCGAGATCGGACCCAATGGCCAGCACGCCTTCTATCAGCTCTTGCACCAGGGCACCCAGCCGGTGGCGTGCGACTTCCTGGCGCCGATCAACCGCTACAACGACGTCGAGGACGTGCGCTTCCGTGACGATCTGATGGCCCAGCACCGCCTGGCGCTGGCCAACTGCTTTGCCCAGTCGCGGGTGCTGATGCTGGGTGACGATGCGATCAAGTCCGAGAGCACGCCGCCGAGCTACAAGCGCTACCGCGGCAACCAGCCCTCGACCACGATGCTCTTCGACAGCCTCAACCCGGCCACGCTGGGGGCGCTGATCGCGCTCTACGAGCACAAGGTGTTCGTCCAGGGGGTGATCTGGAACATCGACTCCTTCGACCAGTGGGGCGTGGAGCTGGGCAAGAAGATCGCCACCGAGACCGAGGAGATCATCGCCACCCAGAGCGGGCTCGAGACCCTCGACGACTCCAGCCGCGGCCTGATCGAGGCGATCTGGCGCGGCCAGCAGCAGGCGTGAGCGGGTGCCTGCGCACTCTGCCGTGATGGTGAGCGAGTCCGCCGGTGTTTCTACGCCGGTGGATTCGCTGCTCTACCTGCACGGCTTCAACAGTGCCGGTGCCTCGCCCAAGGCGCAGCTGGTGGCTGCTGCCTGCGAGACGCTGGCGGCGCAGGGCGGGCGCGAGCTGGCCTGTGCCACGCCGGACCTGCCGCACTACCCCCAGGCCGCCCTCGACCACGCCGAGGCGTGCCTGGACGAGCTGCCCGGTACCACGCTGCTGGTGGGCAGTTCCATGGGGGGCTTTCTCGCCACCTGCCTGGCCGAGCGCCACGGCCTGCCGGCGGTGCTGATCAATCCTGCGGTTCAGCCGGCGCGCTTCGTGGCCGATTATCAGGGACAGCACCTGGTCAACGCCTACACCGGCGACTCCTTCACCATCGGCACTGCCCATCACGAGCAACTGCTGGCGCTGCAGTGGTCGCGCCTGGTGCACCCCCAGCGCTATCTGTTGCTGCTGGGCAGCGCCGACGAGACGCTCGATTGCCGCGATGCGCTACACGCCTACGCCGGCTGCCGAACGCTGATCCATCCCGGTGGTGATCACGGCTTCAGCGAGCTGGCGCGCTATCTGCCGGCGCTGTTCGCGCACGGCGGCTGGACGCTGCCGCCGGCGGTCTGACCCTGGCCGCTGACACGTGAGATGCCCGCGTCTGGCGCAACCCGGTACTGATGATTTGAACAGTAGTGTATGATGTCCGCCGCGGTGACGGATACCGCCGATAGTCACGCTTTCGATATCGGTGGCGTCCAGGCCGTGGGACCGCTGCGGCATCACCCCTTCGTTTCTGCAAATACGGCGAGACACTGCATGACGCAATACAGTGCCAGCTCCATCGAGGTCCTCTCGGGGCTCGATCCGGTCCGCAAACGGCCGGGCATGTACACCGATACCTCCCGCCCCAACCACCTGGTGCAGGAGGTGATCGACAACAGCGTCGACGAGGCGCTGGCGGGCCACGCCCACGATATCCGCGTGGTGCTGCTCGACGACGGCGGCATCGAGGTCTCCGACGACGGCCGCGGCATGCCGATCGATCTGCACCCCGAACATGGGGTCTCCGGGGTGGAGCTGATCCTGACCCGGCTGCATGCGGGCGGCAAGTTCTCGCAGTCGAGCTACCGCTTCTCCGGCGGCCTGCACGGGGTCGGGGTCTCGGTGGTCAACGCGCTGTCGACCCGGCTCGAGGTCGAGGTGTGCCGCGACGGCAGCCGCTACCGGATCGCCTTCGAGAAGGGCGAGAAGGTCGAGGAGCTGGCGGTGATCGGCAGCTGCGCCAAGCGCGCCACCGGTACCGTGGTGCGGTTCTGGCCGGAAGCCAGCTACTTCGACAGCCCCAAGCTGTCGCTGCCGCGGCTGAAGCATCTGCTGCGGGCCAAGGCGGTGCTCTGTCCGGGGCTCAAGGTCTCGCTCAAGGAGAGTGACGGCAACGAGAGCGTGTGGCAGTACGCCGACGGCCTGCGCGACTATCTGGCCCAGGCCACCGATGGCTTCGAGGTGCTGCCGGCGGCGCCGTTCACCGGCCATTTCGAGGATGACGAGCAGGCGGTCGACTGGGCGATCCAGTGGCTGCCCGAGGGCGGCGAACCGCTGCTCGAGTCCTACGTCAACCTGATCCCCACGCCGCTCGGCGGGACCCACGTCAACGGCTTCCGCAGCGGGCTGCTCGAGGCCGTGCGGGAGTTCTGCGAGTACCGCAACCTGCTGCCTCGGGGGGTCAAGCTGAGCCCCGAGGATCTGTGGGAGCGGGTCTCGTTCGTGCTCTCGGTGAAGATGCTCGACCCGCAGTTCGCCGGCCAGACCAAGGAGCGGTTGTCGTCGCGTACCGTGGCCGGCTTCGTCTCCGGGGTGGTCAAGGATGCCTTCTCGCTGTGGCTCAACCACCATACCGATCAGGCGGAAGCGCTGGCCGAGCTGGTGGTCAGCGCCGCCCAGCGGCGCCAGAAGAGTGCCAAGAAGGTGGCGCGCAAGAAGGTCACCTCCGGTCCTGCGCTGCCGGGCAAGCTGGCCGACTGCTCGGGCCAGGACCCGGTGGCCAGCGAGCTGTTCCTGGTCGAGGGCGACTCCGCCGGCGGCAGCGCCAAGCAGGCGCGCAATCGCGAGACCCAGGCGATCCTGCCGCTGCGCGGCAAGATCCTCAACACCTGGGAGGTGGAGTCGGGGGATATCTACAGCTCCCAGGAGGTCCACGACATCGCCGTGGCGATCGGTCTCGATCCCGGCAGCGACGACCTCTCCAAGCTGCGCTACCACAAGGTGTGCATCCTCGCTGACGCCGACTCCGACGGCCTGCACATCGCGACGCTGCTGTGCGCGCTGTTCGTTCGCCACTTCCCGGCACTGGTGGATGCCGGCCATGTCTTCGTCGCCATGCCGCCGCTCTACCGCATCGACCTGGGCAAGGAGGTCCACTATGCCCTCGACGAGAGCGAGAAGGCCTCGATCCTCAAGCGCCTGGAGAAGAAGCGTGGCACGCCCAATGTCCAGCGCTTCAAGGGCCTGGGCGAGATGAGCCCGCTGCAGCTGCGCGAGACCACCATGGCGGTGGACACGCGGCGGCTGGTGCAGCTCACCCGCGAGCTCGACGACGGTACGCTGGAGATGATGGACATGCTGCTGGCGCGCAAGCGGGCGAGCGATCGCAAGAGCTGGCTGGAAGACTACGGCAACCTGGCGGATATCGAAGTGTAGCGCCAGGGCGCGCGGCGCCGGGGGCAGGTCTCAGCGGAGGTCATTTGCCAGGGATGGCAAATGTAGCGCCCAGGGAGGGGTTCACAGCGCCTCCGCGAAGACCTGCCGCCGGGTAAGCCGCGAAGAGGGCAGACAATGATTCTTGAACCCTGACCAAGGGCTTAGCGTATGACCATGGATATCCAGGTGGCGGAGGGCGACGTCGAACGCCTTTCGCTCAAGGAGTACACCGAGAAGGCGTACCTCGACTATTCGATGTACGTGATTCTCGACCGCGCCCTGCCGCACATCGGTGACGGCATGAAGCCGGTGCAGCGGCGCATCGTCTACGCCATGCGTGAGCTGTCGTTGACCGCCAACGCCAAGTACAAGAAGTCGGCGCGTACCGTCGGCGACGTGCTCGGCAAGTTCCACCCCCACGGCGACAGCGCCTGCTACGAAGCGATGGTGCTGATGGCGCAGCCTTTCAGCTACCGCTATCCGCTGGTCGACGGCCAGGGCAACTGGGGTAGTCCCGACGATCCCAAGTCGTTCGCCGCGATGCGCTACACCGAGGCGCGGTTGTCGCGCTTCTCCGAGACCCTGCTCGCCGAGCTGGGGCAGGGTACGGTGGACTGGACCCCCAACTTCGACGGCACCCTGAACGAGCCGTCGGTGCTGCCCTCGCGTCTGCCCCACGTGCTGCTCAACGGCGGTACCGGGATCGCGGTGGGCATGGCGACCGACATCCCGCCGCACAACGTGCGTGAAGTGGTGGATGCCACCTGCCACCTGCTGCGCCATCCCGGCGCCAGCGTCGCCGACCTGATGGCCTATGTGCCGGCGCCGGACTTCCCCACCGAGGCCGAGATCATTTCGCCGGCCGCGGACCTGCGCAAGCTCTACGAGAGCGGCCGCGGCTCGGTGAAGCTGCGCGGGCGCTACCTGCGCGAAGAGGGCAACATCGTCATCACCGCGCTGCCGTATCAGGTCAGCGGGGCCAAGGTGCTCGAGCAGATCGCCGCTCAGATGCAGGCCAAGAAGCTGCCGATGGTCGCCGACCTGCGTGACGAGTCGACCCACGAGACGCCGACCCGTCTGGTGATCGAACCGCGTTCCAACCGCATCGATGTCGAGGGGCTGATGGCGCACCTGTTCGCCACCACCGATCTCGAGAAGAACGTGCGCGTCAATCTCAACGTGATCGCCCTCGACGGCCGGCCGCGGGTGATGCCGCTCAACGACATGCTTGGCGAGTGGCTCACCTTCCGCCGCGAGACGGTGCGCCGGCGCAGTCAGCACCGTCTCGACAAGGTCGAGGAGCGCCTGCACATCCTCGAAGGCTTGCTGGCGGCCTATCTCAGCATCGACGAGGTGATCCGCATCATCCGCGAGGAGGACGAGCCCAAGCCGGCACTGATGGCGGCGTTCGGGCTCAGCGAGCGCCAGGCCGAAGCGATTCTCGAACTGCGCCTGCGCCACCTGGCCAAGCTCGAGGAGATGAAGATCCGTGGCGAGCAGGACGAGCTCGAGGCCGAACGCCAGCGGCTGCAGAAGCTGCTGGGCAGTGAGGCGGCCATGACCAAGCTGATCGAGAAGGAGCTGCGCGACGCCGCCAAGGCCTATGGCGACGAACGCCGTTCGCCGCTGGTCGAGCGCAGCGAGGCCAAGGCGCTCTCCGAGGTCGAGCTGCTCGGCGCCGATCCGGTCACCGTGGTGCTCTCCGAGAAGGGCTGGATTCGTGCCGCGCGGGGGCATGACATCGACCCGGCGGGACTCTCCTACAAGGCCGGCGACAAGTTCCATCTCGCCGCCCGCGGCAAGACCAACCAGCCGCTGGTGCTGCTCGACGACAGCGGCCGCAGCTACACCCTGAGCGCCCACAATCTGCCGTCGGCGCGCGGGCAGGGTGAGCCGATCACCGGGCGGGTCAATCCGCCGGCGGGGGCGAGCATGATCGGGTTGATGCTCGACGTGCCCGAGGCGCGCTACCTGCTCGCCACCGACGCCGGCTACGGCTTCGTGGTCAAGCTCGAGGATCTGCTCGGCAAGAACAAGGCCGGCAAGGCGGTGCTCTCGGTGCCCCAGGGCTGCAACGTGCTGCCGCCGCAGCGGATTCCGACCGCTGACACGCTGCGCGTGGCGGTGGTCTCCAACGAGGGCCGGCTGCTGGTGTTCGCGCTCACCGATCTGCCCGAGATGGCCAAGGGCAAGGGCAACAAGATGATCGCGATTCCCGGCCAGCGCGCCGCCAATCGCGAGGAGTTCGTGCGCGACCTGGTGCTGCTGCCGGAGGGCGCGGCGCTGGTGGTGCATGCCGGCAAACGCAAGCAGACGCTCAAGGCGGCCGATCTCGACTACTATGCCGGCGAGCGTGGGCGCCGCGGCAGCAAGCTGGCGCGCGGTTTCCAGAAGGTCGACCGGCTCGAGGTCGAGGGCTGAGCGCGCCGCCACGCGCCACCCTGTGAAGACGACACCGACTGACAAGCGCACGGCCCGGCGCTGCCGGCCGTGCCACTGACGAAAGGGGCGTCGACGGCGCCCCGTGGGGAAAACATGGCACGACGTTTCGTGATAAGAGCCACCGGCCCGGCACGCCCGGGGCAGACCGCTACCCTGAGCACCGCGCTGGCGACGGCAGGGCTGCAGCTGCTGGACATGGATCAGCATGTGGCCTTCGGTCAGGTCCGCCTGGAGGCGCTGGTCGAGACCGACGACGAGGTCGACGTGGCCGCGCTGCTGCCGAGTGCCGGCGACATCTGCGGACTCGACTGCCGGGTCGAGGCGGTCACCCCCGAGATGACCCTCGGCTGGGCCGAGGAGGCCGCTGCACCGCGGTGGGTGCTCAGCGTGCTGGGGCCGCGCATCAGCGCCGAGGTGGTGGCCGAGGTGGCCACCCTGACCGCCAGTGAGGGGCTCACCATCGAGCGTATCAAGCGGTTCTCGGCGCCGCCGAGTCTCGACGCCGCGCCCGAGGCGCTGCCCCATGGTGCCTGCCTGCAGTGGCGGCTGCGCGGCGAGTCCGCCGATCTTCAGGCACTGCGCGAGCGCATGCTGGCGTTGAGCGAGCGTTTTGCGGTCGACGTCACCCTGCAGCCCGCCGAGCTGTGGTCGCGGCACCGCCGTCTGGTCTGCTTCGACATGGATTCGACCCTGATCCAGGCCGAGGTGATCGACGAGCTGGCCCGACGCCACGGGGTGTTCGACGAGGTGGCAGCGATCACCGCACGGGCGATGCGCGGTGAGCTCGACTTCCAGCAGAGCTTCCGCGAGCGCATGCGCAAGCTGGAGGGGTTGGATGAATCGGTCCTCGCCGAGATCGCCGAGTCGCTACCGCTGATGCCCGGGGCGGAGCGTCTGATGCGCCATCTCAAGCGTCTGGGTTACCGCACCGCCATTCTCTCCGGCGGCTTTACCTATTTCGCGCGCTATCTGCAGCAGCGCCTGGGATTCGACGAGATCCATGCCAACGAGCTGGTGATTCGCGACGGCAAGGTGACCGGTGAGGTCGCCGAGCCGATCGTCGATGCCGCACGCAAGGCGCAGTTACTCGAGCAGATCGCTAGCCGCGAGGGGCTCGATCTGGCCCAGACCGTGGCCGTGGGAGATGGCGCCAACGATCTCCAGATGCTGGCCCGGGCGGGGCTCGGCGTTGCCTTCCACGCCAAGCCGCTGGTGCGCCGTGAGGCCGCGCTGTCGGTTTCGACCCTGGGTCTGGATGGCTTGCTCTATCTGCTGGAGTATCCGGAGTGGGCGCTGGTGCCAGAGTGAACGGCATGCGCAGCTGCTGGCACCAGTGAGGCGCTGGTCACTGCGATGCGACCTCGGGTGTATTTTAGTAACAGCAATAGAAGATTTTTGAAATATAGTGTTGTAAATTGTATCTCAGTATCTGCTGCCGGTATCGAGAACCCGCATGAGCACCTCCGCTTCGACCGACATCCTCAATGCCAAGGCCAAGTGGGAGTGGCTCGATCCGCTCTGCATTCAGGGTAGCGTCAATCTGGCGTTCGACCAGGGCGAAGAGTCGTGGCCGGTGCTGCTCGACGATATCGAGCGCGATCATGCGCTGATCATCGATATCAGTGCCGTCCCGGCGCTGGCCGAGCAGCTGAAGCGGGGCGATGCCTTCCACCTCTTCGGGCATGTCAACGGCGCCATGGTGCGCACCTCGACCCTGGCGGTGATCGAGTGGCTCGAGACCGATGGCGACCGGCTGCGTGTGCGCTGCAGCTACCCTGAGCTGCTGAGTACCGTGCATCGACGCAATACCTTCCGGGCTCCGATCCGCGCGGAGATGGGCGTCGAGGCGCGTCTCGTGCTGGAAGGGCACGAGACGCCCGTGGCCGTGGAGCTGCGCAATCTCTCCCTGGGTGGCTGCCTGCTGGCGATGCCGCTGGGGCGTGCCGTCTCGCTGGCCTCGGGTCAGCGCTTCGCGCCGCTCGAACTGCATTTTCCCAGTCTTCAGTCGCTGCGCCTCAGCGGTTCCATTCGCCATGTGCGCAGCGACGAGGGGTGGCGCGAGGCACTGATCGGCTGCGAGTTCGATGATCCCAGTCTCGATAAAGAGCGTCTGCTGTGGTACTGCGTCAAGGAGGCCGAGCGTGAGGGCGCGCGCAGCGTGATGACCCGCGACAAGGTACTCTCACCTTCGCCGCTGTTCCGGGGGCCGGACGGCCAGCGTCCGGCCCCGAAGCCAGCGGAGACAACTGCGTTGGCGGTCGGCAACGCCACCGCGCGGCGGCTCAAGAAGATCGCCGACTATCTCAGTGCGCAGATCCTGACACTGCAGAATGGCGGCGCGATCGCTTCGTCGCTGCTCTCGCGCCACGCCGATACCCTGGTCACCCTGAGCGGTCAGGGGCAGGACGCGCTGCTCTATGCGCTCGGTTACCTGCACGAGGAGACGCCGCTGGTGCGGCATTCGCTCGGTGTCGCGGTGCGTGCCACCGATCTGGTTCGCTGGCAGGGCTATCCCGAGGATGTGATCAAGGCGGTGGCGGCCAGCGCACTGGTGCATGATCTGGGCAAGTGCCAGCTGCCGGCATCGATCCTCGACAGCCGTGAGCCGCTCGACGCCGAGGCGCGCGCGCGTCTGGCCGAGCACGTACCGGCAGTGCTCACCCAGCTCGAGCACTGCCGCTGGCTGGCACCGGAGATTGCCCGGGCCATCGTCGGCGAGGCCAACGAGCGGCTTGACGGCAGCGGCTATCCGGCGGCGCTGGGGGATGCGCAGTTGAGCCCACTGGGGCGCATGATGGCGGTGGTCGACGTGATCGATGCGCTGGGACAGCCCCGCGCGGATCGCGACGCCTGGCCATTGCTCGAGCGCTACCGCCATGTGCTGGGTCATCCGGCGCTGTTCGATGCCACCTGGGCGCAGCGCTACGTGCGCCGCTTCGGTACCGCGCCGGTAGGCTCGCTGGCGCGCTTCTCCAGCGGTGCGCTGGCCTGGGTGCAGCGTATCGATGATCAAGGGCGGCCGGCCCAGGTGCATCTGGTACTCAATACCAAGAGCCCCCAGCGGCGCCTCGATCAGATACTCAATGACGGAGACATCGCCCAGCTCGGCAAATTCGAAGGTGTGTTGCCCGAGGCGAGTTACGGCCTGCATCTGAGCTGAGCCCATCGCCCCACCCGGGGCGGTGACAAAACGCAACAGGTCCGCCACGGCATCGCCGCCATGCCTGAGCCACACTGACTGTGATCTTGGTCTCATCACAGGAGGTGTCCGATGCCAGCGACGACGCGCCCAGGTCAATCCCACGGTTTCATGCCGCCCCATGTGCTGGAGCGTATTCTCTCCCACGGCAACGCGCGCTTGCAGCGCTCTGCCCAGGCCACGCTCAAGGCCGACGCCCAGTTTCGTCTGCGCAACGCCAGTCAGGCCGCGGCGCGCCCCGCGGATGGCAAGCGTGGCGGCGAGCCCGCGCGCTATATCTACACTGCCGCTCAGCAGGAGATCCTGCCGGGAGAGCGGGTGCGCAGCGAGGGCGATCCGGAGACCGGCGATCTCGCCGTCGACGAAGCCTATCTTTGGCTGGGCGCAACCTACCGCTTCTACTGGGAGGTCTTCGCCCGCGACTCCATCGATGCCCAAGGCATGGCGCTGCTGGGTACCGTTCACTACGGTGAAGACTACGACAACGCCTTCTGGAACGGCGCGCAGATGGTCTTCGGCGATGGCGACGGTGAGCTGTTCAACCGTTTCACCGTGGCCCTCGACGTGGTCGCCCACGAGCTGACCCACGGCGTGATCGAGCGCGAAGCGGGGCTGATCTATGCCGATCAGTCCGGCGCGCTCAACGAATCCCTGGCCGATGTGTTCGGCGCCATGGTCAAGCAGCACCACTTCGAGCAGGCGGCCGAGGAGGCCGATTGGCTGATCGGCGAGGGGCTGCTCACCGACCGCGTCAACGGTCGGGCGCTGCGCTCCATGGCCCATCCCGGCAGTGCCTACGACGATCCGGTGCTGGGCAAGGACCCGCAGCCGGGGCACATGGACGCCTTCGTCAACACCGCCTCCGACAACGGCGGCGTGCATATCAACTCCGGCATTCCCAATCGCGCCTTCTATCTGGCCGCCACGCGCCTCGGCGGCTTCGCCTGGGAGGCCGCCGGGCCGGTGTGGTTCGATGCGCTACGTGACCCGCGTCTGGCGCGGGATGCGGATTTTGCCACCTTCGCCGAGATCACCGTGCGCTGCGCCGAGCAGCGTTTCGGCGCTGACAGCCCGGTGGTGGATGCGGTGCGCCAGGCCTGGGTCGATGTGGGAGTCCTGCGGTGAGCGCGCGCGGCGTGCCCCGGCTGGCGCCGGCGTCGGTGCTGGCGGTGGTGCGCGAAGGGGGCTTTGCCGCCATGCCGGGACTGGAGCGTCCGCGGCGGATCGAGTGCGGCAAGCTCAGCCAGCGTCAGCGTGAAAGGTTGCAGCGGTTGCTCGAGGAGATCGATCGCCTGGACCCGGGCGAGCCGGCGGCGGCGGGGGCCGATCGGCGCGTCTTCCGGCTGTTTCTCGAGCAGCCGGAAGCGGAGTGCTGGCAGTGCGCGCTCGACGAGACGCAGGCGCCACGCGGTGTGGTGGGGCTATGGCAGCATGGCCCCGGTGCGCTGGACGAGCCGGATACCTGAATCGCAAACGCCTAATTTTCCCATTCAGGGAACTCTATCGGCATATCGTACTCTGATTAAGTAGCCCAGGACGGGCACACAGCGTAGGCCGAGCCCGGTATTGGGTTCGGCCTCTTTTTTTGTGTCCGGTTCTGTGTCCGGCAGGGCTGGCGCGCGCGTAGCGGCGAGCCAGCCTTGGGCTTTATCGCATACCGGCCCGGTGTCACAGTGTCTCCCTGGCAAGGGAAGAGACCATGACCCGAATGACAAGGCGCGGTATCGGCGGTGCGGTGATTGCACTGCTGTTGGCGGCACTGGTGGTGCCGATGCTGGCTCACTGGCAGGCACCGGCGATGACGCCGCAGGCGGCCTTCGAGGCCCAGCGGGAAGGCGTCTGGGTCGAGGGTGAGGGACAGGTGCAGCGCCTGCTGCCCGATGACGACAAAGGCAGCCGGCATCAGCGTTTCGTGCTTGCCCTGAGGAGCGGCCAGACGCTGCTGATCGCCCACAACATCGATCTGGCGCCGCGGCTCGACGGGCTCGCGCGCGAGGATACGGTGCGTTTCCGCGGTGAGTATGTCTGGAATGCCAAGGGGGGCGTGGTGCACTGGACCCACCGCGACCCGCGTGGCGAACGCCCGGGCGGATGGCTCGAGTGGCACGGGCGGCGTTACCGCTAGGGGCTATAGGTCAGTTGACTTACACGGACTCGCGCTGACGCCAGACGTTCACGCCGGGCGGCGCGAGACCTGGCGCGGACGCCAGCGGCGGGCCTGACGCCACTGCATCAGGGTCTCGCCGAGTGCGCCGAGAGAGGGGCGTGGTGCGGGTGCTACGGCGTCACTCGGCGTGCGCCAAAGGATCGGATGCTGGCCCACGCGGCCGCCACCGCGGCGGATCAGCATCGGCAGAAAGCGCATCAGGCCCTTCAGCGGCGGCAGGGCGCGCAGTGCCTCGCGCTCGATCACATATAGCCCCTGGGGGGGCTGGTGGGCGGCGGTGAATGGCGTCGCCAGCCGCGCCAGCCAGCGCTTTGCGCCCGAGGCGTGGTGCGCTCGCCCCTGCACCAGCGCCAATCCCTGATGCCGCGCCGCGCAGAGCATGTCGGGAAGATCGTGGGGGTCGGCGCGGCCGCTGCTGTCCAGGGTCACGAGCCAGTCGCCCTGAGCCTGGCGCGCCGCCTGGCCCAGAGCCGTATCGATATCGCCGCTCCATGGCAGAATCCGTACGCGGGCGACGTCGAGCGCCAGGTCCCCGAGCGCCTGTGCGAGACGTGCATCGCGCCCGCCGTCGAGGATCAGAAACTCCAGTGCCCGGGCATGCACCAGTGCGCGCGACGCCTCCTCGATCAGCGCCGCGATCTGCGCTGCGGGGGCGGTCGCGAAGACGATCAACGAGAGCTTGGGCAGTGCGAGCATCGTGGTCTCCCTGGGCGTGGGTTGATTCGGCAGCGGGTCGTTGGACGGACCTGGCCATGGTCCAGATCGACTGTGACAGGGTTTCCTTAACTCAGGCTTAGAAACGGGCCTGGGATGCGCGGGTCCACCTCCGCGGCGCCAGGCTGCGCGCTGCCGATGACGCGGCGATGACGCGGCGATGACTGCGCCGGACAGGCGAGCAGACGACGTTGTATGCTGAAACGATGCATGCTGACACCGCGCCGAGCGCCGCCGGGAGGCGAGGTGCCAGACGCGAGATGCCGGCTCAAGGCGAGCCGTGGCAAGACGAGAGAGAGCTATGCGGGTAATGCTGGTGGAGGACGACCCCCTGCTCGGCGAGGGAGTGGTCGAGGTGCTGCGGCGTGAGAACATCACGCCGGAGTGGCTGAGTGAAGGTGACGGTGTGTGCGAGGCGCTGACGCACTCGACCTTCGATGCCCTGATCCTCGATGTCGGCCTGCCCGATATCGACGGCTTCGAGGTGCTCAAGCGGCTGCGCGAGGCGCAGTGCCAGATACCGGTGCTGATGCTCACCGCCCGGGACGGGGTCGAGGATCGGATCCGCGGGCTCGACGGCGGCTGCGACGACTATCTGGTCAAACCGTTCGACAATGGCGAGCTGCTGGCGCGCCTGCGTGCGCTGATCCGGCGTAGCGCGGGGCGCGCCTCGCCGCAGGTGACCCATGGTCTGCTCAGTCTCGATCCGGCCGCCCACGAGGTGCGTCTGGGAGGAGAGCTGATCCCCCTCGGACGGCGGGAGCACGATCTGCTGGCCTATCTGATGACCCACCCGGGCCAAGTGTTTTCCCGCGACCAGTTGGTGGAGGTGCTCTACGGCTGGGATGCCGAGGTCGAAAGCAACGTCATCGAAGTGCATGTCCATCATCTGCGGCGCAAGTTCGGCAGCCGCGTCGTCGCCACCGTGCGCCATGTCGGCTATCGCATGGGAGAAGCGGGTTGATTTCGATCAGACGCCATCTGCGGCGTGTGCTGCTGATCTCGGTGACCTCGATCACCGCGGTGGCGGCGCTGTGGAGCTACTACGACACCCGCGATCAGATCGACGAGCTGTTCGACGCCGAGCTGGCGCAGACGACGCGCACCATGGTGGCGCTCTACTTCGCCTATCGCGCCGGGTCGGTGAACGGCGAGGACGTGCCCGAGGACCTTCAGCTCCGGGCGCCGCTGGTGCCGGACAACGCCACCGACGCGCCGACCGCCCTCGGCCACCCCTACGAGAAGAAGCTGGGGTTCCAGGTGTGGGACGAGCAGGGGCGGGCGCTGTTCGGCATGCAGCCGACCGGGGCGCTACCGGCGCTCGAGCGGCGCCCCGGCTACTCCCATGCGCGTAGCGGCGGGCACGACTGGCGCACCTTCACCCTGCATGACGAAGCCCGCGGGGTGTGGGCCAGCGCCGCCCAGCGCGACGACGTACGCGATGAGCTGACCTGGCAGATCGCGCTGCGCAATCTGATGCCGCCGGTCATCGGGGTGCTGCTGATCGCGCTGCTGATCCCGTTCGCCATCGCCCGCGGCTTTTCGCCCCTGCTGCGGGTCAGCCGGCAGATCACCGCGCGCCAGCCCAACTTCCTCGAGCCGCTGGACGCAAGCCAGGTGCCGGATGAGATTCGCGGCATGGTCGATGCGCTCAATGGCCTGTTCGCGCGACTGGCCGAGACCCTCGAGAAGGAGCGCCGCTTCACCGCCAACGCCGCCCACGAACTGCGTACGCCGCTGGCGGCGGTCAAGGTCCATGCCCAGAACCTGCTCAGCGAGACCGATACCGAGAGCGCTCGGCGCGCGGCGCAGTCGATCATCAACGGTGTCGATCGCATGACCCGGGTGGTCGAGCAGTTGCTCACCCTGTCGCGGCTGGAGAGCGGCCAGGCGATCACCCGTCAGACGGTGCGGTTGGCGCGGCTGGGCAGCGAGCTGGCCCGCGACACCCAGCCGCTGGCCGAGCAGCGCGATATCCGCCTGACCCAGGAGTTGCCCGAGGGGCTCAGCGTGCAGAGCTACGAGAATGGCCTCTATGTGCTGCTGCGCAACCTGCTCGACAACGCCATGCGCTATACCCCCAGTGGCGGTGAGGTCCACCTGCGCATGGCCGCTGAGGCGTCGAAGCTGCATATCGAGATCGCCGATACCGGTCCGGGTATCCCGCCCCAGGAGCGTAAGCGGGTGTTCGAGCGCTTCGTGCGTCTGGCGGGGCAGAAGACCAGCGGCTCGGGGCTGGGGCTGTCGATCGTCAAGGAGCTGGTCGAGCGCCTGGATGGCGAGATTCGTCTCGACGAGACTTCGCTGCCCGCGACCAGCGGCCTCAGCGTTCACGTCTATCTGCCGCTATCCTGAGCGTGAGCGGTAGCGCTGCGGGAGTTCTCGCCGTTACCAGTCAGGGTGGTGCGGCGGCCGATGCGATAACGGCCGCCGGGCCCGCAAGCGGGGAGATGAGAGATGCTGCGTTTCTGGGTGCCGCTGACGGCACTGATCGCCTTTTCGGCCTACACCGTCTATGCCATCGCGACCAGCGACCAGAGCCTGGGGGCTTTCGCCAGCGAGCTGATGCGCCGGCCCACCACCGCACTGGTGGTGTTCGACGTCTATCTGGCGCTGCTGATGCTGGCGGTGTGGATGTTCTTCGATGCCCGGCGCCGGGGGCACGGGCTGGCCTATCTGCTGGTGTTCTACGTCATCACCTTCTGCTTCGGCTCGGCCGGGCCGCTGGCCTATCTCACCCTGCGCGGCTGGCGTGACTGGCGCGCCGCGCCGAGGCACACGTCCTCGTCCTTATAGCGGGGTCTTGCTCTGCTCCCCGGGAATTTCGCGCACCAGCCGCGGCATCAGAAAGCCCGGTAGGCGTTGGCGCAGCGATGCCACCATTGCCCGCGCGCTGTTGTCGTCGACATCGAAGTGGGCCGCGCCGCTGACCGGGTCGAGCACGTGCAGGTAGTAGGGCAGCACACCGGCGGCGAACAGCCGTTCCGACAGCTCGGCCAGGGTATCCACCTGATCGTTGACGCCACGCAGCAGTACGCTCTGGTTGAGCAGGGTGACGCCGGCCGCCGCCAGGCGCCGGCAGGCGTCGACCACCGCGGTGTCGATCTCCTGGGCGTGATTGATGTGCAGCACCATCACCTTCTGCAGGCGTGTGCCGCCGAGCCAGTCGAGCAGGGCGGCATCGACCCGGTCGGGAATCACCACCGGCAGACGAGTGTGGATACGCAGGCGCTGGAGGTGGGGGATCGTCTCCAGCCGGGCGACCAGTTCGGCGAGGCGTCGGTCCGGTGACGCCAGTGGGTCGCCGCCGGAGAGGATCACCTCGCGGATCGAGGCATCCTCGCGCAGATAGTCGAGGCTGGCATCCCACTCGCGCATCGAGGGGGCGTGCTCGGCGTAGGGGAAGTGGCGCCGGAAGCAGTAGCGGCAGTTGATCGCGCAGGTCGGGCTGGCGATCAGCAGTACCCGCCCGGCGTATTTGTGGATCAGGCCGGGTCGCGGGGTGTGTTCGCGTTCGACCAGCGGGTCGGCGACGAAGCCGCCGACCGCCTCCTGCTCCGCCGCCAGCGGCAATACCTGACGCAGCAGCGGGTCGTCAGGATCGGCGTGGCGGATACGCGCCAGGTAGGCTTCGGGCACCCGCACCGGGAACAGCGCATGGCCCGCGCTGGCGCCGGGCAGCAGCGCCGGGTCGAGGCCGAGGCGCTGGCACAGCACCAGCGGGTCGCGAATCACCTCTTGCAGCTGACGCTGCCACGCGGCAGGCGCGCGCGGTTCGGCTTCACGATGCACGGCGATCGGGGTTCGGGTTATCATGCGGACCACCTGAGTTAGAACGCGCCCTGGCAGCGCTGTTACGGAATTCTCGTCGCGGACGCCCCGCGATCGTTCATTAGTGAGGAAACATGGCGAACTATTCTACCAACGAATTCAAGGGCGGCCTGAAAGTCATGCTGGATGGCGACCCGTGTAACATTCTCGAGAACGAATTCGTCAAACCCGGCAAGGGACAGGCGTTCAACCGCGTCAAGCTGCGCAACCTGATCACCGGTCGGGTCTGGGAGCGGACCTTCAAGTCGGGCGAGTCGCTCGAGGGCGCCGACGTCATGGATCTCGACATGGAGTACCTCTACACCGACGGTGACATGTGGCACTTCATGAAGACCGACGGCTCGTTCGAGCAGTACGCGGTGGACCGCAAGGCGATCGGCGACGTCGAGAAGTGGCTCAAGGAGCAGGCGGTCTACACCGTCACCCTGTGGAACGACAACGCCATCGCCGTCAGCCCGCCCAACTTCCTCGAGCTCGAAGTGGTCGAGACCGATCCGGGCCTCAAGGGTGACACCGCCCAGGGCGGCTCCAAGCCGGCCAAGCTCTCCTCTGGTGCCACGGTGCGCGTGCCGCTGTTCATCAACCAGGGTGAAGTGCTCAAGATCGATACCCGCACCGGCGAGTACGTCTCCCGCGCCTGAGGCTGGCGTCGTGCCGGCTTCGAAGTCGCGCGGGTGCAGGTCGGGTCTCAGCCAGGTTGGCCACGCTTCGGCGTGGCCTTTTGCGTTCTCCCGCCGGCCGCGGCCGGCGGGGTCGAATTGACTGCGTGCTCGCGCCGTCTAGCGCCGCGGCGCCACCGGAGGAGATCGGGATGGGCAGACTGGCAGGGCGAACCGCCCTGATCACCGGCGCGGCCAGCGGGATCGGCCTGGCCACGGCGCGGCGCTTTGCCGCCGAGGGCGCCGACCTGGCGTTGCTCGACCGCGCCCCGTACGCCCTGGCGCAGGCGCGCGAGTGCATCGAGCAGGAGAGCGGCCGCCGGGTGGTGGGCGTCGAGGCCGATGTCGCCGAGGCCGACAGCGTCACCCGCGCTGTGGCCGAGGCCGGGGCGGCGCTGGGGGCGCTGCAGCTGGTGGTCAATGCCGCCGGGGTCAACGTGTTCAGCGATCCGCTGGCGACCGACGAGGCGAGCTGGCGGCGCTGCCTGGCGATCAATCTGGAGGGGGCCTGGCATGTGATCCAGGCGCTGCTGCCGGAGATGCTGGCAAACGGCTATGGCCACGTGGTCAATATCGCTTCTGTGCATGGCCACAAGATCATTCCCGGTGCCTTTCCCTATCCGGTGGCCAAGCATGGCCTGATCGGGCTGACCCGCGCGCTCGGGATCGAGTACGCCGCCCGCGGGCTGCGCTTCAACTCGATCTCGCCGGGGTTGATTCGTACCCCATCGGCCCAGGCGTGGCTGGATGGCCTCGACGCGGCCGAGCGTCAGCGCCAGATTGCGCTGCTGCCGTGTCAGCGTATCGGCGAGGCGGAGGAGGTGGCCAACACGGCCCTGTTCCTCGCCAGCGATGAGGCGCGTTTCATCAATGCCACCGATATCCTGATCGACGGTGGCCGCAGCCAGGTCTATCACACGTGACGACGATGCCCCGGTCAGATGACTGGCAACCTTCGGCGACGATCGAGACGCTGTGCCAGCGGGCGCGGCTGCTGGCGGCGGTGCGTGCTTTCTTCGCCGCCCGCGACGTGCTCGAGGTGGAGACCCCGATCCTCGGTCACGCCGGCAGTACCGACCCGCACCTCGATTCGCTCTCGCTCAGCGCGACCACCTCCGCCGGGCGCGAGACGCTATGGCTGCAGACCTCGCCGGAGTTCCACATGAAGCGCCTGCTGGCGGCGGGCAGCGGCCCGATCTTCCAGCTCGCCCGCAGCTTCCGCGATGGTGAAGTGGGGCGTCGGCACAATATCGAGTTCACCATGCTCGAGTGGTACCGCCCGGGCTTTTCGCTGGCAGCGCTGATCAGCGAGTGCGAGTCGCTGATCCGCACGCTGATACCGGCGGTCGGTCCGGCACGGCGGCGGCGCTATCGCGATCTGTTTCGTGATGCATTGGCGCTCGATCCCTTCACCACGCCACTGGCCGAGCTGCAGCGTGTGGCGGGCGAGCGCGGCGGGCTCGATATGGCCGACAGTGATCGCGACGGCTGTCTCGACCTGCTGATGAGTCTGGTCATCGAGCCGACGCTGGGGCGTGATGGCATCGATGTGGTGGTCGACTATCCCGCCAGCCAGGCGGCGCTGGCGCGCAAGCGGATCGACGAGGAGGGCGACGAGGTGGCATCTCGCTTCGAGATCTATTTGCAGGGCCTCGAACTCGCCAACGGCTATGACGAGCTGACCGATGCCCAGGAGCAGGCCTCTCGGTTCGACGATGACAATCGTCAACGTGCGGCGCTGTACAAATCGGCTGTCGCTGTCGACCGCCGGCTCGTCGCCGCCCTGGTGCACGGCATGCCCGCGGGCAGCGGCGTGGCGCTGGGTATCGACCGCCTGGTTCAGCTGGCGCTGGGCAAGGCGTCCCTGGCCGAAGTCATGGCGTTCCCGACGCCACGCTGCTGACCGGCGATTGCGTTGCCACCACGCCGCCAGTGGCGGCTTCGATGGCAAGGCTACCGATGCGGTGCGGCGAGGCAGACCGAGTCTCAGTCGTCGATACGCCCGCGCAGGCGTTTCTTCTGGCCATGTTTCGTCTTCTGATCGACGCGCTTGCGTTTGGCGCTGCGGCTCGGCTTGGTGGCCTGCCGCGGCTTGTCGCCGTAGAGCACGGGTTTGATCAGCTGTTTCAGCCGGACGAGTGCCGCTTCCCGGTTGAGCTCCTGAGTGCGGTGCTCCTGCGACTTGATCACGACGATGCCGTCGCGGGTGATGCGTTTGTCACTCAGGGCCAGCAGTTTCTCCTTGAACCCGGGGTGCAGGCTGGAAGCGCGGATGTCGAAGCGCAGATGAATCGCCGAGGAGACCTTGTTGACGTTCTGGCCACCAGCGCCCTGGGCGCGGACGGCGATGAGTTCGATCTCGTTGTCGGGAATCGAGACGTTTCGCGAAATCTCTAGTGCCATCGTCGGAGCCCCGCAGGTCGAACGGAATGAGAAAGAAGGACGTTATCGCCACCCAGCGCAGAGGTCTGGCCGCTTGGCCTGCATCGAGACGCGCTGTGCGAGACGCCCGTCACGTGAGCGCACCTCGTCCGCCGGCACGCTTAGCCCCGCCGATCGGTCGCAGGATCGCAGGCTGCGTCAGCGGTTGGCCTGGCGATGCGCTGCTGGCGCTCCACGATGCGCTCGATGACCGGGCAAGGGGGCGAAATACGGTAGCGGCACTCCCCGATGGGTGCAACAGGCGGTGCGATGGTGAGGCGGCCGGGTGCGGCCGAGATGGTGGGCTCGCTGCCGTCAGGGTCGGCAGCGAGCCGGGTCAGCCAGTCGCCAGCGGATAGGCGTGCCAGCCATCCGGTAGTGGCTGGCCCGCGGCCTGTGCCAACAGCGCCGCGCTGGCGGGGAACAGCGGTTGGGGCAGGTCATCTTGGGGGAACCAGCGCCACTGCGCGAACACCTCGGGTTCGGTGACCCTTGGGGTGGGCGGATCTGCCAGCTGGAGCCGTGCAGCGACGGTGATGGCCGTGCACTCGGGGTTCAGCTGATGCAGGAAGGCGCCGATCTCGATCGTCGCGTCGGTGAGGATGCCGGTCTCCTCGTGCAGCTCCCGCCGTGCCGCGTCAGCGAAGGTCTCGTTCGGTTCGACATGGCCGCCGGGCATGCACCAGCAGGGCGTTTCCCCCGCCTTGACGCGGTAGCCCAGCAGGAGCTTGCCATCACCGCGGGTGAGTATCAGGCCGACGCCCACGCGTGACCGGGGGGCTGGCATCAGGCGCGCTCCTGGAGTCGGGCTGGCTGGGTCAGCGCCTCGGCCACGGCGCTGGCGGCGTAGTGGCCGCTGACGAAGGCCGCGACGATGCCGCGGAACAGCCCGCAGGCGTCTCCCACCACCCAGGTGGGGCGGTCGCCGAGACGCAGGCTCTCATCGACCTCCGGATACCAGCCGACACCTTCCAGGGTGGGGCCGATCAGGCGCGTGCTCTCCGCCTCGAGCTGGGGGAAGTTGTCGACCAGCTGACGCAGCCCGCGCTGCATCGCCTGTGCCAGCGGCGCCCCATAGACCCGCTCCATGGCCGCCGTGGCGTCGTGGTCGTCGGCGAGCCAGGCGCTGAGCGGGAGGTCGAAATGCGTGTCCGCGCGGCCCAGCGTGCGGGTCAGCGCGGCGATGGTCTCGCGTGCCAGCGACTCGTCGAGAATCCGCGTGTTGAAGCCGACGTTGGAGCGCTCGGTGGGCGGGCCGTCCGAGTGTCCGGAGACCGTCCACAGCCCCTGGGTCTGCGTCAGCACGGTGCGCCCGTGGCGACAGGCGCAGAAGGTGCGCCACTCGGTCGTCTTGTCGGCGGCGTGCAGGGTCAGCTTGGGGTCGAGATCGGCGAAGTCCTGGAAGAAGGCGCGCTCGCTGGGCTGCTCGATTCGGAAGCCCACTTCCAGCCGGCGGAAGCGCGTGCGGATGCCGTCGCCCAGCGCCAGCGGTCCGAAGCGCCCTGCGGCCCACACCAGAGTGGTCGCGGTGAGCGCGCTCGACGTGCCGTCAGCGGCGCGCAGTTGGAGGTGGTGGCGCGCCTCGTCCTCGTCGTAGCGCTGGCTGATCACCTGGGTGTCGCTGACGATCTCGACATCGAGTGAGTCGACCAGGTTGGCGATCATCGCCTCGCGCTGCTCGAGCGGCAGGTAGTAGGAGGGGTAGTGCTTGAGCGACCAGGCGTTGTGGCACGGCGTATAGACATCGGCGCGGTCGGGAAACGGCGGGGTCGTCATGCCGTGGGCCGCGAGCAGTTCGCGGGTCCAGGCGTAGGCCTGGCGCAGCGGCGCCCGATACGGTAACCGCCACAGCTCGGTGGCGGAGGGGTAGAACGAGAACTTGCCGTCGGAGTAGAGGCCGGCGCCGCCGTGGCCCTGGGTCAGCTCGGCCTCGGCGTGGCGGTCACGGCGATCGATCGCATGACCCTGGTCGAGCAGCAGCACGCGCAGCCCGCGATGCGAAAGGCGGCTGGCGGCGGCGAGCCCGGCAGGGCCGGCGCCGACAATGACGCTGTCGTAGTATGTCACTGGGGCCTCCGGCCGCTCGGCGGCGAAAGATGGAAAGAGCCGACACCTAGTGTAGAGTGCCGCTTCGGTAAGGTTGGCGTACACCGATTCATGGTAATGTTTTACAATTCCTGACCGAAAATTGATACGAGTCGCTGCGTATCAGATAGTATCGTATTTCTCAGGAGCTGTTTTTGACAAGGATGTTTCCTATGTCCACTTCTACATCGTCAGTCGATACCCCTGTTCGCCCCGGGCGACCGCGCAGTGCCGCGGCCTCGGCCAAGGTGACGCGCGCCGCGCTCGAGCTGGCGCTGGAGGGCGGGTTGCCCTACGCCACCATCGAGCGTATCGCCAGTGTTTCCGGGGTCGCCAAGTCGACCATCTATCGGCGCTGGCCCAATGCGGGCGCGATCCTCATGGATGCGTTCCTCGACGTCATCGGCCCAACCATCGCCTATGACGACAGCCTGCCTATCGTGGCCAACTTCCGACGTAGTGTGGCCGGGCTCTCCGAGGTGCTCAACGGCCCCTACGGACGCCTGCTGCAGCATCTGTTGGGGGCGGCCCAGTCGGACCCCGAGCTCAGCCGCGCCTTCGTCGAGCGCTGGATCGGCCCGCGCCGGCAGATGGGGCGTGAGGCGATCGAGCACGCCGTGGTACGTGGCGAGCTGACTGCCGATATCGATCCCGGGCTGAGCATGGATCTGATCTATGGGGCGATCTACTATCGGCTCTCGGTATCGTTCAGCGAGATCGACCGTGAGTTCGTCGAGACCGTGGTGATGCGGGTGCTCGGCCCCTATTTGCCCGAAGGTGCGAGCTGAGCCGGTAACGCGAGCGGGAGGCGGGGGCGCGACAAAGGCGCAGATAGCATTGAAGACGAACTAGCATTGACGAACGCCGCGGTCGGCCGACCGCGGCGTTCGTCGTCTTGGGCTAGGCGCTTGGCATCAGGCGCCGAGGCTCTGGCCCATGCGGATCGGGGTGCCGGTGGGATCGAAGTCGTGGAATTCGGCCTCGCGCCCGAGGCACATCACCACCGTGGAGCCGAGCTTGAAGCGGCCCATCTCTGCGCCTTTCTCGATCACCACCGGGGTGTCGAAAGACGTGGTCTGGACGCGTCCGCTGAGCGGCGTGATCTGGCCCGCCCACACGGTCTCGATGGCGGCGACGATCATCGCCCCGACCAGCACCATCGCCAGCGGGCCGCGCTCGGTATCGAACACGCAGACCAGACGCTCGTTGCGTGCGAATAGCCCCGGAACGTGATTGGCGGTCGCCTGGTTGACCGAGAACAGCCGGCCCGGCACATAGGTCATCTCGCGCAGGGTGCCGGTGAGCGGCATGTGCACGCGGTGATAGTCCTTGGGCGACAGGTAGACGGTGGCGAAGCTGCCCTGACGAAACGGCGCCGCGCGGGCGCTGTCGCCGCCGAGCAGGGCATTGAGCGAGTAGTTCTTCCCCTTGGCCTGGATCAGCGTGCCGTGGTTGATGCGGCCGAAGCGAGAGAGGGTGCCGTCGGCGGGCGAGATCAGACCCTCGCCTAGGGGGCGGGCATCGGGCTTGAGTGCGCGGGTGAAGAAGTCGTTGAAGCAGGCGTAGGCACCGGGATCGGGCTCGCGCGCCTGGCTCATGTCGACACCGTAGTGCTTGATGAAGTGGCGGATGAAGGGATCCTTGATCCAGCCGACGCGGCTCTCGGCGAGCTTGCCGATCAGGCGCGAGAGCGCGTGCTGGGGCAGCGGATACTGAATGTTGGCGAAGAGTTCCTGGCGATCCACGGTATGACTGCCCCTCGAGTCGGAAAGGCGCACAAGGTAGCGGCCGTACCGCGCGGGCGCAATAGCCCGTGGCGGCGACCGCACGGCGGCAGCGGCCGAGGCGGCATATGACCCCCGGCTGCTGCGCGAAGGACGACCGGCGCCGTACCGGTCGGACAGTGTCTAATGCTCCACGGGGGTATCGTCCCGATTACCCCACTCCTTCCACGACCCCGGATAGGCGCGCACCTTGTCGTAGCCCAGTGCGCGCGCGGCGAGCCAGGTCAGCCCGCTACGGTGATGGCTCTGGCAGTGGGTGACGATCTCCTTGTCCGGGGTGATGCCGCGCGCCTCGAGCTCCGCCACCAGTTCGGCGTAGTCGCGCAGGCGCAGGTCGCGCTGGCTGTCCATGACCTCCAGCCAGTCGAAATTGACCGCCCCCGGCAGGTGGCCGAGCTTGCGGTTGTCCCCCTTGAGGCCGCGATACTCGGCGTCGGAGCGGGCGTCCCAGATCGCCAGGTCGCGGGAACCCAGGCGTTCGAGCAGCTCCTCGCGGCGAATCTGTACCCTGGGGTTGAGATACTCCGCCTGGTAATCGCTGGGTGTCGGGGTGTTGGGCGTGGTCTCCAGCGGATGGCCGTCGGCGCGCCAGGCGTGAATGCCGCCGTTGAGATAGGAGTAGCGGGCGTGGCCGATCAGCTCCAGGGTCCACAGCAGGCGCCCGGCCCAGCCGCCGCCCTCGTCGTCGTAGGCCACCACGTGGGTTTCCGGGGTCAGCCCCAGCGCCGAGAAGAGCTCGCTGAGCGCCGTGGGGGAGGGCACGTCATTGGGCACCTCTCCGCTGCCGGCGAGCAGTTGGCGATAATCGAGGAAGCAGGCGCCGGGTACGTGGCCGTCGCGATAGCTCTCGGCCTTGAGCGGCACGTCGACGATCAGCAGATGCGGGTCGTCGAGGTGAGCAGCGAGGGTATCCGGTTCCAGAATCAGCGGTAGCTGCGGTTGTTCCGAGCTCATGGGGGCTCCTGGCTGAGAGGGCGCCTGGCTCTGGCAGAGCGGCGCCTGGGTCGAGGGGCGATCGGTACGCCGGGATGCCTTCATCATGGCATAGCCGTCGGAATCTGGCATAGCCGTCGGAATCTGGCATAGCGGCTGGCGGTCGGCGGATGGCGCCGTGCGGTGGATTCGATATACTGCGCCCCGCTCGGCCCCCGCCCGAGCCCTTCACGGCTTTCCAAGCCCCTGCTTTTTGTATACAAGTTGTCAAGCGCGATATGTTCGCGTGCCAACAATAATCGACTCTGCCAGGAGATTGCTGCGTGCTCGACAAATACTTCTCTCTGCGCTCGCTGGGGACCAGCTTCAAGACCGAGGTGCTGGCAGGCGTGGCCACCTTCCTGGCGGCGATGTACATCATCGTGGTCAACCCTTCGATTCTCTCCGCCGCCGGCGTGCCTTTCGCCGGGGCGCTGACCGCCACCGTGCTGATCAGCTTCTTCGGCAGCGTGATGATGGGCCTCTACGCGCGCAACCCGATCCTGGTGGCACCGGGGATGGGGATCAACGCGCTGTTCACCTACACCATGGTGATGGGGGCGGGCATCCCGTGGCAGACCGCCCTGGGCTGCGTGTTCTGGTCGGGGGTGCTGTTCGCGGTGCTGGCGCTGTTCAACGTGCGTCGCTACGTGGTCGACGCCATTCCGGCGACACTGCGCCATGCCATCGCCTGCGGTATCGGGCTCTTCATCACCGTGATCGGGCTGGTCAATGCGCGGCTGCTGGTCTCCAACCCGGCCACCGTGGTCGGCCTGGGTGAGATGACGCCGGCGCTGGTGACCTTTCTGATCGGTCTCGGCGTGACCGCGGTGCTGGTGGCACGACGCATCCAGGGCGCGCTGATCCTGGGCATCGTCTTCACCACGCTAGCGGCGGTACCGATCGGGCGCCTGTGGGGCGACGGCAGCGCCTACTTCCCCGAGGCGATCGCCACCCCGACGCTGGTCAACTTCCAGGGGATCTTCGCCTGGCCCGATTTCAGCGCGCTGGGGCAGGTCGACTTCGGTGGCGCGCTGGCGGTGGCCTACTGGCCGTTCATCTTCGTCATCCTGTTCACCACCTTCTTCGACGCCATGTCGACCTTTATCGGCGTGTGTCAGGCGGGCAATCTGCTCGACGAGAAGGGCGAGCCGCGCAATATCCGCCGCTCGATGATGGTCGACGCCTTCTCCGCGCTGATCTCGGCGCCGCTGGGTACCAGCCCCGCCAACGCCTACGTCGAGTCCGCCGCCGGTATCAGCCAGGGTGGTCGCTCGGGGCTGGTTGCGGTGGTCTCCGGCCTGCTGTTCCTGCCGTTTCTGTTCCTGTCGCCACTGCTGGCGCTGGTGCCGGCGATCGCCACTGCGCCAGCGCTGATCATGGTCGGGGTGTTCATGCTCTCGCCGATCCGCACCATCGACTGGCAGCAGTATGACGATGCCATCCCGGCGTTCGTGGCGATGATGCTGATTCCGCTCACCTACTCGATCACCCACGGGGTGGTGTTCGGCTTCCTCACCTATGTGGTGGTCAAGGTCGGCGTGGGTAAAGCGCGCGAAGTGCGTCCGGCGATGTGGGTGCTGTTCCTGCTCTCGATTCTGATGCTGTTCGAGGGCTGATCCAGACTGCCTGCGCTCGATCCCGCTTGGTTAAGTTAACAAGCGGTTCGAAGGACGCATCGACAACCCCATCATCGGGCCGCGGCGATGTCGTCGCGGATACGCTGAAAGCTGGCGAAGCGCTCGGGGTGGATCTCGCCGCGCTCGACGGCGCCGAGCAGCGCACAGCCCGGCTCCTCGCGATGCCGGCAGTCCCGGAAGCGGCAGCGGCCGAGCAGCGGGCGGAACTCGATGAAGCCCTCGGCCAGCTCGCGTTCGTCGAGGTGCCAGAGGCCGAATTCGCGGATGCCCGGCGAGTCGATCAGGTCGCCTTCGCGTGGCCGGCCGCTCTCGCCATCCTCCGGCAGCGGGTAGAGGCGTGCGGTGGTGGTGGTGTGCTTGCCCTTGCGGGTCTCTTCCGAGAGGGCGCCGATGCGCAGGGTCTCGTCCGGCAGCAGGCGGTCGATCAACGATGACTTGCCCACGCCGCTCTGGCCGACGAAGACCGACGTGCGTCCCTTGAGACGGGCGTGCAGGGCAGCCAGGCCGTGATCGCGCTTGGCCGAGGCTTCGATCAGCGGGTAGCCGAGGTCGACATAGCGTGCCAGCAGCGCGCGCACCGGGCCCGCCTTGGGCGGCAGCAGGTCGCTCTTGTTGAGCACCAGTACCGGGGCGATGCCGGTGCTCTCCGCGGCGACCAGATAGCGGTCGACCAGGTTGGCGTAGGGCGTGGGCTCGGCGGCGATCACCACCAGGATCTGATCGATGTTGGCGGCCACCGGGCGCAGCTGGCCCTGGGCGTCGGGGCGCTCGAGCACGCTGATCCGTTCGCCGCGGGCGACCACTACGCCACTGCCGTCCTGGGCCTCGCGCCATATCACGCGGTCACCGGTGACCAGCCCTTCGAGGTTGGCGCGCAGATGGCAGCGGTGACGCGAGGTCTGCTCGCCTTCAACTGCCTCGACCTCCAGGGTACGGCCGAAGTGGGCAGCCACGCGGCCCGGGCGTTCGGGGCCGTATTCGCCGCCCTCGAGGGCGCGCTCATCGCGCGCCGCGCGGCGATCGACGCGGGCGGCGCGTTCGGCCTGGACCTTCTCTACGCGCCAGCGTTGCTGGCGGGTCAGTTTGCGTCGGCTCATCGGTGGCGTCGGTCCTTGGGTCATGGCCGCTCGGGCGGCGCGGGCTTACAATGGTCGGCATTGTAGCCATCCCTATCCGTCGTGTCCGCCCATCTCGGTCGGCACCAGGGCGGTACCCCACTGGAGATAGTCATGTCGGCGACCCCCGAAGCCTCCCCCCGTAGCGATCTGCTGGTCTGGATCGATCTCGAGATGACCGGGCTCGATCCCAACCGCGAGCGCATCATCGAGGTGGCGACGCTGATCACCGATGGCGACCTCGAACTGATCGCCGAGGGCCCGGTACTCGCCGTGCACCAGCCCGAGGCACTGCTCGACGGCATGGATGCCTGGAATCAGAAGACCCATGGCGACTCCGGGCTGATCGAGCGGGTGAAGCGCAGCGAGATCGACACCACCGAGGCAGAGCAGCGTACCCTTGACTTCCTTCGCCGCTATGTGGCGCCGGGCACCTCGCCGGTGTGTGGCAACAGCATCCATCAGGATCGCCGTTTCCTCGAGCGCGAGATGCCGGCGCTCAACGACTTCTTCCACTACCGCAATCTCGACGTGTCGACGCTCAAGGAGCTGGCCAAGCGCTGGAATCCGGCCGCGGCCAGCGGTTTCAGCAAGCGCAATACCCACCAGGCGCTGGATGACATCCGCGAATCCCTGGCCGAGCTCAAGCACTATCGCGAGACCTTCCTCAAGCTGGCCGAGTGAGCCAGCGCCGGAGCTAATCAACAGGCCCGGAGAGACACAAGGGTTTGTACGAAAAGTCAGCGAGCGAAGGCCAGACCGGGGCGCGTAGCCAAGGCAAAAATCGGCGAAAACGGACCGGGCTGGCGATCCAGCCGATTTTTAACGCCGTATTGCCGAGCGCAGGTAGTTTTCGTACAAAACCTAGGCGCTTGCGATCCGCGTCTGACGCTTGTGGCGTTGCTCCTCGAGCGCCCAGCGCACGTGCTCGCGCACCAGATCCGAGGGGTAGGCCAGCCGTGCGCGCAGGGCGCTTTCGACACGCTCGCTCCAGGGCGCGTTGCCCAGTCCCACGGCGAGATTGCGTAGCCAGCGTTCGTAGCCGATCCGTCGGATCGGACTGCCTTCTGTGCGTTTGAGAAACTCCGTCTCGCTCCAGGCGAACAGCGTCACCAGCTCGGCACGATCGAGGTCGTGGCGCGGAGCGAAGTCGGGCTCGTGGCTGGCACGGGTGAAGCGGGTGAAGGGGCAGAACAGCTGGCAGTCGTCGCAGCCGTAGACGCGATTGCCCATGGCGCGGCGGTACTCGACGGGAATGGCGCCATGCAGTTCGATGGTCAGATACGAGATGCAGCGCCGTGCATCGATCACCTTGTCCTCGACGATGGCGTCGGTGGGGCAGGCGGTCTGGCAGCTCGAGCAGGAGCCGCAGTGCTCGCGTTCGAAGGGCGCATCGACCGGTAGCGGCAGGTCGGTGTAGAGCTCGCCGAGGAAGAACAGCGAGCCGGCCTTGGGGTCGAGCAGCATGGCGTTCTTGCCGAACCAGCCAATGCCGGCCTTCTGCGCCAGGGCGCGCTCCATCACCGGGGCCGAGTCGACGAAGGCGCGATAGCCGAAGGGTCCCACCGCCGCCTCGATCAGCCGCGCCAGCTGGTCGAGGCGCTTGCGGATCAGCTTGTGATAGTCGCGGCCGAGGGCGTAGCGCGAGATATAGGCCCGCTGCGGCTGGCCCAGCACGCGGGTGGTCTCAACCTCCGGCGGTAGATAGTCCATGCGCGCGCTGATCACCCGCAGGGTGCCGGGGACCAGTTCGGCGGGTCGGGTGCGCTTGGTACCGTGCTTGGCCATGTAGGCCATCTCGCCGTGGTGTCCGGCCTCTAGCCAGCGCGCCAGATAGCGCTCATGGGTGGCGAGATCGGTATCGGTGATCCCCACTGCCTGGAAACCGAGTTCGCGCCCCCACTGCTTGATCTGGGTGGCGAGGGCGGCGGGGTCGATCTCGGCGGACGGGGTGCGCGCGGAGCACGGGCGCTGCTCGCTCATGCGTCTTCCTGCTCGTCTCGGGTGGGCTCGGGCCGCGAGCGGTGCTCGGGTGCGCTACCCTACACCAGATTGGAGATCAACGGCAGGCCACGGCCCCCATCAGGAGTCGACATGCAGACACAGATCGAGGCGAGGCCGCTCTACCTCGCGGCCCAGGTACGCGAGATGGACCGCCGCGTGATTGCCGCGGCAGGGGAGGGGTTCTGGCTGATGCGCCAGGCGGGCGAGGCGGCCTATGCGCTGCTGCGGGCGCGTTGGCCCGAAGTGCGGCGGTTGTGCGTGCTGTGCGGCGGGGGCAACAACGGCGGTGACGGTTATGTGCTGGCGGCGCTGGCCGCCGCCGATGGTGTTGCCGTGGAGCTGATCGCGCTCACCCCGCCGGAGAGGCTCGAAGGCGATGCAAGGCGGGCCTTCGAGCTCGCCGCGGAAGCCGGGATCGAGGCGCTCGGCTGGGCCGACGAGCTGACCCTGGATGGCGAGATCATGGTCGATGCGATGCTCGGGACCGGGGCCCACGGGGCACCTCGCGGCGACGTCGCCACGGCGATCGCGCAGCTCAACGCCGCCGGCAAGCCGGTGATGGCGCTGGACGTCCCCTCCGGGGTCGATGTCGACAGCGGCCACGTCGAGGCGGCGGCAGTGCACGCCACGCTCACGCTCACCTTCATCGCCGACAAGCTCGGCCTGCATACCGGCGCCGCGCTGGATCATGTGGGGGAGCTGACCCTGGCCGACCTGGGGGTCGAGGCAAGCGCCTTCACCGATCTGGTCCCGATGGGGTGGCGTCAGGATGCGCAGCAGCTGGCGGCATCCCTGCCGCGGCGTCGGCCCAGCGCCCACAAGGGCACCCAGGGCCACGTGCTGGTGGTCGCGGGCGCGCCGGGCATGGGCGGGGCGGCGCTGATGACCAGCGAAATGGTGGCGCGGGTCGGTGCCGGCAAGGTGAGCCTGGCGACCGATGCCGCCCACGTGGCGGCGAGTCTCACCCGCTTTCCCGAGATCATGGCCCACGGCGTGCGCGGTGGCGCCGATCTCGCCTCGCTGGTGACGGCCGCCGATGTGCTCGCGGTGGGGCCGGGTATCGGTACCGGCGCCTGGGGACAGGCCGCGCTGCAGCAGGTACTGGCCGTCGGCAAGCCCTGCGTGGTCGATGCCGATGGTCTCAATCTGCTTGCCAGCCACGCGGCAGAGACCCGGCGTGACGACTGGGTGCTGACGCCGCATCCTGGCGAGGCCGGGCGACTGCTCGGCTGGACCACGGCGGCGGTGCAGCGTGATCGGCGTGGTGCGGTGATCGCGCTGCAACAGCGCTGGGGCGGCTGCGTGGTGCTCAAGGGTCCCGGTACGCTGATCTATGACGGCGAAAGACTCGACCTGTGCCCCTACGGCAACCCGGGAATGGCCAGTGGCGGAATGGGCGATGCCCTGACCGGAATCGTCGCCGGCCTGCTGGGTCAGCTCGGTGACCCCGCCCGAGCGGCGCGGCTGGGGGTGCTGATCCATGCCCTGGCCGCGGACGCGGCGGCCGCCGACGGCGGTCAGCGTGGTCTGCTGGCGAGCGATCTGGCATCCTATGCGCGACGCTTGGCCAACCCCTGACGGCCGGTAGCGCGAGCCGTGACGGCCACGCTGCCGCCGATCCGTCGTGGCCGCGCCGGTGCCGTTATAGGGGCAGCGGCTGCTTTTTGACTTGAGGCCGATCTGTCATACAGGCCGACCTTTGATGAAGCTAGTGCAATCATGCCGATCCTACTGCAAGACGAAGCCGCCCAGGTGGCCTTCGGCGAAACCCTGGGACACGCCCTCGCCGGGCGCGGCCAGATCCATCTGATCGGTGAGCTGGGCGCCGGCAAGACCACGCTGACGCGGGGCATTCTGCGCGCTTATGGTCACGCGGGAGCGGTCAAGAGCCCCACCTATACGCTGGTCGAGCCCTACGATCTGGGCCGTTACCGTGTCTACCATTTCGATCTCTACCGCCTCGGCGATCCCGAAGAGCTCGAGTTCATGGGCGCGCGCGACATGCTGGACGATAGCGTCCTCAGCGTGATCGAGTGGCCCAGCCGCGGCGCAGGATGGCTGCCGCGTCCCGATCTCGAGCTGCACCTGAGCCTGGCCGAGGCGGGCCGCCGGATCGCCGCGGTGGCACACACCCAACATGGACGTGACGTGCTGGCCTCGCTGCCGGCAGCGTTGAGCGACAAGGAAGATGCATGCTGACAGACGTGGCACACAGGGACATGGCAGCGCGCGGGCCGCGTGCCGGGGCCGGACAGAGCCTCATCGGCGGAGCCTGGCGGCGCCGGTTCGCCAGTGTGGCGCTGGCGCTGGTGGCACTCTGCTGCCTGGTGCTGACGACCGCGGCGCAGGCGGCCACGGTCAACAACCTGCGCCTGTGGTCGGCCCCGGACCATGTGCGCCTGGTGTTCGATCTCTCGGGGCCGGCACGCGCCAATGTCTTCACCCTGGATAATCCGCGCCGGGTGGTGATCGATCTCGACAGCACCAAGCTCGATGTCGACATCGACAAGCTCGATCTTGACGCCAGCGCCATCGACAAGGTGCGTACCGGCGTGCGCGAGAGCGGCGGGCTGCGCGTGGTGCTCGACGTCAATCGGGCGGTGGTGCCCAAGAGCTTCACCCTGCCGCCCAACGAGCAGTACAGCGATCGTCTGGTGGTCGATCTCGACTATCCCGGCGCCAGTGCCGTGGCCGATCCCATCGATCCGATCGAGGCGATGATCCGCGATCAGGAGATCGCCGCGCAGCGGGCGCAGAAGGAAGCCGTGGCCGAAGGCAAGCCGGAGCAGGCCGATGCGGTCGCCGCCACGGTGGAGGCGCAGCCGCATCCCAAGCGCGACATCATCATCGCCGTCGACCCGGGGCACGGCGGCGAGGACCCGGGGGCGACCGGCCCCCACGGCACGCGCGAGAAGGATGTGGTGCTGGGCATCGCGCGCAAGCTGAAGCAGCGCTTCGATCAGACCCCGGGGTTCAAGGCCTTCATGACCCGCGACGGTGACTACTATGTCGGCCTGCGCCAGCGCACCCTGCTGGCGCGTCAGCAGAAGGCGGACTTCTTCGTCTCGATCCACGCCGATGCGGTGCGCAGCCGGCAGCCCTCGGGCAGCTCGGTGTATGCGCTCTCCCAGGGCGGGGCGACCTCCGAGACGGCGCGCTGGCTGGCGGCGAGCGAGAACCAGTCGGACCTGATCGGTGGTGTCGACGGCAATCTCAGCCTCGACGACAAGGACGAGGTGCTGCGCGGCGTGCTGCTCGACCTGACCATGACCGCGACCATGAACGACTCGCTGGCCACCGGCGGCCAGGTGCTCGACAAGCTGGGGCGGATCAACAAGTTGCACAAGTCCAAGGTGGAGCAGGCCGGTTTCGTGGTGCTGAAGTCGCCGGACATTCCCTCGCTGCTGGTGGAGACCGGCTTCATCTCCAACCCCAAGGAGGAGGCGGAGCTGCGTTCGCCGCGGCATCAGGCCGAGCTCGCCCAGGCGATCTATGCCGGGATCGTGGCGCACTTCCGTCAGCATCCGCCGCCCGCCAGCCTGCTGGCGTGGCAGCGCGACCAGGGCCGTGGCAGTGCCAGCAACGAGTATCGCGTGCGCGCCGGCGATACCCTGTCGCAGGTGGCGGCGGGGCACGGTATCAGCATGCAGGCGCTGAAGCAGGCCAATGGCCTCGACAGCGACATCCTGCGCGTGGGTCAGGTGTTGACGATTCCGTGAGCCGGCCATATCCGACGAGGAGAGCAGAGAGATGAGCGAGGCGTCACGTATCCGTGTGCTCGACCCACGCCTGGCCAACCAGATCGCGGCGGGGGAGGTGGTCGAGCGCCCCGCCTCGGTGGTCAAGGAGATCGTCGAGAACGCCATCGATGCCGGTGGGCGGCGCATCGAGATCGAGCTGGAGTCCGGCGGCACGCGGCTGATCCGGGTGCGCGACGACGGCAGCGGCATCGGCGAGACGGATCTGCCGCTGGCGCTGTCGCGCCATGCCACCAGCAAGATCGCCTCGCTCGACGACCTCGAGGATGTCGCCAGCCTGGGCTTCCGCGGCGAGGCGCTGGCCTCGATCAGCGCGGTGTCGCGACTGGAGCTGATCTCCAACGCCGCCGATGACCCCAGTGGCGGCTGGCGCGTGGTCGCCGAGGGGCGCGAGATGGCGCCGAGGGTGACTCCGGCGCCGCATCCCCGGGGTACCTCGGTGCTGGTGCGCGATCTGTTCTTCAATACCCCGGCGCGGCGCAAGTTCCTGCGCACCGAGAAGACCGAGTTCGGACATGTCGAGGAGGCCTTCCGGCGTCTGGCGCTGTCGCGCTTCGATATCACCTGGCTGCTGCGCCACAACCAGAAAGTGGTTCACCAGCTGCCGGCGGCGGCGGACGATCAGCGTGGCCACGAGCGACGTATCGCCGCGCTGCTGGGCAAGCGCTTCATCGACGAGTCGCTGCATCTCGATATCGAGGCCTCCGGCCTGCGCCTGTGGGGCTGGGTGGGGCTGCCCACCCACTCGCGTGCCCAGGCCGATCAGCAGTACTTCTTCGTCAATGGGCGCGTGGTGCGCGACCGCCTGGTCGCCCACGCCATCCGCCAAGCCTACCGCGACGTGCTGTTCCATGGCCGCCACCCGGTATTCGTGCTCTATCTCGAACTCGACCCCCGGGTGGTCGACGTCAACGTCCACCCGACCAAGCACGAGGTACGCTTCCGCGACGGGCGTCTGGTCCACGACTTTCTGTTCTCGAGTCTGCACCGGGCGTTGGCCGAGGTACGGCCCAATCATCAGGGCGCGGCCGATGGCGACGCGCAAGCGTCGGGCAGTGCAGACGACCGGGAGGTGCAGACTCCGAGTCCGGAAAGCGTGGCCCCGGTGGCCGATGACACCGCGGCGTCGGCGTGGCAGCAGCAGCGCATGCCACTCTCCGGCCAGCACGAGCGCGGCGGCGCGGGCGGCGGTTACGCCCCCCGTCAGGACGGCGCCCCGCGGCCGCCGGCCCAGCGTATCCGCGAGTTCATGGCCGGCTACCACGCCCTGCACCCGGATCATGAGTCGACCCTGCTGACACCGCGCCAGGCGGCGGATGGTAGTGGGGTAGAGACAACACCGGTCGCAGAGGGGCCCGGTGGCAGCGCCGCCGCGGTCGCCAGTCGCGAGCGTCCGGCGCCGGATGTCACCACGCTGGGCGCCCCCGACGATACCCAGGCGCCACCGCTGGGCTATGCGGTGGCGCAGCTGCACGGGGTCTATATCCTGGCCCAGAGCGAGCGCGGCATGGTGGTCGTCGACATGCACGCCGCCCACGAGCGCATCGTCTATGAGCGCATGAAACAGCAGATTCATGCCGGCGCACTGGACGCCCAGCCGCTGCTGGTACCGGTCTCGATCGCGGTCGGCGCGGCCGAGGCGGAGACCGCCGAGCGCGAGCGCGAGGCGTTTTCGCGGCTCGGTGTCGAGCTCGATGCCGCCGGGCCGGAGACGCTGCTGGTGCGTCAGGTGCCGGCGTTGCTCGCCGATGCCGATATCGAGCCGCTGATCCGCGACATGCTCGGCGATCTCGAGCGCTACGGGCGCTCCGACCGCTTCGAGACACACATCAACCAGCTGCTCGGTACCATGGCCTGCCACGGCAGCGTGCGCGCCAACCGCGCGCTGACCCTGCCGGAGATGAATGCGCTGCTGCGTGACATGGAGCGCACCGAGCGCAGTGGCCAGTGCAACCACGGACGCCCGACCTGGACCGAGATGTCGATGGCGCAGTTGGACAAGCTGTTCTTGCGCGGCCAGTGAGACACCCTTGTAGAGAACACACGTGACCCGAGATGACCGCCCGACGGCGATCCTGCTGCTGGGGCCCACCGCCGCCGGCAAGACCGATACCGCGATCGCGCTCCACGAGCGCTGCGGCTGCGAGTTGATCAGCGTCGACTCGGCAATGATCTATCGCGGCATGGATATCGGTACCGCCAAGCCCAGTGTCGAGGAGCTGGCGCGCGCGCCGCACCGGCTGATCGATATCCGCGATCCGGCCGAGCGCTACTCGGCGGCGGACTTTCGTGAGGATGCCCTGGCCGCCATGGCGTCGATCTCCGCCTGCGGCAAAACGCCGCTGCTGGTCGGCGGCACCATGATGTACGCCAAGCGTCTGATAGAGGGCGTGGCCGAGATGCCAGGGGCGGACCCTGAGCTGCGCGAGGCGCTGCGCCAGCGCGGTGAGTCGCACGGCTACGCGGCGCTGCACGCCGAGCTGGCGGCGGTCGACCCCGAGGCCGCGGCGGCGATCCACCCGCACAACCGCCAGCGCCTGATCCGGGCGCTGGAGGTGCAGCGGGTGAGCGGGATCGCGCTGAGTGAGCACTGGCGTCGGCAGCAGCGCGCAAACTTTCCGTGGCGGCTGTTGTCCATTGCTCTCGCGCCCGCTGATCGTGCCGACCTTCACCGGCGCATCGCGACGCGATTCGAGGCGATGCTGGATGGCGGATTCATCGAGGAAGTGGCTACATTGAAACAGCGTGGTGACCTGCACCTCGATCTGCCCGCCATGCGCAGTGTCGGTTATCGCCAGGCGTGGGAGCATATCGACGGCGTCTACGATCGCGACGGCCTGCGGGCCCGTGGGGTGGCCGCCACCCGCCAGCTGGCCAAGCGTCAGCTGACCTGGTTGCGGCGCTGGCCCGGGCTTGAGTGGGTCGACAGCAGCGCGCCCGATGCCCTCGAGCAGGTCGTGAAAATCGTGCGTGCCCATGGGAGTTAGCGTAAAATAGCAGGCTTCGTCACGACGATGGCGAGCAGCGGTCGCTGCCGCGCCACGATGCCGGAACCGAGCGCAGCGTCGCCGACAACAGAAAAGCAAGTCAAAAACAGTATGGCTCATCTCGCCAAGCGATGAGTTTTCACATTATGGGAGAGCAACATGTCCAAAGGGCAGTCCCTTCAGGACCCGTACCTGAACATCCTGCGCAAGGAGCGCATCCCGGTTTCCATCTTCCTCGTCAACGGCATCAAGCTGCAGGGTCAGATCGAGTCCTTCGATCAGTTCGTCATCCTGCTGCGCAACACCGTGAGTCAGATGGTCTACAAGCACGCCATCTCCACGGTCGTGCCCTCCCGTAACGTCCGGTTGCCGCCGCAGGACCCCAATGCAGCGCCCGGGCTCGACAATTGATCGAGAGGTAGTGATTGTTTTTCGAACGTCCCGACGCCGGCGAAACGGCGATTCTGGTCCATGTGGACTTTCAGGACGAGCAGGATCGCGAAGATCCGGGTGAACTCCTGGAACTGGTGCGATCCGCTGGTGCGGTGCCGGCAACCCTGATTCAGGGCAGCCGGCGTCGTCCCGACCCTCGTTCCTTCATCGGCAGTGGCAAGCTCGACGAGGTCAAGCATGCTCTCGCAGCCCACCACGCCGAACTGGTCATCTTCAACCACGCCCTGTCTCCCTCCCAGGAGCGCAACCTCGAGCGCAGCCTCAACTGCCGTGTGCTCGATCGCACGGGGCTGATCCTGGATATCTTCGCGCAGCGCGCGCGGACCCACGAAGGCAAACTGCAGGTCGAACTGGCTCAGCTCGAGTACATGTCGACCCGGCTGGTGCGCGGCTGGACCCACCTGGAGCGGCAGAAGGGCGGTATCGGTCTGCGCGGTCCGGGTGAGACCCAGCTCGAGACCGACCGCCGGCTGCTGCGCGCGCGCATCAAGTCGATTCACAAGCGCCTCGAGAAAGTGCGCAAGCAGCGCGATCAGAACCGCCGTGCGCGGGCCCGGGCCGAGGTGCCCAGCGTCTCTCTGGTGGGCTACACCAACGCCGGCAAGTCGACGCTGTTCAATGCCATCACCGCGGCCGAGGTCTACGCTGCCGATCAGCTCTTCGCCACCCTCGATCCGACCCTGCGGCGTCTCGACGTGCCCGATGTGGGCGAGGTGGTGCTGGCCGATACCGTGGGCTTCATCCGTCACCTGCCGCACAAGCTGGTCGAGGCGTTCCAGGCCACCCTGCAGGAGGCCACCGAGGCGAGCCTGCTGGTGCATGTGATTGATGCCGCCGACCCCGACCGCGAGCTCAACGTGGCCCAGGTCGACAGCGTGCTGGCCGAGATCGATGCCGAAGCGGTGCCGCGCCTGCTGGTGATGAACAAGATCGATCTGATGGACACCGCGCCGCGCATCGAGCGCGACGGCCAGGGGCGTCCGCAGGTGGTGTGGCTCTCGGCACGTGACGGCCAGGGGCTCGAGCTGCTGCGCGATGCGATCGGCGAGTGGCTGGCGGAGGACATTCTCGACATCCGCTTGACGCTGACGCCGGAGCAAGGTCGACTACGGGCAGCACTGCATGAACTGCAAGCGGTACGCGAGGAGTCGTTCGACGAGGGTGGTCTGACGATTCTCGAGATTCGCTTGCCCCGACGGGAGTTTATGCAGATGATGGCCCGCTTGGGCGAAAGCGCCGATAACTACTTGCCCGTACGCGAGCAGACCCCGATCGACGACTGGGAACGGGTCTGACGCGGGAACCGATTACGCAGGGGAGCTTCGTGGCCCGCGGGCCCGATTTGCACAGGGCGACAACGATTCGACATCAGGCCGAACATGCCCAGCGCGCCGACGCCAACTGCTTCGGCGGCTCGTACTCCCCACGCCTGACGCAACGCTTTGATCGCATCGAGTGGAGACTTAGGTATGGCTTGGAACGAGCCAGGTGGTGGCAACAACCAGCAGGACCCTTGGAGCGGCGGGGGGGGCCGCCGCCCGAGCGGGAATGGTGGCGACAATGGCGATGGCAACAATCGAGGGGGCGGCAACAATCAGGGGCCGCCGGATCTCGATGAGGCGCTGAAGAAGTTTCAGGACAAGATCAACCGTCTGTTCGGCGGCCGCGGCAAGCGCGGCGGCGCCGGTGGTGGCGACAACAGCGGTGGCGGCAAGCGCAATCCGTTCGTGCTGCCGCTGCTGGTGGTGATCGTCGCGGCGGTGGTGTGGGCCGGTTCCGGCTTCCACCTGATCGACCAGTCCGAGCGTGGCGTGGTGTTCCGCTTCGGCAAGTACACCACCACCCTCAATCCCGGGCTTCACTGGAACCCGCCGATCATGGATCAGGTCGAGAACGTCAACGTGACCAGCATCCGCTCGGCCAACCAGACCGACTCGATGCTCACCAGCGACGAGAACATCGTCCGCGTCAGCGTCTCCACTCAGTACGTGGTCAGTGATGCCCATGCCTTCCTGGTCAACGTCAAAGAGCCGGAGATGACGCTGCAGAACGCGATGGACTCGGCTCTGCGCCAGGAAGTCGGCAACATGAAGCTGCAGCAGATCCTGACCACCGGGCGTGATCGCCTGGGGCAGCGCGTCTTCGATCGTCTCAGCGCCTACATGGAAGCCTACGGCACCGGCCTGCGTCTGCAGACCGTCAACGTCGAGTCGACGGCACCGCCGGATAAGGTCCAGAACGCCTTCGATGACGTCATCCGCGCGCGGGAAGAGCGCCAGCGCTCGATCAACCGGGCCAACGCCTACAGTCAAGCGGTGGTGCTCGAGGCCAAGGGGCAGAAACAGCGTCTGGTCGCAGAGGCCCAGGGTTACAAAGCGGCCGCCGTGGCCGATGCCACCGGTCAGGCCAACCGCTTCAATTCGCTGCTGGGCGAGTATCAGCAGGCGCCGAAGGTCACCCGGGAGCGTCTCTACCTGGAGACGATCAGCCAGGTGCTGAGCCAGACGCCCAAGGCGTTGGTCGATCTCGGTGACAGCAGTGCGGTCACCGTGCTGCCCCTCAACCAGATGCAGGCCGGCGGCAACGGTAGTAGCGACGCGACCAAGATGAGCATGCAGCAACTCGAACAGATTTCGCGTGAGGTGGTCGATCACATGAACAGCAGCAGCAACTCGCAGCAGCACACGCGTAGTTCCAGCCTGCGGGAGGGCCGTTAATGTTTAACAATCGTGCCCTGATCGGCGTCATCATCCTGGCGCTGCTGGCGTGGTTCGCCAGCGCGAGTTTCTATGTCGTCAACGAGACCCAGCGCGCCATCAAGCTGCGCTTCGGCGAGGTGATCGAGAACAATATCGGTCCCGGGCTGCACTTCAAGCTACCGGTGTTCAATACCGTGCGCATCTTCGACGTGCGCGTACAGACGGTCGACTCCGGCGCCACGCGCTACCTGACCGCCGACTCCAAGGCGGTGATCGTCGACTCCTTCGTCAAGTGGAAGATCGCCGATCCGAAGCAGTTCTACGAAGCCACCCGCGGCAACATCCAGGTCGCCGAGAACCTGATCGCGCCGCGGACCGACGAGGCGCTGCGCAACAAGTTCGGTCAGACCCAGATGTCCGACATCATCCAGGAGCGCATCGCCGCCGAGAGCAAGAAGGAGGATCTGGCCGGCAAGAGCAAGGGTCCGGATACGGTCGAGGGTGCGCGTGAAGAGCTGATGGTCGAACCGGTGCAGCAGCTCGATGCGGCCATGCGAAAGGAGCTCGGCGTGCACATCCTGGATATCCGGGTGAAGCGCATCGAGCTACCCACCGAAGTGACCCAGGCGGTCTACGAGCGCATGAACTCCGAGCGTGAACAGGCCGCGCGCACTTACCGCGCCGAGGGCTCGCAGCAGGCCGAGGCGATACGTGCCGATGCCGACCGCCAACGTCAGGAGATCCTCGCCAACGGGCGCCAGGAGTCCGAGACCACCCGCGGTGAGGGTGATGCCCAGGCGGCCAAGATCTACGCCAGCGCCTACCAGAAGGATCCGGACTTCTACGCCTTCTATCGCTCGATGCAGGCCTACCGCGACAGTTTCGACGGCAAGGGCAAGGATCTGCTGGTGCTCAGCCCCGAAAACAGCCAGTTCTTCCGTTACCTGAAGAACCCGCACCCGGGGGCCGCGCAGTGAGCGCATGAGAAACCCACGCCCGCGGGATTTCCCCGCGGGCGTTTCGTGGTACCATTTTCGACGCCGGGTCTTGCCCGGCTTTTTTGTGCGAGAGGTTCATGCCACCGCAGGTTGAAAGGAGCGTGCGGGGTATGGACACGGCCGCATCCAGATGACGTTGTCGGGCGGCGCCGCGTGCCGGCGCCCCCGATCCTCACGACTTACCGCTTGGCAGGACAGGCTCATGACGATCGCTGACCGCTGGCTGCTTCCAGACGGCATGGACGAGATTCTGCCGCCGCAGGCAACCCGTATGGAGGAGCTGCGTCGGACGCTGCTCGACCTGTACGACCGCTGGGGCTATGACCTGGTCATGCCGCCGCCGGTCGAGTTCCTCGATTCGCTGCTGACCGGCACCGGCACCGATCTCGATCTGCAGACGTTCAAACTCACCGACCAGCTCACCGGACGCATGATGGGGGCGAGCGCCGATGTCACCCCGCAGGTGGCACGGATGGACGCTCACTCGCTCAAGCGCCAGGGCCCGGTGCGGCTGTGCTACTGCACCACCGTGCTGCGCGCCCAGGCGGACAAGCACCAGGGTGGACGCAGCCCGATGCAGGTGGGGGTCGAACTGTTCGGCCACGCCGGCCTCGAGGCGGACATCGAGGTGCTGCGCCTGGCGCTCTCCAGCCTCGAGGCGGCGGGCGCCGGCGAGGTCCACCTGGCGCTCAGCCATATCGCCATCTATCGCGCGCTGACCCAGGCGGCGGCATGTGACGACGAGGTGGAGCGGGCGCTGTTCGACGCCATCGAGCGCAAGGCGTTCAATCGGGTCGATGCGCTGGTGGCGGCGCACGTCAACGATCCGGCCCTGGCGCGCATGCTCGGCGAACTGCCGCGGCTGCATGGTGGCGCCGAGGTGTTGGAAGCGGCGCGCGACGCGCTCGCCGAGGCGCCGGCAGCGGTGGGCGAGGCGCTGGCGCAGCTGGTACGACTGCATCGTGGTGTGGCCGCCGAGCATCCCGAGGTGTCGATCTATTTCGACCTGGCCGAGCTGCGTGGCTATCAGTATCACACCGGCATGGTCTTCGCGGCCTACGTGCCTGGCTACGGCCAGGCCCTGGCCAAGGGCGGGCGCTACGATGACACCGGTCGCGCCTTCGGCCGGGCCCGGCCGGCGACCGGGTTCTCCATGGATCTCAAGCAGCTGGCGACGCTGGCCGAGCGCGAACCGCCAGTCAATGGCATCTGGGCGCCCGACGATGACAGCGCTGCGCTCACCGAGACCATCAACCACCTGCGCGCTCAGGGAGAGCGCGTGATTCAGGCACTGCCCGGGCAGCACACCGGTCCGGGCGCTCACCGCTGCGACCGCCAACTGGCGTTCGAGGCGGGCGAGTGGCGCATCGCGCCGCTGCGCTGAGACGAACGGGATTCCGACGCACGCGTCGCAACGAGTCGAGCGAGAGACGAGAGCAATGGGCAAGAACGTAGTCGTATTGGGTACGCAGTGGGGTGACGAAGGCAAGGGCAAGGTCGTCGACCTGCTGACCGAGTCCGCCTCGGCGGTGGTGCGCTTCCAGGGCGGGCACAATGCCGGTCACACGCTGGTGATCGACGGGCAGAAGACCGTGCTTCACCTGATCCCTTCCGGGGTCTTGCGCGATGACAAGATCTGTGTGATCGGTAACGGCGTGGTGCTGTCGCCGGAGGCGCTGATCGACGAGATCAAGGAGCTCGAAGCCAAGGGTGTACCGGTGCGCGAACGCCTGCGCCTGTCACCGGCGTGTCCGCTGATCCTGCCTTATCATGTGCGTCTCGATCAGGCCCGCGAGAAGGCCCGCGGCGTGGCCAAGATCGGCACCACCGGTCGCGGCATCGGCCCGGCCTACGAGGACAAGGTGGCGCGCCGCGGCCTGCGCCTGGGCGACATGCTGCATCGCGAGCGCTTCGCCTCCAAGCTGGGTGAGGTGCTCGATTACCACAACTTCGTGCTGACCCGTTACCACGGCGAGCCGGCGGTGGACTTCCAGGAGGTGCTGGATCAGGCCATGGCGTTCGCCGAGGAGCTGCGGCCGATGGTGTGCGATGCGGTGACCCTGGTGCATGACATCCGCAAGTCGGGCGAGAACATCCTGTTCGAAGGCGCCCAGGGCTCGCTGCTGGATATCGACCACGGTACCTATCCGTTCGTGACCAGCTCCAATACCACCGCCGGCGGGACCGCCACCGGCTCCGGCGTGGGTCCGCTCTATCTCGACTACGTGCTGGGGATCACCAAGGCCTACACCACCCGTGTCGGCTCCGGTCCGTTCCCGACCGAGCTGTTCGACGAGTTCGGCCGTCACCTGGCCGAGAAGGGCCACGAGTTCGGTGCCACCACCGGCCGTGCCCGCCGTTGCGGCTGGTTCGATGCGGTGGCGCTGCGTCACGCGGTGCAGATCAACTCGGTCTCGGGTATCTGCCTGACCAAGCTCGACGTGCTCGACGGGCTCGAGAACATTCGCGTCTGTGTCGGCTACCGCAGCAAGGATGGCGAGACCATCGACAATCCGGTGGACTCCGAGGGCTACGAGGTGATCGAGCCGCTCTATCACGATCTGCCGGGCTGGAACGAATCGACCCTGGGCATCAAGCGTGTCGACGAACTGCCGGCCAATGCGCGCGCCTATATCGCCTTCCTGGAACAGGAGGTGGGGACACCGATCGATATCATCTCCACCGGTCCGGACCGTAACGAGACGATCGTGCTGCGCAATCCTTTCGACTGAGTCGCGACGCGGCCCGTCCTTTCGGCCCGCTGCCTTCGGCAGCGGGCTTTTTATTGCCTGTGTTATTGCCCGTGGCCGCGGCACTCAGGTTGCGATCCCGGCGGCAATTCTTTCAATCCGGGTGATAGGCAAAGGCTGTTGCCCGCGGGCGGCGCCCCGGCATCGTGCCGCTGCCGAGCCTCCAGGGCCTGCCGCTATCTTGTCGCGGCCCGGCGTGAAGCCGCATGCGGTGCGGGTTGGCGCCGTAACGAAACAGGTGGCGTAGACGATCGCCGGCAGTGCTATCGATCTGTGCTGGCGGGCCCGGCAGCGCAGGCGTTTGCCCCATGGCGAGGGTTCACACTCTCTCCAAAGGGGACTAAAATGGTCCTATATGATTCCGCGGGCTTGGATGCCTTTACCGAGCTGGCATGCGGGTCGCGGATCAGCCCGTTTCACCCAAGGCGGCGCGCTCCCGAGGCGCCGTCGAGTGTAGGCCCGGTGCATGCTGAAACTTTCCAAGCTGACGGACTACGCCGCGATGATGATGGCGCAGATCGCGCGGGCGCCCGAGGAGGCCCATACGGCTTCCGAGCTGGCCCAGCGTCTGCATCTGCCGCACCCGACCGTGGGCAAGACGCTCAAGATGCTGGCGAAAGAGGGGCTGTTGATATCGCGGCGCGGCTCCCACGGTGGCTATGTGCTGGCGCGGCCGGCCGTCGAGATCGCCGCCAGCGATATCATCGCGGCAATCGAAGGGCCGATCGGCATGACCGAGTGCAGTCACGTCGACGGTGAGTGCGAGCTGATCGGTACCTGCGGTGTCGCCGACAACTGGCAGCGGGTGTCGCAGGCGATCCGCACGCTGCTCGACGGCGTCACCCTGGCCCATCTGGCCCAAGAAGCACCGATCAAGTTACCCGTACTGATGCCGATCCAGAGTGTCACGCTGCCCAGCGTGGCCGAGGGCCGGCGCTAGAACAGTCAGCACGACTCCCGGGGTCCCGTGGTCGCGACCGGAAGGGGCGCATCGCGGAGAAGAGGCTGGCGCGACAAGACTCTCGAGAAGAGAGGAGAGGAGACCATGGCTAGCGAAGAGATGGAGCAGTTGGTCCGTCGCGAATACAAGCAGGGATTCGTGACCGACATCGAGAGCGAGACCGTGCCGCCCGGCCTGGACGAGAGCGTGATCGCGTTCATTTCCCAGAAGAAGGGCGAGCCCGAGTGGATGCTCGAGTGGCGCCTGGAGGCCTACCGTCAGTGGCTGAAGATGACACCACCGTCGTGGGCACATCTGGAGTATCCGCCGATCGACTACCAGGCGATCTCCTACTTCAGTGCGCCGAAGAAGCCCGAGGATCGGCCGCAGAGCCTGGACGAGGTCGATCCCAAGCTGCTCGAGACCTACGAAAAGCTGGGCATTCCGCTGCACGAGCGGGCCGCCCTGGCCGGCGTCGCGGTGGATGCGGTGTTCGACTCGGTGTCGGTGACCACCACCTTCAAGGAGAAGCTGGCTGAGGCGGGCGTGATCTTCTGTTCGATCTCGGAAGCGATCCGCGAATACCCCGAGCTGGTGCGCCAGTACCTGGGGACCGTGGTGCCACGTAGCGACAACTACTTCGCCGCGCTCAACTCGGCGGTGTTCACCGATGGCTCCTTCGTCTACGTCCCCGAGGGCGTGACCTGTCCGATGGAGCTCTCCACTTACTTCCGCATCAACGCCGCCAATACCGGGCAGTTCGAGCGCACCCTGATCGTGTGTGACAACAAGGCTCAGGTCTCCTATCTCGAGGGCTGCACCGCGCCTCAGCGCGACGAGAACCAGCTGCACGCGGCGGTGGTCGAGCTGGTGGCGCTGGAAGAGGCCTACATCAAGTACTCCACGGTGCAGAACTGGTACCCCGGTGATGAAGACGGCAAGGGCGGTATCTACAACTTCGTCACCAAGCGCGGTGACTGCCGCGGCGACCGCTCGCGCATCAGTTGGACCCAGGTCGAGACCGGTTCGGCGATCACCTGGAAGTACCCCTCGTGCATGCTGCGCGGCAAGGAGAGCATCGGCGAGTTCTACTCGGTGGCGGTGACCAACGGCCGCCAGCAGGCCGATACCGGCACCAAGATGATCCATATCGGCGAGGGCACGCGCTCGACCATCGTGGCCAAGGGCATCGCCGCCGGGCGCAGCGATCAGGCCTACCGCGGTCTGGTCAAGATCGGCCCGCGGGCCAAGGGGGCGCGCAACTATACCCAGTGCGACTCGCTGCTGATCGGTGACCAGTGTGGTGCGCACACCTTCCCGTATCAGGAGATCGGCAACTCCAGCGCCACCGTCGAGCACGAGGCGACCACCTCCAAGATCGCCGACGATCAGCTGTTCTACTGTCGTGCCCGCGGGATCGACGAAGAGGATGCCGTCAGCATGATCGTCAACGGCTTCTGCAAGGACGTCTTCCAGGAGCTGCCGATGGAGTTCGCCGTCGAGGCCGAGGCACTGCTCAACGTGACCCTCGAGGGGTCGGTCGGCTGAGACCGCATCATCCGAGCCGTTTATCGTCATCATCGAGCGGCCGCGCGGCGGCGCTCATCGTTTCAAGGGTTTTTTCATGCTCGAAGTCAAGGATCTTCACGTCACGGTCGAAGGCAAGGCCATCCTCAAGGGTCTCGACCTGACGGTACAGCCCGGCGAAGTTCACGCCATCATGGGCCCCAACGGCGCCGGCAAGTCCACCCTGTCCGCGGTCATCGCCGGCAAGGATGGCTACGAAGTCACCCAGGGCAGCATCCTGTTCGAAGGCCAGGACGTGCTCGAGATGGAGATCGAGGAGCGCGCCCGTGCCGGCCTGCTGCTGGGCTTCCAGTACCCGATCGAGATTCCCGGGGTGAAGAACATCTATCTGCTCAAGGCCGCGCTCAACGCCGCGCGTGAAGCGCGTGGCGAGGGTGAGATCCCGGCGCCGGAGTTCATGAAGCTGGTGCGCGAGAAGAGCGCCGAGATGCAGATGGACCCCAGCTTTCTGCAGCGCGCGGTCAACGAAGGCTTCTCCGGCGGTGAGAAGAAGCGCAACGAGATCCTGCAGATGCTGGTGCTGCAGCCCAAGCTGGCGATGCTCGACGAGATCGACTCGGGTCTCGACATCGACGCCATGAAGGTGGTCGCCAACGGCGTCAACTCGCTGCGCAGCGCCGATCGCGCGATCCTGCTGGTGACCCACTACCAGCGTCTGCTCAACCATATCGAGCCGGATCGGGTTCACGTGCTGGTCGACGGCCGTATCGTCAAGAGCGGTGACAAGAGCCTGGCGCTCGAACTCGAAGCGCGCGGTTACGACTGGGTACTGGAGGAGTCCGTCGCATGAGTGCACCGGAACGCTTTCTCGAGCGTCTGAACGCGCGTCGCGAGAACGATCCGAGCTGGGTGGCGGCACGGCGCCAGGCCGGCGCGGCGCGCTTCGCGGCGGTCGGTTTCCCGACTCGGCGCGACGAGGCGTGGAAGTATACCGACGTACGCGCCATCGCCGAGGGTGACTTCGCCTTGGCCGCGGACGCCGAGTTCTTGGCCGAGCGACTGGCCGCCTGCGCCCTCGAACTCGACGCCCACCGCCTGGTGCTGGTCGACGGCCGCTTCAACGCCGAGCTGTCGTCGCTCGACGCGCTGCCCGCCGGCGTCAGCGTGACGCCGCTGTCGCAGGCGCTGGAGGCCAACCACGAGCAGGTGGGTGGCAGCCTGGGACGCCTGGCCGGCGTCGACTTCTCCGCCTTCACGGCGCTCAATACCGCCTTTGCCGATGAAGGTGCGGTGGTGCGCCTGGCGCCGGGTACGGTGGTCGACAAGCCAATCTATGTGGTGCTGATCTCGCGCGCCAACGAGCAAGCGGTGATGAGTCATCCGCGGGTGCTGATCGAGGCCGGCGCGCGCAGCGAGGCGACGGTGATCGAGCACTATGCCGGTGAATCCGGGGCGGCCAACTTCACCAACGTGGTGACCGAGGCGCTGCTCGAGCGTGGTGCCATCGTCAACCACTACAAGCTGCAGGAGGCCGCGCTCGGCGACCTGCACGTGGCCAGCATCCATGTCGATCAGAGCCGCGACAGCCGCTTCAACTCGTTCAACCTCAATCTGGGCGGTAGCCTGGTGCGTACCGATCTGGTCACCGATCTCAACGCCGAGGGTGCCGAGGCGGCCTACTACGGGCTGTTCTTCCTGCAGGGGCGCCAGCACGTCGACAACCATACTCTGGTCAACCACAACGCGCCGCGGACCTTCTCCAACGAGAGCTACAAGGGCATCCTCGACGATCGCTCCCACGGCGTGTTCAACGGCAAGGTCTACGTCAAGAAGGACGCCCAGCAGATCGAGGCGTACCAGAACAACGCCAACCTGCTGCTGTCGGATCGTGCCGAGATCGATACCAAGCCGGAGCTGGTGATCTACGCCGACGACGTCAAGTGCTCCCACGGTGCGACCACCGGTCAGCTCGACGAGGAAGCGGTGTATGCGCTGCGTACCCGCGGCATCGACGTGGCGATGGCGCGTGGTCTGCTGACGCTGGCCTTCGCCGGCGAGGTGATGGAGCAGGTCAAGCTGAACGAGATCGCCGAGCGCGTCGAGCGCGCGGTGGCGGGGCGCCTGCCGGAACGCTTCAATCTGGCCGATCTGGTCGAGACCGCCGAGGCGGTACAGGAGGCTTGATGACCGCGATCACCGATTTGACCCTGGACCTGGCCGCGGTGCGCCGAGACTTTCCGATCCTGGAGCGGGAAGTGCACGGCAAGCCGCTGATCTATCTCGATAACGCGGCGACCAGCCAGACGCCCACGGCGGTGATCGAGAGCCTGAGCGACTACTATCGCCGCTACAACGCCAACATCCACCGTGGCCTGCATACCCTGGCCGATGAGGCCACCGCTGCCTACGAAGGCGCGCGGACGCGGATCCAGACCCACCTCAATGCCTTCGAGCCGCGCGAGATCGTGTTCACCCGCGGTACCACCGAAGCGATCAATCTGGTCGCCAACAGCTGGGGGCGGGCCAACCTCCAGCCGGGTGACGAGGTGCTGGTGTCGCTGATGGAGCACCACTCCAACATCGTGCCGTGGCAGCTGCTGGCACAGGCGTTGGGCATCGTGGTGCGGGTGATTCCGGTGGACGAGCGCGGGGTGCTCGACCTCGCCGCCTACCGTGATCTGCTCGGCGAGCGCACCCGGCTGGTCTGCGTCAACCATGTCTCCAACGCCTTGGGCACGGTCAACCCGGTGGCCGAGATGGCGCGGGATGCCCACGCCCACGGTGCCCTGATCCTGGTCGACGGCGCCCAGGCGCTGCCGCACCAGCGGGTCGACGTGCAGGCGCTGGATGTCGACTTCTATGCCTTCTCCGGGCACAAGGTCTACGGCCCCATGGGCATCGGCGCGCTCTACGCCCGGGCGTCACTGCTGGAGGCGATGCCGCCGTGGCAGGGCGGCGGCGAGATGATCTCGCGTGTCTCCTTCGACCGTGGCACCGAGTTCGCTGCCATCCCCCATCGTTTCGAGGCGGGTACGCCAGCGGTACCCGAGGCGATCGCTCTGGGCGCGGCGCTCGACTGGATCGACGGCGTCGGTATCGAGCGTCTGGCGGCGTGGGAACAATGGCTGCTGGCACACGCCACCCAGAAGCTCGAGGGCATCGATGGACTGCGGATCATCGGCACCGCGCCGGACAAGGCGAGCGTGATCTCGTTCGTGGTCGACGGTGCGCATGCGCAGGACATCGGGCTGCTGATCGATCAGCTGGGGGTGGCGATCCGTACCGGTCACCACTGCGCGCAGCCGCTGCTTCAGCACTTCGGGGTCGAGGCGACCTGCCGCGCCTCGCTGGCGGTCTACAACACGCCGGAGGAGGTCGACGCCTTCGTCGAGGCGTTGCAACGGGTGCTGGGGATGCTGCGCTGATGACGATGGACGCGAAGCACGGACTCTACAGGGGGCAGGAGATGCCCCTGCAGCGGGACGTCGAGGTCATATCGATTCCCTTCGGCAAGACCATCACGCTGCCCGAGGACAGCGTGGTGGCGGTGATGCAGGCCAAGGGGAGTTCGGTGAGCGTCTCCTACGAGGGGCGGCTCTACCTGATCGAGGGCCAGGATCTCGACGCCCTGGGGCTGACGCCGACACCGCGGCCGACGCTCGACCCGGCGGCCTCCGAGGAGGAGATGGAGGCCTTCGTGTGGGAGCAGTTGCGCACCTGCTTCGATCCCGAGATTCCGGTCAATATCGTCGAGCTGGGGCTGGTCTACGGCTGCCGTATCGAGCGCCTGCTCAGCGGCGAACGCATGGTGACCATTCGCATGACGCTGACCGCCCCGGGCTGCGGCATGGGCGACGTGATCGCCGAGGATGCACGGCGCAAGATCCTGGGGGCGCCGCAGTTCTCCAAGGTGCACGTGGAAATCGTTTTCGATCCCCCGTGGAGCCGTGAGATGATGAGTGAAGAGGCGCGCCTGGAACTGGGCATGTTCTGAGCCGGCTTGGCGCAGGCGCCACGAGTAGACCCTGAGCGTGCGAGGTTCGGCGCTGCGTCGCGAAGACGTGCCGGCTTTCCGACAAGGCAACGACCGCAAAACGAACGCAAGATGCAGATCGACACCGACTCCCGCCGCTTACCCCGCTATTGCCGACGCTGTCTCTCTCCCCATCGAGGCGACCGCTGGTGGTTGCCTCGCTGTCTGCCTCACCGCGGCGCGCTATGCTGCGGTTACTGAAGGGGCTGCTCAAGGCGCTGCTGGTCGGGCTCGTGCTGCTCGTCCTCGGCGTCGTCGCGATCAATCTGTGGGTATTGCACCAGACCCAGTCGCGGATCGAACACGACGTGCTGCTGTGCCGGCCGCAGCCGGTGGGCCTGGTCTTCGGCACCGCCCAGTGGCTGCGCGCCGGTGGCCCCAACCCCTACTATCGGGCACGCATGGAGACCGCCGCGGAGCTGTTGCGTCTCAATCGCGTGCAGCATCTGCTGCTCTCCGGCGACAACCGTACTCGCTACTACAACGAACCGGTGAGCATGTGGCGCTCGCTGCGCCATCGCAACGTCGAGGATGCCCACATGACCCTCGACTACGCCGGGTTCAGCACTTTCGACAGCGTGGTCAGGGCCAAGGAGGTGTTCGGCGCCAAGCGCCTGATGCTGATCTCGCAGGCGTGGCATCTGCCGCGGGCGCTGTTCATCGCCGATGCGCTGGGGCTCGATGCCACCGGCTGTGCGGTGCCCGACGGAGGGATCGCCGGCGAGTGGCGGCTCAGGCTGCGCGAGTGGCTGGCGCGGGCGGCGACCTTCGGTGATCTCTACCTGTGGGGGCGCGAGCCCTATTTTCTCGGCCCGCTGGAGCCGATCCAGCTATCGCCGTGAGCCGGTGCCATCCTCTGGCCAGAGCGGCTTGGGGTCAGCAGATAGGCCTGTGCCGCCAGGAAGGCGTCAGTCGATTGTGGGCGTTGAAGGCAGGCGGTCGAGCCGCCGCTGGCGGCGGCTCATGGGTCAGCGCTGACGCTGCTGCAGCTTGGTGATCTCGCGGATCAGCGCACGGCAATTCTTCCAGCAGCGCTCCAGGGCCGGCTCCAACGGATCCGGCAGGGGATGGGTGAAGGCGTTGCCCAGCGCTTGCATCAGCACGCGCTCCTGCTCCAGCAGCTCACCCAGCAGCACCGCGCTGTCGTTGCCGACGAAGCTCTTGATGCGGCTCCATAGCCACAGATAGTCGTCGCGCTCGACGTCGGCGTCGCGGGGCAGCATGGCGAGGTGTTCGCGAACCAGATCCTGCAGCTCGCGCATCGCCGCGCCACGTTCCTCGTAATGCGGTTTCAGGGCATTGCGCAGCGCCGGGCGCAGGCGATCGAGATTGTCCTGAAAATAGTCGAGACTGTCGGCCAGCGCCTCCAGGACGCTGTCCATCGCCACCTGGCGATTGTCGAGAAACATGTGCGGTCACCTCCTGAGGTGACACAAATTGTGCGGCCGGAAACACTGTTTTTCTACCCCTGAAGAGATAAATTTTTAGGTTTTCCGGCTATTTGTTGAGATTGACGGATCAGCCATTGGGTTTGGGCGGCGCCTTGCGCGGGGTCGCGGCGTTCTTCTCCAGATGCTCGATGATCTGCCCGGCGATATCCTTGCCGGTGGCGCTCTCGATCCCCTGGAGCCCGGGCGAGGAGTTGACCTCCATGATCACCGGCCCATGGTTGGAGCGCAGCAGGTCGACCCCCGCCACGCGCAGCCCCATCGCCTTGGCCGCGCGGATCGCCGTGGAGCGCTCCTCGGGGGTGATGCGGATGACGCTGGCGGTGCCGCCACGATGCAGATTGGAGCGGAATTCACCTTCGGCGGCCTGGCGCTTCATCGCCGCGATCACCTTGTCGCCGATCACGAAGCAACGGATATCGGCGCCCTTGGCCTCCTTGATGTACTCCTGCACCATGATATTGGCCTTCATGCCCATGAAGGCCTGGATCACCGACTCCGCGGCCTGGTTGGTTTCGGCCAGCACCACGCCGATGCCCTGGGTGCCCTCCAGCAGCTTGATCACCAGCGGCGCGCCCTTGACCATGGTGATCAGGTCGGGAATGTCGTCCGGCGAGTGGGCGAACCCGGTCACCGGCAGGCCCAGCCCCTTGCGCGACAGCAGCTGCAGCGAGCGCAGCTTGTCCCGCGAGCGGGTGATCGCCACCGAGTCGTTGAGCACGTAAGTACTCATCATCTCGAACTGACGCAGCACCGCACAGCCGTAGAACGTCACCGAGGCGCCGATCCTCGGCACGATGGCGTCGAATGCTTCCAGCTCCTGCCCCTTGTAGTGGATCGAGGGGCGGTGCGAGGCGATGTTCATGTAGCAGCGCAGGGTATCGACGACCCTGACCGTGTGGCCCCGCGTCTCGGCGGCCTCGATCAGGCGGCGCGTCGAATAGAGATTGCGATTGCGTGACAGGATGCCGATGTGCATGAGCGAGGGCTCCAGAGTGAACGATCCGGCGAGTCAGGGCTCGCCGTGCAGAAAAGCGGCACCGGGGGCGACCAGCAGTCGCCGCATCGCGCGGCGTCCCAGCAGCATGGGATGGCGCATATCGCTGCGGTCGGTCAGGGTGAGTTCGATGGGGAAATCCAGGTTGCCCAGCACCAGCCGGGTACGAATCACGTAGCGCCACTCCTCCTGACCGTTGGAGCTTCTGACCTTGCGTCGGTCGTGCAGCGGCTGCAGGCACTCGTGTGCCGGGGTGGCGTGGCCGCTGGTTCGGGTGACGAAGCGCACCCAGGGGTGGCCGTGCTCCTCGAATGGTTCGATCACCTCGGCGTGCAGCGCCGAGGTACGGGCGCCGGTATCCGCCTTGCAGCAAAGGGTCAGGTCGAGATCGGGTAGCGCGACCATCTCGCGTCGTCCGATCACCGCCTTGGCCTGATAGGGCAGTGCTTTCATGGGCTCAGACGTTCCACTCTGCAACGCGCCGGCCGAGGGCAGACTCCCGCGGCGCCTGGCGCAACATCATCAATATTGGCAGTCTCAGGCGCGGGATCAATGCCAAATCGCGTACGACACGACGAAAGTGAAGCTGCTCGCTCGCCGCCAGGCGATCGAGGAATCGCGTCAGCCGCCCTTCATCTTCCAGATGGTGCCAGCCGCGTGCTGCCACTGCGACCAGACAGTCGGCCGCCATCAGTTCGTCACGTTCGAGCCACTGCCCCAGCCAGGCGCTCACCGAGGCTTCGGGACTACCCAGCAGGGCGCGCAGCAGGGCGCAGTAGCGCTCCAGATCCTGAGCCTCATGGGCGTGCTCCAGGCATGCGATCAGCGGCGCGTGCAGGGAGGCCGGCAGATCGCCGTGTTCCATCAGGTAGCACAGCGGGATCAGGACCTCTCGCGGCAACTGGTCAAGCCGCGCTGCGAGCGCCTCGCAGGTTGCAGGGTCGGGGGCGACGACCCAGTCTGCCAACCCCTGCAGCCCGAGCAGCTGCCAGTGCACCTCGGCATCGCCAGCCAGATAGCGTGCGGCCAGCGCGCGCTGGGGCGAGGGCGGCCGCGCGAAGTGGCGCGACAGCCGGGCGTGGAGCAGGGCGCGCTGATGCAGCTCGGGTTCCAGCGCCACCGGATTGTCCTGCATCAGGTTGTCCGGCGTCGCCGTGTCCGGCGCTTCGCCGCTGGCGCCCAGGGTCAGTAGCAGGCGCTCGAGAAAAGCGTCCCGGGATGCCGGGCTGAGCATACCCTGCTCGTCCAGCGGCAGGGCCAGGAACCACACCACCGGATCGGCACCCGCCGCCGGCCAGCGCAGGGCGCAGGCGAACTGCGCCTGTGCATTCCACGGCAGTGGCCAGGCCTGGCGCTCGCGTTCGAACGCCTCGAAGGTGTCGCGGGTCAGCGGCGCCACGCGCCGTCCCAGGCTCGCGAGCGCCACCTCGGCGCCGCTCTGGGCGAAAAAGTCGCTCAGCGTCTGCATCGATCGTCGCTAGCCAGTGAAGAGAGGCGCGCACTGTAACGCGCCTGCCCGAGAGTGAACAGAGGCTGGCCAAAAATTGAGCATGCCTCGCGATATCTCGTGGCGAGCCGCCAAGGGCGATCTGTTCAGAGTTTATCCACAGTCTCTTTCAGGGTATCTGTGAGCAACCCGATTGGGTCACAATAGGCGCGCAACGATACCGGTGCGGTGCTGCCAGGGTGCACGGCGAATCCGCTATCGCGGCGGCGCCGGGCGCTGGCGGCGACCGGCTCCGGACCCCGGCAAGCAAGGAGCGTGAATGACTTCACATGATGCGCTGGCGCAGGCGTTGCGCCAGCTGGAAACGGCGCTGGATGAGGCCGAGCTGTGGGAGGTGTCAGCACCGCCGGCGGAGGCCTTCGACAGCCAGCAGCCATTTTGCGTCGATAGCATGACGCTGCCCCAGTGGCTGCGCTATGTATTCGTGGCGCGACTCCAGGCGCTGGTCGATGCGCGCGCGCCGCTGCCCGCCAAGTGCGAGGTAGCCCCGGCACTGGAGGTGTGGCTGAAGGATGTTTCGGGGCCGCACAAGACGGCGGTGGTGGACGCGCTGGCGACGGTGGATCGGCTCGTCACCGAGGGGTGAGGGCGGCAGGCATCGCCGCGCTGCCTGTGAGCAGGGCCCGCCCAGTGGGTATGACCACAAGCGTGTATGAAAAACGAGTGGGCATAAAAAACCGGGCCAGGGGCCCGGTTTTTTTCGTTCTGGTGACGCTTAGAAGCGCAGCATCGCGCCGGCACCCACGGTGACCGGGTCGAGGTCGATGTCGCGGCCGCCGCTGATGTCGGCGTTGACGTCGGTGTACTGTGCGAAGGCGTTGAAGCCGAAGTTCTGAGTCACGTTGAGGTCGACACCCAGTTGACCCGTGGCACCCCAGGAGTCATCGACGCTACCCACGCCGCTCTCGCTGGAGAACGTGGTGTAGTTGACGCCGACGCCGGCGTACGGCTGCACGCGGGAATCCATGCCGCCCAGCGGGTAGTACTGAGCCATCAGGTTGACCGGAACCTGCTTGAAGGTGCCGCCTTCAGCGTGGACCTTGGTTTCAGTCATCGAGCTCAGCTCTACGCCCAGCTTGTCTTGGAACATGTAGCCGAGACCCAGGTAGGCGCCGGTGTCGCGATCGGCATAGCCGGTGTCGACGTCGGTCTTGGCAACGCCGGCACGGGCGAAGAAATCACCGGCGCCGTAGGCGAATGCAGCCTGGGTTCCGAATGCGCAAGCGCCGGCAACAACCATGGCAGAGAACAGTTTGGTCTTGGTCATGATCAAGGACTCCTTTCTTTACATCATGCAGCCGTATTACCGGCCTTCACATTCAATGAGACAACGATGAGGATGATAGGAAACGCTGTTCTTTAAGTCCAGTAAAATTTTGAAACAGTGTTTTCTAGCGAATTGGAACGGTGCTGCCCGCACGCCTCGGTGCCTGCAGCCGCGAGTTAAACTTAGTCGCTGCAGGCCAGGCATGCCAGTGCCGGATGGCTTCGCCACCGAGCGCTTCCTGTCGAGGCCAGGGGGCAGGTGCGGGCATGAAAAAGGGCCCCCGCAGGGGCCCTTGATCTTGACGGTCGAGCACGCTCAGCGCGTGATCTGGCGATACTCGCCGGCGTCGCTGGTCATGCGGCTCACCAGCACGATGGCGAGGAAGGAGGCGATGAAGCCGGGGATGATCTCGTAGACGCCGGGGCCACCCAGGAACGAGCTGCTGAAGCCCAGCGCGATCCACACGATCACCGTCAGCGCGCCTACCACCATGCCGGCGATGGCGCCGGCGCCGTTGGTCCGCGACCACATCAGCGACAGCAGGATCAGCGGGCCGAAGGCGGCGCCGAACCCGGCCCAGGCGTTGCTGACCAGACCCAGTACCTGGGAGTCGGGGTTGGAGGCGATGATCGCTGCCACCACGCCCACCGCGACCACGCTCAGCCGGCCGATGGCAACGGTCTCCTTCTCGCTCGCTTCCTTGCGCAGGAACAGGCGATAGAAGTCCTCGGTGAGCGACGAAGAGGCCACCAGCAGCTGACTGGAGATGGTGCTCATGATGGCCGCCAGCAGCGCCGCATAGAGGAAGCCGGTGATCAACGGATGGAACAGCAGGTTGGAGAGGATGATGAAGATCGTCTCCGGGTCCTGCACGTCGAGGCCGTTGCGGATCGCATAGGCGCGGCCGAAGATGCCCACCGAGATCGCACCGATCAGCGAGATGAGCATCCAGCTCATGCCGATGTTACGTGCCGTGGGTACATCCTTGACCGAGCGGATCGCCATGAAGCGCACGATGATGTGGGGCTGGCCGAAGTAGCCCAGGCCCCAGGTGACCGCAGAGAGCCAGCCGACGATGGTCAGCCCGTCGGTCCAGGAGAGCAGCGAGGGATCGACCTGGTTGAGCGTCTGCTGGGCCTGGCTGAAACCACCGCCGCCGTCGCCGTAGAGCACCACGGCGGGCATGATCACCAACGCCAGCATCATGATGCAGCCCTGCACGAAGTCGGTCATGCTCACCGCCAGGAAACCACCGACCACGGTATAGACCAGCACCACCCCGAGGGTGAGGATCACCCCGGTGGCGTAGTCGCTCAGCCCGCCGATGTCGATGACGCCGGAGAAGGCGCTCTCGAACAGCTTGCCGCCGGCCACCAGGCCCGAGGCGGTGTAGACCGAGAAGAACACCACGATGACGATGGCCGAGACCGTACGCAGCGACAGCGCGCGGGTCGGGAAGCGGTTGGCCAAAAACGCCGGAATGGTGATGGCGTTGCCGTAGTGCACGGTCTGCTCGCGCAGCCTGGGTGCCACCAGCAACCAGTTGAAGAAGGCCCCGACGAACAGGCCGATACCGATCCATGCCGAGGCGAGGCCGGAGACGAACATCGCCCCGGGCAGGCCCAGCAGCAGCCAGCCGCTCATGTCGGAGGCGCCGGCCGAGAGGGCGGCGACCTGCGGACTCAGAGTACGCCCCCCGAGCATGTAGTCTTCGGAAGTGGCGGTGGACGTGCGCATGGCGTAGAGGCCAATGGCGATCATGAGCACGAAGTAGGCACACAGGCTGATCCAGACACCGATAGCCATAGAAGCGTCTCCTGTTACTTAGTTATTAGTTGGGAGGGGCGTTGCGGGCCGGAGCAGGGCTCCGGCTCGTCAGCGATCGTCACTCGGGCCGTCGCTGCGTCAGCATGCACGCAGCGATGACCTCGGGTGAGCATGTCTCCCGCCCGCGCCCGTCGCGGGGGGAGTATATCGGTTGCTGTTGTTGTCGAGTGCGGTCGATCATGAGCGATCTCCTTCTCGGGTGGTCACCCGGGGCGCCGAGTTCAGTCGTCGCCCATGGCCAGCAGCGAGGCGTTGCCGCCCAGGGCCGCGGTATTGATGGTGCGTGTCTTTTCGGTGGCGAAACGCAGCAGGTAGTGCGGGCCGCCGGCTTTGGGGCCGGTGCCGGAGAAGCCCTGGCCGCCGAACGGCTGCACGCCGACCACCGCGCCGATGATGTCGCGGTTGACGTAGACGTTACCGACGCGAATGCGGCTGGCGACGTAGTCGGTGAAGCTCTCGTTGCGGCTGTGGACGCCGAAGGTGAGACCGAAGCCCTTGGCGTTGATGGCGTCGATGACCTCATCGAGCTTGTCGGCGCGGTAGCGGGCGATGTGCAGGAGCGGGCCGAACTGCTCGCTCTCCATCGAAGCGATACCGTCGATCCGAAACGCCATCGGCGCGACGAAGGTGCCGTTGTCGGTGTGTGCCGGATCGAGCTGGGCCTCGGCCAGCAGTCGACCCTCGGCTTTCATCTTCTCGACGTGGGCGAGCAGCCCCTCGCGGGCCTCTTCGTCGATCACCGGGCCGACATCGGTGCCCAGGTCGCGCGGGTCGCCGATACGTAGCTCCGCCATCGCCCCGCGCAGGATCTCGATCACGCGATCGGCGATGTCATCCTGCAGATAGAGCACGCGCAGCGCCGAGCAGCGCTGACCGGCGCTCTGGAAGGCGGAGTGGACGACGTCCGCCACCACCTGCTCGGGGAGCGCGGTGGAGTCGACGATCATCGCGTTCATGCCGCCGGTCTCGGCGATCAGCGTGGGCAGGGGCGCATTCTCGCGCGCCGCCAGAGCACGGTTGATGATCTGCGCGGTGGCGGTGGAGCCGGTGAAGACCACGCCAGTAATCCGCGGATCGCTGCTCAGCACGCTGCCCACGGTGGGGCCGTCCCCCGGCAGCAACTGGACCACGTCGCGCGGCATGCCGGCTTCGAACAGCAGCTCGATCACGCGGTTGGCGACCAGCGAGGTCTGCTCCGCCGGCTTGGCCACCACGGTGTTGCCGGCGACCGCAGCCGCCACCAGCTGACCGGTGAAGATCGCCACCGGGAAGTTCCACGGGCTGATCGCCGCGAACACGCCCTTGCCGCCGAGCATCAGCTCGTTGGACTCGCCGGTCGGCCCCGGCAGGCTGGTGGGTTCGGCGAACAGCTCGCGGGCGCGGGCGGCGTAGTAGCGGCAGAAGTCGACCGCTTCGCGAATCTCGTCGACGCCGTCGGTGAGCAGTTTGCCGCCTTCCCGTGAGCACAGTGTCATCAGCTCCGCCAGATGCGTCTCCATCAGGTCGGCGTGACGCTCGAGGATCGCCGCACGCTCCTCGACCGGGGTCTCGCTCCAGCGCGGGAAGGCCTGCCAGGCGATCTCCACTGCCTGCTCGGCCTGGGCACGGGTCGCCCACTGCACGCTGCCCACCACCTGGCGGCGGTCATAGGGGCTGGTGACGCGCTGGCGCTGGGCGTCGTCATCGTTGACCTCGACCCCGAGCAGCGGTTTGGCGTGGTAGTCGCGATCCATGAAATCGTTCATACGCGCGATCAGCGGCTGGTATTCACTGTTGATGTTCAAGTTGACGCCTTTGGAGTTCTTGCGGGCCGGGCCATAGATGTCTTGGGGCAGCGCGATGCGCGGATTGGCGTAGGTGTCATAGTGCGCCAGGGTGGCGACCGGATGGACGCAGAGCGACTCCACCGGCACGCGCGGGTCGACCAGCTGGTGCACGAACGAGGAGTTGGCGCCGTTCTCCAGCAGTCGGCGGACCAGATAGGGGAGCAGGTCCTTGTGCGCGCCGACCGGGGCGTAGATACGGCAATAGGTACCCTGGGGCGCACGCTTGAGCGCCGCCTCGTAGAGTGCCTCGCCCATGCCATGGAGGCGCTGGAACTCGAACGCACGCTCGACGTCGTTGGCCAGCTCCAGGATGTGCGTGATGGTATGGGCGTTATGGGTCGCGAACTGCGGGAAGATCCGCCCGCGGGTACTCTCGGAGAGCAGGAACTTGGCGCAGGCGAGGTAGGCCACGTCGGTGCACGCCTTGCGCGTGTAGACCGGATAGCCGGCCACGCCGAGCTTCTGGGACTCCTTGATCTCGGTATCCCAGTAGGCGCCCTTGACCAGTCGCAGCGGGATTTCGTCACCCTGCTGGTCGGCCAGCTGATTGACGTAGTGGAGCACCGTGAGGCAGCGCTTGGAGTAGGCCTGCACGACCAGGCCGAAATGGCCCCAGCCGCGACACGCGTCGCTTTCGAAGACTGCGCGGAAGACCTCGAGCGAGAGCTCCAGACGGTCGACCTCTTCGGCATCGATGGTCAGTGCCACCTGCCGCTCGCGGGCCATCTCGACCAGTTGCTTGACCGTACCGACCAACTCCTCGAGCACCTGGGTGCGGCGACCGAACTCATAGCGCGGATGCAGTGCCGAGAGCTTGATCGAGACCGAGGGCGCCGGCGTCTTGGCGTCCAGGCGGCGGCTGGTCTCGCCGACCTGGCGGATCGCCGCGGCGTAGTCGTCGAAGTAGCGCCGGGCGTCGTCACGCGTGCGCGCGGCCTCGCCGAGCATATCGTAGGAGTAGGTGTAGCCCTTGTTGAACAGCGGTTTGGAGCGCTTCAGGGCTTCATCGATGGTGCGCCCCAGCACGAACTGCTGGCCCATGATCTTCATCGCCTGATACATGGCGCTGCGGATCACCGGCTCGCCCATGCGGTTGACCATGCGATTGATGAAGTTGGCCGGCTTGCCGTCGCGGGGCTTGTCGAGCTGGATCACGTTGCCGGTCATCAATAGCCCCCAGGTGGAGGCGTTGACGAACCATGACTCGCTCTGGCCGACGTAGCGCTTCCAGTCCGCCACCCCCAGCTTGTCCTCGATCAAGGCATCGGCAGTGGCCTTGTCGGGCACGCGCAGCAGGGCCTCGGCCAGACACATCAGCAGTACGCCCTCCTGGGTGTCGAGGCTGTACTGCTGCAGCAGTTCGTCGATCGAGTCGACCGCCGTGTCCATCTCGCGCACGTCGTGGACCAGCTCGGCGGTCTTGTCGCCGGTACGCTTGCACTCGGCCTCGTCGGCGCCCAGCAGCGTGACCAGCTCCGCGACGTAGCTATCCTCGTCGACGATATAGTGTTCGCTGATCCGCGCGAACAGCTCGTCGAGCGAGGTCTGCCACGTTTCGGGCTTCAGCATCTGATCGGCTTTTAACATTGTTCAACCCCTGAATGGACATCGGCGGGACGTGCGATCGTCTGTCACCAGGCGCCCGTCTCCGGCTCGGAGGGAAGGATGGTGGATGACTCTAGCGTGAAACAGAGCACGGCGACTTGCCAATTCCACGGAGAGATTTGTCAAAAATCCGGGGTGGCGAACCCTGGTGAAGACTGTCGGCCGCGCCGATGTCGTCGCTGTTAGACCAAAGTCTGACGTCGCAGCGTGACCGGCGGGTAGCCGAAGTGGCGGCGGAAGGCGTGGCTCAGACCGCTCTGACTGGCAAAGCCGGTACGCTCGGCGATCTCCGACAGTGGCGTATCCGAACTGGTGATCAGGTGTCGCGCTGCTTCCAGGCGTTGGCGCATGACGAACTGATAGGGCGAGAGGCCGGTCTGCTGGCGGAAGCGCTCGCTGAAGTGGGCCTCGCTGAGGCAGGCGACCCGGGCCAGGTCGGCGACGCTGATGCGGCGGTCGAGATGGGCGTGAACGAAACGCTCCAGCCGCGCGACGTCGAGCGTGCGCGCCGGGCGCGAAGAGACTGTCTCGGCCGGGTCGCGACGCGCATCGAGGGAACTCAGCAGGGTGGTGATCAGTAGATCGCCCGGGGCGTGCTGCGGGCTCGCCATCTCGTGGAGCAGGAACTGGATGAAGTGCTGCAGCGATTCGTCGAGGCTGAAGTAGCCGGGGCGGTCGAACAGCCGGCGCAGCTCACGCTGGCTGCCGGTGAGCGAGGCGGCGTCGTCGGGCAGATCGATGATCAACTGACGGTTATCGCCGATGCCCTCGTAGTAGTGCTCGACGTTGGCCGGTACCAGGCAGCCCGATAGCGGGGCCACCACACCACCGTGACCGCCGACCTCGAACTCGGCGTAGCCGGAGAGCCCGATCACGATCTGATGGTAGTCGTGGTGGTGATGCTGGATGGCGTTGTCCAGCGGCTTCAGGCGGATGATGTCGGTCATGCGGCTGTGTCGGTTCACGCCGAGTACTCGCCCTGGTTCAGGGCCTGATGGGCGGCGAGATGGGCGCGCAGCGAGATCAGCTCTTCACGTCCCTGACGCGAGAATAGCGAACCGCCCTGAGCCACCTGCCACGGACGTCCGTGGGCTTCCATCAGGTGCTGGCAGCGGCGGCGCAGGCTCTCCAGATAGGCGTCATGGCGGATGGGGTAGCCGATGACGCTGTCCCAGCGCGCCTGATTGGCACGGTTGTCGAGCACGGCGTCGAACAGCGCGATCAGATCCTCGGCGTCGGTACGATAGCGCGGCGTGCGCGAGAGCATCAGCGCAGCCACGGTACCCAGGCTCACCAGCAGACAGACGGCGAAGACGATAAAGAAGAGTTGCACGAGGACGCTCCCGGCGGCGGAATGACCAAGACCTGCGACCAGAGCGCCAGTCTACCACGTTCGCTGGCGCCAGCCCCAGCGGCGCGCTGTCGACGCTATCGGCTCGCAGGGGGGGGTAGGCATATGGCGGTGTTGCGGGCACAAAAAAAGTCGCCGCGCAGTGAGCGCGGCGACCAACGATCGCTAACAGTAAGCTAGAGACCCCATCGCAGGAATCTCATGTCTATTGTGAGTCCGCGTTGCGTGAAAAGTTCCCAGGGAGTGTGTTCCAGACTTTCTGCGCTACCGCAGACAGCGCTTTTGTAGGAAATTGACGTACATCAGCGGTTCCCAAGGTCTCCGGGAGCAGGAATAATGGCGCGATCTCTGTCATTAGACGAAAGTATAAAGAGGGCGCTATGAACGCAGCCACGGACGTCCGTCCCGACGCCCGCGTCGCGATACTCATCGAGCTGGCGCTGGCCGTCGGTGGTTTTGCGATCGGGACCGGCGAATTCGCCATCATGGGGCTGATGCCGAACGTCTCCCAGGCGCTCGGCGTCGGCGAGACCCAGGTCGGCCACCTGATCAGCGCCTACGCGCTGGGTGTGGTGGTGGGCGCGCCACTGATCGCGGTCTTCGGTGCCTACCTCTATCGGCGTCACCTGCTGCTGCTGCTGATGGCGTTCTTCGCCATCGGCAATTTCGCCAGCGCCCTGGCTCCCGGCTACGCCTCGCTGATGCTGTTCCGCTTCATCTCGGGTCTGCCCCACGGAGCCTACTTCGGGGTCGCCGCGCTGGTGGCGGCGTCGATGGTGCCGCCGCACAAGCGCGCCAAGGCGGTCAGCCGGGTGATGCTCGGTATCACCACCGCCATGCTGATCGGTAACCCGCTGGCGACCTGGCTGGGGCAGCTGCTGAGTTGGCGCTACGCCTTCGGTCTGGTGGGGGCGATCGGCCTAGTCACGGTGGTGCTGGTCTTCATCTACCTGCCGTTCAATCGCGAGGAGGTGCGCAACAGCCCGCTACGCGAGCTGACCGCACTGCGCCGCCGCCAGGTCTGGCTGACACTGGGTATCGGCGCGATCGGCTTTGCCGGCATGTTCTGTGTGTTCAGCTATCTGGCGCCGACGCTGATCCAGGTCACCGGCCTGGACGAGCACTGGGTACCGGTGATTCTGGCCGCGTTCGGTGTGGGGGCGATTCTTGGCAACATGGCTGGCGGCTGGCTGTTCGATCGCCTGCAGTTCCGCTCGGTGGGCTGGATCCTGGGGTTCAGCGCGATCATCCTGCTGCTGTTCCCGCTGGCGGCCCATTCGGTATGGACAGTATGGCTGTCGGTCTTGGCGGTCGGCGGCATGGTGGCGCTTTCGCCGCCGCTGCAGATCCGTTTGATGGACGTGGCCAAGGATGCGCAGACCCTGGCTGCGGCCTCCAATCATGCCGCCTTCAACGTGGCCAACGCGCTCGGTCCCTGGCTCGGTGGCATGGCGATCACTGCGGGCTACGGCTGGACCTCTACCGGCATCGTCGGTGCGATCATGGCGCTGGGGGGGCTGCTGATCTATGCGCTGGCGCGCTGGCAGGAGCCGAGTCCCGCCGCGGGCGAGGCCTGAGCGGCAGACACCCCGGACTGACGCGGGGTGTCATGGCCAGCAGGCCTTGCGGTCAGATGTCAGTTGACCGGCGCGGCGGTCTCGTTGGGATAGACGCAGGGCTCCTGGCTGGGGCAGCGTTCGCACTGGATGGCGACGCCCTCGACGGGCATCTGGGCAGCGCTGGTTTCCGGCAGCGCCTGTTCGTGGCCGCAGGCTCGGCAGCAGGCGATCCAGTGGTCGTGCGTCTGCTTCAGGGTGAACATGTCCATCGTTCGTCTCCTCGTCGGGATTGTCCAGAGTGCCGTCGGCAGTCTACCGGGAAAGCGCATCGCATTGCGACTTTGGTCTTAATTGTCCCGGTGATCGCAGGACGGGCAGGTGGGATATTTGCGGTGACGCGCCGGGATGGCATCTCGCAGCGGATGAGGCAATAGGACTATGCCTTCGTGCTGAGAGCGAGGCGCCGAATGGCCCAGGCGATGTTCCAACGTACTGGATTTGAAAAAAGGCCGGGTCTGAAAAAACTCGAGTTTTAGGCGATGTCTGAAAAATCGACGGGCGAAGACAGGATCGGGGCGCGTCGATAAGGCACAAATCGGCGACGGCGCGAGCGGGCTGGCGTGCCAGTTCAGGCGGTATCCATGAGCCTGTGACTCGCTCCACTCGCCCTGCGCATGTTCTGAACGTTTTACAGTGAGCCGGCTTCTAGCGCCGCAGGGGCCGGCGCCGCACGACTCCTTTTCAGACCGGGCCCAACGGCAGCCGACGCGAAGGGATCACTGACGACTCCAGCGGGCGCGCACGTAACCCACCACGCGGAACGGCGGCGTGCGCATGTTCTCCACGCTGACGCTCTGGAGCTGCTCGCCACTGACACGGATGCGTCCGGAGGTGAGGCGCTCCAGATACTGCACCTGCAGGCGTCCCTCCCGCTCGATCAGATAGAGCCCATCCTGCTGAAAGCGCTCGCTTGGGTGCACCGCCGCCAGGTCCCCTTCATAGAGAAAGTCGAAGGTCTCGCCCTCGGCGGGGGTGACCAGGAAGCAGTCGCGCGTCAGTAGCTGTGCCGTCGACAGCTCGGCATCGAGCTCATCGCTGCCGGCGGCGGCCTCCCAAGGGGCGCACACCCGCGAACGCAGCGCCAGCAATCCTTGCGGCTTGGCCGGAACATCCACCGCCAGGGCGTTGAGGGAGTCATCGTCGAGCAGCTGACGAATCGAGCAGTCGAGCGCGGAGGTGAGGGCGACCAGGCGCGCATGGCCGATCTGCTTGATGGTGCCGGACTCCCAGTAGGAGATCGTGACGTCGGAAACGCCGACGCGACGCGCCAACGCGGCTTTGCTCAGCCCGGCCTGGAGTCGAAGTTGTTTGATTCTTGGTCCTAGCCCGTCCATCCGTCCATCTCGCCTGCATAATGATGCGTTAGCATATCCACTCGTCACCGAAGTTTGTTTCGGGTTAATTGGAACGACGTTCTCGACATTTATCGTAACGTGTCGGCATGTAAGCCACTTTCCAGCTGTCGAGTGGTTGCCGGAAAGTCTAGGATCACCATGGCCGAGCGTTGGACGAGACGCTCGGGGCAGGGCAATCACTATGCACGATAATGAATCTTAGTGCCTTTTGCGTCGCTTGAACAATTCGTGTCGAAGTTTCCCCGCGACACAGCGTGCAGTTGGGCCTGCAGGGGGCCGGTGAGGGCGCGTATACTAGGGGCCGTCGGGAGGCCCCGCGCGCACCGCGTGGGGAATCTTCACAGGCCCTGGCCTGCTCTTTTATCAACGGATTGGATTCATGACTGTACGCACGCGTATCGCGCCTTCTCCGACCGGTGACCCGCATGTCGGGACGGCCTATATTGCGCTCTTCAATCTCTGCTTCGCGCGCCAGCATGGCGGGCAGTTCATTCTTCGAATCGAGGATACCGATCGCCAGCGCTCCACGCTGGAGTCGGAACAGATGATCCTCGACTCGCTGAGCTGGATGGGACTGAGCTGGGATGAGGGCCCGGATGTGGGTGGCCCGCATGGCCCCTATCGCCAGAGCGAGCGCGGCGAGATTTACGCCGAGCATGCCCAGCAACTGCTGGATGCCGGCCACGCCTTCAAGTGCTACCGCACCAGCGAGGAGCTGGACGCGTTGCGCGAAGCGCGGCGTGAGGCGGGGCAACATCTGGCGCTCAAGTCCGGCGATCTGGCCCTGGACGAGGACGAGCGTGCACGCCGTGAAGCGGAGGGCTATCCCTACGTGATTCGCATGCACGTGCCGGACAGCGGGACCTGCGAGGTCGACGACATGCTGCGGGGTCGGATCGAGGTCGACTGGGCCCAGGTCGACGCCCAGATTCTGCTCAAGTCCGACGGCATGCCCACCTACCATCTGGCCAACGTGGTCGATGACCATCTCATGGGGATAACCCATGTGTTGCGCGGAGAGGAGTGGATCAACTCGGCGCCCAAGCACCAGCTGCTCTACGCCTATTTCGGTTGGGAGATGCCGGTGCTGTGCCACATGCCGCTGCTGCGCAACCCCGACAAGTCCAAGCTGTCCAAGCGCAAGAATCCGACCTCGATCAACTACTACCGGCGCATGGGCTATCTGCCCCAGGCGTTGACCAACTATCTGGGCCGCATGGGCTGGTCGATGCCGGACGAGCGCGAGAAGTTCTCGCTCGACGAGATGATGGCCAGCTTCGATATCCAGCGCGTGTCGCTGGGAGGGCCGGTATTCGATCTCGACAAGCTGACCTGGCTCAACGGGGTCTATATCCGTGAGGACCTGGACGATGCCGGGCTGCTCGAGGCGCTGCGCAACTGGGCGTTCAACGAGGAGTACGTGGGCCAGATCCTGCCGCAGATCCGTCCGCGAATCTCGACCCTGTCCGACGCCATTCCGCTCGCCGGGCACTTTTTCTCGGGGCTGCCGTCGATCAGCGCCGAGAGTTTCGATGGCGTGGCCCTGGAGCGGGAGTCGCTGGTCGAGCTGCTGCAGTTTCTGACCTGGCGTCTCGAGGTGGTCGGCCGCTGGGAGAAGGCCGAGTTGCTCGAGGTGTGTCAGTCGCTCTCGGCTGCGCTGTCGCTGAAGATGAAGGCGTTCCTGGCCCCGGTGTTCATCGCCGTTACCGGCAGCGCCCACTCCACCTCGGTGCTCGATGCGATGGCGATCATCGGCTCCGACATGACACGGGCACGTCTGCGTCACGCCATCGAGGTGCTCGGCGGCGTCTCCAAGAAGCAGGCCAAGCGGCTCGAGAAGCGTTACCGCGAGCTCTGAGGCGGGTCACGGGCGGATCCGTCGACGCTTAAATAAAGTGTTGACGGATCAGTTAGATACCCGTATAGTTCGCCCCGTTCCTGAGACGGGGCCTTAGCTCAGCTGGGAGAGCGCGACACTGGCAGTGTCGAGGTCAGCGGTTCGATCCCGCTAGGCTCCACCAAGGAATTCGCGACCGACGTCGCACTTTTTGCGTCCCATTCGTCTAGTGGTCCAGGACACCGCCCTTTCACGGCGGTAACAGGGGTTCGAACCCCCTATGGGACGCCACTTCTGCTTTTCCCTCCTGTAATCCCTCTGCGGTCAACCTGTGTGGCTGGCTGTTGATAACTCCTCGTCGTTCGACCTGAAACGCTTGACAACAGCGCTGATTGTCCACTGCGTCCTGCTGCCTCGCTGGTGCCTGCGGGCAAGCTGCTGAAATGCGTATATATCCTGCTTTTTTCTTTTAAATCAGTATCTTGCAATTGGTCAAAATTTGAACGATCTGTCTTCAGGGCGCCTGTCAGGGGGCCTGGGTGACATTATCTGTAGGTTTTGAACAGGGTTATCCACAGAATGTGTGGACATCTATCGCGGCCAAAAAAAACCGCCGATAAGATCGGCGGCGGTGGGGTAGGGCCGGCGGGCCCTGGCGCCCGGGGTCAGTGCGAGCTGGGGTAGTCGCGCTTGGTGTGGCCGGTGTAGAGCTGGCGCGGGCGACCGATGCGGTAGCCGTTGCTGATCATTTCGTTCCAGTGGGAGATCCAGCCGACGGTACGCGCCATCGCGAAGATCACGGTGAACATGTTGGTCGGGATGCCGATCGCCTTGAGGATGATGCCGGAGTAGAAATCGACGTTGGGGTAGAGCTTGCGCTCGATGAAGTACTCGTCTTCCAGAGCGATCTGTTCGAGGCGCTTGGCGATCTTGAGCTGCGGGTCGTCGGCGATGCCCAGCTCTCTGAGTACCTCGTCGCAGGTCTCCTTCATCACCTTGGCGCGCGGGTCGAAGTTGCGATAGACCCGGTGGCCGAAGCCCATCAGCTTGAACGGATCGTTCTTGTCCTTGGCCTTGTCGATGAAGCGCTGGATATTCTCTTCGGAGTCGTCGCCGATCTCGTCGAGCATCGCCAGTACCGCTTCGTTGGCGCCGCCGTGGGCCGGACCCCAGAGTGCGGCGATACCGGCGCTGATGCAGGCAAAGGGATTGGCGCCGGTGGAGCCGGTCAGGCGTACCGTCGAGGTCGAGGCGTTCTGCTCGTGGTCGGCGTGGAGCATGAAGATCCGGTCCATCGCCTTGGCCATGATCGGATTGACCTCGTAGCTCTCGCACGGGTTGCCGAACATCATGTGGAGGAAGTTTTCCGCGTAGCTGAGATCGTTGCGCGGATACATGAACGGCTGGCCGATATTGTACTTGTGGCACATGGCGGCCAGCGTCGGCATCTTGGCGATCAGGCGGATGGCGCTGACATGGCGCTGCTCGGCGTCGGTGATGTCGAGGTTGTCGTGATAGAAGGCGGCCAGCCCGCCGACCACGCCACACAGGATCGCCATCGGATGGGCATCGCGACGGAAGCCCTTGTAGAAGTTGACGATCTGCTCGTGAACCATGGTGTGACGGCCGACCGTCCCGGCGAAGTCGCGGTACTGCTCGGCGGTGGGAAGTTCGCCGAACATCAGCAGGTAGCTGAGCTCCACGTAATTGGAGTTGTCGGCCAGCTGTTCGATGGGGTAGCCACGGTGAAGCAGTACCCCGGCGGCGCCATCGATGTAGGTGATGCCCGACTCGCAGGCGGCGGTGGCGACGAAGCCCGGGTCGTAGGTGAACAGTCCTTCGCCGGTCAGGCTGCGCACATCGACGACGTCAGGTCCGAGGGTGCCGGAATAGACCGGGAATTCAATCGTCTTGTCGACACCATCGACGGAAAGTTTCGCTTTTCTGTCAGCCATGTAGGCCTCCCTATCGTGACATAACCCTTTGTCTTTCCTGCTATGCGGGCAAAAAGAGTCCGCCCACTATAGGTTTCCGCAAGGGTTTGTCAATTCGCCCCAGCGGGTTTGACAACGGCTTCTATAAGCGGGTTCACACATTGTCGACATTTTGATCGATCAATGTGTATTGTAACCTGTTGTTATCGGGCGTGCCGCCCCTCGAGGTAGGGCATGCGTGGCGTGTTCCGCAGCGAAATGCCGAGCCCTGCCAGGGTTGCCGCTATACTGATCCAGGCAGCGTCGCAGACTGACACCGAGACTGAAACAGGAAACAGATAGTGCCGCCTCGATCGAGCTGGCGTTGGCGGCGCGGCAGGCGAAGCGCCTGCGTTGCGTCTCTGCGGCCGGGATCTGGAGTGTAGTCGCTGACGCCTCGGGTGTCGTCGTGGCGCCCGGGTGTCACCCTGGGAAGCGTTGGATCATGGTGCCAACGCCGGCGTGTCTGGTGGCTGTCGCGGGTGGTTGGATAGGGGGCGTTTTGGTTATGACCAAAGTTGTAGCGGTTTGTCATGCCGGCCCTCAAACCCTATAATCATCTCCCGCGCGATATGGCATCGTCAGCTCGGCCTGGGCCGCAGGGAAACCAGTTCCGCGACCGAGATCCTGCTTCTAAAAACCACAGCCCAAACGGGCCAGACCCGTCTGGGTCAAGAGAGTGTTGAACAGCCGTGAATAGCAAACGTCCAGTAAACCTCGACCTGTCTACCATCCACTTTCCACTCCCCGCACTGACTTCCATCACTCACCGCGTCACCGGCGTCATTCTGTTCGTCGGTCTGATCTTCGGCTTCTGGGCCCTGGATAAGTCGCTCTCCTCGCCGCAGGGGTTCGAGACAGTGAGCGATGTGCTGGCGCACAACGTACTGGCCAAGCTGGTCGCCTGGGGTCTGCTCTCGGCGCTCGGATTCCACTTCGTGGCCGGTATCAAGCACCTGCTGATGGATGCTGGCTACGGCGTCGATCTCGAAGGCGGTACGCGTAAGGCGCAGATCACGGTCGTGATCAGTGCCGTTCTGGTGGTTCTGGCAGGAGTCTGGGTATGGTAACCAACATCACGAATCTCGGTCGCAGCGGCCTCTCCGACTGGCTGATCCAGCGCGTCTCGGCACTCGTCCTGGCGGTCTACGCGCTGTTTCTCGTCGCCTATCTGCTGTTCCACCCCCATCTCGACTACGTCACCTGGAGCGGGCTGTTCGCGCAGACCTGGATGCGTATCTTCTCGCTGCTGGCCTTCATCTCGATGGCCGCACACGCCTGGGTCGGTCTGTGGACCATCTCCACCGACTACCTCAAGCACACCGGCGCACGTTTCGGTTTCCAGGCCGTCGTGATTCTCGCCATCTTCGTTTTTCTGGTGTGGGGCGTACAAGTCCTCTGGGGAGCCTGATCCATGTCTACCATGCGAAACCTGACATTCGACGCCATCATCATCGGTGGTGGCGGTTCCGGCCTGCGAGCGGCGCTCGAACTGGCCAAGTCCGGCAAGAAGACGGCGGTGCTGTCGAAGGTCTTCCCGACCCGCTCGCACACGGTGTCCGCCCAGGGTGGCATCACCTGTGCCATTGCCTCCGCCGATCCCAACGATGACTGGCGCTGGCACATGTACGACACCGTCAAGGGCGGTGACTACATCACCGACCAGGACGCCGCTGAATACATGTGCACCGAAGGCCCCAAGGCGGTCTTCGAACTCGAGCACATGGGGCTGCCGTTCTCGCGCTTCGACAACGGTCGCATCTACCAGCGCCCGTTCGGCGGTCAGTCCAAGGACTTCGGCAAGGGCGGCCAGGCGGCACGTACCTGTGCCGCGGCCGACCGTACCGGCCACGCGCTGCTGCACACGCTGTATCAGAATAACCTGAAGAACAACACGGTGTTCCTCGATGAGTGGTACGCCGTCGATCTGGTCAAGAACGCCAACGGCGATGTGGTCGGCTGCATCGCGCTGTGCATCGAGACCGGCGAAGTGGTGCACGTCAAGTCCAAGGCCACCGTGCTGGCCACCGGTGGTGCGGGCCGTATCTACGCCTCCACCACCAACGCCCTGATCAACACCGGTGACGGTATCGGCATGGCGCTGCGCGCCGGCTTCCCGGTGCAGGACATCGAGATGTGGCAGTTCCATCCGACCGGCATTCATGGCGCCGGCTGTCTGGTGACCGAGGGCTGTCGCGGCGAAGGCGGCTATCTGATCAACAAGGATGGCGAGCGTTTCATGGAGCGCTACGCGCCCAACGCCAAGGATCTGGCCGGCCGCGACGTGGTCGCCCGTGCCATGGTCATGGAAGTGCTGGAAGGGCGCGGCTGCGGCGAGAACGCCGACCACGTCATGCTCAAGCTCGATCACCTGGGTGAAGAGGTGCTGATGAAGCGCCTGCCGGGTATCGTCGAACTCTCCAAGACCTTTGCCCACGTCGATCCGGTCAAGGAGCCGATCCCGGTCACCCCGACCTGTCACTACATGATGGGCGGTATCCCGACCAACGTTCACGGCCAGGCGCTGACCCAGGACAAGGACGGCAACGACGCCATCATCAACGGTCTGTTCGCGTGTGGCGAGGCGGCCTGCGTCTCGGTTCACGGCGCCAACCGTCTGGGCGGCAACTCGCTGCTCGACCTGGTGGTCTTCGGTCGTGCTGCGGGCATCTACATCGAGAAGGCGCTCAACGAGGGCATCGACTATCTCGACGCCGCTCAGTCGGATGTCGACAGCGCCATGGCGCGCATGTCGCGCTGGAACGAGTCCAGTGGCGGCGAGTCGGTCTCCGATCTCAAGGCCGAGCTGCAGAGCACCATGCAGAACGCCTTCGGCGTCTTCCGTCAGGAAGACAACATGCAGGAGGGCGTGACCAAGCTGGCCGAGCTGCGCGGGCGTATCGCCGAAGCGCACCTGAGTGACAAGTCCAACGCCTTCAATACCGCGCGGGTCGAAGCGCTGGAGCTCGACAACCTGCTCGAGGTGGCCGAAGCGACTGCCATCGCAGCGCTGGAGCGCAAGGAGAGCCGTGGTGCGCACTCGCGCTACGACTATCCGGACCGTGACGACGTCAACTGGCTCAAGCACTCGCTGTTCCACCCGGGTGACAAGCGCGTGACCAAGCGTGAGGTCAACTTCACGCCGAAGACGGTCGATACCTTCGAGCCGAAAATCCGTACCTACTGAGGGGGTTGTCACTCATGTCCAGTCTTCAGGTTTCCGTTTACCGCTACAACCCCGAGACCGACTCCGCGCCCTATATGCAGGAGTTCCAGATCGACACCCAAGGGCGCGATCTGATGGTCCTCAACGTGCTGACCATGATCAAGGATCAGGACAGCTCGCTGGCCTTTCGTCGCAGCTGCCGTGAAGGGGTCTGCGGCTCCGACGGCATGAACATGAACGGCAAGAATGGTCTGGCCTGTATCACCGCGCTGTCCGAGGTGGTCAAGGACAACAAGCTGGTGCTGCGCCCGCTGCCCGGGCTGCCGGTCATGCGTGATCTGGTGGTCGACATGGGGCTGTTCTACAAGCAGTACGAGCGTATGCAGCCGTATCTGCAGAACGATACCGCGGCGCCGGCGATCGAGCGTCTGCAGTCGCCGGAGGAGCGCGACAAGCTCGACGGCCTCTACGAGTGCATTCTGTGCGCCTGCTGCTCGACCTCGTGCCCGTCGTTCTGGTGGAACCCGGACAAGTTCGTCGGTCCGGCCGGCCTGCTGCAGGCCTACCGCTTCCTCGCCGATTCGCGCGACAACGCCACCCAGGCGCGTCTGGCCGAGCTCGAGGACCCGTTCAGCCTGTTCCGCTGCCGCGGCATCATGAACTGCGTCTCGGTGTGCCCCAAGGGCCTCAACCCGACCCGGGCCATCGGCAAGATTCGTGAAATGCTGCTGTCCAACGCCACCTGAACGCGGTCGCGGGCATCTACGACTTAAATCGTAGCGCGCGGCTTGTTATCATGTGCCGCGCTTGCCGACTGCGACACCGTGTCGCAGTCGAGCCGACTATCAGAATGCTGGCCGGTGCCTCGTGCACCGGCTTTTAACGATCATGACGCCGCTTCGCCTACATGGTCGTAACGCCGTCTCGCGACGGTGACGGAGTGACGCCGTGACGCAGATCGCGACCGGCGCCGACAACACCCCATCAGTGCAGGGTGAACGAGATATGCAAGAAGGCATAATGGAGTTGATGTGGCGCACTTCCCACATGAGCGGCGGTAACGCTCACTACGTGGAAGCGCTCTACGAGCAGTATCTGAACGATCCCTCGACTGTACCCGACGAGTGGCGCCAGGCCTTCGATCAGCTGCCCCGCTTGGAAGGCACCCCCGCTCACGATGTCCCCTTGAGCCCCATTCGGGAGCAGTTCTACCAGCTGGCGCGCGAGCGTCGTCCGGGGCAGGCCGCCCCCAGCAGCGCCGGCAGCAGCGAGAATCGCAAGCAGGTCAAGGTACTGCAGCTGATCAACGCCTACCGCTTCCGTGGCCATCAGCGCGCCGACATCGATCCTCTCGGGCTGCGTCAGGCCGAGACCGTGCCCGACCTCGATCTGTCCTTCCACGACCTCACCCAGGCCGACATGAGCACCGTGTTCCAGACCGGTTCGTTCTTCCTGGGCAAGGACGAGGCGCCGCTCAAGGAGATCGTCGAGGCGCTGGATCAGACCTACTGCCGGTCGATCGGCTGTGAGTTCATGCACATCGTCAACACCGAGGAGAAGCGCTGGCTGCAGCAGCGTTTCGAGTCGGTGCGCTCCAAGCCCAAGTACAGCCAGAGCGATCGCGAGCATCTGCTCGAGCGCCTCACTGCCGCCGAGGGGCTGGAGAGCTACCTCGCCTCCAAGTATCCGGGCACCAAGCGCTTTGGCCTGGAGGGCGGCGAATCCTTCATTCCGATGATGGACGAGGTGATCCAGCGCAGCGGTAGCTACGGCGTCAAGGAAGTGGTCATCGGCATGGCCCACCGTGGCCGTCTCAATCTGCTGGTCAACATCCTCGGCAAGAGTCCGTCTGAGCTGATCGACGAGTTCGACGGCAAGAAGCGACTCGAGCGCGGCTCCGGTGACGTCAAGTATCACCAGGGTTTCAGCTCCAATGTCATGACCCCGGGTGGCGAAGTGCACCTGGCGCTGGCGTTCAACCCTTCCCACCTGGAGATCGTCTCCCCGGTGGTCGAGGGGTCGGTGCGCGCGCGCCAGGATCGTCGCGACGACGTCGACGGCGAGCAGGTGCTGCCGGTGGTGATCCACGGCGACGCCGCCTTCGCGGGCCAGGGCGTGGTCATGGAGACCTTCCAGATGTCGCAGACCCGCGGTTACAAGACCGGCGGCACGCTGCACATCGTGATCAACAACCAGGTCGGTTTCACCACCTCGCGGCCCGATGACGCCCGCTCCACCGAGTACTGCACCGATATCGCCAAGATGGTTCAGGCGCCGATCTTCCACGTCAACGGTGACGATCCGGAAGCGGTGCTGCATGCGACCCAGGTGGCGGTGGATTACCGCAAGGCGTTCAAGCGCGACGTGGTCATCGACCTGGTCTGCTATCGCCGGCGCGGCCATAACGAGGCCGACGAGCCCTCCGGCACCCAGCCGCTGATGTACGCCAAGATCAAGTCGCACAAGTCGACGCGCACGCTCTACGTCGAGCAGCTGATCGAGGAGGGTGTGCTCACCGAGGAGCAGGCCAAGCAGATGGGCGAGCAGTATCGCGACGATCTGCTGGCCGGCAACCATGTGGCCAATGCGCTGGTGAAGCAGCCCAATACCGGTCTGTTCGTGGACTGGACCCCCTATCTGGATCACGAGTGGAGCGGTGACACCGACACCAGCTGCGACCTCGAACATCTTCGCCAGCTGGCGCAGAAGATGAGCGAGATTCCCAACGGGGTCGAGGTCCAGCGTCAGGTATCGCGGGTCTACGAAGAGCGGCGCAAGATGCTCGCCGGCAACCAGCCGCTCAACTGGGGCTTTGCTGAAACGCTGGCCTACGCCACCCTGGTCGACGTCGATCATCCGGTGCGTCTGACCGGCCAGGATGCCGGCCGCGGGACCTTCTCCCACCGTCACGCCGTGGTCCACAACCAGGAAGACGGTTCGACCTACATTCCGCTGCAGCACATCAAGGAAGGGCAGCCGAGCTTCACCATCCACGACTCCTTCCTGTCGGAGGAGGCGGTGCTGGCGTTCGAGTACGGCTACGCCACCACCATGCCCAACGCGCTGATCATCTGGGAGGCCCAGTTCGGGGACTTCTTCAACGGCGCCCAGGTCGTGGTCGACCAGTTCATCTCCTCGGGCGAGTCGAAGTGGGCGCGCCTGTGCGGCCTGACCCTGCTGCTGCCGCACGGCTATGAGGGGCAGGGGCCGGAGCACTCTTCCGCACGCCTCGAACGCTTCCTGCAGCTGTGCGCCGAGCACAACATGCAGGTGTGCGTACCGACCACCCCGGCGCAGATCTTCCATCTGCTGCGGCGCCAGGTGATCCGTCCGCTGCGCAAGCCGCTGATCGTGATGTCGCCCAAGAGCCTGCTGCGTCACAAGGATGCCACCTCGACCATGGAAGAGCTGGCCGATGGCCGCTTCCAGATGGTCATCCCCGATGTCGGCGAGCGCGATCCGAAGGCGGTCAAGCGGGCGGTCATCTGCTCGGGCAAGGTCTACTACGACCTCGCCAGCTACCGCGCCGAGAACCAGCGCGACGACACCGCGATCATTCGTGTCGAGCAGCTCTATCCCTTCCCCAAGGAAGAGCTCTTCGATGCGCTCAAGGCCTTTCCGAACCTGGAACAGGTCGTCTGGTGTCAGGAAGAGCCGCTCAATCAGGGCGCCTGGTATCAGAGCCAGCATCATCTTCGCCTGGTGGCGAGCATGGTGCGCGAAGGGTTGGACCACAGCCTCAAGTTTGCGGGTCGTCCGGCATCCGCCGCGCCCGCCGCGGGCTACATGTCGGTCCACGTGGCACAACAGAGCCAGCTGGTCGACGACGCCTTCAACGCCTGAGGCGCCATGCTGCCGGAACAGACGCGACAGAGAAGAGATTAAGGATACGACATGGCTACTGATATCAAAGCGCCGACTTTCCCCGAATCCGTTGCCGAGGGAACCGTTGCCACCTGGCACAAGAAGGTGGGCGACAGCGTCGAGCGCGATGAACTGATCGTCGAGATCGAAACCGACAAGGTGGTCCTCGAGGTGGTGGCGCCGGAAGCCGGCACCCTCTCCAAGATCAATGTCGAAGAGGGTGACGTCTGCCAGTCCGAGCAAGTGCTGGGCGAGCTCGGCGCGGCCGGCGAAGGCGACAAGGGCGGTGATGCCAAGGCCGATGACGCCAAGCGCAGCGACGCCAAGTCCGATGATGCCAAGTCCGGTGACGCCAAGGCGGACAAGAAACCGGCCGACAAGAAGTCTGCCGGTGCGGGCAAGCAGCACGAGGTCAAGGCGCCGAGCTTCCCGGAGTCGGTGCAGGAAGGCACCGTCGCCAGCTGGACCAAGAAGGTCGGCGAAGCGGTCAAGCGCGACGAGGTGCTGGCCGAGATCGAGACCGACAAGGTCGTGCTGGAAGTGGTCGCGCCGGCCGATGGCGCCCTGGCTGAGATCAAGGTCCAGGAGGGCGAGCAGGTCGAATCCGAAGCGCTGCTGGCAGTGTTCAGCGAAGGCGCCGAGGGTGACGCGGGCGCTGACGCACCTGCTGAAGCGTCTTCCAGTGACGACGACGGCGAGGCGGATGCCAAGGTCGACGGCAAGATCCTGGCGCCGGCAGCACGCAAGCTGGCCGCCGAGAACGATCTCGACGTGTCCAAGCTCGAGGGCACCGGCAAGGGTGGTCGTGTGCTGAAAGAGGACGTGCAGAAGGCCATCGACAACGGCTCGGCCAAGAAGTCCGCCGCGCCCAAGGCCGACAAGTCGGCTGCCGCACCCAAGGCCGCTTCCGCGGTCGAGGGCGAGCGTCCCGAGCAGCGCGTGCCGATGAGCCGCCTGCGTCAGACCATCGCCAAGCGTCTGGTCCAGGCCCAGCAGACCGCGGCCATGCTCACCACCTACAACGAGGTGGACATGAGCGCGGTGATGGCGCTGCGCAGCCAGTACAAGGACACCTTCCAGAAGGCCCACGACGTCAAGCTCGGTTTCATGGGCTTCTTCGTCAAGGCGGCGACCGAAGCACTCAAGCGCTTCCCCGACGTCAACGCCTCGATCGACGGCACCGACATCGTCTATCACGGCTACCAGGACATCGGCGTCGCCGTCTCCACCCCGCGTGGACTGGTGGTGCCGGTCCTGCGTGACACCGACAGCATGAAGCTGGCCGACGTCGAGAAGGCGATCGGTGACTTCGGCAGCCGCGGTCGCGATGGCAAGCTCGGCATCGAGGACATGCAGGGCGGCACCTTCACCATCACCAACGGCGGTATCTTCGGCTCGCTGATGTCGACGCCGATCCTCAACCCGCCGCAGACCGCGATCCTGGGCATGCACAAGATCCAGGAGCGCCCGATGGCGGTGAACGGCAAGGTCGAGATTCGCCCGATGATGTATCTGGCGGTCTCCTACGACCACCGCATGATCGACGGCAAGGACGCGGTCCAGTTCCTGGTGGCGATCAAGTCGCTGCTCGAGGACCCGGCGCGTCTGCTGCTGGACATCTGACCGCCCGACATTCGGATCCGCCGGGGCGCGCCTCGGCGGATGGCACACGAGACGAACAGGAAATCTTTCATGGCCGATAAATTCGATGTGATCGTCATTGGCGCCGGCCCTGGTGGCTACGTGGCCGCGATCCGCGCCGCGCAACTGGGCCTCAAGACGGCCTGTGTCGAGAAGTGGGTGAACAAGGAAGGCAAGACCGTCCACGGCGGCACCTGCCTCAACGTGGGCTGCATTCCCTCCAAGGCGCTGCTCGAGACCTCGCACAAGTTCGTCGAGACGCGTGACCACTATGCCGAGATCGGCATCAACGTCGGCGACGTCGCCACCGACGTCAAGAAGATGATGGAGTTCAAGAACAGCGTCATCGCCAAGAACACCGGCGGTATCAGCATGCTGTTCAAGTCCAACGGCGTCACCGCGCTGGAAGGTACCGGCAAGCTGCTCGACGGCAAGCAGGTCGAAGTGACCGGCCACGATGGCAAGAGCCAGACCTACACCGCCGACAACGTCGTCATCGCTTCCGGCTCGGTGCCGGTGAATATCCCGCCGGCGCCGATGACCGACGACATCATCGTCGACTCCGCCGGTGCGCTCGAGTTCGATGAAGCGCCCAAGCGTCTGGGCGTGATCGGTGCCGGTGTCATCGGTCTCGAGCTGGGCAGCGTGTGGAGCCGTCTGGGTAGCGAAGTGACCGTGCTCGAAGCGCTCGACAGCTTCCTGCCGATGGTCGATCAGGCGATCTCCAAGGAGACCCTGAAGCTGCTCAAGAAGCAGGGTCTGGACATCAAGCTGGGCGCGCGGGTCACCGGCTCCGAGGTCAAGGGCAAGGGCGACAGCCGTGAAGTCGTGGTCCAGTACACCGACAGCGACGGTGAGCAGGAGCAGACCTTCGACAAGCTGATCGTCTGTGTCGGTCGCAAGCCCTACACCGACAAGCTGCTCGACGATGGCGCCGGCGTGAAGCTCGACGAGCGCGGTTTCATCTTCGTCGACGACCAGTGCCGTACCAGCGTCTCCGGCGTCTATGCCATCGGTGACGTGGTGCGCGGTCCGATGCTGGCGCACAAGGCCTCGGAAGAGGGCGTGATGGTCGCCGACATCATCGCCGGGCAGAAGCCGGAGATGAACTACGACACCATCCCCAGCGTCATCTACACGGCGCCGGAAGTGGCCTGGGTCGGCATGAACGAGCAGCAGGCCAAGGAGGAGGGGATCGAAGTCAGCACCGGTACCTTCCCGTTCTCCGCCAGCGGTCGTGCGCTCGCCAACAACGCCCCGGAAGGGATGGTCAAGGTCGTCGCCGACGCCAAGACCGATCGCATTCTCGGCGTGCACATCCTCGGTCAGCACGCCGGCGAGCTGATCGCCCAGGGCGTCATCGCCATGGAGTTCGGCTCCAGCGCCGAGGATCTGGCCCTGACCTGCTTCGCTCACCCGACACTTTCCGAAGCGGTCCACGAAGCGGCGCTGGCCGTCGACGGTCACGCCATTCACATGGCCAACCGCAAGAAACGCAAGTAAGTCACACGCTTCGCGCATCTTGCTAGAGGTGCCGTTCTGGTTTCGGAGCGGCACGGGGGCGGAGGCCCTTGAGCGGCCTCTGCCATTCGAGTCACATGCAACCTAATGGCATGAATCGATGAACCTTCACGAGTATCAGGGCAAGCAACTGTTTGCCGATTACGGTCTTCCGGTGTCCAAAGGCTTCGCCGTCGACACCCCCGAAGAAGCGGCACAGGCCTGCAAGAAAATCGGTGGCGACAAGTGGGTCGTCAAGGCCCAGGTCCATGCCGGTGGTCGCGGCAAGGCCGGCGGCGTCAAGCTGGTCGAGAGCCCGGAAGCCGCCAAGGCGTTCGCCGAGCAGTGGCTGGGCAAGAATCTGGTGACTTACCAGACCGACGAAAAAGGTCAGCCGGTCGCCAAGATTCTGGTCGAGAACTGCACCGATATCGCCACCGAACTCTACCTGGGTGCCGTGGTCGATCGCGCCACCCGTCGTGTGGTCTTCATGGCCTCCACCGAGGGCGGTGTCGAGATCGAGAAGGTCGCCGAGGAGACGCCCGAGAAGATCCTCAAGGCCGAGATCGATCCGCTGGTCGGCGCACAGCCGTACCAGGCACGTGAGCTGGCCTTCCAGCTGGGCCTGAACAAGGACCAGATCAAGCAGTTCACCAAGATCTTCCTGGGGCTCTCCAAGCTGTTCCACGACAAGGATCTGGCACTGCTGGAGATCAACCCGCTGGTGATCACCGACGAAGGCAATCTCCACTGCCTCGACGCCAAGATCAACCTGGACGCCAACGCCCTCTACCGTCATCCGGACCTGCAGGCGATGCGCGATCCGTCGCAGGAAGACGAGCGCGAAGCCCACGCCCAGGAGTGGGAACTCAACTACGTCGCCCTCGACGGCAACATCGGCTGCATGGTCAACGGTGCCGGTCTGGCCATGGGCACCATGGACATCGTCAACCTGAACGGCGGCAAGCCGGCCAACTTCCTCGACGTCGGTGGCGGCGCGACCAAGGAGCGGGTGGCGGAAGCGTTCAAGATCATTCTCTCCGACACCAACGTCAAGGCCGTGCTGGTCAACATCTTCGGCGGTATCGTGCGTTGTGACATGATCGCCGAAGGCATCATCGGTGCCGTCGAGCAGGTCGGCGTCAACGTGCCGGTCGTGGTGCGTCTGGAAGGTAACAACGCCGAGCTGGGTGCCGATAAGCTGGCCTCCAGCGGTCTGAACATCATCGCTGCTACCAGCCTGACTGACGCGGCTCAGCAGGTCGTCAAAGCGGCGGAGGGCAAGTAATGAGTATCCTGATCGACAAGAGCACCAAGGTCATCTGCCAGGGCTTCACCGGTGGCCAGGGGACCTTCCACTCCGAGCAGGCGATCGCCTACGGCACCAACATGGTCGGCGGCGTCACCCCGGGCAAGGGCGGCCAGGAGCATCTGGGCCTGCCGGTGTTCAACACCGTCAAGGAAGCGGTCGAGCAGACCGGCGCCGAGGCCAGCGTGATCTACGTGCCGGCCGCCTTCTGCAAGGACTCGATTCTCGAAGCCGCCAACGCCGGCATCAAGCTGATCGTGTGCATCACCGAAGGCATCCCGACCCTCGACATGCTCGACGTCAAGGTCAAGTGTGACGAGCTGGGCGTGCGCCTGATCGGCCCGAACTGCCCCGGCGTGATCACCCCGGGTGAGACCAAGATCGGCATCATGCCGGGTCACATCCACAAGCCGGGCAAGGTCGGTATCGTGTCGCGCTCCGGCACCCTGACCTACGAAGCGGTCAAGCAGACTACCGATCACGGCTTCGGCCAGTCCACCTGCGTGGGCATCGGCGGCGACCCGATCCCGGGTTCCACCTTCATCGACATCCTGGAGATGTTCGAGAAGGACCCGCAGACCGAAGCGATCGTGATGATCGGCGAGATCGGCGGCAACGCCGAAGAGGAAGCCGCGGCCTACATCAAGGCCAATGTTTCCAAGCCGGTGGTCTCCTACATCGCGGGTGTCACTGCCCCTCCGGGCAAGCGCATGGGTCACGCCGGTGCCATCATCGCCGGTGGTAAAGGCACCGCCGACGAGAAGTTCAAGGCACTGGAAGACGCCGGCGTCAAGACCGTGCGTTCGCTCGCCGAGATCGGTGACGCGCTGAAAGCCGCTACCGGCTGGTAAGCGCTTCACGGCGCGAGGCTTGCGCCTCGACGACGGCCCGCCAGGCACTGCCTGGCGGGCCGTTTTGCGTTCTGGTGCCGAGCCGAGATATCGCAAGCGCGGAGTCACGAGGGCACTGCTGCCATCGCGGTGTCGGGGGGGGCTCCGGGGAGGGGGCGGCCATCGATCTCCCGGACGGGAGATCGAGCGTGTGTGGCGCCGATCGCTAGCTGGCGATCAGCGCTGCTGGCGCCGGGCCATCATGCGCAGGAAGGCGCGGCCGGCGGTGGCGAGAAAGATCGGGAAGCCTGCCAGCAGATAGAAGTAGTAGGTGACGAAGCGCCAGATCAGTACCGAGGCGGCTGCCGCCTGGGCGCCGATCAGCGGGGTCAGCAGCGCCGAGGAGGTGAGTTCGGCGCCGCCGGCGCCACCGGGCAGAAAGCTCAACTGACCGGCGGCCATCGACACCATCTGCACCAGGAAGGTCCAGGCCCAGTCGATATGCTGCCCCAGCCCCTGAACCACCAGGAACAGCACGCTGTAGCGCACCAGCCAGTGAGCGCAGCAGAGCAGGAAGATGGCGAACAGCAGCCAGCGCGGCAGGCGCAGGGTTTCGACCAGCGAGTTGCGGAAGTGCAGCAGGCGGCGTGCCAGGCCGAAGCGAGAACGCCGCTTGACGTTGAGCTTCTCGAGCCAGCGCCCGGTCACCTGCATCACCCGGTTGTAGTGGCTCAGGGTCAGCCACAGGATCACCAGCGCGCTGACCAGCAGGGTGGTGGGCAGGCCCACCAGCCAGCCCAGCTGGAGATCGACCGCTTCAATCAGCACATAGGCGGCGACGCCGACCAGCCCGGAGAGGAAGAACAGCAGGTCGGTGAGCTGATCGACGGCGAAGATCGCCGAGGACTGCGCCGGGCGTACGCCGCGCCGGGCAAGCAGGCCGAGCAGGGTCAACGGCCCACCGGTGCCACCGGGGGTGGCGCAGATGGCGAATTCGGTGGCCATCACGATCGAGAAGGCGCGCACCTGCGACAGCTTGCCGGCGCGCCCGGCCAGTAGCAGGCGCAAGCGCAGGGCGTTGAGATTCCAGCACACGAAGATCATGCCCAGCATCATCAGCAGCAGCGAGGTGGGGAAGCTGCGCAGTTCGGTGACGATACCGCGGCCGCCGATCAGCAGTGGAATCGCCAGTGCCGCCACCAGGCCCAGCACCAGGCACCAGATGATACGCTTCATGCCGCCGAACGATCCTTGCGCGTGGCGAGATCGGGGGCGTGGTGGTCCAGCCAGTGCTGCTTGGTCACCGCTTGACGTCCCTCGCCCAGGAGTTGCTCCACCAACCGGTACCAGTAGTCGTAGGAGGAGCGATAGCGCATGTCGACCGGATGCAGGGCCAGGCGCAAGAGCGGGGCCTGCTGGAAGCGCCGCTGCTGGATCGCGCTGACCACGCGGGACATGCCGCGCCGCCAGGCGCTACGCGCGCTCCACACGATGCTCGGTGCGCTGAGCGGCTCGAAACCGGGCAGGCGGTAGAGCTGCTGCGGATCACTGGTGTAGGTGAAGGGGCGCTGGCCCAGCGCGGCGCGGGTGCCCTGACTCATCAGCCAGGCCGGGGCGACGAAGCCGCCATGGGGCCAGCCGCAGGCATCGAACTGGGCCATGCCGTCGTCGAGCAGGGCGCCGGCGGTAGCCTGATCGAGGGTGTAGAACTCACCCTCCCAGGTGTAGATGCGGCGCATGTAGAAGTCGTGCAGGGTGCGCGGTCGAGGCGCATCGTCACGGTGGAAGTAGCCGTGCAGCACCAGCTCGTCGCCGTGGGCCAGGCGTTGATCCAGGACCCGGCGCAGGCTGTCGCTGTGGCGACACTCGCCGCGGCCGTGGAAGTCGGGCACCACCAGCCAGGTGATCGGAATCGGGCCGAACCGCTCGCTCAGACGGTCGATCGCCGCGACGAAACCTTGATAGTCGGGCCAGGTTTCCGGGGCGATGTCGTGCAGTACCAGCGAGAAATGCCGTTCAGCCATGTTGCGATCCATGCTGCGCCGCGCCAGCGCTGGCGGTGGCGCTGGTGAGGCGGCGGTAGTGCGTGAGGAGGCCGTCGATGACGATATCCCAGTCGTGGTGGCGCTCGACGTAGCGGCGCGCCCGGCGCCCAGCCTGCTCGGCATCGTGCTGGGTGAACAGCTCGCGCACCGCGCGTGCCATGTCGGCGGGGGAGTGCGGCTCGCTGAGCAGGCCACAGCCCAGCGGCACGTTCTCGGCCAGCGCACCGGCCCGGGCGGCGATCACCGGGATCCCGCTGGCCATCGCCTCGAGGGCGACCAGACCGAAGGTCTCCTGGGTGCCGGCGTGGACCAGGGCATCGCTCGAGGCGAGCCAGCCTGCGACTTCCTCGGTCGGGGTGTAGCGGTCGATCACGCTGACGTTGTCAGGCGTCTGACTGGGCATGCTGGGGCCGACCAGTAGCAGGTGGTAGCCCTTGCCCAGCTGACGGGCCATCTCCAGCAGGTGATGCAGGTTCTTCTCGCGCGAGCCGCGGCCGACGAAGATCAGAAGCTTGGTGTCGTCGTCGAGGCCGAGCTTGGTGCGCAGGGCCGGATCGCGGAACCGCGGGTGGAAGCTCTCGAGGTCCACCCCCAGCGGCTGTACCGCGACATGCTCGATACCCAGCCGGGTCAGGCGCTCGGCCATCACCCGGCTGGGCGCCAGCACCTGGTCGAAACGTCGGTAGAGCCGGTAGACGTAGCGCTCGACCAGCCGGTCGGTGCCGCTACCGAGGCGATTGCTGATCAGGCGCGGCAGGTCCGAGTGATAGAAACCGACCACCGGCACGTCGAGCTTGCGTCCGGCGTCGAGCGCGGCCCAGCCGGTGACGTAGGGATCGCCCGCTTCGATGATGTCCGGCTTGACGCGCAGCAGCTCACGTTCCCAGCCGCGACGGCGCAGCGGAAAGCGATAGCCCTGACTGAACGGCAGCGGCGGCGAGGGCACCTCGTGCACACCGTCATGGGAGACCAGCTCGGCACCGGGGATCAGCAGGCTGCAGGTGACCCCGGGGAGTTTGGCCAGACGCCGGTGCTTGGCGTCGAGGTAGGTACGAACCCCGCCGCTGGCGGGGGCATAGAACATCGTGACGTCGGCAATATGCAACGAGCCGCTCCTCTAAAAAACGATCCCTGTCGATACGGCGCATTCCGAGAATGGCGATGACGCCAGAAAAGACCGGATGACGGAGTGCCGGCGGATCGCTCACGCCGGACGTTGAAGGTCTTTCCTAGACAGCAGTATATCGTGTCGCTGTCACAGGGTGTTCACACCATGGTGGTAGCCTGCATGCGCCGTCCATGGCGCAAGCGGCTCGTTTCATGTCACTCGGCGGGTGTCGCCACCAGCGAGCGGGTCGCTTCGCGCGCCTCGACCAGCTTGACGCGCAGCGTGCCGCCCAGCTGATAACAAGGTTCGCCGGCGATCTGGATGCGGCCTTCCTTGTCGTCGATCGCCACCTGATTGCGGTCGCTGTGCAGCATCGGCGCGGGGATGAAGGCGGTGGCGCCGTTGGCACTCAGTCGCACGCGCATGCCGCCACGACGGATATCGATGATATCGGCGTCGTACACCGTGCCTTGATCGAGGGATTGACCCAGATAGCGCACATAGAGCCAGTCTTTGACGTCACGTTCGGCCATTCGGTTCAGTCGCCGACGTTCGGTCAGTTGCTCGGTCAGTCGCTGGCTGGCCTCGGCCGGTGCCGCTTCACCCTTGAGCACCCCCTTGATCAGGCGATGGTTGACCATATCGCCGTACTTGCGGATCGGCGAGGTCCAGGTGGCATAGGCCGGCAGACCCAGCCCGAAGTGGGGGCCTGGGCGGGCGGACATGTTGGTGTAGCCCTGGAAACGGCGCAGGCGGGCGTCGAGCCAAGCGTCCTCGCGGTCATCCAGCGCCCGGCGCAGCTCGCGGTAGCGCGGCAGCTCGCTGAGCTGTTCGCGCTCCACCTCGATCCCCTGGGCGGCCAGGAACTCCAGCGCCGGGTCGAGCTTCTCCGGCTCGAAGGCGTGGTGGACGTTGAAGATCCCGTGACCCACTTCCCGCGACAGCAGGTCGGCGCAGCAGGCGTTGGCGACGATCATCGCCTCTTCGATCATGCGCTGGCCGGTACGACGGGTCTCGGTACGGATATCGAGCACGTTGCCGGCGTCGTCGAGATCGAAGACGTAGTCGGGGCGATCCTTGAATACCAGGGTGTGCTGCTCGCGCCAGGCCGCGCGGGCCTGGGCCAGGTCCCTGAGCGCCTCGAGCTGGGGGGCGATCGCCGCCGCCGGTGTTGCGGCGTCGTTCACCCCTTCGAGCCAGTCGGAGACGTCATCGTAGACCAGCCGCGCCTGGGAGCGGATGGTCGCGGCGAAGAAGCGGTACTCGCCGAGGGTGCCGTCGCGGCCCACCTGCAGACGGCAGGCGAGCACCGGGCGCTCGACCTCCGGCTTCAGCGAGCACAGGTCGTCGGCCAGCGCCTCCGGCAGCATGGTCACGTTCTGGCCCGGCAGGTAGACGGTGAAGGCGCGGGTGCGCGCCTCCTGGTCCGCCGGGTGGGACTCGTCGACATAGGCGGTGGGATCGGCGATCGCCACCGTCAGGGTCCAGCCGTCGTCGCTGGTCTCGACGCGCAGGGCGTCGTCCATGTCGCGGGTCTTCTCGCCGTCGATGGTGAAGAACGGCTCGGCGGTGAGATCCTCGCGGGTCAGCCCCTCTTCCTGCAGCGGCCAGGCCTCGGCGGCCGGCGGGCACTCCTGCTCCAGCGCATGGCGCGCCAGGGTCACTCGCCACGGCACGGCGGGGTCGTCACGCTTGACCACCAGCTCGTCGATCTGGGTGAAGAAGCCGCGGTCGTCGGGGCGCAGCGGATGGCGCACCAGACGTGCCACGACCCAGTCGCCGTCGGCGATGCTCGCCTCGTCGAGGGAGCGCTTGATACGCGCCTTGAGCGGCTGGTTGATCGAAGGATGATCGGGGATCACCGCGAGACGACCCTCGCGCAGCTGCACGCGGGCGATGAAGCGATCGAGGGAGGCTTCCAGAAGCTTTTCAGGCTCGGCCTGCTTCTTGTCGCCATCCTCCTTGATCGCGGCCTCGATACGATCGCCGTGCAGAACCTGCTTCATGGCGGGCGGGGGAATGAAGTAAGAGGTACCGTCCTCGGTCTCGAGGAAACCGAAGCCCTTGTCGGTGGCTTTGATGGTGCCCTGGGCACGCGGGGTATTGGCGCGGATGTCTTGCTTCAGCTGGGCCAGAAGAGCGTTGTTCTGCAGCATCGTATCGAATCGGTCGTTGGGCGAGAGCGACACTATACGGATTCCGGCGTTTTCACGCCAACCCGCCGCGCCGGCCGGACTGTCACCCGGCCGGCGCGGTGCAACTGTGGGTCCGTCGTCTCAACCCGCGTTCACCGCCTCGGCGATCGGGGTGGCGCCATCCAGCAGCACATACTCGCGGGCCGGGGCGCGGTGGTTGAGCACCGCCAGGGCAAAGCTGGCGACGTTGTCCCGCGACACCTCGCCGCTGGTCGAAGCGTCCTGCGACAGGGTGACGCGGCCGCTGCCCGCGGTATCGGTGAGGCGCCCCGGACGCAGCACCGTCCAGTCGAGCTCGCTGGCCATCAGGTAGGCGTCGGCGGCGCGCTTGGCGACCAGGTAAGGTTGCAGCTTCTCCGGTCCCGCCAGTGGGTCGACGTGCAGTGTGGAGACCATCACGAAGCGCTGGATGCCGGCCTCCCGTGCCTGATCCACGGCGCGCATGGCGCCATTGAGGTCGATCATCAGGGTGCGGTCGAGGCCGGTGGCGGCTCCGGAACCGGCGGTGAACAGCACCGCATCGCAGCCCTCGAAAGCACCTGCCATGTCGCCGGCGAGGTCTCCGACCACGCTCTCGACGCCCAGCTCGTCGAAGAAGGCCTGCTGTGAAGCGTCGCGCAGCATGGCGCGTACCGGCGATCCCTGGGCGGCGGCCTGCTGGCAGAAGCGGCGGCCGATCTGGCCGTTGGCACCGATGACCAGTGTCTTGCCCATCTCTTCTCTCCTCAAGGTGGTGATCATGCAATGGATCTCCTTCTGAGCATGGCAGAGGATGCGTGATACGACCAAAGTGGGGGCGGTAGGGGCTGGTGAAGTGGTATTGCAGTGGTTATGTTAGTGGTATTGAACTGGTATCAATACTGACGCTTCTGCCCCGGACCATATGCCATGCCGTCGTCACTCTCCCGCCTGCAACTCGACCCCTCGCGCGCCACGCCGCTCTATCGGCAGCTGGCGCAGCAACTGATCGACGCGATCGAGTCCGGTGACTGGGAGGCGGGCGAGGCGCTGCCCTCGGAGCGGGTGCTGGCGGAGACCCTGGATATTTCGCGGATCACCGCGCGCAAGGCGCTCGATCGGCTGGTCGCGCTGGGCCTGATCCAGCGCAACCGCGGCTCCGGCACCTTCATTGCCCCTCGGCTCAATCAGTCGCTGACGCGGCTCACCAGCTTTACCGACCTGCTGGTCCAGCGCGGGCACCGCCCCAGCTCACGCTGGCTCGAGCGGCGCCTGGGCGTGCCCACGGCGGAGGAGGGGCTGCGCCTGGGGCTGACCGCGGATAGCCGGGTGGCGCGTTTGAAACGCCTGCGCCTGGCTGACGACGTGGTGGTGGCGGTGGAGGAGAGCTGCCTGCCGGTGAGCGTGGTGGCCGACCCGCAGGCGGTCGAGCACTCGCTCTACCGCTATCTCGAGGCTCAGGGCACGCCGGTGGTGCGCGCACTGCAGCATGTGTCGGCGTGCAACGCCGACACCGAGCTGGCGGCGCTGGCCGAGGTCGCCGAGTCCCAGGCGCTGCTGGTGATGACCCGTCTGGGTTACCTGGCGGACGGTCGGGCGGCGGAGCTGACCATCACCTACTGCCGTACCGACTACTACGACTTCATGGTGGAACTGACGCAGTGATGCCGGCGGTGGCATCACCAGAGGAGAGCACATGCTGTACGGCAACATCCTGACCCCGGACGGCTGGCGGCTGGGCTGGCTGCGCTGGCAGGCAGGGCGGGTGACGGCGATCGACGGCGACGCGGTCGACCCGACCGACAACGATCACCCGCGGCTGCTGCCGGGGTTCGTCGACCTGCACGTGCATGGTGGCGGCGGTGCCGACGCCATGGAGGGGGGCGAGGCCGCGGCGACGTTGGCGCGCACCCACGTACGTTTCGGCACCACCAGCCTGCTGGTGACCACCATGACTGCGCCCCCGGCGGAGATCGAACGCGCCCTGCGTGACGCCGCGGCCTGGGTGGCTGCGCCCCCCGAGTGCGCCGCGCGGCTGCTCGGGGTGCATCTGGAGGGGCCCTATATCAATCCCGGCAAGCTCGGCGCCCAGCCGCCGCACGCGCGCCCCGGGGTGATCGCGGAGGTCGAGGCGCTGCTGGCGCTGGCACCGATCCGGCTGTTGACCCTGGCCCCGGAGCTCTCCGGGCACGCCGAACTGATCCGCCATCTCGATGCCCGCGGCGTGCGGGTGCAGATGGGCCACTCGTTGGGCAGCTATGAAGAGGGGGCGGCCGGGCTCGCCCACGGTGCCCGCGGTTTCACCCACCTGTTCAACGCCATGAGCGGCCTTCACCACCGTAAGCCGGGCATGGTCGGCGCCGCCCTGGCCCATGCCGAGTACGCCGAGATCATCCCCGACCTGCTGCACGTGCATCCGGGGGCGATCCGCGCCGCGTTGCGCTGCATCCCGCGGCTCTACGCGGTGACCGACTCCACCGCGGCGGCGGGTATGCCCGACGGCGAGTATCGGCTCGGCACGCAGCACGTCACCAAGTGCCTGGGCGGCGTGCGCCTGGCCGACGGCACGCTGGCCGGCAGTACCCTGACCATGGATCAGGCATTGCGCAACCTGGTCGCCATCGGCCTCGACCTGGCCGATGCCGCCCAGCGGTTGTCGCGCTTTCCCGCCGACTTTCTCGGCGAGCACGCGATCGGCCGGCTCGAGGTTGGCGCCCACGCCGACGTCGCGGTGATGAGCGCCGATCTCGACCTCGACGCCGTCTATGTCGGCGGCGAGTGTGTCCACCGCCGCGACGCGGCGTCTACCACGGAGACAGACCCATGTCGCTGATGCTGGAAGAGGCACTGAGCGCCCCGCAACGCCTGCGCGAACAGTGGCACTCCAATGCCGAGGGGGTAGCTGCACTGGGGCGCGAGCTGCGGGAAGCCGATCTGCACGGCGCGGTGACCGTGGCGCGTGGCAGCTCCGATCATGCGGCGTCCTATTTTGCCTACCTCGGCATGAAGCGGCTGGGGCTGCCGATCGCCTCGATCCCGCCCTCGCTGACCACGCTTTCGGGAACCCCGTGGCGGGTCGCCGGGCAACTGGCGCTGGGGATCTCGCAGTCCGGGGCGAGCCCCGATCTGATCGCGACCCAGCGCGCGCTGGCGGCGGGCGGTGCGCGCACCCTGGCGCTGGTCAACGCCCCCGACTCCGAACTGGCGGCGGCCTCGCGGCACAGCCTGGGCCTGCATGCCGGCGTCGAGCAGAGCGTGGCGGCGACCAAGAGCTATCTCGCGACCCTCGCCGCCGCGGCGCATCTGATCGCGGCCTGGCAGGGCGACCGCGAGCTGTTGGGCGCCCTCGAGCGGCTACCCGAGCGGCTCGAAGCGGCCGCCGCCTGCGACTGGCAGCCCGCGGTCGAGGCGCTGCGCACGGTCGACCGGCTGCTGGTGATCGGGCGCGGGGTAGGGCTGGCCGTCGCCCAGGAAGCGGCGCTCAAGTTCAAGGAGACCTGCGGCATCCAGGCCGAGCCGTTCAGCGGCGCCGAGGTCAAGCATGGCCCGATGGCGCTGATCGAACCCGGCTACCCGGTGCTGGTATTGGCACCGCCGGGGCCGGATCAGGCCGGCCTGCTCGATCTGGCGGCATGGCTGCGCGGGGTCGGCGCGCGGGTACTGCTGGCGGCGGACGCCAGCGTCACCTCGCGCGAGCTGGAGCTGAGCGATGCCGGCCACGACGACCTCCAGCCACTGGCGGTGATCCAGAGCTTCTACGTCATGGCGGCACGTCTGGCGGTGGCCCGCGGTGGCGATCCTGACCGCCCGCGGCATCTGCAGAAGGTGACCCGCACGCTTTAGGCCGCGTTCCAGGAACCCGTTAGGGCGCATGCCCGCCGCCCCCATTCACTATCTCGGGTGGGGGCGAGGGCAGGGCTTTCTCCATTCACGCTTCACACGCCGCCGGAGGTCTCATGGCATCTTCTCCCCTCATTCTCAGCGCGCCCCTGCGGGGCCTGGTGGTGGCGCTCGGCGATCTGCCCGATCCGGTCTTCGCGGCCGAGGCCCTGGGTCCCGGGATCGCGCTCGACCCCCTCGACGACATCCTCCACGCCCCCTGCGACGGCGAGGTGATCCAGTGTGCGCGGACCCGCCATGCGGTGACCCTGCGTGACGACACCGGCGGCGAGTGGCTGCTGCATCTGGGGCTCGATACCGTCGATCTGGCTGGCGACGGCTTCACCCTGCTGGTGGCCGAAGGTGAGCGGATCACCGCCGGCACGGCATTGCTGCGCTTCGATGCCGACCGGGTGGCGCGCCAGGCCAAGGCGCTGCTGACGCCGATCGTGCTGACCAACGCCGCGGACCAGCGCCTCGAGCTGCTGGCGACGCCGGGGCAGGTGGTCGAGCGCGGAGAAGCGCTGCTGCTCTGCCATGTCGATGGTGCCGGGGAGGCCGAGGGCGCAGGCTTGAATAGTGATGCGGCGAGTGATGATGACCAGGCCGCCACGGAAGTCCGCCGAGAGCTGACCGTCGCCGCCGCCAGCGGCGTGCACGCGCGTCCGGCGGCGCGCCTGCGGGCCATCGCCCGGGCGCACGACGTCGCCCTGCGGTTGGTGGCGGCGGATGGCCGTGAGGCCGATGCCGCGAGTGTCAGCGCGCTGCTCAACCTGGGGCTGGTCCAGGGCAGCCGCGTGACCCTGGTGGCCCGGGGCGCGCAAGGAGAAGCCGCGCTCGAGGCCGCGAGCACGCTGCTGGCCACACCGGAAACGTCGCCGGCCGCCGCATCCCAGGCGCCCGCTGAGGCGCCGGCGCCGTCTGCCTCGTCGTCGACGGCGCGCGCTGATCCGGAGGGAGAGCCTGGCCAGCTGCGCGGCACCCGCGCCAGTCCGGGGATCGCGATCGGTCCGCTGCGCCACTATGACCCGCCGCTGCCGCGGGTCGCCGAGACGGCGGCCGACCCGGCGGCGGAGCGTCAGGCGCTGACAGCGGCACTGGAGACGGTCGCGGCGACCCTCGAGGCCTCCCGGCGTGCGGCCGTGGCGCAGGGGCACCAGGAAGAAGCGGAGATCTTCGACGCCCACCTGGCGTGGCTGGAGGACCCGGCGCTGCGCGAGGCCGCCGAGCATCATATCGCCGCCGGGTCCAGCGCCGGGCAGGGCTGGTATGCGGCGCTGCAGCGTGAGGTCGAGCGGCTCGAGGCGAGCGACAGCGCGCTGCTGGCGGCACGTGTCGACGATCTGCGCGACCTGCAGCGACGGGTGATGACACCGCTGGCGGAGGCGGGCGAGGACGCGCGGGAGGTCGCGGATGACGATCTCGACGGAGCGATTCTGATCGCCCGCGAGATGACCCCGTCGCAGTTCGTGGCCGTGGCCGGGCGTATTCAGGGCCTGTGTCTGGCCGCCGGTGGAGTCACCTCCCATCTGGCCATCCTGGCCCGGGCACGGGGGGTGCCCTGCGTGATGGGGCTGGGCGAGGCGCTGCTCTCGCTCACTGCCGAACGTGCCGTGCTCGACGCTACCCATGGCGTGCTCGAGAGTGCCCCCGACGCCGAGCGTCTGGCGCAGCGAGAAGCCGAGCGCGAACGTCACCGGGCTCAGGCTCGCGCCGCCGCCGAGCAGGCCCAGGGGGTGGCGGTCACCCGTGACGGGCGCCAGGTGCATGTCGCCGCGAACGTCGGGTCGGCCGCGGAAGCGGAGGCCGCCGCCCGTGCCGGCGCCGACGGCGTGGGCCTGCTGCGCAGCGAATTCCTGTTCCTGGGGCGCGCCGCGGCACCTACCCGCGATGCGCAGCAGAGGGAGTATGCCGCCGCGCTGGCGGCGCTCGGCGGCAAGCCGGTGATCGTGCGCCTGCTCGATATCGGCGCCGACAAGCAGCTCGACTACCTGACCCTGCCGGCGGCGCCCAACCCGGCCCTGGGCGAGCGTGGCATACGCCTGTGGCGGGCCTTCCCCGAGCTGTTCGACACCCAGCTCGAGGCGCTGCTGCTGGCGGGCAGCGAGGTGGCGGATGCGGCGCAAACCACGCTGCCGCTGCGCCTGATGCTGCCGATGGTGAGCGATGTCGGCGAGCTGCGCTGGGTTCGCCAGCGGCTCGTGGCGTGTGCCACCGCGCTGGGCATCACCCGGCTGCCGGCCCTGGGGGTGATGATCGAGGTGCCGTCGGCGGCGCTGTGCGCCGCGAGCCTGGCCCGGGAGGCCGACTTCTTCTCTATCGGTACCAACGACCTGACCCAGTACGCCCTGGCGATGGATCGCGAGGTGGCGGCGCTGGCGGCGCACTGCGACGTGCTTCACCCCGGCGTGCTGCGGCTGATCCAGGCCACCCTTGAGGGGGCCCGAGGCCGCTGTCCGGTCGGGGTGTGCGGAGCGGCCGCCGGGGATCCACTGGCGGCGCTGCTGCTGGTGGCGATGGGGGTCGACGAGCTGTCGCTGGAGCCCGCCGGCATTGCCGGTCTCAAGGCGTCGCTGCGCGCACTGGATACAGCGGCCCTGGCCGCCCGGGTGCCGGAGCTGCTGGCACTCGACGATGGCGCCGCGGTGCGCGCGGCACTGACGACGTGGCTCGATACGCCGGCGTCCGCGGCACAGGCGTGACCACGCGCCAGCATCATATTCACAATCACAAGATCTCAGGAGAGGGGCATGCTCCAGACATTGGGTATCCGGCTGATGGCCGGACTGCAGAAACTCGGGCGCTCGCTGATGCTGCCCATCGCGGTGTTGCCGGTGGCGGGTCTGCTGCTGCGCCTGGGGCAGCCCGACCTGCTCGACATCGGTTTCGTCGCCAATGCCGGCAATGCGATCTTCTCCCACCTGGCGCTGATCTTCGCCATCGGCGTGGCGGTAGGCTTGGCCGATGACGACAACGGTGCTGCCGGGCTGGCCGGGGTGATCGGTTATCTGGTGCTGGAGGCGGTGCTGGAGACGCTCAACCCGGATATCAACATGGGCGTACTCGCCGGCATCATCATCGGTAGCGTGGCGGGCCTACTCTACAATCGCTACAAGGCGATCAAGCTGCCGGATTACCTGGCGTTCTTCGGTGGGCGGCGCTTCATCCCCATCGTCACCGGTCTCTCGGCGGTGGCCTTGGGTGGGCTCTTCGGGGTGATCTGGCCGCCGATCCAGCACGCCATCGATCAGCTCGGCCAGTGGCTGATCGATGCCGGCGACCTGGGGCTGTTCGTCTATGGTGTGCTCAATCGCATCCTGATCGTCACCGGATTGCACCATGTGCTCAATAGCTTCGTGTGGTTCGTATTCGGCAGCTACGACGGGGCGACCGGCGATCTCAATCGCTTCTTCGCTGGCGACCCCAGCGCGGGCGGCTTCATGGCGGGCTTCTTCCCGGTGATGATGTTCGGGCTGCCGGCGGCGGCGCTGGCGATGTACCACGCCGCACCGCGGGGCCGGCGCGCCCAGGTCGGCGGCTTGCTGCTGTCGCTTGCACTGACGGCCTTCCTCACCGGGGTGACCGAGCCGATCGAGTTCTCGTTCATGTTCCTGGCGCCGCTGCTCTACGCCTTCCATGCCCTGATGACCGGCCTGTCGATGGCGCTGATGGACCTGCTCGGAGTCAAGCTCGGCTTTACCTTCTCCGCTGGCGCCTTCGACTACGCGCTCTCCTATGGGCTCTCGACCCACGGCTGGATGATGATCCCGGTGGGGCTGGCTTATTTCGCGCTCTACTATCTGGTATTCCGCTGGGCCATCGCACGTTTCGATCTGCCGACGCCGGGGCGCGAGCCCGATGCGCCGGCGGGGCCTGCCGCGGCCAGCGCAGGACCGCGCGGCCCCGCGTTCGTCGAGGCACTCGGCGGTGTCGCCAATCTGGTCAGCGTGGGCGCCTGTACCACGCGCCTGCGGCTGGTGATGAGTGATGCGGGGGCCATCGACGAGACGACGCTCAAGACGCTGGGCGCGCGCGGCATCCTGCGCCTGCGCGGCGGTGGCCTGCAGGTGATCCTGGGGCCGATCGCCGACGCTGTGGCCGATGACATTCGCACCGCGCTGCGCCAGCAGGGCGCCGCTGTCGAGGCCGCGCCGGTGCCGGCAACGGTGGAGGAGGAGCGCGCCGCGCTGGCCGTGGCCGAGCTCGATGCCGACTCCCGCGAGGCGTGGCTGGCAGTGGTGGGCGGGCACGACAATCTGCGCCAGGTGAGTGTCGTCGCCACGACCCGGCTGCGCCTCGACCTGGCCGACCGCCGGCAGTTGGACGAGGCCACGCTGCGCGGGCTGGGCGCGGCCGGGGTCCAGCGCTTCGCCGATGGCACCCTGCATGTGGTGATGGGGCCGCAGGCGGCGGCGGTGGCCAAGAGTCTGGCTGACTGAGCCTCACCCGCGGCGCGACAGTGGTATCTTGGGCCGCAGACGACGCGCACGTCGTCGGCGCCTCAGGTGCGGCGCCGCGCCAGGTCGGCGAGCGCTGACCGCTGTCACACAAAGCCCCCTCTGCCAGAGTCACAGGAGCTCTCATGCCCCCCTACCTGATTGCCAGCGATCTCGACGGTACCCTGCTCGACGCCGAGCATCGCGTCGCTGCGCTGACCCGCGAGACCCTGGCGCAACTGGTCGCGCGCGGCCACACCCTGGCGCTGGCCTCCGGCCGCCATCATCTGGACATCGCCGAGATCCGGCGCCAGCTCGAGCTCCCCGCCTGGATCATCAGCAGCAACGGTGCCTGTGTGTTCGATGCCGATGACCGCGTGGTCAGCGAGCGCCTGGTGCCGCAGGCGCTGGTGGAGGCGTTGGTGGCGTTGCCGCGACCGGCGTCGGTGCGGCTCAATCTGTATACTCGCGAGCGCTGGCTGATCGATGCCGAGGCGCCGGCGCTGTTGCCGCTGCACGCCATGACCGGTTTCACCTATCAGGTCGACGATCTACGCGACCTGAGTCAGGCGGCCGTGAGCAAGGTGCTCTATATCGGCGAGCCGTCGCTGCTGGCGCCGCTCGAGCGCACATTGCGCGAGCGCTACGGCGAGGCGCTGCACATTACCTATTCGGCGGCCAATTCGCTGGAGGTGATGCAGCGTGGTGTCGACAAGGGCAGCGCGCTGGCGCAGATGCTGGCGGCGCTGGCACTGCCCGCCTCTCAGGCGCTGGCCTTCGGCGATAACTTCAATGACGTCGAGATGCTGACGCTGGCCGGCAACGCCTTCGTCGTCGCCAACGCCCATCCCGAGGTGATTGCCCGACTGCCCCGGGCCGAGCGCATCGGCGCCCATCACGAGGCGGCGGTGGCGCACACCCTGCGGCGTTTCTTCGCGCTCGATTGAAGGCATTCTCTATCGCATCAACCCGCGATCGCGTTCGTCCTCGGCCGCCTTCGTGCTGGAGCGGCGGCGGTCGCCAGCCATTGCCACCGTCAGCGAGAGGGCGGTTCGCGCCCGCTCTGGGCCGAGTCGTCCAGCCGGCGCAGTTGCTGCCACACCTCGCGGCGTAGATCGGACAGGCGCGGACGCTCGTCGGCGGCGAAGGCGATCGGGCGGGTGGTGGCGATGGCACGCAGACCCAGGCGTGCGGTGAGCAGGCCGGCGCCGAGGCCCTGGCCGGCGCGGGAGGAGAGCTTGGCGGCGAGGTTCATCGACAGCAGGTCCATGCCGGCATCGGTGACCATCTCGCTGGCGCCGGCGAAGGCCATGTTGCGCAGCACCTCGCGGAACAGGCGCAGGCGGCTGGCGTAGCCGAGCTGCAGGCCGTAGAGCGCGGCGATGCGATCGAGCATGGCGATGTTGCGCCAGGCCATCAGCGCCATGTCGACCAGCGTCAGCGGGCTCACCGCGACCATCACTGCGGTCTCTCCCGACATCCGCGTGACCAGCCGGCGCGCGGCCTGATCCCGCGGGCGCAGCAGGTGCCAGGCGAGCAGTTCGCGGGTCTCGGCGGCGCTGTGGTGGGGCTGCTGGGCGGCGATGAAGGATTGCCAGTGCGGATGGGTCCGCGAGAGCCCCATCTGGGCACGCAGCTCCTCGGCCAGCGCCAGCGGCTCGACGCTCTCCTGCGTGCCTTCACCGCTGGCCGGCCAGGTGTCGTCGAGACGCTCGCGCAGGCGGGCGTGGCGGCGCAGCTTGCGCAGTCGCCACAGCTCACCCAGCAGCGCCTTGCCGCCGAGGCCGATGGCCAGCAGTCCCAGCGCGCTCCAGGCGCCGGCCAGCCAGTCTCCTCCGAGGGTGGCGTGGTAGAGGGTCTGGCCCGCCTCCAGCGTGCCCAGTCCGAGGCTGGTGCTGAGTAGCACCAGCAGCCCCCAGCGGCGCTTGCGTGGCGGTGCCAGAGCGGCATCCAGCGCCGGTGAGGGCATCTCCTCTTCGGCTGCCGGGGTCGAGGGCTGCTCGGGCAGATAGGCGTGCGCACCGCGCAGCGGCGTGGCGTCGCCGGTGGGTTCGTCACTGGTGGCAGTGGGCTCGTCGAAGCGCCGGCCAGGGCGGGGGTCGCTCATCGCAGCTTGTCTCCCAGGAGCCAGTCGAGCGCCGCATCCATGCGGATGTGCGGCAGCGCGCCGCCATCGGCCGGCGGCGGGCGAAAGGCGGTGAAGGTGAAGCCCTGGCGCTGCCAGAAACCGGCATCGGGCAGCCGCGCGGGGACGTCGCCGGGGTAGAGCAGCAGCGGGGCGTCGTCGAGACCGTGGCCGCGCAGCGCTGGCTGGCGCTGGCCGTCGCTCTCCACCTGACGGTTCTCGGTGGCGCGGATCGCGGCCAGCGAAAAGGCGCGCACCGGGACGTCGGCGTAGCGCAGATCCTTGAGCGGCTCGGCCAGCAGCGACTCGAGCAGCGCGACCAGATTGGCGTGCTGATCCGGCGTGACGTGATCGGCCTTGGTAGCGGCGATCGCCAGCCGGTCGATGCGCGGCGCGAACAGCCGATTGAGCAGGCTGCGCTTGCCGTAGTCGAAGCTCTGCATGAGCGTGGACAGGGCGCTGGCGAGATCCTCGAAGCGCTCGGGCCCGGCATTGAGCGCGCCGAGCACGTCGACCAGCACGATCTGGCGGTCGAAGCGGCGGAAGTGCTCGCGGTAGAACGGCTTGACCACGTGCTGCTGATAGTGGCGAAAGCGCCGCGCCAGGGTCTTGTAGAGGCTCTCGGCGGGCAGCGCCTCGAGTTGGCGCCGGTCCGCTTCGGCGATGCCGGGCAGGGGGAAGAACTGCAGCACCGGCGCACCCTCGAGCTCGCCGGGGAGCAGGAAGCGTCCCGGCTGCAGATGCGAGAAGCCGGCTTCCCGGGCCTGCCGAAGATTGTCGGCGTAGCGCCCCGCGAGTTCGGCCAGGCGGGTCTCGTCGACTACCTCGTCGGGGCGATGGGCGGCGACCGCGCGGCGCCACGGCTCGGCGAAGCGCTGGCGCTCGGGACCCATGGCCGCGAGCTGGGCCTCGCTCCAGCCGAGGAAATCGTGCGCGAGCAGCGGAAGATCGAGCAGCCACTCGCCGGGATAGTCGATCAGATCCAGAGTCAGGTTGGCGGTATCGCCCAGCAGGCCGCGGGCGCGCCGGGTCTTGAAGCGCAGCTTGAGGCGCAGCTCGCTGATCCCGCGGGTCGGCTCGGGCCAGCGCGGTGGCTCGCCGGCCAGGCTGGCGAGCGCCTCGTCGTAGGGGAAGCGCGGAATGCCCAGGTCGGGCTGCGACATGCGCTGGGCGCCGAGCAGGCGGCCCTCGCGGGCCGGCTTGAGCAGATCCAGCCGGGCATCGATGCCGGCGTGGCGCAGTTGGTTGACCAGCGAGGTCAGAAACGCCGTCTTGCCAGCGCGGGAGAGCCCGGTCACTGCCAGGCGCAGCTGGCGGTCGCGGCCGCGCTCGATCAGGTTGTGAATTTCTTGGGTCAGGTCTCGGGGCATCGCCTCGTTATCCGCACGCATTCGCCGTCAGGGTACCTGAAATGTGTGGGTAAACCGCTGTTCAGGCAAGGGTCACACGGAAAAAGGGCGCTCGGATGCGCGAACGCCCCGCACGGGGCGGGGCGTTGCCGGGTGAGCTCGTGCGGGGACGAAACCCGCTGGATGAACTCGATTGGCGCAGGCTGGCTCAGTTGGCGAAGGCGAGATAGATGGCGAACACCAGCACCAGCAGCAGGATGCCCACCGGCACCGCGCCTTTCCACGGGGTCAGGTCGACCGCCTTGACGTCCTCCTGGATCCAGGCCTCGCGACGCGGTGCGATCTTGCCGATCAGCAGCATGCCGAGGATCAGCAGCACGAACACTCCGGCGACGAAGTGGTACTGGTTGGTCAGGTCGAGGATGGCGTTGAACGGCGGCACGAAGTAGCCCAGGGCGATCAGCACGATACCGCCGATCAGACCGAAGATGGCGGCACTCTCGGGAACGCGCTTGGTCAGCAGGCCGACGATCACCACCGCCAGGATGGGGATGAAGTAGATCGCGTTCATTGTCTGCAGATAGTCGAACAGACTCTCCTGGCCGGCCAGCAGCGGAGCGATCGCCATCGACGCCACCGCCATGATCCAGCCGAACACCTTGCCCGACTTGACCACTTCGGATTCGCTGGCGTCCTTGCGGAACACACCCTTGTAGATACCCAGGCTGAACAGCGTGGTGGTGCTGTTGAGCGCCGAGTTGAACGAGGAGAGAATGGCGCCGACCATCACCGCGGCGAAGAAGCCGGTCAGCCACGGCGGCAGCAGGTGGAACACCAGATGGCCGTAAGCCTGGTCCGGGGCGATGCCGTCGCCGGCGTAGAGCTGGAAAGCGATGATCCCCGGCAGCACCAGATAGAGCGGACCGAGCAGCTTGAGGAAGCCGGTCAGCAGCACCCCTTTCTGGCCTTCGGAGAGGCTGCGCGCGGCGAAGGTGCGCTGGATGATCTGCTGGTTGGTGGACCAGTAGAAGAGGTTGATCAGAAAGACCCCGGTGAACAGCGTCGGCCACGGGACCTGCTGGTCCGGCCCGCCGAGGGAGTTCAGGCGCTCCGGCTGTGAGGCCTGGATCGCGTGCCAGCCGGCGGCGATGCCGTTGCCGTCACCCACCGCGTCGAGCCCCAGATAGACGATCAGCAGACCGCCCACCAGCAGGCCGATGGCGTTGATGGTGTCGGACACCGCGACCGTACGCAGGCCGCCGAACAGCGCATAGATCGCGCCGATCAGGCCCACGCCCCACACCGTCAGCCACAGCAGGGTCGTGCTCGACTCGATGCCGGTCAGCACCGGTAGATCGAGCATTCCCTGCAGGCCCACGGCGCCGGAGTAGAGAATGATCGGCAGCAGGATCACCGCGTAGGCGATCAGGAAGATCACGTTACAGATCAGCTGGGCCGTCGGGCCGAAGCGCTCCAGCAGCAACTGTGGAACGGTGGTGATGCCGCTGCGCAGGAAGCGTGGCAGGAAGAACAGCGCCAGCAGCACCAGCGCGACCACCGCGACCACTTCCCACGCCATCACGCTGAGGCCGTCGGCGAAGGCCGCGCCGTTGAGCCCCACCATCTGCTCGGTGGAGAGGTTGGTCATCAGCAGCGAGCCGGCGATCAGCGGAAAGGTCAGGCTGCGTCCGGCGAGAAAGTAGCCGCGGGTGTTGCTGAGGTCGTCACGATGGGTGATGCGCCAGGTGATCAAGGCGACCAGCCCCGTGAAGAAGAGAAACGAGATCAGAGTCCATGCATGCATTGGGGCAGTTCCTGGTTGAATGCATCCCGGCGGCGCCGCCATGGGCTTGCCGCAGTACGCTGCGGAGTGTCGGCCACGTGGGCGGAAAGCGCTATTCGCCATTTGTCTGACATAGCCTGTGCAATGTCTAGGCATGGGTTCTGGGGGCGCCGAGATCGGCAGCCGGAAACGCGGCGGCATGGAGGAAAGGCGGTGAGCCGAGGGGCTGAAACCCGTGGGAAAACCGGCTGAGAAGGGCAGCAGCAGGCGGCGTGGAAGCCTGGCGGGAGTCTCCCGGGGGTAGCTGAAAAGGGCCAGATACGCCATTATGCCCAGCCAGCGGCATCGCCGGGATGGCGGTATGACCCCAGGCGCCGGCCTCTATGTGGAGCCCGTCGTGGCTGGCAGTGGGCAGCGCGCCACGCTGGCGATATGTCGGCGCGGCTTGAATGCGGTGCCTATGCTAGACTGCGGCTGTCATAGAAGCACGGATGCTTCGCTATCCCGTCGTTTTTCGTCGCAAGTTATCATCGCATTGCCCTTGCCATGGCAAGGCGAGGTGTTGTCGGCGCGCTTCGTTGCCGCCTGCCGCGGCAGGTTCGGCCCGGTGTCCGTGGCGCCACCGGATGAGCGTGTTGTTACCGGACAAGATAGTTTTGAAAGGAGTGTGAGTGTGAGTGCATCGATCCGGCAAAGTAACCTTGAACGACGCAAGGGGCTGATACCCGCGGCGGCCCTGGCTGGGCTGCTGCTCAGCGGTATCGCCCAGAACGTATTGGCTTTCGGCTTCGACGACGTCGCCAAGCAGGCCGAGGAGCTCTCCCAGCAGGGTTACAGCGAACCGGAACGCAATCTGCCCGACGAGTTGCGCAACCTGAACTTCGCTCAATACGAGCAGATCCAGTTCAAGCGCGAGCGTGACGTATGGAGCGGCGATGACGTGCCGTTCACCCTGAGCTTCTTCCACGAAGGCATGCATTACGACAGTGCGATCAAGCTGCACAGCGTCGACGATCAGGGCGAGGTACACGACTTCGCCTACAAGCCCGACGACTTCAGCTACGGCGATCTGAAGCTCTCGGACAAGGTCAAGAACAGCACCGACCTGGGCATCGCCGGCTTCAAGGTGAACTACGCGCTCAACGACAACCCGCGCAAGGACGAGACCATGGTCTTCCTCGGCGCGAGCTACTTCCGCGTGGTCGGCAAGGATCAGGTCTATGGCGTCTCCGGGCGCGGCCTGGCGGTCGATACCGGCCTCTCCTCGGGTGAAGAATTCCCGCGCTTCAAGGAGTTCTGGGTCGTCAAGCCGAGCAAGAGCAGCCAATATCTGACCATCTTCGCACTGCTCGACTCGGCCAGCGTCACCGGGGCCTACCGTTTCGTGCTGCGTCCCGGCGCCGACACCGTGGTCGACGTCAAGTCGCGGCTCTATCTGCGTCGTCCGATCGAGAAACTGGGTATCGCGCCGCTCACCAGCATGTATCTCTACGGCCCGGCGCAGCCCTCGTCCGAGCTCAACTATCGCCCCGCTATCCATGACTCCAACGGTCTGCTGATCAGTGATTCGCAGAACGGCTGGACCTGGCGTGCGCTGGCCAACCCGGCCAAGCTGATGATCAACGAGCAGGCGACCCCGCGGCTGCGTGGCTACGGTCTGATGCAGCGCAACCACGACTTCTCCGCCTACCAGGATATCGCCAACCGTTACGATCTGCGTCCCAGTGCCTGGGTCGAGCCGCAGAACGAGTGGGGCGCGGGCAAGATCGAGCTGATCCAGATTCCGACCCCCAACGAGACCAACGACAACATCGTCTCGATGTGGCTGCCGGAGACCGCGCCCGAGCCGGGCACGCCGCTGGACTACGACTACCGCTTCACCGTGACCAAGGACGAGAGCCGTTACGCCGACCCGTCGCTGGCCTGGGTCGAGCAGACCCGTCGTTCGCGCGGTGAGGTGCTCAAGGACAATCTGGTGCGTGAATCGGACGGCTCGCTGGCCTTCGTGATCGACTTCGACGGTGCCGCACTCTCCGGCCTCGGCAACGACGCCAACATCAACGTGCAGGCCAGCGTGGGCGACAACGGTGAACTGGTCAGCAGCCGCACCGAGCCCAATCCGGCCACCGGCGGCTGGCGCGTGTTCGTCAAGGTCAAGCGCAGCGACAACAGCAAGCCGCTGGATATCCGCGCCTATCTCAACCAGGGCGACCAGCGCCTTTCCGAGACCTGGTACTACCGGTTGCCTGCCAATGGTTGATGCGACTCCCTCTCAGCGGATCGCATCGCCCGATCAGTACCTCGAGCGCCTGGCGCTTGAGGCCCAGGACCGCGAGGCGCGCCGTCGCCTGCTGGCGAGCGATCTGGATACCCACGACATGGCGGCCCTGCACGCTGCCCTGGGCGGCCATGAGCCGGATCCTGAGGATCCGGCGGCGCAGTCGGTAGGGCGGCGGCTGGCGCTGGCCTATGCCGAGCCGCCGCTGGCGCCGCCGGAGACGCTCACCACCGATGCGGCGGGGATCACGCATCTGCAGACCGCGCCGCCGATGCAGCGTACGCCGCTGGCGCCGGAAGCGTGGTCGACCAACCCCTTCGTGCGTTTCGGCCAGCGCTTTCGCAACTGGGTGGGCCGCGGCTTTCGCCGCCGCGTGCGCCCGGCCAAGCCCAAGCCGCGCTGGCAGTGGGTCGCCACCGGGCGCCGCTGGGTGCTGCTGGTCCTGATCTTCGGGCAGAGCATCATCGCCGCCAACCAGATGCGCACGGTGCTGCCGGGGCAGGGCGCGCAGTGGCTGGAGATGGCCATCCTGGCGCTGTTCGTCCTGCTGTTCGCCTGGGTCTCGGCGGGGTTCTGGACCGCACTGATGGGCTTCTTCCAGCTCCTGCGCGGGCGCGACCGCTACGCCATCGATTCGGAAGTGGGGGACGAGCCGATCGACCCCGCCGCACGCACTGCGCTGCTGGTGCCGATCTGCAACGAGGATGTGCCGCGGGTGTTCGCCGGGGTGCGTGCCACTCTGGAGTCGCTGCGCCAGAGCGGTAACGATCGTCACTTCGATCTGTTCATCCTGAGCGACACCTTCGACCCCGACACGGCGATCGCCGAGACCCACGCCTGGCTGGCGCTGTGTCGCGATCTCGATGCCTTCGGCCAGGTCTTCTATCGCCGGCGCCAGCGTCGGGTCAAGCGCAAGAGCGGCAACCTCGACGACTTCTGTCGGCGCTGGGGATCACTCTACCGCTACATGCTGGTGCTCGATGCCGACAGCGTGATGAGCGGCGCCTGTCTGACGCGGCTGGTGCAGATGATGGAGGCGCATCCGGATGCCGGCATCGTGCAGACCGCACCGCGCGCCTCGGGGCGTCTCAACCTCTATGCGCGCATGCAGCAGTTCGCGACCCGCGTCTATGGGCCGCTGTTCACCGCCGGATTGCACTTCTGGCAGCTGGGCGAATCGCACTACTGGGGGCACAACGCGATCATCCGCATGGCGCCGTTCATGCGTCACTGCATGCTCGCGCCGCTGCCCGGCAAGGGGTCGATGTCGGGTGAGATTCTCTCCCACGACTTCGTCGAGGCGGCGCTGATGCGGCGGGCCGGCTGGGGTGTCTGGATCGCCTACGAGCTGGATGGCAGCTACGAGGAGATGCCGCCCAACCTGCTCGACGAGCTCAACCGCGACCGCCGCTGGTGTCACGGCAACCTGATGAACTTCCGGCTGTTCCTCTCCAAGGGGATTCACCCGGTCCATCGCGCGGTCTTCCTGACCGGCCTGATGTCCTACATCTCGGCGCCGCTGTGGTGTCTGTTCCTGGTGCTGTCGACGGCGCTGCTGGCTGTGCACACCCTGAGCACGCCGAACTACTTCCCCGAGCCGGGGATGATGTTCCCGGTCTGGCCGCAGTGGAATCCGACCCTGGCCGTGGGCCTCTTTGGTGCCACCGCGACGCTTTTGTTCCTGCCCAAGGTGCTGAGCGTTGTGCTGGTGTGGATCCAGGGTAGCCGGCAGTTCGGCGGGCCGCTCAAGGTCTTCGTCAGCATGGTGCTGGAGTCGCTGTTCTCGATGGCGCTGGCGCCGGTACGTATGCTGTTCCATACCCGCTTCGTACTGACTTCGCTGATGGGCTGGGCGATCCAGTGGCGCTCGCCGTCGCGCGAGAACAGCGACACCACCTGGGGCGACGCGATCCGCAACCACTGGAGCCAGACCGTGATCGGTGCGGTCTGGGCGAGTGGGGTCTACTTCATGGAGCCGACCTTCCTGTGGTGGCTGTCGCCGATCGTCGGCGCGATGATGCTGTCGATTCCGGTCTCGGCACTGTCGAGTCGGGTGGGCCTGGGCAGTGCCTGCTTCCGTGCGCGGCTGTTCCGGATCCCCGAGGAGACCCACCCGCCGCGCGTGCTGCGGCGGATGGTGCGCCATCTGGGGCGGATGAACGCGGCGGCGGCCACCCCGCACTTCGTGCAGGTGGTGGTCGACCCGGTCGCCAATGCGTTGGCCACGGCGCTGGGTACCTCGCGCCATGCCAAGGCCGAACCTCTGCGCCGGCGCCGGGCAGAGCGCGTGGCGGCGGCCGTGACCCAGGGGCCCGCAGCGATGAGCAACCTCGAACGGTTGGCGTTTCTCGACGACCCGGTGATGATGTCGCAGCTGCACTTCCGCGTATGGAGCGATGCCCAAGCGCATCAGCAGTGGTTCGAGTCCGGCATGCCGTCACGCGAGTCGACCCGGGTGCCGGTGTTCGGCTGAGCCGCAAGGATGTGCCGAAGTGCCACGATGGGCCGACGATTGTCGGCCCATCGCATTCAGGGGGCTTCACGGCCGTGAAGATTGTGTCTGGGGTGTCTATCCTTGAGGCGACGGCGGCAACTGCCGCCTCGGCACCCCTCATCGGAATCAAGGAGTGACTCTATGGGCTTTATCTTGTGGCTGATCATCGGGGGTATCGCTGGCTGGATCGCCGGCAAGGTGATGCGCGGCGGTGGCTTCGGCATCCTCGGCAATATCGGCGTGGGCATTGTCGGGGCCGTCATCGGTGGCTTTATCTTCAGTCTGCTGGGACTCTCCTCCAACGGCCTGATCGGTTCGCTGGTGGTGGCCACGATCGGTGCCATCATCCTGTTGTGGGTGGTGGCCAAGATCAAGAAGGCCTAGACCGGACCGGGAAGCCGGCCTGAAAAGAGCGTCCGTTCGGCGGCTGTTCGGCCAGGCCTGGCTTCCTGCCCTGGGCACGTTGCGCCTTGGGGCGTGCCCGGCGGCGGGAATCGGGTAGAATGAGGCCTTTCGACGGCCAGAGATCTGCAAGGAATGCCTGATTCAAAGACCGCCGTGTCCGGCACGCAAAGCGCCGGCCAGAAGGAGCGTTTCATTGGCCTGGAGTGGCTGCGCTTCTTTCTCGGCCTGTACATCGTCATCTTCCACACCCTGCATACCTACCCCTCGATCAGTAGCTGGTCGCACTATGTGACCGATATCGGCTTCTTTTCGACCAGCGCGTTCTTCGTGCTTTCCGGCTTTCTGCTGACCCACGTCTATCTCGACGATGCGCATCGCATGCGCGAGCCGGTCAAGAGTTTTCTGCTCAAGCGGTTCTCGAATCTCTATCCGATTCATATCGGCTCACTGATCCTGGCGATGAGCGTGTCGGCGCTGGTCGGCTATCTCGCCATCGCGCCGGGTGACAGTGACATTTCGCTGCGCTTCGTGGTCTACGACGTCAACAACGACGTCGGCCAGCTCGACTGGAAAAGTCTCAACCACACCATGTCGCCGCTGGAAACGGGCATCAATCTGCTGCTCAATCTGACCCTGCTGCACGCCTGGAACCCGCTCTATCTGACCTTCAATCCCCCCTCCTGGTCGATCTCGGCGCTGTTCTTCTTCTATCTGACCTTCCCGTGGCTGGCGCCACGCCTGCGTCGGGTCCTGCACCCGCGGCGTGCCATGCTATGGGTCAATCTCATTTATCTGATCCCCCCGCTGATCGTGGTCTTCACCACCAATTACGGCGTGCCGGAGACCGGTATCCTGCACCGTAATCCGTTGATCCGGCTGCCGGAGTTCGCCGCCGGCATTCTGCTCTACACCTTCTATGCCCAGCAGCGGGAGGCCGGGCGCTCGATGTCGCCGAGCCGGCAGCTGCTGGCGCTGCTGGGGGTGGCTGCCAGCATCGCAGTGGCGCTGTTCCTGCTCGGTCGCGGGCACGCCTGGTACTATCTGCTGCACGATGGGCTGCTGCTGCCGGCGCAGCTGACCCTGGTCTACGTCGCTGCGCAGTGGAGGGAGCCCAAGAGCCGGCGAATCAGGCGCCTGGCTTCACGCCTGGGTGGCGCCTCGCTGCCGATGTTCGCGCTCCATGTGCCGCTGTACGCAGTGTTCTCGCGCGTCGAAAGGGTGCTGTCGGGTGATCCGGGGCTGTGCTTGAGCAACTTCCGCGGCTGCCTGGCCGCGGCCGGCGATGTGCATCTGTGGCTCTATCCAGTGTTCCTGCTGCTCACGGTGCTGTTCTGTATCATGTTCCAGGAGCAGTTCGTGGTGCGGGTTCGGCGCTGGCTGCTGCGTCATCTGCTGCACAAGACGACGCGCACGCACGTCGACAAGATGAGCTGAGGTCGCTCGAGAATGGCGCCCCGACGACCTGGCGGTCGGCGGGGCGTTCGCTTTCCGGTATACTGTGCCGCCGCGTCCGTGGCGGTCTCCTCGATCGTCTGGCGGACGTCCTGTCTTCGGCGTTTCACGAGGTCTCTCTTTGCGCGAACTTCTCACCCAGTGGTGGGCTCAGCAGCTGACACTCTGCGGTTGGCCCGAGGGCACCGATCCCCGCCAGGCCCTGTCGCCGGTTCAGGCGCGTGAGCGTCTGCAGGCGCTGGCGATCACGGATCGTGACGAGTTCGCCTGGCGGCTGTGGGAGAGTGCGGTCGATGGGCAGCAACCACCGCTGTCGCGGCTGGCGGCGCTGGAACTACTGGCATTGGGCGGGGCAGCGGGGTGGCTCGACAGCGAGCGCCAAGGGGCCTGGCTCGCCTGGTTGGCGGCAGAGATCGTCACTGCCTACCCCTCGTTGACCCGCTGGCGCGCAGCGTTGGCGCCCTGGAGCGATCCGCTGCTCGATGCCGCCGGGCGCGCGCTGGCCAAGCGCGAGCGTCAGGGCCGCGGGGTCGACTGGCAGGCGCTGGCACGCCAGCTGGAAGGGGCCGAAGCGGTGTCGGACTCGCTGTGGGCCGAGTCGCTGTGGGGCGCACGCGCGACTTTTGCCCCGGTACTGCGCTGGCCGTTCACTCCCGACCCCAACGAGCGCCTGGGGTGGCAGCGTCTACTGCGCGAGCAGCTCGATATCGCCGGTCGCGATGCGCTGCTCTCGGGCCTCGAGTGGCTGGCGCGTCAGGGGTATCGTTATGGCTGGGAGATGGATGCCGCCCGGCTCGGGCGCGAGGGGCCGGCGGAAGCCGAGACCTGGCTTGCCTCACTCGGCGAGCAGCGCGAGTACGGCCAGGTGCTGGTCGCCTTCCTGGCCCGCGTGGAGCCCCTCGAGTGGGCGGCGTGGGACTGGTTGCGGCTGATCGACCAGGCCTATCTCGGCTTCGGGGCGGGCTGGCTGTCGGCGCAGGAGGCCGAGACCTTCGCCGCCCACGGCCTGGATCTGCTGCAGCAGCGCTACGCCGACTGGCCCGCCATGGCCCGTGCCTACCAGCGTGGTCGCAGTCTGTTCGAGGGGCGTGATCTGTGTGCCGACTTCGAGGCCGACTGGGGGCGTCTGCTGGGAGCGGCCGGCAGCCCTTGGCAGACACCGCTGGCACACAGCCTCGACGATGACCGTCGCCAGCAGTCGCGGCGCGTGGTGCGTGAGCGCCACGCTTCGGCCGACGCCTGGGTGCTGGCGCTGGCGGCCGTGCGTGAGCCGGATCTGACGACCCGCTACCAGCTCGGTGAGCCGCTGGCGCCCGAGCGGCGTGAGGATGCCGAGCGCTATCTCAACGAGGTGCTGACGCTGCGTCGTGACGAACCGCTCGCGGCACTGGCGCGCTACTGGATGCCGGCCCAGGCGCACCATCTCAATCAGCTGGCGGCGGATGCGTGTCATCCCGGCGCGGCGGGCAGCGGTCGTGTGGCCGGTGAGCGGCGCCAGGCGCTGAAATCTTGCGCTGACCACGCGGCAACCATCTTTATGGCCGAGAAGTATGCCTTCTATCTGCTCATGGCGGCGGACAGCGAGCGCTATGCGCCGGCCGAGCTGCAGGCGCAGGCGCGCGCGCTGGCCGGCGTGCTCGGGCGCTTCTACGCCACGCCGCAGACGCTGCTCGCGGCGTGGTTGGCCTGGGAGAGCCTGCTCAGCCCCGAAGAGGCGCCGGAGGAGGCGGGGTTGGGTGACGATATTGCCTGGCATCTGCGCGATCCCGGCTCGCGCTTCCATTGGCTGACGCCGATCTTTGACAGCCAGTGGCAGGAGCCGGGGCCGCGTCCGAGCCTCGAGCAGTTCACCGCGATTTCGCTGGCCGGGCCGCTCAACGAGGCGGCTTGGCAGTGGCCGCTGCCGCTGGCGGGGGAGGATCGCCGCGCACTGCAGGAGTGGCTGGAGCATCAATACGCGCTGCAGGGGGCGACCGGACTGGGCGAATTTCTCGATTTCCTGCTCGAGGCGGGGGATCGTCAGGAGTATCAGATCAACTACGCCCCCTATACGCTCAATGCGCGCCGTCTGGCCGAGGAGATCGCGATTCTCGAGTCCGGTGACTGCGGTGAGGAGGAGCGGGTCCACCTGCTGCGGCTGCGCCACGTGCGCGACAATGCCTGCGGCTGCAACGACGAGGACATGACCGCCTGGGATATCGCCCAGCTGGTCGATCTGAGTCTTGCCGGGCGCCAGCTCGACTGGTTCGACGATGCCGCGCTGGCGCGCTATCTCGAGGCGGCGGGGCGCCTCGCCGAGCGCCACTACAGCAGCTGGCAGGCCTACGCTGAAGGGCTCTACAGCGGTTTCGGCTTCTTCATGGACGATACTCCGGAGCGCGACGATTTCCTGCGTCGCTTCCGCGAGGCGCTGAATGCCTGGCTCGGTGCCACGCCGCTGCTCGCCGGCAGCTGGGCGAGTCTCGACTTTCCTGGCCGCCCTGGGCGCCACTCGACGCCGCTGCACGTCGACGTACTGGTGGGCGGGCCGCATCGGCTGCACTGAATGCGCCGCCGCGATCGAGTCGCGCTTTCATTGCGATAGGGCTCGTCAAAGGCTTATCGATGACATATCATCCGCGGTGTGCTACGCCCGTCGGCCAGACGGCGCGTATTTTTTTCGATTTCGATTTTCGAGCCGAATACTGGCCGCTCTGGCGGTGATACCCCGACCGGTGTCACCACCACAGCGACTCAATTCGCCCGATGGCGCCTGCCCGGTCGTGAGACGCCCGCGGCGTGATATCGAGGCATGCCCGTGGTGGCTCACCGGTGAATGAGGTTGCGCTGAATGCTCAAACGCACGGCCCTGGGGCTGGCCATTGCCTTCGTCGTGAGTGGCTGCTCGACCCCCGCACAACAACAACAGGTTCATGCGCAGTACGCGCTTCCCGTGGCCAAGTCGCGCTTCGTCGTCGCCCAGCAGACGCCTGCGGCATCACCACCCCGAGCCCGTCAGCAGGCGCAGCAGGTGCACGACTACCGCCAGCCATCATCCGTCTCGCCCACCATCATCCGTGAAGCGCTGCTCGACGAGCATCAGCGCTGGGTCGGCACTCCCTATGTCCTCGGCGGCAATGGCCGTCACGGCATCGACTGCTCGGCGCTGATGCAGCATGTGTTCACAGAGGCCTTCTCGCTCGAGCTGCCGCGCACCACCGAGGAGCAGGTCCAGGAGGGCAGCCGCGTCTCACGCAGCGATCTCAAGGCGGGCGACCTGATCTTCTTCCGCCCGCCGGGGCCCTATAATCATGTCGGTGTCTATGTCGGCAATGGCTATTTTCTGCACGCCTCGACGTCGCAGGGTGTCAAGCTGTCGCGTCTCGACAATGTCTACTGGAAGCGCTACTACTGGCAGGCAAGGCGCCCCATGGAGCGCACCCAGTTGGCCCAGCGGGTGGTCCTGGCCAGCGAGGGCTGAGGTCCATTGCGAGTCACCTGCCAGATCACGCGCGCCACATGAAGAGGCTCGCGGCGATAGACGCAGACAAAAAAAGGGCAGCCTCTCGGCTGCCCTTTGACGTTGCGCCCGCGTCAACGGCGCGCAGCGGTATGCGACTCAGTGCTCGTGGCCGCCTTCGCCGTGGACGTGGCCGTGGGACACTTCTTCCTCGGTCGCTTCACGCACCTCGGTGATCTCGACGTCGAAGTTGAGCTTCTCGCCAGCCAGCGGATGGTTGCCATCGACGGTGACGGTGTCGCCTTCGACCTTGGTCACGGTGACCATCAGCGGGCCTTCCTGGGTCTGGGCCTGGAACTGCATGCCCGGCTGGACTTCCTCGACACCCTGGAAGGCGTCGCGCGGCACTTCCTGTACCAGCGCCGGCTGGACTTCACCGTAGCCTTCGCTCGGCTCGACGGCGACCGTGAGCTTGTCGCCATCGGCACGGCCTTCGAGCTGCTTCTCCAGCCCCGGGATAATGTTGCCCGCGCCATGGAGATAGGTCAGCGGATCACGGCCTTCCGAGCTGTCCAGGACCTCTCCCGCGTCGTTGGTCAGTGTATAGTGAAAAGCGACCACGGAGTTCTGGGCAATCTGCATCTGGGAACCTTTGCGTTTGTGCATGTCTCCAATATCGTAACGTGCCATGGCTTCCGTGTCAGGTGGTGAGCGGGTGTCATGGGCTAAAACCGTGCCTGTCGCGCCGGCTTCACCGGCAGTTGCGCCGGATCGAGGCTGTGAGTACCCTGCGGAAGGCGTTGATATCGTGATCTCTGGGGTGAGGAGAGGTATTGCATGACCGTGTTTATCGTATGGCTCGTCGCCTTTGCCGTGCTGCTGTTCCTGGCTCTCAAGGCGTGGGAGGGGGCGTTGGGTGGCGTGGTCGAACGCTGGCTGCCGGCGCAGCTCAGAGGGGATCCGGCGCAGGACCGCTGGATGGTATCGGTAGCGTTGGCGATCCTGGGGGCGACGTTCATCGTCAAGCCGATCTCGATGCTGCTGACGCTGATTCTGCTGGCACTGCTGGTATGGGTCGGCAAGCGTCTGGCCTGCTGGGCGCTGCGCAAGGCCAAGCTGCACTGATACGGGCTTGCGCCTATAGACCTGCAAAACACGACGGGCGCTNNAGCGCCCGTCGTGTTGGGTGCCTGCGGGATAGGCCGCTCGGGGTATGCCGAGCGGCGCCGGGGTCACAGCCAGGTGGAGAGAGTCACCGAGCCGAACCGATCGCCGCTGTCCTGCTCGTCGAACTCCTTGGTGCGCCACACCGAGCTGTAGGAGAGCTGCCAGCGATTCCACGACAGTGCCAGGCCGACCTGGGCGTCGCCGACCCAGGGGCGGCGATCCACCGAGTGGCTGTCTTCGAAGGTATTGCCGTCGAGCAGCATGTTGTGGGCCATGAGCCGGCCCTCGAGGTTGGCGAAGAGATACCAGTTGAATCCGCTATCCTCGCGGAAGTAGACCCGGCTACCCTGTGACGGCGCGACTGCCGGCACGCCAAAGCTCTGGTCGAGCCCCTGGCCGAGACGCAGGCCCAGGCCGCTGGCCGCGTAGGTGTAGAGGTTGCCCACGGCGAAGCCCACCGAGGGGCCGAATTCGGTCTCCAGGCCGCCGAGATGGCCGGTCTTCCACCAGGCGGTCGAGTAGGCGACGTTGACGAAAGGCTCGTTGTGGAGCTGGTTGTGCCAACCTTCGGGCTCGTCGCTGCCGATCCAGTGGTGGAAGTTCTTCTGCACCGTACGCGCACCCGAGCCGGGGCCGACCAGGCCGACGTCGAAGAACAGGCCGCTGCTGCGGCGCCAGCCGGGTGTGCGCGACTCGTCGAACAGCGAGAGCCCGGCGTAGAGGACGCCGGCGTAGGGGCGGTCATCCTCGACCAGGCCGCGCTGGTCGATATCTTCGGGGGTATAGATCTGCTGGCCGAAGCGATAGGCGGCGCCGTCCAGCGTGGCGCCGCTCCAGCCCGGAAGGGCGTCGGCGAGCTGGCGAGTCCAGTGGCCGGCACTCGGCGCGAAGGACCAGCCGATCTCAAGGCCGTTGGTGTAGTGACCGTCGCCGCCGCTGGCGAAGAGGTCGTTTTCCGATTTGAGTGTCAGCAGGCCGTCGGCGCTGGCGGTGCCCGACAGCAGTGCCGCGGTGGCGGCCACGCCGGCCGTGACCATCATGCGTCCCTTCATGTTCCTGTCATTCCCTTAAGAGTCTTAACCACAGAACATACGATAGCGTATGTAAAGTAAGGGCGACAGGCGAAAATAGTATCAGGCTAACGGTAATTCCCCGTTGGGGCGGCCAGAACGCAGAAACGGTGCCCGGAAGGGCACCGTTTCGTTACCGCTGACCTGCGATCGACGCGGGCGTGCGCCGGCAGGTGTCAGTAGGGCGCGACGCTGACGCTGGAGCCGCTGGCGATCAGGCGCACGCGCTGGCCGACCTGCCAGTTGCGATCGGCCTTCTGTACGACCACCACGTTCTGGCCGCTGTCCTGACGGATCTCCAGCTCATAGGCGTCGACACGGTCGGTCGCCTGCTGGACCTTGCTGCCGGCGATGGTACCGCCGATCGCACCCGCCGCGGTGGCCAGGGTCTTGCCGGAGCCGCCGCCCACCTGATTGCCGAGGAGGCCGCCGATCACCGCGCCGCCGAGGCTGCCCAGCACGCTCTCGCCATTGCCACCCTGGATCTGCACCGGGCGCACCGACTGAATGGTGCCGTAGCTGACCGACTGTGCGGTCTCGGCCTGATTGCCGCGGTAGACGTCACCCGAATAGGTCGAGGTATTGGTGCAGCCGGCCAGGGCCAGCACGCTCATGGCCAGCGCGGGGATAAGCAGTTTCTTCATGTTCACTCCTCCTGAACCTAGGAACAAGGTTTTGTGCCAAGGATATTAAAACAGTGTTTCCGAACTCGTCCAGCATTTCTGCCGCGGCCGGCCCGACTCAGTGTAGGCAGCCTGCGGCGAACTTGCCGCCGTGGCGGCTCGCTCATGCGTCGTCCTGATCATCCTCATCCTCGTCCCAGCACAGGCTGCCGGCGTCGAGCAGCGCGGCCAGCACGGTGGCCGCTTCGGGATGTGCCAGGCTCTCCTGGTCCAGCGGTTCGGCGTCGCACAGGCGGCGCGCCAGCGCCGGATCGCAGTCTAAGGCATCGCCATCGGCGAACAGCGTCGCCTGGGTCGGCGTCTGCCCCCGCCAGGCGAAGCGCGAGCCGGGGCTGTGCAGCAGGCGTTCGCCAGCGCTGAGCGCTACCTCCACCTCGGCCGGATCGCTGGGGCTGTCGCTCGGGACCAGCTGATCGAGATACTTGGGCTGGGTCATGGCGCGTCCAAACCATTGCGCCATCTGATCCGGCCGATCGATCGCCGCCAGCAGGAGCGCACGCACGCGTTCCACTGCGGCGTCGTCCAGCTCGCCGGGGTGCTGCGGCGGCTGCAGATCGGCATCGGCATAGCGCTGGGCGTCACCCAGCTGCTCGCCGATGTAGTCGGCGAAGGCAGTGACGGTCTCGTCGACCGAGGGCGCGCGAAAGCCGATCGAGAAGGTCATGCAGTCATCCGAGGCGCTGACCCCGTGGTGGGCCACGCCCGGCGGCAGGTAGAGCATGTCGCCGGGCTCCAGCACCCAATCCTGGTCGGGCTGGACCTCGAAGGTGTCGAGGATACGCAGGTCGATCCCCGCGATCAGCGGTGCCTCGTCTCCGGGCTTGCCGCCCAGCTGCCAGTGGCGTCGTCCGCTGGCCTGCAGCAGGAAGACGTCGTACTGGTCGACGTGCGGGCCGACGCTGCCGCCGCTAGGGGCGTAGCTGACCATGATGTCATCGAGCCGCCACTGCGGCAGGAAGTCGAACTGGGCGAGCAGCCCGGCGACCTCGGGCACGTAGTGGTCGACCGCCTGCACCAGCAGCGACCAGCCGCTCTCGGGCAGGCGGGCGAAGGTGGCGTCATCGAACGGGCCATGGCTGACCTGCCACGCCTTGTCCGGACCCTGCTCCTCGACCAGGCGCGACTCGACCTCGGGCTCGCAGGCCAGGCCAGCGAGATCGTCCGGCTCCAGCGGCGACACGAAGTCGGGCAGCGCGCCGCGAATCAGCAGCGGTGACTTCTGCCAGTGGCGGCTCAGGAACTGGGCGGGGGTCAGGCCGCCCAGCAGCGTGCGCGGGGTGTTGGCGGCAGTCATGGCATCCTCCTGCGGTGGTGCGGTCGCGTTCAGGCGCCCAGCGCCTTGGCCTGGGCGGCGGCATTGCCGATGTAGGTGCCCGGGGTCAGCGCCTTGAGCTCGCGCTTGACCTCATCCGGCAGCGCCAGGGTGTCGATGAAGGCGGCGAAGCCCGCCTGATCGATGCGCTTGCCGCGGGTCAATGTCTTGAGCTTTTCGTAGGGCTGCTCGATGCCGTAGCGACGCATCACGGTCTGGATCGGTTCGGCCAGCACTTCCCAGCTCTGATCGAGATCGTCGTCGAGACGCTGGGGGTTGGCCTCGAGCTTGCCGATGCCCTTGAGCGAGGCGTGATAGGCGATCAGGCCATAGGCCAGGCCCACGCCCAGGTTACGCAGCACGGTGGAGTCGGTTAGGTCGCGCTGCCAGCGCGAGATGGGCAGCTTGCGCGCCAGATGGTCGAGCAGGGCGTTGGCCAGCCCCAGGTTGCCCTCGGAGTTCTCGAAGTCGATCGGGTTGACCTTGTGCGGCATGGTCGAGGAGCCGATCTCGCCGGCCACTGTCCGCTGCTTGAAGTAGCCCAGCGAGATATAGCCCCAGACGTCGCGGTCGAAGTCGATCAGGATGGTGTTGAAGCGACTGATCGCATCGAACAGCTCGGCGACATAGTCATGCGGCTCGATCTGGGTGGTGTAGGGGTTGAAGGTCAGACCCAGCGACTCGACGAAGCGCTGGGCATTGTCGGCCCAGTCCACTTCCGGGTAGGTCGCCAGATGGGCGTTGTAGTTGCCCACGGCGCCGTTGATCTTGCCCAGGAACTCGACCGCTTCGATCTGCTTGAGCTGACGCGCCAGACGGTAGGCGACGTTGGCCATCTCCTTGCCCAGGGTGGTCGGGCTGGCGGTCTGGCCGTGGGTGCGCGAGAGCATCGGCTGCTCGGCATGCTCGGCGGCCAGGCGCGCGATGGCGTCGTGGATCTCGCGCATGCTGGGCAGCAGCGCGCCGAGGCCGTCGCGCAGCATCAGCGCATAGGAGAGGTTGTTGATGTCCTCGGAGGTGCAGGCGAAGTGCACGAACTCGGTGATCGCGTGCAGCTCGGGCTGTTCGGCGATCGCCTCCTTGATGAAGTACTCCACCGCCTTGACGTCGTGGTTGGTGGTGCGCTCGATGGTCTTGATGCGCTCGGCGTCGCTCACCGAGAAGTTCTTCACCAACTGGTCGAGAAAGGCCTGGGCCTCGGCGGAGAGCGCCGGTACCTCGTCGATGCCGGGGTGCGCGGCGAGGCACTCGAGCCAGCGCACCTCGACGGTGACGCGGGCGCGGATCAGGCCGAACTCGCTGAAGTGCTGGCGCAGCGCAGCGGTCTTGTCGGCGTAGCGGCCGTCGACGGGAGAGAGGGCGGTGAGAGGAGAGAGTTCGATCATCTTGGGTTCCCGAAGCGTCGCGCGAGCGGGTGGCTCGCGTTGGATAAGGCGAAAGGAGGCGCGCGGACGGCCCGCGCTCAGTGGCCGTCGAGCTCGCGCAGGGCACGCTTGAGCGCGCCGCGCTGGAAGACCAGGCTCCAGCGCCGGCCGCCTTGCTGGTGCCACAGCAGGGCGAAGCGCACGCCGCCGAGCAGGGCAGTGCGGATGCGCGGGGGCATGCCCGGGCTCTGCAGCAGGCTCGGCTCACCCTGCACCACGATGCGGTAGCGGAAGGTCGAGAGCGTCTCCTGATACAGCTCGCCGAGACTGGCGATCACGTTGTCGTGGGTATTGCCGAAGTGCTCGGCCTGGCCCTGGATGCGCCCCAGGCGTTCGCCCAGGGTGCGCATCATGGCCTGGTTCTTGCGCAGCTTCTGCATCAGCAGCACCATAGAGAAGCCGTAGCGCATCACCGCCGGGTCCGCCTGCTGGCGCGACATCACCGCCAGCAGGGTATCGATGCCCTGGCGCAGATTGTTGTGGTGGCCGCCGTAGACCGACTCGAAGGTGGGCGGGTCGGTCTCCAGTGTGGCGCGCACCAGGGTGTTCCAGGCGCGCTCGTCGCAGTGGCCGGTACGGGCGAGCTGGTCGACCACCGTGGCGGCCTGGAACACGCCGGCGAGGGCCAGCGCCTGACGACCGCTGGCGCCCAGAGGGGCGGACTGGATGGGCGTTGGGTTCATGCCGAACGCGCGCTCCCTGTATGTGAGGTGGGGTCGATCGCACCGGCATCGGTGGTGGCGGTGGCACGGATCACCGCACCGCCGAGACAGACGTCGTCGGCGTAGAGCACCAGCGACTGCCCCGGGGTGACCGCGCGCTGCGGTGTGTCGAAATGCACCGCCAGCCCCCCATCCGCGAGCACCTCGACCTCGCACGGTTCGTCCTGCTGGCGGTAGCGGGTCTTGGCGCTCAGGCGCTTGGCCTTGGGCGGAGCGCCGGCGATCCAGGCGGCGGGTTCGCAGTAGGCGGTGTCGCTGTAGAGCAGCGGGTGCTCGCCCTGAACCACCACCAGCACGTTGCGCTCGAGATCCTTGGCGGCGACGAACCACGGGTCTTCGCTGTGTGCCTTGAGCCCGCCGATGCCCAGGCCGCGGCGCTGACCCAGGGTGTAGTACATCAAGCCCATGTGCTCGCCGACCACTTCACCCTCGGGGGTCTCGATACGTCCCGGCTGGGCCGGCAGGTACTGCTTGAGGAAATCGCTGAAGCGGCGTTCGCCGATGAAACAGATCCCGGTCGAATCCTTCTTGCGCGCGGTGGCCAGGCCGTGGCGCTCGGCCAGGGCGCGCACCTCGGACTTCTCCAGCTCGCCCACCGGAAACAGCGTCTTGGCGATCGCCGCGCCCGGCACCGCGTGCAGGAAGTAGCTCTGGTCCTTGTTGGCATCGCGACCCTTGAGCAGCTCGGCGCGGCCGTCTGCGGTGAGGCGCCGGCGCACATAGTGGCCGGTGGCAATCAGGTCGGCGCCGAGCATCTCGGCGTAGTCGAGGAAGACTTTGAACTTGATCTCGCGGTTGCACAGGATGTCCGGATTGGGCGTGCGTCCGGCCTGATACTCGGCGAGGAAGTGCTCGAACACGTTGTCCCAGTACTCGGCGGCGAAGTTGGCCGTGTGCAGCTTGATGCCGAGGCTGTCGCAGACCGCCTGGGCATCGGCGAGATCCGCCATTGCGGTGCAGTACTCGGTACCGTCGTCCTCGTCCCAGTTCTTCATGAACAGGCCCTCGACGCGGTATCCCTGCTCGAGCAGGCGCAGCGCGGTGACCGAGGAGTCGACGCCACCGGACATGCCCACGATCACGGTGGTGGCGCCGGTTGCGGTCGGGCCCTCGGGTGTCTCGGATGGCGGTATGGCAAGCGTCATGGCGAATCTCTGGCCGACAGGGGCCCGCGACGGGCGGGGCGAAACGCCCGGCACCGGCACGGGCCGGCTGAATAAATGACCCGGGATTATAGCCGAAAGCGCGGGGTAGCATCGAGTGCACCGCACTGTCGGCATGCGTGCCGGTGGCGCGGGCGTATCAGCGCTGGCGTCAGCGTTCGCGAATCGTATCCAGCGGAAAGCGGCGGCCTTCGCGTACGTCACGCAGGCGCTGCATCACCACGGGACTGCGCAGGCGGCGGCCACGCTCGAGGTCGTCGATCTCGTCGAAGGTCAGCCAGTGGGCGCTGACGATCCCCTTGTCGAGCGGGTTGCCCAGGTGCGCCAGCGGTAGCCCCAGGAAGGCGTGGCTGTGGAAGGTGAGCCCGTCCTGGGTGTGGTGGACATAGAGGCCGAGGTAGTCGGTGATCGCCACCTGCCAGGCGGCCTCTTCGCGCACTTCGCGCTCCGCCGCGGCGACCAGCCGCTCGCCGCGCTCGAGGTGGCCGGCCGGCTGATTGTAGAGGCTGAACGGGCCGCCACGATCCTCCTCGACCATCAGATAGCGGCCGGCGCGCTCCACCACGACGGCCACGGTCACGCGTGGTGTCCAGCGATTCATGTCATCTCTCTCCCCACTCGAACTCGTCCGCGGCGCGGGTCTGGCAGCCGGGCTGGCTACGATCATACCGGGTCTGGCGGCGCGGCACAGCCCGTGCGGCTCAGGTCGCGGCCGGCGCTCAGCGGCGGCGCGATCGCGAGCGGTTGGCTGCGGGTGTCGCCGGCAGGTTGAGCGGTTCACTGCGCCACGCCCCGGGGGCCAGCTCACCCAGCTGCCACGGGCCGATCGCGACCCGCATCAGGCGTAGCGTGGGGTGGCCGATATGGGCGGTCATGCGCCGGACCTGGCGGTTGCGCCCCTCGCGCAGCTCGATCTCCAGCCAGGTGGTGGGGATGTCGCGGCGAAAGCGCACCGGCGGATTGCGCGGCGGCGGTGGTGTGGCGGCCAGCCGGCGTACCCGGGCCGGCCGCGTCGGGCCATCCTTGAGCGTCACGCCGTGGGCCAGCGCCGCCAGGGCGGCATCATCGGGGGCGCCCTCGACCTGCACCCAGTAGCGTTTGGCCAGCTTGTGGCGGGGGTCGCTGATGCGGTGGATCAGACCGCCATCGTCGGTGAGCAGCAGCAGCCCCTCTGAGTCGTAATCGAGGCGGCCGGCGGCGTAGACGCCAGGCACCTTCAGATGGTCGGCCAGGGTGGCACGGCCGCGATCGTCGGTGAACTGGCAGAGCACCTGATAGGGTTTGTGCAGCAGGTAGATTCGACCCATGGCGTTCGGTCCGAGGTGGCTCCTGGGGAGTGAATGGGCGGCGTGACAAGACGTGGCCGGGCGCAGGCGGTAGCCGTTGCGAGACTGGCGCCGGGGCGCATGGCTAACTATTTTTTGCTCGGGCTTGCATCGTGGCGACATCGGCCGCATCTTCAAGGGAACCTCGGGTCTTCAACGGTATCCAATACCTCACTGATACACGGCTCGGTTCGCTCCTGCGCGAGGCGGTCCAGGCGCCGGCGCCCGGCGAGGCACAGGGTACCGGTGCCGGGCGCGAGACGCACCCGCCGCGATACTCGTGCGACGGTAGGCGAACCCGGTCCGTGCACTCAGGAATTCATCCTTACTATGTTAGAGATCGTAGATAGCGTGTCGTCTGATTCCCATGGGGAGCCGGCGCGTCTCGGTATGACGCGCCCTCCCGACCCTGATCATCACGAGCAGGGAGACGTTGCCGAACAGGCGTCGGAGCCGCAGCTGGCGCCGCCGCCGATGTACAAGGTCGTACTCTACAACGACGACTACACCCCGATGGAGTTCGTCGTCGAGATACTTCAACGTTTCTTCGCCATGGACAGTGAGAAGGCGGTGCAGATCATGCTCGCCGTGCACACCCAGGGGAAAGCGACCTGCGGCATCTTCACCCGCGACGTGGCGGAGACCAAGTGTCACCTGGTCAACGAGTATGCGCGCGAGTGCGAACATCCGCTGATGTGCGATGTGGATGCCGTCGAGTAGGGGTGGTGGGGCGGTCCGCGACGCTTTGTGCGCCGGGGACTTGCGAAACCGCTGTTTGTGCCCGATTGTGAAAGTGCCGACCGACGCCCTCAGTGGCTAAAAGGGGACTGCCATGTTGAGTAAAGAACTTGAACTCACCCTGAACACGGCCTTCACCGTGGCGCGCTCCAAGCGACACGAGTTCATGACCGTGGAGCACTTGCTGCTGGCGCTTCTCGACAATGCTTCGGCAGCCGATGTGCTGAATGCCTGTGGGGCGAATCTGGAGAAGCTTCGTGCCGATCTGCAGGATTTCATCAACTCCACCACGCCGCTGATCCCCGAGGATCAGGACGACCGCGAAACCCAGCCCACGCTGGGCTTCCAGCGCGTGCTGCAACGCGCAGTGTTCCACGTCCAGTCCTCCGGCAAGAGCGAAGTCACCGGCGCCAATGTGCTGGTCGCGATCTTCTCCGAGCAGGAGAGTCAGGCGGTCTATTTCCTCAAGCAGCAGAGCGTGGCCCGCGTCGATGCGGTCAACTACATCGCTCACGGTATCTCCAAGGTGGCGGGCCACGGCCAGTCGCAGCAGCCCTCGCAGGAGTCCGAAGAGGGTGAAGAGGCCGCCGCCGAGAATGGCCAGCATCCGCTCACCAGCTATGCCACCAACCTCAACGATCAGGCCCGCCTGGGCAAGATCGACCCGCTGATCGGGCGCGATCACGAACTCGAGCGAGTGGTGCAGATCCTGGCGCGTCGGCGCAAGAACAACCCGCTGCTGGTCGGCGAGGCCGGCGTCGGCAAGACCGCCATCGCCGAAGGCCTGGCCAAGCGCATCGTCGAGGAAGACGTGCCCGAGGTGATCGCCGACGCGGTGGTCTACTCCCTCGACATGGGCGCGCTGCTGGCGGGTACCAAGTACCGCGGCGACTTCGAGAAGCGCCTCAAGGGGTTGCTGGCGGAGCTGCGCAAGCAGGAGAACTCGATCTTGTTCATCGACGAGATCCATACCGTGATCGGCGCCGGCGCCGCCTCGGGTGGCGTCATGGACGCCTCGAACCTGCTCAAGCCGCTGCTCTCCTCGGGTGAGCTGCGCTGCATCGGTTCGACCACCTTCCAGGAGTTCCGCGGGATCTTCGAAAAGGATCGTGCCCTGGCTCGTCGTTTCCAGAAGGTCGACGTGCCCGAGCCCTCGGTGGACGACACCATCCGCATCCTCAAGGGGCTGCGCGGGCGCTTCGAGGAGCACCACCAGCTCAAGTACACCGACGGTGCGCTGGAGAGTGCGGCGCGTTTGGCGGATCGCTACATCAACGACCGTCATCTGCCGGACAAGGCGATCGACGTCATCGACGAGGCCGGCGCGCATCAGCGGCTGCTGCCGCCGGAGGCGCGGGTCTCGACCATCGATGTCGATCAGGTCGAGGCGGTAGTGGCGTCGATCGCGCGGATTCCGCCCAAGAGCGTCTCCAGCTCCGATCGCAAGCTGCTCTCCAACCTGGAGCGCGATCTCAAGATGCTGGTATTCGGCCAGGACGAGGCGATCACCAGCCTGTCGGCGGCGATCAAGCTCTCGCGGGCCGGGCTCAAGTCGCCCGACAAGCCGGTCGGCAGCTTCCTCTTTGCCGGGCCCACCGGGGTCGGCAAGACCGAAGTGGCGCGCCAGCTCTCGCATCTGATGGGGATCGAACTGGTTCGCTTCGACATGTCCGAGTACATGGAGCGACACACGGTGTCGCGCCTGATCGGTGCGCCCCCCGGCTATGTCGGCTACGACCAGGGTGGTCTGCTGACTGAAGCGATCAACAAGCAGCCGCACTGCGTGCTGCTGCTCGACGAGATCGAGAAGGCGCACCCGGAGGTCTTCAACCTGCTGCTTCAGGTGATGGACCATGGCCGTCTGACCGACAACAACGGCCGCGAGGCGGACTTCCGTCACGTGATCATCATCATGACCTCGAATGCTGGCGCCGAGCAGATCTCGCGTCGCTCGATCGGGTTCCAGACCCAGGATCACTCGACCGATGGCATGGAGGTGATTCGCCGGACCTTCTCGCCGGAGTTCCGCAACCGCCTCGACGGGATCATCCAGTTCCATGGTCTCGAACCATCGATCGTGCGCAACGTGGTCGACAAGTTCCTGGTCGAGCTCCAGGCCCAGCTCGACGAGAAGCGGGTGCAGCTGGATGTCGATGAGGATGCCCGTCGCTGGCTGGCCGAGAAGGGCTACGATCCCGAGATGGGGGCACGACCGATGGCCCGCGTGATTCAGGAGAAGCTCAAGAAGCCGCTGGCGGAGATGATCCTGTTCGGCGATCTGGCCGAAAATGGTGGCGTGGTCCACGTCACCGTGGAGAACGACGAGCTGCAGCTGGAGACCGAGGCCGAAGTCGCCTAGTCAGTGATCTGAACGGCTGGCCGAGTGGCTAGCCGGGACCGGTGATCCGACAGACGGCCGTCCAACGACAACGCCTCGCCATGGCAACATGGCGAGGCGTTTTCGATTCTAGATGCTGGCGGCGGCTAACGCCCGTGACAACGGTGGATCAGGGCGTGATGGGCAGGCGGGAAGCGGATTCCCGTCAGCGGGGCCGAAGGGCGGGGCTCAGCGCGAGCGGTAGACGATGCGGCCCTTGGAGAGGTCGTAAGGGGTCAGTTCGACCTTGACCTTGTCGCCGGTCAGGATGCGGATGTAGTTCTTGCGCATCTTGCCGGAGATGTGTGCAGTGACGACGTGACCATTTTCCAGCTCGACGCGGAACATGGTGTTGGGCAGCGTGTCGACGACGACACCCTCCATTTCGATATGATCTTCTCGTGCCATATAGGCGATCCCTCTCGGATATTGGTTGGCGGACCGCACGGTCGGCTGTCGACGCACACCACCGCGAACGGCGGCGGTGCCATCCACGGTCAGCGACGAGCCCGACCAGGGCCTCTGAAGTGCGCGATATTATGGGCCATCTCGCCGCCGAAGGCAAAAATCGGCTCAGGTCAATGCCGCCACCGGTACCCGGCGCTGCCAGCGGCCGCCGTCGAGATACTCCAGCGGCTGATACGCCTGCTTGTAGCGCATCTTCTGACTCTCGCGAATCCAGTAGCCCAGATAGACATGGGGCAGGCCGCGCTGGCGCGCCAGCGCAATCTGGCTGAGCACCGCGAAGACGCCCAGCGAGCGCCGCTGTAGTGCCGGATCGGGGTCGAAGAAGGTGTAGATCGCCGACAGTCCGTGGCCCAGCAGATCGGTGGCGGCGACCGCGATCAGCCGCTCATCGAGCCAGAACTCGAGCAGCTTGGCGAATGGCTGGGTCTGGGTCAGGAACAGCCGGTACTGATCGCGGCTGGGTGGAAACATGTCGCCATCGGCGTGGCGGGCACGAATGTAGCTCGCGTAGAGCGCGTAATGGCGCTCGTCGAACAGCGTCGGGCGCAACCGCGTGGTGATATCACGATTGCGCTGCATCAGCTTGCGCTGGGTGCGCGACGGGGTGAAGTCCTCCACCGGGATGCGCACCGAGACGCAGGCGCTGCACGCGCCGCAGTGGGGGCGATAGAGATTGGCGCCGCTGCGCCTGAAACCCAGTAGGGTCAGCGCGTCGTAGACGTCCGCAGTGGGCGGCTCCTGTGGATCGAGGAACAGTGTCGTCGCCTCGCGTCCGGAGAGATAGCTGCAGGGGTGCGGCACCGTCAGGAAAAAACGGAGATCGCGTGCCTGACGCTGCGCTGTGCTGCGGTTCGCATTGTCGCTGCTCACGGGGGCTCCGAGGGCCAGAGGCCGGCTGGGGTGGGTTGGTCCACGCTCTTCTCAAGGTAGTCGATGAACGTCTCACGGGCGATTTCCCTGGCACCCATGCTGGCCAGGTGCGCGGTATGCATCTGGCAGTCGATCAGTTGGAAGCCGTGGGTCTCGAGATGACGTGCGAGTGTCACCAGCGCGACCTTGGACGCGTCGGCGCAGCGGCTGAACATCGACTCGCCGAAGAACGCCTGGCCCAGCGCGATCCCGTAGAGCCCGCCGACCAGCTCGCCATGGCGCCAGGTCTCGACGCTGTGGGCGCGGCCCAGCGCATGCAGGCGTCGGTAGGCGTGGGTCATTTCGGCATCGATCCAGGTGCCGCCGCTGTCCGCGCGCTCAGCCGCGCAGGCCTCGATGACCTCGGCGAAGGCGTGATCGATGGTAGTGGTGAAGCCGCCGTTGCGCAGGCGCTTGGCCAGGCTGCGGCGTACACGAATCTCTGATGGGAACAGCACCATGCGCGGCGCGGGTGACCACCACAGCAGCGGGTCGCCCTCGCCGTACCAGGGGAAGATGCCGCGGCGGTAGGCGGCCAGCAGCCATTCCGGTGTCAGGGCGCCGCCGGCGGCGAGCAGCCCATTGGGCTCGTCGAGCGCCTGATCGACGTCGGGAAAGTCGACGGGGGCGGGGGGGAGCCAGCGCAGCATGCCATCCATCCTGTGGGTCTTGCGGTCACCGGGTGGTGCGCCGCGTTGTGATGATTCCTGCTGTATTAAGGTTTGTTCATCTGCTGCCGATAATGCGCCTGATCCTGTGGAACCCTGATCCTCTGACAACAAGGTAGAACAATCGATGGCGGCAATTCGACAACGGCTGCGCCATGCGGGTATCGGTACCAAGCTGGCACTGATCGTCGGCCTGCTTCAGGTCGTAGTATTGCTGGGCCTGGCCTTTGCCATGGCGCAGACCAGCAGCAGCCAGCTGCGCAAGGCCACTGAACACGAGCTGGCGACGCAACAGGCATCCATCGCCGACATGCTATCGCTATTCGACTATAGCCTGCAGCAGCAGGCTGATCGCTTTCTCGACATCTTCTCTGATCAGTACATGGGGCGCTTCGTGCTGCTGCCCGATCAGCAGGTCGAGGTGGCCGGTCGCCAGACGCCGATGCTCAAAGATGGGCTCGAGGTGATCAACGACAATACCTGGAAACTCGATCGCTTCACCGAGCAGACCACTGCCCCGGCGACCATCTTTGCCCGGGAAGGCGACGACTTCGTGCGCGTGGCGACCTCGCTCAAGGATGCCGACGGCAAGCGCGCGATGGGTACGCTGCTCGATCGCGGCTCGCGCAGCTATGCCAACCTGATGGCGGACAAGCCCTATACCGGCCTCGCCACGCTGTTCGGCACCGCCTATATCACCAAGTATCAACCTATCCAGGACAGTGACGGCAAGGTCATTGGTGCGCTTTTCGTGGGCGTCGACATCAGCGCCGAGATGGAGAAAGTGAAAGCGCAGATTCGTGGCATGAAGATCGGTCAGCAGGGCTACACCATGCTGATCGCCGCCGGTGGCAAGCGTGATGGGCAGGTGCTCGCAGGCGGGCCCTACGAGGGCACCGACCTGCGCCAGGGCGAGCGCGCCGCCGCCTTCGCGCCGCTGTTCGACAAGGCCTCCGGTGAGCTCGACTACACCGCCAATGGCGAGCAGCGGCTGCTGGCGTTCACCCGCTATCCGGACTGGCAGTGGATCATTGCCGGCTCGGTGTCGATGGACGAGATCAACGCCGGGGTGATGGCGGCCCGCGACCGCTTCCTGCTGATCGCGGTGGGGATCGCGATCCTGCTCAGCCTGCTGCTCTATGTCATCTTCAAGCGACTGGTCTCGCGACCCATGCAGCGCACGGTCGAGCTGGCCCGGGCGCTCGCCGAGGGGGACCTGTCGCAGCGTATCGACAGCCGTCGGCGCGACGAGATCGGCCAGCTGGTGCTGGCGATGAACGGCATCGGCGATGGCCTCGAGCGGATCGTGCGCCAGGTGCGCACGGCGATCGAGGAGACCGATGGGCATACCCAGGAGCTGGCGGCAGGCAACGCGGACCTCTCGGCGCGCACGGAATCCCAGGCATCGAGCCTGGAGCAGACCGCGGCGAGCACCGAGGAGCTCAACGCCACCGTGCGCCAGAACGCGGAGCGAGCCCAGGAGAGCGACACCCAGGCGAGCCAGACTGCCCAGGCTGCAGGCGATGCGCAGAAGACCGTCGACTCGACGGTCGAGGCGATGCGCCGTATCGATGAGATGGCCAAGCAGATCGCCGATGTCGTCGGGGTCATCGACAGCATCGCTTTCCAGACCAACCTGCTGGCGCTCAACGCCTCGGTCGAGGCCGCCCGTGCCGGCGAGCAGGGTCGCGGTTTCGCGGTGGTGGCGCAGGAGGTGCGCGGCCTGGCCGAGCGCTGCGCCAACTCGGCGCGGGAGATCAAGGGGTTGATCGGACGCACGGTGGAGGAGGTCGAGAGCGGCAATCTGCAGGCTGCTGAGGCGGGCCAGCAGGTCGCCGCGATCGTCTCCCAGATCGAGCGTATCAGCACGCTGGTGGCCGAAATCCGTCTCGCTTCCGAAGAGCAGTCCCACGGTATCGAGCAGATCAACGTCGCGGTGTCGCAGATCGACGAGACCACCCAGAGCAACGCCGCACTGGTGCGCCAGTCGAGCCGCTCTACCCAGCAGTTGAGCGAGCAGAGCCGGCGCCTGAGCGAGACCGTGGCGCTGTTCCGGCTGCGCGATGGCGGCGCCACCGAGGACGCCTCGCCGGATGCGCCTGCCGCCAAGGCGCTGCCGGGGCGTACACCGGCCTGACCCCACCATCGCCACACCCGTGACGGGTGTAGCGCCCCCCTGTGATGTCGACGCGGGCCCCGGTATGATGGCGGGTCGAGGAAATCGGCCCGCCGTCGCGGGCCGGTGGTGCATCGCCGTCGACCCGGGGACCACGGAAAGCCCACGGGAACGCGGCCGTTGATGCGTCCTGCCGCAAGCAGGCGCGAGGGGGTTGAGCGTTTGAGTGCCAAGAGTTCGGCCAAGAAGGGCCGTCGTTCATCTGCGCAAGCCAAGGAACAGGCACGTCGTGTGATCATGCAGCTCCAGGGCGTGACCCGCGAAGGCGCCGTGATCCTGTTGCTCGCGATCTGCGTGTTCCTGCTGCTGGCGCTGTTCAGCTATCACCCCGGCGACCCCGGTTGGTCGCATAGCGGCCCGGACCAGGATATCGCCAACTGGATGGGCCGGATCGGGGCCTGGCTATCCGATGTCCTCTATTCACTGTTCGGCGCCAGTGCGCTGTGGTGGCCGGGCATGTTCGGCCTGGCGGCGTGGCGCATCATGCGCCAGCATCAGGTACAGATCGCCTGGGACCCGGTCGCGCTCGCCGTACACACCGGCGGCTTGGTGCTGCTGCTGATGAGCACCACGACGCTGGGCGATCTGCACTTCTACAACCCCGCCAGCGACCTGCCCAATCAGGCCGGCGGCATCCTCGGCATGGGGATCGCCGGTGCACTGTCGCAGCTGGTCGGCGTGCATGGCACGACCCTGATCGCCATTGCCGCCTTCATGTGCGGTTTCACCCTGTTCACCGGCATGTCCTGGTTGACCGTGATGGACGAGCTGGGCAGCTCGCTCAATCGCCTGTTCCAGTGGGTGCGGGCACGCAGCGCCGAGCGCCGTGAGGTGCGTGATACCCGCCGCGCCGAGCAGCAGGCTGAACGTGAGCAGGCCGAACGTGAGCAGGCGTCGCTCGAGGAGAGCGATCCCGACGACGCGGGCGATACCTCGGTGGGCAAGCCGCGCTGGTGGTCACGCTGGCTGCCGTGGCAGCGCGCGCCGGATCTCGAGCAGTGGGAGGAGGAGCCTTCGCTGCAGCGTGAGCCGGCTTGGGAAGGGGCGAGCGCCGAGTCTGGCAGCGGGCAGCGTCAGTCGCGCTGGCGCCACGACGGTAGCACCGATATCCCCTGGGAGGTGCCAGAGCGCACGCCTTCGGCCAAGCAGCCCGAGGCCGCCTACGCCAGCCGCCAGCAGCGCGAAGAGGCGCGGGAGCCGACTTGGCATGAGCGCTCGTCCAGCGTGCCCCGCAGCGAGGCCGAGTGGCGCCCCGCGCGGTCAGCCACGCCGGCGCCGCGGCGCCGCGACGACACCCCGCGCGAGCCCACCCTGACTCCGCGCGAGCCGACTTTGACCCCGCGCGAACCGACTCTGGGAAGCTCGGCGCCCGATGGGGTGACGCCGGAGGCGCCGGCGATGCCGCCGCGCGGTGAGCCCGAGGCGCCAGTGTCGCCTGGTCAGGAGACACCCGAGGATGACGCGGCGCGTACGCCGTTCCGTGCCGATGTCACCCGTCGGCGCATTCCGGAGGCGTTTCAGGCGTCGATGGAGCCGGAGGTGACAGGAGCGGATGCCGACGATGACGGCGCCGCCACGGAGGTTGCGGACCCGCGTGCGGCATCCGCTGACAGCGGCCGACTCTCCGCGGCGGAAGACGAGGCGCCCACCGCACAGTGGGGGCTGCGTGCCGAGCGCCATGAGGCGCCGGCTGACTGGCGCCATGCCCGCGCCGCCAACGAAAGCGGCTCCGACGTTAGCGGCGCCGAAACGCCGCGCCAGGATGACGATGGCACTCGCGGTGGCGCCGTCGAGGGTGGTGTCGCGACGCACCCCGGGCCCGCCGAGCCGACACTGGGCGCGTTTGCGGCTGGCCTGGGCAGCGATCTGCCCGATGCCGGTGCGCGTGAACCGAGCCTCGGTCGGGAGCGCGGTGGCGCTGACGGTTCGCGCTTTGCCGCACCGACAAGACGCGAACCCACGTATCGGGGGCTCGATGACGCGGGCGAGTCGCCGGAAGCCGATGAGAGAGAGGTGCCGGTCGAGCGCTCGCCGTTGCCGCACGGGGGCGCCGACGGCAGTCGTGTGGACGGCGCCCAGGCCCCATGGCATGACGACGTCCCGGAAGATGAGCGGGACGATGCCGGCGATGAGGTCAGGGAAGCTGCCCGTGACTATCCCGACGCACCGGCACCGGCTTCGAGCGGCGTCAGCGCCGCGCCGCCGCGCGGTGACGTGGCCACCGCTGATCAGGCCCGGGCAGCGGCGGACGATCAGCCGACCCTGTGGACCGTCGAGCATCTGCAGAGCCAGCGCCCGGCGTTCGATGACATGCCCGAGCCCACCGGCGATCTGCCCTCGATTCGACTGACCACGCCGGCCGACCCGGAACAGCCCAACTACACCCCCGAGCAGCTCGCCGACATGGCCGAGCTGCTGGAGATGCGTCTGCGCGAGTACGGGGTCAAGGCGGAGGTGGTCGAGACCTGGCCGGGTCCGGTGATCACGCGCTTCGAGATTCGCCCGGCGGCAGGGGTGAAGGTCTCCAAGATCAGCAACCTGGCCAAGGATCTGGCGCGCTCGCTGATGGTCAAGAGCGTGCGTGTGGTCGAGGTCATCCCCGGCAAGCCCACGGTGGGGATCGAGATCCCCAACCCGAACCGGGCCATGATCCGCATTCGTCAGGTGCTCGACTCCGACGTCTACCAGCAAGCCGACTCGCCGGTGACCCTGGCGCTGGGTCAGGACATCGGTGGCAAGCCGGTGGTGGCCAATCTCAACAAGATGCCGCACCTGCTGGTGGCCGGTACCACCGGCTCAGGCAAGTCAGTGGGGATCAACACCATGCTGGTGTCGATGCTGCTCAAGGCGACCCCGGACGAAGTGCGCATGATCATGGTCGACCCCAAGATGCTCGAGCTGTCGGTCTACGACGGCATCCCGCATCTGCTGGCGCCGGTGGTCACCGACATGAAAGAGGCGGCCAACGCCCTGCGCTGGTGCGTGGCCGAGATGGAGCGGCGCTACAAGCTGATGGCGGCCATGGGCGTGCGCAACATCGCTGGCTTCAACGCCAAGCTGGACGAGGCCGAGCGCCACGGCGCCCAGGTCCAGGACCCGCTATGGGAGCCGCAGCCGTGGGAGATGCACCAGCAGCCGCCGACGCTGGCCAAGCTGCCCTATATCGTGGTGGTGATCGACGAATTCGCCGACATGTTCATGATCGTCGGCAAGAAGGTCGAGGAGCTGATCGCGCGGTTGGCGCAGAAGGCGCGCGCCGCGGGTATCCACCTGATCCTCGCCACCCAGCGGCCGTCGGTCGACGTGGTCACCGGCCTGATCAAGGCCAACATCCCCACCCGCATGGCGTTTCAGGTGTCGTCGAAGATCGATTCGCGCACCATCCTCGACCAGGGCGGCGCCGAAAACCTGCTCGGCCATGGCGACATGCTCTATCTGCCGGCGGGGGCGGGGATGCCGCAGCGTGTCCACGGCGCCTTCGTCGACGATGACGAGGTGCACCGCATCGTCGAGGATTGGAAGCGGCGCGGCGAGCCAGAGTACATCGAGGAGATTCTCTCCGGCGGCGTCTCCGCCGACGCTCTCGCCGGCCTCGAGGCCGAAGGCGGCGACGGCGAGGACGCCGAGCAGGATGCGCTCTACGACGAGGCGGTGCAGTTTGTCACCGAGAGCCGGCGCGCCTCCATTTCGGCGGTCCAGCGCCGCTTCAAGATCGGCTACAACCGCGCCGCGCGGCTGGTGGAGGCGATGGAGCAGGCCGGCGTCGTCTCGTCGATGGGCAACAACGGCTCACGCGAGGTGCTGGCGCCGCCGCCGGTCGGCAACTGAGCCCGGCCGCCGGGCATTAAACCCGGCGGCCTTCCCGCTGTCCAAGGATCATGTTCTCCGCACTCAGACAAGGAATGCCCATGCGTATGATGAAGAGCCTGGCTGCCGCTGCACTGCTGCTGGCCACCCAGGCGGCGCACGCCGACCCGGCCTCGGTCGAACGCCTGACCCGGCTGCTCGAGCCGCTCAAGACCTACTCCGCGGATTTCGATCAGCAGATTCTGGACGCTTCGGGCTCCAGCCTGCAGGACACCAGCGGCCACATGTGGCTGTCGCGTCCCGGCCATTTCCGCTGGGAGGTGAACGAGCCCTACCGCCAGATCGTGGTCTCCAACGGCCAGGAGGTGACGCTCTATGATCCCGACCTCGAGCAGGCCACGATCCAGCCGCTCGATGATCGCGTCACCCACACGCCGGCGCTGCTGCTCTCCGGCAGTGCCTCGGAGCTGGCACAGAACTATGAGGTGACGGGGCAGCAGCAGGGCACCGGCGAGACCTTCACGCTCAAGCCCAAGGCCAACGACACCCTGTTCGAGCAGCTCAAGCTGACCTTCTACAGCGAGAAGTTGGGCATGCTGCAGATGACCGACAGCACCGGCCAGCGCACCGCGATCAAGTTCGACCATGCCGACGTCAACGGCAACATCGACCCGGCCAAGTTCCGCTTCGAGATCCCCGCCAGCGCGGACGTCATCCGCGAGCAGTCACCCGCCACGCCCTGAGCCGTCGCGGCCCGTCCAGCGGGCCGCGCCTGTCGCTCGATTCATCATCGGCCCGTCGCCGTCCGCTGGCGACGGGCTGTCGCCTCATGCCTGGCGATCGGCCTCACGGTCGAGTTCGTCACGCCACGCCTGCATCTGCTGATAGCGCTTCTCCTGGCCGAACTCGCTGGGCACGTAGAAACTGGCCTTGGGTAGCGCCGATGGCCAGCAGTCGTGGGCGCTGCCGGCGGGGTAGCCGTTGGGCTCGCTATGGGCGTAGCGGTACCCCTCGCCGTAGCCCAGCGACGCCATCAGTTGGGTCGGTGCATTGCGCAGATAGACCGGCACCTCGAGATCGGCATGCTCGGCCACGAACGCCTTGGCCTGGGCCCAGGCCTGATCGACGCGGTTGCTCTTGGGCGCGGTGGCGAGATGGATGGCGGCGTGGGCGATGGCGCGCTGACCTTCGTAGTCGCCCAGACGCAGATAGGCATCCCAGGCCGCGATCACCAGCGGCAGGGCACGCGGGTCGGCATTGCCGACGTCCTCCGAGGCGATCGCGGTGAGCCGACGCACCACGTCGAGCGGATCGCCGCCGCCACGCATGAACTGCGCCATGTAGAGCAGGGCGGCGTCGGGCCGCGATGAGCGTATCGACTTGTGGATCGCCGAGAGCAGGTCGTAATAGTGCTCGCCCTGCTTGTCGAAGGCCGCCCCTTGATGACCGATCACCTCGACCACGGCATCGCGCTCCAGGGTTTCGCCATGGTCGTCGCGGCCGGTGAAGTCGCAGGCGGTTTCCAAAAGCCCCAGGGCGCGCCGTGCGTCACCCGCCGCGGCACGGGCGAGGATCGCCAGGGCCTCGTCGCTGGCGCGAATGTCACGCTGACCCAGGCCGCGCTCGGCATCGCCCAGGGCGCGCTTGATCACCGTGATCAGCGCCTGCTCGTCGAGCGCCTTGAGCACGTAGACCCGGGCCCGCGACAGCAGCGCGGAGTTGACCTCGAACGAGGGGTTCTCGGTGGTGGCGCCGATCAGCGTCAACAGGCCCGACTCCACGTGCGGCAGCAGGGCATCCTGCTGGCTCTTGTTGAGGCGGTGGATCTCGTCGAGAAACAGCAGCGTCTGACGCTCGCGCAGCTGCGCCTCCTGGGCCCGCTCCACCGCGGCGCGGATATCCTTGACCCCGGCCATGACTGCCGAGAGCTTTTCGAGCCGGGCACCCGACGCCTCGGCGAGAATATCGGCCAGGGTGGTCTTGCCCACGCCCGGCGGGCCCCACAGGATCATCGAGCGCACACTGCCGCTCTCGGCCATGCGTCGCAGCGGCTTGCCCGGGCCGACCAGCGCTTCCTGGCCGACATAGTCGTCGAGACGCGTCGGCCGCATGCGGTAGGCGAGCGGCGCATTGTCCTGGGGGGCGCTATCGGCAAAGAGGTCCATCGGCGTACTTCCGGTTTGCGCTCGGCAACGAGCGGGTACATTTCACTACGCCAATCGCGACTTAAGGCGTAGGGCTTTCTCTCCCAAACCCGCTAGGGTAAGACATTCGAGGGCCGCTCGCGGCGCAGGTCGCGCCTGTGCCCGCGAGCCATGCCTGGTGGCGCCGGGGCACTGCGAACGGCACGTCGTCGATTCTACCCAAGTGCGCCCCGAGACAGTATGGCCACCGCGGATCGAGTGCTCCGGCACCGTTTGCTCGGCAGTTCAGGGGGCCGTCGAATAAAGTCGCGGCGGGTCACGTGGCCGACGCGACGGCGCTACACTGCAGCACTACACGGCGGCCATCGAGTGCCGCTACACTGAGGTCTCGGCACGCTGGATTCCAGTCTCGCCACTTCACGCTCGTCGTCATTGCCGCTGCACGGACAGGAGAACTCCCATGCCCATGCTGACTCAACTGCGCCAGGATCACGCCAACATGGCGCGTCTGCTCCACGTGCTGCACCTCAAGCACAAGACGCTCGCCGATGGCGAACGCCCCAATTTCCGCCTGATTCGTGAGGTGGTGGACTACATTCTCGACTACATGAGCGGCTTCACCATTCCGCTGGAGCGCATTTGCCGCGAGCAACTCTCCAGTCGGGCCAGCGACACCGATGCGCTGTTTGCACGGCTGGCGGAGGACTATCAGCATCTCCACGAACAGCTGATGCGTCTCTCCGGCGACATCGACATGATCCTGATGGATGGGGTGATGCCGATGGACAAGTTCGCCGAGGATCTGCGCGCCTATCTCGAGGCCCACCGCGCCTATCTACGTGCCGAACGCGAGGAGCTGTTCCCGCTGATCCGCGAGCACTTCGACGATGATGACCTGACACGCCTGGCAGCCGAGATGCCGCCCCAGGCAGAGTCCGAGCTGTCACGGCTGCAGGAGGCCTATCCGGAGCTCTACTCCGAGTTCCGTGACGCGCCGTCTCCCCTCGACGCCTGAGCGTGGCGGGCCGCCGGCCCGCACGGCACGATGCCCAGACGATCGCACGGCGCGATCCTTCGACGACGATCGCACTGCGCGATCGTCGTCGCTTTGCGTAGAATGGTCGCCCTAAAGCGCGAGAGGGGGCCGGGATGGATCGGCTACAGGCGATGCAGGTGTTCCGGGCCGTGGTCGAGGCCGGCAGCTTTGCCGGCGGCGCTCGCCGGTTGGGCGTGTCCAATGCCATGGTCAGCAAGCAGATATCGCGCCTCGAGGAGAGTCTCGGGGTGCGCCTGCTGGCGCGTACCACTCGGCGGTTACAGCTGACCGCTGAGGGTGAGCGCTATCTGACCACCACCGCGCGGCTGCTCGATGAGCTCGACGAGCTGGAGGCGGGGCTGGGCGAACAGCGCGGCGAGATTCGCGGTCGCCTGCGGCTGTCGGCGCCGATGGATTTCGGCGCGCAGGCGCTGATGGTGGTGCTCGAAGCCTTCGAACAGGCGCATCCGGCGGTCACCCTGGAGCTGGTGCTCGAGGATCGTCACGTCGACCTGCTGGCCGAGGACTACGATCTGGTGGTGCGGATTGGCGCGCTCGAGGATTCGAGCCTGATCGCCCGGCCGCTGATGCGCATGCCGTGCTACCTCTACGGTGCCCCCGACTATCTGGATCGCCACGGCACCCCCGATCACCCTCGCTCGCTCAAGCATCACCGCTGTCTCCACTACACGCTGGCACGTCAGGGGCCGCAGTGGACCTTCGAGGTCGACGGCGAGCCGCAGCGGGTGCGGTTTCGTCCGGCGCTTGCGTGCAACAACGGGCGCGCGCTGATCGAGGCCGCGGCGCTGGGCATGGGGTTGGTGGTCAAGCCCGCCTTCCTGGGAGAGCCCGAGGTGGCGGCGGGGCGCCTGGTGCGCCTGCTCGAGACATTTCCGATCCCCGCGCTCGACGTCCACCTGCTCTACGCCGAGCGCGACTTCATGCCGGCCCGCCTGCGCGCACTGATCGAGACGCTGCTGACCCACTTCGCCGGGAGCCCGGCCCATGCGTGATGCGCTGATCTTCGACTCCGGTGTCGGTGGGCTCTCGGTCAGCGCCGAGATCCGGCGCTGGCTGCCCCAACTCGGCCTCGACTATGTCTGCGACAACGCCGCCTTGCCCTACGGCACCAAGCCCGATGCCTGGCTGGTGGAGCGGATCGTCGAGGTATGCCTGGCGGCGTGTGCCGAGAGCCATCCACGGGCGCTGGTGGTGGCCTGCAACACGGCCAGCACGCTGGCGCTGGAGGCGCTGCGCGCGCGGCTGGCGATTCCGGTGGTGGGTACGGTGCCGGCGATCAAGACCGCCGGCGAGACCAGCCGCTCGCGGGTGATCGGTCTGCTGGCGACCACTGCCACCCTCAACCGTGCCTATCTGCAGCGGCTGGTGGCCGATTTCGCCGCTGACTGCCGGCTCGTCGGCGTCGCCGCGGATGCCCTGGTGGTTGCCGCCGAGCGCAAGCTGGCTGGCGCCGCGCTCGACGCCGAGGCGCTGGCCGCTGCGCTGATGCCGTTGTGGCGCGAGCCGGCGCTGGACACGGTGGTGCTGGGGTGCACCCATTTTCCGCTGCTGCGCGCCGAGCTCGAAGCGCAGGCGCCACGCCCTATCCGCTGGATCGACTCGGGTGCTGCGATCGCGCGCCGCCTGGGGCAGGTGCTGGATGTCGTGCCCCTGGCCGCGCCGGCGGCCACGCTGCCCGCGGTGACGACCGGCACCAGCTGGGCGACCGGCGCCGACGCCACTGGGCTGGCCACGGCGCTGGCCGGCTTCGGCTTCGCCCCGCCGCGGCCTCTGCCGGCCGTCGCCGCGGTGCCCGCCGACACTGCTATTTCCGCTATCGATTGAGGAGTTTTTCGTGGTCATCACCACCATCGACCCGGCGCGCTACGACGCCCAGCTCGCGGCCAAGCGCGCGCGGATCGAGCAGCAGTTCGCCGCCTTCGACCCGCCGCCGCTGGAGGTCTTCGCCTCGCCGCCGATGCACTACCGCATGCGCGCCGAGTTCCGCCTCTGGCACGAAGGGGAGGATCTCTACTACGCCATGTTCGAACCCGACCCCGAGGCCCCGCTGCACAAGGGCCGGGTGGCCCAGAAGGTGGTGCGTGTCGATCAATTTCCGGTCGCTGGCGAGCGCATCAATGCACTGATGCCCCAGCTGCTGGAGGCCATTCGCGACGACACCACGCTGCGGCGCAAGCTGTTCCAGGTCGAATTTCTGACCACGCTCAGCGGTGAGGCGCTGGTCACGCTGATCTATCACAAGCCGCTGGACGCCGAATGGGAGCAGCGTGCCCGCGAGCTGCAGGCGACGCTGGGGGTGGCGCTGATCGGGCGTTCGCGCAAGCAGCGCCTGGTGCTCGAGCGCGATCACGTGTGGGAGCGCCTGACGGTCGAAGGGCGCGAGTTCCACTATCAGCAGGTGGAGAACAGCTTCACCCAGCCCAACGCCGAGATCTGCCGCGCCATGCTCGGCTGGGCGCGGGATGCCACACGCAGCAGCGTCGGCGACCTGGTCGAGCTCTACTGTGGCAACGGCAACTTCACCGTGGCGCTTGCAGAGAACTTCCGCCGCGTGGTGGCCACCGAGATCTCACGGACCTCTGTCGCTTCGGCCCAGGCCAACCTCGCCGCCAACGGGATCGACAACGTGCACGTGGCGCGGATGTCGGCGGAGGAGTTCGCCCAGGCGCTGGCCGGAGAGAAGCAGGGGCGACGAGTGGCCGCGATGGCCCTCGATGCATGCGACTTCTCCACCGTGCTGGTCGACCCGCCGCGGGCCGGTCTCGATGCCGCCAGTTGTGCGCCGCTGATGGAGTACCCGCGAATCGTCTATATTTCCTGCAACCCCGACAGTTTGGCGGTCAATCTGGCGCAGCTCACCCAGACGCATCGGATCACGCGGATGGCGCTGTTCGACCAGTTTCCCTGGACCGACCACTGCGAGTGTGGGGTCGTGCTCGAGCGCCGCGAGACGGCCTGAATTTGTCAAGTCGCACCGGCGTCGGATGGTGGGTGTCATGATGCGTAAGCGACATGCGCCATAACGAAGCTTCAAGTGGATAGGGCGCCCTCGGGCGCTGGCGTAAGCTTCGCACCATGTGAATGCGGCCGCCATATCGACGGCCGGTGCCAGCCGAGGTGATAGATGCAACACGTCGCGATCGAAGGAAAGACGGAGTTTCTGGAGCAGCTGCGGGAGAAGCTGGCGAAGCGACTTCCCGAGGAGAAGGTGAAGCGGATCACCGCCTTCGCCGAGGATCTCTATGCCACGGCGCCCTTCGAGGAGGCGGCCGACCGCCAGTTGGACGATGTCTACGGTGCCACGCTCGCGGCGTGGCACTTCATGCGCACCTTCGATCCCAGCGATGCCAAGGTCCGCATCTTCAACCCCAACTTCGAAGAGCACGGCTGGCAGTCGCCGCACACCGTGGTCTCGGTGCTGCACCCGGACATGCCGTTTCTGGTCGATTCGGTGCGTATGGAACTCAACCGTCGCGGCCTGACCCTGCATGCGATCCACAATGCGGTGCTGGCGGTCGAGCGCGACGCCCGCCACCACGCGGTGAAGATCACCGGGCCGCGGGCCAAGGAGGCGCCGGCGTCGCGCGAGTCGCTGATTCTGATCGAGATCGATCGCCACAGCGATACGGCGACACTGGATGGCCTGGAGCAGAGCCTGCATGAGGTGTTGCGTGACGTACGCACCGCGGTCACTGACTTCGAGCCGATGTGCGAAAAGCTGCGCGAGGTGATCGCCGAGGTCGAGGCCCAGCGCCCCGCCTCGGTGAGCGCGGCGGATCAGAAGGAGACGGTGGCGTTCCTCAAGTGGCTGCTCGACGAGCACTTCACCTTCCTCGGCTTCGCCGAGAGCCGGCTCTCCGGCAGCGGCGCCAAGGCGCGCGAGACGCGGGTCGAGGGCAGCGAGCTGGGGGTGCTCAAGCTCGACGAGCCGCGCTATCAGGAGTCGGTGCGCTTCGAGCCCGACGAGGAGCCGGGCCCCATGCCGGCGCTGCTGCGCTTCGCCAAGAGTGCCCACCATGCGCTGGTGCACCGGCCGACCTATCCCGATCACATCGCCATCACCCGCCATGACAAGCAGGGCAAGGTGATCGGCGAGTGGCGCTTCTTCGGGCTGTTCACCTCGCTGGTCTACAACGAGTCACCGCGCTCGGTGCCGGTGCTGCGGCGCAAGGTGCAGGCGGTGATCGACGCCGCCGGGGTCAACCCCAAGGGCCACAACGGCAAGCTGCTGTTGCAGATTCTCGAGGTGCACCCGCGCGACGATCTGTTCCAGAGCACCATCGAGGAGCTGAGTCAGACCGCTTTCGGCATTCTCAATATCCGCGAACGCCGCCGCGTGCGCCTGTTCATCCGCGAAGACCGCTGCGGCCAGTTCTACTCCTGCCTGGTGTTCGTCCCGCGCGACATCTTCTCCACCGATCTACGTCTGCGCATCCAGAACCTGCTGTGCGATGAACTCGACGCCACCTTCGCCGACTTCAACCCTTATCTCTCGGAGTCGGTGCTGGCGCGCATCCAGTTCACCTTGCGCTTCAACGGCGACGAGCCGGTGGCCTTCGACCGCCGGGCGCTGGAGAAGAAGGTCATCTTCCTGGCGCGTAACTGGCGCGAGGATCTGCACGGTGCATTGATCGAGAGCCTGGGTGAAGAGGAAGGCAACCGCCAGGCACAGGTGTTCCGCGACGCCTTCCCCGGCGGCTACCGTGACGACTTCTCGGCGCGCACCGCAGCCAACGACATCCGCCACCTGAGCGGGCTCGATGACGGCGCGCCGATCGGGGTCAGCCTCTATCATCTGGCCGAGAACACCGCCGATAGTGTCAATCTCAAGCTCTATCATACCGACTCGCCGATTCCGCTCTCCGACATGCTGCCGGTGCTCGAGAATCTGGGGCTGCGGGTGATCAGCGAGCGCCCATATCATATCGATACCGAGCACCAGACCTACTGGATTCATGACGTCTCTTTCGATTACCGCGGCGCCGGCGAGGTCGATCTGCAGGCGATGCGCGACAACTTCATCGACGCCTTCACGCGGATCTGGGTGGGAGACGCCGAAAACGATGCCTACAACCGGCTGATCATCGGCGCCGGCCTCGGCTGGCGGCAGGTGGCGGTGCTGCGCGCCTACGCGCGTTATCTCAAGCAGCTGCGCATCGGGCTGTCGCAGGACTACATCGCCAACACCCTGGCCGCGCATGCGGATATCACCCGCGGTCTGTCGCGGCTGTTCGAACTGCGCTTTGCCCCGGATCTGGACGGCGACCGCGACAGCCGCTGCCAGGAGGCAGTCGACGACCTCAATGCGCTGCTCGATCAGGTGGCCAGCCTCAATGACGACCTGCTGCTGCGGCGCTACGTCGACCTGATCCAGGCCACCGTGCGGACCAACTACTTCCAACCGGGGGACGACGGTAGCGCCAAGGCGTACATCTCGTTCAAGCTCGAGCCGAGCAAGGTTCCGGGCATGCCCAAGCCGCGGCCGATGTTCGAGGTGTTCGTCTACTCGCCGCGCATGGAGGGGGTCCACCTGCGCGGTGGCAAGGTCGCCCGCGGCGGCCTGCGCTGGTCCGACCGCAACGAGGATTTCCGCACCGAGATCCTGGGTCTGATGAAGGCGCAGCAGGTCAAGAACTCGGTGATCGTGCCGGTGGGTGCCAAGGGTGGCTTCATCTGCAAACGCATGCCCGAGAATGGTGACCGCGACGCCATCCAGGCCGAGGGCATCGAGTGCTACCGCCTGCTGATCCGCGGCCTGCTCGACATCACCGACAACCTCGATGGTACCGACGTGGTGCCGCCGCAGGCGGTGGTGCGCCACGATCCCGACGACCCCTACCTGGTGGTCGCCGCCGACAAGGGCACCGCGACCTTCTCCGACTACGCCAACGCGATCTCGCTGGAGTATGACTTCTGGCTGCGCGACGCCTTCGCCTCCGGCGGTGCCCAGGGTTATGACCACAAGGGCATGGCGATCACCGCCCGCGGCGCCTGGGAGTCGGTCAAGCGGCACTTCCGCGAGATGGGCCTCAACACCCAGAAGGATGAGTTCAGCGTGCTCGGTATCGGCGACATGGCCGGCGACGTGTTCGGCAACGGCATGCTGCTCTCCGACAAGATCCGTCTGGTCGCCGCCTTCAACCACCGTCATATCTTCGTCGACCCGACGCCGGATGCGGCCAAGTCGTTCGCCGAGCGCAAGCGCCTGTTCGAGACGCCGCGGTCGAGCTGGTCGGACTACGACGAGGGGCTGATCTCGGACGGTGGCGGGGTCTTCTCGCGCGATGCCAAGTCGATTGCCATCTCGGCGCCGATGAAAAAGGCCTTCGGCATTGAGGCCGACAAGCTGTCGCCCAACGACCTGATCAACGCCATGCTCAAGTCGTCGGTGGATCTGATCTGGAATGGCGGCATCGGCACCTACGTCAAGGGCCACGACGAGAGCCATGCCGATGTCGGCGACAAGGCCAATGATGGCCTGCGCATCGATGGCCGCGAGCTCAACTGCCGCGTGGTCGGCGAGGGCGGCAACCTGGGCCTGACCCAGCGCGGGCGCATGGAAGCCGCGGCCAAGGGGATTCGGGTCAACACCGACTTCATCGACAACGCCGGCGGCGTCAACTGCTCCGACCACGAGGTCAACATCAAGATCCTGCTCGACGGGATCGTCCAGCGCGGCGACATGACCGAGAAGCAGCGTAACCAACTGCTGGTGGAGATGACCGACGAGGTTGGCGAGCTGGTGGTGCGCGACAACTATCGTCAGACCCAGGCGCTGTCGCTCGCCGAGCTGCAGTCGCTGGAGGGGATGGGGCCGTACCGGCGCTTCATCAACGAACTCGAAGCTGCTGGCAGCCTCGATCGTGAGCTCGAGTTCCTGCCCAGCGACGAGCTGCTCGGTGAGCGCAGCAACGCCGACGGTGGGCTCACCCTGCCCGAGCTGAGCGTGTTGATCTCCTACGCCAAGAGCACGCTGAAGAGCGATCTGATCGCCGCCGATCTGCCCAACGACCCGCAGCTGCAGCAGCACGTGGCCAAGGCATTTCCGGCGACCCTGACCGAGCGGTTCGCCGACGATCTTGCCCAGCATCGGCTGAAGCGCGAGATCGTCGCGACCCAGATCGCCAACGACTTGGTCGATCACATGGGTATCACCTTCGTACGCCAGCTGCGCGACTCCACCGGCGCGTCGCGCCTGGAGATTGCCCAGGCCTACGTGATCGCCCGCGACAGCTTCGGCTTCAATCGTCTGTGGGAGCAGATCGAGGCGCTCGACTACCGGGTCGAGAGTCAGGTCCAGTACCGTATGATGCTCGATCTGATGCGCCTGATGCGGCGTGCCACGCGCTGGTTCCTGCGCCATCGCGGCACGCTCAGCGTCAAGGAGTGCGTGGAGCAGTTCGCGCCCCAGTTGACCCAGCTGCAGGAGGACATCGGCAACCGCCTCAAGGGCGACGAACGAGAGGCCTGGGAAGGGCGCCGCGACGAGCTGGTCGAAGCCGGGGTGCCCAAGGCCCAGGCTGCGGTGGTGGCTGCCGCGCCGAGCCTCTATGCCGGTCTCGGCATCATCCAGGCAGCGCGTGTCAGTGGCGAGAAGCTCAAGCGCGTGGCCGAGGTCTACTACGCCATCGGCCACCAGCTGGAGCTGCCGTGGATGATGCGCCAGATCAATGCCCTCGAGGTGCGTGACAGCTGGCAGATGCAGGCGCGGGAAACGTTCCGCGACGACCTCGACCGCCAGCAACTGGCGCTGACGGTGAAAGTGCTGGGCATGAGCGATGCCCCGCGCGAGGTGGAAGCGCGGGTGACCCGCTGGGAGGAGCAGCACGCGCCGCTGTTCGAGCGCTGGAACGCGCTGCTGGGCGAGATCAATGCCGGCACCCAGGTGAGCTTCGCGCTGATCGCGGTGGCCATTCGCGAACTGGTCGATCTTGCCGAGAGCGAGAGCGACGGCTAAGGTGGCGGCGGGCCGGTGCGTACCCGCGCGCGCCGGTCCCCGGCTTGAAACAGTGATTTGAAAAAGCGATTTGAATCGTCCGCTGGCCGATGTCCCGGCCAGTCATCACGCATTGTCACAGGCGCTTGCCTGAGAACCGTTAAGGTGTTCAGGCAAGCGCCTCTGTTATGCTGCAGCGATCCGCAGGCAGTCAACGCAGAGAGGCCCCATGAAGTATCGCGCGTTTTCCACCCTTATCCTGGCCGTCGGTGTCGCCACCGCACTGCCCGCCATGGCCCAGAGCGAGGCGCTCAAGCAGGCGCAGGCCGCGGCCGCCAAGGTCGACCTGACCAGCTTCTTCAAATCCAGCTCCGATGCCCGTAGCCAGAGCTTCTTCTTCGGCGGCGTGCAGCAGCATCCGTTCACCGTCGACGAGGCCGGACGCTACCGCTTCACCAGTTCGACTCTGCCCGGCGAATCCCTGGATTACCGCATCAAGGCCACGCTGATCGACGCCAACGGTAACGTCCTGGCCAAGGGTAGCGGGCTCGGCAACACCGGCGGCCTGGAGATGGAGCAGCGGCTCGAGCCGGGCAACTACACGCTGCAGGTCTCGGGGCAGAAGTTCGGCAGCACCAAGACCGGCGGTAACAGCTTCAACATCCAGGTCGATGCGCTGGACGCCAGTGGCAAGGTGATCACCGCTGACCAGGGCGGGGTCGACAATGGCGGTGGCATCATGTTCGGTGGCCCCGGCAGCAGTGGCCGCACCACCGCCTTCGTCGACGACAAGGACGATGTGGCGACGCTCAGTGCGCCGGGACGTGACGCAGCCAGTGCGGTTGCCGGTGGCGCGACCGCTGGCACCAGCGAGGCCGCGCCCAAGGGCCCCGACTTCGGCACCGCCAATACCGGCTCGGCGTCCAAGCCGGCGACGGCCGGGCAGGCCAGCGCGCCGACCGGCGCCTCCGCCCGCGAGCGTCAGCAGGCGCCGCTGCCGAGCAGCTTCGATGAGATCGTTTCCGATATCAAAGTGCTGCAGCAGGGCGAAGTGCTCACCTTCGACGTCGCCCAAGCCGGCACGGTCTCGGTCACCAGCTCGACCTTCCCCGGTCACGAAGGCAGTTTCCGCCTTCAGGCCAAGGTGCTCGACGCCGATGGTCGCACGGTGGCCAGTGACGAAGGCTCGCTGGCCGATGGCAACTTCGATATCGAGACCGTGCTCCAGCCCGGCCGCTATCGGGTCTGGGTCAAGGGCCAGCGGTTCGGCTCGGCGATGAACTCGGTCAACAACTACACCCTGCGCGTACAGCAGCTCGACGCGCGCTGATCGACAGTTGGGGGCGTGCCTCGCCCCAGGCATCGAAACCCGGCCCCGTGCCGGGTTTCGGCGTCATGGGAGGGTGGCAGATAATGTCACCTGGCATTCGAGCGGGTGCGGTTCGTCTCGCCGCCCCCAGTTGGGATATACTCGCTCGCCGCTGTCGATCCCTTTTGCCACCGACGAGATTTCTCCATGTACCCCGTCGTTCGTTCTCTGCTGTTCCGGCTCGAGCCGGAGACCGCACATCGCGTCACGCTGACCGCTCTGGATGTGGCGCATCGGCTGCGTCTGTCGGGGCTGCTTGGCGATGCCGACAGCTCGGGCGAACCGGTGGAGGTGATGGGACTGACGTTCGCCAACCGTATCGGACTGGCGGCGGGGCTGGACAAGAACGCCGAGCATCTGGATGCCCTGGGGGCGCTGGGGTTCGGTTTCGTCGAGGTGGGCACCACCACGCCCAAGCCGCAGTCGGGCAATCCGCGTCCGCGTCTGTTCCGGCTGACCGGGACCCAGGCGATCATCAATCGCATGGGGTTCAACAACACGGGGGTCGATCAGCTGGTCGCCAACGTGCGCAAGAGCCGCTACCGCGGGATCATCGGCATCAATATCGGCAAGAACCTGACCACGCCGGTGGAGCGCGCGGTCGACGACTACCTGACCTGCCTGCGCAAGGTCCACGCCGCGGCGCACTACGTCACGGTCAATATCTCCTCGCCCAACACCCCGGGACTGCGCAACCTGCAGTTCGGTGAGCATCTCGATAGCCTGCTCGGGGCGCTCAAGGAGGAGGCCGTGCGGCTGGATGCGGAGCAGGGACGCCACGTGCCGCTGGCGGTGAAGATCGCTCCCGACATGACCCGAGAGGAGATCGCGCTGGTGGCACGGACGCTTGCCGACAACGAGATCGATGCGGTGATCGCCACTAATACCACGGTATCGCGCGAGAACGTCACCGGTACGCCGCATGCCCACGAAGCGGGTGGGTTATCCGGGGCGCCGCTGTTCGCCACCTCGACCGCGGTGGTGCGCGAGCTGCGCCGACTGCTGCCGACCCTGCCGATCATCGGTGCCGGTGGTATTGACAGCGGCGTTCGGGCGAGCGAGAAGTGCCAGGCGGGGGCGGATCTGGTGCAGCTCTATACCGGTTTCATCTATCGCGGGCCGGAGCTGATCGGGGAGTGTATTCGCGCGACCGGAAACAGCAGCGCAGCATCTGCCTGAGCGCACGGGTCAGATGCCTTGACCGGGGAGGCGTGTCGATGCGCCCCTGGCGGTGGCAACAAAAAGGCCCGCGCTGTGCGGGCCTTGAGTGTGATGAGGCGATGCTCGTCAGCGGCGCGGGCCGCTATTCAAGTCATCACCATGGGGTTCTTGTGGATACCGGACACGCCGGTCATGCCATCCCACTGGTCCCCGCGACCTTCACGCCAACCGCTCATCCAGTTTTCGCGCAGGTTGATATCCTGGCTCGGGCATTCGTCGCGTGAGCGACCGGCGACCCCCGCCTTGTAGCCGTGCAGATATGCCCGCTGGTTGCGATCACGTTTCTGTCGTTTCATCGTATGGCCTCTTGTCGGAACAAGTGCATCACCTTTGGGAAAACACAGAGACTCCACGGCGTACCGTTCGCCGAAAGAAGACTCCGCCCGCGAAAACGTCCGGACAGGCATACGCATGCGTTGTTTCGTAGCTACACCTCTAGCTTTAGCGGAAATGAGAAACGATGTCGATGAGCGTTTTGTCATAAGGCCAGATTGAAAATGCACTCACGGGAATATGACCGGGCCGAGACGGTTCGGTGACGCCACCATGAAAGACGATAACTCGCTGTTGAGCCTTTATATCACCTGCCCCTGGGGCGTCGAACCGCTGCTCGCGGAAGAGGTCGCCGAGCTGGGGGCGGAGATACAAAAAACTACCGTCGCCGGGCTGCATGCGCGGGCCGATCTCGCCACGGCCTACCGTCTGTGTCTGTGGTCGCGCCTGGCCAACCGGGTGATCCTGACCCTGGGGCGCGAGAGCGGCTGCGACACCCCGGAGGCGATCGTCACCGCGGTGAGCCAACTGCCCTGGGCCGAGAAGCTGCGCGACGGCCATACCCTGGCGGTGGACTTCCACGGCCAGTCGGCGGCGATTCGCCACACCCGCTTCGGTGCCCAGGTGATCAAGGATGGGGTCGTCGAGGCGCTGGCGGCGGCCGGGCGCCCGCGGCCGCAGGTCGACCTCGGCCAGCCTGACGTGCGCCTCTACGCCAATCTGCACAAGGGGCAGTTGCTGGTGGGCATCGACCTGGTCGGCGCCAGCCTGCACCAGCGCGGCTATCGGCGTGACGTGGGCCACGCTCCGCTGAAGGAGAATCTGGCCGCGGCGCTGCTGGTGCGAGCCGGCTGGCCTGCGCGGGCCAAGCGCGGCGAGCCGCTGGTGGACCCGATGTGTGGTGCCGGCACGCTGCTGATCGAGGCGGCGATGATGGCCGCCGATATCGCGCCTCAGCTCACCCGGGAGCGCTTCGCCTTCGAGCGTCTGGCCGATTTCGATCCGGCGCTGTGGCAGACCCTGGCCCGCGAGGCCAAGGTGCGTGCCGATCTCGGCCGGCGGCGGGCGCGTTCGCGCCTGTGGGGCTTCGATCAGAGCCCGCAGGCGATCGCTGCGGCGCGCAGCAATGCCATGCGCGCGGGAATACCGGCACTGATCGAGCTGGCCGGCGCTGCAGTGAAGGGGCTGACGCCGCCCGCCGAGGCCACCACGCCGGGGTTGGTGATCACCAACCCGCCCTACGGCGAGCGTCTTGGCGAGCTGCCGGAGCTGGTGGCGCTCTACGGCGATCTGGGGCAGCGGCTGAAGCAGCACTTCGGCGGCTGGCAGCTGGCGCTGTTCACCGGTAACCCGGATCTTGGCCATCGCCTGGGCCTGCGTGCGCACAAGCAGTACGCGTTCAAGAACGGACCGCTCGACTGCAAGCTGCTGCTGGCCGATGTCGCGGCGCGCGATCCCGAGGCCCCTGCGACCGCGTCGACCGCACAGACGCCGGCGACGGACGCGTCGGCGCCGCTGAGCGAGGGCGCGCAGATGTTCGCCAACCGCTTGCAGAAGAATCGCAAGCGTCTGGCCAAGTGGCTCAAGCAGTCGGGGGAGCGCTGCTACCGGCTCTACGACGCCGACATGCCGGAGTATGCGCTGGCGATCGACGTCTATGGTCACCGGGTGCATGTCCAGGAGTACGCTGCGCCACGTTCGGTCGACGCCGACAAGGCCCAGCGGCGGCTGCTCGATGCGCTGAGTGCGATCCCGGCGGCGCTCGATGTGCGCCCCGAGCAGATCCACTACAAGCAGCGTGAGCGGCAGAGCGGCAAGGCGCAGTACCGCAAGCAGAGCGACAGCGGCGAGCGCTTCGTGATCGAGGAGGGGCCGGCCAAGCTGTGGGTCAATCTCACCGACTATCTCGACACCGGGCTGTTCCTCGACCACCGCCCGGTGCGCCGGCTGCTACGCGAACGCGCCGCGGACAAGCGTTTTCTCAACCTGTTCTGCTACACCGGCACGGCCACGGTGCACGCCGCCCTGGGCGGGGCCAGTGACAGCCTGAGTGTCGATCTCTCGAATACCTATCTCGACTGGGCGCGGGACAATCTGGCGCTCAACCAGCTCGATCCCGGTCGTCACCGGGTGGTGCGCGACGACTGTCTGCGCTGGCTAGAGACCGCCGGTGGCAGTTTCGACCTGATCTTTCTCGATCCGCCGACCTTCTCCAACTCGAAGAAGATGGCCGGCACGCTGGATATCCAGCGTGATCACGTGCGTCTGGTCGAGCTGGCGATGGCGCGGCTGGCACCGGGTGGGGAGCTGATCTTCTCCAACAACCAGCAGCGCTTCAAGCTCGATCCGGCGCTGTCGGCGCGCTTCGCGGTGACGGAGATCACCGCGCAGACCTTCGACCCGGACTTCAGCCGGCGCGCCAATCTGCACCACTGCTTCAGCATCCGCCATCGCGAGTGACGATGGCGCATCCCCCTGGTGACCGGTGGCGGGTGCCAGGGCAGCGACGCCTACGGGGTTGCGTCGCGCCCTTGATTCAGAGAGGGCAGGTGAGCCAGAGACTCAGTCGAGCAACGATAGCTGGGCCATGGCGCGGCGCCCTTCGGGGCTGTCGTCGTCGGCTTCCAGCACCTTGCGGAAGCCGCGCGCCAGCTGGATATGCGCCAGGTCGTCGAGCCACAGCATGGCCTGCTCCCGGCTTTCGGCCACGGCATGCTTGAGGCCGCCATACTGGGTGCCGATCTGGCCCCAGGCGCGGCTGAAGATCCAGTCGCCGAACATGTCCTGGTGCAGGTGCACCAGAACGTAGTCGTGTCCACTCTCCCAACGAACGATCACGCGAACTCCTGTCGTGGTTGTATGCCCCGGCTTGTCCCTGCCGGGTGTCCCGCCTAAGATGGCTGCGCCGGGCGGCGCGGCCGTGCCGTCATGGCTCGTATCGGGCTCATTGTAAAGCAAGCGCGGCAGAAATCGACGCGTACTGCGCAAGCCCTTCAGGCCGACAGGGAGAAGCCGTAGACATGCGAATTCTGGTGGACGAGAACGTGCCCCTGGCGGAGGCCTTCTTCGGCGAGTTGGGGGAGGTGACGCGCCAGCCCGGGCGTGAGATGAGCGCGGCCAGCGTGCGCGATCACGACGCCCTGGTGGTGCGCTCGATCACCCCGGTCAATGCGGCGCTGGTGGCCGGGTCGCGACTCAAGTTCGTGGGTACCTGCACCATCGGCACCGACCACGTCGACCTGGCGGCACTGCGCGAGCACGGGATCGGTTTTGCCAACGCTCCCGGCTGCAACGCCGAGGCGGTGGTCGACTATGTGCTCTCCAGCCTGCTGCTGTTGAGCGAGCGCGACGGGGAGGACCTGTTCGCCAAGACCGTGGGTATCGTCGGGGCCGGCAACGTCGGCGGGCGCCTCGCCGCACGTCTGGCGGCGCTGGGCATCGATCACCTGATCTGCGATCCGCCGCGTGCCGACGCCGAAGGGGGCGTGGGGTTCGTCGACCTCGACGCGCTGATCGCGCGCGCCGATGTCATCTGTCTGCACACGCCGCTGGTGGCCGCCGGAGCGCATGCCACCCGGCATCTGCTCGATCGGCGGCGGATCGAGGCGCTGGCGCCGGGGACCGTGCTGCTCAACGCTGGCCGCGGCGACTGCCTCGACGGCACGGCACTGAACGAACGTCTGGCTCGCGACGCCGACCTGCGCTGCGTGCTCGACGTGTGGGAGCAGGAGCCGGGGATCGACGAAGCGCTCTATGCCCGGGTCGATCTCGCCACGCCGCACATCGCCGGCCATAGTGTCGATGGCAAACTGCGCGGCACCGAGATGATCTATCAGGCACTGTCGCGTCAGCTCGGTCTACCCGCGCGGCAGAGCCTGGAGCGGCTGACACCGGCGCCTTGGCTGCCGCGACTGGTGCTCGACGCCGACACGCCCCGCGACGACGCGCTGCGGCTGTGCGCGCGGGCCTGTTACGATCCGCGCCGCGACGCCATGGGGCTGGAGCGCTATCGCCGGCGCCTGGGCATGGCCCAGGGCTTCGACGCCTATCGTCGCGACTATCCGGTACGCCGCGAGTTCCAGACCCTGGAGGTGGCGCTCACCGCCGCGGCCCCCGAACTCGAGGCGGTGCTGCGCGGCTTCGGCTTCGGTGTCGCCACGCCTGACTGAGTGCCGCGGCGGGGCGAGGGGCATGGGGTCGAGTGTCACGCAGGATCGAGCGTCGTAGCCGACGCTCAGGCGCTTTCGCGCTCGGCATCCTCGCGCTTGCTGAGGCGGTGTCCGTCTTCGCTGGCACCATACTTCCAGTAGCTCGAGAGATACATCTCGCGTTTGTCGACGCCGCGCTCGTCGAGCAGGTGGCGGCGTAGGCGGCGCATCGCCGAGAACTCGCAGGCGATCCAGATACCCGCTTTTCCCGGCCGCCAGGCCAGTTCGCTCACGGCGCGAAGCAGGCCCTCGCTGTCGCGTCCCGGGTGCGATTCGATACGCCAGCTGATACGCATCCCGGGCGGCGCCGTCAGCGGCTGGATATCGGCCTCGCTGATCACCTCGATAATCACTTCTCCTACCGCCTGCGGCGGCAGCCGTTCGAGATTGGCGGCGATCGCCGGCAGCGCGGTCATGTCGCCTACCAGTAGATACCAGTCGGCGTCCTCTGCCACCCGCTTGACCGGCCCGGGGCCAGCGATCTCGATGATGTCCCCCGGGCGGGCGTTGCGCGCCCAGTTGGCCGCCGGCCCGCCGTCGGCGTGGAGCACGAAGTCGACCTCGATGGCGTCCTCACGCTGTCGGCGCACACTATAGGTGCGCATCCGCGCTGGCGTATCGTCCTCCCGGGGCAGCACCAGCTTGATGTAGGCGCTGGCCTGATCGGCGGGGAAGGTGCGCATCGCCTCGCCGCCAAGGGTGAGGCGCAGCATGTGTGGGGTCAGTGGCTGCCGGGCGAGCACGGTGAAGGCACGTGGTGGTGTCTTGGGCATACGGGGCTCCTGTCAGTCAGCAGAGGGCGTGGGACGTTCGAGATTGTCGATCAGACGCTGCGCCAGCGCCTCGAAGGCGGCGAGCTCGGCCTCGCTCAAGCCTTTGGCGAGATGCGAATGGGCGCGCTGCTCACAGGCATCGACCCGCGCCAGCATGGCCTGGCCGGCGTCGCTGAGCGTCAGTCGCTGGCGCCGGCCATCGTCGGGTGACGGACTTCGGCACACCAGTCCGCGGGTGTCGAGATCGCTCAGCAGGCGCGCCAGTTGGGCCTTGTCCCACGTGAGTCGCGCGCTGATCTCGCTGGCGCTACACGGTGCCAGGCCGCGGATCGCCTTGAGCGTGCGGATCTGCGCGACGCCGAGTCCGAGCCGCTCATCGTCGTAGGCGCGGCGCAGGGCACGCTTGTAGGCGTGCAGCAGGCGGTGAAGGGTATCGCCGGCGAGCACTTGGGACATGAAAGTTCCGTTTTTTGGTTGATAAAGTCAACCAATTGAACGGTGCTTGAGGATGAATGTCAACCATTCTCATCCATGCGCCGGGAAAGTCACCTTCTGGTCGCTTGCGCAGTCGGTGTTGGCATACAGCGATATCGCCCGGTCGTTGGGGGCGCTCTCAGGGGGCGGCAGCCGTGATAGACAAGAACGCCCCGCCGAGGGGGCGGGGCGTTGTGCGGTCGAACGTGATGCCAGGGTATGGCGCTCAGTCGCGGTAGGCGGACTCTTTCAGCGCGCGGATCCGATCATCCAGCGGCGGGTGGCTGGCGAACAGCTTTTCCATCAGCTTGCGCGTCTGGCCGGTGGTGATGGCGAAGGCGGTCAGCGAATCCGGCATCTGGTCGGGCTGCTGGGTCTCCGCCTTGAGTCGGGAGAGGGCGTTGATCATGGACCCGGCGCCGGCATACTTGGCCCCGGCGGCATCGGCCCGATACTCGCGAAAGCGTGAGAACCAGGCGACGATGATCGACGCCACCAGGCCGAACACGATCTCGGCGACGATGACGACGGCGAAATACCCCATGAAGCCGAGGCCGCCGCCGTTGTCGCGGCCGCGCAGGAAGCTGTCGACCACCTGGGCCACCACGCGGGCGAAGAACATCACGAAGGTGTTGAGTACCCCCTGGATCAGCGCCAGGGTGACCATGTCACCATTGGCCACGTGGCCGATCTCGTGGGCCAGCACCGCCCGTACCTCTTCCGGGCGCATGCGTTCGAGCAGCCCCTGGGAGACAGCCACCAGGGCGTCGTTCTTGTTCCAGCCGGTGGCGAAGGCGTTGGACTGCTGGGCCGGGAAGATCGCCACTTCCGGCATCTGGATATTGGCCTGCTGGGCAAGCTCGCGCACGGTGTCCAGCAGCCACTGCTCGGTGGAGTTGCTCGGCTGGTCGATCACCTTGGCCTTGGTGCTCATCTTCGCCATCCATTTGGAGATGAACAGCGACACCAGCGAGCCGGCCATGCCGAACACGAAGCAGAAGATCAGCAGGCTGTTCATGTTCAGCCCGTTGGCGTTGAGATAGGGCTCGACGCCCAGCAAGCGCAACGTGATGCTGGCGACGAGAACCACCGCCAGGTTGGTTGCCAAGAACAGGATGATTCGCATCATCGGTTTCTACCCTCAGTCGTGGAAAACCTGCGTTACCGAGGGCCGGATGGCCCCCGGCTATTGCTTAGCCTGTTATGTGTTATCGCCGGTTAATCAGCTGGTTATGAACCGTTAGATACGACGTTAAGCGATAGGTTTCAAGAGGGGGAAGGGCACGCATCGAGCGCGCCGCGGTGGCCCGGGGCCACCGCCGCCGGTCACTGACGGTAGCGCGCGAGGAAGCGGGCGAAACGGTCGATCGCGTCACCCAACTGGTCCGCCCAGGGCAGGGTGACGATGCGCACGTGGTCGGGAGTGGGCCAGTTGAAGGCCGTGCCCTGGACCAGCAGGATACGCTCCTGCAGCAGCAGATCGAGCACCATCTGAGCGTCGTCGTGGATCGGATAGATCTCTGGATCGAGCCGGGGGAAGGCGTAGAGCGCCCCCTTGGGCTTGACGCAGGAGACGCCGGGAATGGCATTGAGCTTTTCATACACCACGTCACGCTGTGCCAGTAGACGTCCGCCGGGCAGGATCAGATCGTTGATCGACTGATAACCGCCGAGTCCGGTCTGGATCGCATGCTGGGCCGGCACGTTGGCGCACAGCCGCATCGACGCCAGCATGTTGAGCCCCTGGATGAAGTCCTCGGCGTTCTGCTTGCCCAGGCCACCGGAGAGGATCATCCAGCCGGAGCGGAAGCCAGCGCAGCGGTAGCTCTTGGAGAGCCCGTTCATGGTCACCACCAGCTGGTCGTCCTCGGCCAGGGCCCCGGTGGAGACGTGCTCGACGCCATCGTAGAGGATCTTGTCGTAGATCTCGTCGGAGAACACCACCAGCCCGTGCTCGCGGGCCACGGTGAGGATCTCCTTGACCACCGCCGGCGGATAGACCGCGCCGGTGGGGTTGTTGGGGTTGATCAGCACGATCGCTCGCGTGCGTGCGGTGATCTTGTCGCGAATATCGGCGATATCCGGCGCCCACTCGTTGGCCTCGTCGCACAGGTAGTGCACCGGATGGCCGCCGGAGAGATTGGCGGCGGCGGTCCACAGCGGATAGTCCGGTGCCGGGATCAGTACTTCGTCGCCGTCGTTGAGCAGCGCCTGCATCGCCATCACGATCAGCTCGGAGACGCCGTTGCCGATGAAGATGTCCTCGATGCCGACCTGTGGAATGCCCTTGCGCTGGCACTCCTGCATGATCGCCTTGCGCGCCGAGTAGAGCCCCTTGGAGTCGCAGTAACCCTGTGCCGTCGGCAGGTTGCGCATCACGTCCTGCAGAATCTCTTCGGGCGCTTCGAAGCCGAAGGGGGCAGGGTTGCCGATGTTCAGCTTGAGAATGCGATGGCCTTCGTCCTCGAGGCGCTTGGCGTGTTCGAGGACCGGCCCGCGGATGTCGTAACAGACGTTGTCGAGCTTGTGCGATTTCCGAATGGGGCTGGTCATGAGGGTTCCGTGTGCTGCACAACCGAAGAGGTCAGGCGGGTTCGTGGATGCCGTGAGCGGGTGGCGGGCTGAGTCGCCGATGCCCAGCATAACGCCGCGCGGACGCGGCGCAAGGGGCAGAAGCGCGTGGCTGTCGGGACGATCTGTATGCCCTGGCGTCAGTTCGGCGGCGGGGTCGCGTCGTCGTCTTCGGGGGCCGGTGCCGGGGCGGGGATGTCCGTGGGCAGCTCCAGGGTGACCCGTCCGAGCTTGCCGTCGCGCAGCTCGTGCAGCAGCACCTCGGCACCGCGGTGCAGATTGATCACACCGCCGGCCTTCAACCCGCCGCGCTTGCGTGCGATCTCGTTCATGATCGCATGACCGTCGAATCCGGCCCGCGCCTGCAGGTCGACCAGCTTGGGACCATCGGCATCCACGCTCTCTGCCGCCACCGGGGCGACATAAGCCGGCAGGTCGTCGAGCTTGTAGCGCTCGCGCAGCGCCTCGGGGTAGCGCCTGGCCAGCTCGGCAGCGCAGACGATGGCCACATCCACGTACTCGATCGCGGTATCGCGGATGGCGCCGCTGGCGGCGAGCCGGTAGGCGCTGGCCTGATCCTCGATCTTGGGCCACAGCACGCCGGGGGTGTCGATCAGCGCCACGCGGCCGTCGATACGAATCTTCTGCTGGCGCTTGGTCACCGCCGGCTCATTACCGGTCTTGGCGATCTTGCGCCCGGCGAGGCCGTTGATCAGGGTCGATTTCCCCACGTTGGGGATACCCATCACCATGACCCGCACGTCGCGGTCGGCGCGGACCTGGCCGGCCAGTTCGTGGCACAGCGCCGGAATCTGCTTCAGCTCGCGGGCCTGGGTGGTGGTCACTGCGATGGCGCGGCTGTCGGGCTGGGCATCGAAGTGCGCGATCCAAGCCTGGGTCGCCTCGGGGTCGGCGAGATCGGCCCGCGACAGGATCTTGAGCACCGGCTTGTGCTCGGTCAGATCGGCCAGCATCGGGTTGCCGCTGGAGTAGGGCAGACGCGCATCGAGCACCTCGATGACCACGTCGATCTCCGGCAGCGCCTCGGTGATCTGGCGGCGCGCCTTGTTCATGTGACCGGGATACCAGCCGAGCATACGTCTCTCCTGCCAATGTCATGCCTGTCGGGGGGCGCCCGACGCCAAGCGGGCGAACATTCTAGCAGGATGCGGCCCTCAGCGGCTGCAGGGTGGGGGCGGCGTGAACGGCGGCTGAGGGCAGCCGACGGGTGATGGCCATGTCGTGCATCCAGTCGCCGGCGGGCGGCGTAGAGGTATGGGTCATCAAACGCAGGGAAAGGAGCCCCGCATGAAACCTCTCGTATCCATCGCCGCCGGCCTGCTGCTCACCAGCGTTGCCAGCGTCTCGCTGGCCGCCGGCAATCCGATCAGCGTACATGTCCTGAATACTCAGAGCGGCAAACCCTCGGCGGGCGTCGAGGTCACGCTCGAGCATCGGGCCGACGGCCAGTGGGAGACCATCGCCACCGGGACCACCTCCGAGGACGGGCGGATCTCAGCGCTCTATCCCGAAGATGAGACGTTCGAGGCCGGTGTCTATCGCGCCGTCTTCGCTACCGGTGACTGGTACCGTGACCGCGGCACCGAGACCTTCTTTCCCGAAATCACCGTCCCGTTCGACGTCGTCGACACGCAGCAGCACTACCATATCCCGCTGCTGCTGAGCCCCTACGCTTATTCTACCTACCGCGGCAGCTGAGCCTGGTCGGATAAGCGGCGACAGTCACAATGACAGCGCCCCGACCGAGGTCGGGGCGCTGGCGTGTTGGGAGTGTGCGGGGCTTTCGTTTCGACGTTGCTGTCCTGGTGCCCATGTCTTGGAACCCATGTCTTGGAACCCATGTCTCGGCGCTACCGTCCTGGCGCTACAGTCTTGGAACCAGGGTCCTGGCGCTACCCTGACCCAGTGCAGCGTGGCCTTGGGGGCTTGCCACGGGCGCAATCATTCGCCGGCATGGAAGGTGATGGCCACCGAGTTGATGCAGTAGCGCTGGCCGGTGGTCTCCGTCGGGCCGTCGGGGAAGACATGGCCCAGATGGGCGTCGCAGCGGCGGCAGGTCACCTCGATGCGGCGCATGCCGTGGCTGGTGTCCGTGTGCTCTTCCACCGAGGCGGCGGCCAGCGGGCGGTCGAAGCTGGGCCAGCCGCAGTGTGCTTCGAACTTGTGCTCGTTCTCGAATAGCGGGGCGCCACAGCAGACGCAGTGATAGATGCCCTGGACCGGCTCCACCTGGTAGTCGCCGCTGAAAGGTGGCTCGGTGCCTTTTTCCCGAGTGACGTGGTACTGCTCCGGGGTCAGCTGTTCGCGCCACTCGGCGTCGCTCTTCTTGATTCTACTCATGGCGGGTCTCCTCGTGCCTCGTCACCTGTCTGCATTACAGGCCATTTGCGGCGCTCTGGCCAGTGCGTTTTAGGTGGCGATGAACATCGGTGAAATCAATTGCTTGACAGCTTCGGGCACCCTCAGTAACATGCGCGCCATCTCGACGGAGACGAGACATTGCGTCCCATTCGTCTAGTGGTCTAGGACACCGCCCTTTCACGGCGGTAACAGGGGTTCGAACCCCCTATGGGACGCCACTCGACTCTTTCGAAGATACTGTCGAAGCCGGTTCGGTTCGTCAGTCAGGATGCGGGAATAGCTCAGTGGTAGAGCATCGCCTTGCCAAGGCGAGGGTCGGGAGTTCGAATCTCCTTTCCCGCTCCAATTTAGTGGTTATTGAAGCGTGGTCTAGGGTCGTGAGCCGGAACGCCGGTCCGATCGATCTCCTTTTCCCGCTCCAGCAATGCGTCCCATTCGTCTAGTGGTCTAGGACACCGCCCTTTCACGGCGGTAACAGGGGTTCGAACCCCCTATGGGACGCCACTTCGATGATCGCTCGATCATCCCGTCGAAGCCAGACTTCGACACGACAAGCGGGAATAGCTCAGTGGTAGAGCATCGCCTTGCCAAGGCGAGGGTCGGGAGTTCGAATCTCCTTTCCCGCTCCAGTTTTGTGGTATCTGAAGCGTGATCGAGGGTCGTGAGCCGGAACGCCGGTCCGATCGATCTCCTTTCCCGCTCCAGTTTTGTGGTACCCGGCAGGTGATCGAAGGCTCCGCCTGGCTGTCACGCGCCGGTCCTGCGTCCCATTCGTCTAGTGGTCCAGGACACCGCCCTTTCACGGCGGTAACAGGGGTTCGAACCCCCTATGGGACGCCACTTCGATGATCGCTCGATCATCCTGTCGAAGCCAGTCTTCGACCGACAAGCGGGAATAGCTCAGTGGTAGAGCATCGCCTTGCCAAGGCGAGGGTCGGGAGTTCGAATCTCCTTTCCCGCTCCAAATTAGTGGTACTTGAAGCGTGGTCGAGGGTCGTGAGCCGGAACGCCGGTCCGATCAATCTCCTTTCCCGCTCCAATTTCGTGGTGTCTGACACGTAATCGATAGCTCTCCTAACCTCGTCCGAGGTGTCGAGATGTCGTCGTCTGTTGCCATCTTCCTCGGCCTGGCGGTATTGCGTCGGGTGTGTCTTCCCGCTACGCATCGCGTACCACGATCCCGCCCTCGCTGCCGCTGGCTGGCTTCCCGACTACGCTGACACGGTAGCGTCGGTGACGCCGGCGATAGTGACGCACGCGATGACGATAGATTTTGTTCGTCTGCTAAAGATTGATTTTCCATCGATCGGCCCCCATATGTGGCGGCACTTCTTCTTCTATGTACTCGACAGGAATCCCTGATGGCAGAACCGGCACTGTCCATCCGCGGGCTGGCCAAAGTCTACGGTAATGGATTCGAAGCCCTCAAAGGCATCGACCTCGATGTCGAGCAGGGCGATTTCTTCGCGCTGCTCGGCCCCAACGGCGCGGGCAAGTCCACCACCCTTGGCATCGTCTGCTCACTGGTGCAGAAGAGCGCGGGCCAGGTGAAGATCTTCGGTATCGATATCGACCGTGACTTCGCCAAGGCGAAATACAACCTCGGCGTGGTCCCGCAGGAGTTCAACTTCAGCCAGTTCGAGAAGGTCGAGGACATCATCCTCACCCAGGCGGGCTACTACGGCATGCCGATGAAGGAGGCCAAGCCGCGCTGTGAGCGCCTGCTCAAGGATCTCGGCCTGTGGGACAAGCGCAACGGCGCCGCGCGCATGCTCTCCGGTGGCATGAAACGGCGGCTGATGATCGCGCGTGCCTTGATCCACCGTCCGCGTCTGCTGATCCTCGACGAGCCCACCGCCGGGGTCGATATCGAGCTGCGTCGCAGCATGTGGGAGTACATGCGCCGGATCAACGAGGAGGAGGGCACCTCGATCATCCTGACCACGCACTATCTCGAGGAAGCCGAGAGCCTGTGCCGCAATATCGCCATCATCAATCGGGGCGAGATCATCAAGAATACCTCGATGCGCGGCCTGCTGACCGAGCTGGACACCGAAACCTTCCTGCTCGATCTGGCCGAGCCACTGGAGGCCGCACCCCAGGTGGAGGGCTTCGAGGTCGAGCGGGTCGACTCGCACCAGCTGGCACTCTCCGTGCGCAAGGGCTCCGATCTCAACGATGCCTTCCAGCAATTGACTCGCCAGGGCGTGCGCGTGCTCTCCATGCGTAACCGTGCCAATCGTCTGGAAGAGCTGTTCGTCTCGATGACCTCGCAGCCGGATGCCGGTAGCGGCATCGACAGCGCCACCTCGACACCGGCCAAGGAGACGGCATCTTGAATACCCGGCAACTGCTGATTTCGCTCTGGACCATGGTGGTGAAAGAGGTGCGCCGCTTCGTGCGCATCTGGCCCCAGACCCTGGTGCCGCCCTCCATCACCATGACGATGTATTTCATCATCTTCGGCAACCTGATCGGGTCACGTGTGGGCGAGATGCACGGCATCTCTTACATGTCCTACATCGTGCCGGGCCTGATCATGATGTCGGTGATCACCAACAGCTACTCCAACGTGGCGTCATCGTTCTTCTCCAACAAGTTCCAGCGCAGCGTGGAGGAGATGATGGTCTCGCCGATGCCCAACTGGGTCATCCTGGCCGGCTTCGTCATCGGCGGCGCCGCACGCGGGCTCGGCGTCGGGCTGATCGTGACGGTGGTCTCGTTGTTCTTCACCCATCTCGACCTGCATCATCCGTTCCTGACCCTGATGGTGGTGGTGATGACCGCCTTGCTGTTTTCGATCGGCGGCTTCATCAATGCGCTGCTGGCCAAGAAGTTCGATGACATCTCGATCATCCCGATCTTCGTGCTAACGCCGCTGACCTACCTGGGGGGCGTGTTCTACTCGATCGACCTGCTGCCCGAGTTCTGGCAGAAGGTGACCATGATCAACCCGATCCTCTACATGGTTAACGCTTTCCGCTACGGCATTCTGGGCATTTCCGACATTCCGGTGAGCGGGGCGCTGATCGCCATCGCCGCCTTCATCGTCGCCTTCTGGTGCCTGGCGCTGTGGATGCTCAATCGCGGCAAGGGGATTCGCTCATGACCACGCCGCGCCCGGAGACCCTCGCTGATGCGCCGCTGGGTCGCGAATCCGCTTACCCCGAGCGCTACGACGCAGCGTTGCTGTTTCCCATCGAGCGTGCCGCCAACCGGGCGCCGCTGGGGATCGAGGCGGCGTCACTGCCGTTCGTCGGTGGTGACGAGTGGTGGGCCTTCGAACTCTCCTGGCTCGATCCGCGTGGCAAGCCGGTGGTCGCGGTGTCGCGCTTCCGGCTGCCGGCGGATTCGCCCTATCTGATCGAATCCAAATCCTGGAAGCTCTATCTCAACGGCTTCAATCAGACGACGTTCGCCGACCGTGACGCGGTGATCGAACTGCTGCAGCGGGACTTGAGTGCCGCTGCCGGTGCCCCGGTCACTGTCGAGCTGTTCGGTGTCGATGATCCCGCGCTCGCACCGGCGCCGCTGCCGGGTGATGGCATCGACGAACTCGATGTCGCTATCGATCGCTACACGCCGGCCCCCGAGCTGCTCGCCTGCGACGAGGGCGATATCGTCGAAGAGACGCTGCACTCGCATCTGCTCAAGTCCAATTGTCCGGTCACCGGGCAGCCGGACTGGGGGAGTGTGCTGATCGCCTATCGCGGGCCGCGACTCGATCGGGCCGCGCTGCTGCGCTACATCGTCTCCTATCGCCAGCATCAGGATTTTCACGAGCATTGTGTCGAGCATATCTTCGTCGATCTGATGGCGCGCTGCCGCCCCGAGCGACTGCTGGTCATGGCGCGCTATGTGCGCCGTGGCGGGCTCGACATCAACCCGTGGCGTGCCACGCCGGGTTGGACGCCGGCGTTGCCTCCACGTCTGCTGCGGCAGTAGCGCTTTTGACGTAGAGTCGAGCGATCCTTTGCGTGTTACCAACGATGTCTCAGAGGAGTCAGACATGGATGCCATGACGCTACTGCATCAGCGTCGCTCGATGGGCAAGCTGGCCGGTCCGGCGCCCACCGCCGAGCAGCTCGACGCCATCTACCGTGCGGCACTGCGGGCGCCGGATCATAAGGAAATGACCCCGTACCGCTTCATCGAGTTCAGTGGTGAAGGACTCGATCGGCTGGGTGAACTGTTCGCCCGATCCGATTATCAGGCCAACCCGCATATCGACGACGGCAATCTCGATGCTGCGCGCAAGAAACCCAAGCGAGCGCCGATGATCATCGCGGTGATCGCGCGCATCACACCGGATCTGCCCAAGGTGCCGCCGGTGGAGCAGGTCATCTCCGCAGGTTGCGCCGCGCATGCGATGCTCTACGCGGCTTTCGCGCAAGGGCTGGGAGCCATGTGGCGCACCGGTACCTATGCCCATGACAAGAGCGTGTGGCGCGGTCTTGGGCTGGATGAGCACGAAGAGCTGATCGGCTATCTCTATCTCGGCCAGCCGGGTGGCCGTTACCCCCAGCCGCCGGCGCGCGATCCGCAGGATTATGTCGAGCGTTGGCGCTGAGGTAGAAAAAGCCAAGTGATGGAAAAAATGGCTTGCGATCACGGGCTTAGGTCGATATGATGTGCGCCGTTCTGAACGAAGCGGCAAAGCCGAAACGGGAAGAATGACAATGCGGAGGGGTGTCCGAGTGGTCGAAGGAGCACGCCTGGAAAGTGTGTAAGTCGAAAGGCTTCGAGGGTTCGAATCCCTCCCCCTCCGCCACGAATTGAAAAGAACCGGCTCTCAGTAGCCGGTTTTTTTATGCCTGGAATTAGGCATTGGTTAGGGGGAGTGGATGAGAACCCTCCGGTTCGCACCGAGGCGCTCGCGGTTTTGGTGTTCGAGCGCCGACAAGCGGCCTCGCGAAGCGAGCCGATAATCCCTCCCCCTCCGCCACGAATTGAAAAGAACCGGCTCTCCGTAGCCGGTTTTTTCATGCCTGGCATTCCCTCCATCCTCGCCACGAAGGCGTACCGGCTGGCTCGAATGCCCCTCAGGACGACCAGATATCGGCCAGCACGCCGCGCACGGCGGCGATGATCGGCTCGTCGCGGCGTTCCGCGAGCCAGACGAAGCTCAGTGCACAGGGCAGGCTGATACCTTGGGCAATGATCAGGCCGCGCTCCTGGCGCTCCTGCAGGGCATTGGCATCCCGGGCCAGCGCCAGGCCGACGCCGGCACGCACCAGGTCGATCATGCAGGGCTCCTGATCGACCTGGGCCACGCGGTTCGGCGTCAGGCCATGGGTCAACAGGCGTTGGGCAAGTAGCCGGTAGTGAACGGAGCGCGGCGGGGTGACGATCCAGGGCAGGGCGGCCAGGCTGGGCCAGTCGGTACGGGCCAGGCGGGATGCCCAGCCGGCCGGGGCGATGACGTGATAGGCGAACTGGGTCAGTTCGATCATCTCCACTGCCGGCGCGCCTTCCCCTGTGTTCGGCATCTGGCCCGGGGATTCCAGATAGAAACCGACATCCAGCTCGCGCCGCAGTAGTGCCTCGAGCACGAAGCCGCTGGTGCCGTGATGCAACTCCGTCTCGACCTGAGGGATACGCTGAACCAGCTGATGCAGCAGGGCGCCCAGGCGAATGAACTCCGGGTCGACGATGGTGCCGATGCGCAGACGCCCGCGCAGCGTCTCGTGCATCGACTGAGCGCTGATGCTGAAGGCCAGCAGTGCCGCGAGCGCCGATTCTGCGGATGGCAGCAGGGCGTAACCATCGGTGGTCAGTGAGAGGCCTTGGGCGTGGCGCTGGAAGAGCGTGAGGCCGAGGGTGTCCTGCAACTGCTTGAGCTTGAGGCTGACGGCGGGCTGGGTCAGGTGCAGCTCCGCGGCAGCGCGGGACACGCTTCCCTGATGAGCCACAGCCACGAAGGCGCGTAGCGCCTTGATGTCATGCATGCATGCCTCCCCTGGAGCGGCCGCTGCGGTGAGCGATAAGTTATTTGTAAATCTTATAGCTTGATTTTGGCTTTCTCAATTGATTCCACGTCGGCTTGAGTTAGTTTGGGGCCTAACCTGGCCCGTCAGAATGGGCCGTACAGTGTGAAGCACCACATCAGATGGGAGGCCGGCATGACGACTGAACGCATCGAGCATTATATCAATGGCTATAAGACTAATGGAGGGTCCGACCGCTATCAGGACGTCACCAACCCGGCCACCGGCCAGGTAACGGGGCAGGTCGCGCTGGCCTCCCAGGGCGACGTGGACAGCGCCGTGGCCGCCGCCAAGGCAGCCTTCCCGAAGTGGGCTGACACACCGGCGATTCGCCGTGCCCGAGTGATGTTCAAGTTCCTCGAGCTGCTCAACGCGCACAAGGACGAGCTGGCCGAAGCGATCACCCGTGAGCATGGCAAGGTGTTCACCGATGCCCAGGGCGAAGTGGCGCGCGGCATCGATATCGTCGAGTTCGCCTGTGGCATTCCGCAACTGCTCAAGGGTGACTACACCGAGCAGGTCAGCACCGGTATCGACAACTGGACGACCCGCCAGCCGCTGGGCGTGGTCGCCGGTATCACGCCGTTCAACTTCCCGGTGATGGTACCGATGTGGATGTTCCCGGTAGCGATTGCCGCCGGCAACAGCTTCGTGCTCAAGCCGAGCCCGCTGGATCCCAGCGCATCGCTGATGATCGCCGATCTACTCAAGCAGGCCGGCCTGCCGGATGGCGTCTTCAATGTGGTGCAGGGTGACAAGGATTCGGTGGAAGCATTGATCGACCACCCCGACGTCCAGGCGCTCTCCTTCGTCGGTTCCACCCCCATCGCCAATCTGATCTACGAGCGGGGCGCGCGTAACGGCAAGCGCGTTCAGGCGCTGGGTGGTGCCAAGAACCATATGGTCGTGATGCCGGATGCCAACCTGGACAAGGCCGTCGATGCCCTGATCGGTGCGGCCTATGGCTCCGCTGGCGAGCGCTGCATGGCGATCAGCGTGGCGGTGCTGGTCGGTGACGTGGCCGACAAGATCGTACCGCGCCTGGCCGAGCGAGCGCGTGACCTGAAGGTCAAGAATGGCCTGGAGCTCGATGCCGAGATGGGCCCGATCGTTACCGCTCAGGCGCATCAGCGCATCACTGGCTACATCGAGAAGGGCGTGGCCGAAGGCGCTGACATGATCGTCGATGGCCGCGAGTTCGATTCGTCCACCACCGGTGAAGGCTGCGCCGACGGCTTCTGGATGGGCGGCACCCTGTTCGACAACGTTACTCCGGAGATGACCATTTATCGGGAAGAGATCTTCGGCCCGGTACTGGCCTGCGTGCGCGTGCCGGACGTGGCCACCGCGGTTCAACTGATCAACGATCACGAGTTCGGCAACGGCGTCAGCTGCTTCACCGAAAGCGGCAGCGTGGCCCGTGAGTTCGGTCGGCGCATTCAGGTCGGCATGGTGGGCATCAACGTGCCGATCCCGGTGCCGATGGCCTGGCACGGCTTCGGTGGCTGGAAGCGTTCGATGTTCGGCGATACCCATGCCTATGGCGAGGAAGGGGTGCGCTTCTACACCAAGCAGAAGTCGATCATGCAGCGTTGGTCGGATTCCATCGACGCGGGCCCCGAGTTCGCCATGCCGACGGCCAAATAATCCCCCCTCCACTGACTGACCGGTATGCCGGCCGATCGGGGTGATCCCCCGATCGGAGGTCGCCCATGAGCGGGCCGGCATACCCAGCGAGAGCACGCCATGGCTGATCAGACCAACAACACCCATGCCTTCGACTATATCGTGGTGGGCGCCGGCACCGCCGGCTGCCTGCTCGCCAATCGTCTCAGTGCGGACCCGGCCAACCGGGTGCTGCTGATCGAGGCCGGCGGGCGAGACAACTATCACTGGATCCACATTCCGGTGGGCTATTTGTACTGCATCAATAACCCGCGGACCGACTGGCGCTTCCGCACCGAGCCCGATCCCGGCTTGAACGGTCGCTCGCTGATCTATCCGCGGGGCAAGACCCTCGGTGGCTGCTCCAGCATCAATGGCATGCTCTATCTGCGCGGCCAGGCCCGCGACTATGACGGCTGGGCCGAGCTGACCGGTGACGACGCCTGGCGCTGGGACAACTGCCTGCCCGACTTCATGCGCCACGAGGATCATTATCGCCTGGATGAAGGCGGCGACGCCGACCCTGAGCACCATAAGTTCCATGGCCATGGTGGCGAGTGGCGCGTCGAGAAGCAGCGCCTGAAGTGGCAGGTGCTGGCTGACTTCGCCACCGCCGCGGTGGAGTCCGGCATCCCCCGCACCCGAGACTTCAACCGCGGTGACAACGAGGGGGTGGACGCTTTCGAGGTCAACCAGCGCTCGGGCTGGCGGTGGAATGCCTCCAAGGCGTTCCTGCGCGGTATCAAGCAGCGCGGTAACTTGACGGTCTGGCACTCCACCCAGGTACTGAAGCTCGACTTCGAATCGAGCGAGGGCAGCGAGCCCCGCTGTCGTGGCGTCACAGTCGAGCGTGAGGGGCAGGAGGTCGTGGCGACGGCCAGTCGTGAGGTCGTGCTCTCCGCCGGTGCCATCGGCTCGCCGCAGCTGCTGCAAGTCTCGGGCGTCGGTCCGGCATCGCTACTGGCCGAGCATGACATCCCGGTGGTGTCAGATCTGCCCGGCGTAGGCGAGAACCTGCAGGACCACCTGCAGATCCGCTCGATCTACAAGGTCAAGGGTGCCAAGACCCTCAACACCATGGCCAACTCGCTGGTGGGCAAGGCCAGGATCGGGCTGGAGTACGCGTTGAAACGCTCCGGACCGATGAGCATGGCGCCATCCCAGCTGTGCGCCTTCACCCGCAGTTCCTCAGACTACAAGCATCCCAACCTCGAATACCACGTCCAGCCGCTGAGCCTCGAGGCCTTCGGCCAGCCGCTGCATGATTTTCCGGCCATTACGGCAAGCGTGTGCAACCTCAACCCGACCAGTCGGGGCACGGTGCGCATCAAGAGTCGCGACCCCCGTCAGGCGCCGGCCATCTCTCCCAACTACCTGAGCACGCCCGAGGATCGCCAGGTCGCCGCCGACTCGCTGCGGGTGACGCGCCATATCGCCGCTCAGCCGGCCTTTGCCAAGTACGAACCCGAGGAGTTCAAGCCGGGGGTTCAGTACCAGAGCGACGACGACCTGGCACGACTGGCCGGCGATATCGGTACCACCATCTTCCATCCGGTGGGTACCGCCAAGATGGGACGCGACGACGACCCCATGGCGGTGGTGGATTCCCACCTGCGGGTCCGAGGGGTGAGCGGTCTGCGCGTGGTGGATGCCAGCATCATGCCGACCATCACCAGCGGCAATACCAACTCACCGACACTGATGATCGCCGAGAAGGCTGCGGGCTGGATCCTGGCATCACAATAGATCCTACAGGCACTGGGGGAGGACACCGATGGCCACGTCAACGCAAATGGAGCCCAAGAAGGGGCCGCTCGACGGCATTACCGTGCTCGATTTTTCTCGGGTGCTTGCCGGGCCCTATTGCACCATGGTGCTGGCCGATCTCGGCGCCCGCGTCATCAAGGTCGAAAAGATCGGGACCGGTGATGACACACGGGAGTTCGGGCCGTTCGTCGAGGGCGAGAGCGCGTATTTCAGCTGTTTCAACCGGAACAAGGAGAGCATCGTTCTGGATATCAAGTCGCCGCGCGACCGTGAGCTGCTGGAACGACTGCTGGACGAGTCCGATGTGCTGGTCGAAAACTTTCGGCCCGGCGTGATGGATCGTCTGGGATATGGGCCGGATCGCCTGGCCAGAACGCATCCCCACCTGATCTACTCCTCGATCTCCGGCTTCGGTCATACCGGCCCCTTCAGCGAGTTACCCGGCTACGACATGGTGGTGCAGGCCATGGGCGGCATCATGAGCCTCACCGGATGGCCCGACGGCGAGCCGGCCCGCGTGGGAACCAGTTTCGGCGACCTGAGTGCGGCGCTCTTCGCGGCCATCGGTATCATCGCGTCGCTCTACAGCCGGACCAAGGACGCGCAGGGTACCCGTGTCGATATCGGCATGCTCGATTGCCAGGCGGCACTGATGGAAACCGCACTGGCTCGCTATGACATAGAGAAGAAAGTCCCCAATCGGACAGGCGACTGCCACCCCTCACTGGCGCCTTTCGAAAGCTTCAATGCCAAGGATGGCAAGCTCGTCATCGCGGCCGGCAACGATACGCTCTTCCTCTTGATGGCCGATGCCATCGGTGCGGCGAGACTCGCCTTCGACCCCAGGTTCATCAACAACGACCTGCGCTGCCAGAACCGTCCCGAGCTGGTCGCCGAGATGGAAAAGATCCTGCTCGAGCAACCCGTGCAGCATTGGGTGGATCTGCTGAACGAGGAGGGGGTTCCCTGTTCGCCGATCAATACCATCGACAAGCTGTTCGATCATCCGCAGTTGAAAGCGCGCAACATGATCGTCCAGGTTCAGGGTAAAAGCGGCAAGCCCTTCAGGACCGCGGGCAACCCGATCAAGCTGACCGGGCGCAAGGATTTCGATCGTGATATCCCCGCCAGGGCGCCGGGCCTTGGCCAACATCGAGAAGCCATTCTGGCCGAGCTGATGGCGCGTCACGGCTCCTACCACCTGCCGAAGTCGCCGGATGCAAACGGCTCGCCCTCCGGGACATCTGAAATGGACCTGGCCACCAAGGACTTTCGTCCCGCTGCCGTGCAGGAATCTCGGCCCCGCCGTTCGAGTGACGAGCCGGCGAAGAAGAGCGCGCAAGCGCGACCCAGAATGAATCGCGTCAAATGATGGGCGTAAGCCACGATATAAATGGTCGCGGCTCGTGATGCTAAAGGAAGATTTTGCGGCCCAGTATGGATCGCATTGTTGACTGATGACAGGGATCGACAGGCGCCGTTGCCGAGCGGTTGACCGGGTGAGGGCGCCATCGAGTTCACATAGTTGCCACCAGGTCTTTGCTCTCTATTGGCTGCAACGCCAAGTAGACCGCCAAGCATGAATGGGAGATGGAAGATGGATAAGAAAATGGAAGCGCAACCGAAGGACACCGAGCCCTCCGCTTCTGACGAGCCGAACAACAGTGGCCCCGAGATGATCGTCGTCGAGCGGCGCGAACGGGTAGGCCTCATCATCCTCAACCGTCCAAAGAGCCTGAATGCCCTCAACCGGCAACTGGCCGAAGAAACACTCGCCGCGCTTCGCGAAATGGATGCGGATCCGGGCATTGGTGCCATCGTCATCACCGGCAATCCCAGGGCCTTCGCGGCCGGTGCGGATATCGAGGAGATGGCCGATAAGTCCTTCGCCGATTTTTACATGGATGACTTCCTGTCGCCCTGGGATCAGGTGCGCCAGATCTCCAAACCGATCATTGCAGCAGTGGGTGGGTTCGCACTCGGTGGTGGCTGTGAGCTGGCCCTGTTGTGCGATTTTATCATCGCCGCGGACGATGCCCAGTTCGGCCAGCCGGAAATCAAGCTGGGTATTCTGCCGGGTATCGGTGGCTCGCAGCGTCTGGCGCGTTCGATCGGCAAGGCGATGACCATGGACCTGGTGCTGACCGGCCGTAATATCGGCGCCCAGGAAGCCAAGGAGATTGGTCTGGTGGCCCGGGTGGTGCCCAGGGCTGAGCTGATGCAACATGCGCTCGAGGCGGCCCATACCATCGCCGGCTATAACCAACCAGCCGTGAAGATGGCCAAGACAGCCGTCAATGCGGCGTTCGAGACCCCGCTCGCCGAAGGCCTGCGTCAGGAGCGTCTACTGTTTCAGGCGGCCTTCGCCACCGAGGGGCAGAAAGAGGGCATGAACGCCTTCGTCATGAAGCGTGCGCCGGTCTTCCGTCATCGCTAGATGCCGCCTGCACCGTCTTCGTCGCTTTACGAAAAAAATAACGTCAACAACCAGTAGGTGAACGCTATGAGCACGCCAAAACAATCGGGTGACAGTCTGGATCTGAGGGTTTTCATACCCTCGGTTCTCGTGATTGCCGGGCTGGTGTTACCGCTTATCCTGTTTCCGGAATCGGGAACTGCCTTGGTCAATGCTGCCTTCGCATTCGCGACTGGCAAGTTCGGCTGGCTGTATATGATAGCTGGGCTTAGTGTGGTCTTGTTTCTCGTAGGACTGGCAGTGAGCCGGTACGGAAATGTGCGTCTGGGTGGCCCGGATGACAAGCCTGAGTTTTCGTACTTCAGCTGGGTCGCGATGATCTTTGCCGGCGGGATCGGTATCGCGATCGTCAACTGGGCGTGGGTAGAGCCCATTTACTACTTCATGGGCCCCCCTTTCGATGTAAAACCGGCGAGTGATGCCGCGGCTGAATGGGCTCTCACTTATGGCCAGTTCCATTGGGGCTTCACGCCCTGGGCCTTCTACTGCTTGCCGGCCATTCCCATTGCCTATTCGATGTACGTCCACAATCGGCCCGGTGTCAGGCTCTCGGTCGCTTCTCGTGGGCTTCTGGGGCGTTATGCCGATGGCTGGCTAGGTGTCATCCTGGATGCTGTCGTCGTCTTCGGCATCGTCGGCGGCGTGGGTACCTCTCTGGGTCTGGCGGTGCCCCTGGTGTCTCAACTTTCCAGTGGGCTGTTTGGCATCGAGCCATCCTTCATGCTGGATATCGGTGTATTGCTGATCTGGACCGCGATCTTCTCTGCCAGCGTCTGGTTTGGTCTGGCCAAGGGGATTCGTATCCTGTCCGACATCAACGTCTGGCTGGCCATCTTCCTCCTGGGCTTCACCTTCCTGGTGGGAGACTCTCTGTTCATGGTCGAAGGTTGGGTGAACAGTCTTGGCAAGATGGTCTCTCATTTTGTAGAGATGAGCCTGTGGACCGATCCGGTCGGTGGTTCGACCTTCTGGAAGGACTGGACGGTCTTCTATTGGGCCTGGTGGATCGCCTACGCCCCCATGATGGGACTGTTCGTGGCGCGTATCTCTCGTGGGCGAACCATCCGTGAACTCATCATTGCGGAGATGGTGTTCGGTTCGTTGGGGTGCTGGGTCTTCTTCGCCGTCTGGGGAGGCTATGCGCTCGAACTGCAGGTCAAGGGTACACTGGATGTGGCCGCTATCCTTAATGATGGCGGCATACCGTCAGCCGTTCAGGCCATTCTCAATACGCTGCCCATGTCTGGTCTGGTGACCGGCGTGTTCATCCTGCTCTGTTTCATCTTCCTGGCCACGACCCTGGATAGCTCCGCCTATGTGCTGGCCTCGGTGACTTCTCGAAAGCTGTCCGGCTATCAGGAACCCAAGCGTTCCATTCGTCTGACCTGGGCCTTCCTGATCTCAGGCGTCGGGGTTGCCCTGATCCAGTTGGGTGGGCTCAAGGCGGTCCAGACGTCGACCATCGTGGTGGCTCTGCCGATGATCCCGGTATTGGTGATTCTGGCTTGGTCCCTCATCCGCTGGCTGCGTCAGGACTTTGCCAAGAAGGTCATGGAGCCTCACCTGGTCATCGAAGATCACCACAAGTAATGGATCATGTCAGGAGACAGGGATGTCTCCTGATGAGACAAACGTAAATCGGCGTCATAAGGAAACCCATCATGGCATTAAATCCCCATTCGAACTTGCCATTGAAAGATGTCAAGGTCATCGACTTTGGCCAGTTCATTGCCGGCCCTGCGGTGGCCATGATCCTGGCGGATCTGGGCGCCACCGTCATTCATGTCGATCCCCCGGGTGGGTCTCTTTGGAAGTCACCGGCCAATGCCACTCTCAATCGCAACAAGCTGATCATCTCCATCGACCTCAAGCATGAGGAGGGGCGCGAGCAGGCCCTGGCGCTGATCGAGGAAGCCGATATCGTTATCGAGAGTTTCCGTCCCGGCGTGATGACGCGTCTCGGTATCGACTTCACGGCCTTGCGTGAGGAACGCCCGGAACTGATCACCCTGTCGATTCCCGGATTTGCCTCCAATGATGAGCTACGACGCGACTGGCATGCCTTCGAAAGCGTCATTGCGGCCAATTCCGGCGTCTTCACGGATATGGGTCTCAACCGGGTCTTGATGGGGATCAATCCGTCGTTCTCACCGCTGCCGCTGGGCTCTGCCTACGGCACCATGCTGGCGGCCTCTTCGGTCGTACTGGCCCTGCAGGGGCGTGAACGTACGGGGCTGGGGGATGAGATCGAAGTGCCGCTGGTCTGCGCCTTGATGGAAGGGCTGACCTACAACTCGATCAAGATCGATGGCTTGCCGGAGCGCTACAAGACCCAGCGTGAGAAGGAGATCGAGCGCCGGCGTATCGAAGGCCTGCCCATGAACCTCAGTTACGATGAGCTCCAGGAGCTGCTGGATCCCTTTTATCGCAGCTACAAGTGCAAGGATGGCCGCATGTTCTATGTGGTCTGTCCGAGCCACAATCAGCATGCCAAACGCTGCCTGAAGGTGCTGGGCATCTACGACGAGCTGATCGCCGAAGGGATGAACGAGGAGCCCGACACCTATCGGCCGACCAGCGAATGGTCTTCCGACATGTCGCTCGGGGTCTATCCGCTACCCAAGCACTGGGCCGACCATATCGCCGCACGCATGAAAGAGGTCTTCATGACCCGCACCTCCAAGGAGTGGGAGAAGATCTTCGGTCGTGGCAAGTTCCCTGGTGCCCCCCAGCGCTGGTTGCAAGAGTGGATCCACGATGACCATGCCGAGACGGCGGGCCTGATGGTCGAGGTTAACGATCCGGAATTTGGACTCATGACCCAGCCCGGCCCCATGCTGTGGCTGCAGGGTAGTGGCACGGAAATGCTGACGCCGACGCCACGCCGCTGGGTCGGCTATCAGGATGCGTTGAACGCACTGCTCAGCATCGAGACCAAACTGCCGCGGGTGCGCGCCAAGAATGCCCGCGATGGCTGGCTGGAAGGGGTGCGTGTGCTCGACCTGTGCAACGTGATCGCCGGGCCGCATTCCGTGGCGTATCTGGCGCGTTTCGGGGCGGAAATCATCAAGATCGATCCGGCCAAGCCCTTCTATGACTGCTGGAATACGGTCATCTTTGGCCTCTCTCACATGCGCTCCAAACGGTCGGTGCTGACCGATATCACCCAGCCGAGGGGCCGGGAGATTCTCGACGAGCTCATCCGCCAGAGCGATGTGGTGGTCTGGAATGCCACCGACAAGCAGGTGGAGCGCATGGGGCTGACCGAAGAGGGCATGAAGCGCCTGAATCCCCAGGCCATCTTCTGTCAGCTGGACTGTTTCAGCGGTGTGCTGCCGGGCCCGCGCACCAATTATCTCGGTTACGACGACCTGGTGCAGGCCACCACCGGCATCATGCTGCGCTTCGGCGGCAGCATGGACACGCCGGAAGAGCACGCCCACGTCGGCACCATCGATGTGATGTGCGGCTTCGGGGCTTCGCTCGGTATTGCGACGGCCCTGTATCAGAAGCTCAAGACCGGCCGGGTCGACCGGGTCAAGACCTCGCTGTCCGCCCTGAGCGGCCTGGCTCAGCTGCCGTTCTGTTACGACTATGAGCGCCGCGGGCTGTTCGACGAGCCGGCGGGTCGCGAAGTGAACGGTTACGGTGACCTGTCGCGTTTCTATTCCGCGTCTGACGGCATCCTGCTGATCAGTGCCTACGAGTATGACCTGCCCAAATTCGCCAATGTCGAGGGCCTGGAAGGTCTGGTCGAGGTACCGCTGGGTGAACGTGCCGCCTTCCTGGCGCCCCGTTTCCTGACCATGCGTGCCCAGGACTGGGTAGAGCGCTTGCAGGCAGCCGACATCGCCGCTGCCGTCTGCGAAAACCTCGAGACGCTTCGTTCCTACAATGCCCATCCGGCGGATGGGAGCACCGGCATCAGTCGCGGCAGCTACTCCTTCTCGGTCTACGAGGATCACCCCAGCGGGCATGTGATCACTCAGCTAGACCCCTATGCGATTCGTCCCAAGCGCGGGAGGATCTACCCCCTGGTGTCAGCTGAAAAGTATGGTGCGTCGACGCGCAGCGTGCTCGAGGAACTCGGCCACTCCACCGAGGAGATCGAGCGCTTGATAGAGGACGGCGTCGTGTCGGAGAGCTGGAGCGAGGAGTACCTGCCGACCTGAGCATTGAGGGGTATCGCGATTGAAGTGACCCCATCATGGTTGTGCAGGCGACAAAACCGGCCCAAGGGCCGGTTTTTTTGTCAGGCATAGCGTGTTCGGGGCGGGCGCGCCGTGTGATTCAGTCCAGACTGCCGAAGCGCTGGTATAAGCTCGGGCCGGGTGCCGGTAGCGGCCCCCCCCCCCCCGCGGTCTCCAGGTGGCGGTCGAGCCAGCGCTCGGCGCGACGGTGAATCACACGATAGATGTTACGACACAGCTGATGGGCGTGATGCCCTTCCCAGGAGGTGGGCAGTAGCGCATCAGGGAGCTGGGGGGCACGCAGCTGCACCTTGCGGTACTCATGGATCAGCAGGGTACGGGCGATGAAGCACTCCTGTTCATCCAGGCGGTCGTCATCGCGCAGTTGACTCCACAGCGGACGGAACTGCTCGAGGAAGCGCTGATAGTATCCGGCCAGCTCGTCGAGCTGCCAGCTCTGGCGCACCTGCAGGCGCAGTGAGCGCGGAGCCATGGGATCGCTCGCCGCGTCGCAGAGGAGGCGAGCGCGCCCATGCGCACACCTTCCGCGGCCGGATTGCCGAAGCTGATCTTGCTCAGGCGCTGCTGGATGCGCTCTGCCACGGCATCGAGTCTCTTGGCCGGCACCAGGACGCGGCGGATGGCCGTGCACTTCTGGCCTGCCTTGGCGGTCATCTCCTTGACCACCTCCCTGGCAAAGATATCGAACTCCTCGTCGTCCGGTGTGACATCAGGCGCCAGGATGGCGCTGTTGAGAGAATCCGCTTCGGCGTTGAAGGGGATGCTCTTGGCGAGGATATTGGGATGGCTCTTCAGTGTGAGCGCGGTGCTGGCAGAGCCGGTGAAGGTGACGAGATCCTGCTCCTCCAGCCGGTCGAGGAGATCGCCGGTGCCGCCGATGATCAGCTGAAGGGCACCCTCCGGCAGTAGGCCGGCCTCTTCGATAGGTGAGGAGCGCTTTGGCCCCATCGGTTTCGTGATCGCGACTGACAGCACCGATCACAGTATCGAGCTGGCGCGTAAGCTCATTGGTGACAAGGGGGCCATTACCTTTGGCGGTTACACCACCGACGATGACGTGGCCCTGCGCTTCGAGGCGTTGGCGATGGACGTGGCGGTGCCTCTCTCGCTCAACCTGACTAGCGACGTCATGGTCAATCAGTCCGCTGCCTTTAGCGATTTCCATGCTACCGGGGGAAACCCGGCGGCCAATGCCTCACTGTGTGACCAGGCCTTTGTGGCGCCACGCTTCGTGGTCGTCCAGAGCCGCCGCCATGTTCTATCCGACTGAGGGAGACGCCCATGCCATGCTATCGACTCGAAGGGGTGACCCCCGTTGTACATCCGACTGCTTACGTGCATCCCATTGCCGTGTTGATCGGTGATGTCATCGTCGGGCCTGGTTGCTATGTGGGCCCTGGCGCGGTGATGCGCGGTGACTTTGGCCAGTTGGTGATGGAGGAGGGGGCCAACCTTCAGGACACCTGCGTCATGCATGGTTTTCCCGGCGCCATCACCCGGGTGGCAAAGGAAGGTCACATTGGCCATGGCGCCGTGCTGCACGGTTGTGTGGTAGGTGAAAATGCCATGGTGGGCATGAACGCCGTGGTGATGGATGGCGCAATCATTGGTGAGCGTTCCATTGTCGCTGAAGCGGCCTTCGTCAAGACGGGGTTCGAGTGCCCGCCTCAATCGCTGGTAATGGGGGCGCCGGCCAAGGTGAAGCGTGCACTGAGCGATCAGGAAGTGGCATGGAAGCAGCAGGGTACGCGGGAATATCAGCGCCTTACCGAGCGCTGCCGGGACGCGCTGGAACGTTGCGAACCTCTGGCCGACATTGATGACGACCGCCCCCGATTGAAGGCAGGAGACACCCAGCCCAAGCATCAGACCCTGGGGCATCAGGAGCGCCCATGAGTCCAGAAGGGGTGAGAATAGGTAAGTTGCAAGGAGAGAGTCATAGGGGCGGCTGGACTCTATGACGTTGGCGGAGCGCTGCACAAGCTGATGTGGCTCCCCAGCATGGAGGCCCCTCTGAGATCCGATTTTTATACCACTTTCGTGGTTTTCTGGCAGTGCGAAGGGCGGATGCCGTTTCTGCGTGCAGTGCCCTCAATGCGTTGATGACGGAGCCTCATGGGGCTGCGCCATCTGCTCGCTCATCGTTTCAATGGGATACTGGAAATCGAAGCGCTTTCGCGGGCGCAGGTTCCTCGATGCAGTGATCATAAAATGACCTGGACACAACACCTTACCGATCGGTCAGGTGTTGCTCTCGGAATTTGCGGCCAAGGTCATCAGAAGCGCGCAGGCCAGGGCCACGGCAGCCGTGACATGGAAGGTATAGCTGGCGCCCCAACTGGCCGCCACGAGGCCTCCCATCAAGGGGCCCACGACCTGGCCCACGTACTGGAAAGAGGTCGATAGCCCCATGACTCGTCCCAGACCCCGGGCATCGCGATAGGCGTGCTTGAGCGCAGATTTCAGGCAAGGCAGCACACCGCCCAGGGCCAAGCCCATCGCGAAGCGCAGCAGCATCAGCAGATAGACATGGTTCACGAAGGCCTGCGGCACGATCAACAAGGCACCCAAGGCGAAGCCTGAGGCGGCAACGCGTCCGGCGCCGTAGCGGTCAGCCAGGCGGCCGAGCGTCAGCGAGGAGATCAGGCTTCCCAGCGCGGTGACGGACAACACCATGCCCGCTGCCGAGGCCGTCTCGAATGGCTGGTGATGCATGCCGCCAACGATGCTGTAGATGATGGGTTCGATCGACAGGTTGGCCACCAGCAGCCCCGTGGTCGCGATCAGCAAGGCCCAGATCTGGAAGTCGAAAGGGGCCGCGGCTGTTGCTGGCTCAGCGCGCGATCTCGGTGAATCATGCACTTCCGTGACCAGCAGCAGTGTCGAGACGACATTGATCAGAATCATGCCGCCGGAGAGGAAGAACACCTCGCGCATGCCGACGTGGGCGGCGAGGAATCCACCCAGCAGCGGGCCCGCCAGACTGCCGCCCAACAGGCAGGCGAACAGCACGCCCTGAGCCTGCCCCGCGCGCGACTCGGGCGCTTCCTTCGCCATCAGAATCGTCGCGCCCGAGGTGTAGCCGCCGGCGATGCCTGCCAGGAAGCGGAGTATCACCATTTGCCAGGCATGAGTGGCCAGTCCCATCAGGGTCATGCAGATCAGCATCCCGACACTGGCGCGTACCAAGTTGATCTTGCAGCCATAGCGATCAGATAAATGCCCCCAGACAGGCGCGAACAGGGCAGCGCTGACAAAGGTCGAGACATAGATCAGGCTGGACCAGATCCATGTCTCCGCGCCCGCGTCACCGTCGAGGCTAGCCAGATAGTGGGGCAGGAAGGGCAGCATGATCGTCATGGCGACGATATTGATGAAAGAGCCCAACCCCGTGACCCATAGGTTGGTTTTCCAGGCTGCGGCGGATCCTGGCATCGTCGTCTCCGGTGATGGAAGGGGGCTAGGAGGGGGCGAGCTATAACGGCAAGCTCCTGGCAGAGCTTAAGGAGAAACTTTCAATGAATAAAATTCATGTTTTTCATGCTATCTATTCCTTTTGGCTATCTGAGGTGTAGCCACGACTCACCTGACCGGCATTCACCGATCTGTAAAGAGACGCATCGGCAAGACGTGGGCTGCTGACATCCAGGGCTAACTGCCACACACGAAAAGACCGGCTCGAGGCCGGTCTCTTGGTGTTGCGTCCAGGATGACGGTTGGTGATGAACGTATCGCCGTCGCCAGGACGGCGGCTGACATCAGCGACGCAGCGCCTCGAGCAGGCACTGGGCGACGGGCTCCGAGGAGGGCGGGTTCTGACCGGTGATCAGACGTCCATCCTGGCGGGTATAGGGGGCGAAGTCGTCGGCCTTGGAGTAGCGCCCGCCGCTGGCGATCAGTGCCTCCTCGACCAGGTGCGGCACGATTTCGGTCAGCCCGACTGCGTCCTCCTCGCCGTTGGTAAAGCCGGTCACCTCACGATTCTTGACCAGCGGCTGGCCGTCGGCATCCTTGGCATGGATCAGCACGATGGGCGCGTGGCACACCGCCGCCACCGGCTTCTCCTGGGCCCAGAAGGCCTCGATCAGTCGGATCGAGTCGGCGTCGTCGACCAGGTCCCACAGCGGGCCGTGGCCACCCGGATAGAAGACGGCATCGAAGTCATCGGCGCTCACTTCGGAGAGGCGCTGCGTATGGGCGAGCTGTGCCTTGGCCGCGTCGTCCTGCTTGAAGCGGCGGGTCGCTTCTGTCTGGCTCTCCTCGGCATCGCTCTTGGGGTCGAGCGGCGGCTGACCACCCTTGGGTGAGGCGAGGGTGAGCTCGATCCCGGCATCCTTGAGGACGTAGTAGGGCGCGGCCAGCTCCTCGAGCCAGAAGCCGGTCTTTTCACCCGTATCGCCGAGGCGATCGTGAGAGGTCAAAACGATGAGAATACGCGGGGACATGAAGGTCTCCTTGCGGATGGCTGAAAGGTCTCTCGGCTCATTCTAGTCTGGCGCCGTCGCGCACGCGGCGACCACTGGGTACAAAGGTAGGTATTGGCGTAATATTCGAGAAATGCCGTTTATCGATATCAGGTATTCGTGAGATGAATATTGCGGGCAAGGATCTGAACCTGCTGCTCACCTTTCACGTGCTCTACACCGAGCGCAGCGTCTCTGCGGCCGCGGTGCGCCTGGGGCTCAGCCAGCCGGCGCTCAGCCACAAGCTGGCGCGGCTGCGCCACGACTTCGGCGATGCGCTGTTCGTGCGCGCGCCGCGCGGACTGACTCCCACACCGCGGGCCCATGAGCTGGCCCCGCGGGTGCATCAGCTGGTGGCGGGGCTGGAGAGCTTCTTCGACTTCTGCGAGGGCAGTGACTTCCTTTCCCGAAACGACCGGGTGCATCTCTACACCACCGACTATATGGAGCAGTTGCTGCTGCCGCGACTGTTGCCGCTGGTCCGGCGTGAGGCGCCGCGCCTGCAGCTGGTGACCCACAATACCCGTGGGCGTCTGCCCCGCGCAGAACTGGAGAACGGCGAGTGCGATATCGCCATCGCCGGCTTCTATGCGGATCTGCCGGCCAGCTACTATCAGCAGCGGATTCATGCCGAGGGGTTCGTGGTGCTGGCGGCGGCCGATAATCCGCGCCTCGACGCGGGGCTGGATCTCGACAGCTATCTGGCGTGCGAGCACCTGGTCACGACCTTGACCGGTGATCTGGATGGGCTCGTCGATCGGCGGCTGCGAGAGATGGGGCGCTCGCGACGGGTGGTGGCAGGGCTGTCGAGCTTTCTCGCGCCGCCATTGTCGGTCGTCGGCAGTGATCTGCTGCTGACCTGCCTGGAGAGCGTTGGGCGGCACGCCGAGACGCATATCCCGGGGTTGGCGGTGCATCCCTGCCCATTGGCACTGGATGACGTGGCGGTGATCCAGACCTGGCACCAGCGAACCCACGAAGATCGTCTCCGCCGCTGGCTCCGTGGACAGATCAAGGCGCTGCTGGCCGGCGAGAGCCGCTAGCCGCGATGTACTCGACGCGTTAACGTGCCGCAAGCTATCCCAGGCGACGATCTGGCACTCTTTCGGTAGTGAATTCAGTCCCTTGTTTTTGTCACGGAAGTCGATAATGGCGTGGGGACATCCCCTGCGTACTTACCCGGCCTTCGGGCCGGGGTTTTTTTAACTTCTATTTTGTCGGTCGCCGACCCAGGCGCCGGTGGCTTCTGTAACCGAGGCTTGGTGCTCCAGTGGACCCTGCCAAGTCGACTCCAGAAGCGTATCTTGCTGTCGAACGTTTCCTTAGGTGACCCCCGTCGTCTGCCAGCCGCGTGAAGGTGGCGTCATCGTGTCACGCGGTAGCGTCAGACCGGGTATCGAGCCCTGTCGGTGTCGCGTGGACTGCCTTGATTTGTAAGAAATATCTTACAAAAAATTGGGCGATATCGACCTATATTCGTCATTCGTGAATTGATAAAATAGATACTCGTTGTAGATCCTTGGTCCCCGGTCTCTTGGCCGGGGATTTTTTATGCCCGACGCTATCCAGCTCATGCCGGGATTCTCTCCCCGCGTCATCTTGTCGGTCTGTGCGCGACAGAGCGAAATGCGTACATGCCGATTAACAAAATACTACGTTTCAGCGCCAGCTTATTTAACCTGGATTGAATTCGTCTGCGCGCAGATGCGCGCAAGATGGTGAAGACGAGATCAGGATGGATCTCCGGGAGCCGGGCAGGGAGGCCCCGCCAGGGATGCGGGGGCAGGAGGCCTCCGGTAGGCACGGAAGGGAGTCAGCGCTAGTCGGCCCGATCTCAGGATCGGGCCTTTTTTGTACCTGATGATAGCGGCATCAATAATACAAACATCTATATCTTATCTGGTTATAAAGACTTGTTGTAATTAGATTAGACAGTATTAGATATCGACGTTATTCTCTGTGGGCAGGGATGTGGCTTGGAATCGATCACGGATGATATTGCCAGGGAGGCGGAGTAACCGCTGTCTTTCAGCAGGATAGGCGCATGCTGATTGAAAGCCCGAGCGCTATCGCAGCGCGCTCGGGCTTTCTCTTATTTTGATGTCATTCAATCGCTATCATGGTCAATCGCGACTGCGGTCAATCGTGGCTAAGTTCGATGGCGAACGCGGCCGAGCTCGATGGGGCATCGGCATCGGCATCGTGCAGCGACAGGATTTGCCTCCGGGGCTAACGCGCGCCGGCGATGTATGGCGCCAGGTTGTCGCTCAGAACGCTTCCAACTCGGCTTCGCCGACAGGCTTCCGGAGCAGCGCCCGGGATCGCGTGGCCTTGCGCGACTCGGCGCCTGACGCTGGATGTGCGGTGCCTTCCTGCCAGGTCGACTCGCCTGCAGCGCGATGGTCTGGGCGCTCGGCGAGCGTGAAGATCTTCACTGCCTGCTCCAGGCGGCTGGCCTGTTGTTCCAAGGAGGCCGCAGCTGCAGAGACCTCCTCCACCAAAGCTGCATTCTGCTGGGTCACCTGATCTATCTGGCCGACCGCCTGAGAAACCTGCTCGATCCCCTCGCTCTGCTCCTGAGAGGCAGCGGAGATATCGTCCATGATATCGGTGACGCGTCGGATGGCGACCACCACCTCCCGTATGGTACTGCCAGCCTCCTCCGCCAGGGTAGAGCCTTCCTGCATCTGCGCCACCGAGCCCTCGATCAGCGCCTTGATCTCACCCGCGGCATCGGCACTGCGGGTAGCCAATTGGCGCACTTCTCCGGCCACCACGGCGAACCCTCGCCCCTGCTCACCGGCACGGGCCGCCTCCACCGAGGCGTTGAGTGCCAGGATATTCGTCTGGAAGGCGATGGAATCGATCAGCCCTATGATATCGGCAACCTGCTGCGAGCTGGCGGCGATGCCATGCATGGTCTTGACCATACGCTCCATCATCTCGCTCCCGCGCTCGGCGGTGGAGGAGGCATCTTGCGCCAGGCGGCTGGTCTCGTGGGCATTGTCGGCATTCAGCTTCACGGTAGCGGTCAGCTCTTCCAGGCTAGAGGCGGTCTGCTCCAGAGCGGCAGCCTGTTGCTCGGTACGTGAGGAGAGATCAGCATTGCCGGCGGCGATCTCGTGGGAGCCGATATGGATCGAACCACTGCTATCGCGTACGCCGGCGATCACGCCGGAGAGCTGCTCCACCATGCGTCGCATGGCGAACAGCAAGCTATGGCCATCGTTGGGTCGAGTCTCGATGTGGATGTCGAGGTTTCGCTCGGCGACCTGATGGGCAATCTCGGCGACACGTCGCGGTTCCGCGCCCAGGCTTCGGGTAATGCCAGCGATGATGTACCAAGAGAGCAGTATGCCCAGCAGCAGCACCACGCTGATGATGGCGATGAAGAGGACACGCATATCTGCATAGTCTTGAGTGCCTTGGCGATATTCGGCATCGGCCACGTCGAGCTGCAGCGCCATCAGTTTCCCCAAGGCCTGGGAGACCGGATCGATATGCTGGTAAAGCGAATTGACGGTGAAGTTCTCCAGAGCTGCGGCATCTTGCTGACTCAGGATGGTCTGGAGCTGATCCACCGTGGCATCGGCGCTCTGCAACAGCGGCTTCAGCTCGGCGATGAGACGTTTTTCCCGCTCGACCAGGGAAGTCCCCAGATACGCCGACCAGGTTTTATGGCTGGTCTCGCGCGCCTCGGCCACGTTGTGCGCGCCCTCGGCCCAGCTGATGTTACCGTTGCGTACCTTGTGGGAGGTATCGACGATATTGACGGCATATTGATCGGCGATAGTTGAGAGCTGGCGTAGTGGTACCACCCGATCCTCATAGACGGTCTTGAGACTTTGCAGGGTCATCTTCGTCTCGTACATCCCGAAGAATCCGATCCCTATCAAGGCGAGGGAGAATAGCCCCACCAATGAAGAAAGTTGCCGAGAGACTTTCATCTGCTTGAACATGGCGTGTCCTCTGTGTGCATCAAAGGTCGTGTTTAAATCGCTTTCGTTTGGCTACCCTGGCGCTCGGAGGCCGACGTAGTAGTTGTCAGTCGATGCGGTATACGCCATTCTCTGCTAATATTATTGTTGCTATATAATTGTATTTACATTCAGTTACACTTTTTATTATGACCTATAATTCGGAGCTAGCCTAGCGCTATGGAGGCTGAAATCGTCCGTTCACATCGAGGAGCGGGAGGCTCCATCAGGACGAGGTGGGAGGAGGTTTTCGACAGGCAAGGGGCGGTTTCCACGCGAGTAAGGCCAAATGCATGATCGGGCCTTTTTTGGCCGTGACGATGCCGCGATCAATGATAGAGATGTCCAGATCTCATCTGTTTTATAGAGACCTATCAAAATCAGGTTGGGCGAAATGAGATACTATCGTTGTCCTTTGCCCGCAGGGAGGAAGCTTGATACCGATCACGGATGACGATACCAGGGGCCGGAGTTGCCGCAGTCTTTCGGCAGGATAGAGGCAGGATGAGGGAAAGACCGAGTGCGCCACGCGAGGGCTTTTGCTTGCTGGATGTTGGCCAATCATGATCATGGCCAACTGCGACCGCCACCGACCTCAGCGTGCCATCTATATCGAGTCGCGGGTGGATGTGTCTCAGGGCTAGCGAGGGGGCGGTGGGCAGTGCCGGGCGGGCCGCAGGTGCATCTGCCATGCCGCTGTCGGAGGCCGCCGCCGGCCGCTGCACGTGCTTTCTTGCGCTCTCCGCTTGCCAAACCTAAGTGATTGGAATTATTATTGAAAGCCTGCGGGTGTAGCTCAATGGTAGAGCAGAAGCTTCCCAAGCTTAAGACGAGGGTTCGATTCCCTTCACCCGCTCCAGATTGCCCCTCTTGATGTCCTGCCTTACCCCCGTCATCACACTGTTCTGCAGTCACGTATGTTTCGCTGGCCTGACGTCTGCGTCTTGGCGGCGTTGCGGTATCCATGGCAGCGCTCCCTCGTCGGCCTCACGCATCATCTGACGGAGACTTCGTCTGGTTCAGGCATCGTCGTGCCAGGCTGGCAGGTAGCGTCTGCGGGCGCGCATCCTCACCAAGTCGCGCTCAGGCGATCTCCGTGGCCTGAGCGCGCCAGCTCAGCAGCACATCGTCGGCGGTGATCGAGATGACGCGCATGGCCGCCTCGCCCGCCAGGCGGGTCATCAGTCGGGACCAGTCGTCCTGGGCTTCGCCAGGCTGGCGCACGATCACCAGTTGCTGACGCCGATGCTGGACCGCGGCCTGAATGGCGCGCGAGACCCGGCGGGATAGCCGCTCGTAGGGCGAAGGAAAAGCGAGAATCATGACGTCTCTCACTCGAGTACGTGTATTTATATACAGTATAGAGGGCGATGCGGCCTGTGGTAAAGCGGCCACATTGCGCCGTGCCGTGCCGTGCCGTGCCGTGCCGTGCCGTGCCGTGCCGTGCCGTGCCGGGGCGAGCTGGTGCTGATGGGCTGGGCGATCGTCAGCGCGTTGGGGGTAGCGGAGCTGCCGTCTTTACACGATCGATAGCGCGCATGCTGGTGTTTCGCCGTTCGCTTGGCCTTGACGCGATGCCGTCGCCTGCGCCGCCAGTAGCTCATGGCGGCCACGAAAAAGGGGCCACAGGGCCCCTTTTTGTCACCGCCGGGCGGCGAATATCACTGGCTCTTGATAGCGTCGCCGGCTTCGACACTGTGGCCTTCGGCGTTGATCTCGTCGAGTGACTTCGAGTCTTCGATGTTGGTCGCACCGTCGGTTTCCGACTCCATCGCGTCGAGCGACTGGTTGGTTGCATCACTGCCGCCGGAGAAGGAGGAAGTATCCTTCTCACCGCTGGCAGTGACGCCGGAACCCGTTGCCAGCGGCTCCTGATTGGCCTGATGTGCGTCCTTGAGTGCGGCGCTATCGGCGAGCGCGGTACCAGCGAGGCCCAGGGTCAGGGCAGCGGCGAAAGCGACGGTCGCGAGTGATGTTCTCATGACAAATTCCTTTTGTGCTGAGGGAGTCGAGGGCAGTAGCTAGCGCGCTACGCCTGATTACACTGTAGCCGGTTTGCAAGCGCGTCAGGTTGAACGGCGCGCGATGAGCAGACCATTCGGCATATAAGACGTAGCTTTGGGCATGTTTTCAGCCGCCGCTGCGATCACGCCTTGTCCGGTGTCTCATCCAAGGCGTCTCGTCCGCCAATGAGCCCTCCTGGAAGCGGTCGAGCGCGGGACAATACTTGAACTCGCATCACGCCTTGTCCGGTGTCTCATCCAAGGCGTCTCGTCCGCCAATGAGCCCTCCTGGAAGCGGTCGAGCGCGGGACAATACTTGAACTCGCCCCGCCGTGGCGTCATCTATACTAGTGGATCGAACACGGTAGACGTTCGAGTACGAGGCTGGTTGAAGAACGCTGGGCGTTCCAACAGTGTCGTGGCTTGAAGCGAGTCAGTAGAGAGTACCCGGTTGGACAACGCCCGAGAGGGCAGGAGAGTGTCATGAATGCGCGCGACTATCTGGCCAAGCAGGGTATTGCGCTGGACAAGGAGGAGGACAAGCCGCAGTCGCTCGAGGAGAAAGCCTGGGCCCGGGCGCGTGAAGCCGCCGAACATGGCCCGCGTAGCGGCACGCCGCACGATTGGGAGGATTGGGAACGCTATCACGAGGCGCTGGCCAGTGGTGCTGCCGAGATCCAGGGCAAGCACAGGCCGCGTGATGGTGAGGGTGACGAGACCGAGCCGAGCACCGGCAAGACCGGAGATGACGAGGGATCTGCGCCACATCACCGACGCTAGACAGCAGGATTGCGCAAGTCCAGCTATGCTGGTGAGCAGCCGAGCGGATCGACGCCGAAGGCGTCGGCCATGCTAGCGTCAAGGCGCCGTTGCGTGTCGGTCGGCTTCGGTGACGATGGCGGTGATGAAGAGGCGCCGCAAGGGACTGTTCTATCAAGGCGGGCGTTGGCGCTGGAAAACGCGAACGTGGCCGCAGCAAAGGAGGCTACATGGATATCATCCGTATCATCTTCGCCATCATTCTCCCCCCGGTGGGTGTATTCCTGCAGGTGGGCCTGGGGCTGCAGTTCTGGATCAACATCGTGCTGACGCTGCTGGGTTATATCCCGGGTATCATCCATGCGGTCTGGATCATCGCCACGCGCTGAGTCGCGATGAGAAAGCACAGATGAGAGCAGAGGGCCGGTTTAGACCGGCCCTCTGTCGTTCATGGGGTCTTGATAGGCGCTTTGTGGGTGTGGCGTGAGCGCTGGGCACCCGGGTCACGCCAGCCGATAGTGGTAGTGCAGGGTCTCATCCTTGCGTGGGCCCAGAATGCGCCAGGCGAGATCGAAACCGTCCGGTAGCAAGTGCAGACGGGCGCTGTAGGCATCGGCGGCACACTGATGGTGGTGCTCGCTCACCAGGGTGTCGCTGTCGGCGGCAACCAGGTCGAACAGTGCCACCGCCGCATCGCGGCCGCGGCGTTCGTGGGCGAGCGCCACGCGCTCGGGCTGCAGGCGCCAGCAGTACAGGTTGCGCATCTCTACCGGCTGCTGTCCGGCCAGGGTGAAGTGGCCGCTCTCGTGAAAGCGTATCTCGTCCCCATTTGCGACCGCCTGCACACTGCCTTGACCGTGTCCGGACCAGCCCGTGCGCGAGCCGGCGCCGGCCTCGGCGGTGAACGCGAAACGCGTGACTTGGGGCAGCAGGGTCTGCAACCGTATAATGGCTGTCAACTCGTCTGTCATCAAAAGGTTGACCTTAAATGTCGTATCTCGTCGGCGTCACGCTGCTGTGGGCCTTCTCGTTCAGTCTGATCGGTGTCTACCTGTCGGGGCAAGTGGATAGCTATTTTGCGGTGGCCACTCGGATCGTGCTGGCGACGCTGATCTTTCTGCCGCTGCTGCGCCCGCGGGCGATTTCCCCTGCCAGCCGTCTCGGTCTGATGACTGTCGGTGCGCTGCAGCTCGGTGTGATGTATCTGTTCTTCTATCACGCTTTCCTGCTTCTGAGCGTGCCCGAGGTGCTGCTCTTCACCATCTTCACGCCGCTCTATATCACCCTGATCGACGATCTGCTGGCGAGGCGCTTCTCACCGCGTTATCTGCTGATGGCGGCGCTGGCCGTGGCCGGGGCGGCGGTGATCCGCTACGACGGCGTCAATGCCGGCTACTGGATGGGCTTTCTGGTGGTGCAGGGTGCCAATCTCTGCTTCGCGCTGGGACAGGTCGGCTATCGCCATCTGGCCCGGGGGCTACCTGCCGGCGTCGCCCATCGCCATCTCTTCGGCTGGTTCTACCTCGGCGCGCTATGTGTGGCGCTGCCGGCGTTCTTGCTGCTCGGTGATGGGCAAAAGCTGCCGACCAGCGGGCTGCAATGGGGCGTGCTCGGCTGGCTCGGGATCGTGGCGTCGGGGCTCGGTTACTTTCTGTGGAACAAGGGCGCCTGTCGGGTCGATGCCGGCACCCTGGCGATCATGAACAACGCGCTGATTCCGGCCGGGCTGGTGGTCAATCTGGTGATCTGGAACCGCGATGCCGATTTGCTGCGCCTGGGCGCGGGGGCGGCGATCCTGCTCGCCACGCTGTGGCTCAACGCGCGCTGGGCGCGTCGAGGGGCGGTAACGGCAGCGCCGGCGGCCAGCCATCCGTGACCACGAACAGGCGGCAGCCGCGGCCGTCCGGCAGCGTCAGGCGCAGATGCAGCGGTGATGGGGTGGCCGCAAAGTGGCGCTCCAGCAGCTCACCTAGTGCCACCATGGGGGGGCCGGCGCCGCGTGGCGGTGCCAGCCAGTGCGGTTTACGCAGCACCTGGCCGCGGGTCGCCGTTGGTAGCGCCGCGCAGAGCGCCGGCCACGCCCGGTGATGGCACCACAGGCCCTGGTAGACATCCGGATTGGCCAGATCCGGCAGTGCCAGGCGCTGGTGCCAGGGGTGGTAGAGAAACCCCGGCATGATGATGCGCTGGTGTAGCGCGGCGCCCGGTGTCACTGTCTCGCGCACGGCCTGCCCGGGCTCGTCGCGGGCGGCGGGCAGCTGGCGCTGCGCCAGTCGATGGCACTTGATCGCCAGGGAGTCGAAGCTGCCGGTGCCGATCCAGCGGGCGGCGGCGTGGCGATCCCCCGGCCCCTGCTCCAGCCCGAGGAAGAACTTGATTGCCAGTTCGGCGTGCTCGATCGTCGCAGGCTCGACGCCGCGATAGCGGTAGAGCAGATCGAGCTCACCCGTGATTCGCTTGCCCTCGCGCAGGGTCAGGTTGTGGCCGAGCAGTGCGCTGCGCGGCGCTTCGCCCAGGATCCACTGCCACAGCGCTTCGTGATAGATCCCCAGGCGCTGCGAACGGCGCTGATCGAGATGCTGCAGAAAGGCCTGCCGTCGCGGTGCCAGGGACGCCAGCCAGCGCCGCCGGAAGGCGTCGTCCGCGAGGCCGAGCTCGTCAAGGGTGGGGCGGCCGGCCACGCCCAGCCGTGCCATGTCCGGGGCGTGCAGCAGCCAGGCGATATCACGCAGCCAGGGCGCGCTCAGGCAGGCCAGATCCTCGCGCAGCGCTGGCGTGCAGGCTTGCAGCGCCCAGGTCGGATCGGTGGGCGCCACCGGAGCGGGCTCAGCGCGGCTGGGCACGTGGCCCCAGCACCGTGCTGTCGGCAGCCACCGGGCGGGTGACCACGGCACCGGCACCGATGCGTGCCCGTGCGCCTATCTCGATGTTACCGAGTACACAGCAGCCTGCGCCGAGAAAGGCGCCGCGGCGAATCTTGGGGTGGCGGTCCCCGCTCAACTTGCCGGTGCCGCCCAGAGTGACGCCATGGAACAGGGTGACGTCGTCCTCGACCACGGCGGTCTCGCCGATCACGATCCCCGCCCCGTGGTCGATGAACAGCCCAGCGCCGAGCTGCGCCGCCGGGTGGATGTCCGCGGCGAAGCAGTGCGCGGCCCGATACTGGGCGAAGCTGGCGAGATCGGTGAGGCCGGCCCGCCACCAGGCGTGGGCGACGCGATGGCACTGCAGTGCACGATAGCCGGGAAAGAACAGCAGTGGCGTGAAGGGCTCGGGAATCGCGGCATCCTCGCGCAGCAGCACCAGCAGGTCGCGCGCCGCGGCCGCAGCGATCTCGGGATGAGCGGCGAGGCAGGCCGCTACCGTGGCGTGGCACTCGGCGAAGGGCACTTCGGCGGTAGCGAGGTCTTCGCTGACGATCTCCACCAGCGCGCCGGCGAGGTCGTCGACCTCGAGCAGGCAGCGGCGGTAGAGCGATGTCAGCAGTGGATGGCGTCTGGCAGCGCTGCGTGCGGACTCGACCAGCGTCGGCCACAGGGTGTCACTGCTCAGTTGCGTCCAGGCCGCGGGCATGCGCGCTCCTTGTCGGACTTGCCGGTATCAACCGGGGAGACGGTAGAAATCGAACTCGCGGGTCTGCACCGTCTTGACCATGTGCGAGGCCCAGGATGGGGTGATGCTGCGCTGGTGGAAGAACACCGCGCCGTGGGTGCGATCCTTGAGCGTGCCGTTGAGCGCGCGGCGTGCGATTTCTCGCGCCGCGGCATACTCCAGCGGCTCGCGCACTTCGTCGGGTCGGCCGTCGCACCACCATGAGAACTGGCAACTGCCGGTTTCCGAACCCTGCTGGACCACGCCGCACAGGGTCGGCGGGAAGGCCGGGTTGCCCAGCCGGTTCATCACCACGTTGGCCACCGCCTCCATCTCTACCACGCCTGCACCCTTGGCCTCCCAGTAGATCGAACGCGCCAGGCAGGTGAGCGCGTCATCCAGCGGGGCCTGGCCGCGCGGATCGACCGCACGCGCCCCCTCGGGCGTCACCCGCAGTGCCGGCGGTGCCGGGCTGGCGCGCTCGTTATCGACCACCCGTTGCTCCAGCTGTTCGGCCTTGTCGAGCGCGCGCTGGGCCGTTGGCGGCTCGGCGGCCAGCAGCGTGGCGGTGGGGGCGATCATGCCGAGCAGGATAACCAGCGCCAGCACCCAGACGCGTGGCATGAGTGCCTGGGCCAGACCTCGGCACGTGGCCAATGATGACGACATGCGCATCGATGACCGCAGGCGTTAGCCGGCGTCGGCGCCGAGGGTCTGGATCACCTCGAAGCCCTCGAACTTGGGCGGCCCCAGATAGAGCCCCTCGCGGCGGCTCTGGCCGGCGTTGGCGTGGGCGGCGCGGAACGCTTCCGAGTGGGTCCAGGCCTCGAAGTCGGCCCGCGAGCGCCAGATGGTATGGGAGGCGTAGAGCACGTGATCCTCTTCGGCGGGGCCACGCAGCATGTGGAACTCGACGAACCCCGGCAGCCCCTGCAGATGGGTTTCGCGTTCGAGCCACAGGGTCTCGAACTCCTCGGTGCGCTCGGGGTTGACGCGGAAACGGTTCATGGCGATGAACATCGGATGCGTGGCTCCATGCGGAAAACGGGGGGTAAAGGTCAGCGGCGCGAGTGATGAAAAGCGCGCGCTGCGTCCGGCCCGATCGACCTGACGACGACAACGTTCACCATGCCAGCAGTCTGCGTGAAAAGCGAGATGTGCCCGATCCGGCGCTGGCAGGAGCTAGTGCGTTGACGAATGATGCCGTCGGGTGCCCTAATCGACGCAACACTGATTTCGTCATTTCCGTCTTACGAGGTGAACGGCGCGCCCGGCGCCACTGACACGCCATGGATATTCCCCATCAGCGACTGGTCTATTTTCGTGTCACGGTCGAATCCGGCTCCCTGCGCAAGGCCGCGGCGCGGCTCGATATCGCACCGTCGGCGGTGAGCCGCCAGATCGCGCTGCTCGAGACCGCCTTCGAGGCGCCGCTGCTCGAGCGCACGCCGCGCGGGATACGGCCCACCGCAGTGGGTGACATGGTCCTCGACTACTGCCGCCAGCGCGGCGCGCTGGACGAGCAGTTCATCGCCAGTCTGGAGGCGCATCAACGCCTGGAGACCGGCACCATCTCACTGGTGGTGGGAGAGGGCTTCATCGACGATCTGATCGCGGCCCCGCTCAAGGCCTTCGCCGAGCGCTACCGCGGTGTGCGCCTGGATATCCAGCAGGCCGGGACCGACGAGATCATCGAGTCGGTGGTGGAGGACCGCGCGCATATCGGGCTGATGTTCCACGAGCGGGTTCACCCTCAGATCCGTTTCTGGGTCTCCAGTGGCCAACCACTGCTGGCGATCTGTCCCCGCGACCACGCGCTGGCCACCTATCCCGAGCCGCTCTCGCTGGAGACCCTGAGCGAGGCGCCGATGGCGCTGTGGAAAGTCGGGCATGGCGTGCGACGGCTGGTCGACGAAGCCTTCCATCAGGCACAGCTGCGCCCGCGGGTGGCGATGGAGACCAACTCCATGGCGGTACTGCGGCGTGCGGTGGTGGCCGGCATGGCGATCACCCTGCTGCCCAGCTTCGCGGTGGCGGATGAGCTCGGCAGCCAGAGCGTGGTCGCGCGGCGGGTCGCCTGCGCGTCGTTCCAGCACTCCCAGGCGCACATGATCACCCGGGTCGGGCGGCGCCAACCACTGGCGAGTCTCAAGCTGCTGCGCCATCTGAGCGCCTGGATGCACGCCTTTCGTCACGACGAAGCGCGGCGCTGAAGCGCCAGGTTCCTTACGCTACCCAGCGTCGCCCTCACTGCTGGGCAAATCGCAGCAGCGTGCCCATCGCCTGGGGCGCGATGTCGGCCTGACTGGCGTCGTGGACGTGGTACTCGACCCCGGCCGCGTCCCACGCAGCCTGCGTCGCGGCGAGATCGCGGCAGGCCAGGGTCAACGCCACGGCGCGGGGTGGCTCGGCGTCGATTTCGCCCAGTAGCGGAAAGGTCGTCATCAGCGTGGCCGGGTCGAGCAGATGGCAGTCGCCCTTGTGGGTATGGATGATGTAGTGGCGGGCGTCACCGCGAATCGCCGCGCAGCCGTGAATGCGCGCGAAGTGGCCGATGTCGTGCTCGGGATCGTCGCTGACGTACCAGACATCGGTGATCGAGGTGGCGCCGTTGGGGTGGCTCTCCAGCGTCGGATCGATGCGAAACAGCTCCGGGCGCAGTTGCTGGCACAGGAACTGGGTCAGAAAAGGCCGCTCGACATCGTGCAGGATATCCAGCGCGACGCTCACCTCCGTATCATGTCCGCTCGGCAGGCGCGCCTGGCGTCGGAAGATGATCGGGCGCGCCTCGTCGAAGCCGCGCGAGGCGACCAGGGCGTGGTCGCGCTGGATGCTGTCGCTGTCGAGGGCGAGCATGGCGATGCCGTCGCCGATGCTGGTGAGCCGCGCCTCGATCAGGCGGCCGAACTGAAAGCCGTTGTCGTCCTGATAGTCGAGGCACTCGGGCCGGCCGATACCGATCAGCTCGATGAAGTTATTGCTGAAGAAGAGCAGGTGGTTGTCGGTGCCCCAGGGGTGTTGGTGGCGTGCATTGACGTTGAAGCCGAGCTTGCGCGCGGCAGCCGCGGCATGGTCGAGATCGCTGACGGCGAGGAGCGGGTGATCGATACCGAAGCTCATGGCGGACTCCTGTGCTGGCCAGGGTGACGGCAAGAGGGGGCGGTGATGGCGCGAGTATACCCGGCTTTGCCCCGGTATACGCCGTTCACGGCAGCGATGCCGGCTGCGCCGCGGCGGCCGCGGTGTCCGGGCGCGTACCCGCCAGCGCAGCCAGGGCGGCGCGGATATCGTCGGCGTCGTTGTGCCAGTGCGGCGCCAGCCGCACCAGGGCGCCGCTCGTCGGCAGGCGCACGTTGAGCGGCTCGGCGGCAATGTTGCACACCTTGGCGGCGATACCGGCGGCGCTCAGGCGCTGCGCCACCGCTAGCGGCTGGGCCTCGGGCAGGTGCAGGGTGGCGATGCCGCTCTCGGGGGTCGCCAGCAGCGGTGTCAGCCCCTGTGCGCGGGCCAGTTCGTAGGCCAGCCCGGCGAGCCCCAGCACGTGCTCACGCAGGCGCGTCACGCCGATCGCTGCCAGCTCCTCGATCGCTGCGGTCAGGCTCAACTGATTGAGGAGTGAGACGTCGGAGGCGTCGAAGCGGCGCGCCTGGGGCTGATCGATAAAGCGCTGGCTGGGGGCGTCGAGACGCAAGCCGGCCAGTTCGGCCAGCGGGTTGGGGCGCATCGACGCCAGCGTCGCCTGGCTGAAATAGGCCAGCGCCATGCCGCGTGGGCCGCGCAGCCACTTGCGTGTGGTCGCCACCAGCACGTCGCAGCCGAGCCGACGCACATCGATCGGGGTCTGCCCCAGCCCCTGGGCGGCGTCGACGATCAGCGCGCAGTGGTCCGGACGCGATAGCGCGCCCAGGCCCTCCACGTCGTAGCGTCGGCCTTCGATACTGGTCACCAGCGGAGTGAGAATCGCCGCCACGTCCTCGCCCAGCTGGGTGCTGATCGCGGTGAGATCGAGGCTACCGTCGGCATGGGTGGCGAGCAGCTCCAGTGCCCGCGGCGGTTCGCCGCCGAGGCGTCTGAGCATGACGATATCGGAGGCCCAGGTCCCCGGTGCGACGAGCACGCGCTTGCCGCGCAGAGAGAGGGTGGCGAGGGCGCGTGCCATCGCCAGCGAGGTGCTCTCGGCGAGCGCCAGCTGCGTCGCCGGTGCGCCGATCAGCGCACCGGCGCGCTCGCGGGTCGTCTGCAGGTCCCAGTCCGCGCTCTCGACCCGCTGCTGTGGCCAGGCCGCCGCCTCTGCCTCGAGCCAGTCGCGCAGCCGCGCCGAGACCCCGGGGCTGGTGAGGCCCACCGAGGCGTTGTTGAGATAGCGAAGTTCGGCGCGCATCACGGGGCTCCAGCGGTGGCTCGGGGTGTCGAGATATCCTGCCGTGGAAACGTGAGCGGCGCCAGCGCCTGGTGAGATGCCGCTGGCGTTTCGCGCGGGGTATCTCCGCCGCCCGAGGTCAGGATCCGGGCACACGCTGGGCCGAGGCGGTGCCCCGCGTGTGCAGCGCTCACCCCTTGCCGTCGCCGTAGCCCATGGCGACGCTGGCTTCACTGGCGGTCTCGACCCAGACGCTCTGTGGCACGCTGTATTCGCGCAGACCATCGAGTCCGCTGGAGCGGCCGAAGCCACTGTCACGGAAGCCGCCGAACGGCGACATCACGTTGATCGCCTTGTAGCTGTTGATCCAGACCGTGCCGGCGCGCAGCTGCGCGGCGACGCGATGCGCGCGGGCCGGGTCCTGGGTCCAGACCGCGCCGGCCAGGCCGAAGCGGGTGGCGTTGGCCAGGCGGATGGCATCGGCCTCGTCGTCGAAGGGCAGGGCCACCAGTACCGGGCCGAACACCTCTTCGCAGGCGATCTCCATCTCGGGGGTGACGTCGGCGAGCAGGGTCGGCGCCAGATAGTAGCCGTCGGCACCCGCGGGTAGCCCGGCCGGCCGCGTGCCGCCGGTGACCACTCGGGCGCCGGCGGCACGGGCGCGTTCGAGCATGGCGCTGACATGCTCGAACTGGCGCGCGTTCTGCAGCGGCCCCATGCGGGTGGCCTCGTCTTCCGGCAGGCCGACCGCGATCTGGCTGGCGGCGCGGGCCACCCGCTCGACCACCTCTTCGTAGATCTCGCGCTGGATCAGCAGGCGCGAACCGGCCACGCAGCTCTGTCCGGCAGCTGCAAAGATCGCCGCCTGGGCGCCGGCCACGGCGTCGTCGAGCCTGGCGTCGGCGAACACGATATTGGCCGACTTGCCCCCCAGTTCGAGCACGCTGGGTACCAGGCGCCGGGCGCCGGCCTCGGCGATAACCCGGCCGCTGGCGGGCGAACCGACGAACACCAGCTTGCTGATACCCTCGTGCCCGGTGAGCGCCGCGCCAGTGGTGGGACCGAGACCGTTGACGATATTGATCAGCCCCCGCGGCAGGCCGCCGGACTCGAGCAGGCGTGCGATCACCACCGACGAGAACGGGGTCAGCTCCGAGGGCTTGAGTACCACACCGTTGCCCGCCGCGAGCGCCGGTGCCAGCTGCCAGGCGCAGGTGAACATCGGCGCGTTCCACGGCGTGATCTGACCCACCACGCCGAACGGCACGTGGCGCACGTAGTTAAGATGGCTGGTGGGTACCGGGATCACCTCGCCATGCTGCTTGTCGCACCAGCCGGCGTAGTACTCGAACATCTCGCGCACCTTGCCCACCTCGCCGCGGCAGTCGCGGATCGGCTTGCCGGCGACCACGCTCTCGAGCTGGGCCAGCGACTCCTCGTGGCCCTCCAGCCGGCTTACGGCAGTCAGCATGCGGCGGCCGCGCTCGCTGGCCGTCAGCGCCATCCATTCGGTCTGGGCCCGGGTTGCGGCGGCGACGGCCTGGTCCACCAGCGCCGCGTCGGCATCCCGGTAGTCGATCAGCGCGCCGCCGGTGGCAGGGTGGAGCAGGGCGATGGATTCGCCCTCGCCGCTGACCAGCTCGCCATCGATCCAGTTGCTGCAGGGGGTGTCGCCGCGCTCCAGTGACAGGCCGAAGCGCATCAGCAGATCGGCCAGGCGTTCACGAGCTTGGGTCTCCAGGGCATTCATCGGGCAGGCTCCTCGCGCGGGTCAGAGGTGGTGAAATCGAGTCCCGCCTGCGCCAGCAGGGGGGAGGCGATGTGGTTGAAGTCGTCACTGTCTGCGGGGTGCTCGGGGTCGGCATGCCAGCCGGCGACCACCTGTTCGAGCAGGCCGAGATCGAGTGCCAGACCGGCGGCGGCATCGCTGGCCAGGCGCAGATCCTTGCGCATCAGACCGCTGGTGAAGCCGGAGTCGAAGCGCCCGGAGAGAATCCACTCCGGGAAGTTGACCTCGCTCACCGCACTACGCCCGGAGCCGCTGTTGAGTCCGGCCAGGCAGGCCGCCGGATCGACCCCGGCCTTGGCGGCCAGCGTCACCGCCTCGGCGGTGGCGAGCAGGTTGGTGGCGCAGAGATAGTTGTTGGCCAGCTTGACCACGTGGCCGCTGCCTGGGCCACCGACATGGGTACGCTTGGCCGACATCGCCGCGAGCATTGGTTCCAGGCGTGCCACCGTTGCCGGGTCTCCGCCCAGCAGCATGCCGAGTCGGCCGCTGGCCGCCCCCTTGGGGCCGCCGCTGACCGGGGCATCGAGCCATTCGAGGCCGGCTTCGAGCACCTTGGCGGCGAGCTCGCGGCTGATCACCGGATCGCTGGTGGAGGTGTCGACGATGACGCTGCCACGGGGCGCTGTGGCGAGCAGGTTGGGGGTCTGCTCGATCACCTCGCGCACCTGCGCGGAGGTCGGCAGCGACAGCAGGTAGACGTCGCTGGCGGGCAGCTCGGTGGGGGCGGCCACTGCCAGCCCCAGGCCCGCCAGGCGCTCACGTGCAGAGTCGAAAACATCGCTGCCGGTGACGTCGAAGCCGGCCTTGTGCAGAGTCAGGGCCATGTTGCCGCCCATCTGGCCGAGGCCGATGACGGTGATTTTCATATCGATAACCTCTTGTCGCGGTGACACGGAGCGCAGGTCTCCTGCGCCGAGCGCTGCCGCCGGGCTGCGCTCGGGATGGTCTGTGCGGATGGGGTTCAGCTGGCGAGCAGCGCCCGAGCCAGGGCCTGCCAATAGGCCACGCCGAGCGGCGCCAGGGCGTCGTTGAAGTCGTAGGCCGGGTTGTGCAGCGCGGCACTGTCGCCGTTGCCGAGCCAGATATAGGCGCCTGGGCGTTCGGCCAGCATGAAGGCGAAATCCTCCGAGCCCATGCTCGGCGGCAGATCGCGGTGGACCCGGGTGATCTGTGGCAGGCCTTCCAGCACCTCGGCACAGCGCGCGGCGTGCTCGGGGGCGTTGAGCGTGGCCGGGTAGCGCGCCTGGTAGTCGAGCTCGGCGGTGAGGCCGTGGAAGGTTGCGCAGGCCGCCACGGCATCGCGCAGACGCTGCTCCAGGCGCGCCTTGAGCGCGGCGTCGAAGCAGCGCACGGTGCCGCGCAGCTCCACCGTGCCGGGCACCACGTTGAAGGCATCGCCGGCGTGGAACTGGGTGATGCTGAGCACCGCGGACTGGTGGGCCGGGGTTTCGCGACTGATCACGCCCTGTAGCTGGGTCGCCAGCTGGCAGGCGGCGAGCAGGGTATCGTCGCCCAGGTGGGGCATGGCGGCATGGCAGCCACGGCCCTTGAGCGTCAGCGTGAAGACGTCGAAGGCAGCCATCACCGCGCCGTCGTGTACCGCGGCTTCACCCACCGGCAACCCGGGCCAGTTGTGCAGACCATAGACCGCGTCCATGGGGAAGCGCGTGAACAGCCCCTCCTCGACCATGACCCGGGCGCCGCCCTCGTTCTCCTCGGCGGGCTGGAAGATGCAGTGCAGGGTGCCGGCGAAATCCGGATCACGGGCCAGGGCGCAGGCGGCGCCCAGCAGCATGGTGGTGTGGCCGTCGTGGCCGCAGGCGTGCATGCGTCCGGGGATCGTCGAGCGGTAGTCGAGGGCGTTGGTCTCCTCGATCGGCAGCGCATCGATGTCGGCGCGCAGGCCGATGCTGGGGCCGGGGCCGCGGCGGCCCTCGATGGTCACCACCACGCCGGTACCGCCGCCCAGGCCGGTGACCGGCTCGAGGCCGTGCTCGCGCAGGATGGCGACGATCCGGTCGTGGGTGCGGTGCTCCTCGAAGGCGATCTCGGGGTGGCGGTGGAAGTCGTGACGCCAGGCCTTCAAGGTGGCGGCGTCGGGAAAGGCGACTGGCTGGTTCATGCGCATCTCCTGTGGCGGGTTGCAGGCGCCGGCGCGAAGCCGCGAGCCGGCGCATGGGGCTGATGGCGGTGCGGCTCAGAGCAGGACTTGCGCGACGACCGCGGAGCCCACGTAGGTACCGGTGAAGACCAGCAGCGAGATGAGTATCAGCTTCCAGCCGGTGCGCCGGAACATGCTGAACTCACGCCGGCTCAGGGCCAGGCCGGCATAGGCCAGCACCGGAGTGACGATGGCGAGGAAGTTGACGGCTGCCAGGCGCTCGACGATCCAGCCGCTGCCGGGGAAGAACGGCAGCGTCATCACGATGCTGACCAGCGAGACCCAGGCCACGCCGGGCAGGTAGAAGGGCACGATGCGGGTCAGCACCAGACCGATCAGGGTCATCACGTAGAGAATCGCCATGCCCGGCAGGGCGGTCAGCAGCGAACTGCCGTTGACGGTGTTGGCGATCCAGCCCACCGCACAGGCTACCGCCAGCACCGCGGCGGTCTTGCCCAGGTGCTGTTCGGGGCGCTCGTCGGGGGCGACGTCGGCAGCGGTCATCCCGGCATCCGGGGGCGCCTCAGCGGCGCCGCGGCGCTTGCCGGCCAGACGCCGGTAGAGCCACTCTGCCACCGGCAGGGCGATGAACAGCGAGACATAGAGCCCGGTAGCGTAGGTCAGCAGATTGCTGGCCCCGGCGAAGGCGAGCAGGTCGTCGGCCATACCCGGCAGGGCGCCGGCGAGGGCGCCGGAGCAGGCTGCGACCATGCTGCCACTGCCGACGCCGCAAGCCATGGCCAGGGCACGCGGATCGAACACGCCGAGCGAGGCGAGATAGCCCGCCATCAGCGCGAACCACAGGGTGCCGAACATGGTACCAACCACGTAGACCCCCATCACGCCGACACCCTCCGGCCCCTTGAGACCATACTTGTCGGAGATGATCGCGATATTCGGCTCACGGGCGATCGAGTAGGTGGCGCCCACCGCCTCGCGGCCCATCTTCAGCACCACGACTGCCACCGGCAGCGCCACCAGCATGGTGCCGAGGTTGCCCAGCTCTTGCAGGATCAGCGCCGGGCCGGCACTGATGATCTGGTCGATCGCCGGGCCGATGGTCGAGCCGAAGCGCGCGATGAACGGCATGATCGAGATCAAAATCAGCGGCGTGGCCGCCTGACTGACGCTCTCCGGTACGTAGCGCCGGGTGGCGGTGAACAGGTGCGGGTTGAGCAGCACGCCGAGAATGAAGGCGTAGAACAGCGGTAGCAGCAGCAGGGTGCCGGGACCCAGCGGAATCTTGAGAATACCGATCGCCTCGCTGATCAGGGACACGATGACCACGATCAGATGCAGGCGCCAGTCGAGCAGTCGGTGTAGAGACATGGCCGCGACCTCGTTGTTATTGGATGGGGCGCATCCGCGCACTCACACCTCGGGTGTGTCGCAGAAGCCTGATCGAGTATCGGAACAGAGGGTGATCTAATGAAAGTCGGCGGGTGTTCTGATTTTTAAGATGCGACGAAGGGCGAATGAGGACAGTCCGAGCCGCAATCAGTGGTGACAGCGGTTGGCAGATAGCGTGGAAAATAGGGTGATAGGGAGGAGATCGGGGTATGTGGGGTACCAAAAATCGTCGGGAGCGATTTTGGACGCCGCAGGCGGCCCGAAGGGGGCCTGCCAGGGATGGCAGACACAAAAAGGGGGAGCATTGAGCTCCCCCCGTATCCCGCGGTGTGGCTAACGCTTACTGCTTGTCTTGCGGCAGTGCGTAGACCACGACCTGGTCGCCCACCTGATCCTTGAGGATGGTGTTGCCACCGGCGACGAAGGCGACGTATTCACGTCCCTTGTACTCGTATACCGCCGGGTTGGCGACGGCCGGTGCCTGGGCCTGGTCGGACCACAGCTCCTTGCCGCTCTCCAGCGAGTAGGCGCGCAGCTTGGCATCCATCGAGGCGCCGATGAAGATCAGCCCGCCGGCGGTGACTGCCGGCCCGCCGATGGTCGGCGAACCCCAGCGTTCCGGCATGAAGAAGCCGTACTGCTGCGAGGCGCCGACCGGACGCCGCCACTTGACGTCACCGGTGTGCATGTCCAGCGCCACCAGTTCACCGAACGGCGGCTCCCAGCACGGCATGCCGAGCCAGTTGCTGGCGACGTTCAGACGCATGCCGTAGGGCGCGCCTTCCTGCGGCGAGAACCCGCTCTCGTTGCCGGAGCCGCTGTCCGCCTTCTTGTAAGCCTCGCGGTCGTAGAGTTTGATCGTCTGCACGATGTGCGAGACGTTGACGATCGCGGTCTGGCTCTGCGGATCGAAGGCGACGCCGCCCCACTGCACGCCGCCGGCGCTGTCCGGGTAGGCCAGGGTGCCTTCGCCTTGGGTGGTCGGCGGGGTGTACATGCCCTCGTAGTAGAGGTTGTCCCACAGCCGCGAACACTGACCGCCACCGACCATGTCGGCGAGTTCCCAGATCTTGGGTTTCTTCGACTGGTCGAGCAGCGGTGCCGGCTTGGTCGGGAACGGTTGGGTCTTGGCGTAGACCTCGCCCTTCACCGAGCCGTCGCCCTGGGGTACCGGGCGCTCCTCGATCGGCCATACGTCCTCGCCGGTGAGGCGGTTGACCACGAACAGAAAGCCCATCTTGGTGGCCTGGATCAGCGCCGGAATCTGCTTGCCGTCGACAGTGATGTCCATCAGCGTGGGCGCGGCATTGATGTCGTAGTCCCAGACATCGTGATGCACCCACTGGCGCGACCACACGACCTTGCCGGTGTCGACGTCGAGCGCGGTGGTCGAGGTCGCCAGCGGGGCCGATTCGGTGCGGTTGCCGCCCCAGTAGTTGGGAGAGGGCGAGGAGACCGGCAGATAGATCAGGCCGTGAGCCTCGTCCACCGACATCTGGGTCCAGACGTTGGCGGTGCCGCTCTTCTCACGCATCTCCGGCGACAGTGCCTCGAAGGTCCACTCACGCTTGCCGGTGCGCGCGTCGATCGAGAACACGGTGCCCGGAGGCGCGGTCTCGAAGGCCCAGTCCTTGCCGGCCCAGCCGAAGATCAGGTGGTCGCCGACCACGGTCGGCGGCTGCAGGATCGAGAGCGGCCACTTGGCGTGGGTGGTGTTCCACTGATTGACGTCGAGTACACCGTTGTCGGCGAAGTCCTGACACGGCTTGCCGGTGTCGGCGTCGAGCGCGAACAGCTGTGCGTCCATGGTGCCCATGTAGACGATCTTCTGGCACGCCTGACCGGGCTCTGGATCCTTGGCTTCCCAGTAGGCCACGCCGCGGTTCTTGAGCACCGGTTGGGTCAGGGCTTCGAGCTTGGAGTGGGTATCGAAGCTCCACTTCTGCTCGCCGGTAGCCGGGTCCAGCGCCAGCAGGCGGTAGAAGGGCGTACCGATGTAGAGGGTGTCGTTGGCGAAAATCGGCGTCGCCGACCACACCGTGGCGGGAATGTCGCCGGAGCCGTCGGAGACGTCACCGGTGTGCACTTCCCAGACCTTCTCCAGTTGGCCGACGTTGTCGACGTTGATCTGGTCGAGCGGGCTGTACTTCTGGGCGTTGTTCTGACCGTGGAAGGTGTTCCAGGTCGGCTTTGTCGGGACCAGCGGGATATCGGCGCGCTGGGCCTGGGCCGTGTCCTGAGTCTGGGCCGTGTCCTGAGACTGAGCGGCATCCTGGCTCTGGTCGTTGTCCTGGGCCTGGACGCTATCCTGGCTCTGGGCCGCGTCCTGGGTCTGGCTCGCGGCGGGGGCCTGGGCGCTGTCAGCGTCCTGGGCCAGCAGCGGCAGCGGCGCCAGCATCAGGGCCAGAGCGGTCGCCGTGCCGAGGCGTTGTGGGGTGATTCCGAAAGTCGGCATAAGACGGCTCCTCAAGCGTGTGCGGCGCGGCGGGTGGCGGTGGGGCGGCGCAGATCGAGGATCAGCCCGATCAGGCCCAGCACCATGGCGGCAGCGATGCCCCACTGGTGCAGCAGCAGGCCGGCGAAGCCGGTGCCGATCAGCCCGACGAGGGCCAGCAGACGCCAGAAGATGCGGCCGCCACGATGCTTGAGCGGCATCAGGATCAGCGCCATCAGCGCCAGCGCGAGGCAGGCGAAGATGACGACCAGCGCGCCGAGCGAGCCGTTGACGCCGGTCAGCGGGGTGACATAGGCGTAACCGGCGACTGCCGCGCCGACGAGCGAGGCCAGCAGCAGCACGATGGCGCCGAGTGGTTTGGATTGCGATGATGGCATGTTGCCCTATCTCCCTGTATGGCGAAGTCAGGCGCGCCTTGCCGAACGGCGGCGTGGCCGCTGAGCGTGGCGACGCACCGATAAAGGCGATGACGGAACGCGCCCTGCCTTCCCTGAGGTGTTCCCTCTGCGGATTTCCCTTGCGGTCTTCCCTTGTGGGGACGGTACCCCGTCGATAGGCGTGGTGGTCCCTGTCGACAGGGTAGGCAATTTTAACGTGTCGGGCGTCGCCATGTTCGTTTTTTTACGCACGCTGCCGGGTTGGCGGCATCCGAAGGGCGTGCGGTTTGCCGCCTCTTCGGGCAGCCCTCATAATGGCCGGCCGATACGCCGTCAGAGATCCGTTGCATGAGTGCGTTCAACACCATCGGCCTGATCGGCCGCCTGGGCAGCGACAAGGTCGTCGAGACCCTCAAGCGTCTGCTGATCTTTCTCGAGCGCCGCGACTGCGAGATCGTGATCGAGGATCGCACGGCAGCGCTGCTGGAGGCCCACGGCCAGCGCGAGGCGCGGCGGCGCGAGTTGGGCACCCTGTGCGACCTGGTGATCGTGGTCGGCGGTGACGGCAGCCTGCTGGGCGCGGCCCGGGCCCTGTGCACCAGCGCCACGCCGGTGCTCGGGATCAATCGCGGGCGGCTCGGCTTTCTCACCGACATCTCCCCCGACGAGGTCGAGCAGAAGGTGGCCGAGGTGCTCGACGGCCAGTACGACAGCGAACGGCGCTTCCTGCTCGACGCCGAACTCTATCGCGGCGAGCGTCTGATCGGCGCCGGCACCAGTCTCAACGACGTGGTGGTGCACCCGGGCAAGGCGGCGCGGATGATCGAGTTCGAACTGTTCATCGATGACCGCTTCGTCTACTCCCAGCGCTCCGACGGCCTGATCATGGCCACGCCCACCGGCTCTACCGCCTATGCGCTCTCCGGCGGAGGCCCCATCGTCCACCCGGGGCTGGAGGCGATCACCCTGGTGCCGATGTTCCCGCACACCCTCTCGAGCCGGCCGATCGTGATCGACGCGGCGAGCGAGATTCGGGTGCATATCGGTGATATCAACCAGGCCTACCCGCATGTCAGCTGTGACGGCCAGACCCGTGTGGTGTGCAAGCCCGGTGACATTCTCTATGTGCGCCGCAAGGCCGAGCGCCTGACCCTGATCCACCCGCGCGGGCACAGCTTCTTCGAGGCGTGCCGCTCGAAGCTGGGTTGGAGCAGCAGGCTGGGAGACTGACATGGCGCTGGGCGACGCGGTGGACGGCTACGATCTGATCGGCGACGTGCACGGCTGCGGCCGCACCCTGGTGCGGCTGCTGGAGAAGCTGGGTTACCGCGAGGAAGCCGGTGTCTATCGCCATCCGCGCCGCCGGGTGGTGTTTCTGGGTGATCTGATCGATCGCGGGCCGCGGATCCGGCTGGCGGTATCGGTGGCCAAGCGCATGGTCGAGGCCGGCGAGGCGCACATCGTGATGGGCAATCACGAGTACAACGCACTGGCCTACTGCCACCCGTCACCACCGGGGAGTACCCAGGCGTGGCTGCGTTCTCACTCGCCCCGCAACAACCGCATCATCGAGCGTACCCTGGCCCAGTACCACCAGCATCCGCTGGAGTGGGAGCGCTGCCTCGAGTGGTTTCTCGACATGCCGCTGTGTCTTGAACTCGACGGCATGCGGGTGGTGCACGCCTGCTGGGACGAGGCGCTGATCGACGCCTTCCTGGCGCACTGCCCCGATGGCCGCATCGATCACGATTTCCTGATCGAGTCGACCCAGCCCGGCACCTTCGCCCAGCGGGTGATGGACCGGCTCACCCGCGGTACCCAGATGCCGCTACCGCCGGGAGTGGAGATCCGCTCGGGAGATGGCTTCACCCGTCGCGCCTTCCGCACCCACTTCTGGTGTCGCGAGCCGGCCACCTATGGCGACGTGGTGTTCCAGCCGGACAATCTGCCCGATGGGCTCGAGGACCGAGCGCTCAGCGACGCCGAGCGCGATCGTCTGACCTGGTACCCGGAGTCAGCGCCGCCGCTGTTCGTCGGCCACTACTGGTGCAAGGGCGTGCCGGCGCTGCCACGCGCCAACATCGCCTGCCTCGACTACAGCGCGGTGAAATACGGGCGGCTGGTGGCCTACCGCTGGGATGGCGAGAGGCAGCTCGATGCCGATCGCTTCGTGTGGGTGGATGTCGCGCGCGAAGGTATCGCCGATTAGGCGTTGCACGACAGCTGCCGTCTCTCGCCGGCTTTTCAGTCGAAGCCTGGGCCGCTGTTTGCGATCACGGTTTGCGGTGAGGTGTCGTCCCTTTCTCTGCGATTTTTTTGCGACTCCTTCGGTGGGGCTGACGGTTGATTTTCCTGGGTTTTTTGGCGCCTGCGCACCGTGTGGGGAGAAAAATCGCATTTTTTTGCCCCACCCGGGGAACTCCCGCCGGCGCCACCACTCTGAGTAAGTGTTCCCTTGAATGATCCCTTGCTCTTATCCGGCGGCCCTCCCGCCGGATTTTTCTTTTTGTACCCTACGCCTCCCGTCTGACCCCGGTGCTGACCGCGGCGGGGCATGTCTTCGGCTTGCGCGATACGTCGACGAGCGTCGTCCGCGGCGGCATTCATCCCCAGATCATCTCGGGCAGGGTAGAATGGCGCTCTGCGCCGGCCCCAGGGCGCGGTGTATGACTCCCCCCACCCGTGGTTCGGAAGGTTGCATGTACAGACTTCTCGCCATGCCCCGCGATCTGGATACGCGTCCCCTGCGTCAGGCGCTGTGGCAGCAGCATATCGGGCACCGCTTCACCCAGCAGGAGGATCAGCAGATTCTGTGGCTGGCCGACCCCGAGCAGCGTGACGAGGCGGTGCGGCTGATCGAGCGCTGGCAGCGCGGCGATCTCGCCGAAGCCGCTGCCGCGCCGCGCCGACGGCGCCCCAGCGTCACCGGCCAGGCGTTCGGACAGGCGCCGCTGGCGGCGGGGCTGATCGCACTGTGCGTGGCGATCTTCCTCGGCATGAGCGTGTTCGGCGATGCGGTCCTGCGCGCGCTGATCATCGTGCCGGTGCACCCCTCCGGCCAGGGGCTGGTCGCCGGCACCCTGGGCGATGCCCTCGCCAGCGGGCAGATCTGGCGCCTGGTCACCCCGGCGCTGCTGCACTTTGGCTGGATGCATCTGATCTTCAACATGCTGTGGCTGTGGTATTTCGGGCGTCAGGTCGAGGCACTCCAGGGCTCGCGCTGGCTGGCGGTGATCGTGGTGATCGCCGCGGTGGTCTCCAACCTGGCGCAGTACTTCACCGGCACGCTGCTGTTCGGCGGCATGTCCGGCGTCGACTATGCGCTGCTCGGCTACGTCTGGCTGATGTCGCGGCTGCGTCCGGAGCAGGGCTACTTCGTGCCGCAGATGCTGGTGGTCTTCATGCTCGGCTGGATGGTCTTTACCATGACCGGGCTGGCCGATGCGATCGGCTTCGGCAACGTCGCCAACGAAGCCCACCTGGGCGGGCTGCTGGCGGGGCTGCTGATGGGGGCCGTCGCCGCAAGGCTGACACGGCGCGCCGGCTGACCCGGGCCGCGCGAGCAACCGCGGCTCAGCGGTGGGGCCGGTAGCGGGCACGAATCAGCGACCCAGGATAGAGACAGGCGTGAGGCGCCAAGACGAGGCAGGCATGAACGAGATGAACTTCGACCGCATGGTCGCGCAGATGACCCCTGAGATGTACGAGAACTTCAAGCAGGCGATCCAGCTGCGCAAGTGGCCCGACGGCCGCCCCCTGAGCGCCGAGCAGACCGAGCTGTGCCTGGAGGCGGTGATCAAGTACGAGGTGATTCACGCGGTGCCCGAGGCGCAGCGTGTGGGCTATCTGGAACGCAACGAGTGCGCCTCGGGCGGCCACGACACGGCCGAGGAAGCGGCGCTCAAATGGATCAACTGATCCTCACCGAGGGCGACGCACGGGTCAGCGGGCAACTGCGCAAGCTGGACGTGCGGCTGCCCGAGACGGGGCTGGCCGACTATCGCCTGCGGGCGGGGGAGGCGGGGCTGGCGCTCAATGCGCGGCTGGGGCAGCGGCTGCGCCTGCACTACGCCGGGGCGATTCACTGTGTCCACTGTGGTCGGCACACCCGCAAGAGCTTTGGCCAGGGCTACTGCTACCCCTGTTTCAGCACGCTCGCCCAGTGCGATCTCTGTCTGGTGCGACCGGAGACCTGCCACTACTTCCAGGGCACCTGTCGCGAGCCCGAGTGGGGCGAGCAGCACTGTTTCCGCCCGCATATCGTCTATCTGGCCAATGCCTCCGGGCTCAAGGTCGGTATCACCCGGGGGACCAATACCCCGACGCGCTGGCTCGATCAGGGCGCGATCCAGGCGCTGCCGATCCTCGAGGTGGCCACGCGCCAGCAGTCGGGGCTGGTGGAGACGCTGTTCAAGGCGCACGTCTCCGACCGCACCAACTGGCGCGCCATGCTCAAGGGCGAGGTCGAACCGCTCGATCTGGTGGCCGAACGCGACCGTCTGCTGGACACGGTGGCGCCGGGGCTCGACGCTCTGCGCGCGACCCATGGCGCCGAGGCGATCCGCACTTTGGAACGCCCCGACGTGGTCTCGATCGACTATCCGGTGCTGAGCTGGCCGCGCAAGATCCAGTCGTTCAACCTAGACAAGCAGGCGCTGGTCGAGGGCACCCTGACCGGCATCAAGGGGCAGTATCTGATGCTCGACAGCGGCGTGATCAACCTGCGCAAGTTCGCCGGCTATCAGGTCACCGTGGACGCCGCCTGAGCGGGCGTTTACAGAGACGGCTGCGGTCGTCGAATCTGTAAACGCCTTCTGAAAAAGCGAGCCCGCCGCGCTCAGCGGCGCGGCCGGTGCTCGAGCCGTTGCTCCATGCGCTTCAGAAAGACCGCCATCACCCGTTCGTAGAGCGCATCCTTGAGCACCACGTCCTCGACCCCGACGTCCAGGTTGGGGTTGTCGTTGACCTCGATCACCACCACGCGATCGCCGATCTGCTTGAGATCGACGCCATAGAGGCCGTCGCCGATCAGCTTGGTGGCGCGGAGCGCCGCCTTGACCACGGCGACGGGCACCTCCGACGGGTCGTGGGTGGTGAAGCCGCCGCTGCGGGTCTTGCCGCTGGAGTGGTCATAGATCTGCCAGTGGCCCCGCGCCATGTAGTAGCGGCTGGCGAACAGCACCTGGCCGTCGAGCACGCCGATGCGCCAGTCGAACTCCGTCGGCAGCCACTCCTGCAACAGCAGCAGCGCCGAGGAGGCGAACAGGCGCGGGGCCTCCTCGGCCAGCTCCTCGCGTGAGCGAATCTTGACCACCCCCTTGGAGAAGGCGCCGTCCGGCACCTTGAGCACCAGCGGATAGCTCAGGTTGGCGAGCTTGTCGTCGAGGCGCTCGAGATCGCTGCGGTGCAGCAGCTGGCCCCGCGGGGCCGGGATCTTGTGGGTGCCGAGCAGGGCGTGCAGGTAGATTTTGTTGGTGCAGCGCAGGATCGACTGCGGGTCGTCGATCACCACCAGGCCCTCGTGCTCGGCCTTCTTGGCCATGCGGTAGGTGTGGTGGTCGAGTCGTGTGGTCTCGCGGATGAACAGGGCGTCGAACTCCGCCAGACGCCCGGCGTCGCGGTGGGTGATCAGGCTGACATCGATGCCCAGGCGGCGGCCGGCGCGGATGAAGCGCTTGATCGCGCCGCGGTTGCTCGGCGGCAACTGCTCCTGCGGGTCGACCAGAATGGCCAGATCGAAGCGATAGCGGCGACGCGCCCGCGGCGTGCGCCATACCTTGGTCGAGTGGCGGTTGAGGGCGCTGGCGAAGGTATCCTCTTCGCCGCTCTTGAGCGCGGTCAGCGCCAGCGGCTTGAGCCGCGCCAGGCGCCAGCTGCCGTGGCGCTTGTCGAAACGGGCCTCCAGCAGTGGGTGGGGCAGGCGCTCGAACAGCCGCCGCGCCAGCCGGGCCAGCTCCGGCGTCTGACATTCGCCGAAGAAGACACGCAGGGTCAGGCTGTCACCGGCCAGGGCGCCGCGCTTGTCGAGCTCCGCCAGCAGCGGGTCTAGAGCGGTCAGCTGCATGTCGATCAGTGCCTTGCGCGAGAGCTGGTTGAGCGTCTCGACGCTGGGTAGCACTCGCTGGGCTCGGGCCTGGGCCAGCAGCGAGACGTAGTAGCCGGTCTCGAGATAGTCGAGATTGGCGCACAGGTTGATCACGTGCGTGGCGTCGTCCGCGCTGGCGGCGGCGTCCAGGGCGAGAAAGTCCTCGGCGCTGATCAGATCCTCGGAAGGGTAGTAGGGCTGCCAGTCGGCCAGCCGGTCGACGACGATGCGCAGGCGTGACATGAATCGGAAACTCCTCGATGGCTGGAGGGCAGGGTGGGGCCGGGCGGCGATGTGGCCAAGAGACGTCTGACCCGCTGGTGGGCGCTCAGCATGCGGTGCGCGAGTCATGGCGACAAGTCGTTGCCAGCGTGAAATAATTTCATCATAGCGTCGCCGCGCCCCGGGGTCTCCCCGGGCGCGACGGACGCCGCCCGCGACCCTGAGGTGGCGGGTGTCATCCGGGGGGCGAACGTCACGTCGTCCCGCCAGGTTCGCCCATTCTCTTCGATTCGAGTGCCATCATGCTTCGCACCCTCCGCCCCGGGCGTGCCACCGATCGCGATGCGCTCTTCCGCCTGGAAGAGCGCTGCTTCGAGGGCGACCGCTTCAGTCGTCGCCAGCTCGCCCATTTGTTGACCCGAGCCAATGCCCTCTCGCTGCTCGCGGTGAGCGAGTCCGAGCAGGTGATCGGCTACGGCACGCTGCTGTTCCGGCGCAACAGCCGCATGGCGCGACTCTACTCCTTCTGTGTCGACCCCGAGGCACGCGGCAGCGGCCTCGGCCGCGAGCTGCTGGAGGCACTCGAGGTCGCTGCCCGCGAGCGCGAATGCACGCGCCTGGTGCTGGAGGTGCGCGCGGACAACCGGGTCGCCATGGGGCTCTACCGGCGCATGGGGTTCATGGCCCACCACTGGATCGACGATTACTACGCCGACGGCTGTGCCGCCTGGCGCATGGACAAGGATCTCGCGGCGCCGGCAAGCGCCGCCGAGTCGCAGACCTGATGACCACCGGCGTGTCACGACATGCCGCCTTTTCTGTTGGTGAGGAGTAGCTATGCCGTCTTTCGATATCGTTTCCGAGTTCGACCGTCACGAAGCGACCAATGCGGTCGATCAGGCCAACCGTGAAATCCAGACCCGCTTCGACTTCCGCGGCGTGGATGCCAGCTTCACCCTGGAGGGCGAGAGCGTGGCGCTGGAAGCGGACGCCGAGTTCCAGCTGCAGCAGATGATCGACGTGCTGCGCGCGAAGCTGATCGCCCGCGGCATCGATCCGCGCTGCATGGAGATCGAGGAGGCCCAGACCTCGGGGGTCAAGGCGCGTCAGCAGATCAAGCTCAAGCAGGGACTGGAGCAGGCTGACGCCAAGGCGATCGTCAAGCAGCTCAAGGACGCCAAGCTCAAGGTGCAGGCCGCCATTCAGGGCGACAAGGTGCGTGTCAGCGGCAAGAAGCGCGACGACCTGCAGCAGGCCATCGCGCTGCTCAAGGGCGAGAGCGGCCCGGACCTGGCGTTGCAGTACAACAACTTCCGCGACTGAATACGCCGGGCAGCGCCCGTCCCACCACGCCGATCAGTGGGGCTCTGTCAGCTCGGCGAGCGCACCGCTGCCCAGCGCCAGCATGCTCAGATTGCCGTACATGAAGCTGTCGTGCAGGCGCGAGAGCGGCCGGCCCGCGGCGGCCCCGAGGCACATCAGCAGCGGCAGGAAGTGCTCAGGTGTGGGGTGGGCGTGGCGCGCGTTCGGCGCCTGCTCGTGCCAGCGGGCGAGGCTGGCCAGGTCGCCGCGGGCGGCGATGTCGATCACCCAAGCCTGGAATTCGCGCGCCCAGGCGTCCGGCCTATCGTGGCGCGGGTGCCTGTCGCCCAGGTTGTGGGTGGCGGCGCCGGAGCCGATCAACATCAGGTCGTGGTCGGCGGCGGCGCGGGCCAGGGCCGCCCCCAGCGCGAGCTGGGTGCGGGTGTCCACGGCCAGCGGCACGCTGACCGGGATCAGCGCGACCTCGGCGTCCGGCCACAGCAGTGACAGCGGCGACCAGATACCGTGGTCGAGGGGCCGGGCGGGGTCGAGCGCGACCGAGTGGCCCTCTGTGCGCAGCGTCTCGGCGATCGCCGCGGCGACTTCTGGCAGCCCGCGGGCCGGATAGCGCATTGCGTAGAGTTCATCGGGGAAACCGTGGAAATCGTGCCAGGTGGCGGGCGTCGGCGCCGTGCTCAGGGTGAGCTCCTGGGTCTCGAAGTGGGCGGAGATCACCATTGCGCCACGCGGGCGGGGCAGGCGCTGGCCCAACTGGCGCAGGAAGTCGCGGGCCGGGTGGGCGCTCAGCGCCAGATCCGGAGCGCCGTGGGAAAGATAGAGAATCGGGGCGGTGGGCATGGGCAGGCTCCTCTCGGCGCGTGGCATGGTCGGGGTGTTGGTGTCGCTTTCCAGCCTACGCCGATGCGCCGCCGGCACTAGCCGTCTCTGGGCCAATGGCGTGTTTCCACGCTGTCATCATTGATCGCGCCCCAGTATCGATCTCGACAGTATCGATCTCGACGCCATCGAGGGCTCGCTGCTCGTGCGGTGCTATCAGAGGCATTGGTGTTTTCCATGGCGGCGGATTGGAGCGAGTCGGGCCGCCTGGTTTACACTAGTGATCGATCTGGCCTCGGTCCGCGGGTGTGCAGTGCCTTCGCAAGGCGACGCTTCCCACGTAACCCTGAGGTCCCGAGTTCGCCGACCTTGGGGATGTCCGGCATGCGCAACGCCATTTTCGTCACTCTTGCCGCTATCAGCTTTGCGCTTGGCGTCATCGGGCTGTTCCTGCCGGTCATGCCTACCACCTGTTTCATGCTGGCGGCGGTCTGGCTCGCCTCCAAGGGCTCGCCGCGGTTCGCCGACTGGATTCGTCACCACCCGCGCTTCGGCCCGCCGATCCTCTCCTGGGAGCGCGAGCGCGCCATCCCCAAGCACGCCAAGATCATGGCCGTGATCATGCTGACGGTCTCCTGTGTGATCATCGCCTTCACGGTGTCACTGCTGGCGCTGAAGGTCGGGCTGATTCTCGGCCTGGTGGCGCTGGCGGCGTGGATCGTCACGCGCCCGCTGCCGAGTCTGCAGTGCCCGGTGCGCGAGCTGTGGGAGGAGAAGTCGATCTCCGAACGCCGCTGACAGGCTGCCGCCGCGCTCGGCGTGCGGGGTTCATGCCTTCCTAGACATTCGCCTCCTCTGTTGGCATTCGTTTCCTCTGGCGTGACTCGTTGCCTCTCCCGGCATGTGTTGCCGTCATTCGCTCTCTCTGATCACTCGACGATCGTCTACGGCCCCGCCCGCCATGACCCGGTACCGGCGACGGTCGAGGCTGTCTCGCCTGTGGGCTTTCTCCGCGCTAACGGCATCGATTCGATATCGCTTGGTCCAACTGGTTAGAATGGGGCCAGTGCGGGACGCGGCCAGCGTTCCCCAGGCTGTGCACGAAAACGGCTTCACGCGTCGACTTTTCGTGCCGGGCCTGTTCATTTTTTCGTCTAGTGTCATCCCGGCCGATGTGCGGTTGCGACATCGGTTCACGGATTGCCTTTTTCGACCAGGAGCGTTGCCATGTCTGAGATGCAAGCGACCTATCTCAAGGATTATCTGCCGCCGGCGTATCGCGTGACCCACACCGAGCTCACCTTCGATCTCGATCCGACGGCGACGCGAGTGAAGGCGCGCTTGCATCTGGAGCGTCACCCGGAGCGCGAGGCGGGGCTGCCGCTGGTGCTCGACGGCGAGGGCCTGACGCTGAAGCAGGTCGCCATCGACGGTCAGCCCCTCGAGGCCGATGAGTTCGAGGCCGACGCTCACAGCCTCACCATCGCCCGGGTGCCCGAGCGCTTCCGCCTGGATACCGAGGTGGAGATCGCGCCGGACACCAACACCGCGCTGGAGGGGCTCTACCGCTCCAACGGCATGTACTGCACCCAGTGCGAGCCGGAAGGCTTTCGCCGCATCACCTTCTATCCCGACCGCCCCGACGTGATGGCGACCTTCTCGACCACGGTGATCGGTGACCGCGAGTCGCTGCCGGTACTGCTCTCCAACGGCAATCCGGTAGAGCAGGGCGAGCTTCCCGACCAGCGTCACTTCGTCACCTGGGAGGACCCGCACCCCAAGCCGAGCTATCTGTTCGCGCTGGTCGCCGGCAGTCTGGAGAAGGTGGAAGACCACTTCACCACCCAGAGCGGCCGCGAGGTGCTGTTGCAGATCTGGGTCGAGCCGGAGAATCTCGACAAGACCGACCATGCCATGGCATCGCTCAAGCGTGCGATGCGCTGGGACGAGGAGACCTACGGCCGCGAGTACGACCTCGACCGCTTCATGATCGTGGCCGTCAATGACTTCAACATGGGCGCGATGGAGAACAAGGGGCTCAACATCTTCAACTCGGCGGCGGTGCTGACCCATCCGCAGACCGCCACCGATGCCGCTTTCCAGCGGGTCGAGGGGATCGTCGCCCACGAGTACTTCCACAACTGGTCGGGCAACCGGGTGACCTGCCGCGACTGGTTCCAGCTCTCGCTCAAGGAGGGCTTCACCGTCTTCCGCGACCAGACTTTCTCCGCCGACGTCAACTCGGCGCCGGTCAAGCGTATCGAAGACGTCTCCTTCTTCCGGACCGCCCAGTTCGCCGAGGATGCCGGTCCCACCGCCCACCCGGTGCGCCCGGATCACTACATCGAGATCTCCAACTTCTACACCCTGACCATCTACGAGAAGGGCGCCGAGGTAGTGCGCATGCTGCGCCATCTGCTCGGTTGGGAGGATTTCCGCCGCGGCAGTGATCTCTACTTCGCACGCTTCGATGGCCAGGCAGTACGCATCGAGGATTTCGTCGCCTGCATGGCGGAGGTCTCGGGGCTCGATCTCGACCAGTTCATGCGCTGGTACGCCCAGGCCGGCACCCCGGAGATCGATGCCCACGGCGAGTATGACTACGCCACCGGCGAGTACCATCTGCGTCTCTCCCAGCGTACCCCGGCGACCCCGGGTCAGAGCGAGAAGCTGCCGCTCCACGTGCCGATCCGCCTGGGCCTGGTGGGGACCAAGTCGGGGCATGATCTGACCCTCAAGCTCGCCGACGCCGCGGGCGGTAGCGAGACCCTGGGCAAGGATGCGGTGATCCATCTGCGCGAGGCGGAACAGACCTTCGTCTTCCAGGATGTCGAGGAGGCGCCGGTGCCGTCGCTGCTGCGCGGTTTCTCGGCCCCGGTCAAGCTGCGCTACCCCTACTCGCGGGAGGAGCTGGCCTTCCTGTTGACCCACGACAGTGACGGCTTCAACCGCTGGGATGCCGGCCAGCGCCTGACCATGCTGGCGCTGGACGATCTCATCGCCGCGCACCGCAACGGGGTCGAGAAGGTCATGGACGTGCGCCTGGTCGAGGCCTACCGCAGCCTGCTCGACGAGCCCGGTGACGACCAGGCGGTGCTGGCGGAGATGCTGACGCTGCCGTCGGAAGCCTATATCGCCGAGCAGCAGCCGGTGGTCGATGTCGACGCCATCCATGCCGCGCGCGAGTTCGTGCGTCAGTCGCTGGCCTGGCAGCTGCGTGACGCCTTCCTCGCGGTCTACCGCGACAACCAGAACGACGAGCCCTATGCGCCGACGCCCGAGCAGATCGGTCGGCGCAAGCTCAAGAACGTCGCGCTGGCCTATCTGATGAGCATCGCCGACGACGAGGCGATCGGCCTGACCCAGGCGCAGTTCAAGAACAGTGGCAACATGACCGACGTGCGTGCCGCGCTGACGCTGCTCGCCCACAGCGATCGCAGCGATCTGGCCGAGCCGGCGCTCAAGGCGTTCGGCGAGCAGTGGGCCCACGACCCGCTGGTGATGGATCAGTGGTTCACCATCCAGGTCACCCGTCCCCAGCCCGATGTGATCGAGCGGGTGCGTTTCCTGATGGAGCATCCGGCGTTCTCGCTCAAGAACCCGAACAAGGTGCGCGCGCTGATCGGCGCCTTCGCCCAGAACCGGGTCAACTTCCACCGTCTGGATGGCCAGGGCTACAAGCTGCTGGCGGACGTGGTGATCGAGCTGAACCGTCTCAATCCGGAGATCGCGGCGCGCATCATCACCCCGCTGACCCGCTGGCAGCGCTTCGACGAGGAGCGTCAGGTGCTGATGAAGGCCGAGCTCGAACGCATTCGCGGCGAGAAGCTCTCGCCCAATGTCTACGAGATGGTGGAGCGCGCGCTGGCGGATGCCTGATCCGGCGACGCTGCAACAGAAAACGGCCGCTCATCGAGCGGCCGTTTTTATGCGCTGCGACCATGGCGCGACCGTGAGGCCACGCCGATGGCTGTCAGGCGATGCGGGTCAGGCGTCTTGGGTCAGGAATAGTGCACGTACATCGTCTTGCTCTTGACGTAGGCCTCCAGCCCGTACTTGCCATCCTCGCCGCCGAGCCCGCTGTTGCGGTAGCCCTTGTGGAAGCCCTGGACGGATTCGCCGGCCCCGCGGTTGACATAGATCTCGCCGAAGTCGAGCTCTCGGGTCAGTGCCATCAGATGGCGCACGTTCTGGGTGAACACATAGGCAGAGAGGCCATACTCGGAGGCGTTGGCGTAGGCCATCGCCTGTTCGAAGTCGTCGACCTTCATGATCGGCACCACCGGCCCGAAGATCTCCTCCTTCATGATCTGCATGTCGTTGTCGACGCCGGTGAGAATGGTCGGGGCGTAGTAGTTGCCCTTGTCGTAGTCGCCACCACTCAGGCGCTTGCCGCCGGTGAGCAGCTGTGCACCGTCACGCTGGGCCTGCTCGACCATGGCGTGGATCTTGTCGAGTTCGGCGGCGTTGATCTTGGGCCCCATATCGACGTCTTCGTCGGTCAGCGGGTTGCCCACCTTGAGCGCCTCGACGCGCTGCTTGAAGCGCTCGAGGAAGCGGTCGTAGATGCCGGATTGGACGTACATGCGCTCGTTGCAGGTACACACCTGGCCACAGTTGTCGAAGCGCGAGGCGATGGCGGCATCCACCGCCGGATCGAGATCGGCGTCGTCGAGCACGATGAAGGGGGCCTTGCCGCCCAGTTCCAGGCGCACGATCTTGAGATGCTCGGCGGCCGCCTTGTTGATCTCGCGACCCCCGCGCACGCTGCCGGTCATGCTCACCAGTTGGGTGATCGGACTGGTGATCAACTGATTGCCGATATCGCGTCCGCGGCCATTGACCAGATTGACCACCCCCGGGGGAATGCCCGCCTGGCGCGCCAGCTCGACGATCTCGAGCGCGGTCAGCGGCGTCTCTTCCGAAGGCTTGAGCACGATGGTGTTGCCCGCGGCCAGCGCCGGGCCGAGCTTGCGGCCAATCAGCGCGGCGGGGAAGTTCCAGGCGGTGATGCCGACCACCACGCCGTGGGGCACCTTCTGGATCCAGATCTGCTCGTCGGGATCGTCCGCGGGGATGATGTCGCCCTCCAGCCGGCGGGTGTTCTCGGCGGCGAAGCGGATCAGATTGGCGCACATGCCGACATCGGCGTCGGCTTCGTCCAGCGGCTTGCCCTGCTCGGTAGTGATCAGTCGCGCCAGGCGCTGGCGCTGCTCAAGGATCAGCTCGACGAGCCGGTAGAGATGGTCGGCGCGCTCCACCGCGGTCTTGCGCGACCAAGCCGGGAAGGCACGCTGAGCGGCCTCCAGCGCACGGTTGGCCAGGGCCTCGTCGGCCAGGGAGACACGAGCGATGAGCTCGCCGGTGGCCGGGTTGAGCACGTCCAGGGGCTCGCCACCGCCGGTGGTCCACTCACCGTCGATGAACTGGTTGTAGAGATCGACACCTTCGTGGGATGACTTCATTGACTGGGTCATGCTTGACGCCTCCTTGTCGGTCCTGCGGCGCCCGCGGGCGCCGCCTCATATGTCCGGACTCTCAAGGTGGTAGAGGTGGGGCGGGCTGACAAGCCGCACCCCCAAAGCGTCACAGGATCGGGCACGCCGGCAGCAGGATAATGCCGACGGTGCCGCTCCTACTGGATCAGCCAGCCAAGCACCAGCAGCCCCAGCAGCAGGCCGATCACACCGCCGACCACGCCGCCGCGCAGCAGGGCGCGCACGCCGCTGATCAGCAGCAGCACGCCGATCACCAGCACGCCGAGGCTGAAGACCGAGTCGCTGATGCCCAGGGCCTGAGTGAGGCCGTCGACGAAGCCGTCCATCGCCCGCCACAGGCCGCCGAACAGGCTGTCGAGCAGGCCGACGACGCTACGGATGACGCGACCGATGGCATCGCCGAGCCAGTGAAAGAATCCATCCATGGGGTCATTATCCTATTCAGGGGCGCCGCACCTCGGGTGCCGCGCCAAGCGTAAGGGTCAGGCGCCGAGCTGCTGATCGCGCAGCCACTGGATCTCCTGCGGCCAGATTGCCGGCTCGATGGTCTCCAGAATCAGCGGGATATCGTCGGTGCGCGGGTCACGCATCAGCGCGGCAAAGCCCTCGCTGCCGATATTGCCCTGGCCCAGACTGTGGTGGCGGTCGACGCGGCTGGCGAAGGTGCTCTTGGCGTCGTTGAGATGCATGCCACGCAGATAGCGCCGTCCCACCACGCGCTCGAAAGTATCGAGCATGGTGGTGGCGTCGGCGGCGCTGCGTAACTCGTAGCCGGCGGCGAAGGCGTGGCAGGTATCGATGCAGGCGCCGACCCGGGACTTGTCCTCGACCTGGTCGATGATCTCGGCCAGATGCTCGAAGCGAAAGCCCAGATTGGTGCCCTGGCCGGCGGTGTTCTCGATCACTGCGACGACGAACTCGGTGGCCGCATGGGCCTGGTTGATCGACTCGGCGATCCGCGCCAGGCACTCGGACTCGCTGATCTTGTTGAGATGGCTGCCGGGGTGAAAGTTCAGAAGCTCGAGCCCCAGCTGCTCGCAGCGCTGACACTCGTCGACAAAGGCGGCGCGGGACTTGGCCAGGCCCTCCGGCTCGGGGTGGCCCAGATTGATCAGGTAGCTGTCGTGGGGCAGGATCTGGCCGGGACCGAAGCCGTGGGTGTCACAGGCGCGCTTGAACGCCTCGATGGTCTTCGCCTCCAGCGGCTTGGCCTGCCACTGGCGCTGGTTCTTGGTGAACAGGGCAAAGGCGTTGGCGCCGATCTCGGTGGCGCGGATCACCGCCTGATCGACGCCGCCTGCGGCGCTGACGTGCGCTCCTATGGTCTTCATGGCTTCTCTATTCGTCACTCGTCGTGTGTCGCGGGGCCTCGAGTTTAGCAGCCGCCAGCGCCGGCGGCTTTCCGCTGCCGCTCATCCGTCCAGGTGCAGGCCGGCGTTGATCTCGCGTAGTGCCTGATGCGCTGCTTCACGCGAGAAGGGGGCCTGACGTGGCGGATCATAGACTTCACCGTTGCTGCCCTCGACGATCAGGTCGATGGCGTAGCAGGTTGCCGCGATCACGCTGCGATAGCTCTCGACCTCGCGGAAGTGATTCATGCCGGCATCGCTCTGGGTGAAGACGACGACAGCGTGGCCATCGAGGGTGCTCGGGCTCGACTCGCGCTGGGCGTTGGCGGGCGGGCGCTGGCACTGGCGTACCGCTTCCGGGTCGCGGCTGATGCCCAGGCGCCAGAGTCCGGTGGTGATGGCATCCGAGCCGGGCAGGGCGAGGGTGATCAAGGCCTCGCCGGGCGCCGAGGCGTCGAGCTTCCAGCTGCCGTTGTCGAAGTAGCCCTGGATCGCCTGTGTGTCAGCATTGCCGTCGATGCGCTCGAGCGTCGCCGGGTAGGTGAGGGTCACGCCGGCCTCGGCGCTATGGAAGGTGCGTTGCGCCTCGCGGCTGCCGGCGGCGGCGTCCTGTGGCTGGGACTGACAGCCGGCCAGCAGCGCCGTGGCCCCCGTCGCGGCCAAGGTCACAGCGAGGCGCATCGGGATGCGCTTGCACATCGATCGTGAAAACTGAATCATCGAAGTATCATCTCCGCGTGGGGATGGGCAGTGGCGTGCCGAGTGTCGAACCGGCAGTCTATAAGCTAAAGCCTGAGGTGACAGCCGCCGATAGAAGATCTGAGGGTAATCCCTCTCAACCGAGAACAGGAAATAGGGAGTCTCCTATGGATAGTGCAGTCAATGCTGTCGTCGGTGCCGGAGTCGCGCTGCAGCAGTTCAATCAGGATCAGGACATGCAGGCGTCGCTGCTCAAGCGCTCGCTCGACAATCAGTCCGCGCAGGTCGCGCAGCTGATGGACTCGATGGCCCCGGAGCCCAAGCTGGCCGCCACCGGTACTGTCGGCACCCAGATCAACACCTACGCCTGAGAAACGATGCGGTCGTCACTCGGCCGAGGCCGGTGGTCGGCCCTTGAGCGTGTGACGACGCCAAGATGCTGAAAGCGATGAAAGTGCTGCGACGATGAATCTATGTCGTCTTGTCCTGCAGCGCTACCGAACCGTGACCCTGGCGATAGATGATCTGGGGTTGCGGTTTTTTGCTGTCGCACGATTGCGTGATATCGAGCACTTTTTTCGATAAGCATATTGACGCGTCTAATGGCTCTCGCTTTAATCGAAAGGGCCGCAAGTGTCATTCAGACACGCCGGCATTTCTGCCGATATCGGTATTTTCCCTGGACGCGATCATGACCCTATTCCATCGCCCGACCTTTTCGATGTTCTCGATCCATGTGCGCCAGCACAATAATCGAGTTCGTCGTCACGTCGTGCGCCTGGGGTAACAGATCGTTATCGGCCGCGACGAGTATCGCGGCCGATAGAGAGTGGAAAGTCTTACCCGCCATCATCGCGATACTTGTCCGGCCTCCGACTGACGGAGTGGACAAGTATGAAACTGACGACTCTCATCGATGCGCTCAAGGCCCGCCTGGCTCTCGCCCGTCGCCGCCGGCAGGACTGGCGTGCGCTCTCCCATCTCAATGCCCACATGCTGCGGGATATCGGCCTGCGCGCAGAACAGGGCACGATCGTGCCAGTCAGCACGGAGATAAAGTGCGGCGCACCGCCGGCGCCGGCAACCGCCGATACGCGGAAAGCCTCGGTCGCCGAGGCGCCGGAAGCCGCGCCGCGAGTGTGTCGATATTGTGGAGAAACGCTCGCTTAGCGAAGCCCCGGCCACTTGGTGTGGCCGGGGCTTTTTCGCTTTGGGGCGTTTTATCTTTCACCTGGCGTGGCATCAATATCCCAGACTCGAGGGCGTCGGGGAGACGTCCTCTTTATAACGCGACACCGTCTCGAGTGCTGCCTGACGCAGCAGGCTGATATCGATACCCACGGCGATGAAATCGAACCCCCACTCGGCGTAGCGCTTGGCGTCCGCTTCGGCCGGCGCCAGGATGCCGGCCGCCTTGCCCGCGGCCTTGGTGACCTCCAAGGTGTGGCGGATCATCGCCTGGACGTCGGGATGGTTGGGGTTGCCGACATGGCCGACGCCGGTGGAGAGGTCGATCGGCCCGACGAAGATCGCATCCACACCTTCGGTGGCGGCGATCGCTGCGGCGTTGTCGACCCCGGCGCGGGATTCGACCTGAACGATCAGGCAGAGCGTCTCGTGGGCCCGGGCGAGATAGTCGGGAATCGCGTCCCAGCGCGTGGCACGGGTGAGCCCGCCGCCTACGCCACGGAAGCCTCGGGGCGGATAGCGGGTCGCCGCGACCAGCTGCGCTGCCTGCTCGGCGGTGTCGACCATCGGCACCATCAGCGTCTGGGTACCGATATCGAGGAGCTGCTTGAGCAGCGCCGGGTCGTGATTGACACAGCGCACCACCGGCGCACAGGCGTAGGGTGCCACCGCCTGCAGCTGCGCCAGGATGCTGGGCACGGTATTGGGAGCGTGCTCGCCATCGATCAGCAGCCAGTCGAAGCCGGTGGTGGCGAGTATCTCGGTGGCATAGCCGGTGCCGAAGCCGGCCCAGCAACCATAGCGGGTCTGTCCATCCAGCGCGGCCTGAAACGGATTGTGCGGGAGCTGCATGCGTATCGGTCCTTGGTGATCCGGCGTCTCGCGACGCCGGTGGCATTATGGTGGCGTCAGTGGGCCAGCCCCATCTGTTTCATGATCTCGCCGAACTTGGCATCGTCCTCGGCCATCAGCGTTTCGAAGTCGTCGGCATCACGCCACACCACACCATAGCCCTGCTTGGCCATGAAGCTCTGGTAGGCATCGCTGTCATAGGCTGTCTTCAGCGCCGTTTCCAGCCGGTTCACCACCGCCTCGTCGAGCCCCTTGGGGCCGACGACGCCGCGCCAGGCGCCGAGACTGAAGTCGCTGCCCAGCTGCTCGTGGAAGGTGGGGATATCGGGGAAGCCGCTCAGGCGCTCCGGCGTCATCACGCCGAGGCTACGAATCTCGCCGGCCTCGATCATGGCGCGAGCTTCCGGTAGCGAGGAGGCGACCACGTCGATGCTGCCGGAGGCGAGCTCGGTCATCGCCGGTGCCGACCCCTGGCTGGGAATCCAGGTCAGCTTGCCGGCGGCGATGCCCTGATCCATCAGAAAACCGTTCAGGGCCACGTGCCAGATGCCGCCGAGACCGGTGCCCGAGGCGGTGTAGGTCCCCGCCGGGTGCGACTTGACCTGGGCCACGAAATCCTCGAGGTCCTTGAACGGGGAGTCCTCGCCCACCGAGAGGCTGGCCGAGTCGAAGTTGATCTGGCCGATCGGGGTGAAGTCCTGGTAGGTCAGGCTGGTGAGCCCCTGCCAGTGCATCATGTCCAGCTCCACCGTGGCCAGGCCCAGGGTATAGCCATCCGGGCGGGCGTTGGCGATGGCGGTGTGGCCGACCACGCCGCTGCCGCCGGTGCGGTTGACCACGTTGATCGTCTGCCCCAGCTCCTGCTCCAGCACGCTGGCGATGATTCGTGCGGTGGCATCGGTGCCGCCACCGGCGGCCCAGGGCACGATCAGGGTGATGGGCTTGTCGGGATATTCCGCCCAGGCCGCCGGGGAGGCCACCACGGCGGCGGCGAGCAGGAGCTTCAAGGTGCGCTTGACGTTCATGGAACCTCTCGGGGATCTCTCGGGCGCTGGCGGCGTGCCGGCGCGGAACGGGGTGAGATGACTTTTGCACACAAAGTCATATCAAGCGCTCGAAGGGGGCACAATTGCGCCAACGTCTAAGAGGGTGGGTAAAAGCGCGGGCCTGCCAGTGGCAGGCGCCCTGGCGGGCGCCGCCGAGATCGGTCCGGCGCGCGGCGCCGGACCTGGCATCTCGAGTGTGGGAGAGGGCTCTTTACTGCGAGGCGATGCGCTGGCTGGCGCTGGTGAAGCCCATCAGTGACAGATCCATGTTGAGCCGCTTGCCATCCGGGGCGATGGCGCTGACGGTGGCCTTGGTGCCGCCGCGGAGCTGGGCGAGCAGTTGTGGCGACAGCGCCAGATTGGCGCGGCAGCCTTGCTGCAGGCAGACCTGATAGGGCATGCCCACCGGCTTGTTGTCGTCCACCTGCAGTTGAATACCCGGCGCCAGGCGCACGCCCAGCGGCAGCAGGAAGACCATGACCGGGCCGTCGGCCTGGGCCGGATGACCGACCATGGCGCGCATCAGCGGATCGTTGCTGTCGGGGTTGTTGACCACCTGGCTCATCACGCAGCTCTGGCCCTCCCCGCCCTTGGGGCAGCGCACTTCCCAGGACTGGAACTGCTGGGTATCGACCTGCGGTGCGCTCGGCTGTTGAGCCTGCGCCGGGGTCAGGATGGCGGCGGCCAGCGGCAGCAGCGAGGCGAGCAGGGTACGGCGAAAAGACATGGCATTTTCCTGTGTTGTGATCGGTCGCGTGTTGTCATGCATGAGTATGGTCTAATTCGTACATCGCGTGGGAACGCGCTCAACTCATTCCAGCATGCCCGGCGCAGAGGTGGCCAGTCACCGCCAATGGGGCAGCCGTGATTGCCGAATAGGGGGTCAGGGCGCCACCGGCACGCCGCGATTTTCGAACACCGGTCGCAGCACGAAGTTGGAGTGGACGCCGGAGACGCCCTCGATCGGCGTGATGTGCTGCAGCAGAAGCTGCTGGTAGCCGTCCATGTCCTCGACCCGGATCTTGAGCTGATAGTCGACCTCCTGGCCGGTGATCATCAGGCACTCCTGTACCTGGGGCAGTGCCGCCACCTGGCGCTCGAAGTTGGCGAAGCGCTCCGGGGTGTGGCGATCCATGGAGATGTGCACCAGCGCCATCAACCGGTAGCCCAGCTGTCGTGCGTCGACCAGGGCACGATAGCCGAGGATCAGGCCGCTCTCCTCCAGCGCGCGCAGGCGGCGCAGGCAGGGCGAGGGCGAAAGCCCGATGCGCTCGGCCAGTTCCTGGTTGCTGATCCGGCCCTCCTGCTGGATCAGTTCGAGAATGCGTTGGTCGTAGCGATCGAGCGAAAGGGGTTGTGGCGGCTTCATTGGCAGTATCTATCTCTTGTTTGTTCAGGGTTGGCAGATTATGCCATCTGACGTCGAGAAAGATCGATCTTCGCAATGTCCTGTCGGCGCAAAAGCCTTACACTGTCTCTGCTGCCACAAGCAGCTTCGGGCCGGCTCCCGCATCCGGGGTCCGGCCCCCGTTTCCGCCGCGATCCGCGGTGGCTCAACAGCGGGGCTCGCCCCAACGGTGCGCCTCACAATCCGTCGGCTCTTTTACCTCGTCAGGATGGTTGCCATGTCTGCCTTCGATCATCGCAAGTACCGCCCGGCCCCCCGGGTACCCGCCTTCGACCGCCAGTGGCCGGATCGTGATCTCGATCACGCCCCGATCTGGGTCAGCGAAGACCTACGCGATGGCAACCAGGCTCTGCTCGAGCCGATGAGCGTGGCTCAGAAGCAGCGTTTCTGGCACCAGATCGTCAAGGTCGGGATCAAGGAAGTGATGGTCGGCTTCCCCTCGGCGAGCCAGCCGGATTACGACTTCGTGCGCTGGCTGATCGAAGAGGATCAGATCCCCGAGGATGTCACCATCGCGGTGCTGGTGCAGTGCCGTGAACATCTGATCGAGAAGACCTTCGCATCGCTGGTCGGTGCCAGGCGGGCGATCGTTCACCTCTACAACTCCACCTCCACCACCCAGCGCGAGCGGGTGTTCGAGATGGACCGCGCAGGGATCGTCGATATCGCGGTGCAGGGGGCGACCTGGGTCAAGACCTACGCTGCGCGCTATCCGGAGATCGAGTGGTGCTTCGAGTACACCCCGGAGAGCTTCTCCAGCACCGAGATCGACTTCTCGCTGGAGATCTGCGAGGCGGTGATGGACGTCTGGCAGCCGACCCCGGACAACAAGTGCATCCTCAACCTGCCGACCACGGTCGAGGTCGCCGGGCCTCACCACCACGCCGATCAGATCGAGTACTTCTGCCAGCACATCAAGAATCGCGACAGCGTGATCATCTCGGTGCACACCCACAACGACCGCGGTGGGGCAGCGGCCTCTGCCGAGCTCGCGCTGCTGGCGGGCGCCGAGCGCGTCGAGGGGACCCTGCTGGGCAACGGCGAGCGTACCGGCAACATGGATATCGTCACCCTGGCGATGAATCTCTACAGCCAGGGTATCGATCCCGAACTCGATCTCTCCAACCCGGACGAGATCATCCAGGTGGTGCAGGAGTGCACCGGTATCGCGATGCATCCGCGCCACCCCTGGGTCGGCGAGATGGTCTACACCGCCTTCTCCGGCAGCCACCAGGACGCCATCCGCAAGTCGCTCAAGAAGCAGCGCCCCGATGAGCCGTGGCAGGTAGCCTATCTGCCCATCGATCCGCGCGACATCGGCCGCGACTACCAGGCGGTGATCCGCGTCAACAGTCAGTCCGGCAAGGGCGGCATGGCGTTCCTGCTCGAGCGCGACTATGGCATCAGCCTGCCGCGCTGGATGATGCTGGCGCTGGCACCTCACGTGCAAAAGGAGAGCGAGGTGCGCGCCAGCGAACTCTCCAGCGAGATCATTCGTCAGGTGATGTTCGACAACTTCCAGCGCGAAGCGCCGCTGTCGCTGGCCGACTACCGCCTCTCCAAGGGGCAGGAGGAGGGCATCGAGGTGACCCTGTGGCAGGGTGCCGAGACCCTGCGCCTGTCGGGCAAGGGCAACGGTGCGATGTCCTCCTTCACTGATGCCTGGCAGCGTCATACCGGCACCAGCGTGGGAATCGTCGACTACAGCGAGCACTCGCTGGGCGGTGACAGTGACGCCAACGCCATCGCCTTCGTCCAGCTCAATGTCGGCGGCCAGCGCATCTGCGCGGTGGCCGAAGACAGCGATACCGTCAGTGCCTCGCTCAAGGCGATCCTCTCCGGGATCAATCTGGCCGAGGCGCAGCGGGCGCCGCAGATGGCCGACGCCGGCGTGACCACCGTCGACTGAATTCGAGGCCGACATCCGCGACGCAAGACGAGAAGGGCGCCCCCAGGGGCGCCCTTCTGCGTTTGCCATCCTGGTGCTATCGGCCTGATTCAGGGATAGCTGGGGGGCAGCAGCGTACGCAGATCGTTGTTGAGCGGCAGCTCGAAGCTGGTTGCGCCGAGGATGGCGCGATCGGCGATACGCACCACCCGGGCATTGATGAACAGCCGGTCCTGGGCCTGGGCGTAGGTGCCCACCAGCACCGCGCTGGCGTCGTAATCCTGACTCAGTCGCTGCACGTTGCGCGACAGGATCAGCTCGCCGGTGTTCTCTTCGATGTAGAGGCTGTTGCGCAGCTTGACCTCGATCACCTTCTGGCCCGATTCGACCAGCCGCGAGACGAACATCTCGCTCAGGGTGCGACCCAGGGTCGAGGATTGGCCGAGGTGGTCGACATCGACGAAAGTGGTGGCGACCAGCGGGGCAGTGTCATCGAGCCGCCCCCGGCTATTCTCGATCAGCGCCTTGGCCGCCGCGTCGACCCGCTCCAGGGTGGTCGGCTGATGTGGACGGCCGTTGGGGTCGAGCATCGAGCAGCCTGCCAGTGCGGCCAGCAGCAGCATGAGCAGCACAAGCCGAGCGCAGGAAGATACGGACATGGCGGAACTCTCTCTGCTGCGCTTTACCATTGCGACGATACCTTGAGCTGGCCCCGTTCGGTGGAGGCGGCCGGCGCACGGCCGTACTGGCCGCTATCGCCGGGGTTGATGTAGTAGAGATTGGAGGAGGAGTAGAGCAGGGTCTGATACTCGTCGGCCTGAACCGTGATGATCACCTCCTCGTCGCTCTCCGAGGTCCAGCTGCCGCTGAACAGGTCGACCAGCCCGGCAGCCGGGATCAGTGCCAGCGCCGGCTCACGCCAGTGGTTGAACGGAATCGTCGCCACCGCGATGCCTGCCGCCAGCGCGGTCAGTGCGCCCTGGGGTGGGCGGATCGGCTGGCGATCCTGGTGCGCCACGACCTGAACGTCGAAGGTGACGGTGGCCGCGCCGAGATCGGAGGTTCTGACCGTGGCGCCCTGTTTCACCAGCTCGCTGGTCAGCAGCGAGCGAAAGCCGCGGCTGAAGGCGGTTTCGGTCTCGGGGGGCTTGATGTAGAGCGCGCGCCGGTCGAGCCTGCGGTCGGCCATGATGGCCTTGGCCTCGTGCTGCGCCAGCACCTCCCAGTGATAGGCGGCCTGCATGCGCTGCTGGGTGGTCGCCGGGTAGGTGGTGGCCAGCGGGGCCTGGGAGGTGTTGACGCCGAAGCAGCCGCTCAGCAGTGGCAGGCCGCAGAGCAGCACCCAAGGTTTCCATGACATGTGTAGAGAGTTCCTGTCCGATCGCCGGGGCGTCTTTATGTGTGTGGCTCTCGGAGAGTATCGGCGGGCACGCGCTCGGCTTGAGCGCGGCCGGAGAAAACCGCGTCAGGCGAGCGTAGTGCTTGCCTGACAGCGCCTAGCGTTCGCCGTCGCTGCGGATCTGCGCATGACTGATCAGCGCGAAGATGAAGGTGCCGCCGAAGACGTTGCCCAGCAGCGTCGGCAGGCCAAAGTGGAAGAGGTACTCGGACCAGCTGGCGTGGCCGGAGAAGACCAGATACATCACCTCGGTGGAGCCGACGATGATATGGGTGAACTCGCCGATCGCCACCAGATAGGTCACGATCAGGATCACCCAGATCTTGGCGCTGCCGGCGCTGGGCAGCAGCCACACCATGGTGGCGATCATCCAGCCGGCGACGATGCCCTTGGCGAACATCTGCATCGGGGTGTTCTCCAGGATGTGCTCGCCCAGGGTGAGGAACGCCTGATGCGTCTCGGCGGAGAAGATCGGCAAGGCGAGGATCGCCCAGGCCGAGATCGCCACCCCGACCAGGTTGCCGATCAGCACCACGCCCCACAGTCGCAGCAGACACAGGAACTTGCTCACGCGCGGCTGGCTCATCACCGGCAGTACCGCGGTGACGGTGTTCTCGGTGAACAGCTGCTGGCGTGCCATGATCACCACCAGAAAGCCGATGGTGTAGCCGAACGACTCGACCAGGAAGCCGACGTCGGTATCCGGCAGGTGGGCTCGCAGCAGTCCCTTGGCGAGCATCGAAAAGCTCATCGAGAGGCCGGCGGCCACCGCCGACCACGCCAGCGCCGAGACGGTGCGGTTGAGCTCCTTCTCGCCCTCTTCGCGGATCTTCTCGTGTACCGCGGCGGCGCGCGAGGGGAGGTTCTCGCCATCGAGCTGCAGGTCGTGCTCCTCCTCTTCATTGCGGACGCGGCTGGGCGGGGTCAAGTCGTGACGTTTGTTCAAGGTCGGATCCTTCCGAGCGATGGGCGGTGCCGCACGGCCTAGCCGCCGCCGGTGATCTGGCGATGGCCGCGGCAGCGGTTATGCTTGACTGTATCTGATGCTGAAACGATAGCGGTAAATGCGACAAGGAGATAGGCACGAATGTCGGCAGCAACCCTGACCATTCTGACCCATCTGGGTATGGCCTGGCTGGCGGGTAGCCTGATCGGCCTGGAGCGCACCTTCCATGGCCGCCCGGCGGGGTTTCGCACGCATGCCCTGGTGTGCGTGGCCTCGGCGCTGCTGATGATGGTGACGGTCTATCAGTGGCAGTGGCTGGGGGACGCGGTGCCCGAGGCCACCGTGCGCACCGACCCTACGCGCATGGCCCAGGGCATCATGACCGGGATCGGCTTTCTCGGCGCGGGGGTGATTTTCAAGGAGGGGTTGACCGTGCGCGGGCTGACCACCGCCGCCTCGATCTGGATGACCTCGGCGCTGGGTATTCTCTACGGCATCGGTTTTCTGTTCCCGGGGATTGCCGCCACATTGATCACGCTGCTGACGCTGTCGCTGTTTCGTCGGGTCGAGGCGCGTCTGCCCGGCAGGCTCTATGCCCGCTGCACGCTGCGCTACGCCAGCGCCGAGGTGCCCGGTGAGGGTGACATCCTGGCGCTGGTCCAGGGTTACGGCCTGCATGTCGAGAGCCTGAGCTACCGCACCCGTGACGATGGCGCCCAGTTCGAGTATCGCCTGCTGCTGCGCACTCACCATCGGGGCCACCTGGGGCCACTGGCCGCGCATCTGCGCGGGCTGTCGGCGTTGCGCGAGTTCCAGCTGACACCTGCCGGCGATGGCTGACCGCCGTGCATGGCGTCCACCCTGTCGCTGTCCGGCGGTGACGAGAATGCTTGTCATCCTCGTGCCAGTCGCTAGAGTGGGCGCTCTTGCCGGGATGACGAGGTTGCGATGCAGGGCAGAGGACGTCCGCCGTTTTGGGTACTGATGGGCGCAGTCATGCTGTCGCCCCTGGCCATCGATATCTATCTGCCTGCCCTGACCGCGATGGCGCGCGAGTTCGAGCGTCCGTTCGCGGCGCTCCAGGTGACCATCACCCTGTTCCTGCTCAGCGCGGGTGTCGGGCAGGTACTGGTAGGACCGCTGGCCGACCGCTTCGGCCGCCGGCCGGTGCTGCTCGGCGGTTCCCTGACCTACTTCGCCGGGGCGCTGATGGGGCTGAGTGCCGCAACCCTGGAGTGGCTCTATGCCGCCCGCGTATTGCAGGGGCTGGGCGCCTGCGCCACGGTCACGGTGGCTTTCGCCGCGGTGCGCGACAGCTATCCGCCGGAGACCGGGGCCAAGCTCTACAGCTATCTCAATGGCTCGCTGACGCTGGTACCCTCGCTCGCCCCGGTGATCGGTGGCGCGCTCACCGTGGCTTTCGGCTGGCGCAGCAACTTCGCTTTCATGATGGCCTTTGCCGCGCTGCTCTGTCTCGGTGCCTGGTGGCGCTTCGGCGAGACGCGGCCGGCCGATACGCCCATCGAGCGCCGGCTCTACCGCTGGTCACGTTATCGTCCGGTGCTGGGGCACCCGCGCTTCCTCTATTATGCGCTGGTGGTGAGCACGATGATGGCGGCGATACTGGTCTATGTTTCGGCCGCCCCGGTGATCGTGATGGATCGGCTGGGGCAGCCCGAGTGGGTGTTCAGTCTCTGGTTCGGCGCCAACGCGCTGGTGAGCACCCTGGCATTCTTTTTCGTGCCACGCCTGATGCATCGCTGGGGGCGTCGGGCCACGGTAAAACGCGGACTGGTGGTGGTGGTTGGCGGGGGCGTGCTGGTCTCCGCGCTCTACCTGGGCGTGCCGCTCTCGGTGGCCACTTTCATGGCACCGGTGGCGCTACTCTCGGTGGGCTTCTCGATGATACTGGGTTCTGCTGCCAGCCTGGCGCTGGAGCCGTTTCCCGAGCGCGCCGGCACCGCTGCTGCGCTGCTCGGGGCGATCCAGCTGGGCGGCGGTGCCATCGTCGCCACCCTGGCCTTGATGACGCCGCTGGCACCCCAGTTCACGCTCACCGCGCTGTGCACCGGTGGTGGGCTGTTGCTGTGGGGCCTGGCGCGGCGCTGGGGCTGAAGGCGGCCGAGCGCATCCGAGGCGAGCCGCCGCCGGGGCGGCGGGCTGCTAGACTTTGTACGAAAAGTCGACGAGCGAAGGCAGTTTTGCGGACAAGGCCTAGACTGCATCCCAGTGACAGCGGAAGATCAAGGCGCGGCGCAAGCGTCGGCCCCAAGGAAAGGATTCGATCGGTATGGCCAGTCATGGCGAGGGCACTACGTGGTTGATAATCAACGGCAAGTCCGCGCAGCAGCCGGACATTCGCAGCGCGGTGACGCATCTGCGCGAGCGGGGGCACGACCTGGCGGTGCGCGTTACCTGGGAGGGCGGTGACGGCACCCGCCTGGTCGACGAGGCGGTAGCGGCGGGCGCCGCCCGGGTGATCGCCGGCGGCGGCGATGGCTCGATCAACGAGACGGTCGCCGGGCTGATGCGCCATCCGGTCGAGCAGCGTCCGGCGCTGGGTATCCTGCCGCTGGGCAGCGCCAACGACTTCGCCCACGGTCTCGAACTGCCGATGACCCCGGCGGCCGCGCTCGAGCTGGCGCTGACCGGCGATACCCGGCGCGTGGATGTCGGCATGCTCGACGACGAGGCGTTCATCAACGTCGCTTCCGGGGGCTTCGGTGCCGAGATCACCACCTCGACCCCGGTCGGGCTCAAACGCCTGCTCGGCGGCGGGGCCTACTCGCTGATGGGGATGCTCAAGGCGTGGAACTACCAGCCGTTCGAGGGGCATCTGCGCTGGCCCGAGGGCGAGGCGCGGGTACCGTTGTTCATGCTGGCGATCGGCAACGGCGCCCAGGCCGGCGGCGGTCAGCGGCTGGCGCCCTCGGCCCGAATCGACGATGGCCTGCTGGAGCTGCTGTTCGTACGCCATTTCAATTCGCTCGGCGAACTCAAGCGCATCATCGATGAGCTGGAAAACCTGCCCAACGACGGTCAGTTCGTGCGCTATCTGCGGGTGCCGTGGGTGGAGTTCGATAGCGACGGCGCCTTTCCGCTCAATCTCGACGGCGAGCCGCGCCGCTACCGCCGTTTCCGCGCCTCGCTGGAGAGTGAGGCGCTGCCGCTGGTGGTGCCGTCACGCTGCCCGCTGCTGAGCGACACCCGCTGAGCGGACGCGAGGTCGCGGTTATTATCACAGCTGTCAGGAGAACACGACGTGGATAGCTTCATGCAGGCGGCCATCGAACAGGCACGCCAAGGTCTGGAACAAGGGGGCGTGCCGATCGGTTCGGTGCTGGTGCACGACGGCCGAATCATCGGTCGTGGCCACAATCAGCGTCAGCAGCGCGGCAGCGCCGTGCTGCACGGCGAAATGGATGCGCTGGAGAACGCCGGCCGACAGCCCGCCAGTGTCTATCGCGAGAGTGTGCTCTACACCACACTGTCACCCTGCGCGATGTGCAGCGGGGCGATCCTGCTCTATGGCATTCCGCGGGTGGTGGTGGGGGAGAACCGCACCTTCCTCGGCGAGGAGGCGCTGCTGCGCGAGCGCGGTGTCAGCGTCGAGGTGCTCGACGACGCCACGTGTCGCGAGCTGATGGCGAGTTTCATCGATGCCAACCCGGAGGTCTGGAACGAGGATATCGGCGAGAGCTGAAGCGGCTGGATTCTGGCGGCGTCTTTCTATAAACATCCATCTATAGACGTCCCACCATAGACGCCCCTTTTACAGACGCCCCTCTATAGCCCCACCGGAATCGACGCTCCTATCTCAAGAGGGCCGATGACAGCGGCGCCCATCAAAACGGCGCGCATAAAAAAGCCCACCGCTCGGGTGGGCTTTCTTCTCAAGGGTGGCGCGACTCAGCCGCTGACCTTGATGTTGGCGGCCTGAAGGCCTTTCTTGCCCTGGGTGACGTCGAAGGTGACCTTCTGGCCGTCTTGCAGGGTTTTGAAGCCTTCTGCCTGAATTTCGGAGAAGTGCGCGAACAGGTCATCGCCGCCGTCATCGGGAGAGATGAACCCGTAGCCTTTGGTGTCGTTAAACCATTTGACAGTGCCGGTTGCCATTGTCGATTTCCTTAACTTGCTAGTAGTGAAGCCGAGCACCCCCCACGGGCAGCTCGAAATGCGTGGTAAGACTAGGGGGGAATGCGCAAGAGGAGTTCGACGAGCGACTGACAACTGACGACATTCTACCTGCAAACCTACGCAGCGGATGATGCATGGGGGTCATCCGGACCGTCAAGCGCTGCCGGCTTGACTTTGGTCGTGTGATTTCCATGCCCCGCTAAAGCACCATAGATGGAAAAAACGTGCACGTCTACAGGCTCCCCGCGCCTTTTTTCCGGGGGGATCGCGGCACCGGGTATGGTTTTCTTAACCCTTTTTAAGAAGTTGCCCATATGCATATGACGATTGGATGTCACGGGTTGCAGGAGGGTAGAGGAATCGACTGTCCGTCACCCGCCGCCAATTGAACCTTGCCAGCGTTCTAGCCACACGCAGGGTGCATGAGTCCAGGGCCCTCGGGTAAGCTATCGCTCACCGCGGGCCTGGCTCGCGTCATCTGTGTTTGGACAGTTCAGGAGTTGTTTCCGTGGCACGAGGCGAAGTCGCACTCAACGATACCCACAGCAAGGTCATCGGCTACCTGCTGTGGATCTTCGGTTTCACCGGTTCTCACCGCTTCTATTATGGCAAGCCGGTGACCGGTACCCTATGGTTTCTGACGCTGGGGCTGCTCGGGATCGGTTGGTTGATCGATCTGTTCCTGATTCCGGCCATGGATCGGCAGGCGGATCTGCGCTTCCGTGCGGGCCCGATCAGCTACACCCTGGCGTGGATCCTGCTCACCTTTCTGGGTGTCTTCGGCATCCACCGCATGTACATGGGCAAGTGGCTAACCGGTCTGCTCTATCTGGTGACCGGTGGCTTCTTCCTGCTTGGCGTGCTCTACGATTTCTGGACCCTCAACGACCAGATCTCGCTCAAGCACGCGCGCCGCGGCCTCTGACTCCGTCGCCGCGGCCGCAGATCTTTTCAACGTCACAGGGAGGTGACGCATGGCGGAGCGGCTGAAGCTCACCGCTATCTTCGAAACCCTCGACGAGCGCGTCGAGGATGACACCATCACCCTCGGGGACATCGTCGAAACCTTCAACGCCCGCGGCTTCGGCCCGGTGGTGCTGATTCCCGGGCTGATCGCGCTGCTGCCCACCGGTGGCGTGCCGGGGGTGCCCAGCCTGTGCGGGATCTTCATCGCGCTGATGGCGATCCAGCTGGTATTCGGGCGGCGCTCGCCATGGCTGCCCCGGCGGCTCGCCCAGCGCGGCGTCAGCCATGCGCGCTGGCATCGCATTACCGCACGTGCCAAACCCTGGACCCAGCGCATCGACCGCCTGCTGCAGCCGCGTCTGACGTGGCTGCTGGGCACGCTGACCCAGCGCCTGCTGGCGCTGCTGATGATGCTGTTGGGGCTGTCGATGATGCCGCTGGAGTTGTTGCCGTTCGCGGCCGCGCTGCCGGCGCTGGTGATCGTGGTGATGGCGCTGGGGCTGACCGCCGGTGACGGCCTGATGATGCTGCTGGGGCTGTTGATCACCCTCGGCGGAGGCATCGGGCTGGGTATCTGGCTGCTGTAATTCCTTCATCCAGGGCCCCGGCCTTGNNCAAGGCCGGGGCCCTCGACACTCTCTGCCGGACTGCGTGCGACGCGCGGGGTCCGGCAGAGCCTCCTTCAGAGAGCGACAAGCCCCTCAGTTGCGGGCGATCAGGGTCGGATCGTAGCGCCCCTGGCGTTCGGCCGGCGTCAGCATGGCCACGCCCTGGGTATCGCCCTGCTTGGCCAGACTTTCGAAGATCACTCGATAGGCGAGCACCGCCTGCACGTAGTCGCGGGTCTCGCGGAACGGGATGCTCTCGACGAAGCGGTCGAACTCCTGCGGGGCGCTGGTCAGCCAGCGGTCGACCCGCTGGGGCCCGGCGTTGTAGGCGGCGGTGGCGGCAATACGGTTGCCACGATAGCGCTCCAGCATGCTGCGGATATAGCTGCTGCCGAGGCGGATATTGGTCTGCGGCTGGAACAGCTCGGCCTTGCTGGGGGCGGCGATCCCCAGCTGGCGGGCGACATGGTCGGCGGTACCCGGCATCAGCTGCATCAGCCCGCGGGCGCCCACCGGCGACATCGCCTCGGGGTTGAAGGCGCTCTCGCGGCGGGCGATGCCCATCAGCAAGAAGGGGTCGACCTGCTGGTGCTCGCCCCAGTGCAGGAACGACTCGCGATAGGCGGCTGGGAAGCGCCACGGCAGGGCGTCCCACTGCTTGGCGGCGATGGTGGTCTGCACCGCCATGGCGTACCAGCCCTGGCGGATGGCGTAGTCGGCCAGGGCCGCGGCCTGTTCCGGGGTGTCGCGGGCGGCGGCGGTGTACCACTCGCTGCGCGCCAGCCCCTCCTCGCCGATGCGCATCAGCGCCTCGGTGCGCTGGACCACCGGCAGCATGTTGGTCAGCTCCTGCTGCAGGGTGGTGACACGGGTGTCGCTCATCTGCAGATGGTAGGGCTGGCCCAGGCGGTCGGCGGCGGCGAAGCCGAAGAAGCTGCGCTCGCTGGCTGCGCTCGCATAGGCACGGCGCGCGGCCTCGTCGTTGCCCAGTGCCGCCTGGGCGCGCCCCAGCCAGTATTGCCAGTGGGCGTCGCTGCGCGCCGTGTCGGGCAGCGCCTGGGTCCAGCGCACCACGTTCTGCCAATGGCCCGCGGTCACCGCATTGCGGATGCGCAGTTCGATCAGGTCGGCATCGGCGAGCCGCGGCAGGTTGGCGTCGACCCAGCCCTGATTGTTGGCGACATCGCGGACCATGGAGTAGAACGCCAGATCGTGCTCGACGCGCTCACGCTGCGCGTCGCTCAGCGCGGCGTGGGGCGCGATCTTGCGCCATGCCTCCAGTGCGGCCTCGGTGTCGGCGCGGGTGAAAGCGTGCATGGTGGCCGCGGTCAGCGCGCCGGCGGCACCTTTCCCAGGGCCCAGGTCCTGGGGGATCTGGGTGACCGCAGCGTAGTTGGCACTGACGCGCTCGAACTGGGTGATGGCGGGCTGCCAGGCATCTCCCAGACTCCGCTCGAGATAGCTCACCAGGCCGCTCTGGCCGTTCTCCCAGGCCAGCATCATGCGCTCCCAGGTGTCCTCGTCGGTGAGCACGCCGCGCTGGGTCAGGGTGGCAAACAGGGTGTCGCAGGCGTCCGGCTGGGAGGCGCCGACATGCCACAGCTTCTCGCCGCCGGCCGCGGCGCGGGCGGGGTCACGGTCGAGCAGGGCGGTATAGTAGTAGCACTGACGAATGGCCCCGTCGGGCTCGCCGTCGCTGATCGCGAGCAGGTCGGCGAAACGGCCCAGCTGACCGAAGCGCGTCTGCGCCGTACCGCGCATCCATCCCGCCAGCGGCGAGTCGCCGTAGCGGGTGATGAAGTCGTTGACCTCGGCGGCGGAGGCGGTGCTCAGGCGCGCGCGCAGGCGGTGATACTCGACGTAGCCGGCGAGCACGTGATCCTGGATCGCGGCCTGGTCGATCGCGTCCCAGCGCTGATCGCGTGCGGCGTCCAGGGCCTGCTTCATCACCAGGTCGTCGCTCGGTGTGGCGGCCAGCGCCGGGGCGGCCAGGGTCAGGCCCAGGGCGCCGGCGAAACAGCGGCGCAGCCAGCGTTGGCGCTTGCAGGGACTACACTGAAGGAATGCGGGCATCGCGAACTCTCTCGTCGGGTCGGTCCATCTCACGCCGGGGCGCACCGCCGGCATGGATGTCGTGCGCCGGGGCGGCATGGCCGCGCCACCGTCCCCGGCGTTGAATCCAGGCACAATCGTAACCATGTATACCCTCAGGGCGCCATTGCCCATCGACCGATAAGCGTCGCTTTTCCGAAGGAGGCCGGGCGTATGACACCTTGGCGTTGGTTGACTCAACTCTCGCGTCTCAGACAGCGCGGCGGCGCGCTGGCACGTATCGGCCGGGCCTTTCGGGTCTTCGGCCCGATGACCGCTGACGTGGTGCGCGGGCGCTACCGCCCGGTGCCGTGGGCGGCTTTCGCCTGGATGGCCGCGGCGCTGGTCTACCTGGTCTCGCCGCTCGACCTGATCCCCGACTTTCTGATGGTGATCGGCCTGGTCGACGACGTCTTCATCGTCGGCTGGCTACTCACCCGGGTCGATCACGCGCTCGATGACTACCGGCGCTGGAAGGGCTGGGACGATGGTCCCGCCGCACCGGAGAGCGGGGCTTGAGGCGGCGGTGGTTGAAAAGCCGCCGCCCACCCTCATATCGCTGATCGTCTTCATTTCCTTGGTCTTTTTACTTCGCAACCGTGTCAAGAGGCTCACCGATGACCACTGCCACTCAAGAAGAAACGCTCGGTTTCCAGACCGAGGTCAAGCAGCTGTTGCACTTGATGATCCACTCCCTCTACTCCAATCGGGAGATCTTCCTGCGTGAGCTGATCTCCAACGCAGCCGACGCCTGCGACAAGCTGCGTTACGAAGCGCTGGAGAACGACGCGCTCTACGGTCAGGACCCGGAACTCAGGATCGAGATCGAACACGATGCCGGCGCCGGCACCGTCACCGTGCGCGATACCGGCATCGGCATGAGCCGCGACGAGGTGATCCAGAACCTCGGCACCATCGCCAAGAGCGGCACCGCCGAATTCCTCAAGCAGCTCTCCGGCGAGAAGCAGAAGGATGCCAAGCTGATCGGGCAGTTCGGGGTCGGGTTCTACTCCGGCTTCATCGTTGCCGACGAGATGGTGGTGCGTACCCGCCGTGCCGACAGCGAGCAGGGTGTGGAGTGGCGCTCCAAGGGCGAGGGCGAGTTCACCATCGCCGATATCGAGCGCCCCGAGCGCGGCACCGAGATCGTGCTGCACCTCAAGGAGGATGCCAAGGAGTTCGCCGACGACTTCCGCCTCAAGAATCTGGTGCGCAAGTACTCCGACCATATCGATGTGCCGGTGCGCATGCCCAAGGTCGAGAAGGCCCGTGACGAAGAGGGAAACGAGATCGAAGGCAGCGAGACCGTCAGCTGGGAAACGGTCAACGAGGCGACCGCGCTCTGGGTGCGGCCCAAGGCCGAGATCAGCGACGACGAGTACAAGGCGTTCTACCAGCACATCGCCCATGACTTCAGCGACCCGCTGACCTGGAGCCACAACAAGGTCGAGGGCAAGCTCGAGTACACCAGCCTGCTCTACGTGCCGGAGCGCGCCCCGTTCGACCTCTATCAGCGTGACGGCGTGCGCGGGCTCAAGCTCTATGTGCAGCGCGTCTTCATCATGGACGACGCCGAAGCCTTCCTGCCGCTCTATCTGCGCTTCGTCAAGGGCGTGCTCGACTCCAAGGATCTGCCGCTCAACGTCTCGCGGGAGCTGTTGCAGAAGTCGCCTCAGGTCGACTCGATGAAGTCGGCGCTGACCAAGCGCGCACTGGACATGCTCAAGAAGCTGGCCAAGGACAAGGAGGCCTATCAGACCTTCTGGAACACCTTCGGCAGCGTGCTCAAGGAAGGGCCGGCGGAGGACTACGCCAATCGCGACAAGATCGCCGAGCTGCTGCGCTTCTCGACCACCCATACCGACAGCAGCGTGCAGGACCAGTCGCTGGCGGACTACGTCGAGCGCATGAAGGCCGGTCAGCAGAAGATCTACTACATCGTCGCCGACAGCTTCAACGCTGCGCGTCACAGCCCGCACCTGGAGATCTTCCGCAAGAAGGGCATCGAGGTGGTGCTGCTGCACGATCGGATCGACGAGTGGCTGATGAGCCATCTCACCGAGTTCGACGGCAAGTCCCTGGCGGATGTGGCCAAGGGCGATCTGGACCTCGACGACATGGCCGACGAGGCCGAGAAGCAGGCCCAGGAGGAGACCGCCAAGGCCAAGGAAGATCTGGTCAAGCGGGTCAAGGAGGCGCTGGGCGAGGATGTCCAGGAGGTTCGCGTGACCCATCGTCTGACCGACTCGCCGGCCTGCGTGGTGCTGCCCGAGCACGAGATGGGCTTCCAGATGCGCCGGCTGATGGAGGCCGCGGGTCAGACCCTGCCCGAGGTCAAGCCGATTCTCGAGCTCAACCCGGCGCATGCGCTGGTCACCCGGCTGGAGTCCGCCGATGGCGAACGCTTCAGCGATCTGTCGCGCATCCTGCTCGATCAGGCGGTGATCGCCGAGGGCGGCCATCTCGATGATCCGGCTGCCTACGTCAAGCGGCTCAATGCGCTGCTGAGCGCTTGATCCCTTCGGCGCCGAGTTCGCTCGGTGTCGCTCCCGCTGGCTCGGCCGGCTCCGTCACGGGGCCGGCCGAGTGCTTTTCGGGACCGGAAAAGTCACACCCTTGATGACGATTTTGCACGTTATTTACTCAACTTGGCGGCGAATTGCTGTTAGCCTGCTGCCATCTTACTTGACGAGGAGCGCCACTATGTCGCGATCCTTCCCCCCGGCCGGCGGTCGATCGACCCGCGGGCCGGGGTTCAGCCGTCGTACCACCGCCCTGGCCCTGACTGCGGTACTGACCCTGGCGCAAGCACCGTTTCCGATGGCGGCTCACGCCGAACCGACATCCGAAACTGCGCCCACCCTCTACAGTAGCGTCACCCAGCCAGCACTGGATCCGGTCAGCCAACTGCCGGACCTGCGCGAATACAAGGCCGGCGCCAAGCGCAAGGCTGCCTTCCTCGGGCTGCTGGTGCCGCTGGTCCAGGCCGAGAATGCGCAGATCCAGCGCGACCGCAACTGGCTGTTCGCGATCAGTACCCGGGTCAATCCGCTGCGCGACGATGAAAAGGCGCGCTTGGCGCAGCTGTGCGACGCCTACGGGGTGAGCTGCAAGCCGGGCCAGGTGAGCCAGGAGCTGCTCAGCCGGGTCAATACCATTCCGCTGGAGATGGTGGTGATCCAGGCCGTCGAGGAGTCTGGCTGGGGCACCTCGCGTATCGCCCGTGAGAGCAACAACCTGTTCGGCATGCGCTGCTTCTCGCCCGGTTGTGGCATCGCCCAGAACGGCACCTCGCGGCGCTTCCAGGTGTTCGACAGCGTGCGCGATGGGGTGCGTGCCTATCTGCACAATCTCAATACCCACCGTGCCTATAGCCAGCTGCGCCAGGAGCGCATGACGCTGGCCACGCGCGGGCGCTCGATCTCGGCCGAGCGGCTGATCGGCAAGCTGCACAACTACTCCACCTCGCCCGACTACCAGCAACAGCTGCTGGCGCTGCTGCGCACCAATGGCGAGCTGATCCGCGACCACGGCCTGGATGCCGGCGACAGCAACGCCAGCCCGGCCTGAGACCACCTCTCCCGACCTCTCATGCCACGCCTCGCGCCTGCCTTCGGGCAGCGCCCAGCGAGGGCCGTCTGCGATGCACGCTGGTGTGTATGACATGGTGTGCAGGGCCGCGGGGTGAGGGTGTAATCTAGAGAGTCATCCCCGCCACGATACTCGCCACTACCTTACCCCCTTACCCCGCTTCGAGGAGGACGGCATGACGGCTGACAACGGTCTCGACGCGCTGGTTTTCGATAACGTCTGGTCGCGTTTCCCGGAGGATTTCTTTACCCGGGTCACGCCCAGCGTGTGGGCCGAGACGCGACTGCTCGATCTGAGCCCCACCGCGGCGCTGCGGCTCGGCCTCGACCCTGAGGCGATCGACCGCGATCGGCTCACTGCGCTGATGAGCGGTGCGACCATGCTGCCGGGCATGGACCCGCTGGCACAGAAGTACACCGGGCACCAGTTCGGCACCTACAATCCGGCACTGGGCGACGGCCGCGGGCTGCTGCTGGGTGAGGCGCTGACCCCGCAGGGGCCCTGCGATCTGCATCTCAAGGGCGCCGGCCAGACGCCGTATTCGCGTTTCGGCGACGGCCGCGCGGTGCTGCGCTCGTCGATCCGCGAGTATCTCGCCGGCGAGGCGATGGCCGGTCTACGCATTCCCACCACCCTGGCGCTGGCGGTCGCGGTCAATGGCGAGAAGGTGATGCGCGAGCGTGTCGAGCCCGGTGCCACCCTGCTGCGTGTGGCCGAGAGCCACGTGCGCTTCGGCCACTTCGAGTGGCTCTACCAGCAGAAGCGCAGCGACGACATCGAACATCTGATGCACCACGTGATCGAGCGTCATCGACCGCAGCTCGCGACCCAGCCGGCGCCGCTGGAGGCGCTCTATCAGGATGTGGTGACACGCACCGCTGAGCTGATCGCGCGTTGGCAGGCCTACGGCTTCGTGCACGCGGTGATGAACACCGACAACATGTCGATCCTGGGGCTGACGCTGGACTACGGCCCCTACGCCTTCATGGATCGCTTCGACCCCCAGCTCACCCCCAATCACACCGATGCCAGCGGGCGCTACGCCTTCGACCAGCAGCCCGGGGTCGCACTGTGGAACCTCACCGTGCTGGCCCAGTGTCTGACGCCGCTGATCGATCCCGAGCGTCTGCGCGAGATCCTCGACAGCTACGAGCCGACGCTGCAGGCGGCCTATGCCATCCTGATGCGCGCGCGGCTGGGGCTGGAGATCGAGCGCGAGGAGGACGGGGCGTTGATCGACGACTGGCTGGAGATGCTGGGGAGGGCGCAGGCGGATTTCCACCGTAGCTTCCGTGCCCTGTCCGAGAGCGATGTCGCCGGCGGCCTGGTGCTCGCCGAGGAGATCGCTGACTCCCAGCTCGACGCCTGGCTTACGCGCTACCGCGCGCGTCTCGAGCATGAGTCGCGGGGCGAGACCGAGCGACTGGCGGCGATGCGCCGGGTCAACCCGCTCTACGTGCTGCGTACCCACCTGGCGCAGCAGGTGATCGAGGCGGCCCAGGCCGGCGATGCCGAGCCGCTGCGTACCTTCCGCGACCTGCTGGCGTCGCCGTTCGAAGCGCGCCCGGGCATGGCGGCCTGGGCCGAGGCGCCCGCCGCCAGCGCACCGCCGGTATGCCTCTCCTGCTCCTCTTGAGTCACTCTCTCCTGAGCCCGCATTGAGCCTGTGTCCGCCACGCCCCGCTGGGGCTGGCGGCACGTGCTGGTGCAGGCTTCTCACCCCGGCGCGTCAGCCCGAATCCCTCACGCTGCGGTGAAGGCGTGCAAAACGCCGCTCACAAGGCGAATAAGGGATGCGTTATGGCATCGATAACCCATGCTGAATGTCTATTTTTTTCCTTTTGAATCAAAGGGTTGGGCATGTTTTTGAGCATAACGATTCAGTTATGGTCATCATAAAATATTGATCGGGTTGGTTTTTCTCCGTTCGTCTTGATCCCGCCGTCGGCTTTATCGAACACTTGAGCACACTCAGGCGCTCTCCCTCGCGCAGGTGGCACCACTGGACGGCNNGCCGTCCAGTGGTGCGGGGGAGGGCGCCCTTATCTCGACCCCACAGGAGAATCGACGCATGGCCGATCGAGCGATGCCGTGTCCGTTTTGGCGGTGCGCGGGGCTAGCCCCGCGCGTCTTGGCCGAGTCCTACCTGACCGGCGGCGTCGCGCCGTCGATGCGCGAGGTGGCGGCATGAGGATTGGAGCCCCCAGAGAGATCGCCAAGGGCGAGGCGCGGGTCGCACTGACCCCGGAGAGCGCGCAGCAGATCCAGAAGCTCGGGCACGAGTGCCTGCTCGAGCGTGGCGCAGGTGTCGCCGCAGGCTTCAGCGACGACGCCTATCAGGCGGCCGGAGTGACCCTGGTCGACGATGCCGAGGCGCTGTGGGAAACCGCCGAGGTGGTGATCAAGGTGCGCGAGCCCCTCGACGCCGAGATCGAGCTGTTGCGGGAAGGGCAGACGCTGATCGCCTTCTTCTGGCCGGCGCAGAACGAAGCGCGGCTGGCGCGTTGCCGCGAGAAGGGCGCTACCGTGGTGGCGATGGACATGGTGCCGCGTATCTCGCGGGCGCAGAAGATGGACGCGCTCTCGAGTACCGCGAATATTGCCGGCTACCGGGCGGTGATCGAGGCGGGCAACCAGTTCGGGCGCTTCTTCACCGGGCAGGTCACCGCCGCCGGCAAGGTGCCGCCGGCCAAGGTGCTGGTGCTCGGCGCCGGGGTCGCCGGGCTTGCGGCGATCGGTACCGCTACCAGCCTGGGTGCGGTGGTGCGCGCTTTCGACGTGCGCCCGGAAGTCGCCGAGCAGATCGAGTCGATGGGCGCCGAGTTCCTGTTCCTCGACTTCGACGAGAGTCAGGACGGTTCGGGCAGCGGTGGCTACGCGTCGCCCTCGAGCCCGGAGTTCCGCGAGAAGCAGCTGGCGCTGTTCCGCGAGCAGGCTCCCGAGATCGATATCGTCATCACCACCGCGCTGATCCCCGGACGCCCGGCCCCCAAGCTGTGGCTCGAGGAGATGGTGGCAGCGATGAAGCCGGGCTCGGTGATCGTCGATCTCGCCGCCGAAAAGGGCGGCAACTGCGACCTGACGGTGATGGACGAGCGGATCGTCACCGACAACGGTGTGATCGTGGTGGGTTATACCGACTTCCCTTCGCGCATGGCGACCCAGGCATCCTTGCTCTACGCCACCAACATCCGCCATATGCTCACCGATCTGACCCCGGAGAAGGATGGCGTCATCGTCCATGACATGGAGGATGACGTGATCCGCGGCGCCACCGCCACCCATGCCGGCGAGATCACCTTCCCGCCGCCGCCGCCCAAGGTGAAGGCGATCGGTGCGGCCAAGCCCAAGGCGAAGCCCAAGGAGCCGACGCCGGAGGAGAAGCGCGCCGCCGAGCACGCCTCCTTCCTCGCCCAGACCAAGCGCCAGGTCGGCCTGCTGGCGGCCGGTGGCGTGCTGATGTGGCTTTTGGGCATGGTCGCGCCGGCCTCGTTCATGCAGCACTTCATCGTCTTCGCGCTGGCCTGCTTCGTCGGCTTCCAGGTGATCTGGAACGTCAGCCACTCGCTGCACACGCCGCTGATGGCGGTGACCAATGCGATCTCGGGGATCGTCATCCTGGGGGCGATCCTGCAGATCGGCTCGGGCAGTTGGCTGGTCGGACTGCTGGCCGGCATCTCGGTGCTGATCGCCTCGATCAATATCGTCGGGGGCTTCCTGGTCACCCGACGCATGCTCGCCATGTTCCAGAAATCCTGACCCGCGGAGAGAGATGATGTTGCAACACGAGTTCGTTTCCGCCGCGGCGATCGCGGCGAGTGTGCTGTTCATCCTGTCGCTGGGCGGGCTGAGCAATCAGGAGAAGGCCAAACGTGCGGTCTGGTACGGCATCGTGGGAATGGCGATCGCGGTGGTGTTCACCGCCCTCGGACCCGGCGTCGGCGGGCTCGGCTGGCTGATTCCGCTGATGCTGATCGGCGGGCTGGCCGGCGCCTGGCTGGCACGCAAGGTCGAGATGACCGAGATGCCGCAGCTGGTCGCCGCGCTGCACAGCGTGGTCGGCCTGGCGGCGGTGTTCATCGGCTTCAACGCCGAGATGGAGCGCGCCCGGGTGGTGGCCACCCGCGTCGCCGGGATCGACGTCGAGGGGTTCTCGGCGTTCGCCGCGACCCTGGCCCACAAGACCCCGCTCGAGCTGACCTTCCTGCAGATCGAGGTGGTGCTGGGGGTGTTCATCGGCGCGGTGACCTTCACCGGTTCGGTGGTGGCGTTCGGCAAGCTGGCCGGCAAGATCGGCGGCAAGCCGCACAAGCTGCCGGGCGGGCACCTGCTCAACGCCGGCGCCGCGCTGCTCTGCGTACTGCTGGCGGTGGGCTACTTCAACGGCGCCGGGGCCTGGACCCTGGTCCTGCTGGCGCTGCTCGCCTTCTTCATCGGCTGGCACCTGATCATGGGCATCGGCGGCGCCGACATGCCGGTGGTGGTGTCGATGCTCAACAGCTATTCGGGCTGGGCCGCGGCGGCGATCGGCTTCACCCTCTCCAATGACCTGCTGATCGTCACCGGGGCGCTGGTCGGCTCCTCCGGCGCGATTCTCTCCTACATCATGTGCAAGGCGATGAATCGCAATTTCGTCAGCGTGATCCTGGGCGGCTTCGGCGCGACCCAGAGTGAGGCCGCGGAGATCGAGGGCGAGCAGGTGTCGATCGACACCGGTGGTGTCGCCAGTGCGCTCAACGATGCCGACAGCGTGATCATCGTGCCGGGCTACGGCATGGCGGTGGCCCAGGCGCAGAATGCGGTGAGCGAGCTGGTGCGCAAGCTGCGCGGCGCGGGCAAGAACGTGCGTTTCGGCATCCACCCGGTGGCGGGGCGTCTGCCCGGCCACATGAACGTGCTGCTGGCGGAGGCGCGGGTGCCCTATGACATCGTCATGGAGATGGACGAGATCAACGACGACTTCGCCAGCACCGACGTGGTGATCGTCATCGGCTCCAACGATATCGTCAATCCCGCGGCCCAGGAGGACCCGGGCAGCCCGATCGCCGGCATGCCGGTACTCAAGGTGTGGGAAGCCAAGCAGGTGTTCGTGTGCAAGCGCGGTCAGGGCACCGGCTACTCGGGCATCGAGAATCCGCTGTTCTTCAAGGAGAACACGCGCATGCTCTACGGCGACGCCCGTGGCAGCATCGACGCCCTGGTGCCGATGATCGACTGAGGCCGCGCAGCGCGTGACCCTGATCCGAGCGCATTTCGCCCCGTGACGGCACCCCCGTCCGGGGCGATTTTCGCTACACTGTGCCCATCGCTCAGTGTCCACGGATCGACCATGCCAGAATCCCCCTCGCAGTCAGATTCCCGCTCTTCGGAGCCCATGCGGGTCGCCGTGCTCGGCGGCGGCAGTTTCGGTACCGCCATCGCCAGCATCGCCGCCGACAACGGCGCCACGGTACGCCAGTGGCTGCGAGATGCGGCGCTGGTCGACCAGATCAATCACGAGCACCGCAACGGCCGCTATCTACCCGACTACCCGATCAACCCGGCGGTGGTGGCCTCCACCGACCTGGCCGCGACCGTGGCCGAGGCCGCGGTGGTGTTCATCGCCATCCCCTCCAAGGCATTTCGTGGCGTGCTCGAGCAGGCGCGCGAGCATCTGCGCCCGGAGCAGATCCTGGTGACCACCACCAAGGGGATCCAGGCCGAAGGCTTCAAGCTGATGAGCCAGCTGATCGAGGAGGAGACCGGCTCGTCGCACATCGGTGTACTCTCGGGGCCCAACCTGGCCGCGGAGATCGCCCAGAAGCAACTCACCGCGACGGTGATCGCCAGCGACGACGCGGTCACCCGCGCCTATGTCCAGGCCGCGCTGGGGTGCGGCTACTTCCGCGTCTATGCCGGCAACGACCGCTACGGCGCCGAGCTGGGCGGCTCGCTCAAGAACATCTATGCCATCGCCGCGGGTATGGCGGCGGCGCTGGGCATGGGCGAGAACACCCGTGCCATGCTGATGACCCGGGCGCTGGCGGAGATGAGTCGCTTCGCGGTGGCCCTCGGCGCCAACCCCATGACCTTCCTCGGGCTCTCGGGCGTCGGCGATCTGATCGTGACCTGCTCCTCCCAGCTCTCGCGCAACTACCGGGTGGGCTATGCGCTGGGCGAGGGGGCCAACCTCGACGAAGCGATCGAGGCTCTGGGCCAGGTCGCCGAGGGCGTCAACACGGTCAAGCTGGTGTGTGCCAAGGCGCGTGAGGAGGGGATCTACATGCCGCTGGCCCAGGGGCTCCACCACGTGATGTTCGACGACGTGCCGGCACGTGACATGGCGCGGGCGCTGATGGAGAACGAGCAGAGCAGCGACGTCGAGTTCATGCTCTCGCGCGAGGCGGTGTCGCAGGCGCATCAGTTGGCGCCGGACGGTGACGCATGAGCTGGCTGGCGATCGTTCGACACGGTGAGGCGGGGCCCGGCATGCCCGACGCCGAACGCAGCCTGACCGCCCAAGGCGAGCTTGAGGCGCAGTCGGCGGCGCGCTGGCTCGCCGGCCGCCCGGAGCTGGCCGCGGCGACCCTGTGGGCGAGCCCGTTCCGGCGCGCCCAGCAGACCGCGATGCCGGTCGCCGCGGCGCTCGGCATCGCCCTCGATACCGCTGATGGCATGACCCCGGAGGATGACGTCGACGCCTTGATCGAGCGACTCAGTGCCCTGGGCGCCTCGCCGGCGCCGCTGATCCTGGTCAGTCACATGCCGCTGGTCGGCACCCTGGCCGGGCGTCTGGTCGATGGCGGGCCGCTTGCCGCCATGGGCTTCCCCACCGCCGGCGTGGCGCTGCTCGAAGCCGAGGTGTGGGCGGCGGGCTGCGCCAGGCTCGGCGCCTTCGTCGCACCTCCCCATGGCTGAGGCGCACACCCCGCAGTGAGTGATCATGACGCCAAGCCGCGCTCGGCCCGCGCCACCGGCAGTGCCCGTCTGACCGATGTGGCGCGGGTCGCTGGCGTGGCGCCGATGACGGTGTCGCGGGCGCTCAATCGCCCCGAGCTGGTCAGCGAGGCCACCCGGGAGCGGGTGCGTCGTGCGGTGCGCGAGACCGGTTACGTGCCCAATCAGGTCGCCGGCGCGCTGGCCTCCAGCCGCAGCCGGGTGGTCGCACTGCTGGTGCCGACGGTGGCCCACGCGCTGTTCGCCGAAGTCGTGCAGACGGTCATGGGCGTTCTGGTGCCGCGTGGCTACCAGGTGCTGCTGGGGCTGGTCGGCTACACCCCGACCGAGGAGGAGGGGGTGATCGAGACGGTGCTCAGCCGCCGCCCGGACGGTATCGTGCTCACCGGCTGCCACCACTCGGCCCTGACCCATCAGCGCCTGGCGGCCAGTCGGGTGCCGCTGGTCGAGATCTGGGACATGCACGAGGCGCCCATCGACATGCTGGTGGGCTTCTCCCATCACGCGGTGGGGCGCGCCGTGGCCGAACATCTGCTCGCCCGCGGCTATCGTCGGCTGGGGGTGATCAGCGCAGACGACGCCCGCGCCGAGCGGCGCATCGACGGCCTGCGCGAGCGCCTGGCGGAGGCAGGGCAGGAGGCGCTGCCGCTGCGCCGGGTGGGGACTCCCTCGAGCATGCCCTGGGGGCGCGAGATGGCGGCCGAGCTGCTCGATCATCACGCCCTCGAGGCGATCGTCTGCAGCTCCGACATCCTCGCCTTGGGGGTGATCGCCGAGGCCCAGAGTCGGGGGCTATCGATCCCCCATGATCTGGCCATCATGGGGTTCGGCGACAGCAGCTACGCCGCGGCCAGCTTCCCCGCCCTGAGCACGGTGCGCATCGATGGCGCCACCATCGGCCGCCGCGCCGCCGAGCAGCTGCTCGAACGCATGGCGCGGCCCCAGTTCGAGCGTAGCGGGGCGGTGGAGGACGTCGGCTTCAGCCTGGTCGATCGTGCCACCACCTGAGCGCTCGCTGGGCCGATAACCGCGGGAATCCATCACCTAACGGGGACGTTGCAGGCGCGTCTCGTGTCCGGAGCATCACCTAGTGCTTTGGTCGTAATTTACCCTCTGCCATCTTTGTCATACAAATGTGCCGCGCTACTATCCTTGGCCAGTGACCTCTGACGGCGCCTGAATGATAGCGCAATCATTGCTGGTTTCGATGACCCCGATAAATCCCGCCGCGGCCCTGTTCTTGGCCTGCGACGATGCCACAAGACAAGGTGACGCGATGAACAACGACGCCATCAGCTGGATCCGTTTCTCCCATGTGCTGTTGCCCCTGGCGACGCCGATCAGCGATGCCAAGGTGCTGACCGGGCGCCAGAAGCCGATGACCGAGGTGTCTTTTCTGTTCGCCGAGATCGAGACCCGTGATGGCCATCGTGGAATCGGCTTCAGCTATTCCAAGCGGGCCGGGGGCTACGGCCAGTTCGCCCATGCCAAGGAGATCGCGCCGGCGATCCTCGGCGAGGACCCCAACGACACCGACAAGCTGTGGCACAAGCTGGTGTGGGCCGGCGCCTCGGTAGGGCGCAGTGGCCTCTCGACCCAGACCATCGCCGCCGTCGACGTCGGCCTGTGGGATCTCAAGGCCAAGCGCGCGGGGCTGCCGCTGGCCAAGCTGATCGGTGCCCATCGCGACTCGGTGCAGTGCTACAACACCTCCGGGGGCTTCCTGCATACGCCGATAGAGGAGGTCAAGGAGAACGCCAGCCGGTCGCTGGAGAACGGGATCAAGGGGGTCAAGATCAAGGTCGGCCAGCCCGACATGAAGGCCGACCTGCAGCGCGTCGAGGCGGTGCGCCGCCACCTGGGTGACGACGTGCCGCTGATGATCGACGCCAACCAGCAGTGGGATCGCGCCACCGCACTGCGTTTCGGCCGTGCCATGGAGCCCTACCACCTGGTGTGGATCGAGGAGCCCCTCGACGCCTACGACGTCGAAGGGCACGCCGCGCTGGCCAGCGCCCTGGATACGCCCATCGCCACCGGCGAGATGCTCGCCAGCGTCGCCGAGCACCGCGCGCTGATCGAGCATCGCAGTGCCGACATCATCCAGCCGGATGCGCCGCGCATCGGCGGCATCACGCCGTTTCTGAAGCTGGCCACCCTGGCCAGCAGCGCCGGCCTGCAGCTGGCGCCGCACTTCGCCATGGAGATTCACCTGCACCTGGCGGCGACCTATCCCAGCGAACCCTGGGTCGAGCACTTCGACTGGCTGGAGCCGCTGTTCAACGAACGTCTCGAGACCCGCGATGGGCGCATGCTGGTGCCGGACCGCCCGGGGCTCGGCTTCACCCTGACCGAGCAGGCACGCCAGTGGACAGTGGATAGCGCAGAATTCGGCAAACGCGGCTAGGAAACACTGAATCAATGGCTGCGCAGATGAATCGCTGCGTTGCCCGGTGCGCGGAATCCTCACCTATACCCCATAGGCTCCGGATCCTGTGCGCCGGGCGCCTTGAGCTTCATCTTGCTCGCCGGTGCCTTCAGCGTCCCCGCAACGATCACATATCGAGGAGTGCGAGATGAGTTTTCCCAAGATCACCAAGATGTCGGTCGTGCCGGTGGCCGGCTATGACAGTTTCCTGCTCAATCTGAGCGGCGGCCATGCGCCCTGGTTCATTCGCTGTGTGCTGATCCTGGAGGATGACAGCGGCCAGCGCGGGGTGGGGGAGATCCCCTCCAGCGAGGGCATTCTCCAGGGGCTGGAAACGTGCCGGGCGCTGGTCGAGGGGGCGCGGATCGACCAGGTCAAGCGGGTCCTCAACCAGGCGCGGCTGGCACTGGCCAGTAACGGCCGTGAGGAGCGCGGGCAGCAGACCTTCGATCTGCGCGTGGCGGTGCACGTACTGACGGCCATCGAGTCGGCGCTCTACGATCTCTACGGGCAGGCGCTGGGCCAGCCGGTGGCGGATCTGCTGGGGCGTTTCGGCCGCCAGCGCGACGAGGTCGAGGCGCTGGGCTATCTGTTCCTGCTCGGCGATCCGGCCAAGACCGATCTGCCCTACCCGAAAGCCGACAACCCGGTGGACGCCTGGGACGAAGTGCGACGCCGCGAGGCGCTGACGCCGGAGGCGGTCGCCGATCTGGCCAAGGCTGCCCATGCCCGCTATGGCTTCAAGGATTTCAAACTCAAGGGGGGTGTGCTGCGCGGCGAGGAGGAGGCGGAGTGTATTCGCGCGCTGCACGACGCCTTCCCCGAGGCCCGGCTGACCCTCGACCCCAACGGCGCCTGGACGCTCGACGAAGCGGTGCACGTGCTCGAGCCGATCAAGCATCTGCTCAGCTACGCCGAGGACCCCTGTGGTCAGGAGGCGGGCTGGTCCGGCCGCGAGACCATGGCCGAGTTCAAGAAACGCACTGGCCTGAAGACCGCCACCAACATGATCGCCACCGACTTCAAGCAGCTGCAGTACGCGGTGGCGCTCAACGCGGTCGACATTCCGCTGGCGGATTGCCACTTCTGGACAATGCAAGGGGCGGTGATGGTCGGCGAGCTGTGTCACGAGTGGGGCATGACCTGGGGCTCGCACTCCAACAACCACTTCGATATCTCACTGGCGATGATGACCCATGTCGCCGCCGCCTGCCCGGGGGAGATCACCGCCATCGATACCCACTGGATCTGGCAGGATGGCCAGCGCCTCACCCGCGAGCCGTTGGCGATCCGCGATGGCAAGCTGCGTGTGCCCACCACGCCGGGGCTGGGCGTCGAGCTGGATATGGCGCAGCTCGAGCAGGCCCACGCGCTCTACCGCTCCCTCGATGTGCGCAGCCGCAACGACGCCATGGCGATGCAGTATCTGATCGACGGCTGGCGCTTCGACCCCAAGCGTCCGGCACTGGTGCGCTGAGCCGGGCGTGACGGCGAGCGGCGGGCGAGCACCCGCCGCGAGGCGTGCATGACCTAGGAGGCGTCAGCAGGATGGGGCATCAGGTGGCATAAGGGGGCATGACCAGGAAGTCAGAATAGGGCACCGGAGGAGCAGCAATAGACTAGTTAAATCACCTTTGGATACTTATCTTGACACTTGGTTTCATGACACTATGAGCTTCCTTGAGCGAGGGGGAGCTCATCATGCGCGTGATCGGTGCCTTGACCGGCCTGTGCGTACTGCTGATCGGCATGTTCGTGGCCTGGAACTGGACCATGCGCGAACCCGAGGGCGGGGTACCGAGCGTCGAGCCCCGCGGCTGGGAGTATCGCTGGGGCGATTCGCCGCTGGATAGCGACGGGCTGCCGGTCTGGCTACACGCTGCTGGCTCCGGGTGGCAGCCGATTGCGTTTCCGGCCAATCCGCCGGACCGTGACGGCCGCGACAAGGTGTGGTTTCGCCTGCGCCTGCCGGACAATCAATGGCACGATCCGGTGCTGTTCATCCCCAGCATCGATCTGATCGCCCAGGTCTATCTCGGTGGCCGGCTGATCTACCAGTACGGCGACTTCGACGCGGGTGACAGGATCGCCTTTGCCGGCTGGCCCTGGCACATGATCGCGCTGCCCCGCGACTTCGCCGGCAAGACCCTCTGTCTGCGTGTCTTCTCCGATTACACCAGCATCGGCCTGTGGGGCCAGGTACGCCTGATTGATCGCGGGGAGGCCTACAGTCAGATCATCCGACGCTCGGCCTGGGACGTGGCGGTGAGCGCGCTGGCCCTGGCGCTCGCGGTATTCGCCGCGATCTTCGCCGTCAGCGGGGTCGAGCGGCGCAGCTTCGGTGCCATTGCGCTGTTCGGCGGTGCCTCGGGACTGATGCTGCTGGCGGAGGCGCCGGCGCGGCAGTTGATCGCCGACAATCCGCTGGGGTGGGATCTGCTGCGGGCCTTCAGCTACTACATGCTGCCGGTGGCGACCGGGCTGATCCTGGCCCACTGGCTCAAGGGGAGCGCGCGGCGCTGGATGCGGCGGCTGTGGGCGCTGCATCTCGGCTATGTGGTGTTGGTGGTGGGGCTGGTGCAGGGTGGCGTGATCAACCTGTCGCTGACCTTTCCCATCTTCGATGGGCTGCTGGTGGCAACGCTGCCGGCGATGCTGGCACTGGCGCTATGGCAGTGGCGCGCCCTGGATGGTTCCCAGCGTACCGTTGTACTCTGCTTCGCGGTGTTCGCGCCGCTGCTGCTGGCCGATATGCTGGTGGCCCATGGCTTCCTCCCGTGGCAACCGATACCCCTTAGCTTCGGCTCGTTGGCTTTCTCGCTCTCCTGTGTGGCGATCTCGCTGCACCGCTACCATCGGGTCCATCGCGAGCTGGCACGCTCCCACGACACGCTGGAGCACCAGGTGGCGCTGCGCACCGCGGAGCTGGCGCAACTGGTCGAGGAACTCGAGGGGTTGTCCTATCGCGATGCGCTGACCGGGCTCTACAACCGGCGTCACTTCGATGCCGCCTACGCCCAGGCGTGCCGGCGGGCGGTATCCCGTGGCGAGTGTCTGACGCTGGCGATTCTCGATCTCGACCACTTCAAGCGTATCAACGACCGCTTCGGACATGACGCCGGCGACAGCGTGCTGGTGACCCTGGCCGGGCTGCTCAAGGCGCACCAGAACACCGGTGAGAGCGTCTGCCGCCTGGGTGGCGAGGAGTTTGCGCTGTTCTCCCACACCTCGCCGGCGGCGCTGGCCGCGCGTCTCGAACGGCTGCTGGGGCGGCTCTGTGCGACGCCGATCACGCGTGGCGAAGTGTGCCTGGGGCGCGTCACTTTCTCGGCCGGTATTGCCAGCTACCCGATGCACAGTGCAAGCCCCGACGGCCTGCTGCGACTGGCCGACGAAGCGCTCTACTGTGCCAAGCGCGGCGGGCGCAGTACGGTGGCGATCTATTCGGCCTCGGTCGAGCCCTGCCTGCAGCAGGCGCCGGCCGGGCCGGGCACCCGCCACGCGCCGCGCAGCGTGGGCGGTGACGCAGCCACGCCAGACGAAAGGCGCCAGTGAGCGCAGACGCCGGCAGCGTGGGGGCTTGGCACGGTGTATCGAGAATGCCAAAGTCTAATGTCTGGATAAGTATGATGTATGGCAATGTTGCTGGCGACAACAACATTGCGGCCTGCACGGCGTCGCGATCGGTCTGGTGGAAATGCCAGGCGACGCCCTCGAAGGCTGCGCCCATTCAACATGGAGCGCGTCATGACCTCTCTCTTCTCTCCGCGAGTCTCGCGTACCTGTCTCTCCCTGGCGGCGGCCGGCGTGCTGCTGGGCGCCAGCCTGAGTGCCCAGGCGGCGACCTGGCGCGGGTGGAACGTGCACCCCGATGGCTACCCCAACTCGCTGGCGCTGAAATCGTTCGCCGAGGAGGTCGCCAAGACCACCGATGGCCGCGTCGAGCCCAAGGTCTACAACAATGGGGTTCTCGGCGATCAGCCGGATGCGATCGAACAGGCCCGCAGCGGCGCGCTCGACTTCGGTAACTTCAACATGGGGCCGATGGGCCCGGTGGTGCCGGAGACCGACGTGCTCTCGCTGCCGTTTCTGTTCAAGAACGTCGAGCAGATGTATCGGGTCATGGATGGTGACATCGGCAAGCGCTTCGCCGCCGCCCTGGCCGAGAAGAATCTGATCGCGCTCTCCTGGTTCGGCTCCGGCGCGCGCAGCTTCTACGACACCAAGCGACCCATCGAGACCCCCGACGACGTCAAGGGGCTCAAGCTGCGGGTGATGAACAACGATCTCTACGTGCAGATGGTCGATGCCCTGGGCGGCAACGCCACGCCGATGGCCTACAGCGAGGTGTTCCAGTCGCTCAAGACCGGGGTCATCGACGGTGCCGAGAACAACTTCCCTTCGTTCGAGTCGAGCAACCACTACGAAGTGGCCAAGTACTACTCGCTCACCGAGCACCTGATCATTCCCGAGTGCCTGTGCGTGGCCAAGTCGAGCTGGGAGGCGCTCTCCGACGCCGATCAGCGCGCCGTGCGCACCGCCGCCGAGAATGCCGCTCAGGAGCAGCGCCAGCTGTGGGCGGAGCGGGTGGCGAAGAGCCGTGCGATCGTCGAGAAGGCGGGGGTGAAGATCAACCAAGTGAAGGACAAGGCCGCTTTCCAGCAGCGCATGGAGCCGATCTACCAGGCGTTCACCGACAAGCATCCCGAGCTTGCCTCACTGATCGAAGAGATTCGTCAGACCCCCTGATTGCCCTCGCGAGGTCGGCGCGTCTCCGCCGGGAGGCGCGCCGGCCGCCTCTTCGCCGCAGTTGACAGGATCTCACCGTGAACGACTCTCAGCCGCCCATGGCCGCTGGCACCTCGGCGTGTGACAAGGTGCTCGATGCGTTGGCTCGACTCTGCCTGATCGTTGCTGGCGTGCTGCTGGTGTTTTTGATCTTCTCCTTCGGCTGGCTGGTCTTCGGCCGCTACGTGCTCAACGACACCCCGACCTGGATCGAGCAGTCGTCGCTGTTGATCGTGGTCTACATCACCTGTCTGGGGGCTGCCGCCGGGGTGAGATTCCACTCCCATCTGAGCATCGACTTCCTGCGCGAGGGTGCGCCGCGCCCGCTGCGCCTGCTGATGCAGCTGATTGCCGACGCCTTCGTGATCGCCTTCGGCAGCGTCATGGCCTGGCAGGGGTGGCTGATGATGGTCAACAACGCCGACCGTCCGATTCCCATGCTGGGCCTGTCGGAGAGCTGGCGCTCGGCGCCATTGGTGGCCTGCGGGGTGCTGCTGGTGATCTTTACCGGCGCGGATCTGATCCAACGCGCGATGTCGACACGCAAGGGGCGCTGACCATGGGGCTGATCATTCTGTTCGGAGTCTTCGCGCTGGGCCTGATCGTGGGCGCGCCGATCGCCTTCGCGGTGGGGCTGTCGGCGGTGGTGACCTTTCTCTACGAGGGGCTGCCGCTGTTCGTCGGCTTCCAGCGCATCGTCTCGGGGATCTCGGTGTTCTCGCTGCTGGCGATCCCGTTCTTCATCTTCGCCGGTGAGCTGATGCTCCACGGCGGTATCTCACGGCGACTGGTGCGCTTCGCCTCGGCGGCGGTCGGGCGCATGCGCGGCGGCCTGGGCATGGTCAATGTCACCTCGTCGATGCTGTTCGGCGGTATCTCCGGCTCGGCGGTGGCGGACACCTCGGCACTGGGGTCGATCCTGATTCCGGTGATGAAGGAGAAGGGCTACGACACCGACTACGCGGTCAATGTCACGGTCACCTCGTCGATTGCCGGGGTGGTGATCCCGCCCAGCCACAACATGATTCTCTATGCGGTGGCCGCGGGTGGCGGCATCTCGGTCACCCAGCTGTTCGTGGCCGGGATCGTGCCGGGCATCCTGATGTGTCTGGCACTGGCGGTGGCTGCCTACGTGGTGGCGGTGAAGCGCGGCTACGGCGGCGAACCTTTCCCCGGCTGGGCCGCACTGGTGATCAGCTTCTTCGCCTCGCTGCCGGGCCTGCTCACTGCGGTGATCATCGTCGGCGGCGTGCTCTCCGGGGTTCTCACGGTGACCGAGTCCGGCGCCTTCGGCGCGATCTACGCCATCGTGGTCACCGGGCTGGTCTACCGCGAGCTGCGCTGGGCGGCGTTCAAGACCGCGGTCTATCAGGCGGTCAAGACCACGGCGCTGGTGATGATCCTGGTCGGCTGCGCCTCGGCGTTCTCCTATCTGCTGGCGCTCTACAGCGTGCCCGAAATGCTCGCCAACGGTCTGACCTCGGTCTCCGACAATCCGGTCGTGGTGCTGCTGATGCTCAACCTGCTGCTGCTGGTGCTGGGCATGATCATGGACATGGCGCCGCTGATCCTGATCTGTACCCCGATCTTTCTGCCGGTGGCACAGCAGTTCGGCATGGACCCGACCCAGTTCGGCATCCTGATGATGATGAATCTGGGGATCGGGCTCTGCACGCCACCGGTGGGGGGCTGCCTGTTCGTGGGCAGCGCGATCGGCGGGATCAAGATCGAGCAGACGGTGAAGACCATCTGGCCGTTCTATCTAGCGCTGTTCGCGGTGCTGATGCTGGTCACCTATGTGCCGGCGGTCTCGCTGACGCTGCCCCATCTACTGCAGTGAACCCGTGCCCGGTAGGCCGGGCACTCTCCGCTTTGCCATCGAACAAGAGGGAGTTACGCCATGCTGAATCGATTACTGGTGACCGGTGCCGCCGGTGGCGTGGGGCAGGCGATTCGCCCCCATCTCGCGGGGCTGGCACACCAGGTTCGGCTTTCCGATATCGTCGATCCGGGGGCGGCCGCCGCCCACGAGGAGATCGTCACCTGCGATCTTGCGGATGCCGCGGCGGTGGCGCGGCTGGTCGAGGGCTGCGACGGAGTGATCCACCTCGGCGGCATCTCGGTGGAGAAGCCGTGGGCCGAGATCCTCCAGGCCAATATCGTCGGCGTCTACAATCTCTATGAAGCGGTGCGCCAGCAAGGCCGGCCACGGGTGGTCTTCGCCAGCTCCAATCACACCATCGGCTTCTATCCGCGCACCACACGCCTCGACAGCCAGGTGCCGCACCGGCCCGATTCGCTCTATGGCGTCTCCAAGTGTTTCGGCGAGGATCTCGCCAGCCTCTATCACGACAAGTTCGGCATCGAGACGCTCAGCCTGCGCATCGGCTCCTGTTTCCCTCAGCCCAAGGACACCCGCATGCTGGCGACCTGGCTCGGGGTGGAGGATCTCGTCGACCTGCTGGGGCGCGCCTTCGCCGCGCGCCACCTGGGGCACACCGTGGTCTACGGCGCTTCCGACAACGCCGAGCAGTGGTGGGACAACTGCCATGCGCAATTCCTCGGCTGGCGCCCGCGTCAGAGCTCGGCGCCCTGGCGCGAGGCGGTCGAGGCTGCCGACGGCCGTCTCGACCCGGGTGACCCGGCGGTGCGCTTCCAGGGCGGCAAGTTCGTTGCCCTGGGGCACCCCGACGAGGGGTGAATGACGCGCTTGTCGGGCGAGCTGGTATGCTAGCGGCCAGCGACAGTCAGGCCGCGGCCACGCCAGCGGGCCACGGGGTGGTGACATGCCACGGCGATATCCGGCACAGCAGAGGTAGAGGAAACGATGGAGCAGACCCAGGCCTTCAGCGTGCAGCGCATCTCGATGCAGGAGAGCCTGTCGCGCCAGATCGCGCGCCAGCTCGAAGCCCTGATCACCGAGGGCAAGATCCCGGTGGGCGACAAGCTGCCGACCGAGAGCAAGCTGTGCGACATGTTCGGGGTCAGCCGTACCGCGGTGCGCGAGGCGATCGCCCATCTCAAGTCGATGGGGCTGGTGGAGACACGTCGCGGCATCGGTACCCGGGTGCTGCGCTCGGCGCCGGCCAGTGCCTTCCCGGCGCGCCGCATCAGCGCCACCACGGTGGAGGACATTCTCCATGTGCTCGAACTGCGCCTGGCGCTGGATTCGCAAGCCGCGTCGCTGGCCGCCGAACGGCGCAGTGATGCCGACATCGAGGCGTTGACGCGGGCCCACGAGGCGCTGGTCGCCGCCAGCCGTGAAGGCGGCCAGGCGCGCCAGGAGGATTATCGCTTCCACCGCGCCATCGTCGAGGCCAGCCACAATCCCTTCTTCGTCACTCTGTACGATCAGCTGCACGAAGGGGCCATCCCGCGCACCAAGCTGGTGGCGGTGGAACTCGACCCGGCAGCCATGACCCACTACCTTGAGCGAGTGGCGCGGGAGCACGCCGACGTGCTCGAGGCCATCGTGGCGGGTCAGCCGGCAGCGGCGCGCGACGCCATGCTGCGACATCTCCAGCGCGCGTACGATAACTACGCCGTCTATCTGGATCGCCCCAGCGGCTGACACCGCCGCCCCGCGGCCGTGGCGTCACCTGCCCGCGGCCGACGATCTCCACCCGCGCCGAGTCGACGCTGCCCCGAGGGGGCGCGCCGCTCGGCGTTATCACATCCGACCATCGGTGCAGGAGGCAACGTGAAGTTGACTGGCGAATTGTTGATTGGGCAGCAGGCGATCAAGGGCAGTCGCGATCCCATCGTGGCCATCGACCCGGCCAGCGGAGAGCGTCTGCCGACCGAATTCCAGGGTGGCAGCGTCGAGGACGTCGCCCGCGCCTGCGAACTGGCTGGCGCCGCTTTCGATAGCTATCGCGAGACTGCCAGTGAGGCGCGTGCCGCCTTTCTGGAAGCGATCGCCGAGGAGATCGAAGCCATCGGCGAGCCGCTGATCGACCGGGCGGTGGCCGAGAGCGGCCTGCCGCGGGCGCGCATCGAGGGCGAGCGCGGTCGCACCTGCGGTCAGCTGCGCCTGTTCGCGCGGGTGGTGCGTGATGGCGAGTGGCTGGACGTGCGCGTCGATCCGGCGCTGCCCCAGCGCGAGCCGCTGCCGCGGGCGGACCTGCGTCAGCGTCATATCGCACTGGGGCCGGTGGCGGTGTTCGGCGCCAGCAACTTCCCGCTGGCGTTCTCGGTCGCCGGCGGCGATACCGCCTCGGCTCTCGCTGCCGGCTGCCCTGTGGTGGTCAAGGCGCACCCGGCCCACCCGGGCACCTGCGAACTGGTGGGGCGTGCGGTGCAGGCGGCGGTGGCGCGCTGCGGCCTGCCCGAGGGCGTATTCTCGCTGCTCCACGATTCGGGGCTGGAAGTGGGGCAGGCACTGGTCGCCGACCCGCGCATCAAGGCCGGCGGTTTCACCGGCTCGCGCAAGGGCGGGCTGGCACTGCAGCAGATTGCTCAGCAGCGCCCCGAGCCGATCCCGTTCTATGCCGAGATGAGCAGCACCAATCCGGTATTCCTGCTGCCGGCGGCGCTTGCCGCCCGGGGCCGCGAGCTGGGCGCGGCGTTCGTTGGCTCGCTCACCCTGGGTGCCGGGCAGTTCTGCACCAACCCTGGGTTGGTGATCGCGGTCGAAGGCCCCGAGCTGGATGCCTTCGTCGAGGCGGCCGCCACGGCGGTCGAGGAGAGCCAGCCCCAGACCATGCTGACGCCGGGCATCCATGACGCCTACACCCACGGTGTGGCGACGCTCTCGGCGCATCCACAGGTGCACGAAGTGGCCCGCGGGGTAGCCGCCGAGGGTCAGCCCAACCGCTGTATCAGCGCGCTCTTCATGACCCGTGGCGAAGCGCTGCTCGATGATGCCGCGCTGCAGGGCGAGATCTTCGGCGCTGCGGGGCTGGTGGTCGCTTGTCGCGACGCCGCCGAGGTCAAGCGGGTTGCCGAGGCGCTGGAAGGGCAGCTCACCGCCACCCTGCAGATGGATGACGCCGACGTCGACGCGGCGCGTGCGCTGCTGCCGACGCTGGAGCGCAAGGCCGGGCGCATCATGGCCAACGGCTGGCCCACCGGGGTCGAGGTGTGCGATGCGATGGTCCACGGTGGCCCCTTTCCGGCCACCTCGGATGCCCGCACCACCTCCGTGGGCAGTGCGGCGATCCAGCGCTTCCTGCGCCCGGTGTGCTATCAGAACCTGCCCGATGCGCTGCGCCCGCGGGCGCTCGAGGAGAGCAATCCGCTGGCGCTCTCGCGCCTGGTCGACGGCCAGCGCGAGCACTGAGCGCAGTCAGCTTGACGTAGCGACACCCGAGGGCCGCCTTCGCGCGGCCCTCGGCGTTTCCCCAGTGGGGCTCGATGGGTGTCCGGGTGTCTAGTATCTACACCAGTCCCAGCCACTTCAGCACGATCAACCCCAGGCTCAGGCTGAACATCGAGCCGAAGGTGGTGATCACGATGATGTTGGCGGCCAGCTTGTCGTTGGCCTTGAACGCCTTGGCCATGACGAAGGAGGCGGCTGCGCCGGGGCTGCCCAGGAACAGGAACAGGATGCCCAGGGCCGGCCCGCGGATGCCCAGCGCCAGGGCGCCGAGGACACCCAGTAGGGGGACCCATGCCAGCTTCCACAGGCTGGCATCCAGGGCGATGGTGCTGCCGCGTTTGAACGCTGTGACCGATAGCGTGCCGCCGATGCAGATCAGGCCCAGCGGCAGCGACATCGAGCCCAGATAGCCGCCGGAGGTGAGCAGCCAGGCGGGGAGATCGAGCCCCAGCAGCGCCACCGGGATCGCCAGCACCACGCTCAGGATCAGCGGATTCTTGGCCAGGTTGCGTGCCAGCGAGCGCAGGTCGGTGGGCACGTCCTGGCTGTAGACCGAGAGCACGATCACCGAGACCACGTTGTAGACCACGATCACCGCGCCGGCCATGATGCCGCCCACCGACAGCCCATAGTCACCGTACTGGCTGGCCGCCAGCGCCAGACCGACGATGCCGTTGTTGGCGCGGCAGGCGCCCTGGGTGAAGATCCCGCGCTCGACGTAGGGGTGACGCCAGATCGCCCACAGCCAGGCGAGGCCGAAGCTCGCCAGGGTGAAGCCGACGAAGTAGAGGATCAGCCGTGGCTGCAGGGCACTGTCGAGGTCCGCCTGGATGATGCTGAGGAACAGAAGCGTCGGCATGGTCACCCGGAATACCAGCGATGAGGCGGTATTGATGAAGGCGGCATCGATCCAGCCCAGGCGCTTGAGGCCCAGGCCGAGGAACACCATCAGAAAGACCGGCAGGGTGATTTCGAGGGTATGGGTAAATGCCGCCAGCAGGCCCATGGGTCACTCTCCGCCGCGAACCAGCCAGAAGCCGACCACCAGGGCGGCGACGATGACGGCCCAGAACAGCCGATTTCTCAGTCGAGTGTCGCGATGGGAACCTTTGCGGGACACGGTACAATCCTTTTTTAGACAACGAGAGCGGTGTGGAAGCGAGGGGCTGCGTCGACAAGCGGAAGCGGTGTAGACGACCAGCGCTTGTCGAGAGGCCCCGAGCTTGTGTAGAAAACGAGAACTCGCGCAGTCAGCGCGAGTCCAAACGTCGGCCCGCGGCAGCGCTCGAACAGGTACGTGCCGGGGTGCGCCGTAGCGGCCCCGAGGCGGGGACGTGCGACGAAAAGGCGACAGTTTACGGGAATCCGACAATCGATGCTGCTTCAACCCCTGGTCTTTGCCCACGCCAACGGCTTTACCGGTGCCAGCTACCGTACCCTGCTGGCGCCGCTGGGCGAGCGCTTCGAGCTTCACCCCCTGGAGCGTCTGGCTCACCATCCCGATTTTCCGGTCGACCGCAACTGGCATTCGCTCTGCGACGAGTACCTCGATGCGGTCCGCGCGGTGGGCCGGCCGGTGATCGCGGTGGGCCACTCGATGGGTGGGGTGCTCTCGATCATGGGCGCCTGCCGCGCGCCGGAACACTTCCGCGCGGTGATCGCCCTCGACCCGCCGCTGCTGATCGGGCGCGATGCGTGGATGCTCAAGCTGGCCAAGCTGACCGGTGTCATCTACCGTATCACCCCGGCCGGCAAGACCCTCAAGCGGCGCGAGCACTGGCCGAGCCGCGAGGCGATGCACCACTCGCTGCGCCAGCGCACACTGTTCAAGGGCTTCACCGAGGCGGCGCTGGCGGACTATGTCAGCGGTGCCACCCGGCTCGACGAGCAGGGGGCGGCCCGTCTGCTGTTCGCCCCACGCCATGAAGCCGCGGTGTTTCGGCATCTGCCCGACCACCTCTCCGGTGTGCTCAAGCGTCTCGAGGTGCCGCTCACGGTGATCGCCGGCGAGACGTCGACCCTGCTGACCGCCGCCCGGCGGCGCCAGCTCGCACGGGCCGGGGTCACTCTCGGCTGCGTGCCCGGCGGCCACATGTTCCCGTTCGAGCACCCCGAGGCGACCCGGGCGGCGCTGCTCGCTGCGCTCGACCGGATGCGGGAGGGGCAGCATGTCGTTGAGCGATAAGGCAAGCGAGGGGGCGATCGAGACGACGCTCGGCGAGGCGGGGCTGGCGGCGCAGGTGTGGGGCTCGGCGGAGGCCCCGGTGTGGCTGGCGCTGCACGGCTGGCTCGACAACGCCGCGACCTTCTCGCGCCTGGCGCCGCTGCTGGTCGAGGCGCTGGGCATCCGGGTGGTGGCGCTGGACCTGCCCGGCCACGGCCGCTCACCGCATCGCGGGGAGGGGGGCGATTACTCACCCTGGAGCTATCTGCCCGAGCTGGTCGAGGTGGTCGAGACGCTGGGGCCGGCGCCGCTGACACTGCTCGGCCACTCCATGGGCGCGGGGGTGGCGAGCCTGCTCGCCGCCGCGCTGCCGGAGCGGGTGGCTCGGCTGGTGCTGCTCGATGGTCTCGCCCCGCTGACCACCACGCCGCAACAGGTCGCGGATCAGTTGCGGCTGGGACTGCGCGCGCGCCGACGGCCGCGGCGTGGCGAACGCGGATACGCCACCCTGGAAGCGGCGCTCGATGCCCGGGTCAATGGCGGCCGCACGCGACTGGATGCCGACACCGCACGGCCGATCGTCGAGCGCGCGCTGCGGCGTGGCGAGGATGGCCTGCTCTATTGGCGCAGCGACCGGCGCCTGGTCTGGCCCTCGCTGCTGCGTCTGAGCCCGGAGCAGATGCTGGCCATGCTCGATGAGATCGTCGCGCCGACGTTGCTGATTCAGGCCACCGCCGGGGTGCTGGGCGAACGTGAGCAACTGGCCGAGAGCTGCCGGCGGGTGCGCCGGCTGCAGCGACGGGTGATGAGTGGCGGCCACCATCTGCATCTCGAGCGCACGCGGGTGGCGCAGGTGGCGGCGGAGGTCGTACGCTTCACCCAATTGGGCGCCGCCGCGGTGAGCGAGTGAGCGGCCGGTGCGGACAGCGGCAGTGGGCAAGGGCATGACGGAGCAGGACGTGCAAGCGACAGGCAGGAGAAGGGGACGATGAAACCACGTGTTTCACTGGTGCTGGGCAGCGGTGGTGCCCGCGGCTACGCCCATATCGGCGTGATCGAGGAGCTCGAGGCGCGCGGCTACGAGATCGTCTCGATCTCCGGCTGCTCGATGGGCGCGCTGATCGGCGGCATCCACGCCGCCGGCCAGCTCGAGGGCTACCGCGACTGGGTGTGTCAGCTCGACTACTTCGATGTGCTGCGGCTGGTCGATATCACCTGGAGCGCGATGGGCGCGATGCGCGCCGGCAAGGTGATGACCAAGCTGAAGGCGCTGGTCGGCGATATCCAGATCGAATCGCTGCCGCTGCCGTTCACCGCGGTGGCCACCGACCTGACCCGCCAGCGCGAGGTGTGGTTCCAGAGCGGCTCGCTGCTGCGCGCGATCCGAGCCTCCATCGCCGTGCCCGGGATCATCACGCCGGTGCAGGAGCACGGCCAGGTGCTGGTCGATGGCGGGTTGCTCAACCCGCTGCCGATCATCCCTACGGTATCGGTGTCCGCGGATATCGTGCTCGCGGTCAACGCCACGGCGCAGACGCCACGCCCGATCAGCCTGGAGGCGCTGCTGCCGGCGGAGCGTGCCGCCGAGGAGGAGCAACGCGAGCGTGAACGCGAGGCCGCAGGCAAGAGTTTCAGTGGCTGGCTGGGGGGCGTGCGCAACCGTGTCCAGGGCATGATCTCCTCCTTCAGCGATGAGGAGGAGGGCACCGGCGACACCTGGTCGAGCCAGACCGAGCGCGCCTGGAGCAAGCTCGACATGATGCTGGCGTCGTTCGATATCACCCAGGCGGCGCTGGCCAAGTACAAGATCGCCGGCTATCCGCCGGACGTCCTGATCGAGGTGCCCAAGAGCGTCTGCGGTGCCTACGAGTTCCACCGTGCCGAGGCGTTGATCGAACTCGGCCGCTATCTCGCCGCCCAGGCGCTGGATCGCTACGAGGCGCAGCGCGATCACACCTGGGCCAGCGGCGAGCCGGTCGATGCACGCCGGCATCCGCGCAGCAGCGGGCTACCCCGGGTCGACATGCCGCTGCCGCTGTCGTCGCCCAAGCGCCAGGAGTGAGTGCCAGGCGTCAGTGTCAGGCATGATGTCCAGACGTGGGCGTCAGGCGTGAACGCCATGAGACTCACTCCGGCTCGCCGCCGCGGGTACGCAGCAGCACGTAGAGCGCGCCGGTGCCACCGTCGATCTCGCTGGCGGAGCAGAAGGCGAGCACCCGCGACCAGTTCCTGAGCCAGGTGTTGACGTGACTCTTGATCACCGGATAGGTGCCACCGCCGGCGCTGGTGCCGCGGGCCTTGCCGTGGACCACCAGGACGCAGCGCAGGCGGTTGGCGACGGCGTCGTCGATGAACGATTCGAGTTCCAGGCGCGCTTCGTCCAGGGTGTAGCCGTGCAGGTCGAGCCCGCCTTCCCAGGGGATGCGGCCGCGCTTGAGCTGCGCGAAGGTGCGCGGCGGCAGATCGGGGATCGCGAACGCCAGCGACTGATGCGGGGTGACCGCCTCGACGCCGCCGTCGGAGAGGGAGGAGAGCGCCTGGGGTGGCGCCTGCTCGGCGGCCTCGCGGCGCGCCTTGGCGTTGAGCGTGTGCTGGCGGCGACGTCCGGTATCGGCGCGGTTGAGCTTGAGCCGTTTCACGCCGGCCGCCTCCAGCGCCTGACGAAAGGCGCCGAGATCGGTGTCGTCACCACCTGACGGATCGTCGCCCGAAATCTGCGTCATGCCGCTCTGCCTCTGTTTGCCGCCTTCGTTCGTGCCGGCCGGGGGTGTGCCATCGGGCCGCGTCTGGCGGACCCGCTCCGGGGGCGCCAGGGTAAAGGATTGTCGCCGCGGAAGCATGCCCGGCTGTGAAGCGCTGACCCTTGCGGGTACAATCGTCGTCCGTTTTTCAGCTATTTGCGAGCCCGACCCATGTCCAGTCCGTCGACGACCCTGACGCTCACCGATCACGCCCTCGCCAGCGAGCTGATCAGCGTTCGCGACTGCCTGCGCTGGGCCACCAGTGAATTTCTCGCCCATCGCCTGCATTTCGGCCACGGTACCGACAGCGCCTGGGACGAGGCGGTGGCGCTGGTGCTCGGGGCGCTGCACCTGCCGTGGGACGCTGACCCGGCGATACTCGACGCGCGACTGCTCGGCGTCGAGCGTTCCCGGATCGTGGGCCTGGCGCGGCAGCGCATCGAAACCCGGCGACCGCTGCCCTACCTGCTGGGGGAGGCGTTCTTCGCCGGCTATCCGTTCGAGGTCGACGAGCGTGTGCTGATTCCGCGCTCGCCGATCGCCGAGCTGATCGAGGCGGGCTTCGCGCCCTGGTTCGAAGCCGCGCCGCCGGCACGGGTGCTCGACCTGTGCACCGGCTCCGGCTGCATCGGCATCGCCACTGCGCTGACCCTGCCCACCTGTGCGGTGGATCTGGTCGATATCAGCCCCGAGGCGCTGGCGGTGGCCAAGGCCAATATCGTGCGTCACGACGTCGGTCGCCGGGTGCGTGCGGTGGCCTCCGACCTGTTCGACGGCGTCGCCGGGCAGACCTACGACCTGATCGTCAGCAACCCGCCGTATGTCGACAGCCGTGACTTGGCGGCGATGCCGGCAGAGTACCGCCACGAGCCCGACCTGGCGCTGGGCGCGGGTAGCGACGGGCTCGATATCGTGCGCCGCATCCTGCGCGAGGCGCGTGGCTATCTCAGCGACGACGGCATCCTGGTGGTCGAGGTCGGTAACTCCCAGCGCCACCTCGAGGCCGCCTTCCCCGAGGTGCCGTTCCTGTGGCTCGACTTCGAGCGCGGCGGCGAGGGCGTCTTCGTGCTCGACGCCGAGACTCTCGACGCTCATGCGGCTCGGTTCGCCGCCGCCTGACCGCTTCGCTTTCGCTCCCTTTTCTCCGAGGAACCCGCATGTCCGGCAACACCTTCGGCAAACTGTTCACCGTCACCACCTTCGGTGAGAGTCACGGCCCGGCGCTGGGCGCCATCGTCGATGGCTGCCCGCCGGGGCTCGCGCTCAGCGAGGCGGATCTGCAGCGCGATCTCGACCGTCGGCGCCCGGGCTCGTCGCGCCATACCACCCAGCGCCGCGAACCGGACCAGGTGAAGATCCTCTCCGGGGTGTTCGAGGGGCGCTCCACCGGCACCCCGATCGGGCTGGCGATCGAGAACACCGACCAGCGCTCCAAGGACTACTCCAAGATCAAGGAGCAGTTCCGCCCCGCGCATGCCGACTACACCTATCACCACAAGTACGGCATTCGCGACTACCGCGGCGGTGGCCGTTCCAGCGCGCGTGAGACCGCGATGCGCGTCGCCGCCGGGGCCATCGCCAAGGCCTGGCTGGCGCAGCAGGGCGTACGCGTGCGCGGCTACATGAGCCAGCTCGGCCCCATCGAGATCGATTTCAAAAGCTGGGACGGGATCGACGACAACCCGTTCTTCTGCCCCGATCCGGACAAGCTGCCCGAGCTCGAGGCCTACATGGATCAACTGCGTCGCGATCAGGACAGCGTCGGCGCCAAGATCACGGTGATTGCCGAGGGCGTGCCGGTGGGGTTGGGCGAGCCGGTCTTCGATCGCCTGGACGCCGACCTGGCCCATGCCCTGATGGGCATCAATGCGGTCAAGGGGGTCGAGATCGGTGACGGTTTCGGTGTGGTCGCCAGCCGCGGCAGCGAACATCGCGACGAGCTGACCCCGGAAGGGTTCCTCTCCAATCACGCCGGCGGCGTGCTCGGCGGTATCTCCACTGGCCAGCCGCTGGTGGCGCATCTGGCGCTCAAGCCGACCTCCAGCATCACCCAGCCCGGGCATTCGATCGATGTCCATGGGGCGCCGGTGGAGGTGATCACCAAGGGGCGTCACGATCCCTGCGTGGGAATCCGCGCCACGCCGATCGCCGAGGCGATGATGGCCTTGACGCTGATGGATCACTGGTTGCGCCACCGCGGCCAGAATGCCGATGTGCGGGTAGAGACCCCGCGCCTGGGCCAGCGCTAGACGCCGGCTTCAACCCTGGCGGCGATCATTCGTCGCCAGGGGGCCCGCCACGGCCTGCCTTGCCACCCTCGGCTGGGTCACCGCCACTCTCGTAGTCTTTATTCCCACCATTTCCGTTGTCACTTCCCTTGTCCGTGCCGCGTGTCTCTGCGCCGCCCTTGTTGGCGCCGTCTTGGCGCTCCTCACGCGCCTGCTGCTGGCGCTCCTTGACCTTGCGCTGGCGGAGCTGCTGGCGGTAGCCGTAGGTGGCGCCGCGGATGGTCTCGTCGCTCTCCAGGCTCGAGCCCAGGGCGCCGGCCACGGTCGCCACCGAGGTCGCCAGCCACGCCAGGGCGGGGAAGTTCCACCAGCCGATGGAGGACTCCACCGTGGCTTCGAGCAGACTGGCGGGGACGAACAGGATCACCGCCACCAGAAACAGCGCGAAGAGAATGGCGTAGTAGCAGCCCACCCCCAACAGCAGGGTCATCAGCGTGGTCAGATTGTAGAGCCGGGTCAGGCGCGGCGAGCCGGTATAGCGCTGCGGCTCCCACAAGCCATGATCGAGAATCAGCCAGATCACCATGGCGGCGATCGCGGCGATCATCAGCAGCACGAAGCGATAGACCTCGTAGGCCGCGCTGAGGCGCCACAGGGTGGGGAAGATCAGACCGTAGGCGCCGGTGGCGAAGGCCACCGCGACGATACGCCGGAAGGCGGGCAGAATGGTCCACGGCCGGTTGGCGCGCACCATCCCCGCCAGCAGGCGTAGATGGGCGCGCACAGGGGCGGCGGAGACGAAGCGCACATCGACCACCGGCTGACGCTCGCCGCTCTGGCTGTCGCTGTCGTCGTCACCGCGGCTGTCGTCACCATCGCCGGCAGGGCGGGTGGCATCTGACGCCTCAGGCGCCGTATCGCACGTCTCAGCGGACGCTGCCTGACACCTCGTCTCGATCTCCTCGCGACGTTTTCCCTCACTTTCCTCGCCGCTCTCCTCATCGCCCTCGTGTTCCTGGCGGTCGTCCGGCGTGATCCGGCGGATCGGCGTCAGCCACTCGGCGAGACGCGAGCCCATCAACTGGCGCGCGCTGCCGTTGCGGATACCGTGGGCGCGGCGCGTCCGGCGGCTGCGGTCGACATGCGCCTGCTGGCGCTCGCGGTCGTCGGGGTCGCTGCCGTGGTGCATCTCGTTGATCAGGTGCAGCGTGGCTTCGCGCAGCCGGTCGTGCAGCGGCGAGGCGCCCAGTGCCGGCTGCGAGATCACCGCCACACCACACGCCTCGCTGGCCTCGGCCACGGTCAGACGGCCGTCGCGGAACAGCGGCAGATCGGTGATGCACAGCACGTAGTCCCAGCCGTGCTCGCGTTTGAGGCGGGCGGCCTGCTGAATGAGTTCGGCACCGGTGCCGTCGGCACCGATCAGTGGGTCGGTGACGCACTCGACCCGCCAGGCGTGGCGGTCGTCGGTGTGGCGCGAGAGCAGTGTCGGCAGCTCCTCGGCGAGCCCGGCGGCGATGCGTTCGGGCAGCTCCGGGGCGGGGATCAGGCCCAGGCGCTGCGCTGGGCGGCTGGGTTCGCGCTCGCTGGCGTTGTCACCACGGCTTTCCTGTTCTGGCTCGGTCGCGCCCTTTTGGGGCGCGGATGACGCTGGCGAGGCCATGTCGTGTGCTCCTCGTGTCTCGCTCTGCCTGGGGTGGCTCGCTCTAGCCTAGGCACGATCCGGCGTCTCGACGAGGTCGGCGCGCATCGACTCGAGCTGGGCGAGCATTGCGCGGCCGGCATTGGAGAGGGTGCGTTCGCGATGCACCAGATAGCCCAGGCGGCGCAGCAGGGGCGGGTGCTCGACGGCCAGGACCGTCACCTCGTCGTCGATCATGCTCTCCGGCAGCACGCTCCAGCCCAGGCCGATGCCGGCCATCATCTTGAGGGTCTCCAGATAGTTGGTGGAGAGTGCCACGCCGATCGTGAGGCCGCTGCGGGAGAAGGCGTCGACCACGATGTCGCGGGTGAAGGTGAGCGGGCCGGGGAGCACCGCCGGATGGCGGGCCAGCTCGCCGAGCGAGATGCGACTGGCGCCGGCCAGCGGGTGCTCGGGGGCCGCGACGAAGCGCAGGTGGTCGGTCCATACCGGCACCGACTCCACCTGCGGGTTGGGGCGTGGTGCCAGGGTCACCACGGCCAGTTCGATTGCCCCCGAGACCACCCCCTGATAGGCCTGTTCGGAGTCGAGGAAGCGCAGATCGAGATCGACCCCGGGGTAGCGCCGGGTGTAGGCCTTGAGCACCGGGGGCAGGCGGTGCAGGCCGACATGGTGGCTGGTGGCCAGCGTCAGACTGCCGGCGACCTGCCCGCTGAGGTCGTGCAGCTGGCGTCGGCTCTCCTCGACAAGCTGCAGGATCCGGCGCGCCTGGGGCAGCAGCAGGCGGCCGGCCTCGGTGAGGCTGACGCGGCGGTTGATGCGGTCGAACAGCTTGGCGTCTGTCTGCGCCTCGAGCGCGGCGATGCGCTTGCTGATCGCCGGCTGTGTCAGGTGCAGGCGCTCGCCGGCCAGCGAGAAGGAGGCGGTATCGGCAACGGCGATGAAGGCCTGCAGGCTCTGGGTGTCCATGGTGTGGCCCTCGCGGCGGGGCTGATGAATTCATCTATTCTGGTGTGGAATCCAAAGCATAATCAAGATGAATTGCTTTTATGCATGCCCCGGGCGTATCTTGGCTCTCCCAAGCTCGAGAGGCCCGTGGCCGGGCCCCTCGCGGCATACCGACAGCGTCGCGCAACCGCGTCGAGACGGGCGACGGAGGAGATCGAGACATGGCAGGCCAAACGCTCTACGACAAGCTGTGGGCGCAGCATCTGGTGACCAGCCGCGATGACGGCTCGGCGTTGATCTACATCGACCGTCATCTGCTGCACGAAGTCACCTCGCCGCAGGCGTTCGAGGGGCTGCGTCTGGCCGGGCGCAAGCCGTGGCGCCGCGATGCCAACCTGGCCACGCCGGACCACAACGTGCCGACCACGATCAAGGAGCGCAGTGCCGGCAACGCGGGCATCGTCGATGACGTCTCGCGCATCCAGGTCGAGACCCTCGACGCCAACTGCGAGAGCTTCGATATCGAGGAGTTTCGCATCAATGACGAGCGTCAGGGCATCGTCCATGTGGTGGGGCCGGAGCAGGGCGCCACGCTGCCCGGCATGACCGTGGTCTGCGGCGACTCGCACACCGCCACCCACGGCGCCTTCGCCGCGCTCTCCCACGGTATCGGCACCTCCGAGGTCGAGCACGTGCTCGCCACCCAGTGCCTGATCGCGCAGAAGATGAAGAACATGCAGGTGCGCGTCGAGGGCCAGCTGGGTCTCGGCGTCACCGCCAAGGATATCGTGCTGGCGATCATCGGCCGTATCGGCACCGCCGGCGGTACCGGCTACGCCATCGAGTTCGCCGGGAGTGCGATTCGCGAGCTGTCGATGGAAGGTCGCATGACCATCTGCAACATGGCGATCGAGGCCGGTGCCCGGGTCGGTCTGGTGGCGGTCGACGACCACACCATCGAGTACCTGCGCGGCCGCCCCTTCGCCCCCAGTGCCGAGCAGTGGCCGGCGGCGGTCGAGGCGTGGCGTGAACTGGTCTCCGACGACGACGCCCACTTCGACAAGGTGGTCGAACTCGACGCCGCGGCCATCGAGCCCCAGGTGACCTGGGGCACCAGTCCCGAGATGGTGGTCAATGTCTCCGCCGCGGTGCCCGACCCGGCCACCGCCGACGACGAGACGGTGGCGCGCGGTATGCAGCGCGCGCTCGAGTACATGGGGCTCGAGGCGGGGCAGAAGATCACCGATATCCGCCTCGACAAGGTGTTCATCGGCTCCTGCACCAATTCGCGGATCGAAGACCTGCGCGAGGCGGCCAAGGTGGCCCAGGGGCGCAAGGTCGCCGACAATATCCAGCTCGCCATGGTGGTGCCGGGCTCCGGTCTGGTGAAGCGTCTGGCCGAGGCCGAAGGGCTCGACAAGATCTTCGTCGAGGCCGGCTTCGAGTGGCGCGAGCCGGGCTGCTCCATGTGTCTGGCGATGAATGCCGACAAACTGGGCGCTGGCGAGCGCTGCGCCTCGACCTCGAACCGCAACTTCGAGGGGCGCCAGGGCTACGGCGGGCGCACCCATCTGGTGAGTCCGGCGATGGCCGCCGCCGCCGCCATCGAAGGGCACTTCGTCGACGTGCGCGACTACGACCCGGGCAGCGCGCGGGATCGTGACGACGCGCTCAGCGCTTGAGCCCCGGCCCCCTTCACGAGGAGTGACGACGATGAAGAAATTCGAACACCTGCAGGGATTGGTGGCGCCGCTCGATCGGGCCAATGTCGACACCGACCTGATCATTCCCAAGCAGTTCCTGAAATCGATCAAGCGCACCGGCTTCGGCCCCAACCTGTTCGACGAGCTGCGCTATCTCGACGAGGGCTATCCGGGCCAGGACGCCTCCAGCCGTCCGCTCAACCCCGATTTCGTCCTCAACCAGCCGCGCTACCACGGCGCCCAGGTGCTGCTGGCGCGGCGCAACTTCGGCTGTGGCAGCTCGCGTGAGCACGCGCCCTGGGCTCTGGATGACTTCGGCTTCCGCGTGGTGATCGCGCCCAGCTTTGCCGATATCTTCTACAACAACTCGTTCAAGAACGGCATTCTGCTGATCCCCCTCGACGAGGAGACCGTCGAGCGCCTGTTCCAGGAGACCGAGGCGACCGAAGGCTACCGTCTCGACGTCGACCTCGAGCGCCAGCAGCTGACCACGCCGAGCGGCGAGACGATCGCCTTCGAGGTCGACCCGTTCCGCAAGCACTGCCTGCTGGAAGGGCTCGACGACATCGGCCTGACGCTTGCGCAGTCGGGGGCGATCAGCGACTTCGAACGCCGTCATCGCCAGGCGCAGCCGTGGCTGTTCCGCGACGTTTGAGTCGCTGATACCCGTATCGACACCGCTCTCCAGGCGGGTTTTCAAGGATTACGCATGAGCAAGAAGATTCTGGTATTGCCCGGTGACGGTATCGGGCCGGAAATCACCGCCGAAGCGGTCAAGGTGCTCGACGCCTGCCGCGCCGCCGGGCTCGACGCCGAGCTCGAAGAGGGGCTGGTCGGTGGCGCGGGTTACGACGCCGAAGGGCATCCGCTGCCTGAGTCGACCCTGGCCAAGGCCAAGGCCGCCGACGCCATTCTGCTGGGCGCGGTGGGTGGCCCCAAGTGGGATACGCTGGAGGATCTCACCAAGCGCCCCGAGAAGGGCCTGCTGGGGCTGCGCAAGCACCTCAACCTGTTCGCCAACCTGCGTCCGGCGCTGCTCTACCCGCAGCTCGCCGAGGCCTCGACGCTGAAGCCGGAAGTGGTTTCCGGGCTCGACATCATGATCGTGCGCGAGCTGACCGGGGGGATCTACTTCGGTCAGCCGCGGGGCATCGAGACGCGTGACGGCGAGCGCGTGGGCTACAACACCTACGTCTATTCGGAGTCGGAGATCGAGCGCATCGGCCGGGTCGCCTTCGAGATGGCGCAGAAGCGCGGTGGCAAGCTCTGCTCGGTGGACAAGGCCAACGTGCTCGAGGTCACCATCCTCTGGCGCGAGGTGATGAACCGGCTGGCGCCCGAGTATCCCGACGTCGAGCTGTCGCACATGTACGTCGACAATGCCGCCATGCAACTGGTGCGCGCGCCCAAGCAGTTCGACGTGGTGGTCACCGGCAACATGTTCGGCGACATTCTCTCCGACGCGGCGGCGATGCTCACCGGCTCCATCGGCATGTTGCCCTCGGCGTCGCTCAACGAGCGCCAGCAGGGTATGTACGAGCCGTGTCACGGCAGTGCGCCGGATATCGCCGGTCAAGGGCTGGCCAATCCGCTGGCGACCATTCTGTCGGTGGCGATGATGCTGCGTTACTCGCTCGGCGAGAGCGCGCTGGCCGAGCGCATCGAACGCGCCGTGGGACAGGTGCTGGATGCCGGTCTGCGCACGGCGGACATCGCCTATCCCGGCACCCGCCAGGTCTCCACCGCGGAGATGGGCGATGCCGTCGTGGCAGCGTTCGCCGACGTCTGAGGCGCCAGCCGTCCGCCGATGAGCGAGTGTCACGCGCCCGGCAGGAGATCGGCGCCGGCCTCGGCGGGCTGCTAGACTGACACGCTTTTGAGGGGGCCGTGACGCGCGCGTCACGGCAGACGTTCATGGAAGCGGAGCCGTGCCGGCCGGGAGATAACCGCCTTGGTCGGCTGTGGCTTCCTCCACCTTCGGGGTAACCAATCTATGTTGAAAGTCGGATTCGTCGGTTGGCGCGGTATGGTCGGTTCCGTGCTGATGCAGCGCATGCTGGATGACAACGATTTCGCCGGTCTCGAGCCGGTCTTCTTCTCCACCTCCCAGACCGGGCAGCCGGGGCCGGACATCGGCATGGACGTGCCGGCACTCAAGGACGCCAACGATATCGCCGAACTCAAGGCGATGGACGTGATCGTGACCTGCCAGGGTGGTGACTACACCACCGCCGTCTACCAGCCGCTACGCGAAGCGGGCTGGAAGGGCTACTGGATCGACGCCGCCAGCACCCTGCGCATGGCCGACGATTCGGTCATCGTGCTCGATCCGGTCAACCGTCACGTGGTCGACGCCCAGCTGGCCAAGGGTACCCGCACCTTCGTCGGTGGCAACTGCACCGTCAGCCTGATGCTGATGGGCCTGGGCGGGCTGTTCGAGGCCAATATGGTCGAGTGGATGACCTCCATGACCTATCAGGCGGCTTCCGGCTCCGGCGCCAAGCACATGCGCGAGCTGCTGGCCCAGATGGGGGCGCTCAACGGTGCCGTGGCCCAGGAGCTGGCGACTCCCTCCAGCGCGATTCTGGACATCGACCGCGAGGTCACCGCGACCCTGCGCAGCAGCGCTTTCCCCACCGACAACTTCGGGGCGCCGCTCGCCGGTAGCCTGCTGCCGTGGATCGACAAGGCGATGGAGAACGGGCAGAGCAAGGAGGAGTGGAAGGGCGGCGTGGAGACCAACAAGATCCTCGCCACCGGCAGCCAGCCGATCCCGATCGACGGCCTCTGTGTGCGTATCGGCGCCATGCGCTCGCACAGCCAGGCGTTCACCATCAAGTTGCGCCAGGACGTGCCGCTCGACGAGATCGAGGATCGTCTGGCCAAGCACAACGAGTGGGTCAAGGTCGTGCCCAATGACAAGGATCAGACGATCGAGCAGCTCACGCCGGCGGCGATCAGCGGCACCCTGAGCATCCCGGTGGGGCGGCTGCGCAAGCTCGCCATGGGCGGCGAATATCTGACCGCCTTCAGCGTCGGTGACCAGCTGCTGTGGGGGGCCGCCGAGCCGCTCAAGCGCATGCTGCGGATCGTGCGCGAACACGCCTGAGGTCACACGCTGACACTGACTGCCGCGCGTCAGCCGCGCGGCCCAAGAACCCCGCCCGCGCCTGCGCCGGCGGGGTTCTTGCGTGGGGGCGCATGCCACTCCGGCGCGCGAGTTCATGGCGCTTTCTGTAACCTGATGTTAAAGATTGTGTCGTAACGGCCGATCATGCTTGCGAATACATCGCGCAGTTGGGGACAGCATGCGGTCATGGGTCACGCTCTTCATCGGCGGTTGCGGGCTGCTGCTGGCTACTCGGGTCCAGGCGCTGGGGGTGGGTGAGCCGCTGACGGTGTCACCGCTCAACCGGCCGCTGCATGTGGTGCTGCCGCTGACCGAGAGCGCCAGGCTGGAGCCTGCGCAGGTCTCGGTGACGCTGGCCGACGCGGCGGCCTACCGGCGTGCCGGACTGACGCCGGATGCCCTTGGCGATGGCATCACCGCGCGAGTCGAGAAGCGCCGCGGTGGGCTCGCCATCGTGCTCGACAGCGACCGGCGTGTGCGTGAACCCTTTCTTGATCTGCTGCTGAAGATAAACTGGCCTCAGGGGCAGTGGCAGCGTGAGGTCTCGCTGCTTTTCGATCCGCCCGATTACGCTGCGACGCAGCCGCTGCTGGCAGCCGCTGACTCGACGCCGCACTCGACGCCGCACTCGGCGTCCACTGCCGCTTCGCCCTCATCCGTCTCGACCTCTGCGTATCCGACTGCCGCTGCCGGCTGGCCGCAGGCGCTCACGGTCGCCCCCGGTTCCACGCTCTCGACTCTGGCGGCATCGTTGCCGCCGCACCAGGGTGTCTCCCTGGCGGCGGCCATGTTGGCGCTCTATCGCGCCAATCGCAGTGCCTTCGTGGCCGGCAATATCGATCGGCTGCGCGCCGGCGTGCGCCTGGAGGTGCCGCCGGTGGCTACGGTCGCGGCGCTGGCCGATCAGGCCCCGGCTGCACTGCGGACATTGCGCAACGCCGCCAATGGCGCCGATGTCGAGGGGGCAGCCGCACATGGGCGCGCGGGGCAGGTGTCATCTGCCTCGGTGTCGGGGGCGGCGGACAGCGCGGCGCTGGCGCGGCAGGTGGCAGCCCTGACGCAGCAGACCCAGCGTCAGCAGGCGACCATTGCCGAGCTCGAGGACCAGCGCGAGCGGCTGCGGGCGGCGCTCGCCGCAGGCGCAACGCCGATCGACAAGGGCGACGTGTCGGCCTCCGACCCGAGCGGTGGTGTGAGCAAGTCCGCCGTGGTGGCGGCCCTGGGGGCATCGGCGCCGCCCGGTGACGCCTCGACTTCCTCGCCTACGACTTCATCGATTTCGACTGGCTCGACCTCGACGGCCGCCGACTCATCGGCCGTGGGTGATGGGATTGCGGCTTCTGGATCGACACTCGCCGGCCCCGTGACGTCGGCTGGCGATACCACGCCAGCTGCCTCCACGGCGGCCGCGGCCTCGTCGACGGCGCAGGCGACGCCGCTGGACAAGTCCACGCCGCTGCCCAAATCGGCGTCCTCCACGCTCAAGGTATCCGCCGCGAAAAACGGCAGCGCTGCTGCGCCGTCCCTATGGCAGCGTGCCGTGTCCTGGTCGCCGCTGCTCGGCGCCCTGGCGCTGCTCGGCCTGCTCTGGGCCCTGCTGCGGCAACGTCGCCGTTCCCGGGAGCAGGCCCAGATTACTGTCCATGACGAGTCGAGTGACGGCCGCCCCGGTGCGCCGGACCAGGCCCCGCGCAAGCCCCGCCGCCGGGCGCCGAGGGGGCTCTTAAAGTGTCTGAAGAGAGGTGTGAAACGCCGCGGCGCGCGGCGCGACCCTGTTGAGGTCGAGATGGGGGCCGCGGCGATCAGTCAGGCCGATATCTATATCGCTTATGGCCGTTATGCTGCCGCCCGTGACTGGCTCGAACCGCGGCTGGAGGAAGATCCGCGCCATCGGCTGAGCCTGATCCGAGCCCTGGGTGAGCTGCGCGAGATCGAGGCCATGGAGCAGGTGCTGGCCGGGTTCGACGACAGTGCCAGCCGCGAACAACGGCGCACCGCGGAAGCCCTGGTCGCTGACTACCGCGCCCGCTATGTCGATGAGAGCTGGGCCGTTGCCACCGATCACGCAGAGGCCGCGGCAGCCGACACCGCCGCGGCGACTCTGCTGGCGGAGGACGAGGGGGCGCTCTCTCTGGCGCGGGTCGAGGATGTGGATGCGCTGTTCGATGCCGCGCTGGGTGGCGAGGCGGCGCCCTTGCCCCAGTCACCGCTGCCTGACACTTCGTCCTCGTCCGCAGCGCCATCCTGGTCCGACACGACGCCAGCGCCTGAAAAGACGCCTTCGTCCGAGTCGGTGTCCACTGGGGGGGCCTCGGCGCCGCGCACCATGGACGGCGCCGAGGTAGAGGACACCGAGACACCGCCCGATGCCGCGCCGACGCTGGCGCTCGAACCCTTGCCTCATGCATTCGATGTGGCCCCGGAGACGCTGGGTGCGGGTCCGTCAGCCACGGCGCATCGGGATGATGCCGGACCTGACGAGCATCGGTCGTCTGGTGCGCATGCGCGTGGATCGGAAGCGGAAGAAAAATTGGAAGCGGGAGAAAAATCGGAAACCGGGACGCAGCAGGGCGAGGCAGCCGCCGCCGAGCCCCCGCAAGAGCGCCGCGCGCGACCCTGGGAGCGCGACGACGCGACCGCCGCGCCGCTGGCCTTTCCCGATGATCCGGCGCCGCAGGCGCTGCGTATCGACTACCAGCCGCCGACGCTGGAGCTCGATGACGCGACACCGTCGCCCACGGTGCCGCTGAGCGACGCTTCGTCCGAGATCGAGATGCCGCCACTCGACCTCGATGCGCGCACCTGGCGCCCGATGGGCGAGCCGGTGTCCGCCGAGACGCCTCACCAGAGCGTGGGTTTGGCCTCTCCAGACAGCGCGTCTGCGCCAAGCAGCGCATCGGGAAGCACGGCTGCCGCAAACACGTCTTCTGAAAATGCGTCTCCGGGGAATACCTCGCCTGGACACACCTCATCTGGAAACGCGTCGCCTCAGCATCCCGTCTCCCCGGGGGACACCTCGCTGCAGCGTGGGATTCCCGTCGGCTGGGAGGTCGAGGAGGTGGAATTCGAGCCGCCGCATCGGGATAATGGTCGGCCCTAAGTTTCCCCGCGTTGCAGGTTTCGATGGCGTTTTTTACCCGGCAGGACGATACCCAGACGCTGAGTGGCCGCCTGGCCCTCGGCGTGGAGTATGACGGTACCCGCTACTGCGGCTGGCAGCGCCTGAGCCACGCCGAGTCGGTCCAGGGCACCCTGGAGGCTGCGTTGTCACGGATCGCCGCGGCTCCGGTCAAGGTGCTGTGCAGCGGTCGTACCGACAGCGGCGTTCATGCCACGCGCCAGATCGTGCACTTCGATGCGCCCGCGGCGCGCACCCAGAAGGCGTGGCTGTTCGGCGCCAACGCGACCCTGCCGCGGGATATCGCGGTGCGCTGGCTGGTACCGGTGAACGACGATTTCCACGCCCGCTTCTCGGCGCTGGCCCGGCGCTATCGCTATGTCATCCTCAATCAGCCGACGCGCCCGGTGATGGAGCGCCACCACGCCACCTGGTGCCGCGAGCCACTGGACGCCGAGCGCATGCATCGTGCCGCCCAGGTGCTGGTGGGGGAGCACGACTTCTCCAGCTACCGCGCGGCGGGTTGCCAGTCGAAGACCCCGATCCGCCATCTGCACGCCATCGAGGTGTGCCGTTACGGGACCCTGGTGGTGATCGACGTGCAGGCCAACGCCTTCCTGCACCATATGATCCGCAACATTGCCGGGGTGCTGGTGGCGGTGGGGCGCGGCGACAAGTCGGAGTCCTATCCTGCCGAGCTGCTGGCGCTCAAGGATCGGACCCTGGGTAACGTCACCGCGCCGGCCTGCGGGCTGCACTTCGTCGACGTGCGTTTCGACGAGCGCTTCGCCCTGCCCGAAGAGCCGCTGGGCCCGCAGATGCTGGCGTTCCGCGGCGACTGGACCGGCGACCGTGACCTGATTCCCGATACCCCCTTGATGCGCCGGCGGCGGGTATGGCCGAAATGGATCGACGCCGATGGCAACGTGGTCGATACCCACCCCGACGCCCGCGCGGCCGAATCCGTACCGTGACATCAGCGGCGCGACCGGCGGTAGAGACGCCCTGTCCGGGGCGCCAGGAGAGATGACCCCATGAGCCAGGTGAGAATCAAGATCTGCGGCATGACCCGGCGCGAGGATATCCACGCGGCGGTGGCGTGCGGCGCCGACGCCCTGGGGTTCGTGCTGTGGCCGGGCAGTGGCCGGGCGATCGAACCGGCAAGGCTGGCCGCGCTCAGCGCCGAGGTGGCTCCCTTCGTCACCCGGGTGGGGCTGTTCGTCGATGCCGATGCGGCCAGCGTCGAGGCGGCGCTGCCCTATCTCGACCTGCTGCAGTTCCATGGCGATGAGTCGCCCGAGTTCTGCGCGCGCTTTGCCAAACCCTGGATCAAGGCGCTGCGCATGCGTGACGGCCTCGACCTTGAGCAGGCCGTCCGGCGCTACGCCGGCGCCGGCGCGCTGCTGCTCGATGCCTACCGCCCCGGCGTCCCGGGTGGCACCGGCGAGACCTTCGACTGGTCGCGCATTCCCGGTGACCTGGGCAAACCTGTTATTCTTGCCGGTGGTCTGACGCCAGACAACGTCGCCACCGCCATCGCCCGCGTCGCGCCCTATGCGGTCGACGTCTCCGGTGGTGTCGAGGCCCGTGCGGACGGCGGCGCGCTGCGCCATGGCATCAAGGATCCCGCGCGCCTGCGCGCCTTCTGCCATCATGTCCGCGCCGCCGGCGCCACCACCATCCACGCAGCGACACCATGAGGGTCCACTCGTGAGCCGATTCTTTGACCTGACGCAACTGCCCGATGCGAGCGGCCACTTCGGCCCTTACGGAGGGCGTTTCGTCTCCGAGACGCTGAGCTTCGCGCTGGAAGAGCTCGACAAGATCTACGCGAGCCTCAAGCACGATCCCGATTTTCAGGCCGAGTTCGATCGTGACCTGACCCACTACGTGGGCCGGCCGTCGCCGCTCTACCATGCCGAGCGCTGGTCGCGGGAGATCGGCGGTGCCCAGATCTGGCTCAAGCGCGAGGATCTCAACCACACCGGCGCGCACAAGGTGAACAACACCATCGGCCAGGCGTTGCTGGCCAAGCGCTCGGGCAAGCCGAGGGTGATCGCCGAGACCGGCGCCGGCCAGCATGGTGTCGCCACCGCCACGGTGGCCGCGCGTCTGGGGCTCGAGTGCGAGGTCTACATGGGCGCCGAGGACGTCGAGCGCCAGAAGCTCAACGTCTATCGCATGCGTCTGCTCGGGGCCAAGGTGGTGCCGGTGGAGTCGGGCTCGCGCACCCTCAAGGACGCCATGAACGAGGCGCTGCGTGACTGGGTCACCAACGTCGACAATACCTTCTACATCATCGGTACCGTGGCCGGGCCGCACCCCTATCCGATGCTGGTGCGCGACTTCAATGCCGTGGCCGGCCGCGAAGCGCGGCGCCAGTCGCTGGAGCAGATCGGGCGCTTGCCGGATGCGCTGGTCGCCTGCGTCGGCGGTGGCTCCAACGCCATGGGCCTGTTCTATCCCTTCGTCGAGGATGACGAGGTGGCGATGTACGGCGTCGAAGCCGGCGGCGATGGCCTGGCTACCGGCCGTCATGCCGCGCCGCTGACCGCCAACGCGCCGCGTGGCGTGCTCCACGGCAACCGCACCTATCTGATGTCCGACGAGGGCGGCCAGATCGCCGATACCCACTCGGTCTCGGCGGGCCTGGACTACCCTGGCGTGGGCCCGGAGCACGCGCTGTGGAAGGATGTCGGGCGGGTCGAGTACGTGGCCGCCGACGACCACGAGGTGCTTGCCGCCTTCCGCGAGCTGACCCGGGTCGAGGGCATCATGCCGGCGCTGGAGTCAGCCCACGCACTGGCCCATGCCAAGAAGCTGGCGGCCAGCCTGCCGCGGGACAAGCACATCGTGGTCAACCTGTCCGGGCGTGGCGACAAGGACATCCATACCGTGGCCAAGATCGACGGCATCGAATTCTGACGGCGGGGACCGACATGAACCAACACGCGAATCGTATCGACCGGCGCTTCGCCGCGCTCAAGGCAGCGGGGCGCAAGGCGCTGATTCCCTACATCACCGCCGGTGATCCGGCCCCGGCCCACACCGTCGACTTCATGCACGCCTGCGTCGAGGCGGGGGCCGACGTGATCGAGCTGGGCGTACCGTTCTCCGATCCCATGGCCGACGGCCCGGTGATCCAGAAGGCGTGCGAGCGCGCGCTCCTCCACGGCACCCGGCTGAGCCACGTGCTGGAGATGGTGGCGGCGTTCCGCGAGCGCGATGCCGAGACCCCGGTGGTGCTGATGGGCTACCTCAACCCGATCGAGCGCATGGGCTATGCTGCCTTCGCCCGCCAGGCCCGGGATGCCGGCGTCGATGGCGTGCTCGCGGTCGACATGCCGCCGGAGGAGATGGGCGAGAACGCGGCGCTGTTCGCCGACCACGGTCTGCAGTCGATCTTCCTGCTCGCGCCGACCACCTCCGAGCAGCGCGCGACGACGATCTGTCACCACGGCCAGGGCTATCTCTACTACGTCTCGCTCAAGGGCGTCACCGGCGCGGCGACCCTCGATGCCGAAGCCGTGGGGTCGCAGTTGGCGAGCCTGCGTGCGCTCACCGAGCTGCCGCTGTGCGTCGGCTTCGGCATCCGTGATGGCGCCACGGCGGCGGCCATCGGCCGTGTCGCCGACGGCGTCATCGTCGGCAGCGCCCTGGTGGGGCGTATCGCCGAGCGCGCCGATGCCCCCGAGACGATCCCGCAGGCGCTGCGCGAGATCCTCGGCGAGATGCGCACGGCGCTGGACCGAGATGCGCGCGCCTGAGCCGCGCGGGGCATTCTGGTATCATCTGCGCTTTCCGTGTCGCGCCGGCATGTGGCTGACCGCCGGCGCGGACCCGTTTCCTTAAACTGATGGAATCTCTCCCGACATGAGCTGGCTAGACAAGATCGTCCCGTCGATGAGCCGCACCCAGCGTAACGACCGCCGCGCCAGCGTGCCCGACGGCCTGTGGCGCAAGTGCCCGAGTTGCGATTCGGTGCTCTATCTCCCCGAGCTGGAGAAACACCAGAACGTCTGCCCCAAGTGCCAGCACCACCTGCGACTCACGGCACGCAAGCGGCTCAACTGGTTCCTCGACGCCGAAGGGCGCGAGGAGATCGCTGCCGACCTGCAGCCGAGCGATCGGCTCAAGTTCCGCGATTCTAAGAAGTACAAGGATCGCCTCTCGGCGGCGCAGAAGGCGACCGACGAGAACGACGCCCTGATCGCCATGCGCGGCACCCTCGACGGTCTGCCGGTGGTCGCGGTGGCGTTCGAATTCTCGTTCATGGGCGGTTCGATGGGCGCGATCGTCGGCGAGAAGTTCGTGCGCGCGGCGAGCCTCGCGCTGGAGCAGGAGATCCCGCTGGTGTGCTTCGCCGCCTCCGGCGGCGCGCGCATGCAGGAGGCGCTGTTCTCGCTGATGCAGATGGCCAAGACCTCCGCCGCACTGGAGAAGCTCAAGCAGGCCGGGGTGCCCTACATCTCGGTGCTGACCGATCCGGTGTTCGGTGGCGTCTCGGCATCGCTGGCGATGCTCGGCGATCTCAATGTCGCCGAGCCCAACGCGCTGATCGGCTTCGCCGGCCCGCGGGTGATCGAGCAGACCGTGCGCGAGAAACTGCCGGAAGGGTTCCAGCGCAGCGAGTTCCTGCTCGAGCACGGCACCGTCGACATGATCGTCGCGCGTCCCGAGCTGCGGACGCGGCTGGGCAATGTGCTGCGTATTCTCACCCATCAGCCGTCACTCGCTGACGAAGCCGAGGCGGACTTCTCGCCGCTGCCGGACGAGGCCGACGCTTCCCAGGCGTCGCGCTGAGATGTCCGCGGCGCTGGATGCGTGGCTGGCGCGACTCGAGCGCCAGCATCCCGTCGCCATCGAGCTCGGCCTCGAGCGGGTCGCCACGGTGGCGACCCGCCTGGGGCTGAGTGAGCGGCCGCTGGCGGGGCAGGTGGTCACCGTGGCCGGCACCAACGGCAAGGGCTCGACGGTGGCGCTGCTCGAGCGCCTGGCCGCGTGCCACGGCCTCTCCACCGCCTGCTATACCTCTCCCCATCTGCTGCGCTACAACGAGCGCCTGCGCCTCGACGGCCAGCCGGCGGAGGATGCGCTGCTGGTCGAAGGCTTCGAGCGGGTCGAGGCGGCGCGCCTGGCGGGTGAGGCGGTGAGTCTCACCTACTTCGAGGCGGGCACCCTGGCGGCGCTGTGGGCGATCGCCGAGCGCCAACCACAGCTGGCGATTCTGGAGGTCGGGCTGGGTGGGCGCCTCGATGCGGTCAATGTGATCGACCCCGATATCGCGGTGATCACCACCATCGCCCATGACCATGCCGACTTCCTCGGCGACGATCTCGACGGCATCGGCTTCGAGAAGGCGGGCATCCTGCGCCCGGCGCGTCCGGCGGTGCTCGGCAGCCGCCAGTTGCCCGCCAGTGTCTCGGCCCGTCTCGGCGCGCTGGCAGCGCCGGCCTACTGGCTGGGACAGGCGTTCGCGCCCCAGGACCAGGGCGGCAGTTGGCAATGGCAGGGCAGCGACGCCCAGGGGGCGCGCTATGAACTCGATAGCTTGCCCGATCCGGGCCTGCCGCTGGACAATGCCGCGGTGGCGCTGCAGGTATTGACGCTGCTGGGCATCACCCCGCAACTCGAGGCGGTGCGCGAGGCCCTCGCCACGGTGGCGCTGCCCGGGCGCCTGCAGTGGCTGGACAACTGGTGTCTGGACGTGGCCCACAACCCCCATGCGGCGGCCTACGTGGCCGAGCGGCTGGCGGCCCGCCCGCGACCCACGCGGCGCATCGGCCTGCTCGGCGTGCTCGGCGACAAGGACGCCGGGGCGCTGATCGCCGCGCTGGGCCCGGCGGTCGACGCCTGGGTGGCGGTGGGGCTCGACGGCCCCCGCGGGCGTTCGGCGGCTGCGCTGGGCGAATCGATCGAGGCCGCCGGGGCGTCGCTGCTGGCCAGCTGCGACTCGCCGGCGGCCGGCGTGGCGTGGCTGCGCGAGCGGCTCGGTGCCGACGAGGAGGTGCTGGTGTGCGGCTCCTTCCTGACCGTCGCCGGGGCGCTCGAGGCGCTGACGGCGGCGGCCGTCTGACAGGTGCGATGCATCGAATCGGCATTTTTCATCGCCCCGGCCAATGGATGACCGGGGTTCGAACAGGCCCGCTTGAGGAGGTCTTATGAAGTACGGATGGCGTGAACGGATCAGTGGTGCGGTCATTCTGGTGGCCCTGGGGGCGATCTTCGTGCCGATGCTGTTCGACGACCCCGAGCCGCGTCAGCAGGGGCCGGAGCCGGTGATGGTGATCGAGCAGCCGGTAGGCGGGGGCGAGGCGCGCCAGCGCATCATCGAAGCGCCGCAGCCGCCGGCCTCGGTGGCCCAGCGCGACAGTGGCGGCAACACCAGCGCAGTGCCCGAGCCCGATACCTCGGCCCAGCTGGGCGGTGGTGGCGAGAGCTTCGGTCAAGGAGCGGGGAGCACCAGCGAGGAGAAGAGCGGCAACTCCCAGGCGACCCAGCCACGCACCGACCCGATCGCCGAACTGGCCCAGTCGGATACCAGCCAGCCGGCCAAGCGCCAGGCGCCGGCGTCTCAGGCAGCCCCGGCCAAGCCCGAGCCGGCGCCCAGCACCCCCACGCGTACCGCGGCCAGCAAAGATGGCGGCTGGGTGGTGCAGGTCGGCAGCTTCGGCCAGAAGGACAACGCCACGCGGCTCGCGGCCAAGCTCAAGAACCAAGGTTTCGCTGCTTATTCGCAGCCGCGGGACAACAACCTGACCTCGGTCTATGTCGGGCCTTTCGCTTCCTCGGAGGCGGGCGAGAAGGCGCGTGCCGAACTCAAGCAGTCCGCCAACCTGTCGGGACTCTTGATTCGCAAACCGGGTAGCTGATGACTCTCACCTGGCTCGACTACGCCTTCCTGCTGGTCTTGACGATCTCGATGCTGGCAGGTTTCATGCGCGGCCTGGTACGCGAGGCGCTGGGCCTGGGGGCGTGGATCGTCGCGCTGCTCGCGGCGCGGGTCTTCGCCCAGCCGTTGGGCGAAATGCTCGAGCCCTACATCTCACACCCGGACGCACGCCTGGTGCTCGGCTTCGTCCTGGTGATCTTCGTCGTGGTGATGGTGTGCGGCTTCGTCATCCGGCTGCTCAACGCGGCGATCGAGTGGGTCGGCATGGGGTTTTTCAACCGGGTCGCCGGCGCCTGCTTCGGTCTGGCCCGGGGGGCGGCGATCCTGGTGATCGCCACGGTGGTGATCGGGCTGACGCCCCTGGCCCAGTTGAGCGCCTGGCAGCAGGCGCAGCTGCGTCCCGCCTTCGAGTCGCTGCGGGCCTGGGCGGTGGTCCAGCTCGAGGACTGGAACGTGGACGCATCGCAGGCGGAGGACGCCATGCGGCGTCTGCCGTTGACGCTGCCGGGTACGACGACTTCGACAGTCGAGCAGAGCGGCCGTGCCGCGCCACCCCCGGGTGGCGCAGCGGCCGCGCAACCGGCGCCCTGAGGGGCGCAATCAAGCGAGGTAAGGCGGCATGTGCGGTATCGTGGGCCTCATGGCCAATGAAGCGGTCAATCAGTCGATCTATGACGCGCTGACGGTTTTACAACACCGCGGACAGGACGCCGCCGGCATGATGACCTGGGATGACGGTCGGTTTCTGCTGCGCAAGAACAACGGGCTGGTGCGGGATGTCTTCCACACCCGCCACATGAAGCGTCTCCAGGGCAACCTGGGGATCGGCCACGTGCGCTATCCCACCGCGGGATCGGCGAGCGAGGCGGAGTCGCAGCCGTTCTACGTCAACTCGCCCTACGGCATCACGCTGGCGCACAACGGCAACCTGACCAATTCCGACCAGCTCAAGCAGGAGCTGTTCTCCTCCGATCTGCGCCATATCAACACCAGCTCCGACTCGGAGGTCCTGCTCAACGTGTTTGCCCACGAACTGGGCAAGCAGGGGCTCTACCTCACCCCCGAGGACATCTTCGACGCGGTGCGCCGGGTGCATCGGCGCTGCCGCGGCGGCTACGCCGCGGTCGCCATCATCAGCGGCTTCGGGCTGGTCGCCTTCCGCGACCCCCACGGTATCCGCCCGGTGGTCTACGGCACCCGCGAGGGCGTCGATGCCGAGGGGCGCCCGGGGCAGGAGGTGATGATCGCCTCCGAGTCGGTGGCGCTCGATGTCAGCGGCTTCGAACTGGTGCGCGATCTGGCCCCGGGCGAGGCGATCTTCGTCGACATGCACAAGAACGTGCACACCCAGCAGTGTGCCGATCGCCCCAGCCTGACCTCGTGCATCTTCGAGCACGTCTACCTGGCGCGCCCCGACTCCAAGCTCGACGGTGCCTACGTCTACGGCACCCGCATGCAGATGGGGCGCAAGCTCGGCGACCGCATCCAGCGCGAATGGCCGGAGCACGACATCGACGTGGTGATCCCGATCCCCGACACTTCGCGCACCACGGCGCTGGAGCTGGCGCAGCACATCGGGGTGACCTTCCGTGAAGGGTTCATGAAGAACCACTACATCGGCCGTACCTTCATCATGCCGGGGCAGACCCAGCGCAAGAAGTCGGTGCGTCAGAAGCTCAACGCTATCGGCAGCGAGTTTGCCGGCAAGAACGTGCTGCTGGTGGACGACTCGATCGTGCGCGGCACCACCTGCAAGCAGATCATCCAGATGGCCCGGGACGCCGGCGCCAACAAGGTCTACTTCGCCTCTGCTGCCCCCGCCGTGCGTTACCCCAACGTCTACGGCATCGACATGCCGGTGGCATCCGAATTGATCGCCCATGGCCGCAGCGACGCCGAGGTGGGTGAGCTGATCGGCGCCGACCGTTTGATCTATCAGGACCTGGAGGATCTCAAGGCGGCCTGCCGCGAGGTCAATCCGGCCCTCGACGACTTCGACTGCTCGGTGTTCGATGGCAGCTACGTCACCGGCGACATCGACGAGGCCTATCTCGCTGCGCTCGAGGCCGCTCGCAGCGATGCGGCCAAAGAGGGGCGCGAGCGGGTCAATGCCGTGGTCGACCTGCACAACGACAGCTCGGACGACTGAGCCGGTGCGCCCCGCCGCCGGCGGGGCCGCCTCAGTCTGGACTTGGGCTTTGTACGAAAAGTCAGCGAGCGAAGGAAAGACCGGGGCGCGTAGCTAAGGTAAAAATCGGTGAAAACGGACCGGGCTGGCGTTCCAGTTTACGGTGTGTAAATGACCATTTTTGACCGGGCTGGCGCTCCAGCCGATTTTTAACGCCGTATTGCCGAGCGCAGGGATTTTTCGTGCATAGCCTAGACGATATTCAGGAGTGTACCCGCATGCCCCTAGACGACGATCTCTCGCTCGGTCTCGAGACCCTGGCGATCCGTGCCGGCCATGAGCGCACCCATGAGCAGGAGCACGGCGAGCCGATCTTCCCCACCTCTAGCTTCGTCTATGGCAGCGCCGCCGAGGCCGCGCGCAAGTTCAAGGGCGAGGAGCCGGGCAACGTCTACTCGCGCTTCACCAACCCCACCGTACGCAACTTCGAGCAGCGCCTGGCCGCGCTCGAGGGCGGTGAGCGCTGCGTCGCCACCAGCTCGGGCATGGCGGCGATCCTCTCGACCGTGCTGGCGCTGCTGCAGGCCGGTGACGAGGTGATCGTATCGCGCTCGGTGTTCGGCTCCACCATCGCGCTGTTCGACAAGTACCTGGCCAAGTTCGGCGTGGTGCCGCGCTATGTGGAACTCAACGATCTCGCCGGCTGGGAAGCGGCGATCACGCCCAAGACCAAGCTGCTGTTCGCCGAGACGCCCTCCAACCCGCTCAACGAGCTGGTCGACATTGCCGCGCTGGCGGACCTGGCCCACCGCCACGGTGCCTGGCTGGCGATCGACAACTGCTTCCTGACTCCGGCACTGCAGCGCCCGCTGGCGCTGGGCGCCGACCTGGTGATCCACTCGGCGACCAAGTATCTCGATGGCCAGGGGCGGGCGATCGGCGGCGCCGTGGTCGGCCGCGATCAGGAGCTGGAGCAGCTGTTCGGCGTGGTGCGCACCTGCGGCCCCTGCATGAGTCCATTCAATGCCTGGATCTTCCTCAAGGGGCTGGAGACGCTGAGCCTGCGCATGCACGCGCACAGTCGCAATGCCCAGGCCCTGGCCGAGTGGCTGGAGCAGCAGCCGGCGGTGGCGCGGGTCCACTACAGTGGCCTTGCCAGCCATCCCCAGCACGCCCTGGCCCAGCGCCAGCAGCTTGGCTTCGGCGCGGTGATGGGGGTCGAGATCGCCGGTGGGCGCGAGGCTGCCTGGCATGTGATCGACCACACCCGGGTGATGTCGATCACTGGCAACCTGGGTGACGTCAAGACCACCATCACCCATCCGGGGACCACCACCCACGGCCGTCTGAGCGACGCTCAGCGCGCCTCGGCGGGGATCAGCGACGGTCTGATCCGTCTTGCGGTAGGGCTGGAGACGCTGGAGGACCTGCAGGCGGATCTGGCCCGGGGCCTCGATACCCTCATGTGAAGTATCTGTCTCGGTTGACCGAAAAGCCCGCTCAGGCGGGCTTTTTCGTCTCTATTATTTCCTTTTCGTCACTAATCGATTTCCACCACCCTGGCTGTCGCCGCCGTCCGTTATCCGTATGCTGAGGTGAAACGGGAACAGGGGCAGGGTGATGTGGCGCAATTCTCACAGCGGCTGGGGCAGGATCAGCATCGCGCTGCACTGGTTGAGCGCGCTGGCGGTGTTCGGCCTGTTCGCGCTGGGCTGGTGGATGACCGGCCTGGGCTACTACGACACCTGGTACCATCTGGCGCCTTGGTGGCACAAGTCGATCGGTATCCTGCTGCTGGCGGCGAGTCTGGCGCGGGTGGCCTGGCGCCTGACCCAGCCCACCCCGCGCGCCCACGGCAGCGTGCTCGAGCGGCGTGCCGCCCATGCCGGCCATGGGCTTCTGTATCTGCTAATGTTCGTGGTGCTGTTCTCGGGCTATCTGATCTCTACCGCCGAGGGCCAGGGCATCAGCGTCTTCGGCTGGTTCAGCGTGCCGGCGCTGGTCTCGGGGCTGCCGGACCAGGCGGTGGTGGCGGGTAGCGTGCACTGGTATGCCGCCTGGGCGCTGGTGATTCTCGCCTGTGGCCACACCCTGGCCGCGCTCAAGCACCACTGGCTCGACCGTCAGGACACCTTGACCCGAATGCTGACGACGCGCGCCGCGCGGCGTCGCTGAGTGTTTCCGAGCGCTGGCCGCCACCGGTGCTCGCGCCCCCCAAGAGCTCAATCCACGAGGAGTTTCGCATGCTGCTGAAGAAGACCGCCCTGGCTGCCCTGGTCGCCGCCGCGCTGCCGCTGACCCAGGCCCAGGCCGCCGACTACAAGATCGACAGCGAAGGCCAGCACGCCTTCATCCAGTTCAAGATCAGCCACCTCGGCTACTCCTATATTCTGGGTGACTTCAAGCAGTTCAGTGGCGACTTCAGCTACGACCCCGAGGCGCCCGAGGAGTCCAGCGTCGCGGTCAAGGTCGACGTCGACAGCCTCGACAGCAATCACGCCGAGCGCGACAAGCACATCCTGAGCGGTGACTTCCTCGACGCCAGCAAGTATCCGCAGGCGAGCTTCAAGTCCACCGGCTTCCAGATCGACGACGACGGCGAAGAGGGAGAGATGACCGGGGAGCTGACCCTGCACGGGGTGACACGCAAGGTGACCTTCGACGTCGATCACATCGGCGGCGGCGACGACCCCTGGGGTGGCTATCGTCAGGGCTTCGAAGCGACCACGACCCTGGATCTGGCCGACTTCGACATCGACATGAGTCAGTTCCCGGCGCCGATGCACAGCGTGGATCTCTACGTGGTACTCGAAGGCATCCGCCAGTAGTGCCGTACCGCCGCGCTGACGCGCGGCGGTTGTGTGCGCTAGCGACGCGACCCCGGCCGGGTGCCGGGGTCGCGTTTTTGTGCACGCCGACGTGCGTGGGCGTGGGTTAGGTCAGGTGTCGTCCAGGTAGCGTGCCACCTCACGGCGGTCGCGGCGATGCTTGAGCCGGCGTACCCAGCGCCCGCGGCACCATAGCGAGCCGCGCCATGCGATATCGCGCAGGTCGCCGAGATTGAGCGCCTTCCAGTGGCTATCGTGGGTCCTGGCCGGGGTGGGGGCATCGCCCAGCGCCAGCAGCGCTGAGAGCAGGCCGGTGGCACGCTCACGGGTGGCGCGACGCGTGGTCTTTCCGGGGGCGCTGGGCTGGTTGACGAACACCCGTGGATCTTCGCGGCAGCGCTGGCGCGGGTCGACCTCGACCCGCCCCTGGGCGTCATGGGCCAGCCCGAAGACGTCGAAGGCCGGCGGCGGGCGCAGCGCTTCGACCACCAGCAGCAGGTCGGCGTCGACGGCGGTACCGTCGTCGAGGATCAGGCTGTCGCGCTCGTAGCGCGCTGCCGTGGCCACCAGTTCCAGGCGCAGGCCGCGCCGCTGCAGCCGCCGGGTGAGCCAGCGGTTGGCGCGACGGCAGGCGTCGGGCAGCGGCTGGCGCTCGTTGCCGATCAGCGCCACCGGCAGCGGGCGGCCGTAGCGTTCCCCCAGCGCCAGCAGGTTGGCTGCCAGCTCCACCCCCAGGGCGCCGCCGCCCAGCACCGCCACGTTGGACAGGCGTCGGGCGGGGTCGGCCAGCTCGCTCTCGAGCTGCTGGCGCAGCGCCCACAGGGAATCGGCGCTGGCGCCATAGATGCCCTGGGCGGTGTAGAAGCCGGGAATGGCCTGGGCGTCGACCACCGGTGGCAGATCGATCGACAGCCAGTCGTAGTCGAGGCGCTGGCCGTTGTCCAGGGTCACTCGGCGATTGCTGCGGTCGGCGGCGACCACGCTGGCGGCCACATGGGTGGCGCCGTGGGCGGTAATGCGTGATGCGGGCAGATGCACGTCGTCGAGTTGCCACTCGCCGCCGAGCATACCGCCGAGCCAGTCGGCGAAGGCGAACGGCTGGGGTGTGATCAGGGTGACGTCGATACCCGCCTGCGCCAGCTGGCGGGCGTGGCTGGCGACATGCAGGTGGGCATCGCCGTTGCCGACGAGAAGTAGCTGCTGGCGGTGCGGGGAGGGCGTGGCGTCTGACATGCCTCGATCCGGGCAGAAAATCGAACTTGAGTCTAGCATGGACAGGGGCGGCGCCCGAGCGCGGGGAGGCGGGCGCTGCCTATCGGTACGGTTTTTTTCACCTCTCCGCACGATCGAGGAGCCGCTTCATGTCACGTCATCTTCTGCCGCAGCCGGGCCTGGGTACCTATCGTCTCAAGGAGCAGGCGGTCATCGACTCGGTGACCTCGGCGCTCGACCTCGGCTACCGCCACCTCGATAGCGCCCAGATGTACGGCAACGAGGCCGCGGTGGGCAAGGCGGTGCGCCAGAGCGGTATCGCCCGCGACGAGCTTTTCATCACCACCAAGATCTGGTGGGATCAGCTCGAGCCGGCGGCGCTCACCGCCAGCCTGGAGCAGAGCCTCGACGCGTTTGGCCTCGAGCAGGTCGATCTCGCCCTGATCCACTGGCCCTCGCCCAACGACGAGGTGCCCATGGCTGACTATCTGGGTGCGCTCGACGCCTGCCGCCAGCGCGGCCTGACCCGGCATATCGGCGTCTCCAACTTCACCATCGCGCAGATCGACCAGGCGCTGGCGCTGCCCGGCGGCGAGCATCTGGTGACCAACCAGATCGAGGTCCATCCGTTCCTGGCCAACCGTGCGCTGGTCGAGCACTGCCAAGCCAAGGGGCTCGAGGTGACCGCCTACATGCCGCTGGCGGTGGGGCGGGTGATGGAGGATGCCGTGCTCAAGCGCATCGCCGAGCATCACGCGGTGACCCCGGCGCAGATCGCGCTGGCCTGGGTCGCCGCCCGCGATATCATCGTCATTCCGTCGTCGACCAAGCCGGAACACCAGAAGGCCAATCTCGAAGCGCTGGAGATTCGCTTGAGCGACGCCGAGATCGCCGAGATCGATGGGCTCGACCGCGGCGAGCGTATCGCCGATCCTGATTTTGCCCCGATCTGGGACGAGTAAGTTCACCTTGGACAGCGACACTCCCTCGGGCCGCTGGGCCCGAGGGAGTGTCGCTGCGCGAATTTTTTTGCTCGGCAGCGGTCTCAAGAGCACATCGTCTTGAGAGGATCTGCCATGCGTTCTTGGACACGTCCCTGGGCTCTGCGTCTGGGTATCGGTTTGCTGGCTGCGGGCAGTGCGCTGCCCGCCCTGGCACAGACGGCCGATGGCGCCGCGGACGGCGACGACTCGAGCCTGACGGTCAAGGCCGATAGCGGCCAGCCGCAGCCGCCGGCCAACGCCTCCCAGGTCGACCGTGAGTCGATCGAGAAGTCCGGCGGGGTGGGGCGCGACAACGCCGCCTTCACCGACGGTGGTGCCCAGACGCCGGTGGATCAGCGCCCCAACGCGCTGAGCTTCGACCAGCTCGACGTCAACGGCGATGGGGTCATCGACCGTGACGAAGCGGTCAGTGCCAAGCAGCAGGCGCTGTTCGAGCGGCTCGCCGACCCCGAGTCCGGCGGCATCACCCACCAGCGCTTTCGCGAGGCGATGGGCTCGGATACCCTCGCGCCCTCGGAGTAACTCGCCAAACGGTTGCCGTATCGTCTACGTAAAACGCCCGGCCAGTGGCCGGGCGTTTTGCGTCAATGCGCTGTCGGTAGCGCTGCTATCTCAGCCCCGTCAGTCGACCACGGCAGCGATCGCCTTGGCCACGTAGGGCAGGTTCTCGCTGGTGAAGCCGGCCACGTTGGCGCGGCCGGAGCCGACCATGTAGATGCTGAACTCGTCGCGCAGGCGCTTGACCTGCTCGGCGCTCAACCCGGTGTAGGAGAACATGCCGCGCTGGGCGGCGACGTGGGCGAAGCGCTTATCGAGGCCGTAGGGCGCAAGCGCACTGACCAGGTCGCTGCGCAGACCGTTGATGCGGTCGCACATCTCGGTCAGCTCCTCGCGCCACACCCGTGCCAGCTCCGCCGACTCGAGGATCTCGGTGACGATGGCAGCGCCGTGGGAGGGCGGGTTGGAGTAGTTCTCGCGCGCCACGATCGCCATCTGCGAGCGCACGTTCTGCATCTGTTCGGCATTCTTGGCGATCACGATCAGACAGCCGGTACGCTCGCGGTAGAGGCCGAAGTTCTTCGAGCAGGAGCTGGTGATCAGCACCTCGTCGAGGTTCTCGGCCATCAGCCGCACCCCGTAGGCGTCCGCTTCCAGTCCCTCGCCGAAGCCCTGGTAGGCGAAGTCCACCAGCGGCAGCAGGCCGCGCGACTTGACCACTTCCAGCACCTGTTGCCACTGCTCGCGGTCGAGATCGAAGCCCGACGGGTTGTGACAGCAGGCGTGCAGCAGCACCACGTCACCCTGCGGTACTTCCTTGAGCGTCGCCAGCATGGCGTCGAAGTCGAGGCGGTTGTCGGCGCTGACGTAGGGGTACTTGCGCATCTCGATGCCGGCGGCGTCGAAGATGCCCAGATGGTTGGGCCAGGTCGGGTCGGAGAGCCAGATGCGCTTGCCCGGCAGGTTCGACTTGATGAAGTCCGCCGCCAGCCGCAGCGCGCCGGTGCCGCCCGGTGACTGGGTGGCGCTGGCACGGTCGGCCGCCAGGACCGCAGAGTCGGCGCCCAGCACCAGCGGCAGCAGCACCTTGCCGTAGCGCGGATCGCCGTGGGAGCCGATGTAGCTCTTGGTCTGCTCGTGCTCCAGCAGATACGCCTCGGCCTGCTTCACGGCGCGCATGATCGGCGTGTGGCCGTGGGCATCGCGGTAGACGCCGACGCCGAGATCGACCTTCTGCGGATTGCTATCCTGGTTGTAGGCTTCGATCAGCCCGAGAATGGCATCCCCGGGAACGCGCTCGATCTTCTCAAACATTGGCGTGCACTACCTCGTCGATTCTGGCGGCCATGGTGGTAGGCCGGGCGCGACACGCTAACGTCTCTGCGCATCGCGCTGTCGCCCGGCCTGGCGTGTCTCACAAACTCTGGTCTGGTTCGGCGGCCCCGCGGGCCGCCAGGCTTCATGATGCCACCGCGCCTGCGCCCGCGCCACTCGCTGGCGCTGCCTGGAGCGCTCGCCGGTGCGGCCCGCATCGGGCGCCGCCAGCACTCCGGCTCAGTTGAAGCCGACCACCTCGTGGGGCACGTAGGGAGCTTCCAGCGTGGCGATCTCGTCTTCGCTCAGGGTGATATCGAGCGCGCCCAGCGCCTGGTCGAGATGATGTGCCTTGCTGGCGCCGACGATCGGGGCGGTGATACCGGGCTTGTGCAACAGCCACGCCAGGGCGATCTGCGCCGGCGACACGCCGCGGGCCTTGGCCACCTGGCCCAGCGCCTCGATCACCGGGGCGTCTCGATCCTGGCCCAGGTTCCAGGCGCGCATCTGCTCGTCGCTGCGCGCGCGGGTGGTGGTGCCCTCGCTGTCCACTGCCTTGCTGCCGGCGAGAATGCCACGTGCCAGCGGGCTCCACGGGATCACGCCGACCCCCTGGTCGCGGCACAGCGGCAGCATCTCGCGCTCCTCCTCGCGATAGATCAGGTTGACCATCGGCTGCATGGTGACGAAGCGTGTCCAGCCATTGCGCTCGGCGACGTGCTGGGCCTTGGCGAACTGCCAGGCGTGCATGCTGGAGGCGCCGATATAGCGAGCCTTGCCCGCCTTGACCACCTCATGCAGCGCTTCCATGGTCTCTTCGATAGGGGTGTCGTAGTCCCAGCGATGGGTCTGATAGAGATCGACATACTCCATTCCCAGCCGGCCGAGCGAGGCATCGATGGCGTGGTGGATATGCTTGCGCGAGAGCCCGCGCTCGTTGGGCGAGCGGTTGCCGGTGGGGTTGTAGACCTTGGTCGCCACCACGACCTCCTCGCGCCGGGCGAAGTCGTTGAGCGCCTGTCCCACCACGCGCTCGGACTCGCCGTCGGAGTACATGTCGGCGGTATCGAAGAAGTTGATCCCGGCCTCCAGTGCCTGCTGGATGAAGGGGCGGCTCTGCGCCTCGTCGAGCACCCAGTCGCGCCAGCGCGGCGTGCCGTAGGTCATGGTGCCGAGACACAGCGGAGAGACCTTGAGCCCGGTCTGGCCGAGGCGACGTAGTTGCATGATGCGACTCCCGAGAATGAGCGTACGCCTTCTAACTTAGCAGGTAGCGTAGGGAACGCCGCGCGAGACGCGCTCGGCGGCTGCCTGCGCGGGCGCTTCTTGCCCCTTGGGTGATATTTGAAAATATCTATTTTGATATCTGAGATATCACTTGAGATGTTTAGAAACGACTATCGATGCTTTAGACTGAGTGGGTGCCAAGTCTCACCTGGTGGAGCGTGAAATGATCACTGGTCCTCAAATGCGTGCCGCCCGCGCCCTGCTGGGCATCGATCAGCGCGCCCTGGCGGCGCTGGCGGGCGTCTCGGTACCCACCATTCAGCGTATGGAAGCCAGCCCTGGCACCGTGCGCGGCGTCATCGACAGCCTGACCAAGGTCGTGGAGGCGCTGGAGCGCGCCGGTGTCGAGCTGATCGGCGATGAGGCGATCAGCCAGGCCACCGGGCGCGGAGTGCGTCTCAAGACGGCGCCCGGCAAGTCGTAACGCCGCCGATATCACCGCCCACACTCGACTCGAAAGGCCTCGCTCGTCATGAAGCATGTCCGCACCGCCAATGCGCCGGGTTTCGCGGCGCTCTTCACCCCCAAGCTGGTGACCGTCCTGCGCGAAGGGTATGGGCTCGCCAAACTGCGCGCCGATCTGATCGCCGGGCTGACCGTGGCCGTCGTCGCGCTGCCGCTGTCGATGGCCATTGCGATGGCCTCCGGCGCCTCTCCCGCCCAGGGACTTTATACCTCCATCATCGGTGGCTTTCTGGTATCGCTGCTGGGCGGCAGCCGCTTCCAGATCGGCGGTCCGGCGGGCGCCTTCATCGTCTTGGTGGCGGCGACCGTGCAGGCTCACGGCATGGCAGGGCTGCTACTCGCCACTCTGCTCTCGGGGGTAATGCTGACACTGATCGGCTGGCTGCGGCTGGGCAGCCTGATCCGCCTGATCCCCTATCCGGTGACGGTCGGTTTTACCGCCGGGATCGCGCTGATCATCTTCGCCAGCCAGCTCAAGCCGCTGCTGGGGCTGACCTTCGCCGGGCAGGAGCCCGGCCCGCTGCTGGAGAAGTTGCCGGCGATCTGGCAGGCGCTGCCCACGGCCAGCCCTGTCACCATGGCGCTGGCCCTGGCGACCATCGCCACCATCGTACTGGTCAAGCGCTTACGACCGCGCTGGCCGGGCATGCTGGTGGCGATAGCGGTGACCGCGGGGGCGACGGCGCTGCTGGATCTGCCGGTGGCGACCATCGGCTCCGCTTTCGGCGGCATTCCGGAAACCCTGCCGATGCCATCGCTGCCGGCGCTCTCCTGGAACAAGGTCATCGAGGTCCTGCCCAGCGCCGTGGCCTTCACGCTGCTGGGGGCGATCGAATCGCTGCTGTCGGCGGTGGTGGCGGACGGCATGAGCGGGCGCCGCCACCGCGCCAACTGCGAGCTGGTGGCTCAGGGGGTGGCCAACGTCGCCTCGGCACTGTTCGGCGGTATCTGTGTCACCGGCACCATTGCGCGCACGGCCACCAACGTGCGGGCCGGCGCCGCGAGCCCGATCGCCGGCATGCTGCATGCGCTGTTGTTATTGCTGTTCATTCTGTTGGCGGCCCCGCTGCTGGACTATATCCCGCTGGCGAGCCTGGCCGGGGTGCTGGCGGTGGTGGCCTGGAACATGATCGAGAAGCACGCTTTCGTCAGTCTGCTGCGGGCGTCGCGGGGCGATGCCGCGGTACTGTTGATCACGCTGTTACTGACGGTCTTCCGCGATCTGACCGAGGGGATTCTGGCCGGCACGCTGCTGGGCGCGCTGCTGTTCATCCAGCGCATGTCGCGCACCGTGGGGGCGGCGCAGATGCCCTGGGTGCCGGAGGATGTGGCGGATACGAGCTTCGACTACCGTGACACAGGGCTTTCACCCGCCGATCCCGAGCTGGTGGTCTATCGGCTCTCCGGCGCCTGGTTCTTCGGGGCCGCCACCTCGATCGAGTCGATCCTGGCGCGGGTGTCCGATCGCCACCGCGGGCTGATTCTCGACTTCACCGAGGTGCCCTTCATCGATGTCAGTGCCGCCCGCGCCCTGGAGGGCATGCTGAGCGCCTCGCGGCGTGCCGGTATCCGCATTGCGCTGACCGGCACCCACAGTGACATGCGGCGGATGCTGTTCGCCAATGGCGTGCGCCCACCGCTGGTCAGCTACGAACGCTCCATCGAGGCGGCGGTGAACAAATTGCGGCGTGCGTCGGCCGAGACGTAGTCCCGTCAAGATTCAGGCCGGCCAGCACTAGGGCGATCAGGGCGTCGGGCGTAGCGCTGGGGGCCGAGGTTGCGCGGCGCACGACGTCAGATCCCGCGCCGAGCGTGCCGTCGACTTGCCGCAGGTGTCTCGCTGTTACCCGGATCGTCATGACCTGAAACCGTAACCTTGGCATAATGCGGCGCTTCACGAGCACCCGCGGCAGCGCCATGGGCGGGTGCGGTTTTTCCTGTCTGGAGTCGACATGACCGCCTGGAACAAGCTGCTGGTCGCGACGACGCGGCTGCTCGATCTGCATGACAGCGCCCATGAGCCGGGTTCGCCCTTCGTCCAGGTCAATCAGGAGCAGCGGCGCGGCCTGCGTGACGGCTACTGGCTCGACCTGGGCTGTCTGCTGCTCGACTACCTGCTCGAGGTGGATTTCGCCACCAACAGTGCCTTCGTCACCCAGCGCCGCTGCCTTTCGCATCTGCGCGGCGAGTACCCGGCGCTGCCGGCGGACGATCTGAGCTTCGTGATCAATCTGCTCGCCACCCCCAGCGAGATCCACTACCGCGAGTGGCAGGCCGGCCCCGCCGATAACGAGCTGGCGCCGGGCGAGCGCAGCGGGCGCAGCACCAAGCGCACCGCGCTGATCGAGAAGCAGGGCCAGACCGGCCAGGTGCGCCTCACCCCGAGCGGACGGCAGGCGGTGACCCTGGCCAGCCAGGTCGAGGACCTGCTCTATTCCGAGTACGACGCGGCCAAGGTGATGGCGGCGCTGTCGCGGGGCGACTACGCCCGGGTGCCCGATATCACCCAGCAGATCCTGATGGCGATCCGCGCACTGACTCAGGAGCTGCGCCGGGTACGCGAGAACCCCACCCATGAGGGCAAGCTGGCGGCGCTGGAGGAGAACGAGCGCCACTACCACAACGCCCTGAGCACGATCCAGAACACTCTGCTCAGCGCCCGTGCTCAGCTCTCTGCCCCCGGGGTCGCCGAGCACTTCGCCCACTGGGCCGAGCAGCAGGAGACGGAGTGGGACCTGCGCATGCTCTCGGGGGCGATCGGACGCGTGCTCAACGCCATCGAGAACCTGTCACGGCGTCTCTCCGAACTGCTCTCCGATATCGCCGAGGGGCGTATCCAGTCGATGGGGGTGATCGACTTCGCCGGTCTGGCCCAGCGCCTGCTGCTGGCGCCGCCACCACAGCGCCTGCAGGACGCGGTGGTGGCGCGCATGATGCCGCTGGGCACGCGGGTGGCGATACCCCGGGTGGAGACGCTGCTGCCGCTGGTGGAGACCCGCCGCGCCGAGCGCAGCGGTGCCGCGCTGGTGTTCGACGAGGCCGGCGACCGGCCCGGTGCCGATCCGCTGCTGGCGCGCTATCTCAAGGCGCGGGGCCCGGCGCTGCGCCAGCGTCTGCGCGAAGCGCCGCTGTCGTTGCCCGAGGCGCTGCGCGAGGGCTGGCACCGCTTCGATGACGAAGCGCTCGACTGCCTGCCCCAGCTGCTCAACACCTTCGTCGACACCCAGCTGCTCGACGAGCATCTCAGCGTGGGGATCGACGACACTCCCTTCACCATCGAATTGCCCGACGGGCGCCGGATCGAAGGCGCCGTCACACCGTCGCTGCGCGTGCGCGAGACGACGGTGCCAGACCAGGACGTTTGACTATGAACATGATGGAAATGGGCGAGGTGGTCGCCTATCTGCTGCGCTATCGCACCGCCGAGCGCGTCCCCAGCGGCGGCCGCAAGCGCCGCGCCGCGCGCGATGGCCAGCTCTCCGAGCGCGACGTCTGTGCGCTGATCGACGATGCCCAGGAGAGCGAGCGCGAGGCGCTGCGCGACTTCCTCGCCGGCCAGGGCATGCGGCTCAAGGTGTTCGAGGCCGGGGACTATCCCGGCATCGCGCCGGGCTCGCGCTTCTTCGCGCTGCTGCCGGACCCGGAGCTGGAGCAGCCACCGCTCTATACCCGCGATGCGGTGTTCGAGGCGCTCAAGCTGCGCCAGGAGAGCCGCGCCGAGCTGGCGCTGTGGTATCTGCAGCTGTGGCTGCTGCTGCACACCCTGATCTATACCCGCTTGAACCGTGCGCTCTCCGATGTCAGCCGCTATCAGGAGGCGACCTTCGTCACCCGCGAGCTGGTCGAGCTGGTGCGCGATCAGCTCGAGATCCTGCGCGGGCTGGGCGAGCGTGCCCCGGAGAACAGCCGGGTGCTGCTCGATGAGCGTGGTGAGGATATCCCGCGCCGGGTCAAGGCGTTCATCGATCTGCTGGTGCGGGCCGGGCATCTCGACCTGGTGCGCGAGTCCGGCGACGAGGACGTGTGGCAGCAGACCCTGCTCGGGGCCCTCGAAGCCGAGCAGATCGGCGTGCACCACCTGACCCACCTGATCGAGCTGACCTCCGCCGAGGGCAGCGACGGCGAGCGCTTGCTGGCGCAGACGCCCGACGCCGAGGCAGCCCACCAGCCCAGTGGCGAAGAAACACCGCCGCCGAGCGACGCGCAGGCCCAGCAGCCCGACGCCGAGCAGACACCGCAGCCGAGCGCTGCGGAACAGCAGGGCGCGGCCACCGGGGCGGAAGATGACGCCCCCCGCGCCGAGGAAGACGAGGAGCCGCGCGCATGAGCGTCATTCATCGCATCGAGATCGCCAACCTGCTCAACAAGCACGGCGACATCGCCTCGCCGTGGGAAGCCAAGATGCGCCACCTGCTGATCGACCTGCGCGGGCAGTCGAGCGCGATCAGCATGGAGAACGGTTTCGGCAAGACCACCATGGCCGAGGCGCTGATCGGCATGCTCTCGCGTGACCGCCAGCTGCTCACCCGCACGCGGCGCAAGTGCTCGCCCTCCAAGGTCGCCGGCGAAGCGCGCAGCTGGACCCATTTGCGGGTCGAGTTCCGTGCCCAGCAGGGCAGCACTCAGCAGGACGACATGCTCGCGGTGGCCGGCGAGGAGGTCGCCGGCGAGACCTTCGTCTTCGGCATGTACGGCTACAGCGACGGCAGCGGGCTGGTGTTCTACCACTATCCGGGTCAGCTCTCCGACGTGCCGGTGCACCATATCACCCGCGACGGCAAGCTGGCGCTCTACGCCAACGCCGATTTCCAGAGCCTGATGCGCGCCCACGGGGTCACCCGCGCCACCAACCGCGAAGAGTGGCTGGAGGCGGTCGGAGTGCACATCTCACGGCGCGAGCTGGCCCAGCTGGCGGCGTTCCAGAAGGAGGGCGGGGCCGACAAGAGCCAGATCTTCAACGCGATCAAGCCGCGGGCCGGCGAAAAGGCCGATCAGGCGTTCTTCTACGAGGTGCTGGCGCCGCAGATCCTCTCCGGGGCCACCCGTGGCGAGACCGACGAGGAAGAGGATCTGATCGAGGACGTCATCCTCAACTCCGGCACTCGTATCACCGAGCTGCGTCACCGCCTGGCCGAGGCCGAGAGCGACCAGCAGCGCGCCGACGACAAGGTCGAGCGTCTCGCCACCCTCAACGAGGAGGGCGAGAGCCTGCTCGAGTCGCGGCGTCAGTTGGCCGCGCTCGACGCCTCGCTGCTCGAGGCCGAGCGTCTGCTCGGTGGCCAGGCGCTGGCGCCGCTGCCGGGGCTGCCAGGCCAGCGCGATGGCACCGAGACGCTGGAAGCCGGGGTCGCCGAGGCGACCACCGGGCTGGCCTGGGCGATCGGCGACACCGAACGTCCGCGGGTCTCCACCTGGCTGCTGGCCAAGCTGAGTCGGCAGGCCGAGCGCAATGTGCGGCTGGCACTCTCCGAGCGCGGGGCGCGGGTCGACACCCACCGCCGCCTGGTGCATCTGCCCCAGGCGAGCTGGATCGTGGCGCGGGACATCGGCCATGTCGCCTTCGACCAGGCGCGTGCCTGGCTCGCCGACAGCCACGCCTTCGCTGATGACGCCGCGCGCTACCGCGCCCTGGGTGTGCTCGACGAAGCCGCCGAGGCGTTCGAGGGGCTCGACGGCAACCGCTTCCGCGAAGAGGTGATCGCCGACCGCGAATATCGCCGCTCGCTGCGTCTGGATGCCGAGCAGCTCGACGAGTCTCTGGAGCGCCTTGAGCAGGAGCGCGAACAGCTGGAGTCGCGCCAGCGCGACTTCATCGACAACCAGAGCGTCTACACCCAGGCGCTCGCCGAGGGGCTGTTCAGCGAAGCCGAGCTGGAGACTCCCGAAGCGACCCGTGATGCCGCCCGCGAAGCTCTCGAACAGGCGCGCCGCGAACATGCCGAACACCTCGGGCGCATGGGCGAACTCAAGCAGCCGGCGCAGTGGTATGCGGCTTTCGAACGCGAGCACCCTGACACCACGCCGGAAGCGGTGCTGGCCCTCAAGCAGGAACGCCAGGAGACGCTGGAGGCGGAGCTCGGCGAATGGGATGCCCAGGCCGCCAATCTCAACGCTCAGCGCGAGCGTACCCTCGCGGCGCTGCAGGCGCGGCGCGAGCAGCGCCAGCGACTCGAGGGCGAACTGGCGCCGCTGGCCGCCGGACGCCAGGCGTGGCAGGCGTTCAATGCGCAGTGGCCGGAGCACTCGGCGATCGGCTTCTGGAGTGCGCGGCGTAGTGCGCTGAGCGAACACGAGCAGATCCTGGCCGATGCGCGGCGCGAGCTGGCCGATATCGATGCCCGCCTCGAACGCCTGGCGCCACTGGAGGACGCCGCCGAACGCTACTGCCACTGGCACGCCGACGCTGCCCCGGTACACCTGCGCGACACCCTCTACCGCCAGTCGCGGGAGTGTCAGGACCGACGGCATGAACTGAGCCAGCAGCGCAGCGAGCTCGAGCGCCTGGTCCAGGCGCAGGCGGACTTCGGCGACTGCAGCGAGCAGTCGCCGGAGGCGTGGCTCAAGGATGCCAAGGCGCGCTATCCGCGGCTGCTGCGCGAGCGCGATGGCCTCGACGGTGCGATCGAGGCCCGCGAGCGCTATCTGGAGAGCCTGAGTGGGGACCCGCTGGCGCGGCTGGCGGCGGAGAGCGATGCGCAGCGCCTGCTGACGGCAAGCGAGATCGCTTTCCAGCCGCTGCACGAGGTACTGGCCGCGGTCGAGGCCGACACCCAGGTACGCCGGGAGTGGCTGGCCCAGGCCGCCGGGCAGCTGTTCGCGCCGGTGGTCGAGGGCGAGGCGCAGGCGCGAGACGCCGCGCAGTGCTTGATCGACGCCGGCTGCGGGGTGCCGGTCCTCGAAGGGGAGCGGCTGCGTACCACGCTGGCCCGCGGCGAGCTGCCGCTGGGCGCGATCCAGGGCGTGGAGACGCTGGCGGTCAAGGCCGCCCTCGACCCGGCCTATCTCACCGCGCTGCGCGACGAGACCCAGCAGCGCCTCGAGGTCGACCGCCAGCGGCTGTTGGCGCTGAGCGCGGAGATCGAGCGTCTCGACCCGCACGGCGAGCGCTTCGCGCTGGCGCTGCGCGCGGCCGAGGCGGTGAGCCGCGAGGCAGAGGTGGAACTGGCAGCCGTCGAGGAGCGCGAGACCCGGCTCGCCGCTGAACAGGCGGCGCTGACGCCACGCCTCGGCGAGGCGGCGCTGAAGTCGATCGATGACTACCAGCGCTTCCTCGAAGAGGGAGGCGAGGCGGCACTCACCGCGGCGCGCCAGGCGCGTGTCCAGGTCGAGCAGCGGCTCGCCGAGTACACCCCCGAGCGCGAACGTCTGGCGCGGGAGTTCGAGAGCCATGGCGAGGCGTGGCTGGCCGCGGAGCGTTTCGCCAGCGCCGGTGGCGTCGAGCGCCTGGAGGAGATCGATGCGAGCCTCGCCGCGGTGGCCGAGGAAGCGGCGGAACTCGAGGAGACGCTGGCCGAGCTGACGCTGGAGAGTGAGGCGCTGGACGCACGCCGCGAGAGCCACCGCGAGCAGCTGCGCCAGCTGTTCGCCGACGGCGAGCGCGAGCGGCTGCGCCGGTTGGCGGCGTTCGTGGCCGACGCGGGCCCGGCTTTCATGCAGCAGGCCGAGCAACGCGAGGCGGCGCTGCAGGCAGCCCTGACCGCCGCCAGCCGACGCGCCGACTTCGATTTCGAGCGCATTCGTGCCTTCCTCGACGTGCGCGATGAGAAGGGCGGCAACCGCACCCTGGAGCGCGACATCGGGCGGCTCAAGCAGACGCTCAAGGAGACCCGCGACAAGCGCCGCCACAACGGCCGCGAGCAGGAGGGACTGGAGAGCCGTCTGATGCGCCATCAGCAGGCGCTCAATATCACCGACCAGCTCGCCGTGGCCTGGCTCGAGGTGCTGCGCCAGCTGCCCGAGGGCTGGGCCGAGCGCGCCCTGGCCGATGCCGGCGCCGGCTGGCCGGCGGACCACGCCGAGGCCGAACGCCTCGATGCTGCCCTGGCCGACTGGCGGCGCTGGGCGCAGGCCTCCCTCGACCCTGAAGATAGCGATGCCTTCGACCCGGCGGCGTTCGAGACCTGCCAGCAGACCCTGCTCGATGGGCTGGGCGGGCTCAATCTGGGCGAGCGCGCGCGTAACCGCGAGCGCCAGGCCCGCGATGTCACCGCCCGCGAGAAGGCGCTGGCACTGTCGCTGGAGGCGGCGAGCGCCAGCCGGCTATTCAACGAATCCGAGCGCGCTCGTCTGGGCACCCTGGAAGGGGTCAGCCACGAGGCGTTGGAGTCGTTGCGTGGTCTCCACCGTCAGTTGCAGGGGCAGCTCGACGAGCACCGCACCCGGGTGGCCCGGTTGCACACCTCGCGTGAGCAGATCGAGGACACCCTGGTCGAGCGCCTGAGCTCGATCATCATCGATGCCGCCGGCAACCTCGAGATCCTCAAGCGGGTGGCGAGCCGCTCGAGCGATGGCGGTGCCTACTTCGAGGTCAAGGCGGCGCTGATCGCCGACGACGCCGTGCGCGAGCTGATCCAGCAGCTGCTGGCGGATATCGATGCCCATCTGGCGGTGCAGCGGCGGCGCCTGGAGCAGTCCGGCGAGACTGCCCAGAACAAGGGCGGGCGCGACGACGAGCTGACCCGGCAGATCCGCCGGCGCATCTATCGCGGCCTGTTCCAGACGGTGAGCATTCGCATCAAGCACGATGCCATCCGCCCGCATGGACGGCTGTTCTCGCTCAACGAGGATATGTCGGAAGGGCAGCGTGAGGCGGTGTCGCTGATGTGGCTGGTCAAGCTCTCGGAGTTCGCCATCGAGCGCGAGCTGCGCGAACTGCCGGGAACTCAGAAGCGCCGCGCCCGGGCCAGTCGCGAGAGTGTGATTCTGCTCGACGGGCTGTTCTCCAAGCTCTCCCATCGTCGCCTGATCCAGGACTCGCTGGAGTCGCTGCGCAACACCCGCGGGCGTTTCCAGATGATCGGGTTGATCCACAACCCCAACTACGAGAACGACCCGAGCATCTTCCCCACCTATCTGGTGGGTAGCGTGATCGGCGGCCAGCAGGGGCAGGGCGGACACGTCATCGTGCGTGACGGGCGCCAGGTCGCGCCCGAGGAGGCCGGGCGCGGCAGCGGCGAGGCGAGCCTGTTCGGCATTCACGTGACCCCGGCGACCGCGGAGTAGCGTCGACGGTGCCTAGGTACTGCGCGGCCTCGTTGGGCCGCGCTGCGAGCCACTCGGCGGATCAGCGCGGGGCGTCGTAGCGGCCCTGGCGCGAGTGCGAGAACACCACCTGCCACAGCTGCAGCTCGCGGGCGCGGAAAGCCCCGGCGCAGGCGCCCAGATAGTAGAGGAACATGCGCTTGATGTGCTCGTTGTAGTGCTGCGCGATCTCGTGCCAGTGGGCGAGCAGGTTCTCCTGCCAGGCCATCAGGGTGGTGTCGTAGTCCGGGCCGAAGTTCTGCCAATCCTCCATCACCAGCTTGCCCTCGCTGGCATCACTGATCTGCTGCACCGAGGGCAGCACGCCATTGGGGAAGATGTACTTGTTGATCCACGGGTCGGCGCTCACCTCGTTGGTGTTGGAGCCGATGGTGTGCAGCATGAACAGCCCACCCGGCTTGAGCAGGCGCTCGACGGTGTCGAAGTAGGTGGCGTAGTTGCGCTGGCCGACGTGCTCGAACATGCCGATCGAGACGATGCGGTCGAACTCGCCGTCGAGATCGCGGTAATCCTCCAGCAGAATCTCCACCGGTAGTGCCGCGCAGCGCTCGCGGGCGAGCTTGGCCTGCTCTTCGGAGATGGTGATGCCGGTCACCTCGACGCCATAGTGGCTCGCGGCGTGTTCGGCGAAGCTACCCCAGCCGCAGCCGATGTCGAGGACCCGCATGCCGGGTTCGAGTGCCAGCTTGCGGCAGGCCAGGTCGAGCTTGGCCACCTGGGCCTGGTGCAGCGTGGTCGCCTGTTTCCAGTAGGCGCAGGAGTAGCACAGAGTGGCATCGAGCATGCGTGTGAACAGGTCGTTGCCGAGATCGTAGTGCTCGCGGCCGACGATATAGGCGCGCGCCTTGCTCTGCAGGTTCATGAAGCTCGAGCGCAGTCGGTAGAGCAGCCTCCCGGCGGGGGTGTGGGCGGCATCGCCGAGACCGTGGTGCAGCAGTCGGTGCATCATCTCGTCGATGCGGTCGCACTCCCACCAGCCATCCATGTAGGCCTCGCCGAAGCCGATCGACCCCTGACGCACGATGCGTGAGAACAGATCGGGGTGATGGACGCGAATGTCCCAGGGCTGGCCGCCATTGAGGGTGACGCCGGAGCCTTCGAGCATCTTTTCGATGGTATGGCGGGCACGCGTATCGGGTAGTGAGACGGGGGCGATGGGCGCATTGCTGGTCATGATCGTTCCTGGCAAAGGTCAGACTGCGCGGCTTGGCCGCACGACGAGAGCGGAGCGTGCATGTGATGAAACCTGCGCTGGAAAGGCTTGAAACAAGACCAGTGACGGCACTTGCCAGCCGGTTTCCCGACTCACCTAAAACGCCCCGATTGATCGAACGATGACGAAGTCAATCGCCGCTGCGCGCGCGCTGTTGCCTGCGAATGCCACAGCGGTGGGGCTGCTTCTCGACAGCCATTGCGTTTTCGCGACACCAATTGCATTGCGTGCTAACGGCTTTGTGTCTTTTGTTAATCCTAGCGCGACTACGGGATTATTCCAGAGGGATGGGGCAGATTTGTCACTCGGCGGGCGAGCCCTCCCTGAGCATGGGGCCGACGCGGTGACCGCGGCAGTGCTAGGCTCAGGCTGAGCGGGCCGGCCGCGACCGGTGACATCAGTACATTCGGATGAACGACGATATGAGCAGCGATGTGAAAGACGATGTGAATGACGAGAGAGCCGAGTCCTTGCAGGTGATCGTGGATCTCTGCGTGGTGCCCCTGGGCGTCGGGGTCTCGGTATCCGAGTATGTGGCGGCGTGCCAGCGGGTGATCGATGCCTCGGGGCTCGGCTACCGTATGCACGCCTACGGTACCAATATCGAAGGGCCCTGGGACGCAGTGATGGCGGTGGTCAAGGCATGCCACGAGCGGGTTCACGCCATGGGTGCGCCGCGCATCACCACCACGCTGAAGCTGGGTACCCGTACTGATCGCGAGCAGGGGATGGATGACAAGGTAGCGAGCGTCGAGGCGCGCCTGCGCCCGTCGCAGGGGTAGCACGCGTTTTACCCACCGACGGCGCCTCCGCGCTGGCGGCGTACAGAGGCTGGGCCTGGGCGGAGGTTCAGCCCAGGACAAGAATTGGCTTCGAACAAAAAATCGGCCCCGGGGCGAGTGCCCGGGGCCGGGGGCTGACCTATCACTCGCGGCTCAGCGGCAGCGGATGGTCCAGGTCGCCTTGTAGCCGTCGCCTTCCTGGGTGGCTGCCTGCAGTTCGGTATCTTCGTTGACCGTGGCACCCTCCATCTGGGCATTGGCCTCGGCGGCCTTGCGGGCATCGTCGTTGGGCCCGAGGATCTGCTGCTTGACGATCACGAACTCTTCGCGATCTTCGGACTCGCACTGCTCCAGGGCTCGCTCCTTGGCGTTCTCCAGCGCCTCGTCCTGATCGTCGCCGAGGCCGGTGACCACGTACTGCGAGCTGTCCTTCTCCAGCGAGCTGCTGTCGCTGGCGCAGCCGGCCAGGGCGGTCAGCGAGAGGCTGGCGGCGAGGGCGATCAGCAGACGTTTGTCGAGGGTCGGAAAGGCCATGTCACATTCTCCTTGTGCATAAAGTGTCGATACCCATCCGGGTATCGCTAAGGTTGAGTCTAGAAGCTGGCGCCATCTACGCAAGTGCCTGGAAAGTCTCGAAAAACGTTGCCAAATGGCGACACTCGAAGCGTCGCGGGAGTGTGCCGATCATGCGCCGGCGCTTGCCGATGTCTCCATGGGCAGCAGCCAGTCGTCGCTGGCGGAGAACAGATGCACGGTGAGCGCGTCCAGCAGCTCGCCGCCGTGCCGCCAGAAGTGCCAGTAAAGCGGCACGTCGAGTGGTCGACTGGGGTCGAGATCGACCAGTTCGCCGCGTTCGAAGGCGGCCTGCGCCTGACACTCCGGGATCAGCGCATAGCCGATGCCCGCCAGCACCATGTGCAGCACTCCCTCCGACGACGGACACAGGTGGTGGGGGAAGGGCTCCTTGAACCCCTGGCTGTCGAGGTAGCGCTGCTGCAGGCGGTCATCGGGGCCGTAGAGAATGGCCGGTGCCCGCGCCAGCGCCTGGGTCGAGACGCCCTCGACGAAGTAGCGGTCGGCGAAGCCGGGGCTGGCGGCGACCCGGTAGCGCATGCGACCCAGCGCCCGCGCGCGGGCGCCTTGAACCGGGCGCGCGGTGGCGCAGATGCAGCCGGCGACCTCGCCGTCGCGCATGCGCCGCAGTGCCACCTCCTGATCGTCGACCACCAGGTCGAGCAGCACCCCGCGGCGGTGGCAGAAGTCGCCGATGGTCGGCGCCCACCAGGTCGCCAGGCTGTCGGCGTTGATCGCCAGGCGCAGGCGCTGGGTACCTTCGCCGAGGGCGGGGATGCGGTCGAGCAGATCGTGCTCGAGCAGGCGCACCTGCTGGGCGTGATTGAGCAGCCGCTGCCCCAGCGGCGTGGGCAGCAGGCGTGGCGTACGCACCACGACCGGCTGACCCAGGCGCGCTTCGAGTAGCTTGATGCGTTGCGACACCGCCGACTGGGTCAGATTGAGCTGCTGCGCCCCGCGTTCGAACCCGCCCTGGTCGACGATCGCCGCCAGGGCTTCGAGTAGCTTGTAGTCGAGCATTAGAGATCCTAATGATCCATTAGGGGTTTTAACTTCAATTAATAGAGCATAGCACGCCATTCTGCGGCCCTTCGCTCAGCCCAGGACCCGTCGCATGAACCTCTCCCTCGACTCTGGCGTGCTCGCCAGCGCGCCGCTGCTCGTCTCGCTACTGCAAGGACTGGTGATCGGCGCCGGGTTGATCGTGGCGATCGGTGCCCAGAATGCCTTCGTCCTGCGTCAGGGGCTGCGCCGGGAGTATGCACTGCGGGTGGCGGCGATCTGTGCGCTGTGCGACCTGGCGTTGATCGCCGTCGGCGTGGCCGGGTTCGCGCCGCTGCTGGCATCGAGCCCGCTGTTGATGCAGGCGGCGCGCTGGGGTGGGGTCGTGTGGCTCTGCTGGCAGGCGTGGCTGGCGCTGGGGCGGGCACGTCGCCCGCAGGCGCTGGCGCCAGCGGCGGGCGGCGGGGCCAGCGCGCGGCGGGTGGTCCTGGCGACCCTCGGCGTGACCCTGCTCAACCCCCACGTCTACCTCGACACCCTGGTGATGCTGGGGCTGATCGGCAGTCAGCAGGCGAGCCCGCCGGCCTTCGTCGCCGGGGCCGCGCTGGCCTCGCTCATCTGGTTCTTCGGCCTGGTGGGGCTGGCGCAGTGGTTGGCGCCACGCCTGCGCGACCCGCGCTGGTGGCGCGGTATCGAGCTTGGCGTGGCGCTGGTGATGCTGTGGGTGGCGCTGCATCTGGCGCTGGGCTGACGCCGCGATTGATGCGGGCCAGGCCCGCACCGGCGGCGTCGACACGGCGTCGAGCGCTGCCAGGCCTCAACCGATCTGGATGTCGCCGCGGGCATAGCGCACGCCGCGGGCCCGTCGCGTGGCCAGGAAATAGCCCACCGAGAGTGGCCCCACGCGTCCCAGCAGCATGGTGATCCCGAGCAGCAGTTGCCCCGGCAGCGAGATATCGCTGGTGACGCCGCGTGACAGCCCCACGGTGCCGAAGGCGGAGACGCTCTCGAAGGCGAGGTCGAGGAAGCGCTTGTCGGGATCGGTGATGGTCAGCCCGAACAGCGTCAGCACCACCAGCAGCACCCCGGCCAGGGCCACGGTGATCGCCTTGATCACCGTCTCCTGGGGGATCGAACGACCGAATGCGGTTGGCTGCTCGGTGTTGCGGTAGAAGGCGCGGGCGGTCAGCAGCAGCACCACGAAGGTGGTGATCTTGATCCCGCTGGCGGTGGAGCTGGAGCCGGCGCCGATGAACATCAGCACCATGGTCAGCAGGGTCGAGGCGTTGGTGAGCGCACTGGTGTCGAGGGTGTTGAAACCTGCGGTACGCGGCGTGACCGCCTGGAACCAGGCGGCCTGGACACGGCCGAAGATGTCGCCGATGGCGCCCAGCGTCTTGGGATTCGACCACTCCAGCCCGAGCAGAATGGCGGTGGCGATCAGGTTGAGCCACAGCGTCGCCAGCAGCACCACCTTGGTCTGCATGGCCAGGCGCGACCAGCGGCGCTGGCGATAGAGATCGCTGACCACCACGAAGCCCAGCCCGCCAACGATGAACAGCAGCGTGATCACGCCGTTGACCAGTGGGTCATCGACCTCGCCCATGAGACTGTCGGACCAGGTCGAGAAGCCGGCGTTGTTGAATGCCGAGATGGCGTGGAACAGGCTGTTCCACAGGCCCAGGCGCCAGCCGTACTCGGGTACCCAGTGGGCTGCCAGCAGCGCGGTGCCCAGGCCCTCCACCAGCATGGCGAACAGGATCACCAGGCTGACCAGATGGCGCACGTCGCTGAAGGCGATCTCGCCGAGGGCCTCGCGCACCAGGTTCTGCTGCTGGATCGGCAGGCGCGCGCCGATCAGCAGTACCGTCAGCGCGGCGAAGGTCATGAAGCCGAGTCCACCGATCTGGATCAGGACCAGCAGCACCGCCTGGCCGGTGAAGGTGAGGTCGTGGCCGACATCGATCACGCTGAGACCGGTCACGGTGACCGCCGAGGTCGCGGTGAACAGCGCCTCGTGCCACGCCAGCGGGCGCACCGCGCTGCCCGGCAACCACAGCAGCAGCGCCCCCAGCGCGCACAGCAGGGCGAAGCCGATCAGCAGCACCTCGGGCGGTGACAGGCGCAGGACGCTGCCGTGGGGCGCCCGACGCAGCGGTTTGACCAGGCGTTGCCAGCGTCTCATCGGCGTGACCCCGTGTGGCGAGCGGCAGCCCGCGGCACGCCACTCATATCTGCTTGCCGATTTCGCGCAGGGCGTCGAGATCGCCCATCAGTACTAGGTTGTCGCCGGCCTGCAGCGTGGTGTCGTCTGAAGGATTCTGGATCACCTCCTCACCGCGCTTGATCGCCACCAGGAACAGCGAGTCCCGGTCGATCGCCAGCTTGGCCACGCTCTTGCAGTTGTCGACCAGCCGTTCGGTGGTCTCGACCTCGACGATGAACTGGCGCTCGCCGAGGCGGATGAAGTCGACCATGGCGTGGTAGTTGAGGCTCTCTGCCACCCGTATGCCGGCATCGTACTCGGGGTAGATGACGCGGTCGGCGCCGAGACGCTTGAGCAGCTTGTAGTGGGCGTCACTGTGCGCCTTGGCCCAGATCTCCTTGGCTCCCAGCTCCTTGACGTGCAGGGTGCAGATCACGCTCGCCTCGAGGTTGCCGTCGACATCGATCACTACCGCGTCGTAGGTCTCCAGCGACAGCTCGGCCAGCGCCTTCTCGTCGGTGAGATCGGCGATCACGGCGTGATCGAGCAGGTCCGAGAGGGCATCGACCCGCGACTCGTCGCGGTCGACGCCGAGAATCTGGTTCTGGTGACGCTTGAGCTCGCGGGCCACGGTACTGCCGAAATAGCCCAGGCCGAGAATGGCGAATTGCCGCGACATCGATCACTCCTCGTATCGCCCGCCACGGTGCGGACGCAGACACGCAGCTTGGCACAAGCCGCGGCATCGGCCAAACCGCGACACGCACCACGGCGGGCCGGGGCGCGTGGCTGTCGCATCGTCTCCGGGCCGACGGTACAATTCCCGCCGCATTTTCGCAGGCGCGGCCATCGGGACCGTGTCATCGCGCTCCATTCGCTGCCTGGTCCGTCAGGCGCGCTTTGCGTTCGAGGAATCATGACCGACACCGCACCACCCAAGACCCTCTGGCTCGGCCGCTGGGGTTTCGTGCTCGCCGCCACCGGCTCCTCCGTGGGCCTGGGCAATATCTGGAAATTCCCCTACATGACCGGCGAGTACGGCGGCGGCGCCTTCGTGCTGGTCTATCTGCTGTGCATTGCCGCCATCGGCGTGCCGGTGATGATGGCCGAGATCGCCCTCGGCCGCCGTGGTCGCGGCAGCCCGGTGGACGCGATCCGCCGGGTGGCGCGGGAGTCGGGGCGCAGCGGGCTGTGGTCGGCCTTCGGCTGGATGGCGATGCTGTGCGGCTTCATGGTGCTGTCGTTCTACGTGGTGGTGGCCGGCTGGTCGGTCGCTTATCTGTGGAAGGCGGTCACCGGTGGGCTGCAGGCGGACAGCGTCGACGGCATGGCAGCGATCTTCGCGGACAACAACGCCAACCCCTGGAACCTGGGCTTCTGGAGCACCCTGGTGACGATCGCCACCATGGCGATCGTCGGCAAGGGCGTGCAGGCGGGGATCGAGCGCAGCGTGCGCTGGATGATGCCGGGGCTGGTGGTGATGCTGGCGATCATGATCGTCTATGCGCTGTTCAGCGGCGGTTTCGGCGCGGGCTTCCACTTTCTCTTCGCGTTCGATCCGCAGAAGCTGACCGGCCCTGCGGTGCTGGCCGCCATGGGGCACGCCTTCTTCACCCTGTCGCTGGCCTCCGGGGCGATCCTGACCTACGGCGCCTACCTGCCGGCGCAGCAGTCGATCGGCCGCACCACCCTGACGGTGGCGCTGTGCGACACCCTGGTCGCGCTGATGGCGGGGCTGGCGATCTTCCCGGTGATCTTCGCCAACGGCATGGACCCGGCCTCCGGCCCTGGCCTGATCTTCATGAGTCTGCCGCTGGCGTTCGCGCAGATGCCCTTCGGTGGCGTGGTGGAAGTGGTGTTCTTCCTGATGCTGGCGGTGGCGGCGCTGACCTCGGCGATCTCGATGATCGAGGCGACCGTGGCCTGGCTCAACCAGAGCCATGGCATCGCTCGGCGGCAGGCCGCCTGGGGCGTGGGGATCGTGCTGTGGCTGGTGAGCACGCTGGCGATGCTGTCGTTCAACATCGGCGCCGACTGGACCCTGGCGGGCAAGACCGTGTTCGACTGGCTCGACTTCCTCACCTCACGCCTGATGATGCCGCTCGGTGGGCTGGGCACGGCGCTGCTGGCCGGTTTCGTGCTGCGGCGTGAAGTGGTGCGCGAGGAGCTGGGGCTACCCGGCGGGGCATTCGCGCTGTGGCAGTTCGTGATCCGCTATGTCAGCCCGCTGGCGATCCTGGTGGTGTTCCTGGATGCGCTGGGCTGGCTGGGCGCCGGCTTCGACCTGCGCTGGGTCGCGGCGATCCTGCTGGTGGCGTTGATCGGCGAGATCGTGCTGGGACGCGCGACCCAGCGTCAGGCGTCTTGAGACAGATCGTTTGAGGCGGGCTTCTTGAGAAGCCCTCTGCGCCGCGGAGGGCTCGCGGCGCAGAGGGTGGGCTCGACCGGCGCTGTCAGTCGTCGATCGACCAGGTCACATTGACCCCGGCGTCGATGTCGATCTCGCCGCTGCGGTACTCCGGTGCGCTGCCGGCGCTATTCTCGGCAGCGGCGCGCATCGTCATCATCTGTGGCTTGAAGCTGGGCGCGGTGGTCTCCTCGACGCTGATCACATCGCCGAGGTCCACATCCAGGGTCTTGGCCATCAGCTTGGCCTTGTCCCGGGCGCGTTCGAGGGCCTGTGCCAGCGCCCGGTCGTCGGCGGCGTCGCTGTCCTTGAGGCCGTAGGTGACGCCATCGAGGGCATCGACCCCGGCCGTGGTGAGGGCATCGAGTACCCGCGGCAGACGGTCCAGATCGTCCAGGGTGAGGGTGATCGGGCGCTCCAGCTGGGTGCGCACCTGTGGCGGCTGGGCGTCGTCGCCACGCTGCGGCGACGCAATATAGTCAGGGCGCACGCTGAGCGAGCCGGCGCGGATGGCATCACGCGGGATGCCGGCCTTCTCCAGCGTGCGGATCAGCTCGCCGGTGCGCTGCTCGAGCCGCTCACGGGCCTGCTTGAGCGCGGCGGCGTCGCCGCTGGTCTCGCTGCCCTGGGCCTGTGCCGGGGTGCGCTCCCACAGCCGGGCATCGAGGGTCGCGGTGTCGGGGGCGACGCTCAGGGTGGTATTGGCCTGGACGCGCAGTTCATGCGGGCTCTTGTCGGCCAGCGCCGGGGTGGCCAGGCTCAGGCTCGCCAGCAGGCCGACGGCACCCAGGCCGAGGGTGTGCGGCAGGCGACGCGTGAACGGGCGGGCGGCGGTCGGGCGGTAGCGAATCATGGCGTTTCCTTACTGTCGTTGCTGACTTCCAGCGTTTGACTTGCAGCGCTCACGGGGCCGGTGGCAGCAGCTGCCATTGCCGACGCACGCTGGGCTTGGACCCTCATGCTATGCTCGCCAATGCCCATGTCCCAAGCGAGAAGGGCTTCCATGCGCGCTTTTTCCCTAATCATTCGGCGTATCGCTAGCGATCTGCGCTGGCTCGGCGGCCCGTGTCAGGCGCAACGTCTATCTCGTTCACGAAGTCCATGCCTGGCCCGGAGCTTGCCGCGCGTGGCGCTGAGCCTTGCGCTACTCAGCCTGGTCGCGCTGAACCCGATGGCGCTCCCGGCCCAGGCCGAGATCCGGGTGGTCGACGATCATGGCGAAGCGCTGACGCTGGCCGCGCCTGCCCAGCGCATCGTCGCGCTGGCGCCGCATCTGGTCGAGGACGCCTTTGCCGCCGGGGCCGGCGCGCAGCTGGTCGGAGTGATCGCCGGCAGCGACTACCCGGCGGCGGCCCGCGAGCTGCCCCGGGTTGGTAGCTATCGCGGCATTGCGCTGGAGGCGGTGGTCTCGGCGCAGCCGGATCTGGTGCTGGCGTGGGGGAGTGGCACCCCGGATGACCTGGTGCGCCAGCTCCTGGCATTGGGGATTCCGGTCTACCGCAGTGAGCCCCGGCGGCTGGCCGATGTTGCCGGCAACCTGCGCGACATCGGCCTGCTGAGCGGCCATCCGGCGGCGGGGGAGCGTGCCGCGGCGCGCTTCGAGCGTGCGCTGCTGGAGAGTCGTCAGCAGCTCACGCCGGCGCCCCGGGTGTTCTATCAGTTAGGACAGGCGCCGCTGACCACGCTGGCCGACGGTCAGATCGTGACCCGGGTGATCCGCCACTGTGGCGGCGAGCCGCTGTTCGCCCAGGCCCCGGTGCTGGTGCCGGAGATCGGCTGGGAGTCGCTGCTGCTGGCGCGACCCCAGGTGATTCTCGCCGCTGCCAAAGACGACGCCTGGCAGGCGTTCTGGGCCGGGCACACGGCGCTGCCGGCGGTGGCTGCCGGCACCCTCTACAGCCTCGACCCCGATGCGATCAGCCGCCCCGGGCCGCGGCTGGCGCAGGCCGCACGCCAGATGTGCGCGGATCTGGCCGACGCCGCCGCGCGGCTGGCATCCTCCAGCCCCAGTGAGGGGCAGGATCAGTAGGCGACACGATCCGTCGTCGCGGCGGTCCCTCATCGATGCTGTGATCAATAGTCGATGCTTTGATCAATAGTCGATACCACGGCGGGCCTGGATGCCGGCATCGAAGGCGTGCTTGACGTCCTGCATCTCGCTCACCGTGTCCGCCATCTCGATCAGCTCGCGATGGGCGTTGCGTCCGGTGACGATCACGCTCTGCTCCGGTGGTCGGTCGGCGATCGCCTGGCGCACGGTGTCGATGTCGAGATAGCCGAACTTGAGCATGTAGGTGATCTCGTCGAGTACCACCAGATAGACCTCGGGGTCGGCGAGCAGGCGCGCGGCGTCCTGCCACACCGCCTGGCAGGCGGCGGTGTCGCTCTCCCGGTTCTGGGTCTCCCAGGTGAAGCCGGTGGCCATGATCGACACCTCGAGATTGGTATCCGCGGCCAGTCGTTCGCGCTCGCCGCACTCCCACAGCCCCTTGATGAACTGCACCACACCGACCCGATAGCCGTAGCCCAGGGCGCGGGTCACCGTGCCCCAGGCGGCGGTGGTCTTGCCCTTGCCATTACCGGTGAACACCAGCAGCAGGCCGCGCTGCTGGTCGGCGGCGGCGACCTTGTCGTCGACATGGGCCTTGAGCTTCTGCATCGCGCGCTGATGGCGCTGCTGGCGGTCGGTCATGCTGACTCCTGGTCTGGTCTGGTCTGGTCTGGTCTGGTCTGGCTCTCGGCCGGATAGGCTGGAGCGCAGACGAAAACGGCCCGCGTCCCTGGGCTTGGCGGCTTGGGCGAACGGGCGCGGTCGCGTCTACTCGGCAGGCGGCGGCGGATAGCCCAGGGTCTGGGCCAGGGCGGCGGCGTGGGTGGCGATCCACTCGGCCGACAGCGGGCCCCAGTCGTGGATCACGTAGCGGCCACTGAGGTGGCGTGCGCCGGGCGTCTGCTCGAACTCGCAGTGGATATCGAGCTCGCTCAGGGCGGCGAGGGTGTCCTGGGCGGTACGCCGTGGCATGCCGGTGGCTGCCACCAGCGCCGGCACGTTGGTGGCAAGCCCCGAGTCGATCAGATAGGCGACGTAGAGACGGCGGTAGAAGCTGGTACGGGTCTTGCTGAGCGACATGCGCAGGGCTCTGGCTGCGGGTTGTGCGTTCATCCTACGATATGAGCGCGGCGGCGACGAGCCCGCCGCGGTGGGCTCAGCCCGCCATCACCTGCTGCATCAGCGGGCGCTGCTCGCGGTACCAGGCGGCGAAGCGCTCGATGCCGCTCTCCAGCGAGACCTGCGGCACATGGCCGGTGGCCTCGCGCAGGCGCGTGGTGTTGGCCCAGGTGCGTTCGATATCGCCCGGCTGCATCGGCTGGAAGTCGCGTGGGGCGCGGGCGTCCAGGGCGCTTTCCAGGGTGTCGATGAAGTCGAGCAGGGCCACCGGGTCGCCGCGGCCGACGTTGTAGAGCGCGTGTGGGGCGCCGGTGTCGCCGGCGGGAGCGCGGGGCAGCAGCCGCACCAGGCTCTCGACGATATCGTCGATATAGGTGAAATCCCGCGCCATGCGGCCATGGTTGAAGACCGCGATGGGATCACCGCGCAGCAGGCGCGCCGCGAACAGGCACGGTGCCATGTCCGGACGCCCCCAGGGGCCGTAGACGGTGAAGAAGCGCAAGCCGGTGGCGGGCAGGCGGTGCAGGTCGGCGTAGCTGTAGGCCATCATCTCGTTGGCGCGCTTGGTCGCGGCGTAGAGCGACGCCGGCGTATCGACCGGGTCGCTCTCGCGGAACGGCAGCCGCTGTTGACGCCCGTAGACCGAACTGGAGGAGGCATAGAGCAGATGCTCGACCGCGTGGCGCTGGCACACGTCGAGCAGATTGAGAAAGCCGGTGAGGTTGCTGTGGCCGTACTGGTGCGGGTGGCTGACCGAGTAGCGTACCCCGGCCTGGGCCGCCAGATGCATCACATGGGTGAAGCGCTCCCGCGTGAACAGCGCCTCCAGCGCGGCGAGATCGGCGATATCCAGGCGGACGAAGGGGAGCTGGCCCAGGCGTTCGAGGCGCGCCTGCTTGAGCGCCACCGCGTAGTAGTCGTTGAGATTGTCCAGAGCGACCACGCTGTGGCCCTCGGCAGCGAGGCGCAGGGCAAGGTGGAAGCCGATGAAGCCGGCGGCGCCGGTGACGAGAATTTTCATGCGGGGTCCTGAAAAAGGCGGCTGGACACGCCGGCGCTCAGGGCGCCGGCGTGGTGGCGCCACAGAGGGTCGACTGGCCGGCGGGGAAGAGTGCCCGGGTCGGCAGGATATCCAGCGTGCCGCCGCGGTAGTCGAAGCTGTGCACTGCGCTGGCGTCGGCGATATAGCGCCGCCAGTCACGGTCGCGGCCGACGATCCAGGCATCCGGATGAGCCTGGTGGAGCGCGCAGGCGTCCTCGGGCGAGCCGAGGGTGGCGAGCGGATGCTCCAGGCGTCCGGCGAACTGGAAGGTGGCCTGGTAGTTGCCGTCGAAGGCCACCGGCTTGGCGTCCAGCTGCAGCTGGGCGATCAGCTCGCCGGGGCGGGTGACGTCATAGCGCTGCCACAGGGGTGCCAGCATCAGCTGGGCCAGGATCAGCAGCGCGACGCCGCTGCCCAGTGCCAGCCCGCGTGCGGCGATGCTGCGCTTGGCGGGTCGCCAGCGCCACACGATCGCACCCCAGGCGATCAGCGCCAGGCTGCCGAAGAGCGACAGCGTGGTGGCATCGAGGACGCCATGGCCGAACAGCGAAAGCCCCAGCCCCAGCGTTCCCAGGGCGATGATCGCGGCTGCCACCGCGCGCACCCGGCGCGGGCGCTCCTCCTCGGGTTGTGCCAGGCGATCCATCACCATCAACGCCAGTGCCGGCAGCAGCGGCATCAGGTAGTGGATCTGCTTGCCGCTGATCAGCGAGAACAGCACGAAGGGGACCAGCGCCCAGATCCACATCAGCCGCTGGTGACGCTGGCGCGGGCGGCGTGGCCAGGCTGTCGGCCACAGCGACCACGGGAACAGCAGCACCGGCAGCCATGGCAGATACCACCACAGCGGGCGGGCATGGGCCATGGAGTCGTGCAGGCGGTCGACACTCTGGCCCCACAGCAGCTCGCGGGCGTAGGCGTGTCCGCCGAGCACTGCGGCGCTCAGCGCCCAGGCGGCGAGCATGGCGATGCCCAGGGCCAGGGCCAGCAGCAGACGCCGGCGGCCGCCTGCGCCCAGCGGCTCGGCGCGCCACCAGCGCAGGCTGAGCAGGATCGGGGCGAAGGTGACGAACACCGCCGGGCCCTTGGCGAGCAGGGCCAGGCCCAGCCAGACGCCGCACTGCAGCGCACGCCGGCGTGTCATGGCGCCGCTCACCAGCGGACTGATCGCGCCCAGCAGGCAGGCGGTGAGCAGGATGTCGAACATCAGCGCGCCGCTGTAGAGATTCCACATCAGCATCGCCATCAGCACCATCGGCGCCACCCGCGCGCGGCTGCCGGCATAGCCCAGACGCCGGGCGATGCGGTAGAGGTGCTGCATTGCCACCAGCGTCGCCAGCGGCGCGATCAGCTTGGGCCACCAGGCGTTGACGCCGAACACTCCCCAGCCGGCCTGGATCAGCCAGAACAGCAGCGGTGGCTTGTCCGAGTAGGGCTCGCCGTTCATCAATGGCAGCACCCAGGAGTGGGCGTGCCACATTTCCCAGGCCACCGACACGTAGCGGGTCTCGTCGATCGGCATCAGCGGACGCGACAGCGCGCCGATGACGGCCAGCGCCCATAACAGGGCGATGGCCAGCGTATCGCGGTAGCGGGCATCCCAGCACAGGGCGGGAAGGCTTAGGCTTTTTTTCAAGGTCGTCATCACGGCTCTGGGCTCTCTACCTGACTCGGCGGCTACTGTGTACGCTGAGTCTTAACGCAATATTACTGTAGCGAGGTTCTGGCACCTGGGCGGGGTCAGCCGGCAGGCTAAGGAAGCGTTAAGCTGGCTGTGACTCAATGAGGGAAACGCTGAATAAATCGCCGAGCGAGATGAAGCGCAAGGCGCCTGGAACGCAGAGCACGAGACATAACCAGGGGTTAGGCGAGTGCTCGAGTACCACGCAACGCAGCGATTCGCTCGTGCAGGCATTTATGCAGTGATTCCTGGGTGTGTGATAGCGTCGCCAGGAGCCTGCCATCGGTTCGCTGGCGCGAGTTCGTGCGGCACGCCGGGCGGACAACGCTCGCCAGACAACGTAAAGGAATGGGACGACGATGCGCGTACTGTTGGTGGAGGACGATCCGCTGTTGGGGGACGGCATTCGCACGGCCCTGATTCGCGAAGGCTACGTGGTGGACTGGCTCACCCGCGGGCGTGAGGCACTCGAGGCGGTCAAGATCGAGCCGTTCTCACTGGTGGTGCTCGACCTGGGCCTGCCGGATATCGACGGCCTGGCGGTGCTCAAGGAGATCCGTCGTCAATCCGCGCTGCCGGTGCTGATCCTGACCGCCCGGGACGCCGTCGAGCAGCGGATCGAGGGCCTCGACGCAGGCGCCGACGACTACGTGCTCAAGCCCTTCGACCTGCAGGAGCTGCTCGCCCGCATGCGCGTGGTGACCCGGCGCGCCGAGGGGCGCTCGACCCAACTGCTGACCATCGGGCGGCTCTCCATCGACGAGTCCCAGCACGAGGTTACCTGGAAGGGCGAGCCGGTGATCCTGGGCCGGCGCGAATTCGCGCTGCTGCTCGAGCTGGCGCGCCATCGCGACAAGGTGATGTCGCGGCCCAAGCTGGAAAGCCTGCTCTACGGCTGGGGTGAAGAGGTCGGCTCCAATGCGCTGGAAGTGCACGTGCATCACCTGCGGCGCAAGCTCGACAAGCAGCTGATCACCACCGTGCGCGGCATCGGCTATCGGTTGGACAGCCGCGTGGCATGACATCGATTCGGCGTTACCTGAACTGGGCCCTGGCCACGTTGCTGCTGGTGGTGATGTCGCTGGCGGTGACCGCAGCCTACTTCGTCACTCGCCACGAGATGGAAGAGATCTTCGACGCTCAGCTGAGCCTGCAGGCGCGAATCGTCGCCGGTCTGGTGACCGATCGCACCACCGCGGACGAGTACGCCAAGATCGCTGCACAGCTCTCCCAGCCGGGCCACTTCGCGCGCTGGTACGGCAGCACCGGCAATCTGCTCACCGACCTGGCCGCGCCGGCGCTCTACGACCACGAGGAGAAGATGCTCTCGCTGGGGGTGTGGAGCGACAGTGGCCGGCCCATCCTGATGGGCGCGCGCTGGTACGACGATGGCGACAGCAGCAGTTTCCCTGCGCCCGCCAAGGAGGGGCATCGCTGGGTCAGCTACCAGGACCACCGCTGGCGCACTTTCAGCATGCCGATCGCCGGCGGACGCTGGCTCAGTATCGGCCTGCGCGAAGCCTTCCAGAGCGAGCTGTTCAACAAGGTCGCGCTGGGTAATTTCGTGCCGCTGCTGCTGACGCTGCCGATCCTGCTGTGGCTGATGGCACGTCTGATCCGACGCGGGCTGGCGCCGATCGGTGAGCTATCGCGTCAGGTCGAGGCGCGGGACGAAAAGGATCTGCGCCCGATCCGGGTCGCGGTACCCCAGGAGCTGCAGGCGCTGCGCGGGGCGCTCAACGACTTCATCGAACGGCTAGGGCAGACCCTGGAGCGCGAGCGCCGCTTCACCGCCGATGCGGCCCACGAACTGCGCACCCCGCTGGCGGCGCTGAAGATTCATCTCGATAACGCGCGTTTCGGCGAACCCAGTGCGTTGGACAAGGCCTACAACGGTATCGAGCGGCTGCAGCGGGTGGTCGAACAGCTGCTGCTGCTGGCCCGCCTGGAGCTCGACGAGCAGGGCGGTGTGCCGGAATCGGTAGAGCTATCGGCGCTGGTGCTAGATCTTGCCGCCGAGCTATGGCCGCTGGCGGAGTCGCAGCAGCAGACGCTGGAGATCGTCGATAGCCCGACGCTGCGTCTCGAGGGCAATGTCACCGAGCTGGGGATCCTCATCCGCAACTTGCTCGACAACGCCCTGCGCTATACCCCGGAGGGGGGCCGGGTCGAGGTGGCGATGGGTCAGACCGCGGAGCGCCGGCCGTGGCTATCGATACGCGACAGCGGACCGGGGATCCCCGAGTCGCTGCTCCAGGCGGTGACCCAACGCTTCCAACGCGCCGCCGACCAGCGCATCAGCGGCAGTGGCCTGGGGCTCTCCATCGCGGTCGAGATCGCCGAGCGTCAGCAGTTGAAGATGACGCTGGCCAACCGGCCCGAGGGCGGTCTGGAGGTACGGCTGGTCTGGAATCGCCCGGTGCTCGCGCCTCCCACGCCGGATATGGTGTGAGAAAAGACACTGTGGCGGAGGCTGATATGTTGGCCGTTGCCTTCGCGAGCAAGCTCGCTCCTACAGGGGTGAATTCGGGCTGAGGTGGCGGGGCTATCTCGGTGGTCGTTGCCTTCGTGAGCGAGCTCGTTCCTACAGGGAGCGAATTCGGGTGGTGCTGGCCGGTGCGACTTGGGTCGCCGTGCATCCGTTAGCTGTCTCGGATGATCTCCCCGGCCATTGGCCGGGGAGCGAGTCTCACAGACGCGGGGCCTTGCCGCTGGGATCGGGCAGGGTGGTAGGGGCGACGAACAGTGGGGCGGCGTTGGGATCGCCCTGGCACTGGGCCGCAGCGCGGGCCGGGATCAGCCACCAGTCGTCACCGTTCTGTACGCCCATGTCGGTGATCTGGTCACGCGCGATACACGAATAGTCCTTGGCCTGATGCTCCATGGCGAACAGCCAGCGGTCATCGCCCTGCTTGAGCCAGGCGAAGGCGCGCCGGAACTGATCGCTCGTCGGGGTCTTGTCACCGAACTGGACGCTGGGCTGACGCGCCTGGAGCAGGAACTCCTCGTCGAAGTCGGGCAGGGCCAGCCATGCCTGGGGCCCGGTGATCTCAGCGACCTGGGTCATCATGTCGCGCGGCGAGCGGGCGTGATCCTGCAGCGCATAGCCCCAGGTGGACCAGCTGAGCCAGAACAGCGCCAGCCAGCCGCTCAGTGCCCACAGCCCGCGGGCCGGGCGGGTCCAGGCCAGCAGCCCGATCCCCAGCGCCCCGATCACGATCCACCAGGCCCAGGGGTCGACCTGATGGCGTGCCGCTACCCGCGCCAGGGCCGGCAGGCCGAACGCCCCCAGGGCGCCGGCGAGCAGGAGCACACCGGCGAGCAGTGCCAGCACCACGAAGGCGGCGCGGTGCAGGCCGCGGCGGCGGATCAGCCCGGGCAGCAGCGGCGCCAGCGCCATCACCAGCAGCGGCAGCGTGGGCAGCATGTAGACGCCGCGCTTGCCCGGCGAGAGCGAGAAGAACACCACGATCAGGATGACCGCGCTGAGTGGCATCCAGACCCGTGCATCACTACGCTTGAGGCGATGCCACCAGGCCGGCAGTGCCCACGGCAGCGCCAGCACCAGTGGCATCCAGGCCCACGGCAGTACCTTGACGACGTAGTAGTACCACGGCTCCAGATGGGTCCAGGAGTCGGCGTAGCGCTGTCCGGTCTGCTTGAACAGGATATTGTCGCGGTAGGCGGCGAGTGCCGGATCGCCGCTGAAGCTGGCCATCAGCATCATCGGGATGGCCCAGGCGGCGATGCAGGCGAGCATCACCCCCAGCCCCAGCAGCAGCTCCTTGAGGCTCAGCCGCACCGCACGGCCGCGATAGCCGAACCATAGCCATGCCGGCAGCAGCGCCAGCGGCAGGATACCCACGCCCTTGGTGATCACCCCGATACCCATCGCCGCCCAGCCGATCAGCCACCAGCGTCGGGCCGGCCCGAGCAGGGCATGGCGCAGCAGCCCGTAGGCGCCGAGGGTGGTGAAGAAGGTCAGCATCATGTCGATCTGCGCGGTCTTGGCCTGCAGTACGAACTGGAACGCGGTCAGTAGTGCCAGGCCCGAGAGCAGGGCGACCCGCCGCCCATGCAGGCGCCGGCCGAGATCGACCACCAGCACCAGGGCGCCAAGGGCGCTGAGCGTGGTCGGGATCAGAAAGCCCAGGCGTACCGAGCCGGTCAGCCAGATCGAGAGCGCCGAGGCCCACATGAACACCGGTGGCTTGTCGGGGTAGAGCTCGCCGCCGCGATGGGGGAACCAGAACTGGCCGGTACGCAGCATCTCCAGCGCGTTGAGGGCGAAGCGTGGCTCGTCGGCGGGCCAGGGATCGCGCAGCCCGATACCGATACCCAGCAGCACGATCGCCAGCAATAAAAGCAGCAGCCAGGCACGCCGATAGTGCGCCTGGGAGGGGTCGTCGAGGAAAGATCGCATGGCCTTGGGCATCCGCTCAGGACGAGGGGTGGCTGGGTGTGGCGCTTTCGCGCTTCTCGCGTCGAATCAGCATCAGGTTGCGGATATAGATGATCAGCCCGGCGCCTTGGCCCGCGATGAACACCGGATCGCGCCGATAGAGAGCATAGGCGAGCAGGGTAGCACCACCGCCCAGACTGAAGAACCAGAAGGCGACCGGCACGATGCTGCGACGGGCGCGCTCGCTGGCCAGCCACTGGACGATGAAGCGCGCCGAAAACAGCGCCTGACCGACGAACCCGATCGCTACCCACACCCACTCGGCACTCATGCGCGGGCCTCCCCGTCGATCGGTGAATGCACCGCCTCCGGTGCCGGGCGCTCGGCCACGGCCAGCGGCTCGACCGCTGCGGGCAGGCGGCTGCGCCGGCGCAGCCACATCACCCCGACCATATCGACCAGACCGACCCACAGGCGGTTGTTGAGGCCGTAGTGCGAGGCGCCAGTGCCACGCGGGCGATGGTTGACCGGCAGCGACACGCACTCGCCGCCCTGGGATCGCACCAGCGCCGGCAGGAAGCGGTGCATGTGATCGAAGTAGGGCAGGTTGAGGAAGGCATCGCGGCGCACGATCTTGAGGCCGCAGCCGGTATCCGGGGTGGCATCGTTGAGCAGCGCTGAACGAACCCGGTTGGCGACCTTCGACGAAACCCGCTTGAGCCAGTCGTCGCGGCGATTGGTACGGTGGCCGGCGACCATCACCACATCGCCCCGGGAGGCGCGTTCGAACAGTCGCGGCAGATCGGCAGGATCGTTCTGGCCGTCGCCGTCTAGGGTTGCCAGCCAGGTGCCGCGGGCGGCCCAGGCCGCCTGCCAGACCGACGTGCTCTGGCCGGCGCTCTGCGCATGACGCAGCGGACGCAGGCGCGAATCGGCCGCGGCACGGCGTGTCAGCATCTCCCAGGAGCCGTCGCTCGAGGCGTCGTCGACCACGATCACCTCGTGCTCGACCTCCTGCAGGGCGCGGGAGATTTCGTCGAGTAGACCCGGCAGATTGCCGACTTCGTCCTTGGCGGGAATGAGAATCGAGAGCTGTGGCGAATGCATTGACGCTGAGTTCCTGGCGATGGGACTTTTATTGGACGCTCCGTCACGTCACGCCTGCCGCTCCTGGCAGGAGGGCACGCCGATCGTGCGCTGGAGATCCGCCCTTTATGAAAGGCGCGCGATGAAAAAGCAAACGATGGCGCCACATGCGCCGCCACCGAATGTCGCATGGGGGCATGATGGCGAGCGCGTCTTAAAGGAAACTTAAAGCGGATGGTTCATCGTGCCAAAGTGGCGGCGTTATTAGAAGCTCAATGAGGAACTCAAAGAAAAAGATCCTGTTGCCGATGGGGCGGGCGGAAGAGGCGAGTGTCGAGCCCCTGATCGGGGCGCCGCTGCAGTCCCAGGCGGCTGGCGGCGCGGCGGAAGCGCTGCTCGATCATATCGACGAAGATCCCTTCGCCGCGCATGCGATGGCCGAAGCGGCTGTCGTTGCTGGTGCCACCACGCGACTGGCGAATCAGACTCATCACCTTGCCGGCGCGTTCCGGGTAGTGTGCCTCGAGCCACGCCTCGAACAGTGGCGCCACTTCATGCGGCAGGCGCAGCAGGGTCCAGCTGGCGCTGGTGGCGCCAACGTCGGCGGCGCGCTCCAGCAGCGTTTCGATCTCGTGGTCGTTGATCGCCGGAATCACCGGCGCTAGCAGTGCCCCCACCGGAATGCCCGCGGCGGCGAGTTCACGCAGGGTCTTGAGCCGGGCCGCCGGCGAGGCGGTTCGCGGCTCCAGCGTACGCTTGAGCTCGTTGTCCAGGCTGGTGAGGCTGATGAAGACCCGAACCAGGCGCTTTTCCGCCAGCGCCGCCAGCAGTTCGCGATCCCGCAGGATCAGTGCGCTCTTGGTCACCAGAGTGACCGGATGGTGGCACTCGAGCAGCAGCGTCAGCAGCTCACGGGTCGTACCGTACTCGGCCTCGATCGGCTGATAGCAGTCGGTGTTGCCGGAGAGGTTGATCGGCTGGCAGCGGTAGCCGGGTTTGCACAGCTCCTCGCGCAGTCGCGCCGCCATCCCCTGCTTGGCGATCAGCCGGGTCTCGAAGTCGATTCCCGGTGACAGATCCCAGTAGGCGTGGCTGGGACGGGCATAGCAGTAGATGCAGCCGTGCTCGCAGCCGCGATAAGGATTGAGCGAGCGGTCGAATCCCAGGTCCGGGGAGTGGTTCCAGGAGAGCGCGCTGCGCGGCGTCTCGTGCTGGATCTGGGTGGGGATACGTTGGGGCAGCGCTTCCTGCCACCAGCCATCGTCGAAGGCTTCGGTATGGCTCGGTTGAAAACGGTTGTGTGGATTGAAGGTCGCGCCGCGGCCCTTGAGCGGGCCCGGTGATGCGGCGTAGGGATCGCGCGGTGGGGTGGGAGACGACATGACGACTCCGTGATTGGGTGCTGTTCAAACATACAGTATCACGGGGTCGTCACGACGCAAAGCACGGGTCGTGGCTTCAGCACACCCGTACCTGGCAGTGGCCGCCAACGGATAAGGGTGCCATCGGGATGGGCTGTTAAAGCGTCAGCTTGACGCCGGCCTCGACGTAGCGGCCCTGGGTGTTGTAGCCCTCGATTAGGGTGTAATCCCGGTCGAAGGCGTTATCCAGCTTGGCCGAGAGTTCGACCTGCGGCGTCACCTGCCACGCCGTGCGCAGATCCACGATGCCGTAACCGCCGACGGTGGTGTCGCCGTACGGGGCGGTGTAGCGGGTGTCACGACGGTCGCCGGCGGCGCGCAGGGTGGCGCCGTAGCGCCAGTCGCCGAGGGTGTAATCGGCGTCCACGCGGCCGAAGGTCCTGGCCCGACGCTTCAGGCGCTCGCCGCTGTCGCTGTCCTCCGGGTTCTGGTGGGTCAGGCTGGCGCGCAGCGAGAGACCGGCGGAGTGCCAGCCACCGCTCAGCTCGACGCCGCGGATACGCGCACGATCGACGTTATAGGGCACGAAGGCCGGATCGAAGGCGATCAGATCGTCGATGCGATTCTCGAAGGCGGTGACGCGCGCGTTCCAGGCGTCATGCTCGATGGCCCAGAACGCTTCCAGGTTGCGCGAGGTCTCGGCGTCGAGGTCGGGGTTGCTGCCGTAGGGGCCGTAGAGGTCGATCAGGTTGGGGGCCTTGAACGCGGTCGAGTAGACCACCCCGAGGCGCTGGGCCGGCGTCAGATGATAGGCGTAACCGGCACTGCCGGTGGTCTCGTCACCGAAGCGCGAGTCGTCGTCGTAGCGCAGCGAGCCGCTCAGCTCGTGGCGCCCGTACTCGCGCTGCAGCATGCCGTAGAGGCCGTAGTTCTCGCGGCTATCCTTGGCGTAGCGGCCGGCGAACGGGCTGGCCGAGTCGAAGTCGACATGCTCCTGGCGGTAGTCCACCCCCAGGGTGTCGACGCCATTGGCGCGGGTGAAGCTGTGCTGGATGCCCAGCTCGTTGCGGTGCGATTCGGTGACGCTGTAGCGTTCGCCGGCGTAGCGCTCCTCGCGGCGCTCGTCGAAGTGCCCGGCGGTGATCGCCATGTCCCAGTCGGGGGCCAGGGCCAGATCGTAGCGGCCGCCGAAGGTCTGCAGATAGCCGTCGGTACGACAGTCGTTGCTGGCAGCGGTGGCATTCAGCGGGAAACAGTCGTCATAGTCGGCGTCGGTATCCTGGCGCAGCGCATTGAGGCTCAGGCTGGCATGCGGGCCGAAGCGGTGCGACAGCCCCAACTGGCCGCCGCCGCGCTGGAAGCCATCGCGTTCACCGCTGGTGTCGCTGGCGAGGGTGTTGAAGCCGTCGCCGTCGCGCCGGAACAGGCTGGCGTTGAGGCGGGTCTCGGCATCGCCGGTGGAGACGAACAGGTTCTGCTTCTGGGTGTGCTGGTCGCCGGCACGCAGGGACAAGGCTGCCTGGGTACCCTCGCCGCCGCGCCGGGTGAAGATCTGGATCACGCCGCCGATGGCATCGGCGCCGTAGGCGGCGGCGCGCGGGCCGCGCACGATCTCGATGCGCTGGATCGCCTCGACCGGCAGGAACTCCAGACTGGCACCGCCGCTGGTGGCGGCATTGATGCGCACGCCGTCGACCAGCACCAGGGTGTGGTCGGATTCGGTTCCGCGCATGAACAGACTGGTGGTCGTGCCGGGTGCGCCGTTCTGCGTGATCTCGATGCCGGCGCGATTCTGCAGCAGGTCGATCACGCTGTCGGCCTGGCTGCGTTCGATCTCCGCGCGGTCGATGATGGTGGTGCTGGCGAGCACGTCGGCCTGCGACTGTGGCAGCCGGTTGGCGGTGACCTGCACGTCGTCGAGCTGCTGGGCTGCGGCGCCGACGCTTTGCAGCAGCAGGGCCACGGCGACGCCGTGGGCCATGGTGGTAGGACGGTAACCCATGAAAGATGATCCCCAAACGCGTATCGGAACCGTTCTTGGGCGCGGCGCCGAAGGCGTCGCGGGCGGTTCCTCGTGTTGCGATGACGCGATGGGAGGGAATGGCGTGACGAATGTGCCGGCCACCTTGGGCGGCCGACGAACGATGTCGTCACTGGTTCGAGCCCTCCGCATCAACCAGTGAAGAGAACGACGCCGGTCTCCGGACTTACGCGCGGTGATCTTCGATCACCCGACACCGGGCCTTCCCATGAGTGGATGGCGCGCCGCAAAAGTGGGCGCCGCTGCTCACAGTGGCTGGACACAGAAAGTCCACCGATGTCTGACGCGATTACCGTTGCGGGGGCAGTACGGGGCTCTCACCCGTTTCCCGAACACGTCGCTCTCGACGCGCGGATTGTCGCAGCTTCCTTGTGGCCAGGGAAAGCGCGCCTTCGTGGCCAGGGAAAGCGCGCCGTTCACGAATCGCCTCTGTCGGTCTCCTGCAGTACCAGTTCCACCCGGCGGTTGCGTGCCCGGCCTGCGGGGGTGTCGTTGTCGGCCAGCGGCTCGGTGGAGGCGTAGCCGATGGCGCGCAGACGGTCGCCGTCGATGCCGTCCAGCCGCAGGGCGCGCACCACGGCGGCGGCACGGGCCGCTGAGAGCTCCCAGTTGGAGGGGAACTGCTGAGTGGAGATCGGCACGCTGTCGGTGTGCCCCTCGACCGAGATGGTGCCCTTGAACTCCTGCAGCAGCGGGATCATCTTTTCGATCAGCGCGCGGCCGCTGTCGCTGACGCCCACGGCGCTGGAGTCGAACAGCAGGTGGTCCTGGATGCGCAGATTGAAACCATGCGGGATCGCGGTCACCTGTACCCCGTCGATCTGCGGCAGCGTCTCGTCCACCGGGTCGGGCAGGTCGAACAGTGGCACCGCGAACAGTAGCGGTGTCATCGGCACCAGCGGCGGGGGCGCCGGTCGCGGTGCGTAGAAACCGACATCGCTGGCCACGGGGGCGGCTGTCAGCTGGCGCGGCGGACGATAGAAACCGAGCTGGGCGGGGCTCGGGGCGGCTTTCGGCGGTGCCGGTGCCGGCACCTTGAGCGCCAGCGCGACCTTGGGCAGCGCGGTTTGCTCGGGGGTCGACAGCTGCCCGCCATAGAGCGCCAGCATCAGCACGAAGAAGGTGACCAGCAGCAGCAGCAGGTCGAGATAGCTCATCAGCCAGGAGTCGCTCTCGCTGCCGCGACCTCCCTCGGCCAGGGCGTCATCGTCGAACAGCAGCTCGGCGAAGGGCCCCCGTTCGGTGTAGTCCGTGCTGCCGTTCATGAGGTCGGGGACGAGAGATCCGTGGCCGCGGCCTGGCGCGGGTCACGCATCTCGTCGCGATGTTCGATGCGGTAGGTGTTGAGGGCTTCTTCGATGAAGGCGGGCAAGCGGCGCTTGCTGACCATCATGATGCCTTCGAGGATCACCGTCATCGCCATCAGCCGTGCTTCGGTGCGCCGCTCCAGCTTCACTGCCACCGGCTTGAACACCAGGTTGGCGAGCAGGATGCCGTAGAAGGTGGACATCAGGGCCACTGCCAGCCGCGGGCCGATGATCGCCAGATCGCCGGCCTGGATCACCTCGAGCATGTTGATCAGCCCGACCAGCGTGCCGAGCATGCCGAACGCCGGGGCGTAGATCGCCATGGTGCGCAGGATCTGAGCCTCGGTGCGCTCGCGCGCCTTCACCCGCACCATGCGCCAGCGCAGCATCTCACGAATCTCCTCCTCGCGGCTGTTGGCGATCACCATCTGCATGCCGGTGCGCAGAAAGGGGTTGGTGACGCCTTCCAGGGCGCTCTCGATGGCGCGGATGTTGCCGCGGCTCCAGTGGCGCGACATCTCGACCAGCTGATCGAGATCGGCGTCGAGCTCGCTCTGCTGGGATTCGCGCCGGAAGACCACCGCGATCTGGCGGCACAGGCGCTGCATCTCGGCGAGGGGATAGCTGATGAAGCTGGCGGCCAGGGTGCCGGTGAGCACGATCGCCAGCCCCGGCAGATTGAAGAAGCTGCTCGGGGCCTGAGCGGTGAAGAGCACGACGGTCATCAGCAGCAGCGCACTGGCAACCATGCCGATGAGGGTGGAGGGATTCATGGACGGCTCGCAACCTGGAAACGGGCAGATTGGCATCATAGCCCGTGGCGATGGGCATCAAAGACGCTAACTGACGCGACTAACGGGCGCTTTTCTGACGCTGTATCAGACGCTGGCCCGACTCGGGGCGGCGTGGGCCTGCTGCTGGCCGGCGTGCTCGATGAAGCGCACCGGGTCGTCGCTGATCACGCCGTCCACGCCCCACTCCCACAGCTTGTCGAAGGCCACCGGGTCGTTGGCGGTGTAGCAGAACAGCTTGATCTCCTCGTCGGCGATCTCGCGGGCGCGCTTGACCTTCAGCTTGCGCCAGTCCAGGTGCAGGCTGTAGGCGGAGAGACGCTCGGTCTCGCGCCACCAGCGCTTGGGTGCCTTGTCGTCGAGCACCCCCAGGCGCAGGCGATCCGGGTTCGTCTCCAGCGCACGCGCCGCGGTGAGGGCGTGACGGTCGAACGAGGAGACGATCAGCTTCTCCGGCGCCAGGGCTTCCAGGGTCGGCGGCAGTGCCGCCTTGACCAGCTCGATCGCGTTGCGTCCGCGGGTCACCTTGAGCTCCAGGTTGAGTCCCATGTCGAGACGCTTGAGCAGCGCCAGCATCGCCTCGAGCGTGGCCATGCGTTCGCCGCGGAACTGCTCGCTGAACCAGGCGCCCACGTCGAGCCGCGCAGCGCTGGCGGCATCGAAGCGGAACAGCTTGCCGCGGCCATTGGAGCAGCGTTTGACCCCGGCGTCGTGCCACAGCACCGGGGTGCCATCGCCGAGCAGTTGAACGTCCAGCTCTACCCACCGGCATCCGGCCGCATGTGCGGCCTGCACCGCCGCCAGCGTGTTTTCCGGCGCCCGTGCGGAGAGGCCACGGTGCGCGATATAGCGGGGTCCATCGCCCGGCGTGGGCTGAGGGGACGAACTCTGTGTCATGCGTCTAGGGTCTCCGGTGAGAGGTGGGCGGTGGCCGACCGGCGGGGCGGGTGCAGGCACCAGGGCCGCGTCCCGAAATCAGGCTTGACCTTCGTCCACGCCGCGGCCGGCGTCAAGACGGCGCGCGGATTATTTCCGGGCGGTCTTTCGCGTTGCTCGCTCACACAGCCGGAGAGGGTGATGTCGGCTCGCTCAAAAACAAATGATTCTTATTCGTTGATAGTTATGCATTTCATTTGCAATAATCCGCCGGCGTTCACGGCGGGGTGCTGGCGGGAGCACCTGGCGACTCGACAAGATCGACAACAAGAGGCGAGACATGAGATCAAAGGGAACCGTCATGACCTGGGGCGCACTAGCGACACTGGTGACGTCGCCGGGGGTGATGGCAGACAGTACCGATCAGCAACCGATGGTGGTCACAGCCACGCGCTCGGGTACCGAACAGCAGGACTCCCCGCAGGTGATCCGGGTGATTTCACGCCAGGAGCTGGAGCAGCAGCGACGCATCACTTCCGACTCCTCCGAGATACTCAGCAACCTGCTGCCGGACTATTCACCGCCGCGCCAGAAGATGAGCGGAAGTGGCGAGACCCTGCGCGGACGTACGCCGCTGGTGATGATCGATGGCATACCGCAGTCCAACCCGCTGCGCCCCACGGGGCGCGAGCTGCATACCATCGACTTCTCGATGATCGATCATATCGAGGTGATCAAGGGGGCCAACGCCACCAACGGTCTGGGCGCCGCCGGCGGGGTGATCAACCTGATCACCAAACGCCCCGAGCCGGGCTCGCTCAATCAGCACTTCGAGGCCCAGCTCACCACGCCGACCTCCAAGCTGGATGGCGATACCAACAGCTACCGCACCAACTACGGTGTCAGCGGCAATCGCGGGCCGGTCGACTACCTGTTCTCGCTGAGCTACGAGGATCAGGGGCTGTTCCTGGATGGGAAGGGGAACGCTATCGGCGTCGACAACACCCAGGGCGATCTGATGAACTCCCGTGCCTACGATGTATTCGGGAAGATCGCCTACTGGTTCGATGACGACCGGCGCCTGCAGTTGAGTGTCAATCGCTATCGCATCGAGGGGCAGAACGATTATGTCGGCGTGCTGGGCGATCGCAACGCCGGTGTCCCCACGACCTCGCGCCGCGGCGATCCAGAAGGCTCGGCGCCCTTCAACAGTGTCTGGACCACCGGCGTCACCTGGGACGATTACGATCTCGCCGGCATGCATCTCAATGTGCTGGGCTTCTATCAGGATTACGAGTCACTGTTCGGGGCGACCAACTCCGGCACCTTCCAGGATCCCGCGATTGCGCCGGTCGGAACGCTCTACGACCAGACCATGGCCGAGACCACCAAGTACGGCATCAAGACCTCGCTGACCAAGGAGGGGCTGTGGGATGACCGGGTCAAGCTCACCTTCGGCTTCGACGCCATGCGCGACGATACCGAGCAGTATCTGTGGGGCACCGATCGCACCTACGTGCCGAAGGTGAAATACACCGATCTATCACCGTTCGCCCAGATCGACTTCAGCCCGATCGAGTCGCTGACCTTCTCGGCGGGGGCGCGTTACGAATACGCCAAGCTCGATATCGACAGTTACCGCACGGTGGCCGCCAACAATGGCGTACGTGTCGACGGCGGCTCCCCCGATTTCGACGAGACGCTCTACAACGCCGGTGTGGTATGGCGACCGGTGAAGCACTGGAGCCTGTTCACCAGCTATTCCGAAGGGTTTGCCATTCCCGATGTCGGCCGCGTGCTGCGCGGTATCGACACGCCCGGACAGTCGGTCGACAGCTTCGAGAATCTGCGCCCGATCGTGACCGACAATATCGAGACCGGGGTGCGCTATGACGATGGCCGCCTCAACGCCGAGCTGAGCTATTACGTGTCGTCTTCCGACTATGGCACGCGCCTGACGACCCGTAACGACGCTTTCGTGATGCAGCGAGAGAAGACCGAGATCGAGGGCGTCGAGGCGTCTGTCGGCTATCGATTCAACGACCGGCACAGCGCACGCCTTGCCTACTCCCACATGAAGGGGCGTTATGACAGTGACGACAATGGCACCCTGGATGCCAAGTTGAATGGGCTAAACGTGGCGCCGGACCGGCTGGTCGCGAGCTGGAGTGCCCGTTGGTCTCCGCGCTGGACGTCGTTCGTACAGATCGATCACGCCTTCGACAAGGATTTCGACAGCAGTCGCAATGGCTGGGACACCGACTTCGATGGCTACACCCTGGTCGATGCCGCCGTCGGCTACCGGCTACCGGTGGGGCAGTTGAATCTCGCCGTGGCCAACCTGTTCGACAAGCAGTACATCACCTACTACTCGCAGAGTGCGCTGGACAGTCCCAATGCAGACTATATGAACGAACGCTACTTCGCCGGGCGAGGGCGGACTCTGACCCTGGGCTATAGCGTGGACTTTTGATGCCGACCCCTATCAGCCACGGTGGCGTGCCGAGTGATAATGCGGATTCGCGATGAAACGTCGTGACTTCATGGCCCGGGCGCTGGCACTGGGCGCCATGCCGACGCTGGCACGAGCCGGCATGGCGCGCCAGCAAGAGGCACGCAGGCCGCGCCGTCCGCAGCGGATCGTCACGCTGTTCCAGGGGGCCACCGATACCGCGGTGGCGCTCGGCGTGGTACCGGTCGGGGTCGTGCTGTCATGGCAGGACCCACCGATCTACCCCTACCTGCGCTCGGCGCTGGCCCAGGCTTCGCTCCTGGGGCTGGAGACGCAGCCGAACCTGGAGCGGATCGCACTGCTGGAACCGGATCTGATCGTCGCCTCGCGTTTCCGTCATCAGCGCATCGCTCCGCTGCTGTCGGCGCTGGCTCCGCTGACGATGCTGGAGGATATCTACCACTATCGACATACCCTCGAGACGATGGCGCAGGCACTCGATCGCCAGGCCCGGGGCGAGTACCTGCAGCGGGTACTGGCATCGCGCATGGCGGCACTGCGCGCACGACTGCAGCAGCGTTTCGGCGCGCGCTGGCCGTTGACGGTGGCGCTGCTCGATATCAGGGCCGGTGAGATTCGCAGCTACCTGGCGCCGAGCTTTGGCGGCTCGGTGCTGACCCAGCTCGGGTTTCGCTGGCCCCGACAGGTCGAGGAGCAGCCCGGGGTGGTGCTGAGACTGGGCGGCGTGGAGAGTCTGCCGGCGATCGATGCCGATGTCTTCTTCCTGCTGCAGCCGCGCGACCGGCCCGCGCGCGAGCACTATGGGCGCCTGCGTGCGCATCCACTTTGGCAGCGGCTGGCGGCGGTGCGTCAGGGACGTGTCTGGCAGGTCGATCCGGTAGCCTGGAGTCTCTCCGGAGGCATCCTGGGCGTATTCGGCATGCTCGACGACCTGGATGCCTGGCTGGATACCAGCGAGGCCTCGGCATGAGCCCGCGCACGATGCTTGCTGTCGCCGGGCTGGCCATCGCCGTGGTGGTGAGCCTGATGGCGGGTGGTCACTGGTCCAGCCCGCTGCAGGTATGGCACGCGCTGTGGTCGCCGTCGCCGACCGATGTCGATGACCTGCTCATTCGCACCACCCGTATGACCCGCACCCTGGTGGCGCTGACGGTAGGCGCAGGGTTGGGCGTGGCCGGCGGTATCATGCAGACCCTGACCCGCAATCCCCTGGCTTCGCCCGGGCTGCTCGGCGTCAACGCCGGTGCGCTGCTGGTGGTGGTCTGTCTGGCCACATTGGGTAGCGGCTTGCCAGGGTGGCTGGCGAGCGGCGGGGCCTTCGCGGGCGCGGCCCTGGCGGCTTTGGCGGTCTGGGCGATTGCCATGCGTCCAGCGGCCCCGAGTGGGCCGCTGCGACTGATCCTGGCCGGTGCCGCGTTGAGTGCGCTGTTCCATGCTTTCAGTCAGGCGCTGCTGGTGATCGATCAGCAGGGGCTGGATGCGATGCTGTTCTGGCTGGCGGGGTCGGTCGCGGCCCGGCCGTTGACGCAGGTCTGGCCGCTGATGTTGGTCACGCTGGCGGTGCTGCTGGCGTGCTGGCCCTGCCTGCGGCAGTGGAACTTGCTGGCGGCGGGCGAGGCGGTGGCGCTCGGCGCCGGGATCTCGGTGTGGCGTCTGCAGCTGATCTCGGTCGTGTGTGTGGTGCTGCTGGCGGGCGCGGCGGTGGCGATGGCGGGCAATATCGTCTTCATCGGGCTGATCGTGCCGCACCTGGCGCGACGTCTGGCAGGGCCGGATCATCGCCACTGGCTGCCCCTGGCGGCGCTGCTGGGGGCTGCGCTGCTGCTCGTCGCGGACGTGATGTCGCGAACCCTCATCCCGCCCCGGGAGGTGCCCATCGGCGTGATGACGGCGCTACTCGGGGCGCCGGTATTCATGGCACTGGTGCGTCGCCAGGGGGGCCGCCATGGGTGAGGCTCGCGTGCTGCGTCTTGGCCGCTTGTCACGGGTCGTCGTCTGGCGAGCGTGGCGTCGGGTGGCGGTGGCACTGCTGGTGGCGCTGCTGATTCTGCTGGCCTCGCTGGCTCTCGGCGAGGCCGCCCTGTCTGCGCCGCAGTGGCTGGCGGCACTGCGCTCGCCCGGTAGCGGCGCTGGCCTGATCCTGTGGCAGCTGCGCCTGCCGCGGACGCTGTTGGGCGCGCTGGTGGGGGCGGCCCTGGCGCTCTCCGGCTGGTTGCTGCAGCAGGTCATGCGCAATCCGCTGGCTTCGCCGGACACCCTGGGCGTGACCGCCGGCGCAGCGACCTTGGCGGTCGGCTATCTGGTATTCCTGGCCGCCGATGTCGGCAGCGCCTGGATGCCGCTGGCGGCGGCCCTGGGGGCGCTGCTCGCGGTGCTGCTGGTCATGCTGGCAGCCTGGCGGGGAGGCACGACGCCGCTGCGGCTGGTGCTGATGGGCATCGGACTATCGACGTTGCTGAGTGCCGTGACGACGTTCGTGCTGGTGTCCAGTCCGCTCACGACCACACTGTCGGCCTATGTATGGCTGACCGGCAGTGTTTATGGCGGCAACTGGTCCGATGTCGGGTGGCTGGCGGCTTGCTTCGGCGTGGCACTCGTGGCGCTGATGCCATTGGTGCGTCTTGCCTTGCTGGCACCGCTGGACGACGGCTTGGCGGTGGGTATCGGGGTGCGGGTACAGTGGACACGCACGCTGCTGATCCTGCTGGCAGCCGGGTTGGCGGGTATCGCGGTGGCCTGGGGCGGGGCGATGGCGTTCGTCGGACTGGTGGCGCCGCATGTGGCGAGACGTCTGTTGCGCCAGCCGGGGGCGGCGCAGATCGCGATGGCGATCGTGGTCGGCGCTAGCATGACGATGGCGGCAGATCTTGCCGGGCGGCTGCTGTTTCCGCCGCTGGATCTGCCCGCGGGACTCTTCGTGGCGGCCATCGGGGCGCCGTTCTTTCTGGGGTTGATGATGAAGCAGGCACGCTGACGCCATGGCGACTCTCTCTGCGAACCGACTCACGCTGGGTTACCAGCGTCAGGCCATCCTGCGCGAGCTGTCGCTCGAGCTGCCGGAAGGGCGCATCTCGGTGCTGGTCGGCAGCAACGGCTGCGGCAAGAGTACGCTATTGAAAGCATTGGCTCGGCTGCTGACGCCGTGGCAGGGTCAGGTCGCTCTCGAGGGCGAGGACATTCGGCAGCGGCCGACCAAGGCGGTGGCCAGGACCTTGTCGCTACTGCCGCAGCACCCGGTGGCACCGGAGGGCATCAGCGTGCGTCAACTGGTGGGGCTGGGGCGTCATCCGCATCAGAGCTGGCTGGCGCAGTGGTCCGAAGGCGATGAACGCGCCGTCGAGCAGGCGCTGTTGAGAACCGGCCTCGATGACCTCTCCGAGCAGCGCGTCGAGACGCTCTCCGGTGGCCAGCGTCAGCGTGCCTGGATCGCCATGGCGGTGGCCCAGGACACGCCGCTGATGCTGCTCGATGAGCCCACCTCGTTTCTCGATCTGACCCATCAGATGGAGGTGCTGGAGTTGCTCGTCAGCCTCAACCGCGATGCCGGCAAGACCATTGTCATGGTCTTGCACGATCTCAATCTGGCGTGCCGCTATGCCGACCATATCGTGGCGATTCGCGAGGGCCGCGTTCATGCCCAGGGTCGGCCTCAGGCGGTGATTACCCGGGAACGGGTCAAGGAGATATTTCAGCTCGAATGTCGGGTGATCGAGGATCCGTTCTTCCATACGCCGCTATGCATTCCATTCGGCAAGGGGGCGGCGTGATGATGCCGGCAGCGGCGCGGGACCCGCTGGGACACCTGGAGTGCGCGTCGGTGGAGGCCGAGCACCGCCACTATCTGCATGGGGCCCTGTGCCTCGAGTCGGCGGATGCCGCGGGGGCGGCGGCCCTGTCGGTGGCGGCGTTCTCCGATCCCCTGCGCTGCAATGAACTGCTGGCACGTCTGGGGCCGACTCTCGGTTCCCCCGACCGGCGGACCACCGCCTCGCTGCTGTCGAAGCGCCTGGGTTTTCTGTTCACCGGCGCGCCGCTCTATCTGCTATCGGTGTGTGATCGTGGGCTCGATCTGGCGCCGGCCAACTGCCTGGTCGATGTCCGTCACGACGGACAGGCGTGGCGTTCGACACTGCCGCTGCGCTCGCTGCGACTGCAGACCTGGTCGCCGGCGGCGCGGGAGCGCTCGCGTCGGCAGTTGCTGACGCAGCTGTTCGCCGGGCTGATCACGCCGCTGTGGCAGACCCTGCGCGAGGTGGGTGGGGTGCCGCCCCGCATGCTGTGGGAGAACCTGGCGGTGCGGGTCTACTCGCTCTACGAACGCCGCCTGGTCGAGCTCGACGGCACGCAGGTCGACGCCGCGGCACGCCAGCGCTGCGAGGCGGACTACCGTTTCCTGCTCGATGCCGACCCCGAGCTGTTCGGCATCGATGTCAACCCGCTGGCGCGTTTCCATCACGCCAAGACCCGCCGCGCGGATGGCGTCGAAGTGCGCTATCGGCGCAGCTGCTGCCTCTATTACCGTGCCGCCTGCCCGGTGGCCTACTGCCAGTCCTGCCCCTTGAGCCGCGCGCGCCCCCGGAGTTGAGGTCGAGGGTAGCGGTGGCGGCGCGCCCGCGGCGATGGAATATGCTAGGCTGCGCGCTTTTGCCTGCCCGCGTCCAGCGGCACGCCAGCGCAGCGGCGTGTCTATCCGCTGACGTTCTCGTCAGCCCGGGCAGGACCGAGTCGATGCGTGCGGAGAGTCCGATGAAAGTCGTTCATGTGAAGAATCCCGAGAGCCGCGAGGCGTGCCTGGCCCAGCTGTGCGCCAATGTCTATGGCCGTGAGGCGGGGCTGGCACCGCTGGTCACCTTTGCCGGGACCCTGGGCGTGCTGTTCGAGCAGGAAGCCGCACGTCTGTTCGCCCTGACCGACGATGACCGCCAGGTGCTGAGCCTGGCGCTGGTCTCCGCCGACACCGAGGGGCGCAGCATGGAGTTGGCGATGGTCTCGACGCCCCAGGGTGACGGTCACAGCGAGCACAGCGCGCGCCTGATCCGTCTGCTCGCCGAGAAGGCACCGCTGCGCGTGCTCGCCAGCGACGCCGACGCGGAACGCTTCTTCCGTGACTGCGGCATCACTCGCTGGATCGATGCCGAGGGCGGCATGCGTGTCGGTCTCGCGCCGCGGCATCCGGAGCCGCAGGCGGGGAAACTGCCCGGCGTGGTGCGCTTCGATGGCGAAGGTATCGTCAAGACCTTCAAGGCCGATCCGGAGACCTTCGAGTCCTACAAGCAGCGCTTCGTCGCCGCCCTCGAGCGGTTTCCCCAGAGTGTGATCTGACCGCCCCGAGACGCGCAGGCGTGCAGGTACTGGGCTCCATAGCGGCATCTTCGACGGTGCATGGCTTGACCCGGCCGACGAATGGCGCTTGGATGACGTGTTAGGCTCTGTCCGAAACGTGCTGCCCTCGACAGGACCTGGACAGTGCCTGATACGACGCCACGCTCAATTCAATTTCCGACAAGGACAGCCCATGGCCAAGCGCATTCAGTTTTCCCGCACCGGCGGGCCCGAGGTACTCGAGTACGTCGATTTCGAACCGGCGGCGCCCCAGGCTGGCGAGGTGCGCATCGAGAACCGTGCCATTGGTCTCAACTTCATCGATATCTACTTCCGTAACGGGCTCTATCCGGCGCCTTCACTGCCGTCGAGCCTGGGTATCGAGGGTGCCGGCGTGGTCGAGGCGGTGGGCGAGGGGGTGACCCATGTCGCCGTCGGTGATCGCGTCGCCTATGCCCAGGGGCCCCTCGGCGCCTATGCGCAGCTGCACGTGCTGCCGGCGGAGAAAGTGGTCAAGCTGCCCGAGGATATCTCCTTCGAGATCGCCGCGGCGTCGATGCTCAAGGGGCTGACGGTGCAGTACCTGCTGCGTCAGACCTTCCCGCTCGAGGGGGGCGAGACGATCCTGTTCCATGCCGCCGCCGGCGGTGTCGGCTCGATCGCCTGCCAGTGGGCCAAGGCGCTCAACGTCAAGGTGATCGGTACCGTGGGCTCCGCCGAGAAGGCCGAGCTGGCCAAGCGCAACGGCGCCTGGGCCACGATCAACTACCGCGAGGAGAACGTGGCCGAGCGGGTGCGCGAGCTGACCGATGGGGCCATGGTGCCGGTGGTCTACGACTCGGTGGGCAAGGATACCTTCACCACGTCGCTCGACTGCCTCGCCCCGCGCGGGCTGATGGTGAGTTTCGGCAACGCCTCCGGCGCGGTCGAGGGGGTCAATATCGGCATTCTCAACCAGAAGGGGTCGCTCTACCTGACCCGGCCCAGCCTCCATGGCTACACCGATACCCGCGAGCGGCTGGAGGAGATGAGCCTGGATCTGTTCGACCTGCTCGAGAGTGGCAAGGTCAAGGTGGATATCGCCCAGCGTTTCGACCTGGCCGACGCGGGCAAGGCCCAGGAGGCGCTGGCTGCGCGGCGTACCACGGGGTCGACCATTCTGATCCCCTGAGCCGTGTCGCGATCGTTGGCGAGCGGTCGCCGACGTGACATTGTCGTATGATGCAAAAGCCGGCGGCGCCTCTGGGCGCTGCCGGCTTTTTCGCTGCTGCAGGCGGGCTCGGCAGGTAGTTTGCCTGCCAAGCCTGGTGCCGGGAGGGCAGCAGTGCACGACAAGGAGTCATACCCATGCAGGATGCTTACTGGGTCTTCGCGGTACTCTTTCTGACCCTGGTCGCCTTCGTCTGGGGGCGCTTTCGTTACGACATGGTGGCCATGGCGGCGCTGCTGGTGAGCGTGCTGCTGGGGCTGGTGCCCGCCGACGAGGCGTTCTCCGGCTTCGGCCATCCGGCGGTGATCACCGTCGCCGCAGTGCTGATCCTGAGCCGCGGCTTCGAGCATGCCGGCGTGGTCGACTGGATCGCCGAGAAGACGCTCAGGGCCGGCAGCCGTCCGATCTGGCAACTGACGGTACTCACCGCGACGGTGATCCTGCTCTCGGCGATGATGAACAATGTCGGGGCGCTGGCGCTGCTGCTGCCGGTGGCGGTGCGCGTCGCCCGCGAACACGACACCTCGCCGTCTTTATTGCTGATGCCGCTGGCTTTCGGCTCGCTGCTGGGCGGGCTGATCACGCTCATCGGCACGCCGCCCAATATCATCATCAGTGCCTTCCGCGCGGGGCAGGGCGAGGGCCCTTTCAGCATGTTCGACTTCGCCCCGGTGGGGGGCGCGGTGGCGCTGGCGGGGTTCGCCTTCATGATCCTGCTGGGCGGGCGGCTGACCCCGCAGCGTCAGGGCCAGGCCTCCGCCGACGAGCTGTTCGAGACCTCGGCCTATCTCAGCGAGCTGCACGTCAACGAGGACGCCAAGGCGGTGGGTTGGCGCCTGCGCGAGCTGCAGGAGGTGTGCGGCGACCCGGTGCCGGTGCTGGCGGTGCTGCGCGGCGACGAGCGCTACTCCGGCCACCGCTTCTTCGGCCCCCTGGCCGCCGGCGACATCCTGCTGCTGGAGGCGGGCCCGGATGACCTCAAGCTGCTCGAGGACAAGGCGGGGTTGAGTATCAGCGCCAGCGGCGACGATGACGATGATGCCGAACGGCCGCGGCTCGATGCCGATGAGCTGCAACTGGTCGAGGTGGTGGTGCGCAACGACTCGATGATGATCAATCGCACCGTCTCCCAGCTGCGCTTGCTCAACCAGCACGGCCTGCATCTGGTGGCGGTATCCCGCGACGGTACCCGGCTCAAGCAGCGCCTGCGCGAGGTGCGCTTCCAGCCCGGCGATGTCCTGCTGCTGCAGGGCGACGAGAACAACCTGAGCGAGAGCCTGTCGACGCTGGGCTGCCTGCCGCTGGCCAGTCGCAAGCTGGCGCTGGGGCAGCCGCGTCAGCTCTGGCTGTCGGTGGGCATCTTCGCGCTGGCCATCGTCGCCATGGTGTTCGATCTGCTGCCCGCGGCCATCGCCATGTCGCTGGCGGCGCTGGTCACCCTGGCGCTGGGGGTGCTGCCCCTGCGCGAAGGCTACGACGCGATCGAGGGGTCGGTGATCGTGCTGCTGGCGGCGATGCTGCCGGTGGGCAAGGCGCTGGAGACCAGCGGCGGGGCGCAGATGATCGCCGATGGCATGATGTCCGCGGGCAGCGGCTGGCCGCCGGTGGTTACCCTGGCGGCGCTGTTCGTGCTCACCCTGCTGCTCTCGAACATCATCAACAATGCCGCTGCGGCGCTATTGATGGCGCCGATCGCAGCCAATCTGGCCAGCGGCATGCAGGTCTCCCTCGACCCGTTCCTGATGGCGGTGGCGGTGAGTGCCTCTTGCGCTTTTCTCACCCCGATCGGGCATCAGTCCAATACCCTGGTCATGGGCCCGGGAGGCTATCGTTTCCGCGACTACTGGAAGCTGGGGCTGCCGCTGTCGGCGGTGGTCACACTGACCGCCATTCCTCTGATTTTGCTTATTTGGCCGTTATGATGAGCGCCGCTTCCGTCATCCGTGCCGTATCGCGATCCACCCTCGCGACCCGCTTGCCGAGAGACTCGCATCCCATGGTCATTAGTCCCGTTTCCCTGGTGCGCGCCCGCGCGGACGGCGCAGTTCGCGGTCATCCAGGCTGCGCGAACTCATCCCGCGCTCACTCATCACGTGCTCACTCATCACGCTCTTCTGTGCCGCCGACGTCCCGGGCCGTGCTCGGATTGCGGGCTGTACTCGCCGCGCTCGCTGTGGGCCTGCTGCTGGCGGGCTGTGCCACACCCCAGGGCACCCAGTCGGATGCCGCACCGGCGGCAACCAGCGCTGCCGGCAAGGCTGCTGGCAAGCGCAAGGGTCCGGGTCCGGTGATGACAGACGCGGGTGAGCCTCAGCCGGTGCCCCACCAGCGCCGCCGGGTCGGCGAAGCGACCTACTACGCGTCCTATTTCGAAGGGCGGCCGACCGCCAGTGGTGAACCCTACGACGGCCAGGCGATGACCGCGGCGCACAAGACGCTGCCGTTCGGCACCCGGGTCAAGGTGACGCATCTGAGCACCGGTGACAGCGCCATCGTGCGCATCAACGACCGCGGGCCCTTCCTCGCCGGGCGGATCATCGACCTGTCGCAGCGGGCTGCCGAGAAGCTCGGGCTGATCGACGACGGCACCGCCGAAGTCCAGCTGCAGGTGCTGGAGCCGTAGCCGGCCGAGATCCGCTGTCACCCCGTTCTGCCTGCTCCCAGTCCCCAGAACGCAAAAAGGCCGCGGCCCCGNNCGGGGCCGCGGCCTTGATGTGTGAGGCGTGCCGGGGGCGACGCCCCCGGCGCACGTTCACGCCGGCGTGGTGTGGGTCTGGCGCTCGTGGCTGGCGTTCGGCTGCTGGTTGGTGAAGGCATCGAAGTCGAAGTCGTCGACCGTCAGCATCTCCAGCACCTCGGCCTCGTGGGCGCGCATGAAGGCGGCGTCCTCTTCGCTCAGCAAGCCCGCCTCGAGACCCGCCTCGATCCACTGCTCGGGGTGCAGCGCGGCTTCCGGCAGTTCGCGCTTGGCCCGCGCCTTGGCCAGCGTGCGGTAGATCTTCTCGGCGCGCTCGGCGTTGGCCAGCAGCGCGTTGTAGCGCGCCAGCGGGTTCTCCTGCTGACCCTCTTCCCAGCTGTCCCAGGTGTTGCGGGTGAGCTTGTGACGCAGCGCGGTGTCGGTGGAGATCGCCTTGGCGATGTCGCGGGTCAGGCTGTCCTGCGGCTTGTGCCAGCGGCGTCCCAGCGGCATCGTCACGCCGGCGAGCAGATGGGCCAGGGCGCGATTGGGGAGGTTCTCGTAGAGCTCCACCAGCGCCTGCTCGGCGCGGTTGAGCAGGAAGCGGCAGCTGTAGTGGAACAGGGCGGCTTCGCCGTCGACCCGGTCGCTGTCGTGCCACTGCTTGAGCACCATCGAGAGCAGATAGAGGTTGGAGAGCACGTCGCCCAGGCGGGCCGAGATCATCTCGCGCTGCTTGAGCTTGGCGCCCAGGCTGGCCATGGCGGCGTCGGCACACAGGCCGAAGGCGGAGGAGAGGCGTGCCACCTCCTGCGCATAGGGCTTGGCCAGGGAGTCGAACGGCACCTCGGCGCGGCCCAGCCCCAGCGCCTGGGTGAAGGCGCGCGCGGCATTGCCGAAGATCAGCCCGGTGTGGCGGAAGAAGAGCTTGTCGAAGGCCGCGAAGTCGTTGCTGTCCTTGGCCGCCAGCTCATCGAGCACGTAGGGATGGCAGCGGATGGCGCCTTGACCGAAGATCATCAGGTTGCGGGTCATGATGTTGGCGCCCTCGACGGTGATCGACACCGGCGTGGCGCTGAAACCGATCCCCAGGTAGTTGCGCGGACCCAGGGTCACGGTACGGCCGCCATGCACGTCCATGGCGTCGATCATCATCTCGCGCTGGAATTCGGTCAGCTGGCTCTTGAGGATCGCCGAGGGCACCGCCGGCTTGACCCCATGGTCGATGGTGTTGGCGGTCTGCATCACGGCGGCCTGGGAGATGTAGGCCTTGGCCGCGAGACGCGCCAGCGGCTCCTGCACCCCCTCCATGTCGGCCACCGCGATGTTGAACTGGCGCCGGATACGCGCGAAGCCGCCGGTCCAGCCCACCGCGTAGCGCCCGGTGCCGGCGGCGCCGGAGGGCAGGGTGATGCAGCGCCCCACGGAGAGGCACTCGACCAGCATGCGCCAGCCCTGGCCGGCCATTTCCAGACCGCCGATCAGGTAGTCGAGCGGGATGAACACGTCCTTGCCGCGGATCGGACCATTCATGAACGGGCTGCCGATCGGATGGTGACGGCGGCCGATCTGCATGCCTTCGGTCTCACGCGGGATCAGCGCACAGCTGATGCCGATATCGCTCTCGCCGCGTTCGAGCAGGTTGTCCGGGTCGAACATACGGAAGGCCAGGCCGACCACGGTGGCGATCGGCGCCAGGGTGATCCAGCGCTTCTCGAAGGTGAGCCTGAGGCCGAGCACTTCCTTGCCTTCGTGCATGCCGCGGCAGACGATACCCACGTCGGGGATCGAGGTCGCGTCGCTGCCGGCGCGCGGCCCGGTCAGCGCAAAGCAGGGGATGTCGCGGCCATCGGCCAGGCGCGGCAGGTAGTGATTCTTCTGCTCTTCGGTACCGTACTTGAGCAGCAGCTCGCCCGGGCCGAGCGAGTTGGGCACGCCGACGGTGCTCATCAGGGTCTCGTTGAAGGCGAGCTTCTGCAGTACCGCCGACTGCGCCTTGGCCGAGAACTCGAGACCACCGTAGGCCTTGGGAATGATCATGCCGAAGAAGCGCTCCTTCTTCAGATACTCCCACAGCTCGGGGGGCATGTCGGCGCGCTCGCGGGCGATCTCCCAGGCGTTGCACATGCCGGCGGCGACCGCGCACTGGTGATCGACGAAGGCTTGCTCCTCGTCACTCAGGCCGGGGTTGTCGAACGCCAGCAGGCGTTTCCAGTCGGGGCGGCCGCTGAACAGCTCGCCATCCCAGGCGACGGTGCCGGCGTCCAGCGCCACGCGCTCGGTCTCCGAGACCTTGGGCGCGATCTTCTTGAACACGCCGAACAGGCGCGGCGAGAGCCACAGCCGACGCAGCGGCTTGAGCCCGCAGACGGCGACGCCGACGGCGGCGATCAGCAGCAGGACGCCGATGATCTCGGCATCGAAAACCAGCCCCAGCACGCCGAGAACGGCGAGCACCACGACGGCCGGCAGGGCACCGGCCTCGCGGCGCATGACGACCAGACAGCCGATGATGGCGGCAACGAGAAGCAGCAGTGTGATCATGGCGAACTCCGCAGGAGAAGACGTCAGGAGTGCCGGCCTCGGGTGACGCGGCCAATGGCGCTCCCACAAATTCAGACGAGCGTTTGAATTTGGTTTTCAGACTAGCGGATCCCGGGCCGGCTGGCTAGCGTGGCGAGCCTTATCCTTTTGGGCTAGTCGCTATCCCGCCCTCCGGGGTGGGGCGGGACAGCGCCGTGTCAGGCGTGCTGCTCGTGGCCGAGACGCCGTGGGCGCAGGCGCCGGTGCAGGCGGTCGAGATAGAGATAGACCACCGGCGTGGTGTAGAGGGTGAGCAGCTGGCTGACCACCAGACCGCCGATGATGGTGATACCCAGCGGGGCGCGCAGAGCGGCATTCTCGTCGGTGCCCAGCAGCAGCGGCAGGGCGCCGAGAATCGCCGCCAGGGTGGTCATCATGATCGGGCGGAAGCGTACCAGGGCGGCGTGGCGAATCGCCTCCAGCGGGCTCATGCCCTGCTCGCGTTCGCAGATCACGGCGAAGTCGATCAGCATGATGGCGTTCTTCTTGACCACCCCGATCAGCAGGATGATGCCGATCAGCGCGATCAGGGTGAACGGCGTATCCAGCGCGATCAGGGCGAGCAGCGCGCCGACCCCCGCCGAGGGCAGCGTCGACAGGATCGTCAGCGGGTGAATATAGCTCTCGTAGAGAATGCCCAGCACCAGATAGACGGTGACCAGCGCGGCCAGGATCAGCCACGGCATCGCCTCGATGCCGCTCTGGAAGGTGCCGGCACTGCCCTCGAAGTCGACCTGGATCGCGGTGGGCGGGCGCAGCGCGTCGACGGCGGAGCGAATGCGAGCGGTGGCCTCGCCGAGGGAGACTCCATCCTCCAGGTTGAACGAGATCGTCGCGGCGGCGAACTGCCCCTGGTGGTTAACGCTGACCGGCGTGGTGCTGCGCTCGACATGGCTGAACGCGGAGATCGGCACCAAGGTGTCGTCCTTGCCGCCGACATAGAGTTCACCGATTGCCGCCGGCCCCTGGCGATAGGGTGCCGCCACCTCCATCACCACGTAGCGCTGTTCGTCGGCGTCGTAGAGGCTGGCGATCTTGCTCTGGGCGAAGGCCTGGCCCAGGGCGGTGTCGATGCTGCGCATGTCGACACCCAGGCGCGCAGCCAGGGCGCGATCCACCACCAGCTTGGCCGACTGCCCCTCGCCGCGATTGTCGCTGTCGATCGCGGTGATGCCGTCGACCCCTTCCATCGCCGTCTGTACCTTCTTAGACCACTGGCCGAGCAGATTCAGGTCGTCGCTCTTGAGCGTGATCTCGTACTGCGAGGCACTGGTCGAGCGGCCGCCGACGCGGATGTCCTGCAGCGGAAACATGAAGGTGCTGACCCCGGGCATCCCCTGCAGCCCGGCCATCAGGCGATTGCCGATGGCCTGGGTCGACTGCGTTCGCTGTGGCTTGAGGGTGATGAAGAGCGTCGCCGAGGCGCCGCCGCGTCCGGGGCCGCGGCTGCCCATGAAGCCGAGCACGCTGGCCACCGCGGGGTCGGCGCTGAGACGTTCGCGCACCTGGCGCAGCTTATCCGAGGCGGCGTCGAACGACAGCGCCTGGTCGACGCGCATGGTGCCGAGCAGGCGCCCGGTGTCCTGCTCCGGCACGAAGCCCTTGTCGACCGCGACGTAGAGGTAGCCGTTGAGCACGATCACCCCGAGCAGCGACAGCAGCGTCAGGCGGCGGTGCTTGAGCGCGATATCCAGGGTGCGCGCGTAGAGATCGAGACAGCGCCGGCCGAACCCGGCGAGCGCGCGCGACCAGCGTGGCTCGCGGCCGCGGTCTGGCTTGAGCCAGCGTGCGCAGAGCATCGGCGTCAGCGTCAGCGAGACCAGCAGCGATACCGCGATGGCCAGCGACAGCGTGACCGCGAACTCGTGGAACAGTCGCCCGATGAAGCCGCCCAGCAGCAGCAGGGGGATGAACACCGCCACCAGCGAGACGCTCATGGCGGTGACCGTGAAGCCCACCTCGCGGGCGCCATCCAGTGCCGCCTGTAGTGGCGGTGCGCCGCGCTCGATGTGGCGGGCGATGTTCTCCACCACCACGATGGCGTCGTCGACCAGGAAGCCGATCGAGACGATCAGCGCCATCAGCGACAGGGTGTCGAGGGAGAAGTCGAACACCCGCATCATGGCGAAGGTGCCCACCAGCGAGACTGGGATCACCACGCTGGGAATGATGGTGGCGCGGGCGTTGCGCAGGAAAGCGAACACCACCAGCACCACCAGTACCACCGCCAGCAGCAGCGTCAGCTGGGTCTCGTGCAGTGAAGCCTGGATACCCGGTGCGCGGTCGAGCTCGACGCTGAGATCGACGTCGCCCGGCAGCGCCGCGCGGATACTGTCGAGCCGTTCGCGCACCCCGGCGATGGTCTCGATGATATTGGCCCCGCTGGCCGCACTGATCACCAGTAGCACCGCCGGGCGGTCGTTCTGGAAGCCGACGTTGTAGCGATCCTCGACCCCGTCGCGGATCTTGGCGACATCGCCCAGGCGCACCGTGGCGCCGTCCGCGCCGCGTTTGATCACCACCTGGTCATAGTCACTGGCTTCGAGCAGCTGGGAGTGGGTATCGATCTCCCAGCGGTGGTCGATGTTCTGGACGAAGCCGGTGGGCGACTGGGTGGTCGCGGCGCGCAGCGCCCCGGCCACCGCGTCAAGGGTGATGCCGGCGTGGTTGAGTCGACGCGGGTCGAGGGCCACCCGTACCGCCGGCGATGAACTGCCGCCGACGCTGACGTCGCCGACGCCCTGGACCTGGGCGATGGGCGGGGCGATCTGGGTATCGGCGAGGCGGTAGAGCTCGCCGGTGGGCAGGGTGTTGGAGGTGACCGAAAGAATCAGCACCGGTGCTGCCGAAGGGTTGAGCTTGCGGTAGCGGGGACGGCTGGTCATGGCGCTGGGCAGCAGCGGCTGGGCATCGTTGATTGCCGCCTGCACCTCCTGGGCGGCGACGTTGATGTCCTTGTCGAGATCGAACTGGACGATGATTCGGCTCGACCCGTTGCTGCTGCTGGAGGTCATCTGGGTGATGCCGGGGATACGCCCCAGCGAACGCTCCAGCGGGGTCGCCACACTCGACGCCATGGTCTCTGGGTTGGCACCGGTCAGGTTGGCGATCACCAGAATGGTGGGGAAGGAGACATTGGGCAGCGGCGCCACCGGCAGCCGCTGATAGGCCAGCGAGCCCAGCATCACCACCGCCAGTGCCAGCAGCAGCGTGGCCACCGGGCGGCGGACGAAGGGCGCCGAGAGACTCATGCCGCGCCCTCGTCGTCTGCCGTGGCCGGCGCGTCACGCCGCCAGCGCGCCGCCTGGCGGTCGAAGAACAGATACACCACCGGCGTCGTGAACAGCGTCAGCAGCTGGCTGAAGAGCAGACCGCCGACCATGGTCAGCCCCAACGGCTGACGCAGCTCGGCACCGTAGCCGCTGGCGAACATCAGCGGCAGTGCCCCGAGCAGTGCCGCACAGGTGGTCATCATGATCGGCCGGAAGCGCAGCAGCGCCGCGGTGTGGATCGCCTGCGCCGGGGCCATGCCGCGTTCACGCTGCGCCTCGAGGGCGAAGTCGATCATCATGATCGCGTTCTTCTTGACGATGCCGATCAGCAGGATGATGCCGATCACCGCGACCAGGCCCAGGGCGCCGCCGCTCAGCTGCAGTGCGAGCAGGGCGCCGATCGCCGCCGAGGGCAGCGTCGAGAGGATCGTCAACGGGTGGATGAAGCTCTCGTAGAGAATCCCCAGCACGATATACATGGTGACGATGGCGGCCAGGATCAGCCACAGGGTGTCCCCGGTGGAGTCGTTGTAGGCCAGCGCCGCGCCGCGATAGCTGAGCGTGGTCTGCGCGCTCAGGTCCTCGCTTGCCGCGGCATCGACCGCGGCGAAGGCCTGCGACAGCGAGTAGCCGTCGGCCACCGCGAACGACATCAGCGCCGAGGGGAACTGGTTCTGACGTTGCAGCGAGAGCGGGGTGGTGGTCTCGTGCAGGCTGACCAGAGTGGTCAGCGGAATGCGCTCACCGTCGTCGTTGATCACGTAGAGCCTCGAGAGCGCCTCCGGGCCGTCGCTGTCGGCGTGGTTGGCGGCGAGCACCACCCGGTACTGGCTGGCCTGGGTGAAGATGGTCGAGACCAGGCGCTGGCCGAAGGCGTCGTAGAGGGCGTCGTCGATATCGGCGACGCTGACCCCGAGACGTCCGGCGCGGCCGCGATCGATGGTCACCTGGAGCTTGCGCCCGGCGTTCTGCACGTCGCTGGAGACGCCGGCCAGCGCCGGCGCCTGACGCAGCCGGGCGAGCAGCTTGGCAGCGTCGGCATCGAGGGTGGCGCGGTCGCCCTGGGTCAGCGCGAACTGATAGGGATAGCGGCTGATGGTGTCTTCCAGGGTCAGATCCTGGACCGGCTGCAGTGCCACTGTCAGCCCGGGGATGCCGCGGCTCGCCTGGCGCAGCCGGGTGAGCACGGTGTCGAGGTCGTCGCGTGCTCCCAGCGGCTTCAGGTTGATCGTCACCCGGCCGCTGTTGAGGGTGGTGTTGGTGCCGTCGATGCCGATGCTCGAGGAGAGGCTCGCCACCGCCGGATCGGCCAGCAGCCGGTCGATCAGCTGCTGCTGGCGCGTCGACATGGCGTGGAAAGAGGTCGACTGGGTGGCGGTGGTGATGCCGCGGATCACCCCGGTGTCCTGAACCGGAAACAGCCCCTTGGGCGTGAACGCGAACAGCAGCGCGGTCACCGCCAGGGTGGCCACGGCCACGCCGAGGGTGAGGCGCTGGTGGCGCAGCACCCAGTCGAGGGCATGCTCATAGCCGCGTGTCACCCGCCCGAACAGCCCCTGGCGGCCGCGGACCAGCGCCTCGTCGTTGCTCTCCGCGACGGCCTCCGGGCGATGCTTGAGCCAGCGCGCGCAGAGCATCGGGGTCAGCGTCAGCGAGACGAAGGCCGAGATCACGATCGAGATCGCCAAAGTCAGTGCGAACTCGCGGAACAGAACCCCGACCACGCCGCTCATGAAGACCAGCGGGATCAGCACCGCCAGCAGCGATACCGTCAGCGAGAGAATGGTGAAGGCGATCTGGCGCGAGCCCTTGAGGGCGGCGGCCAGCGGCCGTTCCCCCTTCTCGATGTAGCGGGTGATGTTCTCCAGCACCACGATGGCGTCGTCGATGACGAAGCCGGTGGCGATGGTCAGCGCCATCAGGGTGAGGTTGTTGAGACTGAAACCGGCCAGCTGCATGGCGCCGAAGGTGCCTACCAGCGACAGCGGTACCGCGAGGCTGGGGATCAGCGTGGCCGGCAGATTGCGCAGGAACAGGAAGGTGACCATGACCACCAGGGCGATCGCCAGCATCAGCTCGAACTGCACGTCCTTGACCGCGGCGCGGATGGTGGTGGTGCGGTCGGTGAGCACGCGCACGTCGACACTGCCGGGCAGGGTACGTTCGAGCTGCGGCAGGGCGCGCTTGATGCTGTCGGCGACGGCGACCACGTTGGCCCCGGGCTGGCGCAGCACGTCGATCAGGATGGCGCCGTCCTGGTTGGCACGCGCCGAGAGATAGGCGTTTTCAGCCCCTTCTTCGACCTCGGCGACGTCGCCTAGCCGCAGCACGCCGTTGGCGTCGCTCTTGAGCACCAGATCGCGGTAACCGGCGGCGGAGAGCAACTGGTCGTTGGCGTCGATGGTATAGGCGCGGTAAGGACCGTAGAGGGTGCCCTTGGCCTGATTGACGTTGGCTGCGGCGATGGCGCTGCGCACCGCGGCCAGATCGAGGTCGTGGGCGGCGAGCTGGCGCGCGTCGACGCTGACCCGGATCGCCGGCTGATGGCCGCCGGCGAGCTTGACCTGACCCACGCCGCTGATCTGGGCGATCTTCTGCGCCATGCGCGTATCGACCAGATCGTAGACCCGGGTCAGCGGCAGGCTCTGGGAGCTCACCGCCAGGGTCATGATCGGCACGTCGGCGGGATTGACCTTGCTGTAGCTGGGCGGGCGCGGCAGATCGTCCGGCAGCAGGGTTTCGGCCTGGCTGAGCGCGGCCTGGACCTCCTGCTCGGCGACCCCCAGATCCGAATCGAGGCCGAAGCGCAGGGTGATCAGCGAGGCGCCGCCGGTGCTGGTCGAGCTCATGTCTTCGAGCCCGGCGATCTCGCCCAGTTGATCCTCCAGCGGCGAGGTGACGTGGGAGAGCATCACGTCCGGTCCGGCGCCGGGGTAGAGCGTGGTCACCTGGATGGTGGGGAAGTCCACCTCCGGCAGCGACGAGATCGGCAGCAGCCGATAGGCCAGGGCGCCGGCGATCAGGATCGCCAGCATGATCAGCGAGGTGGCGACCGGACGCAGAATGAACAGGCGAGAGGGGTTCATGAGCGACTGCCGTCCGCGCCTCCTGCCTGAGCGGCCTTGGCCGCCTCGGCCTGGGTGGCGCTGGTGTCGGCGCTGTCTCCTCCGCTATCACCACGATCTTCGCCACTATCTTCGTCACGATCTCCGCCACTCGCTCCGTCGCTGTCTCCGCCAATAGCCGCACCGCTCTCGCTGTCGTCGGTGGGCTCTCCCGGCAGGGCGTCGCTGACCACGCGTACCTTGGCGCCGTCGCGCAGGCTGTCGACGCCATCCACCACCACGCGCTCGCCGGCCTCAAGACCGCTGGCGATGGCGCTCTGGTGCCCCTCGCTGGCGCTCACCTCGACGTCGCGGCGGCTGACGCTGTCGTCATCGTTGACCACATAGACGTAGTCGCCGTTCTGACCGGTCTGGATGGCTGGTTCGGGCACGATCACGCGATCGCGCAGGGTCTGCGAGACCAGGCTGACATCGACATAGCCGTTGGGATAGAGCCCGCCACTGGGATTGTCCAGGGTGGCGCGCAGGCGAATGGTACCGGTGGCGCTGTCGATGCGGCTGTCGATGCTGGTCAGGTGGCCGTTGACGACCTGGCCGTCGGGGCCGGTCACGCTGACCGCCGGACGCTCGCCGGCTGCCAGGCGCGCGCGGATGGTGTCGACGTAGCGGCTGGGCAGCGAGAAGATCACCGAGATCGGATCGAGCTGGGTCAGGGTGACGATGGGCTCGCTGTCACCCAGTTGCACGATATTGCCGGGGTCGACGTTGCGAATCCCCACCACGCCGCTGAAGGGGGCGGTGATGCGGGTGTAGTCCAACTGCACCTGGGCGCTGTCGACCGCCGCCTGGTCGGCGGCCACGGTGCCTTCGTACTGGCGTACCAGTTGGCGCTGCTGCTCGAGCTCCTGGCGCGAGACATAGTTGGTGGAGATCAGCTTCTGGTAGCGCGCCAGGTCCTCCCGCGCCGAGGCCAGTTGGGCCTGGTTCTGGCGCAGGTCGCCCTGGGCCTGGGCCAGCGCCGCCTGGTAGTCGCGCGGATCGATCCGCGCCAGCAGTTGGCCTTTTTCCACCCGATCGCCCTCGTCGAATGCCACCTCGGTCAGCTCGCCCTCGACCCGGGTGCGGATATCGACGCTATTGAGCGCGCGCACCGTACCCAGGGCGCTGAGGCGCAGCGGCAGGTCACCGCGGCTGGCGCTGATCGCCGACACCGCGGTGGCGGGGGCGCCTGCGCCGGCGGCTGGGTTGGCCTTGTCCGCCGGGCTCAGGAACAGGCGATAGGCGATCCCGGCGAGCACGACCAGCAGCAGAAGCAGCAGCAACCAGCGCAGCGGATGGCGAGAGCGGTGGGTAGGCGAAGACGACATGGGCGGCGGCAATCCTTGGACGGCGTTCGTGACGAGCATGCGCCAGAAGCGTAGACGCAAACCGTGACAGGCTAAACAGATTCGCAGTCTAACGGAACAGTGTTCACGAAATGCGCAACCTGACGACGCTGACAGAATCCTCGGCACAGCGATCCTGCGGCCACAAAAAAGCCCGGCCATCGTGGCCGGGCTTTGGGGTAGGGATTTGGGGCAGGGCAGCCGGCTCGCGGCGATATCAGGATGCGCGTGCCGGCGTCTTGCGCGCCGGGGCGCCATCGGCGACATAGTAGTCGACCTCGGCCGGCGGCAGCGGCGTTTTGCCGCGCACGCGGTCGGCCAGCTTCTCCGCGATCATGATGGTGGTGGCGTTGAGGTTGCCGGTGACGATGATCGGCATGATCGAGGCGTCGATCACCCGCAGCCCCTCCAGGCCATGCACGCGGCCTTCGGCATCCACCACGGCGTCGTCGCCGGTGCCCATGCGGCAGGTGCCGCAAGGGTGGTAGGCGGTCTCGGCGTGCTCGCGCACGAAGGCATCGAGCTCGGCGTCGCTCTGCACGTCAGGGCCGGGGGCGATCTCGCGGCCGCGGAACTCGTCCATCGCCGGCTGGTTGATGATCTCGCGGGTCACCCGGATCGCGGCGCGGAACTCTTCCCAGTCGCGCTCGGTGGACATGTAGTTGAACAGGATGCTGGGCGCGCTCCTGGGGTCACGGTCGGTGAGCTGCACGCGGCCGCGGCTCTCCGAGCGCATCGAGCCGACATGCGCCTGGAAGCCGTGGGCCTCCACCGCGCTCTTGCCGTTGTAGCTGATCGCGATGGGCAGGAAGTGGTACTGCAGGTTGGGCCACGGCTCGCTGTCGTCGGTGCGGATGAAGGCACCGGCCTCGAACTGATTGCTGGCGCCCACACCCTGGCCCAGGAACATCCATTCCGCCCCGATCTTGGGCTGGTTGTACCACTTGAGCGCCGGGTAGAGCGAGATCGGCTTCTTGCACTCGTACTGGATGTACATCTCCAGGTGATCCTGCAGATTCTCGCCGACGCCCTTGAGGTCGTGGACCACCTCGATGCCATGCTTTTCGAGCAGTGCCGGGTTGCCCACGCCGGAGCGCTGCAGGATCTGCGGCGAGGCGATCGCACCGCCACACAGCAGCACCTCACGGCGCGCCAGCGCCTGCTGTGGCTGGTTCTTGCGCAGATAGTTGACCCCGACCGCCCGCTTGTCCTCGAACAGGATGCGATCGGTGGTGGCGTGGGTGACGATGGTCAGGTTGTCACGCTGCTTGGCAATATCGAGATAGCCCCGCGCGGTGGACGAGCGCCGCCCGTTGGGCGTGGTCGTCCGGTCCATCGGACCGAAGCCCTCCTGCTGGTAGCCGTTGAGATCGTCGGTACGCGGATAGCCCGCCTCCACGCCCGCCTCGATGAAGGCCTGGTAGAGCGGGTTGTTGCCGGCCTTGGGCGTGGCCACCGAGAGCGGGCCATCGCCACCATGGAAGTCGTTGGCACCGATATCGCGGGTCTCCGCCTTCTTGTAGTAGGGCAGGCAGTCGAGATAGCGCCACGCCTCGAGCCCCGGGCGCTTGGCCCAGCTGTCGAGATCGAGGGCGTTGCCGCGGATGTAGCACATGCCGTTGATCAGCGACGAGCCCCCCAGGCCCTTGCCGCGGCCGCACTCCATGCGGCGGTTGTCCATGTGCGGCTCCGGATCGGTCTCGAACGCCCAGTTGTAGCGCTTGCCCTGCAGCGGGAAGGCCAGTGCCGCCGGCATCTGGGTGCGGAAGTCGAAGCGATAGTCGGGGCCGCCGGCCTCGAGCAGCAGGACCTTGACCTCGGGGTCTTCGGTCAGCCGGGTGGCCAGCACGTTACCGGCGGAACCGGCGCCGATGATGATGTAGTCGAATTCGCGAGCCTGTTGCATACACACGCTCCTTGAGTCAGCGAAGGGATGAGAGAAGCCGCGGGGGCAGGTGGTGGGAGAGGGCGGGCCGTGATGGCCCGCCTTTTCATCGCCTGGATCGTCGCCTGGACGTCGTCCCGTGTTGTCCACAACGTCGTACTGGGAACGTCGTGCTCAGAACACGGAGGCGAAGGGCCCCATCTCGATCTGCACCGACTTCGTTTGAGTATAGTGCGCCAGCGTCTCGACGCCGTTCTCACGGCCGATGCCGGACTGCTTGTAGCCGCCCACCGGCATCTCTGCCGGGGAGTCGCCCCAGGTGTTGACCCAGCAGATGCCCGCCTCGAGGCGATGGATCACCCGGTGAGCGCGGTTGAGCCCCTCGGTGAAGAGGCCGGCGGCCAGGCCGTACTCGGTATCGTTGGCGCGGCGGATCACCTCTTCCTCGTCATCGAAGGCCAGGATCGACATCAGCGGGCCGAAGATCTCTTCGCGCACGATGCGCATCTCGTCGCCGCAGTCGGTGTAGACCGTGGGCGCCACCCAGGCACCCTGGGCGAAGTCGCCATCGCTCAGGCGCGAACCGCCGATCAGCAGCCGGGCGCCGTCCTGCTTGGCGATATCGAGATAGCTGACCACCTTCTCCAGGTGCTCGAAGCTCACCAGCGGGCCGAAATTGGTCTGCGGGTCGAGCGGATCACCGGCCTTGATGCGCTCGACGCGCTCGACGATCTTGGCCTCGAAGGCCTCCTTCACCGAACGCTGCACGAACACCCGGGTGCCGTTGGTACAGACCTGACCGCTGGAGTAGAAGTTGGCCATCATGGCGCCGTCGGCGGCGCGGTCGAGATCGGCATCTTCGAACACGATCAGCGGCGACTTGCCACCCAGCTCCATGGTGACGTCCTTGAGCGTGGAACCGGCGGCGGCCGACATCACCTTCTTGCCGGTGCCGACTTCGCCGGTGAAGCTGATCTTGGCGATGCCGGTGTGCTCGGTCAGCATCGCGCCGACGCTGCCGTCGCCGTGCACGACGTTGAACAGGCCATCGGGCAGGCCGGCTTCGGTGAAGATCTCGGCCAGTTTCATCGCGGTCAGCGGTGTCACCTCGCTCGGCTTGAACACCACCGCGTTACCGGCGGCCAGCGCCGGCGCGGCTTTCCAGCAGGCGATCTGGATCGGATAGTTCCAGGCGCCGATGGCACCGATCACGCCCAGCGGCTCGCGCCGGGTGTAGACGAAGGAGTCCTCGCGCAGGGGGATCTGGTTGCCTTCGATAGCGGGGGCCAGGCCGGCGAAGTACTCCAGCGCATCGGCGCCGGTGACCACATCGACGCTGGCGGTCTCGCTGATCGGTTTGCCGGTGTTGAGGGTCTCCAGCTCGGCCAGCTCATCGTTGCGCTCGCGCAGCAGAGCCACCGCCTTGAGCAGGATGCGCGAGCGCTCCATGCCGGTCATGGCGGCCCATTCACGCTGGGCGCGGGCGGCGCTGGCGACGGCCTTGTCGACGTCCGCGGCGCTGGCCTGCTGGACGCTGGCGATCACCTCGCCGGTGGCCGGGTTGACGGCGTCGAAGGTGGTCTCGCCGCTGGCCGGCGTGCGACGCCCGTCGATGTAGAGTGTCTGCGTCTCGAGTCGTGCCATGGTGGTCTCCCTTCGCAGGCGAATGTCTGGTGCGAATGTCTGGTGTGAAATCGAAATCGGGTATCGACGGCCTGGCTCAGGCGTAGTCGGTGGTGCGGCGCTATGGTGTGTCGAGCTGCTCACGCACGTAGTCATAGGCCAGCTGCCGGGCGCGCTCCACGTCGAGCCCCTCCTGGGCCAGCGCGCCACGCAACCACAGCCCGTCGATCAGTGCCGCCAGCCCGCGGGCCGCATCGCGCGCCTGGCGCTTGGGCAGCACACGGCGGAATTGGCTGCTCAGATTTGAATATAGACGGCGGTCGTTGACCCGCTGCAGCCGCTGCAGATTGGTGTGGTGCATGCTGCTGGCCCAGAACGCCAGCCAGGTCTTCATCACCGAGCGGCTGGTCTGACTGCGATCGAAGTTGCCATCGATGATCGCGTGCAGATGGGCCTGGGCCGGCGCCTCGCCCAGCGCGCGGCGACGCTCGCTCACGGCGCTGCCGAGATCGCCGAGGATGTGGCGCATGCTGGCTTCCAGCAGCCCATCCTTGCCGTCGAAATAGTGACTGATGATGCCGGTGGAGACGCCGGCGTGCCTGGCGATACGGGCAATCGTGGCATCCGCCAGGCCGACCTCGTCGATCGCCTCGAGCGTCGCTTCGATCAACTGCCGGCGACGAATGGGCTGCATACCGACTTTCGGCATAGGGCTCTCCTACTGCAGTCTGAAACGGCGGATACTCGAAGATGGCGCTGAGGCGCGCTTTCGACATCAGGATAGCGGCATTATGCGATTTTTTTATTGAACGGTCAATCAATAAAAAGTACGCTATTGCAGTCTGGAATGAAAATGGCATCATTCGATAATTGCGGGTTATCAATGCCGGCGATCATCGACAGTAGACATACAACAGCAGAAAAGTCGTCCGGCAACAGCGGGGCATGGCTTGGCCGCAGGCCAGTGCTGGGTCGTGGCCGCAGCGCGCGATGGGGATTCCGCGTCTGGCCGGGCGGCATTTTCGTATCAGGGAGATATTGCATGAAACGACAGTCGCTACTGCTGGCCCTTGCCGGTGCCAGCCTGAGCCTCAGCGCCGCTTCCCAGGCGGCGGTGCCGGAAAGCTGCCAGAGCGTGCACTTCGCCGAGGTCGGCTGGACCGATATCCAGGCCACCACTGCGCTCACCAGCGTGGTGCTGGAGGGGCTGGGCTATGAGCCGTATTCCGACACCGTCTCCGTTCCGGTCGCCTATGCCGGCATGAAGAACGGCGATTTCGATGTCTTCCTGGGCAACTGGATGCCGTCGATGGCGTCGATCAGTGACCCCTACATCGAGCGCGGCGAGGTCGAGCGACCGCGGGCCAATCTGGAGGGGGCCAAGTACACCCTGGCGGTACCGCAGTATGTGCTCGATGCCGGGGTTACCTCGGTCAAGGATCTGGATGCCCACGCGGATCAGTTCGGTCACAAGCTGTTCGGCATCGAGGCCGGCAACGACGGCAACATGATCATCCAGAAGATGATCGACGACGACGCCTACGGCCTGGGCGACTGGCAGCTGGTGGACTCCAGCGAGGCCGGCATGCTCGCCGAGCTGAAGGCGCGCACCCGGAGCAAGGAGTGGATGGTGTTCCTCGGCTGGGAGCCGCACCCGATGAACACCAACTTCGATATGGGCTATCTGTCGGGGGCCGATGACTACTTCGGGCCTGATTACGGTGGGGCCACGGTCTACACCAATACCCGCGCCGGCTACTCTGACGAGTGCACCAACGTCGGTCAGCTGCTGAACAACCTGAGCTTCACCCTGGCGATGGAGAACCAGGTGATGGGCGCGATCATGGACGATGGCAAGAACGAGAAAGACGCGGCCCGAGCCTGGCTCAAGGCGCATCCGGACACTCTGACGGCATGGCTCGAAGGTGTCACCACAGTGGACGGCCAACCGGGCCTGCCGGCGGTCAAGCAGTCGCTGGGACTCTGAGCCCGCGCGGCTGATGACCTCGTTCCCGGACCGCTGCGGTTCGGGAACGGTTGCCACCCGGTCAAGGGTTTGCGATCAAGGGCTTGCGGTCTCGGTTCGACACCGGTATAGTGCGCCACCGTTGCCTTACGGCAACCACCTCGGATGGCTACGTAGCTCAGCTGGTTAGAGCACATCACTCATAATGATGGGGTCCCCTGTTCGAATCAGGGCGTAGCCACCAACTCCCTCTCGCGGTATTCGATTTCCCCCTCTGTACTTATCGTTGTCGTTTTGGGTCACGATGTCTGGATCGTGTCCGCTCGCCTGTCCTGTGTCCGCTCGTCGGTCACTTCAGTCCGTCGGTCACTTCAGTCCGTTGATCCCTGATCTCCGGTCATCACAGTCTGACGCTGCTGCGCCGCTAGTGCCGTAACGCTGCCGTGAGGATCGCGGTTGTCTTGTGTCCGCCGACTGGCCGTCGTGGGTTTTCGCTTCCCGTGCGCCTGATCTCGACGGGAAGCGATGGCCCAGGGCCGCCTCGCGAGCCGATGTCGGCACGCCGGCGGCTCGCGCTTCACGCCTGCAAGCACTCCCCCAGCCGCTGCATGAATGCCTCACCCTGGGCGAGCTGCTCTTCACTGATGAATTCGTCCGGCTGGTGTGCCTGGGTAATGCTGCCCGGGCCGCAGATGAGCGCCTCGAGCCCGGCGTTCTGGAACTGGCCCGCTTCGGTAGCGTAGGCCACCGCTTGCGTCTCCCGCTCGCCCAGCAGGCGCTGGCAGAGGGCGATGGCATCGCGGTTGTCGCTGCCGGCGAGGCCGGGCACGGTGTGCGTCAGCGGTGTGGTCTCGATGGCGAAGCGTGAGTCGCGAGCCTTCAGCTCCTGCTCCAGGCTTTGGCTGAAGGCGTCGAAGCGCGCGAACACCGCATCGAAGCCCTGCTCGGGCAGGTGGCGGATCTCCCACTCGAAGCTGCACTCCCGGGCCATGATGTTGATCGCGGTGCCGCCCTGGATACGGCCGACGTGGAGGCTCGAGTGGGCGACGTTGAAGTTGGCGTTGGTCTCTCCCTCGCTGACCATCTCGGCCATGATCTCTTCGATCCGCGTGACCAGGCGGGCCGCGACATGGATCGCCGAGATGCCCTGATCGACCTGGCTGGAGTGGGACTCCACACCGTGCACCACGGTCTTTAGCGAGGTGATGCCTTTCTGCTGCGTCACCGGCTGCATCAGCGTCGGCTCGCCGACTATCACCACTGCCGGTCGCGGGAAGTCCGCCACCAGGCGCTCGATCATGCGCGGTGCGCCGAGGCAGCCGATCTCCTCGTCGTAGGAGAATGCCAACCATACCGGCTTGGACAGCTCTGTTGCCGTCCACTGTGGCACCGCTGCCAGGGCGCAGGCGATGAATCCCTTCATGTCGCAACTGCCGCGGGCGTAGAGCTTGCCGTCACGGGCAGTCAGGGTGAATGGGTCAGTGCTCCACGGCTGGCCATCCACCGGCACCACGTCGGTATGCCCGGAGAGCACCACGCCGCCCTCGACCGCCGGGCCGATACGCGCGAGCAGGTTGGACTTGCTGCCGTCGTCGTTCTCCACGCGCCAGCTCTCTACGCCGTGGGCGGTGAGATAACGCTCGATGAACTCGATCAGCGCCAGGTTGGAGTGGCGTGAGACGGTATCGAAGGCGACCAGCTCGGCGAGCATCTCGGTCGCGGTGTAGTGGGTACGGGGGGCGTGGTTGGTGCGCTCGGAAGGTGTCGTCATGGGTCTCTCGTCTCCTCGTTCTGGTGGCCGCCGGCGCGCTGGCTGAGCGCAGTCAGTTCGCCCATGTAGCGCTCGGCGGCCTGCATATGGGCATACATCACGGCCTCGGCGCGCTCGGCGTCGCGGGCGTGAAAAGCGTCGATCAGTTCCAGATGATAGTCGTGGCCGTGGTAGTTGATATCGACCCCCGCCAGCGCCGGGTCGTGGTGCTGGGCTGCCACCACCTTCAGCAACAGGCCGTTGAGGAACTCGATCAGAAACCGCAGCAGCGGGTTGGGCGAGACCGCGGCGAGCAGGTTGTGAAAATCGAGCTCGTCCTCGCGTTCGGCGACACCACGGCCCGCCTGGCGCTGGCTGCAGCAGCGCCCGGCGGTGGCGCTCAGACGAGCCAGGGTGGGCGCGTCGAGCAGCGGGGTGACTTCGCGGGCGAGCATCGGCTCCAGCAGTTTGCGCAGGGCGTAGATGTCCGCCACCGACAGGTCGCGGCTGAAGCAGAAGTTCCACAAAAGCTCATTGGCGGTGGATGCACTCACCTCGGTGATACTGGCACCGCCACCGGGACCGCTGCGGATCCGGATCAGGCCCTGGGTCTCGAGCGACTTCAGCGCTTCGCGCAGGGTCCATTTGCTGGTGGCCAGGCGCGCGCTCAAGGCGGCCTCGCTCTCCAGCCGGGCGCCAGGTGGCAGCTCGCCGGAGAGAATGCGCTGGCGCAGCCCCTCGGCGATCTGGTCCGACCGTTTTCGGCTCACGCAGGCCCCCAGCCGATCGCCACCGCGAAGGCGAGCACCAGCCAGCTGAGCAGGAATACCTGGATCAGCAGCGGGAAAAAGAAGCGTACCCAGCGGTCGTAGGGCACACGGGCGATCGCCAGCATCGCCAGGGTGCCGCCGGAGGTGGGTACTACCATGTTGGTCAGTCCGTCGCCGACCTGAAAGGCCAGGATCGCGGTCTGGCGGGTCATGCCGATGAGGTCGGAGAGCGGGATCATGATCGGCATGGTAGCCATGGCCTGGCCGCTGCCGGAGGGGATGAAGACGTTGATCACCGAGTGCACCAGGGTCATCGCCAGGGTCGAGACCAGCACCGGCAGGCTGGCCAGGGGCTCGGCCAGGCCATGGACGATGGTGTCGCCGATATGGCCTTGCTCGATCATCACCTGCAGCGCGCGGGCCAAGCCCACCAGCAGTGCGCCACTGGTCACCGAGGCCGCCCCCTCGAAGAAGTACTGGTTGATGCGTGAGGGGGAGAGCTTGGCCATGGCGCCGATGGCCAGCGCCATGGCCACGAACACGCCGGAGATCTCGTTGATGTACCAGCCATGGGCAAAGACGCCGTAGAGCATGATCGCCAGGCCGACGACGAAGGTGGCGAGGACGCGGATATCGGCAGCACTCAGCCGATAGGTGTCGACCGGCTTGTCCAGGCTGCCTGAGCGATCGTCGCGGTCGAGCAGCGAGGACTCGGCGTCCGCACGCACGCGTTTCAGATAGCGGCTGGTGTGATGCGCCAGCAGTGCCAGCGCGCCCACACAGAGCACGCTGCGCAGCCCGGCGCCGGAGAACAGTGGCAGCTGTGCGATCTGATCCGAGACGCCGACGGTGTAGACGTTGATCGGCGAGGTGGCGAAACCGATCCCCACACCCCCGAGCGCGATGGCGGTGCCGACCAGGCGGTCGCCGCCCATGGCCAGGCCGAGCAGCACCGCCAGGGGGATCAGCGCAATGTTGTTCTCATAGCCCACGGCCACGCCGAGTGCGCCGAAGACGAAGGTCATCAGCCACACCAGGGCGCTGGGGCGCTCGCGACCCAGGCGCCGGACCAGGGTGCCGACCAGATTCTCCAGCGCGCCGGTCGCCTCCATCACCCGAAACAGCCCGCCACCGATGAACACGATCACGATGACGCTGGCCGCGGCGATCATGCCCAGCGGGATGGCGTGAAATATCTGCAGCACCGAGGGCGCTGGCTGGTCGATCAGATGAAATGTGCCGGGGATCACCGCGCTGCGCCCATTGACCTCATGGCGCTCGTAGGTGCCGGCAGGGATGATCTGTGTCAGCAGCCAGACCGCGCAGAGCAGGCAGAAGATCAGAATGGCTGGGTGCGGAATGCGCTGGTACCAGGGCTTGCGGGTCGAGGTATCGCGTGCCGTCATGGGCACCTCCTGAGAGATCTTGTTGTTGTCGTCGCTCTCCGCCGGGCTGTATGTCGGTGCCTCGCGGCCGGTCGGGGAGCGCTATTGATTATAATGAATAGACGCTAAGCCGGATGGGCAGGGGTGTCAACGCGACGAGCAGGGGTAGTGTGCGCGATAGTGCCCGCTCACCGCCTCGTCTGCGGCGGGCAAGGCGGAGGTAGCCGGGGCAGGGCGGGAGGCCCCTCGGCGGGGCGTGTCGAGGTGGGCGCTCTCTTCGGTCGCGTGCCCAGCACATTGATTGCGTTGAGAAATTCAGCGCCAGGAATTCTCACCCGATGTGCGATTCACCCTTGACGCCTCGAATCCAGTCCGTATACTACGCCGCGTGCTGACAGATGTTCCCCGATAGCTCAGTTGGTAGAGCAAATGACTGTTAATCATTGGGTCACAGGTTCGAGTCCTGTTCGGGGAGCCAACAGCCAGCACGCGATGAATCCGATCCCCGATAGCTCAGTTGGTAGAGCAAATGACTGTTAATCATTGGGTCACAGGTTCGAGTCCTGTTCGGGGAGCCATCATCGCCCCACATTGCCGGTAAGATATCGATCCCCGATAGCTCAGTTGGTAGAGCAAATGACTGTTAATCATTGGGTCACAGGTTCGAGTCCTGTTCGGGGAGCCATCGATAGGCAAGAAGATTTCCGCTAAGTAGCGCCACCTCTGCATTCATCCCACATTCCGTCGGATGAGGTGCAGTTATGCGCGTTTCAGCAACGGTTTGTTCTAAAGGCGGTGTCGGCAAGACCACCACGACAGCCAACCTCGGTGGCCTTCTGGCTGACGCGGGTCTCCGGGTTCTCCTCATAGACCTGGACACTCAGCCAACCCTCTCTTCTTACTACGAACTGTCACAGCCCGCCCCTGGTGGGGGCGACAGAGCTGGTCGATCTTGACCGGATCATTTCTCGTACCGCTTTTTCCACTCTCGACATCATCGTCTCCAACGACTATCGGAACCAGCTGCAGCAGCTATTGCTCAATGCATCGCATGGTCGCTTCCGCTTGGTCGACCTTCTTGAACGCTTCGCCGGCGGACGGCGCTCGCTGCCTTACGCTGCACAGCCGCAGCTCAACAGCGCGGCTGAGCAGGTCTTCCTCCTTGCCGTGACCCGCGCCGTGGGCTCGGACGCGATGATCGCCTGCAAGGTCCGCATCGCCGACGTCCTTCAGGTTCGCCTTCGTAAGCGTCACCCGCGCGATCAACGCTGGTGGCGGTACTTCCGACTGATCAGTTCCAAGCACGTCGACATCGTGCTGTGCGAGCCACTGGGCGGACGGATTCTCGCAGCGATAGAGCTGGATGATCGTAGCCACCTGCGCCGTGATCGCCGCCGCCGCGATCGCTTCGTGGATGACGCCTTCGCCTCCGCGGGCGTGCCGCTGCTGCGATTTCCCGTACAGGGGCGCTATGACCCCGAGGCGATTCGCGATCGCCTGAAGACATGCCTGGGCACCTCACCGCTTCAGCTTGAAGGATCATCTGAATGACAACCAACAACGTCGTGGCGCTGGATGCTCGCCGGTGCACACTTCATCTGCTGCCCGTGCTGCAGATCGACCCGTTCGATCAGGTTCTGGCTCAAAACATCACGCTGTCCGTCACGGCGAGCTGGCGCGAGGTGCCGATCGTTCCTGAAAACGGTTGGCGTGTCGTCCAGCCGTACCCGAACCCACTCTACTTCGTCGGCGGCTCCGATGAGTGCCGCCTGGGGCACTTCGTCGAGCTGCCCGAAGGGCTGAAGGGCGGTGACGTGGTTTTTCGCTGGACCGTCGAAGCGGCCGGCATGGCGCCGGGGCGCATCGAGGTCACCCATCAGTTCGACCTCACCTTCGATGCGGGGCCGGGCCGTACCTGGTCGATGGACATCGGTAACTGGTGGCAGCAGAGCGGGTATGCCGCTGACACCCACTCCACCCCTGAGATCGGCCGGAACCGCTTCTCGCGGCTCACACAGCGTGGAATCTCCCCGACTCGGCGCGCGCATGTGGTGGAGGTGCTGCGGGGCGGTTGGCGGCTGGTCACGATCCATGAATCCCTGGCGCTACCCGCGGTGACGCTGGGGGACTGCTGGACGGTGGCCACCTATGGTGGCGAGTCTGCGGTCAAGAGCCTGGAGGCCCTGAGATGAAAGCGATGCTGGCCAGCCTGCCGTTGCTAGCGCTTTTGGCGCCTATGCCTTTGCTCGCCAGTACCGGGGCTGCGGGTACGCAGATCCCCTCCGCGCTGAGGGCGCTGGTGATCAACGGCAACTCGGTCACCCCCGACTCGGTTCGTCCCGTAGAGATCCAGGGGCCGCTCTATGAGGTCCGGCTGCGTAGTGGCGAGATCTTCTACAGCGATGCCCAGGGTCGGCGGATGATCGTCGGCACGCTCTACGATAACGCGCCCGATGGCCTCACCGACGTCACTGAGCAGCACAGCCGTCAGGATCGTCTGGCACAGCTGAAGGCATTGCCGGCGGAGAGCACCGTGAGCTTCCCGGCCCAGGGCGAGGAGGTAGGGCAGATAACCGTCTTCACTGACACGACGTGCCCCTACTGCGAGAAGCTGCATCAGGAGATCGATCAGCTGACGGCGGCCGGGGTCGCCGTTCGCTACGTGCCGTTCCCGCGCGCCGGCAGTCAGTCACCAGCCGCTCGTCAGCTGGCTCAGGTCCTCTGCGCGGAATCACCCACCGAGGCCATGGACCGCGCTTTCCAAGGCGAGGCGCTGACGGACCAGCCCACCCAGCGTTGCCAGACTGCCGTCGATGATGGTTTCCAGCTGGGGCAGCGCTTTGGGGTGAAGGGTACGCCCACGATCGTGTTGCCCGATGGTGAGATCGGGGAAGGCTACGTGCCAGCGGAGCAGTTGATTCAGGTAGTCAGGGGAGCCCAGCCATGAATGTGATGCGACAGCGAGAGATCTTCACAGACGCCATGCGGTTTGCGTCCGGCGACGATGAACCAGCTACATTTTTGCGGCTATGGCTTGAAGGGGACTGGGATGCCCTCGGTAGAGAATGGCCTGAGTATTCGATTCCCGTTGAGCTGAGGCACCCTGAGCGGCCTGACCATCCCTCAATCCATGCTTGCTCGAGTGGGGCTGTTCAAAGCTCGTCGTCTCTGGATACCTGGTTGGCTAGTCAGCGCGAGATCATGGATAACGAGGGGCCTTTCCATATTGGGCACCTGTGGACCTATCGTGCCAGTGAGCAGTATGTGGCTCTCGACCTGATCGCAGCAAATCAAGAGCTTGGATTGACGATTGCGATCACCGGCCGTCTAAGGCTCCCTGAGTCCATTCATAGCGACCCGTTCATTGAGACTGTCGATGCCGTTGATGCCTACTACCTTTCCTCTCTAATTTCACATGAACTGAATATACCGCTCAGCTATGGTTCTTTGTCGGGGCCTCTCAGTAGAGAAAGACTCTTGAGGTCGTCCACGACCAAAGAGAAAGACTCGTGCTTATCGCTAAAGGTCAAATGGCCCAGCGCATAGATGGTAAAATAGCGGCGCTTTTCGGGTTCTTTCAGGATCTCTTCGAAATAGTTACGATGTCGGGCTGCCTCCACAAGGCGTGGGGAAATGTACAACGTGACTGGGTAACGTCCAATTTCCACCCCCTCCTTGTAATGCTTGAGTTTGTCGTAAAATTCGAATTTAACGCCTTTTCCAAAGCGGTGGATAAATCTCGCTCCCCCGAAAATGACTCTCTGGTCGGTCTCAAGCGAGCAGTAACGGATAGCCTTGAAATAGTCCACTAGGCGCATGCGACCGACACCGACAACCTGAAGTTGTAGTGAACGAAGCTCCTCGGAAGACAGCCGCTTCAGAGCCTGTCGGTACGAGGTGACGAGTCGATCCAATACCGTTGTTGAGCGCATTCCTGGCTCGTTGTGCCGTTCGCCTGGATTTCGGGAATTAGGTGGCTGGGATGTCACAGATGACACATCCTTGCCATCACCGTTACCTGCTTGATCCTTGGCTCCCTTAGCGCTGGGTGGCGTAAACCTTTCAATGAAGTCGCTTATCTTGGCCTTGGCAGCCCTTTGGAGGAACTCTTCTTCCGGCTCATCGTCCCCCTGGATGGGAGTAATTGCCTCGGTCTCCCATGGGCAGCCGGGGGCATGGGTGTCCCGAGACTTACGAAAGTGAGGATCCTTGTAAACCTCGGTGTCTTCCAGTGGGCGGTGATCATTCACGCCAAATACCCGTACACCTGCCTGACGACAGTCTAGGTTCGTGCAGAGGTAGTTGAACCGATTACGCTTTGCCGCACTCAAGGAGAGGAATTCGAATCGCGCCTCGTCAACAGTGACGATACGATCAAGCTCTAAACAGAAGGCATGGGTGATGGTCGTCACGGAGATCTAGCGCCGATATGGATTCACGGAAAACCCTATCGCATCCATTGAACATTCTCCACTGCTCGTCAAACAGGGAAGTACGGTAGGCTGAGCACTTAGGGAGCATCCATGTTCTAAAGCCGTTGGGTAGCCAGTGTATCCCCGCGTCTTCCAGAGCGAGACGCTGACTAGCCAAGCCACACAGTGTTGCCAGTCTGTCGGCGACGAACGTTTTCAGCTGGGCCAGCGTTTCGGGGGCGAGGAGATGGCCTCGGTCGCGCAGCCCTAAAGGGGTGGGGCAGGGCTTTTTCCCGCAGAGCAGCTTAACCAAGCAGTCAGTAGCGCTGATTTGGACGATGCGCCTATAATGCGGTTTTTATCTGAGTAGCCATGCTTATGAATCCGGCCGCTAGGAGTATCTCCGTGATGGCTAAAGTTGCTATTACGGTTAAGACATATCTCGGCTCCTTTTTGAGCTCTCGGTAAATACCCATGAACCAGCCTGGTGATTTTGGGCCTTTCGCCTCCAAGTAAGGCTTCAAAACCTCCGGTGGTGGGTTTGGAAAAATCATTTTAACAAATCTATAGTTGTTTATCAGCATTCCCATCAAGGCGAATAGTAGAATCAGGGAGGCGGGAGCAATAACGATCCTGTTCGGCACTAGTGCTATCATTAATAGACTCCCGGACATAGCGGTCGTGGTCACTAGGAAATAGTTCAAAAATGGCAGCAAGCCATCGGCAAAGCCTTCGATAGAGATGATCTGGCGTTTGAGTTTCGGCATGTGGGTTCTCGCGGATTCATTAGGTGGTCTAGCTAAAGGGCCCAGGGAGCGTCGCCGCGAAAAAACCTATCAGATGCGTTTAACGTTCTCTACTGCCCGGCCGACAGGGACGCGGTACACCTGACGGCTGATAACGCCGTGGAGACCCCCCAATGTTCTGCGCCTGTCGGCCGCGACCACACGCCGCGCTACTGTCACTCTGCCTGCTCGTCTGGAGCCATGCCGCCATCGCCGGCGTTGAGGTGTTCACCACCGCTGACGAGCCGGTCATCAATGTCCCTAGCGACGCTGCCGTCATCGAACTCGACGCCCCCGCGCGACTGGATGCCCGCATCTCGCAAGACCTGCCGGCGGATCCGAAGCGGGCCGAGCAAATCCTCAAGGCACGCATGAGCAAGCCGGGGTGGCAGCAGACCCTGCAGAAGTACGGCCAGCTCTATCAGGGGCTGGCCCGAGCCTGGATGCTGGGCGTCGAGAAGTTGCCCGCGGTGGTCGTTGACAGCCGCTATGTGGTGTACGGGCAAGCCGATGTGGGCGCGGCGCTGCAGGAGATCCGGCAGGCGAGGGCAGGACAGTGATCCGGCGACTGAAAGCCTTCGTGGCCGGTGTCGCGCTCGCGCTGTTCGTCGGGCTGGCCAGCCTGGCACAGGCGCCGCGGGTCGAGGCCATCACCACCCCCGAGATCATGGCCTCCTCACTCAGTCCCTCCTGCCTGGACTACAAGGTGATCGGCATCTGCGCCTGGCTCCACTGCTCGTTTTGGGGCTGTACCGTGCGCACGTCGATTCGGGTCAAGCACTACATCCCGGAGCTGGTCGTCAGCAGCTACGAGAACACCGGCGACAATCCCTGGCGTGAGATCGCGCTGCTCTCTCCGCCGCTGGGGAACGCGCTAGGCGGCGGCTCGAGCCACGAGAACATCGCACCGCAGCATCTCAATACTCACTTCAAGAATGTCGACGCCATCGGACATCCCTCGAAGCTGTTCTACGAATTCGCCGGCGGCTTCGGCTTTATGTGCCACAGCAAAGCAGTGCCGTTCAATCCCTACTTCATCTCGACTCTGGATGCGCTGGCGTGGCGCTCGGGCGTGCCCGAGATGGCCTATCCCGAAGCGCTGGTGCCGGGGATGCGTGAGATGGGTGCGCCCGGAGATCTGTGGAGCCCGATCTATCCGCGCAGCGGTTTCGTCTCCCAGACCCACGACTACAAGGTCGCCGCGACGACGGCGCAGCGCGCCGCCGACATCGTGACTCGCTCAGGCCAGCCCCATGTCTATCAATCGCTGGTCGCGCCTCAGTCGCCAAGCAGGGGCATTTGGGGGCCGGATCCGGTGAAGGAGGGGGAGCGCTCGACACATCGTTGGCAGCGCCTGCAGCCGAACCGCTCCATGTCTTGCTCGATCTTCCCCGACGGCGGTCAGAACGCTGCCCTGCAGCAGCCCGGTGACTACGTGTGGGCGCTGTGGCGACCCTATCGCTGCTGCAAGCGTCGTGGTCAGAAGCTGCTCTATTTCACCGGAGGCTAGCCCTATGAAGCGCACCGTTTTACCCCTGACACTCTCGGTGATGCTGGCCTTGTCGCTGGTCGCTCAGGCGCAGTCCGCAGACAGCCTGTATTACGACATCGGAGGCGCCTCACCCTTCGGCGCCTCGGCGGGGCTGAGCCATAGCCCGCGTCTGACCGGGCTGGGCGTGCGCTGGAACGTCGACGCCACCTGCGGCAACTTCGATCTGGGCGCCACCGTCAGCAACCAGCTCAACGGCGTCACTCAGGGCTTCCAGAACATGATGAGTCGGGTGGTCTCCAACGCCACCGGTGCGGTCGCCAGCCTGCCGGCGATGATCATCCAGCGCTCCAACCCCGCCCTCTACGACCTGCTGACCAATGGGGTCATGCAGGGCCGGCTCGACTTCGACAAATCGAAGCTCTCCTGCCAGCGCATGTCCGAGCAACTAGCCGACGCCACCCTCGGTGGGCGCATGCAGCAGGCCGCCGTTGCCGAAAACTGGAAGGACATCGCTGCCCGCAACACCGATGCGGTGTCCGCGGAAGCGCAGGCGGAGCGCCAAGCCGGCAACGCCGGCCGCACCTGGGTCGGTGGTCAGAAGCGCGGAGGCAGTGGCCAGGCCCCGATGCGGGTCGTCGAAGACACCACTACGGCCGGCTACAACCTGCTCTACGGGCGCTCGGACCCCACCAGCGAGGCGCCGGTCTCCGGCGGCGGTGGCGGTTGGGGCTCGGTGGCTACCTCCAGTGGGGACTGGGTTGGCGGCGGTGGCATCGCCGGCGGCTCCGGCGGAACGGGTGGCGGTATCGGCGGTAGCGGCCGTGACTGCCAGGGCGGCATGTGTACGGTCTGGGGCAGTCCCAAGGAAGCCGCCGAGTGGACCCGCAAGGTGGTGGGCGACACCGAGCTTCGCTCCTGCGAGGGGTGCGAGAAGGCCGAGTCGGTTGCCGGTACCGGCCTTATCCGCGAACTCGAGACGGAGCAGAACAAGATCCACCAGTCCTTGGTGGAAATGATCAACGGCGGCGCGATCACTCCGGCCAAGCTCAATGACGTCTCGGCGGGGAACGGCCTCGCGGTTTCCCGCGGCGTCATCGAAGCGCTTCGCACCGATCCCCAGGCGCCGCTGCTGGCCCAGCGCCTGGCCAGCGAGATGGCGCTGGCACGCACCCTGACCAAAGCCATGTGGGCGCGCCGCGCGCTGATCGCCGGAACCAGCGACCCCGGCATCGAGAACAACGCAGAGGGGATGAGTGCTCTCGATCGCAAGATCGACGCCTTCAACCGGGACATCGAGCTGCTGCAAAGCGAGATGGATATTCGCAAATCGCTGGCCAGCAACGCAGCCAGCTCGGCGCTGCATCGCGCTGCCATCCGCGCTGCGGGATCCGTCCAGGACGAGTACACGTCACCACGCAGCCAGCTCGATGCAAATGGCGCCCCCGTCGACAGCAACTAAGGGAACCACCGATGACCTTTCTCAAGCGCCACCCCCTGCTGATGGGGCTGTTGGGCCTCGTGGCGTCGTTTGTGCTCGCCGGCATCATCGCCTCGATCGGAGCGCGTCTGTTCGGCGGGATGCAAGAGTACCGTGCCGCCCTGGGGGAGAACCGCGACGTCATGCTGCTGTGGAGAGCCGTGCTCTACGGCGCGGTGGCGTATTTCTGGATCCGCTACGGCCGCCCGCGCCTGCTGCGCAGCGTCGCCGACGACAAGGATGGCGGCGCGCAGGCGCGCCTACTGCTGCGCAAGCTCGAGCGCATGGTGTTGATCGCCTTAGGGCTGATCGAAACCTACAACCTGATCACCTGGTGGGGGGCCTGACATGGCGACGTTCGTGGTGAATGACTACATGGAGGGCACACTGATCACCCTCGGGTGGATCATCAACAACGGCATCTGGGAGACGCTATCCTCGACTGGGGTCGCGTCGGCTCCGTTCATCGCGCTGGTCGCCGGCGAATGGTTCCGAGCGCGGCAGGAGGGTGACGACGAGGGGAACAAGGGGGTGCTGTCTCTGAATCGCATCGAGTCGCGCCTCTACGCCATGATCCTGGTGCTCGTGTTCACCTGCGTGCCTGTCTTCACCTTCGGCGTGAACCCGGTGAATGTGAGCAAAGAACATGCGGACCAGTGCGGGACGGTCATGCTGTCATCGGGCAAGTGGGGGGAGTCGACGCTGACCGCGATCGATGGGCATCAAGCGCGCGTGCCCATGTGGTGGGCGATCACCCACGCCATCTCGAAGGGGATCACCAACGCCGCGGTGTCGAAGATCCCTTGCTCGACTGACTACCAGTCGGTTAGGACAGCGCTGGACCTCAGCTCGATCACCGATCCCGGGCTCCAGCGCGAAGTGGGGGAGTTCCAGCTGGCCTGCTTCGGCCCCTCGCGCAACAAGCTGTTCCAGACGGGCGCGAGCCTGACGCCCACGGAAAGCCAAGACGTGGACTGGATCGGGTCCAAGTTCTTCCTCAACACGCCCGGCTATTACGACAGCTTTTACTCGAACCGGCCCATGCCTGGCTTCCCTTACCAGGCCGCCCGGGACAGCGCGCGCCCGAGCACCGGCCCCGGTCGCCCCGGCTACCCAACCTGCAATGAGTGGTGGAGTGATGGCACCGCGGGGCTCAAGGCGCGGCTCAAAGCCCAGGTCAAACCCTCCTTCTGGGCGCGCGTGCAGAGCATTTTCCCATCCACGCCCAACGCCGACGACTACATGATCCGTCGTATGGTCAGCCCGCGCTCTGGCGCAGCGAACGGCAACACGGATCAGGCCTCGATTGGCTACCGTAGTCTCGACGGTGGGCTCGCCGCTGGCGTGTCATCCTCGGCGGCGATGGTGGGCAACCTGCTCGCGGCCATCCCGTTCCTGGCCGGCATGGATAGCCTCAAGCAGTCCTTACCGATGATTCAGGGCATGTTGCTGATGGCGATCATCATCTGCCTGCCCTTCGTCTCCGTGGCTTCCGCCTACTCGATGAAGGTCGCCGGACTCGCCACGTTCGGGCTTTTCGGCGTGTTCTTCCTCACGTTCTGGTGGGAGCTGGCCCGATGGCTGGATGACCACTTGATCGACCTGCTCTATAGCAGCGATGCGGCAAAATTGAGTTGGGTGGCGGCGATCGAAAACGGCAACGACAAGATCGTCATAATGTTCGTGAACGGGATGATGTTCCTTGTCCTGCCGAGTATTTGGGTCGCTGTATTGGGATGGGCAGGCGCTGGGGCTGGGAATGCCATTTCAAGCGGGATTACCAAGGCAGGAGGGGAAACAAAAACGGCTGGTCAGAAAGGTGGGGATCTTGCTCAGTCAAAGGCATCAGGAGGAAAAGTTTGAGCAAGTTGATCATCGCAACTCGCGAACTGTGCTACCAGAAATTTTCTGTAGCACAGTTCAGTCTTCGACTTTGTAGCCATTCATATAATATCCATATCCCTCGTTTCCGTAGCGATAGCCGTACTCATTTTCTCGTCGCCGTTCTTCTTCGTAATTCCTTTCAGGCAGAGCGTCCCAGACTTTCTTGCCTGCCTCGGCAGAAGCCTGACCCAGCGTCCGGAGCAGCCCTTGGGACTCGTTGGTGCCGCACAGCAGGGCCGACGTGAAGGCGACGGAGCCTTTCATCGTCTTACGGGCCGCTTTCTTGGCAGCTTGGCGACGCTCTTCGGTAAGGAGACTGGCGAGCTTCATGGGGGGATCTCCCATGCACTGTTACGGAGTGTGACTTCAGACTACCGCTATCGAGAGACGACGGCAACCCAAAAATCATTTTCTGCAACTTGTCAACCCAGGGTGCTGAGACAGCGACCTAAGGGGCTCGAGGTGGCTATGAAGACGCGGGTTGGGGATGCTGCTGGCCGTGAGCAAAGCGAGCGGCACGCCGCCTCCGGCTCGATCTCAAGACATTGGTGCTGTACCTGATCGAGCCAGAGCGACGTTGAGAAGCCTGGATGCAGCGTTGTTAACGCGGCACGAGGCCAGAGAGCGCCCAAACATTACCAGCTTGCTTTCGATACTGGATGGTAGCTTTTTCCTGCTTTTTGTTCATTGCCATCAGCCGTTCTTTATTCGGTGGGCTGTTATACGACCTCATGATTTGCTGACGTGCCCAATATTGCTGAATCGCTTGGTCGACTTCAGACTCATTGACCGTGAGGGTCATCGTGATACCAAGATTGACGCGATCTTCAGCGAGAACGTCTCGCTTCGTGATGTCGAGTTTCTCTAAGTGCACGAGGCCTTTAAAATTAGCATCCAGCCTGTCTTGGAGGTCGAGCTTAACTTTGTCTTCTGAAGGCCTTGTATCTTCCCCGCCACACGCGACGATAAGAACCGAAAAAATGACGGCGAGCATTAGCCAGATAGTCTTTCGTATCGTAAGGTTCATTGTTCTCTCCGGTTCGAGTTAGACCCCAGTTGTTGTCGCAGGATTACTAATTTAAGAGGGTGTTGAATTGCCACAAGGCCGCGTGGCACACTCCACTGACCTTGCAGGAGTCAGCATTACCTTTGCACTGTTACGGATTGTATCTGGAGCCTACACAGAGTATTGCGGCACGGCAACCTCTCTTTCCCAATTCTTCCGAATAGATCTATACCCATATGCGCACGCACCAATTCGCCGGCATGGTTGGGACCTCAGGGGTAGCTCATGCCCCTTGGACATAGATCGTGGTGATTACTGGAACAGAGAAATTGTTAGTGAACTAAGGGAGCACTGGATGCATAAGTATTCTTAATCTCAGAACACGATATAGCGACTTTGGTATCCATGAAACTGGAGACGAGCATGGCAACCGTAGAAGCATCGGCCGGTGACAGGGATACGCACATCATAGGGCTACGCGCCGCGGTGAAGATCTTGGAGAAGTGGGGGGCTACACCACAGCAGCGTGTCGACCTGCTACAGATCTCCAGTGACACATACAGCCGTGCCATCGGCGCCGACCAGGATCGGCAGGTGAGCCTCAATTCCGATCAGATGACACGGGTCAGTTTGGTGTTGAATATCCACGCAGCCCTGAGGGCGCTGTTCGAGAATCCGGCTAACGTCTACGGCTACATCACCATGCCCAATCACAATCCTGGCTTCCGCGGCCGAACTCCCTTGGAGTCAATGGCGCTTGAGGGGCTGAAGGGGATGCAAAAGACATTCGATCATATCAACGCCCTAGGAGACGGCCAGTGATGAGTGTCCGCCACTTTGCTGTGGATCTCCCCCTTTGGCCCGCAGCGGCTGCGAGGCTGTGCACCACGCGTGAAGCTGCTATGATGCTTTTATGAGGCATATAGGATGCATAAAGCATCAAGGAGCGCACCATGGCCACCGAAGCCCTTCGTCAGCCTATCGAGCCGAGCAACTACCGTGTACCAGATAGCTTCGATCGTTTCGTCCAGGATCTGAGGACAGCGGCACGGCCGGGTGGGCAGCCTATTATCAACCCCCGCCTGTTTGCCAGTGCACTCAGTATGGACATCCAAGTGCTGGCCAGCCGCGCTCATGTCCACCGCACGACCATCAACCGCGCCGCGGGTGCGGAGAAACTGCAAAGCTTTCTGCGCGATGCCATACGGGTGCTGGCTGCCGCGACGGATATCAACGGTAGCTTTCACGATGCCCTTTTCTGGTTCCGCAACGAGCCCATCAGCACGTTCGACTATCAGACCGCCGAGCAGTTGGTCAGCGATGGGCGCAGTGAGGACCTGCTGCGATATATTCGAGCCCTGCAGGCGGGCGTCGTCGGGTGATCGAGCTTCCACACTTCGCCTCGGCTGCCTATCGCGTCCATGATCCCAAGTGGGCGTTCATGCCGACGAGTGGTGCAGGGGCGGGAGACCACGGCGGACGCTTGAATAGGGTGGGGGTGCCTGCTCTCTATCTCTCCCTCGATGAAGCGACCGCCATGGCGGAATACAAGCAGCTGTCTGCGCTCATGCCGCCGGGACTGATCGTCAGCTACGAAGTGGACGTTGCCTCCGTAATTGACTTCCGCGCGGGTTATAGCGGTGCTTGGGATCCACTGTGGCAGGAACTCTACTGTGACTGGCGGCGGATGTGGTTTAACGAGCGCGTTGAGCCACCGACCTGGCTTCTGGGTGATATGGCTCTGGAGGTCGGCGCCCGAGGTATCCTCTTTCCCTCACAGGCAAGGCCCGAGGGCATCAACCTGGTGCTTTTCACAGAAGCCCTGACCAGCCAGGACAGCTTGAGCGTATTCGACCCGCGTGGACAGCTACCACGTGACCCCAGCTCCTGGGAATAAGGCCCCACGGAAAGGGGAAAGGGCATAGTCAAAGGGAGAGAAGGGAAGGGGGAATAAGGGGAAGGGGGTTATCCGGTTGAAAGACCAGGGCAACCCCAAAGGGCCGGGCGAGGGAAAGGGCAAAAGGGTAGCCCCTCAGGCACTAGCCGCTGAGTGCGTTCTAGTTTGGACTCGCCGGATGACATAGGCTCCCATTTATAGCCAGCTTTCGGCCAGAAGCTGACGTTAAGCCAGGGTAGATATAAGGCTTTAACAGCAGCCAAAAAAGAGCCTAAGCGATTAGTAAGTCTTATACTTGCTCTTTTTTTAGCTCTATAGATTGAATGAATTTCCCGGGTTGTTTTTTCTTGCCTGGCTAGGTCTGATATAGTCGAGCCATATTTTTAATTCTTTAACCGAGTTGAAGTCAATCATCCTCATTGATTTGCTAGTAGGGTCTCGAGTTAGAAGCTCAACACTGTTAGTGCCTCCGCCTTCTAACTTAAGTAGCCATTCAATATATAATTCAAAAGCCTTATAGGTGGCACCTATATTTCCATCAAGGAAGTCTTTTATCAACATGTCAGCCTTTCTTCGTTCATTATAGTTTGGTGCTTTTTGTCTAAGGGCTTTTGTTTGAGGAAAAATAAATGTATTGCAAACTTCATGGTAGTATTTGTTAAACTCGACCGACCGATCATGTTGACGAGTAGACCAGCCAATAAAGTGGCAACTAATGCTTTGCTGTAATCTGCGCTCATGCCTGTCAAGATTTTTACATAGATTTAGTCTTCCTGTCTTTTTTTTCTCCGATTTTATATCTTTTTCCTCGTACTTGAACTCCGCTAAAACAAATCTTGTATGATTTGTGAATATATAATCTCCACCTAAGAGTTTGTCTTGTCCGTCAGATGAGCACCTGGTAAGGTTTTCTCCATGTTGATCTGCAATGTTTTTAAAATGGTCAAAAAAACCATCAATTATTGATTGCTCATGATTTTTTCGCAACATGGAACTCCATGGTTTAGACTATATGGTTAACTTTCCAAGCTGCGGCGCGAAGTGTCCGACAGCCTTGACTTGTTAGGCTGGTTAGAGATCTTTATGCCTGTAAGAGCAAGAGTTCTCTGTAACAAACTCTTCGTTCTTTATCGCTTCATTGAGCACTCTGAGCAATGAAAACTGCAACTGATGTCTTAGTATGTTGTTGCAAGGGCATTGGTCATGGTGGTCAACTCGCTCCCAGATATTGTTTCTTTCTTTATAAATCCAAGCAACTGTTGTACCCACGCCTTCAACAATATTGCTTGGATGAGAGACGATCAACCCTGATACCGAAACATACCCTTCCCAATTAACAGAAACATGTATTCCCTTTTCGTAAATATATTCCTCTTGCGATTCCACTATTTTCACCAAACCATCTATCTCAACCACGAAATCTCCATGCCTTTCCAGAGCTTCACTAACAAGGCTTATATCAAAAGGCTGATCGGTATTGGCGTAATATGCTAATTGTGGGAGTTTGTAAAAAACCAAGTTCTTAAATGGGTTCTCCGGGTTGTGCCTGTTATCAGAAAGCCAGAAGTTATTGTACAGCGTTATATGTGGAGGGAGACGCTTTATAAAGTTATCTTCGTAATCCGGAATCTCCAAGCCTCTCCGGTATGTGGGCATTAGACTATCTATACGCATTCTCTCCCACGGTAAACTTAGAAGCGTTCTTAAAATAAAGTCTTCTTTGCTTGGTGGGAAAACATCTGAGACATCGTTTATTTGATGTATGTCACAGTATTCTTTTAGCACGCTACTCGGGACTTCGATATGTGAAGTGATAACTTGAGGGGGCAGCCGGTCGTTCAAATTACCCACTAAACAGGCTTGTTGAGCGTGAAATCTTAGCCTACCTTCATCGCCTTGAAGTGAAGTGAGGTCGTGAATCTTTACACCAAGGGTTTCTAATGCCAAGCAATCTATAATATAAATATGTCCTGTTCCTTCAGGCTGGCTGTGCTTTGCGTCTTTGTGAACCAGCCACAAAGGATTCTCTTGTATATCTTCACTCATGTGAATAGACTTAGATTCCTCATAAGCATTTGATGCAAACCAACATGCAATCGAGGAAGATTTAGTTAAATCCACATAAAATGATCGCCAACCGTAGTGTTGCAGTATTGCCTGAGGCAACTCTAAACCCATGTCGAAGTAGTCCATGCCAGAGAACCCACGAATCATGGCTTTAGCATAATGGGTCCACTTGAACATAACATCAGGAATACAGCCATGCCTGCTGAAAGATGTAGGAATACTCGCGCGTCCGTCAGAATCTATATAATGCTTTACTTGTCCACGGAACAAATATCCACTCTTATATTTTGAGAAATGAAGCTTTAGTTCGTCGATGCTTTTTATAAAAGTAGGCATAGCATTCTACCTCGAAGATCTAACGTCCGAATTTACTAGCGCATTACACGAATGAATTAGTGCGACGCTTTCGCGGAGATATTTGATTCATTTGCTATAGCCTCTTACTTTGCGCGGACAAAGCATCCTCTAACACATAAAAAAGGTTAAATAGGCGCTCCTCTAATTCACTAGATATATCATCACCCACTTCGATCGCATGAAGTTTAGAGCACATATATTTAGCATAGTTTTCTTTTTTGCTGTCCTTTATAGAGAATGGCTCAACCGCATCACTTGCATCTACGCTCCAATCATCGAACCAGCCTTCATGTTCTGAATAACATTCTTTAATCCATTCATCTGGGAAAACCCCTTCCATTTCATACCCCGTTCTAACAGAAACGAAATCTCTATTAGAGACAAACTCTCCTCTTCCAGAGAAAAAACCTTGTAATTCCCTACGTGCCTTTACACCTGCCGGGTCGCCATCTAGCAATGTAACAGCCGCAACTTCCTTACGTACGTGCTCGTATACGGCCTTGATGAATCCAGATAAACCGGTAGTACCCTCTTTATCTATAACAAGAGAATCTAGGAGTAAAGGAAGAGGATGCCCGGAGAGCTCTTGTATTTTTCTTCCGCACTGCTTGATAATGTATACGTCCCACTTCCCCTCAACAAAAATGTTGCTATCTGCTAAACCATAATAATCACTAAAGCGAATGCCTAGCGATCTCTTGAGAGTATTACAAGCATCCTCAAACTTCATGTATCGATCAACTCTGGTGCTTCCGGAAGAGATGCTAAAGCCATGAATTCCCTCAGCTGTCTTAGGCATAAACTGCATCGAATGCGTACTTACAATTGAAATGCTTTTTTTCGATAGGTCTCGAACCATATCCTTGCTGCTATTGGCTAGCTCAGGGTGCATATAACTTTCCGGTTCTTCTATCAGCCAGACAGGATGCTGACCAGATTCCTTGATTCGTTCATCGATCCAATGGAGGCTGGCATAGAATATAGCAGCTTGTAGTCCACGTCCTTTGCTTAAGTATGATGTTTTTACTTCATCTGTAACGGCAAGGCTAAATTGACCAATAATATTCTCCAAGCTGCCGCCTGGAACCTCAATCTGAACCTTAGCCTTATTGATATTCGATGCTCGAAGAGTCTCGTTTATAGATTTATTTATAGAGTCCAATTCTTCATTGAGCTCTTTCATTGCACTGCTGAGGATGGCCGCAGCTTTTGAACTAAGCCTTGGTGCTAGCAAGGTTTTATAGAGATCGCTTATACTTTTTTCGCTAGGTATATAGACAACTTGAAATTTTGAGACAAATTCATTCACCAGCCCCCTTAGAATCCTACTATAATCTGCCTTTTTATCTTGAGGTCGTTTAACGTTGGTGAAAAAGTTATATACTGGCGTGCTAGTGTCTGTAAAATACAGGTAGAGCGAAATTTCATTTGTTTCTCTTGTTGTACCTTGAAGTTCGTGGAGTCGATCTATTGACTCCCAGAACCATTTTTCCGATTCGGCAATCTCGAAATTTCCTATAATTGAAGTCTTCTTTGACTGGCGGTCAAAGGGTATATCTTCATCTCGATCATAACCATATAAATTATCATACCCACCAAACAAAATAGATATTGCTCGCAATGCGTTAGTTTTGCCGGCATTGTTTGGCCCGATAAAGGTGGATTCATCACCAATGAGAAGGATCTGCTCATCTCTGATGCTTCTATAATTGGATATTCTGACTTCTTTTAAATTAATGGCTTTCATTGGTTCGCTGTTTTAAAATATGGGGTGGTGATTGATGAGGCTAAGCTCAAAAGCTTAATTGTCCATGCTATTAAAATCTGTGGGTGTGTCTAATTAGACATATTTCCAATAATACACCTAAGCTACTTGATATTACTAATGGAGCTTAGGGTTCCCACCATGTCTGTTTCGAGTCGAAAGCGACCCACCCTATCGACATGTCAACCCGTGACCATGGGGTAGATCAGCTCATCCTATGTTCGCGGTTGTATTCTACGAATGTAAATTAATGTTCTCTCAAGTACCACCCATTTAGACTATCGCAGTAGCTCGAGGCCGCTTCTGGTGTTCAGCGAGGACAGGGCAGTGCCGGGGCTCTTGTAGCTCATCATCCACTCCAGCTATCCTCAGCTCGTAAGCCGCTGGTGACTGACGGTCATCAGTGACGCCCTTTGCCCTTGGGCAATCCCGAAGCCGTAACGCATTCCGAAAGACGGCGCTCCTCGCGAGCTGGATGCAACTCACCCTCCCAGGGAGATCTCCCTGGCGGGGAATCTCCCTTTAAATTCAGGAGATTCCCATGAAGCACTCGATAAGCCTCTACGACGCGCTCCGCGCGATCGATGTTCCAGCCGATAAGGCCAGGAATGTGATTGACGCCCTGGAGGATGACATGCGGGATATCGCCAGCAAGCAAGACCTGAGGGATTTCGAGCAGCGCATCACGCAAACGCTCACGATTCGTCTCGGTGGCATGTTGGTCGCCGCTGTCGGTTTCCTCTCAGCGATCAAGTTCTTCAACTGATCGCGATCTAGCCCTCGTCGCTGCGGCGTTCTCTGGACCTTATCCATCAGGGGAACACCTCCCCGATGGGGCCGGTGTATCTCCTGAGTCCTCACTTCAGGAGCCACACCATGAAACTCCATCAGTTCCTCAACCTCTCCGCGCTGCTGGTCATCATGCTGCCCGATGTCCTCCCTTATCCACTGAGGTGGAAGTGGCCGACGAGGAAGAGTTCGACGCGCTGCATCAGCTCCAGGCGCTTACCAACCCTCGGCCGCTGGCTGAAGCAGGCGACCTAGCACTCATCGAGCGGGCAGACATTCCATTCGGCATACCGGGCTGCACATACGCGGTCGCGGCCTTCACCCACCTCAATACCAGCGGCTCGCAATTCAGCTGCGGGAGCTTTGGAGTGCTGTACCTGGCTGATTGCCTGGATACGGCCATCGCCGAAGTTCGCCACCACCAAGAGGCTTATTGGCACAACGTCCCTGATCTGGGCTTTGACCGTTTCGTGTTCCGTGAGCTGATCTGCGAGTTCTCTGAAGCCAATCTTCTGGACCTCTGTCAGTTACCGCTGGACGATCCCATTTTTGCCCCGGACGACTATACCGCCAGTCGTGCGCTGGGCGCCGCGGCCAGCGACCAGAAAATGCCTGGCATGAGGTATCCATCCGTTAGGCAGCAGGGTGCGGTGTGCTGGGGACTTATGAGCCCGCGACCTGTTCACTCGATCGTGCAATCCTCCCACCTTGAGATGATCTGGAACCAGGGGGTTACCGCGGTCAATGTTGTGAGCCAGCCATGAGCGAGTATCCCTCGGTGGGAAAGGGGTAAAGGGCCAGGCCAAAAGGGGTGAAGGGAAGGGGGAGTAAGGGGAAGGGGGTTATCCGGTTGTTTGGACAGGGAAACCCCAAAGGGCCGGACGAGGGAAAGGGCAAAAGGGTAGCCCCTCCGGGACTAGCCGCTGAGTGCGTTCTAGTTTGGACTCGCCGGTGTAGATCTGCTCCCCGGTAAATTCAGCTTTCAGCCAAAAGTAGCCACTTTGAAGTGGCTACAAAACTAGGGAAGATTCACCTCATCTTATGCGCTGCTTCCAATGCCCTTCCTCTGCGGTAACCCCATGCTCGGTCGGCACGAGTTTCCAAATTTTCGCGTCTATGCCATCATTTTGGAGCTTGCGCAGGAAATAACGCGCTTGCAAAGCATCGTGGGTAGCGATGACGATTTGGAATCCATGATCGACGATATAGTCGCGCAGCACGTCAAAAACAGCAGACGCGTGCACTAGGTCATGGTGCTGGGTCGGGTCGTCGAGCAGAAGCGCTTTCCAAGGTGACCATTGATGACTCAGGGCCATTGAAAGTAGGAAGGTCAACTGAAGATCCGTCAGCTGGGCCTCACTCGCAACGTCTGGTACCGGCGCCGACTTACTGCCCAGAGGCACCGAGACCTCGGCCCGGTCCTTGTTATAGGCATTGAAAAACTTGAGGCTTGCTTCGTGGAACCTTGACTCTCGAACGACTCGCTTTAGGAGCGCCTGCCAGCGCGGAACAACCTTGCTGACATGCTTTTGGACGTTTCCTATCTCCCGCTTGAGGAAGCTATCCAGCGAACCCATGGCATCTGACAGCTTGGTTAAATAGGATAGCTTTCGCCGAGAGACAACGATTCTGTCATTGATATAGGCAAAAAAACTCTCTTCCGAACGATCAAGTCTCTGTGCATCGATAAGCCGTTGTGCCAGTTGCGACTCATTCAGTTTGGCCCAAGCGGATATCTCTATGCCGATAATTTCTAACGCCCCAAGGTGGTTCTCAAGATCAGACAAAGTTACGGCCAACGCACTAGCCTTGGCCTGGGCAGTCTCAGCGAGCGGATCTCCTGTCAGTGCAAGCCCTTGCCAGTCAGCTCGAAGCGAGGCGAGCTGAGACTGAGCTTGCCTGATCTCTCCTTCTGTGCTTCGAATAGTGCTGTTGAATTCCAACAGCTGAGTTTGTTGAGCGTCCAACTCTGACTGAACAGCATCCACTTTTCCATTGAGATTTCTAATTCGCTGGTCAAGTTGATTTCTTTGTATCGTCAGCTCTTCGAGAGTCCGAGCATGTGGAGCGCTGGACGTTAGATCAGATAACGTTTTGACTGCTTGATCAAGTCGGGTCAAGGCTTCGCTATGCTGCACCCGAGTCTGATCGAGCGTATTTACCGCCCCTTCGTAAGCATACTGGTACTGCACTAGGACCTCGGGGGCTATTAGAGGCTGCAGCGAAGAGCGCCGATCTATAAGGTTCCGCCGGATCGCTGTGATTCCCTCCAACTGCACCCTGAGAGACTCTTTAGCCAATAGCACGGAATCACTAGCCAGAATCGGATCGATCCGTAACTCTAAAATCTGTCGCTCTAAGTTCTGACGATTGCCATCCAATTCACCGCGCTTTGCCTGGCAATGCTGTACCGCTTCGAGGGCAGAAGCCACTTCGGCCTCACTTGCAATCAACGCCTCTGAAGCAGCTCTCAATTGCTGCTCGGCGGATGTGAGATTAGGATTTATCGCCTGCAACGCCTTGGCAACACGTTCTTGCAGCGTTGCTACGCCATGAGGCTGCAAACAAAGCGGACAACTATCTTGGTCTGGCGGTAGATGCTCTGCAATAGAGGCCACCGCCTGGCGAATCGCGTCAGTGGAAGAACTCAACGCTTGATAGTGAATTTTGGCAGCGGATTCAGAGGTCTTACAAGCCTCCTGTGCCGCGCGCTTTTCAGCTAAAATCGCGCCCGAATGCTCCAGAACCTCTTCAAGAAGATCTGATTCTCTGCGGTTTTCCCTTAACCGTTCTTCGGTAGCCTCCCATTCGACGACCAATCGCTGGCCTTCGTGCATCCGTTTCTCGGACTGATCAAGCGATTGAAGCTGACTGTCGACCTCAGCATGTTGGTTGCGAACCTGCTGATGGCGCTCATACTGCTCTCGCAGATGCCGGCAACGATCTTCTGCTAGACCAACGGCGTTAGCTGCCTCAGCCAACGCTTCATTGCGATGATCTATCTGTTGTCGGGCGCTGGCTTCATTAACCAAACGCTCCAGCTCTTGCCCCACACTGATACGTTCTTGCCGCGCGAGAAGGATGTTAGCCTGATGCTCCTGTAGTAGAGCGGCGCTTTCAGACTGGACTTTCGAGTGTGCATCGCGAGTTTTTTTCGTTGAAACGAGCTGGGCATTCAGCTTCTCAAGCCAAGAACTAACGGAACTGAAGTTCTCGACCAAATCGTCTGCCTTAGCTAGATTTGTGATCAGCACTCTCACACGCTCGATTTTGGCATGCAAAATTTCGACGAGAGCGGAATGGGCGAGAGTCAATGTGTTCTGACTCACTGGCTCTGAGAGTAAAGCGATTGGTATCTGATCGAGGCACTGCGTCTGTGTCGCGGCTTGAGAGATCGCCCTGACAAGTTGATCCCGCGGACGCAGAGCGCCGACTGCCCCAGTGGCAGCGGCATCACGCTCTTGAATCAGGCGGTTCCATTCATTCAGTTCTTTCTCAAAATCAATTAACACCTCTTCCTCACGAGCTTTCTGATCATTCAATGACCGTCGAACCGCAGCAAGCGTCGTGCGGGCACGGGAACCGTCACGGCCAATCGGAAGTCGGGCGAGTTGTGAGCCAGCTTCCTTTTCTTCGGCCTTAACGATCCACTCATTCTCTCGTTGATCAAGTAGATGCGTCAGCCGAAGCAAGAATGGGACGTCTTTCTCAGGAATGCCGGGGAAAAGCGCGGTCAGATCTCCATGCCGACTAACCTCCCCAGCTGCTGTCACCTGGGATGTCGCGGTAATGCCGGTAAAATTCAAACTGACTTTGGCAAATTCCTGATCATCACGAATCACATGCAGAATGTCGTCGCTCAGGCGGGCGATCTCCCCAGTAAGGCCAAATTCGATGGCTTCAAAGACTGTGGTTTTTCCCGTCCCATTAGGCGCGAGCAAAATCGTTGCTCCTGGACTCAGCTCAATGGTGACATCTGGCCCGAACTTGCGCATGTTCGACAGGCTGATCGAATCTAACTTGCTCATCGCTGGTCCTCGCGGCTGCGCAGCGAATCGCTCAGGGCTCGGACGACATCCGCGCCGCTTGTATTAGAGAGAAGTTCCGTTTTCCACGCACTGATATAAGGGACAGTCCATGGGAGATCATCGGAAAGCGACTTCAACGCCGATACCAAAGGATCGCTAAGAGTTTCAACGTTCCCCGGTGGATCGAGTGCAGCCAGGAAAGTGCGGTCAAGAAAATCCATCACATCTTCAGACTGCCGCGCCACGATCTTTCGACAGAATCGGTCGTCTGTCTCGATGCGCATTGCTGCGTCATTTGTGACGTCGCTGATCAGAAGAAACATGTACAAATCGGAGGTTTCCGGTTCCGGCAAGACGTCACGTACGTCCGCGGCCCATTGGTGGGCCTCTTGTACTGCGCTCGATTGAAGCTCGATCAATAAAACGGTTCGCCAGCCTGCCTTGTCTATACAGGAGCGTTTAAGCCGCAAGATCTCTGAGGTTTGTTCAACCCCAGGTAAATCCATCGCATTGGCGACGTGTACTTCATATCGTCCTTCAGCACGCTGACTTATCGCCGCAGCCAATTGTTGGAGCGTCATCATGATCAGTATCCTTTTCCACAAGCTTCTATTGCCGCTTCGCGAGCCAGACGCCAAGCGTTCCAGTGCTTTTGAAAATGTGCTTGCAGTGTGACCAGCGACCCTGCTCGTAGCTGCCTATAAACCTGGAATCGGGTAACAAGTAGGCGGGGTTGTCGTTCGGCTGCCATGCTATGGCCTACTTCAAAATCCTCTGCCATACCTGCCCCAAGCAGATCTGTCGCAGATGCATCAACGCCTGACAAGATAACTACACAGGGCGGGGATTGGCCTAACACCTGCCGCAGACTGTCTTCACTCAATAGCCGGGGCCCGGCATGGTCGGACGCTTCGCCAGACCAATAGCGTACAGCGATGCTAAGCACATCGCCAATCGTCGGGATCGAACGCCAATGAGCGCCGGCGATATCGAGGCCCACGCACGTCAATAACAGCATGACGATCGCGGTCTCCATCAGCTCCACAGTGCGGGGTCCAATGCGCAAGGCGTGCTTGGTATTTATGCCTTCGGTTTGGGGGTACATCATCTGCTCAAAAAAAAGAAGGCGGGCATCCGGATCTGAATCTAAATCGCCTCGCCAGATCTGCCACTTTTCTGCCATGGCAGCTGACAGATCGTAGTCGGCAATCTCGTTCAGCTTTTTTTCGATGCAATACTGGAGCTGTTGCCATACCAGGGCATCCATCGCGCTGTGAAGCGCATCTGACTCGTCTTTGGTACCGACGGGCGATAACAGCTCGCGCCCCATTGCACAGGAAAGTGCCTCGGTATTATCAAACCATGGGAGGTCGTCAATATCGTTTTCCTTGACCCCGAGCGTACTACCTAATTCATTGTTTGCACCTTGGCGCCACGCAAGCATACCAAGAAGCAAGGAATTACTGCCCGTTTTCAGATGCAATGCAAGTCGAAGGATGGCTGAGATCAGGGAGGTGGTTTGGGCAACGGGGCGGACGTAGTCAGCATGGAGTAGAAGATTCCTGTTAGGAACGGTGTCCGCCCAGTAATGAGTAACAATTTGTGATGCAGGATGGCAAGGAGCCACGGTCGGCGTACTACCCAAATCGTGAGTACCAGTGACTATCCAGCCTTGGCATGGTATAGGACTAACCAAGTATTGCGTCCAAGTTTTAACATCTGTTCGGAGCAGCTTTTGAAGATGCTTTACGGCAGTATGGCAACTCACAGCATTGGTGTCGGTCGTACTGTCCGAAATATAATCTAGCAACACACTTAAAGTAATTGCTGGATCCTTGAAATGCCTGCCGAGCGAATCAATCGCTCTCGTTTCCAGTGTGCTTTCATCGCCGATGCAGTGGATCTCAAGCACTTGCATCTTTTCCACAACATGATCCCAGTCTTTGAACCCACACCATGTCGTTAGCCATGTGTAGACATTCTGAGTGGGCTTATGCCTGCGCTGGGAGAGCGCATCGGTATCAACACCATCCTTGCAACAAAGATTCCAGACATCGCGCAGCTGGTTGATTGTGATAATTTCTTTGGCCTTACCTTTGATCGCAACCTCAGGTCCGGGCAGAGTCAGCGAAAAGGTGCGCTTTGAGGGTTTTACCCCTGGCACAGAGGGCTGCCAAACTGCCAGACTCTTTAACACCTTTTCCAACTCGGAGTCGAACTTATCCTCAGAAGGAGGCTTGCGCTTTTCCTCAGAGGAAGTTTCTGTCGCAGCTCCAATGTCTTTCAAGGTGTTTCGGGGCTTGTAAGATGCTAGATACTCGGCTTTATCTATATGCTTGTCACTGAAGCAGCTAGTTTGCCGTTTGATCTGCAGGTGTTCCCAGTGCTCGTCGTTATGGTGAATGACCACATCGTCCCAATCGGCGATACCGCCTTGCTCTGCGCCAATGCGTAACGGGGCAATGCGCCCGTCCAGAAACTTATCAAGCATGTCAGACAAACGTTGAGCAATAACCAGCTTCTCGTAGCGACTTTTCGACTCAAGCTGGAACCTTTTAAGCATCTCGCTTCCCTTCAATTTAAACTAGTTGCGTAAGGCATCTCCGGCAACTCACCACCTGCTCGATGCTCACACCCACGTCGGATATAGGAACAGGCTTTTGTCTGTGATGGACTGTCCGCTTAGGCCGAAAGCGGTCCATCCTATCGGCATATGAACCAGTGAGCATGGGGCGGATCAGCTAGTCCTATGCTCGCGGCTGTATTCTTCGAATGTAAATTAATGTTCTCTCAAGTTCCACCCATTTAGACTATCGCAGCAGTTCAAGGCTGCGCTTGGTGTTCAGAGAAGAAGAAGGAGTGCCGGTCATATTGGTTACTCTTGCAGCACATCATCCAACCCAGCTATCCTCAGCTCGTAAGCCGCTGGTTACTGACGGTCATCAGTGGCGCTCTTCGCCCTTGGGCAATCCTGAAGCTGTAACTCATCCGGAGGAACGGCGCTCTTTCTAACCATCGAAATACTTCACTTAGAAGAGGCACAATGCCGGCTTGAAGAAGCATAACGCCCGGTTAGAGAGAGTCCGGACGTAATACACGAAACTTTGAAGCGTATTTATGCTCCAATTTTTCTGCATCTAGTTTATACCCTAACTCTGAAGCAAGCTGTTCTGCCATAAGCCACAAGCGATTAGCAATGGGGGTTCGTAATGCATAGTCACCTAAGCTTGTTTTCGCTATGCTCTTAGCTGGATCATCCAACCCTCCTGGAGAAGGGATACCATAACCCAGCTCGGTTTTAGTTTCGCTATCCAAATCTATGGAAGCAAACACTGGAGGATGATAGCGACCACCATCTAATGGCATGCAAATCGCAGCATCATAGATCTTGCCATCAATCTCTATCCACGAATGGTCGAAATATTTCTCACCCGTTTTCACTTCACCGATACAAAGTGAATTATTAATACCAAGCTCATTCAATATAACATGTAGAACGGCAGATGTGTTATGGCAAGCGCCTTTATTCTTGGTTTTAACTATAAGCTGAAGCATCCTTGAATATACTTGAGAAACGATTTCGTCATTTTTGTTATGAATATTACGATTGATAGTTGCTAACCAATTTTCCATGTCATCACTCTCTTTAATGCTAAGCTCATCTCGCCACAAGGCGTAGCGCGTATTCGTGTGTGGTTAGTCGCAGCGAAACACAAGAAGTGTTTACCTTTATGGGTCAGGTGCCGCGCCCTGTTAAGTGTTAATTGTCCGCAAGATTATCTAAATATTGTCTTGGTTTAATCTCTTGAGCAAGTCTCTTCACGAAGAGTAAACCTTTAACTGTAATTGATGGCTGCTCCCACTCTTTATCTGATATATATGCGCTGTATTCAAGGCTGTATAATGCTTTCTCATAATGGCTCTCACCATTAATAGTGTAATAGCTCTCTATAATGACGGGAATGCTTGAGATGTATAATGCCACATGATGTTTTTCCTTTGGTATTTTTGCCTCAAGCATTTCTTTAAGGTTGTAAAATGGAGTCGTTAGATAGAACCTATATTTAGGAGGTTCAATTGGCCAGTCGGTGTCTGATATTTCTGTCGGGTAGTGTATCTTAGCCCTTAGAAGAGAAACCTTTTTATTCGAAGGTGTTATTGCAACTGCGTTGTTTTCTTCATTTATAGTTGCTTCCCAAATCGTTTTTGACTGAGAAATATATTGTTCATGTTGTATTTTCAACGCTTCCCGAGAAACTGAACAACTCTCCATAGATGAGCCTAATGCACAGATTGAAACAGCTAAAGCCGCCCAAGTTACATACTTATTTTCCACTACATGTCCTTGTCGCACTTAATGGATATTAGGCTGCCAGCTCGTATATTGACTTGAACGCGCTCGCACGTTCATTTGTGTCATGTCGCATGCCATGTTCTATCTATCCCTCTGGAATTAAAAGAAGTTAGGTATGGTTAGGCTGCATGGCATCAATCATCGTGGCGGCGTGTACAACACGGCTGAACCAGCATGCCGCTTTCGCCGAGATGTCCGCTCAGGGTCGAAAGCGGCCCATCCCATCGGGATATCAACCCGTGAGCATGGGGCGGGCTAGCGCATCCTATTCTCACGACTGTATTCTGCGAATGTAAATTAATGTTCTCTCAAGTTCCACCCATTTAGACTATCGCAGTAGCTTGAGGCCGCGTTTGGCGTTCAGCGAGGACAGGGCAGTGCCGGTCTGACAGGCGGCTCTTGCAGCTCATCATCCACTCCAGCTATCCTCAGCTCGTAAGCCGCTGGTCACTGACGGTTATCAGTGACGCCCTTTGCCTTCGGGCAATCCCGAAGCCGTAACGCATCCCGAGAGACGGCGCTCCTCGTGAGCCGGATGCAACTCACCCTCCCAGGGAGATCTCCCTGGCGGGGAATCTCCCTTTGAAATCAGGAGATTCCCTATGCAAATCGGTATTGCTCTGTACAACGCCTTGCGGTCTGTGAACATATCGGACGAGAAGGCGTTAGATGTCGTCAACGCCTTGGAGAGCGAGATGAATCAGAGCCTTGCGACTAAGCATGATCTAGTTGCCACCAAGCAGGATCTGAAGCAGGAGATCAGTCAGTTGGAGACGCGGCTCACTGTTCGCCTTGGCGGCATGATCGCAGCTTCGGTTGGCGTTCTCAGCATCGTCATGACGTTGCTGAAGGTGTTCTCCTAGCCTCCTACTCCCATCGCTTGTTACTACCCATCAGGGGAACACCTCCCCGATGGGGCTGGTGTATCTCCTGAATCCTCACTTCAGGAGCCACACCATGAAACTCCATCAGTTCCTCAACCTTTCCGCGCTGCTGGTCATCATGCTGCCCGATGTCATCCCCGAGCCACTGCGGTGGACGTGGCTGACGTTCGTGTCGCTGTGGTGGCTCAACGCACTCGGTATCGTCAAGATCGGTCTGCTCGGTCGTACCTTGCCGAACAGCTTCTGGAGCCCAGTCAGTGCTTTCTGGCTGCTCCGGGTCGCCGCTGCCGCGCCCGCGGATCTTCTCGGTCGCTCGACCGTCGAACCTCGGCCTAAGCGCTCCACTCGGACGCAAAGCCATACGTCTGCCGGCTCCAACTCGGAGCGTCGTGATGATGGGACTATCGTCGCCCTGGGCAGCGCCCCTTACGAGTTCAAGTCGGGTAACCGCCTGAGCTTCTACATCACCCTGCGCGACGATCGAGGCCAGGAACGTACCGTGTGGGGCGTCGATCTGCGCCGCGTGGCGCGTGAAACCAACTTGGAAGTCGGACAGCGGGTGATCCTGGAGTTTATCGGGAAAACCCCTGTCGACGTCTCCGAGCCGGTCCGCAACGTCCATGGCGTCGTGGTAGGGCACCGCAAGGTCCGCACTCACCGCAACACCTGGCGGGCGACGGTCGTCGGCTGATCCACTCAAGCAGCATCCATCCCATGGGGAAGTTTCCTTCCCCATGGGGCGAGGACTTCCCCATTTTTTGAGGAGAAGTTCTCATGCAATCCAATGCCACTATCCGCATCGACCTCACTGCCAAAGCGCAACGCCTAGGACTTTGCCCTGAACGTCACGACGTGATGGTGCAGATGGAGCAGCCACTCATCAACGAGGTGGCCGCGCTCTTCGACTCAGCGGCATCGCTTCATCCTGCGCTGGATCAGCTGCACTGGATAGAGCGCCTGGACGCCTTCCTGACCGAGGCTCGCCAGAAGCTCGCTGACGCCCCCTCAGGGGCGCGCGCGTTCGACTTCGAGGTATGCGCGCCTCACCGCTCGGGGGCACTGCTGTTGCCCCTAGGCGTCGAGGTGCACGCCGAGATCGAACGTCTCTACGACAAGCACGTGCTGGTGTTCTCGCTTCGAGGGCGAGACCGCCTCGCCGCCTGATCTCTAACCCAATGAGCCCGGTTCGCCGGGCTTTTCCCTCCACCCCGACCGGGATCCTCTCCCGGCGGGCGAGAATCCCGGTCGTCAGCTTGAGGTGCTGACGATGTCTGATATCTACCAAGCGATCACCAACCAGATTCTGGACAGTCTCGAAGCGGGATACCTGCCAGGCATTGGCAATCCTTGGGACCCGTCCAGCCGGACGCCACTCATTCCCTGCAACGCTGTCTCCGGGCGGCAATACCAGGGCATCAACGTGCCGCTGCTATGGGGCATGGCCGACAAGCGTAAGTATTCGCAGGACCGGTGGCTCACCTTTCGCCAAGCCAAGGAGGCGGGCGGTTCGGTGCGCAAGGGAGAGCGGAGCACGCTGGCCTGTTTCTACAAACCCATGAAGCGCCAGATCCTTGATGACGCCGGCGATCCGGTGCTGGACGAGGAGGGCAATCCCAAGGAGAAGAGCTTCGCGATTCTTCGAGGGTTCAACCTCTTCAACGTCGACCAGTGCGACGGGCTTCCCGATGCGATCACCAATCCACCGCCGGCTGGTGGCGAGGCTTTCGACGGCTTCGAGACGTTGGACGATTTCATCTCGGGCTGTGGCATCAAGGTTACGCACTCGCTGGATCGAGACGAGGCGGGTTACCTCCCAAGGCAAGATCGGGTGCTGCTACCCGTGAAGTCGCGATTCCACAGCTCGGAGAGCTACTACAGCGTGGCTCTGCACGAACTCACCCACGCCACCGGCCATGAGTCACGGCTGGCGCGTCCTGGTATCACCGAGTTCGATGACTTCGGTTCGCCGCAATACGCCTTCGAGGAGCTGGTCGCGCAGATGGGCTCAGCCTTTTTGTGCGGGCACTTCGGGATTCGTAACGAGGCCTTTGATGCCGCCTACATCGCCAGTTGGATCGAGGTGTTGCAGTCGGACAAGAAGGCTATCTTTCGCGCCTCCGGCGCGGCGCGCCTGGCAGCGGAATTCCTGAAGCAGGTTCATCAGGAAAACCGCCCGCAGGCATCGACCGATCAACCGATCAAGGCGAGCGCCGAAGCCAAGCCGACGCGTCGGCCCCAGGCGGATGATCAAGACATCGAGCTGTTCGGGCACCAGTGGCCACTGGGCGACAGCGTAAAGCTGGACTCCACCGTCGATCGGGGCAGCTTGCGTGCCCAGATCTATCGGCTGAAGCAGCTCGGCTATGAACTCGATACCGCGACACAGACCTGGATCTATTCAGCTGTGGCAGCGGCCTAACTCAGATTCAGTTAACCCCCTAGGGACGAAGCCGCCCCGATGGGGGCGACTCGTCCCTCCACCCCTGGAGAGCATCATGGACATGAATCAAGAACCCAACCCGGCTGTGTTTGCAGACCTTTCGGAACAGCAGCTTTGCAACATCGAAGATGTGCTGTCCAACGACGAGGTGTCGTCCGACGAAGAGCTGGTCGATTACTTCATCGAGGAGGGTATTCCTGCAGATGCCGCGAAAGAGGCTGTCGCTTATCGGGATCGCTATCTGCTCAACATCTACAAGGCAGGGCACACGCCGATCCGTGAGGATCGCGAGACGCTGCGGTACGACCCCTACCAGGGGGAATTCGTGCCCGACTGAACCAATCCAAAAATCTTGCTATCTGACCTCGCTCCATAAGGAGCGAGGCCTTTTCAGGGGCATGCCTTAAGCTCGCTTCCATCACAAAGCGCATTCGTATTGTCATAGAGTTTCATGAGAACGGCATTAGCCGCACCTGAAGTCGCTATTCTCTAGGGCCCACGCTTGCCATTTCGATTCAGGAATATTCCTGAATTAGTCTTCTAAGTGTCGCGGCGCCAAAATCATGTTGATCCTCTTTGGGGTCCAGTTAAGGTTGAGCTATAAGGGCTCGCTGTCTCGCATAGGCCAGAGTGACCTGGATGCTAGCGTGTGCCACCCAGGTCGCAACCAGCGCGCCGTAGGCCATCTTGGCCGCCAGTAACACGGCAAAGTCGATGTTGGCCCCGGCAATGGCCCACAAGAGGACAGTGCCGCAAGGACTACCCGCCAGGGTCGTCAGCAGGGCAATCAGCAGGCTGCGCGCGAATGGATGACGCGGCAGTCGCCAGGTCCTGCCGGCCACCGCGTCCAGTTGCCCTCGCGCTAACTTGCGGCGTGTCGTCAACGCAGGCAACAGCGCGCTCATCAACGACAGCATGAAGGTCTGCGGCAGAAAGTCGACGGCGGCGCCCCTGGGCCCCCACAGCGGTGCCGGGTGGCTATCGCCGAACAGGGCGAACACGAAGGCGGCGCTGATCAGGGCACTGATTACGGCGGCGATCGCTGCCTCCTTTCTGATGGCGCGCTTCAGTTCGTGAGTCATGGCGTTCTCGCTGGGTTGTTGTGTGGTTGTCATTCCCGTGTCTCTCGGTTCTATTGATGAACCATCACCTGCTGGCGAATGACACCGAACAGCGGCGTGTCATCGGCTTGGCGCGCCTCCATGTGGACCCGGTCACCAGCCTGCAGGAAAGGCGTGCGTGCTTCACCCAAGTCGAAGATTTCCGCCGCGCGACGCTCGGCAATGCAGGCGGAGCCCACCTGGCGAAAATCGGGATTCGACACGGTGCCCGAACCGATCACCGTGCCCGCCGGCAGATCGCGGGAGTAGGCCGCGTGGGCGACCAGTTCGTGAAAGCCCACCGCCATGGCAGCGCCGTTGGGGTGTCCAAACGGCGCGTCGTTGACGGAGATTCTTAGGTCCAGTGCGACACGCCCCTCCCGCCAGCTGGCGCCCAGCTCATCGGGTGTCACGGCAACCGGTGCCATCGAGCAGCGCGGCTTGCACTGGAGCATGCCGAATCCGCTTTTCATCTCGATCGGTCCCAGGTAGCGCAGGCTCCAATCGTTGACCTGGACAATCAGGCGTATCGCCTCCATGCCGGTCTCAGCATCAGCGGACATCCCGACTGCCCCGGTGATTACCGCGAACTCACCCTCGAAATCGATGTTGTCCTGCACCGAGGGGAACGCACTGGGCTCAACTGATGACTGGAAACGGTCGGAAATGCCCTGATACATCAGCGGTCGTCCCAGCGCATGGCGTGCCTCCAGCTTGAAGACCTGCTCCATCAGTTCGCCATGGCTGTCGAAGGCCGAGCCGTCCAGCCACTGCCAGGCCCGAGGCAGCGGCGCCATGGCCTCGGCAGGATCGAAGGGCCGGGCATCGTCCAGGCAGCCTTCATTGAGTCGGTGGTACTGCGCCTCAAGGTGCGGTGCCACTGCCTCCCAGCGCTCCAGGGCCTCCTGTAGCGTCGAGGCTGCTTCCGACGGCACCGTTATGGCGTTGCGGCGGCAGACCAGATGCAGGCGGCCATCAGGATGGCCATTGGCAAGCGTCGCGAATCGCATCATTCACTCCTTGGTTGGGTGGGCACCAACGCGACCGGCCGGCACCAGCCGGCCGAGGCACGGGCGATCTTCACCGGCAGACACATGACCTCGAAGCCGGTGGCGGGCAGCCGATGGAGGTTGCCCAACTTCTCCATATGGCAAAACACGGTTTCCGCTCCCGCCTTGTGGCCCTCCCAGAACAGCGAGGCATCGCCAGTTTCGCGCACGCGCGCCACCTGACTGGCCAGGGGCGGATCCCAGCTCCATGCATCCGTGCCGGCAATTTTCACTCCACGTTGGGTCAGATAGAGCGTGGCTTCGCGGCCGAAACCGCACCCCGACGCCACGTAGTCGTCCTGGCCATAGCGTTCGCCGGCCCGGGTGTTGACGAGCACGATGTCTCCGGGGCTCAGTTCGTGGCCGATACGTTCGAGCTCGGCAGCGACCTCGGCGGCACTCAACCGGTGCCCGTCCGGGAACGCCCGGAAGTCGAGCTTGACGCCGGGGCCGATACACCACTCCAGCGGTACCTCGTCGATGGTCATCGCCGGTTTGCCGCCGTCCATGGTGGGGTGATAGTGCCAGGGAGCGTCCATGTGGGTGCCAGCGTGGGTGCTCATCATGCAGCGTTCGACGGCTGCGCCCTTGCCCTCCAGTTGCTGATCAACGCCGATGCCGAAGATCTCCTCGAAGTCACGGGCGCCCTGGTCATGATCGATATAGTCTATCTGCGGCCCCAGGCCGGGCGGGTCCGAGGCGATGCCGGCGGTGAGACTTACCGCCAGGTCTATCAATATCTTGCCTTGGGTCAGCATGATGGTCTCCATAGTGAGGCTGACGTTGTCGAAATACTGAGCGCTTTGGCGGTCCGCGCCGCGAGGGAAGGACCGGGCGCCTCAGAATGAGAGCGTGACCCCGGTGACGAAGACGTCGTCGATCTTGTCGCTGTCCACGCCCTGATAGCGCTTGTAGTCGAAAAAGACGCCCTGGCCATACATGGACGCGGTGAGGCCTGCTCCGATCACGGCGTAGGTGGATTCGTCGTTGAGCTCGTTCAGCGTATTCGCGTATTCCTGTTCGATACCGATCGTGGCGCTGGGCAGCCATTGCAAGCCAAATGTCTGACGCGGCGCCCGTTGCAGCGTGAAGTGCGCCCAGGCCAGGCCGAAGTCCTCGTTGGCGCCGTTGACTCCGGTGACTTCCGGAAGGTCGATGTCGCCGAGGCGGGGGGTGGTTCGACCCAGGTCACTGTGGTGGTAGAGCACCCCGAAACGGGGATGGGCCAGCGTGCCGTCCGGCAGCCAGCTGGTCTCGTCTCCGAGCCAGGAGCCGACCAGATCTGCCTGTAGATAGTAGCGATCGTCATCCTGCTTCTGGCGGAGATTGGCGGCCCCATAGGGGGTGGGAACGTCGTAGACGCGATTCTCGGTTTCCCCCCACAGGTACAGTCCGCGTGTGGCAATGCCCCAGTGGTCGTTGAACTTCTGCAGGTAGTCGAGACGCAGGCCTCGGCTATCCCGGATCACCTTGGTTCCGCTAAGCTGGTCTTCGCTCTCGAAATTATTGGTAATCAGCCCGACACCCCACATGATATTTTCGTTGGGTAAATGCAGAAATTCGATGGTGCCGTGATAAAGTTCGTCCTCCAGGTCCAGCGCATGGGGTTCGGAACTGCCGTACGTATACTCCCCATTGATGCGCAGAAAGCTGGCCCCGGAAGAAGCAGGCAGCTCGATCATCACATTGAGAGGAGTAATCAGGACATCATGATCCTCACGGAAATCATCGAGTGTTGGATTACCGTCCTTGGCGCCATAGGCAAAGCGTGCCGCCCCCATCCGCGACTGCGCCTGGCCAAACTTTTCGTTTGAGAAGAAGGGGTGCAGCAGCCCGGCGTCGCCGAGATTGATCAGTGAGCGCGCCCCCTGGGAAAGTCGAGGTAACTGAGGCTGCTCGGCCCCGTGAGTGTGCGAGGGCTGTGTCAGGGCTAGGGCTGGCTGAGCTATGAGAAGGGAGATCGCAGTGACCCCCGTGAGGTTGATCTTCTTGGACATCGTGAGCTCTCTATAGTTATTGTATCGAAATGATATTCGAGATGCTTTTTTTTAAGGGCTTTGAAAGGCGTGTGGCGAATGGCTGTTCAATACCTTAAGGCTCACGATGTGCTTTGAAAAAACACTTTTGCCGATGCCAGTTATTGATGCAGTGAATGTGTTTTAAATAGACAGTAAAGCCCTTCCGGGTTTGTTCGGAAGGGGGGTGTTAGGCAGTTAGGCAGTTAGGCAGTTAGGCCGCCTAGTGTTTCGGCAAACCAATCGGCGATGTAGTGTTTTCCGAAGCTCATGTTATCCGCGCCGACATGTTCAATGCCGCCTTCCCTTTCCGTAAATACCTTTAACTCGCGGCGCGGGCAGTTAATTAATTGTTCATACGATTGGTGGGCGTAGTCGAGGCTAATCTGGCGATCCTTGGCGCCGTGGGTTATCAGGAAGGGAACTTGGATACGGCCCATGACACCATCCAGTGTCATGCCTGCTGCGCGACGGAAGAAATCGTCGCGATCGCTGGCGCCGAACACCCACTGGACGTGATTCCAGTAATGGGGAACAGGGTTCTCCCCCTCGCGCTGCAGCCGTTTTTGCTGTACTTCCGCCCAGTTGTGGTTGGCACCCCACACCGCCCCCGATGCAAATCGGGGCTCCATGGCGCAGATACGAGGGGCATAGTAGCCGCCCAGGGAAATGCCGGTGATGCCGATGCGGTTGGCATCGACCCGGGGTTGGGCCGCGAGCCATTCGTAGACCGGTGTTCCCCACAGTTCGGCTTGCCAGGTAGCGCGCAGATCTTGTAGGCGCAGACTCTCTCCGGTGCCCGGTTGATCCACGCATAGGCAGCTGATGCCCCGACGCGCGAGCTCTTCCGGCAAGCGGGACCACCACAGCAGTTCCTTGCAGCTATCCAGCCCGTTGAGAAAGACCACGGCCGGGGCGGGCCCCTCGACCCCCTGGGCTTGGCTGAAGAGAACGGCGATTCGCTTGTCGCCATAAGGAATCTCGTATCTCGCCACGTTCAACGTGCCCAGCCGTGCACCATCGTCGAAGCTCTTGCGCCCCTTTTGGAAAGTTGCCAGCCGGTTCTCGGATCCCTGGGCCTGCATGCGTTCGGCGATCAGGTAATACAGGGAGGCGCGGTGCAGCTTGTCGCTGGCCGAGAAGCCGCGCCCTGAGGCGCTGTCCTCGTATGCCAGCGACACCAGCTGGTCGGCCTTGCGCACCCAGGCCTGCAGGAAAGCCTGGGTGCCGATGTCCTCCCCTTCTCGGGAAGCCTCGAGAAGCGGCTGACACATATCCATGATCTCGCCGAGCTTGGCGCCGCTCTCCATGGCGATGGCGACGGAGAGATTCCAGACATAGTTGGGGAAATAGTTGAACAGTGCCATACGAAACGGCTCCTTGCTGAAGAGTGAAGGGATTCAAAGCAGCTCGGCCATGAGCGACACGCATTGTCGGTTGATCTCGGCCGGATCCACGTCGCGGCGTTTGCCCATCTGCATGTCGCCGATCGCCAGCGAGTTGAGGTTGACGAAGCGGCATCGCTCGATGCGCCGTTCGCGATAGCGGCACAGTGAAGGCTCCAGGGCATCGCCGCTTGCCAATTCGTCGGCCAGCACCAGAGCGTCCTCGATCGCCATACCGGCGCCCTGAGCGAGATGGGGAGTCGAGGCGTGGACGGCATCGCCCAGCAGCACCACCCGGCCCCTGTGCCATTCGTCTTCCAGAAAGACCACCTCGAGGGGCTTGGCGACGATGCCGGCACTATCGGTCACGTTGTCCATCAGCTTCTGGATCTGCGGTGCCGCATGGATGGCGCGCTTATGCATCAGTGCATGGGCCTGCTCGTGCTCCAGCCGGAAGTCGTCAGGCTCCTCGCTGAGCATGAACAAGTACATCAACTCCTTGGAGAGCGGCGTGAGGCCGCCATTGACGCGGCCGTAGAAGAGCTGAATGCCGGTTACGTCCGCGGGACGCGGCATGTTGTAGCGCCACACCCATTGGCCGGTATAGCGCGGCTTCGGCGCCTGCGGGAACAGCGTCTGGCGAGTCTGAGAGAAGATGCCGTCGGCCCCCACCATCAGATGGAAGGAATCGCGGCTCCCATCGCTTAGGGTGACCTCGACTGCGTCCCCACTGTCTTCCCACTGTTCGACGACGATCCCCAGGTGGATGTCGGTTCCCAGTTCGTGGGCCTTGCCGGCCAGGATGCTCTGTAGTGAGGTGCGCCGGATGCCCACGTTCGACGGCAGGTGTTCCCCTGCCAGCCGGGGGGCCGTAAAGGCAAACAGCGGATCTCCCTGCGGTCCGAAGCCCTGCGTGGTGTCGAAACCATAGGACTGCGCCAAGTAGTCCTCGAGGACGCCTATCTCCTGCATGGCGCGCAGAACGTTGAACTGTTGAATGATACCCACACCGCTGGCGGGCCAGTGGGGGGTCTTCTCTACCAGCGTTACCGCAAAGCCCTGGCGGCGCAGCGCGATGGAAGCCGTCAAGCCGCCGATACCACCACCGACTACGAGAATCTTTTCTTGTGTCATATCAATTACCTCCCAAGGCGACCCTAGTGAGCTAGCGGTTGCGATAAAAATTGAGGCTTCCCATTGCTGGTATTCACGTCACTGATGACAGGCCCGACGACATCGATGATGCGGCGCGATGCATCAGATCGGTCAGCCAGCGGATACCGGGATCCTGGTCTCGGTAGGCATGCCACTGGATACGCTCTTCGAGCAGCGGCATGTCGAAGGGGAGCGGGTGGATGTCGATGGCGACATGATCGCGGTAGCGTAGTGCCAGATGCTTGTGCACGGTCGCCACTCGCTCACTGCCGCTGATGAGCTGAGGGAGCGAGGCGAAGGTGTAGCTGGTCAGCGCGATGTCTCGATGGATGCCACGCTGTGCCAGCCACTGCTGCTCGAACGTTGCCCCACCTCTCGTTGGCACCATCTGTACATGGCGTGACTCGGTGTAGCGCTCCATGGTCATGAGCCTGCCGTGGTGACGGCTATGGGCGCAGGTGATGCAGACATACTCTTCGCTGAACAGATGCTCGCTGGGGTGATCGGCAGAAGTCAGCGCTCCGGGGGCTATCAGCACGTCGGCCTCACCCTTTTCGATGGCTCGGTAGGGAGACTCGATCTGTGGCAGGAGCTGGAAGCGGATGCTAGAAGACTCGTTGTCGGCCAGTTCAAGCACCTTCGGCATCAGGGTCGACATGGTGAAGTCCGACAGGATGATGCGGAAATCGCGCGTCGACTGGCTGGGATCGAAGGTGAGATCGGTGGCGACTGTTGCCTCGATACGAACCAGAATATCGCGTACCGAGTGCTTGATGGCTTGCGCGCGAGGCGTCAGTTCCATCCGTCGACCGACCTGGACCAGCAAGGGGTCGTCGAAGTAGCTCCTGAGCCGAGTGAGGGCGTTCGACATCGCTGACTGGGTCAGATTCATGCGTTCGGCCGCCCGGCTCACGGACTTGAGCGTCAGCATGTGATCGAGTGCCACCAGCAGATTGAGATCCAACTTATTGAAGTGCATGGCGTGTCACGGAAGTCGTTATCGTAATTATGTGAATCATTTATGCCTCGGATAGCAAAGCTCTGTGAAATGGATTTCATGAATGAATTAATGGATATCATGAATGGGTGAGTTAGCAGTCATTCATTCACATGATCCATTGGTCTAATCACGCGGAACCATTTTTCACGTGCCGCCATTCCCTCTAGCGTTACCTCATCGAGACAATGGATGCTCGGCATCCCATAACATCAACAACTCAGCCGACGAGGCAGCTATGCGAATCATGGGACCCGACGAGGTCGTGTTTGGCGTCGACGATGTCGAAGCGTCGAGAACCTTCCTGGTGGATTTCGGACTGGAGGAACAGCGGCAAGCTGACGGCAGCCTGCGTTTCGCCGCGCTGGATGGCACCGCCATCCGCATTCATCATCGAGAGGCGCAGGGGCTACCCGCTCCGCTGCCGACCGCCAACAGCCTGCGCCAGACGGTATGGGGCGTGGAGGATCAGGCGGCGCTGGACACCATCGCCGAGGAGCTCTCGCGAGACCGCGAGGTGCGTGCCCTGCCGGGGGGCGGAATTGGCTGCCAGGACGACGCGGGCTTCGAGATTGCCTTCCAGGTCACGGTACGGCGCCAGCTCGACCTGCCGCCCGAACGGATCAACTCGCCAGGCGCGGCACCGGGGCGGGGCGCCAATCAGATCGGCGCCGACGAGACGGCCCCGGCGTTACCGAGGACGCTGTCTCACGTGGTGTACTTCACCCCGGACATGGAGCGTATGCAGCGTTTCTACATCGACCGGCTGGGCTTCGTGGTCACCGATCACTTCACCAACACCGGCCCGTTCCTGCGCCCCCAAGCCAACGACGATCACCATGTGCTGTTCCTGCTGCAGACGCCGGATTACATGCAGGGGCTGGAGCACGTGGCGTTCCATATGCAGGGGCCATCCGAACTGATGTTGGCCGGTACCCGCATGATCAACAAGGGCTACGAAAGCTTCTGGGGGCCGGGCAAGCACAAGTTCGGCTCCAACTGGTTCTGGTACTTCAACTCGCCAATGGGTGTGCATGTCGAGTACGACGCCGACATGGACAAGCACGACGAGCGCTGGACGGCGCGTGAAGCCCCTTCCAACGCCGAGACGTCCCAGCTATTCCTGTTCCAGAGCACGCCCAAATGGGCTCCGATGGGAGGTCCGCCTCCAGGCAATAGGAAATGAAGTCGATGGCGCCACGCTGGCAGCATCTCGCCAGGCTGGACGAGATCCCCGTCGGAGAATCGAAGGGGTTCGATCTGCACGGCGAAGGACGGGACAGCTTATTCGTGGTCCGGACGGGTGAAGCCTCCGTGGTGGCCTATCAGAATGCGTGCCCGCATGTGGCGGGGGCACGCATGGCCTGGAAGAAGGACCGATTCATGAGTAGCGATGGTCGACATATTACCTGCTTCGGCCACGGTGCCCTGTTCCGGCCGGAAGACGGGTTCTGCGTGTCGGGGCCATGCCAGGGGCAGTATCTAGCCACGGTGGAGATCGCCATCCGAGAGGGGGAGCTCCACCTGCGCCTGGACGAATTGGCTAACTAGGCATGAATTTCTAAAGAATTAGAGGCTGAGGGCAGGTATGTTGCAAGAAAGTCTGGATTTTGATGACGACTCTTCGCTTTTGGCCGTAAGGTGGCGATCTTGGGTGACCTCGCCGTTGTAGATAAACGGTCGGAGAATCGCTGCGTTAGATCAATAGTCTCGGTGATCGGCCGTACACGAGAGAATACCAAAGGTACATAGCCTTAAATTTTCGGTGGATGTGGCAGCGGCCCAGTAACTGGGCCCGGGCCGCTCTCTCCGAGTAATGAATTCAGGCAGTGGTCTTAGTGTTCAGCCAAACAGCGCCATATCGAGTGAAGGGCTTGGGAATGTCGATGGACTCCTGTAGGTCGTCCGCCGCGCTGCGTACCCAAAAGGGATCCCTTAGCATCTGGCGTCCGATGAAGACCAAGTCGGCCCTGCCATTCTGCAGTATTTCCTCGGCTTGACGCCCATTCTGAATGAGGCCGACCGCGCCAGTGGCGATGTCCAGGTGCTTGCGCAGCATTTCCGCTGCGGGTACCTGGTAGTTCGGATAGGACTCGACTTTCACCATCTTGATCCCCCCCGAACTGCAGTCGATCAGGTCTACACCTTGTTCCTTCATCCAGCGGCCGTACTCGAGGAAGGCTTCGGGAGTATTCCCGCCCGCGGCATGATCGGTACTGGAAATGCGCACGAAGAGAGGGCGCTCTCCCCAATACTTCTTCACCTCGTCGATGACTTCCCGCACGATTCGGTACCGGCGTTGAGCATCGCCGCCATATTCGTCATCACGGGTATTGGCCAGTGGCGACAGGAACTCGTTGAGTAGATAACCGTGGGCCGTGTGGATTTCCAGTATGTCGAATCCGGCTTCGACAGCGCGTTTTGCGGCCTGGCCGAACGCTTCCACGATCCTGGCGATCTCGTCGGGTTCCAGCGCATGGGGAACAGGGGACTCCTCGGTGAAAGGAATGGCGGAGGGAGCGACCCGAGTGACATTGGGCAGGTCCGCGTTGCGGCCAGCATGACCTATCTGCGCGCCGACCTTGGCTCCAAAGCCGTGCAGTAGCGCCACCAGCTCTTTCAGCCCGGCGACATGGGCATCACTCCAGATGCCGAGATCGCCTTTTCCAATGCGAGCATCGGCTTCCACCGCAAGCGTCTCCGGGAAAACGAGTCCGACCTGCCCCTGGGCTCGAGCACCGTAATGCACGCGATGCCAATCCGTGACAAAGCCATCTTCTTCCGCGCTGTGCATGCACATCGGCGACATGACCACGCGGTTGCGCAGTTTGAGACCTTTGAATTCGAACGGGGATAGCAACAAGCTCATATCGAGACTCCATGGGTTTAGCGTGGAATCGATGCTAATCTCTGCACGTGATTTTTGTAAGTACGCACAGTTTTGTATGGTAGGCACATTTTTTATACCTGGGAGAAGATATGAAGCTTGGCATTCCTCACGGCGAGGCGGAGGCATTTGCTTGCCCCGTGACCTTTACGGTCGATGTGATAGGGGGAAAGTGGAAGGCGCTGATTCTCTTTCACCTGATGTCGGAGACTCGGCGCTTCAATCAGCTTCGGCGGCTGATGCCCGAGATAACCCAGCGCATGCTGACGCTACAGCTTCGCGAGCTGGAGGCGGATGACATCATTCACCGGGAGGTCTACCGGGAAGTACCGCCCAAGGTGGAGTACTCGCTGGCACCTCTCGGAGAGACGCTGGTGCCTCTGATCACCGCCATGCGCGACTGGGGGGCGGCGCATGAAGAAGTTGAGGGGAGTGCGCGATGAACGTTAACTTGAAACTCATGCACACCTTTGCACGCGTGGCTCAATTGCGTAGCTTCAGTCGTGCGGCGGAGGAGTTGGGCCGTACCCCCTCCGCAATCAGTATGCAGATCGCCGAACTCGAGGGGCAGATGGGCCTTAAACTCCTCGAGCGCACCACTCGGAGTGTCACCACGACACCCGATGGAACCTTTCTGTTGGAGCGGGTCCAGGACTCCATTAGGCGACTCGAGGAGGGGATTCTCGAGACACACGAATCCGCCGAGCGCAGGCGAGGGAGGGTGGCCTTCGGCTGCGCCCCTACGGTTTCGGCCAATCTGCTCGCCGCAGTGCTAGCGGAGTTCCGCCAGCGTTTTCCGCAGGTTTCCATCCATATCAGGGAGGTGACCTCAAGCGATCTTCTGGCCGCCGTGCGCGATCGCGAGATCGATTTCGGCGTCACTCCCTTCGTGCAGGCCAGGTCTGACATGGCCTTCCGGCGACTGCTCCGCGAACCGCTCGTCGCGCTGGCCTCCAGCGAGCATTTTCGGGATCTGCCCGAGGCCTTGACGCTGGAACAGCTGGCCCGCCTGCCGCTGCTGGTGATGCAAGGCATGCCTATCATCACCCTGCATGATGGCAGGGAGTCGCAGATGCTGCTGACCGAGTATCTGAAGGGCGCTCGCCGGCCCCTCCATATCGCCTGCAGCGTCAGGCAGGCCGCGACGCTGGTGGATCTCGCCGAGTCTGGCCTGGGCATCGGAATCGTGCCGAGGCTGGCGGTACCGCCGGAGATGCCACCGGGTATGCGTATGCTCAAGCTCGTCGAGCCTCGGGTCGTCAGGGACATCGGGATCGCGACACTCAAGGAGGAAATCCTGAGCGAGCCGTCAACGGCTCTGGCCGAGATATTCGAGAAACGGCTCAACCCCGGCGACGTCAAGGGGGGCTCGCAAGGCCGGTGAAGCGACCATCGAGTTGGCATCCCGATGGCTGATGCCACCAGGCGACTGGAAGTATTTCCGCTTTTGCCTTTTCCGCCCGGCTCGCGGGCAGGCTTCGAGGCGTTATCAGGTTTTCTGATCAATCTTTAAGATTAATCAGATTGTTGTAATGCTCACCCCCGTTTAAGTTTCGTCCAGTGGCCGGGTCGCCCACGGGTTACCTGGCGGTATTCCAGCCGCCTGCCACGACGCCAGCTCGATATACATGATGGAGGGGCGCTGCCAACGCACCGTTGGTTCTGCCTTGCCAATAACAAGGATAACTGTGGGGGGCGTAATGCCGATACTCAGATGGATACCGATTGCTGTCTTATCCCTGTGGGCGACAGCCGCCACGGCGCAGAATGTCGTCATGGCTCACACCTTGTCATCCACGTCTCACTACGGGCTGGGTGTCAAGGCCTTCGCTGAAAAACTGAACGAACTGTCGAACGGCAAGTACCAGGTCACCGAGGCACCTGCGGGGCAGCTTGGTGGCGAGCGCGATTTGATCGAAGGCTTGCAGATCGGCTCCGTCGACCTCGCCATCGTGGCGTCTGCTCCTCTGGCCAATTTCGTGCCTGAAATCTCGATTTTCGATCTGCCTTTTCTGTTCAAGGACTACGAGCATGCCAGAACCGTACTCGATGGTGAGATCGGCGACGAGCTGCTCAAGAAAGTCGACGGGCATGGTTTGCATGCGCTGGCCTGGTCTGAGAACGGCTTTCGTAATCTGACCAACTCGAAGCATGCCGTTTCCGAGCCTGCGGATCTGGTGGGTCTTAAGATTCGCACCATGGAAAATCGGCTGCAGATGGCGGCCTTTGCCGGTATGGGGGCGTCGCCCACGCCGATGGCGTTCAACGAGCTCATCCCGGCGCTACAGCAAGGCGTGGTCGATGGACAGGAGAATCCTCTTACCGTCATTACCTCTTCACGTATGTGGGAGGTACAGAAATACTTCTCTGCGACGCGGCATGTCTATTCGCCCGCCATCATTCTCGCTTCTCCTTCACTCTACGACGGCCTCTCCGACGAGGAAAAGCACTGGTTTCGGGAAGCCGCCCAGGCCTCAGTGGCGGCCACTCGGGCGGAGGTCACGCGGCTGGAGGCTGCGGGCGTAGAGATGTTGAAAACGCATGGCATGACGGTGACCACCAATATCGACCGGGCTGCCTTCGCCAAGGCCGCCGAAGCGGCTTCTTACGAGCTCTATACCGATCCGTTCGGTACCGAGCTGATCGACCAGATCAAAGCTGCCGAGTAATCGCGGCCGGCGGCGGGGATAGGGTGCGTGGTGGTGACAGTAAACCGGCCCCCACGCGCCCGCCGACGTGCACCAACCCATCGATGGTAGCGTTATCCATGAACCTGATACTATCTATCGAAGCTATAACCTCGAAAATCGCGACCCGGGCGGCGGTGTCTTTCCTCGCGCTCGCCACGGGGCTGACGATCTACCAGGTCGTCACTCGATTCGCCTTTGGCGATCCCTCTTCCTGGTCCGAGGCGGCGGCTCGTACGTCCATCATTTGGGCCGTCTTTCTCGGCGTCTCCGCCACCATCCGCAGCGGCAGCATGATCGCCGTGGACGTGGTGCAGCGCGCCCTCCCGCAACGCCATGCCCGCCTCATCGCCAACCTCACGCGGCTTCTGAGTCTGATCTTTTTCAGTGTGCTGGTCGTCTACGGGGCAATGCTGATTGATCGCGTCTCATCACAGTTGTTGTCGTCGCTGAACGTCTCGATCGGGTGGGCCTATGCCGCAATTCCCGTCGGTTCGGGCTTTGCGGTCATCTCGCTGATCGCCGAGTTGGTGCGATCAAACGCTCCCCAGGCGTCGCGGGACGCAGCCGCTGGTGGTGAGGAGAGGCAGTCATGAATATCGCGCTCTTAGCATCGTTGCTGGTCCTGCTCCTCGCCAGCGTGCCCATCGCCGTTTCCATCGGCATGGCGTCGATAGTTGGCATACTGGTCTATGGCAATCTACCGCTGCTCATCGTTCCCCAGCGTCTGTTCGCGGGTCTGGACAGCTTTCCGCTGATGGCGGTTCCGCTGTTCATTCTGGCAGGCAATCTGATGGCCCAGGGTGGCATATCGCTGCGACTGGTCAATCTTGCCAAGGCGCTGGTGGGCGGCTTCCAAGGCGGTTTGGGTGCCGCCTGTGTCATCACCTGCTTGATGTTCGCAGCCGTCTCCGGTTCCTCGGTGGCGACGACGTTCGCGATCGGTGCCATCTTGATTCCGGCCATGGTGAAGAATGGATATCCGACGCCGATGGCTGCCTCGATCCAAGCGACATCGGCAGAGCTCGGAGTCCTCATACCACCTTCGATTCCGCTGATCCTGTTCGGGGTGGCGACGGAGACCTCGGTGGGGCAGCTCTTCATCGGGGGCTTCGGTCCGGGAATCCTGATTTCCCTGGCGCTGCTGCTGACGGTCTACACGCTCTGCCGATTGCGCGGTGTGGGGATCGACGACGGCGCGGACCGGCTTTCGCTCGGCCGGGCATTGCTGGCCGCCGTGCCGGCGCTGGCGGTTCCCGTGGTCATCCTCGGCGGGATCTACAGCGGCATCTTCACGCCGACCGAAGCGTCCGCCGTCGCCGTCGCTGCCGCCTTGGTGGTCGGCCGATTCGTCTACCGCGACTTGAACCTGGGTGATGTGCCAACCATTCTGCGTGCGACGGTCATTTCCACTACCTCGATCATGCTGATCATCTCGGCGGCGGCGCTGTTTTCTTTCCTGATCGCCAGGTCGGGGCTGACCTCGCATATCGCCGAGCTGTTCTATGGCGCCTTCGACTCGAAGCTAACCTTCCTGCTAGCGATCAACTTATTGCTGCTGGTAGTAGGGATGTTCGTCGAAACGTCTGCGGCCATTTTGATTCTCGCGCCCATTCTGACGCCGGTGGCGGTGGCTTACGGTGTGGATCCCGTGCATTTCGGGCTGATAGTGGTCGTCAACCTGGCACTCGGGATGGTCACGCCGCCGCTCGGTGTCAATCTCTTTGCCGCCTGCGCCGTCGCCAAGATACCAGTCGATAAGATTATTTCGCAGCTGGTTTGGTTCGTGATGGCGGTATTTATCAGCCTGATGGTCATTACCTACGTGCCGGCTATCACCCTGACCCCGGTTGAATGGTTTACCGGGACGCCCTGACCTTCGCCTGCGGCGGTTTGGCCGGACGTTGTGCCGGAATAATGGGATGAAGTTTGCAATTCGCCATATTAGAGAGATTGCGTAATGAAGAAGATTGGCATTATTGGTGTCGGATTAATGGGCCACGGAATTGCCAAGAATATTGTCGAGAAAGGCTGGGATCTACACTTTCTTGACCAGCAAGGCAACCAGCCGACCGTCGACTTAATCGAGAGAGGCGCCACTCCCTGGCCCAATGCGACCGATGTGGCAGCCATTTGCGATGTATTGGTCCTATGCGTAACTGGCACACCTCAGGTTGAGGATGTGCTTGTGGGGAGCGGTGGCGCACTGGCTTCGCTGAAGTCCGGCGCGATCGTAGTCGATTGTTCAACAGCGATTCCGAGCTCGACACGAGTGCTGGCCGATAGGGTCAAGGAGGAAGGCTGTGAATTTGTCGACGCCGCAATGACGAGAACTCCGAAAGAGGCTGAGGAGGGGCGGCTCAACCTTCTGGTTGGGGGAGAGACAACGGTCATACAGCGTATTCGACCGCTGCTGGAGAGTTTCTCGGAAAACATCTTCGTTGCTGGGGGCGTCGGCAGCGGCCACCAGTTGAAACTGGTTCACAACATGGTCTCGCTGGGCTCCGTTACCTTGATCGCGGAGGTGGCCGCTTGCGCCATAAAGGATGGTATGGATGTGGAAGCCATGGTGGATTGTTTGAGAAAAGGTGGGGCCGGGGGCGCGGCACTAGAGCGGGTCGCGCCCTACATCCTAGAAGGTAATGCCGACCTGCTGCGTTTCACCATCCAAAATGCCCACAAAGATGCCGACTACTACGACCAAATGGCCGAGGAGTCTGGTGCGTCTCGCCTGGTGGCCCGGGCTATTCGCGAGACCCTGGGAGCGCTAGTCGAGCGTGGTGATGGAGGCGCCTTCATGCCTGAGCAAGTGGCCCTGCTTCAGAAGGCGCCGCTTAAAAAGCCTTAAAACGAGTCGACATCCGGCGTGCCTGCACCGTAAGCAGGCGCGTGAGGAAGCGTTTACGAAGACTGTTAAGAAATTTCAAACAGTTTATAAGAATATCAAGTTTGTTTGAAATATGGCGACGCCATAACATCGCTATGCAAGGCGTTTTACCTTGGCGCATGCGTTGCCGTCAGCGGCTTGAGAGGGAAAACGAGATGACCGAAACCTATATCGCGTGTGAAGTCAGCGGCCAAATTGCAACGATTACGTTGCAGAACCCGCCGCTCAACCTCTTCAAGATTGAGATGACCGGACAGCTCGAGGCCGTTCTTGAGAAGCTGCGCCAAGACGACAGCGTGCGTGCAATCGTGCTGACCGGTTCTGGCAAGGCGTTTTGTGCCGGCTCCGATATCGCCGAATTCGAGCACTTTCATCGGCCCGGGCAGGTCATCGAGCGCAAATTGCGCCGCCAGAACGCGGTATTCCAGAAACTGGATACCTTTCCCAAACCGGTAGTAGCTGCCATTCACGGCCTCGCCTTTGGTGGCGGCCTGGAAATCGCCCTGTGTTGCGATCTCATCGTTGCCGAAAGCGACAGCCGATTCGCGCTGCCCGAGATGCGTCTGGGGGTGTTCCCTAGCAGCGGCGGGCCATACCGGGCTGTGCGTCGGATCGGAGAAGGCCGGACCAAGCAACTGATCTTTCTGACGGAATCGGTGGATGCCGATACTGCACTGCAGTGGGGGTTGATCGACCGTATTGCCGCCAAGGGAGAGTCGCTGGAAGCCGGGCTGGCGCTGGCGGCAGAGATGGCTAAGCGCCCGGCGCTGGCGTTCGCGTTGTGCAAGCCGCTGATCGACGAGGCCACCCGGTTGTCCTTACCGGAGCTAATCGCGCGATCGCTGGAGTCCAGTGACGCCGTGTTTACCTCCGCCGACTGCCGGGAGGGCGTGCGCGCTTTCTTCGCCAAGGAAACACCCGATTTCAGCTCTACCCAAAACACGCCGGAGGCCTCATGAAGCCGCTTGAAGGATTGAAGATCGTGACTGTCGAGCATTTTGCCGCCGGACCTTACGGATCGATGTTGCTGGCCGATCTGGGGGCAACGGTGATCAAGGTGGAAAACGTCAAGACCGGCGGCGACCCGGCAAGGCGTCTTGGGCCGCACTTCCTGGGCAATAACGACAGCCTGGTCTTCCAGGGTTGGAATACCTGCAAGCAGAGCTTGGCCCTGGATCTCAAAGACCCGGAAGACCGTCGGGCCTTCGAGAGCGTGGTTCGTACCGCCGATGCGGTTATGAACAACCTGCGCGGCGACCAGCCGGGCAGGATCGGACTCGATTACGCCAGCCTCAAGCACCTGAACCCGGAACTGGTCTGCCTGCATATCTCCGCTTACGGCCGCAACAATTCGCGCGCCGCCTGGCCTGGCTACGACTACCTGATGCAAGCGGAGGCCGGGCTGATGCACTTGACTGGTGACCCCAGCGCCGACCCAACCCGTTTCGGCGTGTCGATCATCGACTTTATGACCGGCACGCTCGGCGTCACTGGGCTCCTCGCTGGGGTGCTCAAGGCCCGTACGTCAGGTGAGGGCAGTGACGTCGACGTCAGCCTGTTCGATGTTGCACTGCATCAGCTCGGATACGTTGGAACCTGGTATCTCAACGAGGGGGTTGAGTCCAATCGGGTGCCCCGCGGCTCCCACATGTCCGTTTCGCCGGTGCAGACGTTCACCTCCGCCGACGGCTGGATCTACGTGATGTGCATGACCGAGCAATTCTGGCAGCTCATGCTGGAGAAACTGGACCGCCAGGATCTGGCCGAGGACTCGCGTTTCGCCGATCAGAACCTGCGCTCCCGCCATCGTGACGAGTTGACTCCGATTCTTGACCAGGAGTTTGCCAGTCAGCCCACCAAGCACTGGCTCAAGGTCTTCGAGGGCATCCTGCCGATCGCACCGATCTACACGGTGAAAGAAGCGCTGGACAATCCGTTCGTTCAGGAGGTCGAGATGATTTCCGAGGTCCCACATTCTTCACGTCCGGACATGCGCTTGCTGGCCAGCCCGTTGCGCTTCAATGGCCAGCGGCCAAGGCAGCGGGCGGGCAGCGCCTTCGGTGCCGACAATGCCGGCCTCCTGAGCGTCGATGCGCGAAAGGTGAATGGCTGAGCGGAATGACATTCGACCGCTGCCGTCGTCCGGCAGCGGCCACCAGGATATCAAAAGGAGTCACACATGAACGACATGACCTCAATGGACGGGCTGCGCATCCCCGAGCCGTTGAACCTGATCTCAGGAGAGTGGGTGCCCTCGCGAAGCGGCCGGCTGATGCCCGTCGTCTCCCCAATCGACGGGGAACAGTTCGCGCAGATCGCCGACAGCGATTCCGAGGACATCGAATCTGCGGTGGCCTCAGCGAGAGCGGCGTTCACCGAAGGCCCCTGGGCGAAGCTGTCGGCGGCGGAACGCGGGCGACTGCTGGCTCGGCTCGCCGCGCGGATTCTCGAAGAGGCGGAGCCGTTGGCGCGGCTGGAGACCAGAGACAACGGCAAGCCGATCAAGCAGTCGCGCGCCGACATGACGATCCTGGCGCGTTACTTCGAGTTCTATGGCGGGGCGGCGGACAAGTTCCATGGCGAACTCATCCCCTTTCTGGAGGGGTACGACGTCGCGATGTACCGCGAGCCCCATGGCATCGTGGGTGTCATCCTGCCTTGGAACTATCCGGCCCAGCAGATCGGGCGCTCGGTGGCGCCGGCGCTGGCCATGGGTAATACCGTGGTGCTCAAGCCCTCGGAAGATGCCTGCCTGAGCGGCCTTCGCATCGCCCAGCTGGCGATAGAGGTCGGTTTCCCCGCGGGGGTATTCAACGTCGTGACGGGCCGTGGAGAGATCGTCGGCAAGGCGCTATCCGAGCATCGCGGCGTCGACTTCCTCTCGTTCACCGGCTCGCCGGAGGTTGGCACCTTGGTGCAGATCGCGGCGGCTAGGAACTATGTGGGCTGTACTCTGGAGCTTGGGGGTAAATCTCCCCAGCTGGTGTTCGAGGACGCGGATCTATCGGTAGCGCTCCCGGTGCTCGTCAATGCCCTGGTTCAGAATGCGGGGCAAACCTGTTCGGCGGGCAGTCGCGTGCTGGTGCAGCGCTCGATCTACGATCGTGTTGTGGAGGAACTGAAAACGCGCTTCGAGGCGATAGAGGTCGGACCTTCCGACGAGTCGGTAATCATGGGGCCCCTCATCTCTGCCAAGCAGAAGCAGCGGGTCGAACGTTACATCGCCGAGGCCGACGCACCGGTGATCGCCCGGGGGCGGATCGGCTCGGCGGCGCCGGCGGAGGGTTTCTATGTCGCACCGGTAGTGTTCGGGCCGTGCGATCCGGCTTCTACCATCGCTCAGGAGGAGGTCTTCGGGCCGGTCCTCTGTGTCATCCCCTTTGATGACGAGGAAGAGGCGATCACCATCGCCAATGGCACCGACTACGGCCTGGTGGCTGCGCTCTGGACCCGTGACGGTGCACGCCAGAAGCGAGTCGCCAAGGCGCTCCACTGTGGTCAGGTGTTCATCAACAACTATGGTGCTGCAGGGGGCGTCGAGTTGCCTTTCGGCGGCGTGCGGAAATCGGGCCATGGGCGCGAGAAAGGATTTGTCGCCCTGCAGGAGTTTTCGAGAATCAAGACGGTCGTCAACCACTACGGGTGACGGTGTATCCGGCAAGTCGATGGCCAGTGGCCGGGCGAAGCTGGAATGACGCATAGAGGAGAAAGACCATGAAAGTCGCCATCGTGGGGGCCGGTGCGGTCGGCTGCTATTACGGCGCCATGCTGGCGCTGGCCGGGCACCAGGTCGTGCTGTTGGGACGTGCGGCCCTCGTCGAGGCGGTGGCCCGCAACGGTCTGATCCTGGAGAAGCACGGCGAGCGCCGGGTCGCCTCGGCAGAGGCCAGCAGCGACCCGGCGGCAATCGCGGGGGCCGAACTGGCGATGGTCTGCGTGAAGTCCGGCGACACCGAGCGCGCCGGGCGGGAAATGGCTCCGCATCTGAGTCCGTCCTGCATCGTGCTCAGCCTGCAGAATGGTGTCTCCAATGCCGGAACGCTGGAGGCACTTCTCGGCCGGCCTGTGATGCCGGTTGTGGTCTATGTGGCCAGCCGCATGAACGGGGCCGGCGTGGTGCACCACGAAGGGCGTGGGGAGCTGGAGCTGTCCGGAGAGCGAGCGGACGAGGTGGCGGGCATTCTTAACGCGGCCGGAGTCGAGACTCAAGTCAGCGAAGACGCCATGGCGTCTCTGTGGGCCAAGTTGGTGGTGAACTGTGCCATCAACCCGCTTTCGGCTATTACCCGCATGCCCTACGGCCGGATGGTGGAGCAGGACGGCATACCGCAACTGATGGAAGAGATCGCCGGCGAGGCGATCGCCGTCGCTCAGGCGGAGGGCATTGTCGTGCCGGATGGGGTATTTGATGCTATTCGCGCTATTCCTACGTCGATGGCCGGGCAGTACTCGTCGACAGCCCAGGACCTGATGAACGGCAAGCCCACGGAGATCGATTTCCTCAACGGGGAGGTCGTCGTGCGCGCCGCCCGGCATGATATCGCTGTCCCCCTCAACCGCACCCTGACGCTGCTGGTTAAGAGTGCGGAGCGGTTCGGCGTCAATGACCTGAAAGGAAACGTGGAACGATGAAGCTACAGCATATCGCTGCCTTCTCCGCCGAGGGGCGTGGTGGCAATCCGGCGGGGGTAGTCCTGTGCGACGACCTGCCCGCCGCCGAGCGGATGCAGGCACTGGCTGCAGAGGTCGGTTACTCGGAGACGGTATTCGCCGCTCCCACCGGTAATGGCTGGCGGGTGCGCTACTTCGCGCCCGGCGTCGAGGTCGATTTCTGTGGTCACGCCACGATCGCGCTGGGTGCCGCGCTCGCCCGGCAACAGGGGCCGGGGCTGTTTCCGCTCGAACTCAACAAGGCCAATATCACAGTCGAGGGCCATCTTTCGGCAACGCGGTGGGGAGCCTCCCTGCAGTCGCCGTCAACCCGCAGCGGCCCGGCGTCGGCGCTGCTTCTCGAGGAGGCGCTGGCGCTCTTCGGGCTGAGCCCGGACGATCTCGACCCGAGGATACCCGCGGCGATCGCCCATGGCGGCGGCGACCATCTGATCCTGGCGCTGAACTCTCGGGAGCGGTTGCGGGCGATGCAGTATGACCTCGATCAGGGGCGCGTACTGGCCGCCCGCGAGGGGCTCGTTACCTTCAACTTGGTCTATGCCGATACCGCACGTCACTTCCACGCCCGTAATCCGTTCCCGTTCGGTGGCGTCTACGAGGACCCGGCCACCGGGGCGGCGGCGGCCGCACTGGCCGGCTACCTGCGCGATCTCGACTGGCCGCACGAGGGCGCCATCGTCATTCGTCAGGGGGAGGACATGGGCGTGCCTTCCTGCCTGGAAGCCGGCATCCCGCCAGAGCGGGGTGCCAGCATTCGCGTCTCCGGAGACACTCGCGTGCTCCGCGAGCCATCCATCATCGATAGCAAGGAGTGAACATGACACCGGAACAGAAACTGGATTCGTTGGGACTCGTTCTGCCAGCAGCCCCCGAACCGTTGGCGCAGTACCGCCCGGTCAAACAGGTGGGCGACATGTTGTACCTGTCCGGTCAGGTCCCCCGCAATGCCGATGGCACACTCGTCACCGGCCGGATGGGCCAGGACACCTCGATCGACGACGGGTATGCGGCGGCGCGCAACGTCGGCCTTCAGCTGCTGGCGGTTGCCAAGTCGGTGGTCGACGACTTGGCGCGCATCGAGATCGTCAAGGTGACCGGCATGGTCAACGCCGATCCTAATTTCCGTGATCATGCCAAGGTGATCAATGGCTGCTCGGATCTGTTCACCGAGGTCCTGGGCGAGGCCGGTTTCCATGCCCGCTCGGCTGTCGGTATGGGGTCGCTGCCGCTGGGCGTGGTCGTCGAAATCGAGGCCATCATCGCCATCAGGTCGTAGATCGCCAACAGCAGTAGAAGAGACGATGCGTTCCTTTCAAGACAATAATAACGGAGATGTCACATGCTCGATCTGCTCAACGAGTTGCTTTGGGGCAAACTGCTGCTGGTGCTATTGGTCGCCGTCGGCATCGGCTTTACTGTCGCCTCTCGCGGCGTCCAGTTTCGCTACTTCGGTCGAATGTTTCGCGTGCTCGGCTCGGGCCAGGCCTTTAAGCGCGAACAGAACGGACACCTCAGCTCCTTCCAGGCGCTGGTGCTGTCCGTCGCCGGCCGCGTCGGCGGCGGCAACATCGCTGGTGTCGCGGTGGCGATTACCTTGGGCGGGCCAGGGGCTATCTTCTGGATGTGGCTGGTCGGCCTGATGGGCATGGCCACCAGTTTCCTGGAGTGCACCCTCGCCCAGACCTACAAGCAAGCCGAGGGTGACGGCACCTACCGCGGCGGGCCGGCGTACTACATCACCCGAGGGCTCGGTCGGCGCTGGAAGTGGCTAGCAAACGTCTATGCTGTGCTGCTGCTGCTCACGTTTGGCCTCGCCTTCACCGGGGTGCAGTCCTACGCTGCGGCCACCTCCCTGGCAGACGCCTTCGGCTTTCCGGTCCTGGCCTCAGGCATCACGCTCGCCGTGATCGTCGGACTGATCATCTTTGGTGGTATCAAGCGCATCGTCCGTATCTCCGACGTAGTGGTGCCGGTGATGGCTGTGGGCTACCTGCTGGTGACGCTGGTCGTGCTCGTTATGAACGTCGACAAGCTGCCCGGCGTGATCGCACTGATCTTCCATAGCGCCTTCGGTCTCGAATCGGCGGTGGGCGGCGGCATCGGTGCTGCCATCATGATGGGGCTCAAGCGGGGGCTCTTCTCCAACGAGGCGGGGCTGGGCAGTGCTCCCAACGTGGCCGCGGTGGCCTATGTCCCCCACCCGGTCAACCAGGGCATCGTGCAGGCCTTCTCGGTCTTCATCGACACCCTGCTTATCTGTTCCTGTACCGCCTTTCTGATCCTTCTCAGTGGGGTCTATGCCCCCGGCATGGACAGCGATCTGAGTGTCGTGGCCCTTACCCAGGCGGCGATGGCCGAGCATGTCGGCGCCTGGGGCAGGTCATTCGTTAGCATTTCGCTGCTGTTGTTCGTCTTCAGCTCAATTCTCTACAACTATTATCTAGGCGAGAACAGTCTGTATTACTTCAGCCCCAACAATCGCTTGCTGACGACGCTCTATCGGGGGTTCGTGGTGATACTGGTGGGCTGGAGTGCAACTCGCGACCTGAGTTCGGTATTCGGCTTCGCCGACGTGACCATGGGGCTGCTAGCGGTCGCCAACCTTGTCGCTCTGATTTTGCTGTTCAAGCCTGGCCTGGCCATCCTCAGGGATTATGACGACCAGGTACGAAAGGGCATCGACCAGCCAATATTCGATGTCAGGAAACACCCTAGACTCGATCTGGATCCGACATCCTGGGAAATGGAGGCAGGCAACACCGGCATCGGCCAGCAGGATTTGAAGAGGGGCTCGGCACTTACCGATCGTTGAGTCATTGCGCGAGGTCGCCCCCGATAGCCCGTCAGACAGGCCATTGCCGGCCAATGGCGGTGGGGCGAAAACATCATCACGGAGAGAGGAATACCATGTCTTATCAATGCGTCAAACGTCTCGGGCTCGTCGTCAAAAAGTCCGGCATGTCACAGGAGGCGTTCGAGAAACACTGGCTAACCGTGCATGCGGATCTTTGCAAGCAGTTGCCCGGCATGTTGCGTTATTCGGTGAACCTTGTTAGCCGCGAACAGTTTCCCGAGTTCGGTTACGACGGTTTTTCTGAACTCTGGTTCCGCTCCGAAGAAGCGTTGAACGCGTCGCTCGCCAGCCCCGAGGGCAAGACCTTGCTGGCGGACCTGCCGAACTTTACGGAAACCATCTACCCCATACTAAGCCACGAATATCAGCATATTTGGTCCGGCCAGTGACAGGGCGCGCCTACGTGACGAACTGGGTTGGTTCCCATTATCGAAATAGTTGATCGCATGACTTGATTTTTCTGAGTCGAGTTTTCTCCCGTCGGTGTGTCTCTCGGGTCGGCGTCAATCGCGCTCTCAATGGGAAATTGCCGGCTTAGCCGGCGGGAGTTTTTTAATAATATCGAGCAGCTCTGAAAGTTGGCCCTAGATAGCGGAGCTTAATACCTAGATTCTTCGGCCAATGCTTGACAAAAGGAGTGACTATGCAAGGCTCATCCTCATCCCGTCCTTTGGACGGCATCACGGTCGTCAGCCTGGAGCATGCCATCGCGGCTCCTTTCTGTACTCGTCAATTGGCCGACCTTGGTGCTCGAGTAATCAAGGTGGAAAGACCCGAAGTCGGCGACTTTGCTCGCGGCTACGACGAGCGCGTCGAGGGACTGGCGTCACATTTCGTTTGGACGAATCGCTCCAAGGAAAGTCTGACGCTGAACGTCAAGGCCGATGAAGCCGACGATATCATGCAGCGGCTGCTTCAGGACGCCGATGTACTGGTCCAGAATCTTGCGCCTGGTGCCTCTGCCCGGCTGGGCCTGTCGTTCGAGGCCCTCCACGAACGCTTTCCGCGGCTGATCGTCTGTGACATTTCAGGGTACGGTGGTGATGGCCCCTACCGGGACAAGAAGGCATACGATCTGCTGATCCAGAGCGAGGCTGGTTTCCTATCCACTACGGGGTTTCCCGGTGAGGGTGGCATGGCTAAAGCGGGGTGTTCTATCGCCGATATAGCGGCCGGCATGTACGCCTACACTAATGTCCTCTCCGCACTGATCCATCGAGAGCGGAGTGGTGTGGGCAGCCACATTGATGTCTCTATGCTGGAGAGCTTAGCCGAATGGATGAGCTATCCGATGTACTACGCCTATAACGGCGCCCAGCCCCCAGCACGCGCTGGCGCCTCCCACTCGACGATTTATCCCTATGGCCCCTTCCCGGCGGGGGATGGAGAGACGGTGATCCTGGGATTACAGAATGAGCGCGAGTGGCAGGCCTTCTGTGAGGTCGTGCTGCAGGATGTGTCACTGGCCGGCGATGCACGCTTTTCCAGCAATGCCAAGCGCTCGGCCAATCGTGAGGAACTGCGCGCGCTAATCTGCACGACCTTCGCGGCACTTAGTGCCGAGCAGGTCATCGCTCGACTTGATCAAGCCAAAATCGCCAATGCCCACGTCAACGACATGCATGGCGTGTGGCAGCACCCGCAGCTCGAGGCCCGCCACCGCTGGGTCGAGGTGCCCTCCGCAGCAGGCCCATTGCCGGCGCTACTTCCCCCTGGTCGCAATAATGCCTATACGCCGCAGATGGGCGGAGTTCCTTCTTTGGGCGAGCACAGCGTGAAGTTGTTGAGGGAGCTAGGTTTCTGTAATGAGGTGATAAACGACTTTGAATCCCGTGGTGTGATTTGATAAGCCATGAGACTGCACCACCCTCGGGTTGTATGTTTTTCAAAGCCTAGCGCCAAGGGGGTTGATGAGGGTCTACGAGCCGTGCCTGCTTTGTCAAGATGTTTGATTTAGAAATTAAAGAGAGAGGCTTTTTGTTGTGAAATTGTTCGTCCCATTTGTCTTTCACAACTACATTTTCTATCAGCTTTAGGTCTGTGGGACGCCATAAGCAGAATTCGAATATCCAGGCTTAGAACAAGATTTTGAAAGTTAAGATGGAGTGTTTGACTGGGGGGGCAGGCCGTCGTGTACTCTACCAAAGAGTCAGCTAGGGCCGCATTAATCCACGATGATGCTAACGAGTAGCTATTGCGGCGTCCTTGTTGCAAGGTGATACCTGATCTCTAGTATATGGTGCGGGAACTGTTTCTATAACCGGTCCAGGGCAATCCAACACCTGGCGAGGTTGCTCAATCAGGCTTGATTTGAGGGTTCGAAATGTACTGCTAATAAGGTATTTTCTTGAATTCTTGGTCAGTTTGGTGAGCCTTGTGGTCAGCATCTAATAGCCTGTTTGATGCGTCTTGAAGGGTTTCTCCATTACACAGGTTACCGACGCTGCTCGTATGTCTGCGATGGTTTGTTAGAGCTGGGGGCGTCCCCTATCTAAACTGCTAGCTTTAATTGTTGGTTGCCTCCATGTTGTTTGGATCGTAAATATTACTTGCAGCTGCACCTGTGGGGATTGTTTCTACGTCTTTGTAGGAATGTGATCTGATCGACGAAGTCACCAATGACCAATGAGCTAGAGCGAGGCGGCTTGATGGTTTTAATTGAACAGAGAAATCTGAAAGGCATTGTTGTGCTGTGCTAGAGTTCGGTAATTCTTTTTAGTGGCAGAGGCAGGCGGAAAATCCTGAAGGTTAATATTCTAATAAAAATAAATAGTTTATTTCTGATTTTCATGGCGGTGTCGTTATAAAAAGTATGGTTTTTCAGGCGTGTGCGGATAAATAGGTAAGTCTATACGATTCGTGAAATTGATGATTGATATATATTGTCTTGTGCCGAAGTGGTCTGCAATCACTATGCGCGCTTATTCATAAATGATGATCTGTCTCCAGGCAGGCTAAGAATTTTAAAGTTTGTCGATTACTTAGAGGGCCTCTGTGATTCAATAAATATTTCGCTCGGGGTCTACCGTTGCAAATGTTTATGAGGTGTGGAGTGGCTATCATCGATAAAAGTCATGCTTTTATAAGAATAAAATTCGCCATAATAAACAGAGAAGGCGGTGTATAATAGAGCCTTTTTTTCAAAAAAAATCTCGCACAATCAAATACTTAAGTTCAGTATCGTTGCTGTGATTTTTCCTCCGATAATTCGCTCGACTGCACGGCTATCACCCGGAGTCGTGTTAATCGAAAATCGAGAGGAGAGCGATAATGGTCGTTACGTTAGATGTCATCCAGACCGCGGGCGTCGCGGCGGTGGTCTATTTTTTCGGAATGTCGGTGAAGCATCGTGTGGTGGTACTTCGACGCTTTTTCATTCCGGCACCGGTCATCGGCGGGCTTGTCGTCAGCGTGCTGTTGTTTGCGATGTCCCAAGGGGGCGGGGTCGAGGTGCATTTCGACAAGACCCTGCAGAATTTTTTCATGAACCTGTTCTTCACCTGCGTGGGGTTCACGGTGAGTGCCGCGTTGATTCGCTCCAGTGGCCGGCAGGGCGCGCTGCTCGCCGTCATCGCGGTGGCTTTTCTGGTGATCCAGAACCTCGTTGGCGTGGGATTGAGCCGATTTCTGGGCATCAATGAGTTGCTGGGCGTCGCCATGGGCTCCATCTCGATGTCCGGTGGTGTCGGTTCGGGCGCAGCGTTCGGGCCCACGCTGGAAGCCGCCGGTGCAGCTGGCGCGACGACGGTCGGCATCGCCGCGGCGACCTTCGGGTTGCTGATGGGCAGTCTCATCGGTGGCCCCGTTGCCAAACGCCTGATCGATCGGCATGGCCTGCGCTCGGAGGGAAAGGAGCGCCATTCCGCCCGGCCGGTGGAGGTGCCGGCACCATTGACCGGCACTGGGCTTTTCCGCTCGACCCTAGTCATTCTGATCGCCGCCGCCATCGGGACCGTGATTTCCTGGCTGCTCAATTTTACCGGGATCCAGTTCCCTTATTACGTCGGTTGCCTGTTCGGCGGCGCGCTGGTACGCAACCTCGCCGATACCGGCAAGTTTCCTCTGCGCATGCCCGAGATCGATGTGATCGGCGACATTGCGCTCAACCTCTTTCTGTCGATCACGCTCATGAGCCTCAATATCGCGGCGTTGATCGGGCTGGCGCTACCTATGGTGCTCATTCTGCTGACGCAGATGACGGTTATGGCGCTCTACGCCTATGTCGTCACCTTCCGCTGCATGGGACGTGACTACGATGCGGCCGTGATGGCGGCGGGGCATTGCGGTGTGGGACTGGGCCAGACACCCAACGCGCTGGCGAACATGTCCGCGGTCATCGAGGATCGTGGGCCCGCCCCACGGGCCTGGTTCGTATTGCCGATCATCACCGTGGTGTTCATCAACATCTTCAATCCACTGATCATTACGCTGTTCATCAACCTGTTCGCGTGACAGTGCGAGCAACATATTCTCAAAAAGAATGTTTAAAGATACAAAAATATCGCTTTTTTGAGTCTGTGACCGCCGCTTACCGTGATCGAAACCGCAAGCCTGGAGTCTGACATGAACCCACCCTCCCTAGCGCCCTGCGTCCCCGACCTGGCCGATCCCGCACTCGTCGAGGCGCTTCAGGACATCGTCACACCGCATCTGAGCGACAATCTCGACCGCTTGAGCGGCATCCGCGGGCTCACGTCCTTCCACGATGGTAAGAAGCTGGTCGGCACCGCTTTCACGGTCAGGTGCCGTCCCGGTGACAACCTCTATGTATACCAGGCACTGACGCTGATCCGTCCCGGGCATGTCCTGGTGCTCGAAGGCGGGGGACATCTCGATAACGCGCTGATCGGCGAACTGATCAAGCTTTACGCCCAGCAGCGCGGCTGTGCGGGGTTCGTGGTCGACGGCGCCATTCGCGACGTCGAGGCGTTCGCCGGCGACAGCCTTCCGTGCTACGCCCGGGGCGCCGTGCATCGCGGCCCGTACAAGCACGGCCCCGGCGCGCTCAACGTGCCGGTCTCGGTCGGTGGCCAGGTAGTCAATCCGGGCGACATCGTCGTCGGTGATGCGGATGGCCTGGTCACGTTTCCACAGGCGGAGGCGGAGTCACTGATCGCGGCGGCCCGCGCCAGCGCGCGCAAGGAGGCCGGCATCATGGAGGAGATCGCCACCGGTGCGCACCACCAGCGCTGGCTCGACGCAGTGCTGTCGGCGCAGGGACTCGACTATGGCAGGGCGTCCGCATGAGCCAGCCGTTTGCCGATCGCCTGGCGCGCATCCAGCCGTCACCCAGTGTTGAAGCCAATGCCCGTGTCGTCGAACTGCGCGCACAGGGCAGGGACATCGTCAACTTCACCATCGGTGAACCCGACTTCGACACGCCGGCACACATCGCCGAAGCGGCGGTCGCGGCGCTGAAAGCGGGCGATACCCACTACACGCCGTCGGCGGGCACGCCGGCGCTACGTCAGGCAGTCGCCGACAAGCTCGCACGTGACAATGGTCTCGACTACACCCGCGACGAAGTGGTGATCGGTGCCGGTGGCAAGCACATCCTCTATCACGCCCTGGCGGCGACGCTGAACCCCGGCGACGAAGTGATCGTGCCAGCGCCCTATTGGGTCTCCTATCCCGATCTCATCGCGCTCAACGAAGGCGTGCCGCGCATCGTCGCCTGCGATGCTTCGTCTGGCTTCAAGCTCACCGCGAGGACGCTGGCCGGGGCGATCACCCCTAGAACGCGCTGGCTGGTGCTCAATACGCCGTCCAATCCCACTGGTGCGGTCTACAGCGAGGCGGAACTTCAGGCGCTGGCCGTTGTGCTGCGTGAACATCCTCGGGTCGGGGTGATCTCCGACGAGATCTACGAGCACTTCGTCTATGCGCCGGCCCGCCATCTCTCTCTGGTCAACGTCGCGCCGGATCTCAAGGCACGCACGCTGATCGTCAACGGCGCTTCCAAGGGTTACGCCATGACCGGCTGGCGCATCGGTTTCGGCGCCGGGCCGCGCGATCTGGTCCGGGCGATCGTCAAGCTGATCTCGCAGACGACGACCTGCCCGAGTTCTCTCAGCCAGGCCGCCGCGGTGGCGGCCTTCGCCGGCGATCAGGCGCCGGTGCGAGAGATGGCCACTCGCTACGCCGAACGGCGTCAGCTGATGCTGGAAGGGCTCCAGTCGGTGATCGGGGTGAGTGCTTTCGCACCATCGGGTGCCTTCTACGTCTATCTCGATGTCGAGGGGCTGATCGGGCGAGAGACGCCGACGGGGCAGCGGCTCCAGAGTGACGACGACGTGGTGCTCTACTGGCTCGAATCGGTCGGCGTGGCTGGGGTTAGCGGCAGGGCCTACGGCCTGTCTCCCTATGTCCGACTCTCCTTCGCCATCGGTGAAGCGGCGATCCAGGAAGGGTGTCGGCGGCTCGGGGAGGCGTGTCGGGCGCTGCGCTGACTCCAGCTACCTCTGGCGGCAACGATCTAACAATTCACAATGATGACAACGAGGTTCTTATGAGAATCGCCATACGAGGAGCGCGGGGCCTTCCTGCGCGCATTTTCATCGGTTTCGTGCTGGGGATCGCTTGCGGTTTGCTGTTCGCTGATTTCTCCCTGGCGATCAAGCCATTGGGCGATGCCTTCATCAGTGGAATCAAGATGCTCATCGTGCCGATCATCTTCTTCTCGGTTGCCGGCGGCATCGCCAACATGGGCGATGTCCAGCAACTCAAGCGGGTAGGCGGCAAGACGCTGGTCGTCTATACGGTGATGACTGTTGTTGCGGGCGCCATCGGTCTTGCGGTGGCCTCTCTCATCCAGCCGGGGCACGGGCTCGAGCTCACGGCGAGCGCCCCCGCCGGTGCCGCGCCGGCGGGCCTGGACATCGGCCAGTTCCTGCTGAAGATGATTCCCAGCAATCCGGTCGAGGCGATGGCCAGCGGCAACGTCATCCAGTTGATCGTGTTTACCATCCTGGTCGGTGTGGCGATGGTCATGCTGGGGGAGCGTGCCGCCAGGCTGCGCGCACTGTTCGACGAGGGCGCGGCGGTCTCGTTCCGTATCCTCGACATGATCATGGCCGTCTCTCCGCTCGGCATCTTCGCCCTGATGGCCTACGCGGTCGCCAACTACGGCATTGATATCTTCGGCCAGATCGGCAAGTTCGTGCTGGCGGACTACGCCTCGCTGCTGGCGGTCTGGGTGGTTGCCTCGATCCTGCTGGTGCTGTTCACACGGATATCCTATGCGCGCTTCGTGCGCAAGATGGTGCCGATCTGGCTGATGACCCTGTCGACCACCAGCAGCAACGCCACGTTGCCGGTGACGATGAAGGTCACCAATCAGGGCCTCGGCGTGCCGCAATGGTTGTGCTCGTTCATGCTGCCGCTGGGCGCCACGATCAACCTGATGGGGGCGGCGGCCTACCTATCGGTGCTGGTGGTGTTCGCCGCGGGCTTCTACGACCTTCCGTTGAGTCTGTCGCAGATGGTGAACGTGATCTTCATCGGTACCATCCTGTCGATGGCGGCGCCGGGCATTCCCGGCGGTGGAATCGTCATGGGTACGTTGATACTGCAACTGATGAACCTGCCGTTCGAGCTGGTCGGCGTGATCGCCGGCATCTATCGCATCGTCGACATGGGACACACCACGCTCAACGTTTCCGGGGACGTGATCGGCGCGCTGCTGGTGGCGAAGAGCGAACGCCTGCTGGACACGCAGCTGGCGGCGTCGCCGGTGGCCGCCCCGCATCCTGCCGACGGTGCCTCCTGAAGAGGGCATCCGCCAGCAACGACGTCAGTAAGCGTTGAAATAGAGCTGGTCGAAGCAGCAGGCCTGTTTCGCCAGCTCGACGATCGCGTCGTTGAGATTGGCCTGGCGATCAGCGCGGTAGAGCGCGCAATACCGCACGCGAGGCAGCCCGGGCGCGGTGTTCAGCACCTGGAGCATCCTGCGGTCTATCAGAAACTGCAGACAGTGACGGGGTAGATAGCTGATGCCCACTCCGGCCAGGGTCAGGCCCACCTGTGCCAGCAGATAGTCGCTGACGAGGGTGTTGCGCAGCCGCACTCCATGCTGGGAGAACCAGCGCTCGTAGATCAGGCCGGTGCCGGAGTGGCTGCCCTGGGAGAGCACGGTGAACTCGGCGAGTTCCGCCAGAGTTAGGGTATGGTCCGCCGCCACCGTGCCGGGTGCCGCCATCCAGGCGTTCTCCACGCTCTTCAATGGCTGTGATACGAAGCGCGTATCCGAGAACACGTCGGGCACCACGATCATGTCCAGCTTGTCTTGTTCGAGCTTGGCGAACAGATCGCTGCTGAGCTCGATGGACGGTTCGATGTTGAGCCGAGGGAAGCGCCCGCGAATGCTCTCGATCACTTGGGGAAGCCAGGTCAGACCGGTAAGTTCGGTCACGCCGATACGAAAGTGGCTCTGGATCACCGACTCGTCGCTGATTCGCTCGAGCAGGTGATCGCGTCGCTCCAGCAGTTCCCGCGAGAGCGTCAGCAGCTCGGCTCCCTTATCGGTCAGGCGCGCCGAACGCCGGCTGCGGTCGAACAGCGCCACGCCAAACGTTTCCTCGAGCTCCTGTATGCGTTTTGAGATCGCCGACTGGGTAGTGTGCAGCTTGTTGGCTGCGGCTTCGAAACTGCCCAGCTCACTGACCCAGTAGATCGCGTCGAGCTGCTTGAAAGTGATCATCGAAAAAGTCCTTGCCCTCAGCACAGGCTTTCATTCTAAAAATGAATATTTTTATCTGCAAATACATCGTAAAAAAATATGCTATTCGTTTCATGAAACGCATTTGCCTCTACACGGCGCAGACGTGTGAGGTACCTCTGGAAGGGCAGTCGTTGTCTCAAATGGACTGCAGAGGCGGTGCTCAGACTTCGATTTTCAAGACTTAGTTGTCACAGCTACTCGGCCGAGTAAAATCCCGCAATCGATAAAGGCGCTCGCGATGTCATGCGTGAGTCGCTACGCATTATGCTGTCTAGTGGCAGCTTATTCTGGTGTCGTCGGAGATTTGGGCGAGCTGCAGAGTATCAGAGTTGTGCTTGGGCAGTAGTAGGCTGGGCGGAGCTAGGAGGCTCTCCTCTCAATTCTATCCGGTACATTGATAGTGCACATGATGAGCAGCTTCGGCTCCTACTTGCACTAAGTGGAACTGCGGAATGATACGCTTGAAGATTGAGCCATTTTCATCGCACTTAAGTTTGTATTAGGGAAGGGGGTCAGCGGAATTGGTCGTCTGCAGAGTACTTCGCTGGGCATGTCATTGTCACCTCAATCGAGCTAATTTTCTGCGTACTATTTTAGGTGGTATTGAACCTTTCACCGGGGCGTATCCTTTCACAGAGATTGCGCCGTGGCGTGCAATCAAAGGCGGCCGCTGTTGAGCGAGGTAGAGTTGGCTGCGGCTAGGTTTTTCTCTTCCTGCAGCTTTTTGTCTTTTTTCGCTTTTCACTTGTGGTGATTTATGCATTGCCGTCGGCTTAGAATCTGCCGCTGACCGTAACCTTGGTATGTGCCGTTTTTGCTTGAACTCCCTAGTGCTCAAAAGATTCTTCTTGGCCCGGCGTTGGAATAGATTCTGCATTTTAAATGCAGATCTGAATGCCGTGAGTATCCTACATGTAACAGTTGGTAGTGTAGAGATCGACACGTACTACCGGGGATGGTCGTGGAGTACTCATGGGGAGGTCGACTTTGGATAGACACGTACTGGTAGGCCTCTGCGTTGAGCGTTCTGTCACAGTGCATATTGAACCGGTCTTCGTTTACCTTGCTAACCGAGGACGCTAGGTCGGCCGTGGTTTGACCACACTCCGCGTCGCTGGTGCGATAGTTAAGTCGGCTGAACGATATACAAGTACAGGAGCTGCTGACCAAAGACGTAGTCGGTCATGATGTGCTCAGACCCGGTGCGCGCGGCGAGCTGGCTGCTTTCGAGTCTTGTAGTAGCAGCTGGCTAGGTCTTGGCAAGAGTCTATAGAGCCCAGTGACCCATGTAGCGCTGAATACGTGTCGAGACGAGTTAACATTTCTCCTTCTCACTGCTGCAGCAAAAAGGCTTCATCGCGAGAACACTCGGCTGTGAGGGGAAATCGATGCTGCTTGAGCGACTTCGCTGGTGGGGCCGCGCGCGTTCGGTGAAGGGGCAGGGGGAGGGGCTGGAGTACCCGCGTAGTGGACCAGAACTCCTCGCCTTACCGCGTCGTCAGCAGATGCTCAAAATGCTCTGGGACACGACATCGCTGACCCAAGAGGCTTTCGACGACTACATCCTTGCACCGATTCAGCGCTATGCGGAGCTGGTGCAGCAGCTTCCCGCCTCGGAGTCTCATCACCACTCTTACGCCGGAGGCATGCTCGATCACGCGTTAGAGATGGCGTGCTACGGGCTGAAGCTACGTCAGCGTCACCTGCTACCCCCGGGGGGCAAGCCCGAAGATCAAAGTTCTTCGGGAGAGTTATGGAGTGCGGCGATCATCTATGCCGCATTGATGCATGACGTGGCGAAGACGCTCGTCGATATCGAGATTCATCTAGAGGATGGACGGAATTGGAAGCTCTGGCACGGCCCGATTCCCGGTCCTTACAGAGTTCGATACCGGGCGGGTCGAGACTACCACCTGCACGCCGCGCTAAACCCGATCCTATGTCAGCAAGTGCTGGGCCCGCACGTGCTTGACTGGCTCCTGTCGCAGCCCCGCCTGTTCGGGCTACTCACCTATACCATCTCTGGTCACACAGACCGCGGCGGCATCATTGCGGAAATCGTGCACCAGGCGGATCGCGCTAGCGTCTCAAAGGCGATGGGAGGTGATCCACTGCAGGCGCTCGCTGCGCCCGTCGAATCGCTCCAACGCAAGCTCGCTGACGGGCTGCGCTACATGGTCAAGGAGCAGTTTCAGCTTAACCAACGAGGGGGCGTGGCCTGGCTCACAAAGGAAGCGCTTTGGTTGGTATCTCCTAGGGCGATAAACGAACTTAAGGCCCACCTCTATGCTCAAGGAGTAAAAAGTATACCCGCCGACCTTGGACGGTTATATGGGGAGTTGCAAGCACATGGTTTGATTGAAGAAGTGAGTGAGGGAAAGTCAGTATGGAAGTGCGAGGTCTCTGAAGGGGATTGGTCTCAGTCACTGAGCATGATCAGAATTTCGCCGACATTGATCTGGGGAACAGGTACAAAGCCAGAGCCCTTTAAAGGCAAAATTGAAACGAAAGGTTGCGATACGCTTGGTTCTGAATCTAACGCTGATGCCGCTTCAGTCTCAAATGATGAGGTTGCGGCTAATGAAGTGGGTGCTGATGAAAATACTCCATTGCCTGCGAAAAATAAAGACTCTTCTGATGCAGGTGGGTCTGATGGAAAAGCGGGCGTCGATCTCGAGTCAGCTTTGGATGACGAGCTTATCTCTCTGTTCGAGAACAAGGTGGAAGTTGGCGATGAATCGAATTCCGAGACATTCGATGTTCAGGATAATAAAGATGAGCCTGATGCCCCTGGGGAGGTTGGCGAGGCGAAAGGAATGGGTGAGCGGTTTTGGGGCTGGCTCCAGCAGGGGTTGGAAAGCCGGTCTATTATCGTCAACGATAGCAATGCAGTTGTGCACACCGTGTCCGGTACCTATTTTCTGGTAAGTCCCGGCATTTTTAAAAGATTCGCCAGCGCTGAGCTTGGTGGTACCAGGCGCTGGAAAGAGGTCCAGAGTGGATTTCAGAAGTTGGGTCATCATGTCAAAACCCATGGGGTTAATATCCAAAAGGTGGTTGTTGCAGGTCCCAATAAAACGACGTACTTAATGGGGTATCTGCTCAAAAGTCCCCGTGAGCTGACACAGGCGGTGCCGCCTGATAATTGGGTTCTGACACTCGAAAAAGAAGAGGGGAGGGTGGGAGATGTTTGATGTGTCCTTCGCGGAGCTGCTAAGCCGCTATTGTGCCGATACGCACTTGCGGGAAAAGTCGATTGCGAGTTACGCAGGGGCTGTGCGAGCCGCTCGACGTTATTTTGGAAAACAATGCTATCCAAGCATGGTGAGTCGAGAGATGGTGTGCGAGTGGCGCGGGGCCATTCTACGGACGCGTGACAACCCAGCTGGGATCGTTGAGGTGAGCTGGAACAACTACGTGAGACATTTGTCCGCCCTCTATAATTTCGGCATCAGGCACCAGTTGATTATGCGAGAGGATAACCCTTTCGTGAAAGTGCGAGTAAGGGAGCCTAGAAAGCCAAAAAAAACGATAATGCCGCTTACCATGAGGTATGTACGTGAGGTGATGGATGTCTGCAAGCGATTTGAATGCGCGCAGGACGATGCGTCTAAGCTGCATCCCGCCTGGTTTTGGGAAGCGGTTGTCGAGACTTTCTACTATACGGGAATGCGTCTGAGCCAGCTGTTGCACGTCAAGGCAAAGGATGTCGATCTGAAGCGAATGATCATAGTGACGTCGTGGGAGGGCTCAAAAACCTACTCTGAGTCGGTCATACCCATTGCTGACGGGTTGTATCCCTACATAGGCAAGCTGCTTTTAGAGGCTCACAGGCAAGGTTTCAGGCGTGAGGATCAGTTGTTCAATGTCAATCGCTTCTCGAAACGCCATCGCAGAGATGTGATGGACATCAATCAGATCGAGCATTTCTTCAAGCGCTTGTCAGGCTTCTGTGGGGCGAGAGTTACCCCTCATCGTTTCCGACACACCCTTGGAACCGAATTGATGGAGGATCCTGACCGTAATATTCGTGTGACCCAGATGGTTCTCGACCACTCCAGCATGCGCACGACGATGGAGTACGTTCATCCGAGTGTCGACGCGATGCGCAAAGCGCTCAATGGCCGCCGGAGCCTTTGAAGTCAGAGTCGGATGAAGAGAGTAGATTTGGAGGTTGACAAGCGTGGATCCGCCCTACAGTATTTATCATGCCAATGTAGTGCAGGCGTGACACGCACTACATAGCCCGAAGCTTTTTCGCTAAGTCGCTGATTCAGGGCGATTTTAGCTCCCGAACTGCCCAACTGACTGTTAATCATTGGGTCACAGGTTCGAGTCCTGTTCGGGGAGCCATCGCTCACAAGTGAGTTTGCGATTGGCGCTATTCCTTCTCGCTAGCGGTATCCAGTAAAAGTCCCTTCCTGTTTGTGTAATATTGGCTGTCAGACCTCATGAGCGATGAAACGCTCTTGGTCTCGATCCTCTCCGGATGGGTGCCTTCCCCCAAGGCGTCATGACCTCCAGTGGTTGAGCTCCAGCACATCCCAGCTATTTCCTACCCGTTACCCCATCAGAGGCTACCCACAGAGGGCTCAAGGTCTCGATGAGTTCCCTGCTGTCTGGCGCCGGGTGATTCGCGCACTCTTGCCTATCCGAACAAGGCCATAAGGCGCTCTTAACGTCGTGCTGACAGGGTGGCGTGTCCATGGACATGAACGTTTCACGCCCTCGATTCCGGAGCAGTCGCCGATGCTGGATGCCATCGTTACCGAGGTCACTCGACTGGCCGCACAGCATGCTCTGATGGCTTACTCCCTGGTCGGTGTGGCCGCCATGGCTGAGGCGTTGCCGGTCGTCGGCACCCTGGTGCCGGGTTCCATGTTGATCGTGGGTATCAGTGCCCTGGCCAGCACCGGTGCGCTAGCGAGTGCACCACTGATTCTCGCTGCCCTGTTCGGAGCGATCACCGGCGACGGGATCTCCTTCTGGCTGGGTCATCACTACGGTGCCCGCCTCGCGGGTTACTGGCCGTTCAGTCGTTACCCGCGTTGGCTCGCGCGAGCCGAAGTGTTTTTCCAGCGCCACGGGGGTAAAGGGGTGTTTCTGGCACGTTTCATCCAGGGGCCGCGGGCTTTCGTACCTCTTACCGCTGGCATGAGCGGGATGTCGCCTGGGCGTTTCTACGTCTTCAACGTTGCTTCGGCGGTCTTGTGGGCCGCCACTCACGTGCTGGCCGGTGTCGCGCTGGGGGCGTCGCTGCAGGTCATAGCCCAGGTCGCGATCAGGCTGGTGCTGATGCTGGGGCTTTTATTGCTGTTGAGCTGGCTTGTCGTGTGGATGACGCGCCGAGTGATGCTGCCCCACGGCGTCACGTGGCTGAAAGCTGGTAGTGGGCGACTGGCAGAGTGGTGCAGACCGCGTTCGACGTTACTTCAGCGCACCATCTATCGGTTGATGAATAGCCTGAGCGGTGAAGGGCTCATGCTGGTCGCTGCGATTGCCATGCTGCTCGGCTGCCTATGGATGTTTACGGCTCTTCTCGAGAATTTGATGGCGGGAGATCCGCTGGTGAGGGCCAATCAGGCGGTCTTTCACGCGATGCAGGCGCTGCGGACCCACTGGAGTGACACCGTGATGTTGGCGATCACCGAGCTGGGAGATGGCTTCGTGACCACCAGCCTCACCATCGCAGTGGCGGCTTGGCTATTGCTTCGCCGCGCTTGGCACGGGGCGCTCTATTGGTTGGCAGCGGTAGGGGGAGCTGCGCTATTCACGCCGGTGATCAAGGCGATGGTGCATTGGCCGCGTCCTACTGCCGGGCTTTACAGCGGTTGGGAAGCCTTTTCCTTTCCCAGTGGTCACGCCACCATCAATACCGTTCTGTATGGCTTTCTGGCTTATCTCGTCGCTCGAGGCTTGCCGGCAAGACAGCGTGGCTGGGTGATCGGCGCGGCGATGATGACCGTCATGTGGATCGCGCTCTCTCGCCTCTATCTTGGGGCGCATTGGCTGGCCGATGTCCTCGCGGGGATGGCCATCGGTACGGCATGGGTGATTCTGCTGGCGATCAGTCATCAGCGTCGCCATGCCCCACCAGCCGAAGCAAGAGGAGTGCTCGCGGTGGTTCTGCTAACGTTGGCCGTGGTGTGGCCGTATCACCTCTACCAGAACTTGGCCGCTGATCGTGCTCGTTATACCCCGCAACCTGACATCCAGCGGATGACATGGAGTTCCTGGTCCAAGGGTGGGTATCAGCAATTGCCGCAGCGTCGCATCGATCTGGGCGGTGACAGAGAAGAACCCATGGTCATGCAGTGGGCGGGAGGGCTAGGGGCGCTGCGCCGAAGTCTGAATGATGCCGGTTGGCAGGTCGACACTCCCTGGACCGCGATGAGTTCCCTGCACTGGCTGAATCCCGCCAGTCCCGACAAGGCACTGCCGGCGCTGCCGCGACTCAACGAGGGGCGGCCCCCGTCGCTGATTGCTACCTACGCCATGCCGGGGAGGGCGCGCAGGCGCCTGGTCCTGTACGTCTGGCCCTCTGACTTCACGCTCACGGGTACCTGTCAGCCATCGCCTCAGCCGCTCTGGATCGCCTCATTGAGATGGCAGCAACGAGATAGTCTGCTGGGAGTAGTAGCGCTGGAGCGCGACATTCCGTCTTCTCGCGACGCCAGTGGGGTGTTGGCCAGGAGACTGCTGCGTCAATCCGCTGGCCTGTCTGCGCATCGGGTCACCTCCAGCGAGGCAACGGCACTTTGGCTTACGGCTGCGCAAGACTTGGGCTCCCCTTGCAAGTGAAGTATGGAGCAGAAAGATGGCGTGTCATGAGCGCCTGCGCCGGTGGTGGCGTTGCTGCCGTAGTGCAGTCGAGTTGAGATCACTCGTCGCCTGGCGGACGAACGCGTCGAGCGCCCTGTCAGCCATCTCGCCGCCGCCGTCTTCATCCCGCTTTGGTTCACGGCGGCGGTAGCTGTTTGCCGATTCTGTTATTCGGTGGGGTGGCTTGGGTAGCGAGTCTGGACAGTGTGGTCTGGATAGCCTTGCCATGGAAAATGAGGAGCTCTCAACCTCGAACCTGGGATNNATCCCAGGTTCGAGGCATGGTATGCCTGTCGCTGGGGACAGGGAGATCGGGAAAGAATTGCGTTCAGCTCATGATGCCGTTTCCAGCGCTCTTGCGCGCCTTTCCCGTCGAGAAAGATAGCCGACCAGGGCGATGATGGTGCACATGAAGAGGACATTGGTCCCCGTGCTACCCAGGCCAAGCCCACCGTTGGTGCCAGGCTGCGTCAGGAGGTCGCCCAGAGAGGCACCCAGCGGGCGGGTCAAGATATAGGCGATCCAGAAAGCGACAATGGCGTTGGCCTTCAGGAAGATCCAGGAAAACGCGGTGAGCGCGATCAATGAGCCAAACAGGAGCAGCGCATGCAGGTAACCGAGGCCAAAATCTTCGGCAACCAGGTCGCCGGCTGCGGTGCCCAGTGCGAAAGTGACGAGAATGGCAGTCCAGTAGAACAGTTCGCGCCGCAAGGTCGTGATCGAATGTATGGAGAGCGTTCTTTCGGTTCGTTTCCAGACGATGAAGACAGCGATTAGTAGTGTCGAAAAGACCAGTGTCGAATCTATCAGAGGAACATGTAGCTGATCAGTCAGATTATCGGTCACCAAGGTGCCGAACACGCTGACCAAGAGCACGTTGCTCCAGTAAAGCCAGGGGATATAACGTTTGGCCTTGAGCTGGGCTGCCAGGAACAAGGCCAGCAGTATCCCGGTCAATATCGAGGTGGCAGTCAACCCGAAGCCGAGATTGAAGTTGAGAAAATCGGCGCCCGTTTCTCCTACGGTCGTCGACATCATCTTGATGAGCCAGAAGACCAGCGTGACTTCTGGTACCTTGTTCGTCCAGCTTGGTCGACGTTCAGCGGATAGTGATGGTGTAGTCATGATGTCCTCACTGTGGGTGGCATCCCTTTTTTAGGGAGCCATTTCAGTGTGAGTCACAAGACTTATGACAAACTGATCGCTACTGCCGAAAAAAGCGAAATCTCGTGAAGGTTATCGATGGATGATGTCTAGTGAAGTAAGTAGATACGCGCCCTGAGATAAGGCGCGTCTTGTTATCCGGTGAGTCGATCATGTTGTTCTTCTTCGCCGCATTGCCCCGCGGAATCGGCGAAGGTTTCGACACCAGCCCTCGCCGAAGGCGCCGCACGCTCGCTCATCAATCCATGGGATGTTTCTTTTCTGCTCTGTCAGCGGGGGCGACGCAGTCTGGATCGAATGCCTCGGGCCGTATGGCGCTGATGGGAAGGATGTCCAACTGCCCGCTTCGATAGTCGAAGTGATGAACGGCACCCTCGTCTACGGTGAGTTGATCGATATCCCGATGGCGCGTGACCAGCCAACCGTCGGGATAGGCGAGACGGTATCGGCACAGAGCCTCGGCGGCATTGTCCAGGGTCATCAGGGGGCGAGTCAGCCGCCCCGCGAACTGGAACGTCGCCTGGTAGCCGCCACCATTGTAAGCCACCGGCAGTTGCCTCGACTCCAGTGTTCCCAGCAGCTCGCCTGGGGCCCTCACGTCATACCGACTCCAGAATGGCCCCATCATCCACTGGGTCGCCACAAAGATCGCGATAGCGGTACCCACGGCGAGCCCGCGTGCGGCAGAAGCGCCATCTGGCCAGCGCTGTCGCCATATCCCCACTGCCAGTAGGACGAGTGCGACGGCGCCCGTTGTCGACAGGTTATCCGGACCCACGGCCCCCTTGCCGAATAGACTCAAGCCGCAGCCAACGATGCCCAGAACGGCGATGGCGAGCGAGGGGAGGCGCGTTCGGACGACAGTATTGGGCGCTGTCGGGCTGCTGGCCAGTCGATCCATGATGAGCAGTGCCAAAGCCGGGAGCATAGGCATGAGGTAATGAATCTGTTTGCCACTGATGAAGCAGAAAATGGCGAAGGGGGTGATCATCCATATCCAGAAGAGTCGCTGGCGTGATTGACGTGGGCGCAAGGGCCAAGCGGGGCGCCACAGCAGCCACGGAAATGTCAGCAGCGGCAACAGCGGGAAGTACCACCAGAAAGGGCGGGCATGAGCCATGGAGTTCTGTAGTCGATTGACGCTCTGACCCCATAGCAGATCCTGGGCGTAATCCCTGCCGCCCAGCCAGGCGGCGGAGAGCGCCCAGCTTGCGAGCAGGGCGCTGCCAATGAGCAGGGAGAGCGCTAGCCGGCGCCAGCCGGCTCCGCCGAGCGGTGCCGAGCGCCACCAGGGTATGCTGGCCACGATCGGCAGCAGCGTGACGAATACCGCCGGCCCCTTGGCCAGCAGGGCCAGCCCCAGCCATATCCCACTGACCAGTGCCTTGCGCAAGGTGAAGTGATCGGAGACGAGTGGGCTGAGGGCTCCCAGTAAGCAGGCGGTCAGCAGAATGTCGAACATCAGCGCGCCGCTGTAGAGATTCCACATCAGCATCGCCATGAGTGCGAGTGGTGCCAGACTCGCCGATGTCTGTGCGTACCCCAGTTGCCTCGCGATGCGGTAGAGCTGCCCCAATGCGAGCAGCGATGCCAGTGGTCCGATGAGCTTTGGCCACCACTCGGTGACGCCGAAAATGGCCCAACCCGCATGTATCAGCCAAAACAGCAGCGGAGGCTTGTCGGCGTAAGTTTCGCCATTCATGTGCGGCACCCAGAATGAGTGGGTGTGCCACATCTCCCACGCGACGGATACGTAGCGCGTTTCATCGATGGGAAGGAAAGAGCGGGAGAGGGCGCTGGTGACCGTCAACAGCCACAGGAGAGCGATGACTAGCATGTCTCCGCGGGGAGGAGCCATGAGCCAGCGAGGCAGAGGGAATCTATGCATGTGAAGCAGGCCGCTCATTGGATTTTGCCGTCAGCTTGCCCAGACAGTCTTAGGAAAACATTATGTGCGGAGAAGACTAGCTGCCGGGCGCCAGATATGGGAATGATTTTTAATAACAGGTGGTGGGGATGTCGTTGAACTCAAAATAAGATATTTTTTAATATAATGATCTCGATGAAGTAACTGGCTGTCGCTTCATTGTGGTTAGTCATCTAGATGTTTTGCTGATATTTAATCATAACAATCCGTGGTTTCGGGGTGATCGAATTGCATCTTTTGATTCATGGAGAAGGTGCCCTCTCTCTTGAACTGTGGCGCCGCTGCCTGGCACGGCTTTGTCAACGAGTCACGCTGTTTCATCGCGTCGAGCAGGCGATGCCGGCGGTGGAAGCGGGCGATGTCAACGCCCTGATCCTTGTGGTCGGCGGTGCTGATATCAGCGATAGCCTGAAGACGCTGAGTTATCTTCGAGAGTTTCTAGAACTCCCCATTCTCGTCATTGTCGATGCCATGAGTTCATTACACGCGGCCCGGTTTCTGGACGCGGGTGCGGACGATTTCCTGACGGCTGATACCGATGCCAGGGAAGTCCTTGCTCGGGTGCGCTGCAAATGTAGACGTTCCGACAAACCTCCGGGTCGAGTCATCTCTGCCTGCGGCTTGAGGATAGACATGACAACGATGGAAGTGAGGTGGCAGGAGCATCCGATCCATCCCTCCGCCAAGGAACTATTGATTCTGAAGGCACTGGCCTCTCAACCTTATCGCGTGTTCACGAAAGCTCAGCTGGAACAGATATTGTATGGTGCCGGCTTTTGTGCCAAGTCGAACACGATACAGGTATTCATTCACGCGCTTCGAAAAATGACCCACCGAGATGCCATCCTCACGGTCCGCGGCGTAGGCTATTGCCTGGGCCCAGCACCTGCGTGAAAACGAAATTCCAAGTGGATCGCTCCGTAAAAGAGAACTCACAGGCGAGGCGTATATAGCTGAACGGATGAGAGCTATTCAGAGAAAAGCGACACAGAGAAGAACGATACAAAAAGAACGACATAGAGAGCTAACAGAGCCCTGCACACGCCTGCCGTTGGATTTTCGAGAGTGTCAGCAAGAGAATTGATGCCGAGCACCGATACGGTACGGCATCTCGTGGGCTCTGCGGTAGAAACGACGGTCACGCTTTCGTTCTGATGCTGCTTCGACAATGCTGCGTTAAGCTTTGGCTGCGGTGGTAGGCGGCGTTTACCTCTCTCTGGAGTTCGATATGAGTGCCGTTCTCACCCAGGTTAGACGTCACGATGGGATGCGACGCTTGGGCAAGCGCCTGGAGCGGCGCTGCAAATCGATGGCATACAGCCTGCTGGCACGTTTTTCGCGAGAATCGCAGGCCGTCTCGCCGGAGACATTGCAGAACGTACATCGTGTACTGCTGGTCAGGCCGAATTTTCGCCTGGGCAACGCGGTGATCGGGGCTCGGTTGATCGAGGCCTTTGCGTCGTCCCGGCCGGATATCGCCATCGATTATCTGGGTACGGATACCACGAGCCAGCTGTTCAAACATATGCCTTTAAAGCGCTATTACGCGCACAGCCGTAGTTTTTCCTGGCGCCTCTGGGCACTGATTAGATTGATCCTGGCGCTTCGCCGCAATCGATACGATCTGGCAATACAGGTAGGAGAAGGTTCCCTCACCAGTTGGCTTTTCCTGCAGCTATGTGGTGCCAACCGGCTGCTCGGTCAGCCTGGGCGTTTACAGCATACCTATGACTGGTTGCTGGATGACACCACCCGGCATGCTTATGATTTATCAGGAAACATTGCCCGGGCCCTGGGTCTGACATGTCAGCGGCTGCCTTGGATGCTCGTGACGAAAGACGAGGCCACCCATGTGGAAACTCTCTTGCCGAGCGCCACGCGCGGTGGGGTCGTTGGTCTTTTTGTCGGTGGCCACCTGGACAAGCGGCTTCCACTGAATTTCTGGCTTTCCCTGCTCGAGTCGCTTAACGAGAGTCGTGAGCGCTATCTCGTCATGTTGGGGCCTGAAGAGGAGCAGCACCGCTCGGCGTTGACGAAGGCCTGTGGCGCCCAGGGCCGGATCTTGCCGCTACTGCCGTTGCGTGATTTTGCAGCGGCGCTGACTCATGTCATCACGCTGATCACACCCGACACTGGGCCCATGCATATCGCGAGTGCCTTGGGAGTGCCTGTTGTTGCGGTCTTGAATAGCGAAAAGTCTTACAAGTTCGTGCCTCACGGGATTGCTGACAAAGCGCTGTACCAGCCGAGTGCCGAGGACGTAATGGCATGTCTGAGACGGAGCCCGCTATTGGGCTCACCCGGGATGCGAACCGAGCACATGCTGGATCGCAAGATGCTGCTCCACTGAGAGTGGGCAGCGCTGGATCCATGGGCCTGCCCTATATGCAGTTGCATTCAGACTGGTGTGACTCGGCTGATCGCTTTCTCGTCATCGTCTCGTCAACCAGTGTGTAATCAGGCGTTGACGTCTACCACGAGCCGGCCGCGTATTTCCCCTGCCAGGAGTCGTTCGGCCGCCTCCAGCGTGTCGCCTAAGCGGATGTCGTGCGAGATCTCGTCGAGCAGGGCGGGATCGATGTCCTCGGCCAGCCGGGCCCAGGCTTGCTGACGCTCCTCAGCGGGGCGGGTGACGCTGTTGATCCCGAGCAGGCTGACGCCGCGCAGGATGAAGGGGGCCACAGTGGTGGGGAAGTCCATGCCCTGGGCGAGGCCGCAAGCGGCGACCAGGCCATCCGGGCAGGTGTGTGCGCAGACGTTGGCCAGCGTGTGGCTGCCCACCGAGTCGATGGCGGCAAACCACCGGGCCTTGGCCAGAGGCTTGCCGGGGTCTGACAGTTCGCTGCGATCAATGATCTCGGCGGCGCCCAGGCGCTCCAGGAAGGCCGATTCTCGAGGGCGCCCGGTGGCCGCAATAACGCGGTAGCCGCGTGCCGCCAGTGCGGCAATGGCGTAGCTGCCGACGCCCCCGTTGGCGCCGGTCACCAGTACCTCGCCGCAGTCCGGCGTCAGGCCATGGCGCTCCAGCGCCAGCACGCTCAACATGGCGGTATAGCCGGCGGTGCCGATGGCCATGGCCTGATGCGTGTTGAGAGAGGGGGGCAGTCGGGTAAGCCACTCGCCTTTGACCCGAGCGCGCTGTGCCAGGCCGCCCCAGTGCTCCTCGCCGACGCCCCAGCCGTTGAGCAGGACGCGATCGCCCGGCGCCCATGCCGAATGTTCACTCTGCTCGACGACACCGGCAAGATCGATGCCCGGCACCATGGGGAAGCGGCGCACGACGGCCCCTTTACCGGTGATCGCCAGCGCATCCTTGTAATTGAGCGTGCTCCATTCGACGCGAACCAGGACGTCGCCCTGGGGAAGTGAGTCGGTGTCGAGCTGCGTCAGCGCGGCGTGACTCCGCTGATCGGCTTCGGCCTGCTGTACGAGAATGGCGTTGAACACGTGAACCTCCTGAGCATTGAACGATGAGTCGGAGAGGGGGGGGGGGCGATCGTCGGATCGATATCAGCGGGATAACCGAGCGAAGAATTCCTGGCTGAAGAGCACCAGAGGCGTCGGCTCGCGTGTCAGGCGGGCTCGCTGTACGGCACCTTCCCAACCGATCCAGAAGAAAGCGGCCAGGATGTCGCAATCCGTATCGGCGGCCAGTTCACCCTGCGCCTGGGCCAGCTGTAGGCAGTCGGCGACCCGGCGCTGCCAGTCCTGAAGAATGGCTTCCAGCCGTTCATCGAATCCGGCGGGTAGCAGCGTGACCTCCTGGCCCAGATTGCCCACCAGGCAGCCGCGCCGATAGTGGTGGCGCGCCATGCCCTCTTGGGCATCCTGGGTGAACCGGCGGAGTCTTTCGAGGGGCGGCAGTTCGGAAGAGAGCAGCCAGCGGTCGAGCTTGCGCGCGAAATAATCGGCATATCGCGACAACACGGCGTGACCGAACGCCTCCTTGCTGTCGAAGTAGTGATAGAACGACCCCTTCGGCACGCCGACCCGTTTCAGCACGCCGTCGATCCCGGTCGAGACGAATCCCTGCTCGGTGAGCACTTCGATACCACACCGAATCAGGGCGTCCCGAGTGTCCGGGTTGGCGCGGGGAACCTTTGGTGGTCGCCCGCGGCGTTTGCTGGGGGTCGTTGGCGTCTGCATGCGGCCCAATTTAGACCGGTCGTCTCGAAATATCAATGCACGGCAGCCGACGCCATCTGGCGCCTGACCGAAGTTGCGCTGCGTGAGCGTTTCGAGAGGTGACGATCGTGGCTTTGGCCTTCAAGAAGGGCGTGCAGCATCTAATTATAATTAGCAAACTAATTGATCGGCTATTAGTCAATAAATGATAATATGCTCATTGACCGCGTGTGCACGCCAAGGAGTGAGCATTTTCAGCAGCTCGGCTAAGTTTACTAAGCGTCGCAGGGCGATGTTTGACGGCAAAGTAGACTTTGAGTCCTCCGGCTGGATACGGGCTTTTCTAGCTAACGAAACTTAAGATCGATAACAATAAAGGGCCTGATGGGGCGTCGGAACGCGGTCGTTTAGGGGAATCTTTCACCTACCGCGAGGATAACTGTATGCCCATTCATCATCTTGGCTCAGATGACCAATCGATCATCGGCGATATTTATACCACCGACACATCGCAAGCAAGCCTGCCTAAATTTCGCATTCCGCAGGGCCGAACCGAGCCCCACGCTGCGTACTCTCTCGTCAGAGACGAGCTGCTGCTCGATGGCAACGCCCGTCAGAACCTCGCGACCTTCTGTACCACCTGGGTCGAGGACGAGGTCAAGCAGTTGATGTCGGATGCTGTCGATAAAAACATGATCGACAAAGACGAGTATCCCCAGACGGCGGAGATCGAGAATCGCTGCGTCCATATTTTGGCCGATTTATGGCACGCCCAGAAATCTTGGGAAACGGTAGGTTGTTCGACCACAGGATCCAGTGAAGCGGCCATGCTGGGTGGGCTTGCGTTCAAATGGAAATGGCGCCAGCGGCGTGAAGCCGCAGGGCAGGACGCGAGCAAGCCCAATATCGTGACCGGCCCCGTTCAAATTTGCTGGAAGAAGTTCGCGCGGTACTTCGACGTCGAGATCAGAGAGGTCCCGCTTGAAGGCGATGCGCTGGGTCTACAGCCGGCGGATCTTAGACAATACTGTGATGAGAACACGATAGGGGTTGTGGCAACGCTCGGTGTGACGTTCACCGGTGTCTACGAACCCGTCGAGGCCCTGGCGCGCGAGCTCGATGCCATCGAACGCGACCTGGGTTTGGATATTCCGATTCATGTCGATGCGGCATCCGGCGGTTTTATCGCGCCGTTCATCCAGCGTGACCTTGTATGGGATTTTCAGATCGAACGGGTGCGCTCCATCAATGCCTCGGGCCACAAATATGGACTGGCCCCACTCGGCGTGGGTTGGATCATCTGGGCCTCAAAAGAAGATCTGCCCGAAGACCTGATTTTCTACGTCGACTACCTTGGCGGCAATATGCCGACATTTGCGCTCAATTTCTCTCGTCCCGGTGGGGAAATCATCGCACAGTACTATAACTTCCTGCGCCTGGGACGCGATGGTTATACGGCGATTCAGCAAGCCTGCGCCGATACGGCACAGTGGTTGGGCAAGGCACTCGCCAAGCTGGGGCCTTTCGACATGGTTTACGACGGCCATGGCGGACTGCCGGCGGTCGCTTACAAGCTGACCGATGCCGATCATGGCTTCAATCTCTATGACCTGTCGGAGCGTTTGCGGATGCGCGGTTGGCAGATAGCCTCTTATCCGCTGCCTTCGCATCGTCAGGAAACCGTCGTTCAGCGCATCTTGATCCGACATGGGGTGAGTCGCGATCTGGCACGTCTGCTTCTCGACGATATGAAGCGCGCGATCAAGCATCTATCGGACAACCCGGTACCCCATTCGACGGCCAAACCGGGGTTCCACCATGGTTGAGACATCTCATCGCGGACGAACGTCGCCAGGCATCCTGACTCGCTACGCAGGCCTGTTGGCCCTTCTTTTCACCGAAACCGCCGTTGCCCAGGAAAGCGCGCCCTCCGCTGGAGGGCACGCCGTAGGTCACATCATCGATAGCGTAAGGCCCACTGCTGAAAGTGGAATCCACGGTTTTTTCGCGCTGCTCGGACACCAGCCAATCGCGTTTATTCTTCTCGCCCTGGCGCTGGGGAATCTGATCGGAAAGCTCGATGTCAAGGGCGTCTCTCTGGGCTCGACAGCCGGTTCATTGCTGGTCGGTGTCATCATCTCGATGGTGGCCGAAGCCGTCTATGGCATTACCTACTCCATTCCCGGAGTTCTCTCATCCTTCATGCTCTTGTTGTTCATGTATGCACTGGGCTTGAAGGTGGGGCCGCAATTTTTTTCGGGTCTGCGAAAAGGTGGGCTGGCCTTCGTCGGTGTCGGTGTCATCGTCTGGGTGCTGAATTGGGTCATTTGCTACTTCGGCGCATCCTGGGTCGGGTTGGCACCCGGGTATGCGACAGGATTGATTTCAGGTAGCTATACCATTACGGCCATTCTCGGCGTTGGCCAGAGCGCGCTGTCGAGCGGTGCCTATACGCCCCCTGCCGGTATGACAGTGGAGCAGGTGGGCGCCAATATGGCGGCGGCTTATGCCATTAGCTACGTATTGTCGAGCGTCGGGATCATCCTGCTGATTCGGTATCTGCCGCGGATCTTTGGGCGCGATGCCAAGGCAGACGCGAAGCAGGCCGAGAGGGAATATAGTGGCGGTGCTACCCATCCTGTTCCAGGCGCGCCAGGCGCACTGGTCATGGGATTCTCCCCCTACGATCTTCGTGCCTTCTATGTGACTCACCAGCAGCTCATCGGGCGGAGTCTTGCGCAACTTGCCAAGGAGTATCCTCAGGTACCGATTCTGCGTGTCGTGAGAGACCATCAGGTTCTAGAGTTATCTGATGATCTGGTGCTCGAGAAGAACGATATCGTGACGGTGCGTGGGAATGTGCACGACTTGATCCTTGAAGAGGGGGAGTTGATAGGCCCGGAGGCCGATGAAGCGCTGGCCCGCAATGTGCCTCTGGAAGTGGCCGATATCCACGTCGGCTCCCATGCGCTCTCCGGGAAGACACTGCAGGAGCTGGAGAGTCGCGGAACGGGCGGGGTGACGGTACAGGCGCTGTTCAGGGCCGGTAATGAACTACCGCTGGGGCCGGCTAGCGTCGTGCTGTTCGGTGACGTGATACGTCTGACCGGGCCTGACGTGGCGATCAAGGCGGCGGCCAAGACCCTGGGCGGACGTGCGATCCTGCCGACCCTGAAATCCGAGGTTCTCTATCTCTCGCTGGCCATGCTGGTAGGGTATCTGGTGGGCATTGTGAGTGTGACCATCTCGGGTATCCCATTCTCATTGGGGACGTCGGCAGGGTGCATTCTGGCTGGCGTGGGCGTCAGCTACTTCCGCAGTCGCAACCCAGAGTTCGGCGGGCCGGTCCATGAGGGGGCTCGCAGTTTTCTCCAGGACTTCGGGCTGAATGCCTTCGTCGTGGTGTTATCCGCGAACGTCGGGCCTAAAGTCATCACCGCACTGGGTGGCGACACCTTGGTCTGGCTGGCGCTCATCGGCACGCTGGGGGCCTTGATTCCTCCGTTGATTGCCTTCTGGGTCGGGTTCAAGTTTTTCGGACTCAATTCGATTATCGCCGACGGTGCTGCCACGGGTGGGCGAAACAGCACGCCCGGGCTGAACGCGATCATCGAGGAGTCGGGGAGCTCGGTGGCGGCTGTGCCTTATCCCGTGAGTTACGCGCTGACGACGGTGTTGGCCCTGATCGGGGGCTATTTTTCGATGATCCTGTCCTAGCTGGCGATGGCACTGAACGGTATTGCTGTCGCGCGTCATGAGCGGCGGCGATGGCTTTGTTCAGTGTCTCGCTGAGGCCACGCCAGGCGCTGGATGCGACCATCGGTTGCGCCTCGTGCAGCCGTGGGCAGGCTCGCTCGGATGCCATCGCAGGTGTCATCGAAATATAATTTGGTTTTCGCTATCTATCGCTTCGAATAGCGCGTACCGTGAGCGCACCCCAAGGATAGGGGTGTCGCAGGGAAGGCAGCCGGGAAGGCTGCAGCCAGGGACTTACGGGGTGCGAAGACCGTAGACGACAGCACGTCTGGCATAGCTGATCTCAAGAGTTCTGATGTTTACGTCAGACTCTTTTTTTTGTGCCTTTTTCTGGCCCTTGAGCGTTGATGCCGGGCGCTATCGTCCTGCGCTGAGGCAAGATGTTTCGACTCCTTCGTGCCGCCGGGCCTGGCGTGTTCGATCTGTTTTCTCCGTTATCAATCATCATCCGTGCGGGAGCCCCCTATGCCTGTCGAAGAGGTCGTTCTGCTGGACGAAGCGCACCGCCCCATCGGCAGCCGCGACAAGGCGCTCGTGCATGACGCCGATACGCCACTGCACCTGGGCTTCTCCTGCTACCTGCTCGATGCCGAGGGGCGGGTGCTGATCACCCGTCGGGCGCTGACCAAGCGCGCCTGGCCCGGCGTCTGGTCCAACGCCTTCTGTGGACATCCGCTACCCGGCGAGGCGCTGGAGGCCGCGGTGGCAAGGCGAGGCCACTTCGAGCTGGGCGTGACGCTGACCGAGATCGTGCTGCTGGATAGCGAGTTCCGCTATCGTGCCTGCGACGACAGCGGGGTGGTCGAGAACGAGTACTGCCCGGTGTTCCGGGCTCGCGCCAGCTCGCCGCTGGCGCCCAATCCCGATGAGGTGATGGCGTGGCAGTGGGTGTCGGCGGAGGATCTGATCGCCGCCCAGGCCGCCACGCCCTGCGTGTTCAGCCCGTGGATGGTGGCGCAGTTGGGGCGTCCGGGCATCCGCCAGGCGCTCTAGCGGCGCTCTTGATCGCGGCGTTTTTCAGCGACATCGGCGGGCGGGCCGGGCACGCATGCCCAGCCAGGCGTTGGCCATCAGGGTAAGGATGGTGAGCGTGCCGCCGTAGAGCGTGGCGCTGGGCGGATCTTCGCCGAGCAGCCACCAGACCCAGAGGGTGCCGAGAATCGCCTCGACCAGATAGAACAGCGCCACCTCGGCGGAGGGCAGGTAGCGGGTGGCGATATTGATCAGCGCCGTGGCCAGCGGCATCTGCAACAGCCCCATGAGCCCGAGCACCACGTAGCTCTGGGTATCCAGTGCCAGCGGCGTTGCCATTGGCCAGGCGGCCAGGGCGGTGAGCACGCCGCCGCCGGCGATCAGCGGCAGCCGGTCGAGGGTGGGGTAGCGGCGCAGCAGGGTCAGGTTGGCACCCACCGCCAGTGCCGAGGCGAGGGCGTAGAGATCGCCCAGCAGGCCGTCGCCGCCGAGGGAGCCGGCGAAGACGATCACCAGGCCGAGCATCGCCAGGCCGATCGCCAGCCAGGTGCGCCCTGCCACTGGTTCGCGCAGCACGAAGCGTGTCAGCAGGGCGGCGAAGAGTGGCGCGGTGCTCAGGATCACCACCACGTTGGCCACCCGCGTGTGCACCACCGCCATCACGAACAGCAGCGAGATGGCGGCGAGCAGCGCCGAAGAGACCAGCGCAGCACCGCGATGGGCGTTGAGCGTGGCCAGGCGCCGGCGCTGGCAGTAACACAGCCCCACCACCAGGGCCATCAGTGCCCCGCGCCAGAACGCGATATTCCAGCCATCGCTATCGGCCAGGCGTACCAGCAGGCTGTCGAAGCTGAGTACCACGATGCCGCCGAAGGCCAGTGCCACGCCGCGGGCATGCCCCTGAGGGGCCCAAGTCACCATGCTGTTCTCTCCTTGAGTGATCCGCCCGACCATCATGCTCGGGCTCCCTGACGTCGTCGGGTATCGCCTGCCCGGCTAGGCGTTGCCTTGGGCGGCGGCCAGGCGTGCGCTGCCGTGCACCCCGGCGACCCGATATCCCACCGCGCCGGCCACCAGCAGCATGGCACCGCAGCCCAGGGCCAGCGCGTAGGCGCCCAGTGTGGCCGAGCGCGAGAGGCCGTAGTCGGCGGCATAGCCGGCGAGGGTGTCGGCGTATTGCAGCCACAGGAAGGCGCCGATCGCCACCCCCGCCAGCATGGTGACGATGGCGATGCCACGGGTGCCCGACTCGGTGCTCGGCGCGGGCGTCTCGCCAGGCTGGTGCAGGCTGGCCAGATACTCCCGCTCCGCCTGACTGACCTGCGTCAGGCGCGAGGCGATCACGATCGCGACCAGGGCGGCCACGGTGCTGACGACCACCGGATGCAGATAGACCGGCAGCGTGAGCCACTCTGCCTGCAGCGCCAGCGAGAGCAGCAGGTTGCCGAGAAAGCCGACGCTCAGCCCCCAGGCCGCGCCGGCGGCGGTGATGCGCCGGCTCCAGATGCTCATCAGCGCCACCGGCCCCCAGGAGGAGGCGAACAGCGTCGCCGCGAACCACACCACCGCCATCACCGCGGGCGGCTGGAACAGTGCCAGCACCAGGGTCATCAGCCCCGAGACGAGCACCGCGATGCGGCTGGTGCGCATGGCGGCAGCGCCGCTGCGCGAGGCGGGGAGGATATCGTTGGCGATACTGAAGCCGATGATCGAGAGAAAGGTCGAGCAGGAGGAGAGGCCGGCGGCGAAGACGCCGGTCAGGATGACCATGCCCAGCCACATCGGCAGCACGTTGAGCGCCGCCCACACCATCGAACGCTCGGCGTCGAGCGTCGGCGTGTAGAGGTTGATCGCCGCGCCGGTGAGCATCATCAGCGCATAGAAGATCGCCAGCGCCACGGCGGTGAGCATCGCCGAACGCATCACCACGTGCTCGTTGCGCGCCATCAGATAGCGGCTGGACTGCCACGGGCTCGCGGCCAGCACTGCGGCCCACACCAGCCCCAGGGTGATGCCCCAGGTGGCGGACTCGCCCGGGGTCGCGAAGGCGGCATCATCGCCCTGGAGCATGCCGTGCCACAGGGCGATACCCGGCTTGTCGGTCTGCGCCAGCAGCCCGCCGATCACTCCCTGCCAGCCGCCCAGGTCGGTGATGATATAGAGCGAGCCACCGACCGCGGCCAGCGAGAAGATCACGAACATCACGGTATCGGTGAGCACCACGCCGGGCGAGCCCGAGTAGAGAATGAAGCCGGTGAAGGTGAGCCAGACCAGCAGTAGGCCGAGCCAGTAGGGCAGCCCGGTCAGCTCCTCGAACATGATCCCCGCGCCCTGCATGACGCCGAGCAGATAGGCACCCAGGCCGATCACCGTGGTGAGCCCGGCGATACGCTGCACCCGGCGCGAGGCGAAGCGCTTGCCGAAAAACTCCGGCACCGTGAGCGCTTCGCTGCGGCGCAGATAGCGGCCGAAGGCCAGCGCACCCAGCAGGCAGCCCGAGGTGCTGATGGCGGCGAAGATCAGCATCACGAAGGGGTAGCCCGCATAGGCGAAGCCGGTCTCGCCGAGAAAGGCACTGGTACTGAGATAGCTCGCCACCAGGGTGCCGAGGATCAGGAAAGTGGGCGCATTGCGGCCGGCGACGAGATAGTCGTCGAGATGCTTGACGCGGCGCCCGGCCCAGTGGCCGATCAGAAAATAGCCGACGAGGCTTAAGACGATCGCAACGGTGTAGCTCATGGGCGTATCGCTCGATGGTGTTGGTTGTCGAGTCATCGTAAGCGCGAACGCCGCGACGACTGTTTCAGGTGCGTCATCGCGCAGAACAGGTGCGACCCGTATCGATATGGCGCAGCGGATAGTGCCATCGATGTCGCGCCGGTGCCGGTGCCGGTGGGAGGGTGGCCGGGGGGCGGCATGCGACGTTCCTGCCCCCGGCGATTTGGGTATATGCTGCCTGTGGGTCACGTACCCGGCCGCCGCTGGGTGCCCGCGTTTTTCGTCAATGCCTGCCACGAGGTAATGCGATGTCCTCCCGTGACGATGCCGCCGCGCGCGGCGTGCCCGGCTACGCCCATCTCGCCGAACTGGCGCTCGACCTGAGCTGCACCTGGCACCAGGAGACCGACTGGATCTGGCGTGCGCTGGACCGGCGGCTGTGGGAGCTGACCCACAACCCCTGGGCAGTGCTCCAGGCGGCCTCGCTCGAACGCCTGCGCACCTTTCTTTCCAACGCCGAGAATGCCCAGCAGCTGCAGGCGCTGATCGAGGCGCGGCACCGTCAGGCGACCCATCACGCCGCCTCGCCCCTGGGCAGTGATAGCGATCCCTTCACCATTGCCTACTTCAGCATGGAGTTCATGCTCAGCGAAGCGCTGCCGATCTACTCCGGCGGGCTTGGCAACGTCGCCGGTGACCAGCTCAAGGCGGCCAGCGATTTCCATCTGCCGGTGGTCGGCATCGGGCTGCTCTATCAGCGCGGCTACTTCCGCCAGACCCTCGATGCCCAGGGCCGGCAGCAGGCGCTCTATCCCTACAACGACCCGGGCCAGCTGCCGATTTCGCCGGTACGCACCGCCGACGGCGAGTGGCTGCGTATCGAAGTCTCGCTGCCGGGCTACGCGATCTGGCTGCAGGTATGGGAAGCGCGGGTGGGGAACACCAAGCTCTATCTGCTCGACAGCAACGACATCGCCAACTATCCCGCCTACCGCGGTATCACCAGCGAGCTCTACGGCGGCGACGAGGAGATGCGCCTGCGCCAGGAGATGCTGCTCGGCATCGGCGGCTGGCAGCTGCTGGAGCGGCTGGGGATCACGCCGCAGGTGTGCCATCTCAACGAAGGCCACGCCGCGCTGGTGGTGCTCGAACGCGCGCGGGCTCGCATGGAGCGCACCGGCGAGCCGTTCGAGGTCGCCTTCGCCATCACCCGTGCGGGCAATCTGTTCACCACCCATACCGCGGTAGAGGCGGGCTTCGATCGCTTTTCACCCAATCTGATCGTGCGCTATCTCGAAGCCTACGCCGAGCAGCGCCTGGGCATCGGCATCGAGGCGCTGCTGGCGCTGGGGCGCAGCAACCCCCAGGACGCCGGCGAGCGCTTCAATATGGCCTATCTGGCGTGCCGCGGCTGTCATGCGGTCAACGCGGTGAGTCTGCTCCACGAGCAGGTCTCGCGGGAGATCTTTCGCCCGCTGTTTGCGCGCTGGCCAACATCCGAGGTGCCGATCGGGCACGTCACCAACGGGGTGCATATGCCGACCTGGGCGTCACCGGCGGCGGAGGCGTTGTGGACCCACTTCTGCGGTCAGCCCCACTGGCTGGCTGGCGAAGGCGAGCTCAGCAGCGCCATGGCCAAGGTGCCGGCAGCGCGGCTGTGGCAACTGCGCAAGACCTCCAGCGCCCAGTTGGTGAGCTACGCCCGTGAGCTGCTGGCGCGCCAGGTGGCAGTCTCCGGCGGCAGCGCCGAGCTCACCGAGCGCGCGCGGCACGTGCTCGACCCCCATGCGCTGACCCTGGGCTTCGCCCGGCGCTTTGCCACCTACAAGCGACCCAACCTGCTGCTGCACGACCCCGAGCGGCTGGCGCGGCTGCTTGCCGACCCGGTGCGGCCGGTGCAGCTGCTGGTGGCCGGCAAGGCCCACCCCGCGGATCGCGAGGGCCAGGCGATGATCCAGCAGTGGGTGGCGTTCTCGCGCCGCGACGACGTGCGCGGCCGGGTCATCTTCCTGGCCGACTACGACATGCGTCTGACCCAGGAGCTGGTGCGCGGCGTGGATGTATGGATCAACACTCCGCGCCGGCCGTGGGAGGCGTGCGGCACCAGCGGCATGAAAATCCTGGTCAACGGCGGGCTCAATCTCTCCGAACTCGACGGCTGGTGGGTCGAGGCCTACCGCCCGGAAGTGGGCTGGGCGCTGGGCGACGAGCAGGAGCACGGTGACGATCCCGGCTGGGATGCGACCCAGGCGCTGGCGCTCTACGATCTGCTCGAACAGGCGATCGTGCCGACCTTCTTCGAGCGTGACGAGCAGGGCATCCCCCAGGCCTGGGTCGAACGCATGCGCGCCAGCATGAGCAGCCTGACCCCGCGCTTTTCGGTCAGCCGCACCCTGCGCGACTACTACCAGCGCTACTACCGGCCGGCGGCCGAGGCTTATCGGCAGCGTGCCGCTGGCGCCGGTGAGCTGGGGCGCGAGATCGCCGCCTGGCACCACGCCATCGAGCAGGCCTGGCCGGCGCTGCGTTTCGGCGCCAGCCATGTCGACACCCACGCGGGCGGTCACCGTTTTCAGACCTGGCTGCATCTGGGCGGGCTCACCCCGGAGGATGTGCGTGTCGAACTCTACGCCGATGCCGGCGCTGATCAGCCAGCCGCCTGCCACGAGATGCACGCCGTGCCCGGGGCGACACCGGACGCCTGCGAGTTCGTCGTCGAGATCGAGTCCAACCGGCCGGCTGAGGCGTACACCATCCGGGCCAGGCCCTGGCACGCCGCCGTGGTGCTACCGCTGGAGGAGCCACGGGTGCTGTGGCAGCGCTGAAGCGCGCCAGGCATTTTTCAGACAAATCATAGGAACGAACGCCGCTCGCGGAGGGGGAAAGTACACGCGGTCAACTTGGTCTTGGCTTGAGGTTGACCATGGGCCGTGGCACCATTCTGTCAACCCGTGAGGTATGGATGAGTTGACACCGATGACTGCCACCCCAGATACCCGCACCGCGTCTGCGGCTTCCGCGACCCGCCACGACTGGCAGCGAAGCGAGATCGAAGCGCTGCTGGCGCTGCCGTTCAACGATCTGCTGTTCCGAGCGCAGGGCGTGCACCGCGAGCACTTCGATCCCAACGCGGTGCAGATTTCCACGCTGCTCTCGATCAAGACCGGCGCCTGCCCCGAAGACTGCAAGTACTGCCCGCAGTCCGGCCACTACAACACCGGGCTGGAGCGCGAGAAGCTGCTCCAGGTCGAGGCGGTGCTCGAACAGGCGCGCCGGGCCAAGACGGTAGGCGCCAGCCGCTTCTGCATGGGTGCGGCGTGGAAGCACCCCAGCGCCAAGGACATGCCCTACGTGCTGGAGATGGTCAAGGGCGTGCGTGCGCTGGGGCTGGAGACCTGCATGACGTTGGGCATGCTCAGCCGTGAGCAGGCCGAGCAGCTCAATGATGCCGGTCTCGACTACTACAACCACAATCTGGACACCTCGCCGGAGTACTACGGCGAGATCATCACCACCCGCACCTACGCCGATCGTCTGGAGACGCTGGATCACGTGCGCCAGGCAGGCATGAAGATCTGCAGCGGTGGCATTCTCGGCATGGGCGAGAGCGTCAACGACCGCGCCGGCCTGCTGCAGCAGTTGGCCAATCTGCCGACCCACCCGGAGAGCGTGCCGATCAACATGCTGATCCGCATCCAGGGGACGCCGCTGGAACACGTGGAGGATCTCGATCCGCTCGATTTCATCCGCACCATCGCGGTGGCGCGCATCCTGATGCCGCGCTCCCACGTGCGCCTGGCGGCGGGGCGCGAGCTGATGAGCGATGAGACCCAGGCGATGGCCTTCTTCGCCGGCGCCAACTCGATCTTCTACGGCGAGCGTCTGCTCACCGCCCAGAACCCGCAGGCGAGTCATGACAAGCAGCTGTTCGCTCGGCTCGGGCTTCACCCAGAACAGCGTGAAGAGGTCGATGACGCCGCCCAGGAGGCAGCGCTGCAAGCGCAAATAACGCGTGCCCGGCTGGATGCACTGACCACGGATGCCAGCGCGCCTCGGCGTGCCGCCAGCGGCGCGGCCGCGGACGTCTGATGCGCGGCGCCGAGTCACTCGAAGCGGCGCTGGTGCCGCGTCTGGCCGAGCAGCGCGCCCGCGTGCGCTATCGCCAGCGTCACACCACCCGAGGTGTGGGGCCGCGGGTACATCGCGACGGCCGCGACTGGCTCAACGTCTGCAGCAACGACTACCTGGGGCTGGCCGGCGACCCGCGGCTGGCCGACGCGCTGGCGGAAGGGGGCCGGCGCTTCGGCGTCGGCGGCGGCGCATCGCATTTGGTGTGTGGCCATAGCGAGGCCCACGAGATGCTGGAGCGGCGGCTGGCGGCCTGGACCGGCTGCGAGCGGGCGCTGCTCTTCTCCAGCGGCTATCAGGCCAATCTCGGTGTGATCTCGGCGCTGCTGGGGCGCGGCGACATCGCCCTGCATGACCGCCTGAATCACGCCTCGCTGCTCGATGGCACGCGCCTCGCCGGGGCCCGGCTAGAACGCTTCGCGCATGGCGATACTGCGGCCTGCGAGACGCGTCTGGCAGTGCTCGACAGTGAGCGCCGCCGGCTGGTGATCAGCGACGGCGTCTTCAGTATGGATGGCGACTGCGCCGACCTGAGCGCGCTGGCGACCCACTGCGAGCGTCACGACGCCTGGCTGATGATCGACGATGCCCACGGCCTCGGCGTGCTGGGCGAGCGCGGGGCGGGGACCTGCGACGCCCAGGGGCTGGCACCGGGGCGAGTGCCGATCCTGGTCGGCACCCTGGGCAAGGCGCTGGGTACCCATGGCGCCTTCGTCGCCGGTAGCGAGACGCTGATCGAGGCGCTGATCCAGTTCGCCCGGCCCTATGTCTACACCACCAGTCTCTCGCCAGCCCTGGCCTGGGCCACCTTGACCAGCCTGGACATCGTGCGCGACGAGCCGGAGCGCCGTGACCATCTGCAGGCACTGGTCGCGCGCTTTCGCCAGCACGGCGCCGGGCTTGCCGAGGTCGGTCTGTCGCCCATGCCGTCGATGACACCGATCCAGCCGCTGCTGATCACGCAGCACGGCGAGGGGGCCAACGAGGCCACGGCGCTGGCGTTGGCCCAGGCGCTGGAAGCGCGCGCTATCTGGTGCAGCGCGATTCGCCCGCCGACGGTACCGGTGGGTAGCGCGCGCCTGCGCATCACCCTGAGCGCGGCCCATGAGCTGGCCGATGTCGACCGCCTGTGCGAGGCGCTCTACGACGCCGGGCGTCAGGTCATCGGGCAGGGTGGGGCGGCGATGCCGCAGAGGGCACCGGCATGACGCTCGCGGCCCGCCAGTGTGCTGTTCAACATCTCTCTGATTCGAATCCCAGTGATTCGAACCCCAGCGCTTCTAACTTTAACGACTCGGGTCTGACTGACCCGCAGGCAGCCGATCGGTACGATTCCCGGCAGCTGGTGATTCTGCCCGGCTGGGCGCTGGGCGTAACGCCGCTCGAGCCGCTGGCGAGCGCACTGGGTCAGCGTCTGCCCGGCTGGGAGATCACGCTGCTCGACTACGCCATGCTTGAGGCCCCCGAGGGTGGGCGGCTGGCTGGTCACGACGTCGATGCCTGGCTTGCCGCGCTCGAGCGTGCGCTGCCGGATGGCGCCTGGCTGTGCGGCTGGTCACTGGGCGGCATGCTCGCCACCGCGCTGGCCGCAAGGCGTGGTGCGCGTAAGCCCGGGCTGATTTCGCTCGCTGCCAACGCCTGCTTCGTGGCGCGGCCGGGCTGGCAAACCGCGATGGCGATGGAGACCTTCGACGCCTTCCGCCAGGGTTATCAGCAGGCGCCGGCCCGGACCCTCGGGCGCTTTGCCCAACTGGTCGTCCAGGGCGGTGAGACCCAACGGCCGCGGCGTGTCCGCTCGGCCCGCGAGCTCGCCGCCGCCGGTGCGCAGACGCCGCCAGATCAGGCACTGGCAGGGCTTGCGCTGCTCGAGGCGCTGGATCTGCGCGCGCGACTGGGGCAACTGAGCGTGCCCCAGCTGCACCTGTTCGCGGCCGATGATGCGCTGGTGCCCTGTGGCGCCTGCGATGCCGTCGCTGAATGCCTGCCGGCGTCTGGCCGTGCCGAGCGGATCGCGGCGGCGGGCCACGCCTTCCCGCTGGCGCGTGCCACCGAGACTGCCGAGCGGATCGCGACCTTCATCACCTCGAGTCGGGCCGAACGCGCCGATGCCGGGGGCCAGCCATGAGTGCGCTGGTGGATGCCCCCAGACTGGCGCGCCAGCGGCGTATCGCCAGTGGTTTTTCCCGCGCCGCGAGTAGTTACGACGCCGCGGCGGGGCTGCAGCGCGAGGTGGCCGACGCGCTGCTGGCGCAATTGCCCGCGGAGAGCCGTCTGACGACGGTGCTCGATATCGGGTGCGGCACCGGCTATGTCACCGCTGCCCTGGCGCGGCGCTTTGGCACTACCACCCTGGGGCTGGATCTGGCCCCTGGGATGCTCTCCACCGCGCGGGCCAGCCTCCCTGAGCTGGCGATCCGCTGGCTCGCGGGCGCCGCCGAACGGCTGCCGCTGGCGGCGGGCAGTGTCGATCTGATCGCCTCCAGCCTCGCCCTGCAGTGGTGCGACTCGCTGGCGGCGGCGCTCGACGAGGCCTGGCGGGTGCTGCGTCCCGGCGGTCATCTCGCCTTCACTACCCTGTGCCACGGCAGCCTGCATGAGTGGCAGGGGGCCTGGCGGGCGGTCGATGGGCGCGCCCACGTCAACCGCTTCCTGCCGGAGGAGACGCTGGCCGAGACGCTGGCCCGCCCCGGCTGGCGCTGCCGGCTGCATGACGTCACCACCCGACGCTGCTGGTATCCCGATCTGGCCGCGGCGCGACAGGCGCTCAAGGCGATTGGCGCCAACACGGTGATCGCCGAGACCGCTCCCTCCGCTCACACACCACCCCGCGGACTGACCGGGCGTGAGCGCCTGGCCCGGCTCGAGGCCGCATTCGAAGAATACCGAAGACCGGCCGGCATCCCGATCAGTTATCGTGTGGCAACTGTCGTGATGCAGCGTTGAAGCGGAGGAAGACCCCATGCAAGCACTATTCGTCACCGGTACCGATACCGAAGTCGGCAAGACCTTCATTACCGCCGGCCTGATGGCCGCCGCACGCCGGCGTGGCCTGAGCGTCATCGGCGGCAAACCGGTCGCCTCCGGCTGCGACCAGACCAGCGAAGGGCTCAGGAACAGCGACGCCACCACCATCCTGGCCGAGTGCAGCCCGGCGCTCGACTACGACAGCGTCAACCCGGTCGCCCTGGCGCCGGCGATTGCCCCGCATATCGCCGCCCGTGAGGCGGGTATCGCACTGGGCGTCTCGATGCTGGCCGAGCCGATGCGAGCGCTGCTCGACCGCGGCGCCGATGTCACCATCATCGAAGGGGCCGGCGGCTGGCGGGTGCCGCTCAACGAGCGCGAGTCGATCTCCGACCTGGTGATCGCGCTGGATCTGCCCGTGGTGCTGGTGGTCGGCGTGCGTCTGGGCGCGATCAACCACGCCCGGCTGACGCTGGAGGCGATCCAGCGCGATGGCGTGAAGGTGGCCGGCTGGGTCGCCAACATTCTCGAACCCGATACCCCGCGCATGGAGGAGAACCTCGATGCGCTGGCGCACTGGCTCGGCGAGTACGGCGGCGCTCCCTGTCTGGGCGTGGTGCCCTGGCTGGAGAGCCCGGACGCCGAGACCACCGCCGACCTGCTCGACCTCGACGCGCTGCTCGGCAGCCTGAGCTGAGCGAACGGCGTGGGCGGGGGCGGCAAGGCTTCACTCCGCAAGAGAAGACACATGAACCGTAACAGCGATTGGATGCAGCGGGATCTGGCCAGCCTCTGGCACCCGTGCACGCAGATGAAAGACCACGAGACGCTGCCCGTGGTGCCGATCCGGCGCGGCAGGGGCGTATGGCTGGAGGATTTCGAGGGGCAGCGCTATCTCGATATCGTCAGCTCCTGGTGGGTCAACGTCTTCGGCCACGCCAACCCGCGCATCAACGCGCGCATCAAGTCACAGCTCGACGAGCTCGAGCACGTGATTCTCTCCGGCTTCACCCATCAGCCGGTGATCGAACTCTCCGAGCGCCTGGGTCGGCTCGCCCCCGAAGGGCTGGGGCACTGCTTCTACGCCGACAACGGCTCCTCGGCGATCGAGGTGGCGCTCAAGATGAGCTACCACTACTGGCGCAACGTCGGGCAGCCGCAGAAGCGGCGCTTTCTCACCATCACCAACGGCTACCACGGCGAGACCCTGGGCGCGCTGGCGGTGGGGGATGTCGGGCTCTACACCGATACCTACCGCTCGCTGCTGCTGGATGTGATCAAGGTGGCCGCACCGGATGGCTTCGGGCTGCCGAGGGAGCAGTGGGTCGAGCAGGCCAGGGCGCGTTTCGCCGAGATGGAACAGGCACTAGCGCGCCACGCCGACGAGCTGGCGGCGGTGATCGTCGAGCCGCTGATCCAGTGCGCCGGTGGCATGCGCATGTACCCGCCGGAGTATCTCACCTGGCTGCGCGAGGCCTGCGACCGCCATGGTGTGCATCTGATCTTCGACGAGATCGCGGTCGGCTTCGGGCGTACCGGTACGCTCTTCGCCTGCGAGCAGGCCGGCGTGCGGCCGGACTTCCTGTGTCTCTCCAAGGCGCTGACCGGCGGTTACCTGCCGCTCTCGGTCGTCATGACCACCGACGAGATCTATGCCGCCTTCTACGACGACTACGACACGCTCAAGGCGTTTCTGCACTCCCACAGCTACACCGGCAACCCGCTTGCCTGTGCCGCCGCCCTGGCCACCCTCGATATCTTCGAGCAGGACGACGTGATTGCCGCCAACCGTGGCAAGGCAGCGCTGATGGGTCGCCTGGCGGAGCCGCTGCGTGACCACCCGCATGTCGGCGATGTGCGCCAGACCGGCATGGTACTGGCGATCGAGATGGTCAAGGAGAAGTCCAGCCTCACCCCCTACGACTTCCGCGAGCGGCGCGGTCTGCGGGTCTTCCGCCACGCCATCTCGCGCGGCGTGATGCTGCGCCCGCTGGGCAATGTCATCTACTGGATGCCCCCCTATGTGATCAGCGACGAGGAGCTGGAACTGGTGGCCGAAGTCACCCGGGAAGGGCTCGAGATCGCCACTTCTGATACCTGACCCCTGCCAGCGCCCCTCGACAGGCAGGCCGAGGGGCGCTCTCCCGCCGCTAGAGACTCTTCTCACACGATGCTCGCGCCCGCAGTTAACCCATGTCGTCACCCATATCGTGCCGATGTTGGCCCCAAGGCGTGGCCGGCAGGGCGATATCGCGCCACAGCGTAGGAAAATTCCGTCACGACGCTTGAAAATCGGCTAGCTCCCTCTCGACCAAGGTCGTAGAGGTGTTGTCGCCTTCATGGCCGGTCGGGATCGCTCGCCGCTGCGCGGATATCCGGGCTACACGCGCACAAGGTCATGATAAAACGCTTGTTTTCATGCGCCGAGTGGTGTCACACCCAACTTGCGGCGTTTCCGGAACGGATTTTCACGCTCGTGGTTGGCCCAGGGTCATACGTCATACATGACTACAAAAACCGCCTAAACGGGCGTTTTTCGGTAAAAGCCTTACCCCCACGCCACCGAAGTACTGATTGTTATGCTGTCCCTCTGGCTTCCATAGTGACCTTGCCGAACGACGATTGATGCGGCATTGATCGAATTAAAACGCGCGTTTTTCGTCGTCAAAATTTCGGCAGCGATAGTCACGAAGCCGACGCCTCAAGGAGTACAGCATGTCTATCTACCAGAGTGACCTCGATGCATTGAATCGATTGTGCCGAGAGCAGGAAGGACGCTGGGACAATATCAACCCCGAATCGGTGGCGCGTATGCGGGCGCAGAACCGCTTCCGTACCGGGCTGGATATCGCCCGCTACACCGCCTCGATCATGCGCCGGGACATGCAGGAGTACGACCGCGACCCGTCCCGCTACACCCAGTCCCTGGGCTGCTGGCACGGTTTCATCGGTCAGCAGAAGATGATCTCGATCAAGAAGCACCACGGCACCACCCGCGGGCGCTACCTCTACCTCTCCGGGTGGATGATCGCCGCCCTGCGCTCGGAATTCGGCCCCTTGCCGGATCAGTCTATGCATGAAAAGACCTCTGTGCCGGCGCTGATCGAGGAGCTTTACACCTTCCTGCGTCAGGCCGATGCGCGGGAACTGACGCACCTTTTCCGTGAACTGGATCAGGCGCGCAAGCAGGGCAACGAAGTTGCAGCGCGGGGTGTCCTCGAGAAAATCGACAACTTCGAAACCCATGTCGTGCCGATCATTGCCGATATCGATGCCGGCTTTGGCAACGAGGAGGCCACCTACCTGCTGGCCAAGAAGATGATCGAAGCCGGTGCCTGCTGCATCCAGCTCGAGAATCAGGTCTCCGACGCCAAGCAGTGCGGCCATCAGGACGGTAAGGTCACCGTGCCGCACGAGGACTTCGTCGCCAAGATCAACGCCGTGCGCCACGCCTTCCTGGAGCTGGGGGTCGATGATGGGGTGATCGTCGCGCGTACCGACTCACTGGGCGCCGGTCTGACCCAGAAACTGCCGGTGAGCAAGGAGCCGGGCGATCTGGCCCATCAGTACAACAGCTTCCTCTACACCGTGCCGATCTGCAGCGCCGACGATCTCGACGAGGGTGATAGCGTGATCAAGCTCGACGGTGACCTGCGCAAACCGCTGCGGCTGGCCAACGGCCTCTACCGCTTCCGCTCTGACACCGGCGAAGACCGGGTCGTGCTGGACTGCATCAACGCGCTGCAGAACGGAGCAGACCTTCTGTGGATCGAGACCGAGAAGCCGCATATCGGCCAGATCGCCGGCATGGTCGACCGAATCCGCGCGGTGGTGCCGGATGCCAAGCTGGTCTACAACAACTCGCCGTCGTTCAACTGGACGCTCAACTTTCGGCAGCAGGTCTTCGACCGCTGGGAGAGCGAGGGGCAGGATCTCTCCGCCTACGACCGTGCCCAGCTGATGAGCGCCGAGTACGACGACTCCGAGCTGGCGGCGGAAGCGGACCGCTGGGTGCAGAACTTCCAGCGCGATGCCTCCCGGCAGGCCGGTGTGTTCCATCACCTGATCACACTGCCGACCTACCACACGGCAGCGCTCTCTACCGATGAACTGGCCCAGGGTTATTTCGGCGAGGCGGGCATGCTCGCCTACGTGGCCGGGGTGCAGCGCCAGGAGATTCGCCGTGGCATGGCGTCGGTCAAGCATCAGGACATGGCCGGCTCCAATATCGGCGACGATCACAAGGAGTATTTCTCCGGCGCCTCTGCGCTCAAGGCTGGCGGTACGCTCAACACCATGAACCAGTTCGGCTGAGACTGGCTGCCCGCCGCGACACCGCGTGATCCGCGTTTTACCCTGGCCCCGGCGATCCCGGGGCTGGTTTTTTCTCGTCTACCTCCCGTCTCGATGACCGCCGTGATCCCCGCGCCCGTAGACCTGCTATTAGTGACCTGTCATCCGTAGACCTGCCATTCGTGACCTACTGCCCGGGCCACCTGTTTTGTGAAGACGCATGCATTTGCGAAGACGAACGCTTCAACTTCTTAATACCCGACATGACGGAGGGCCTCCCCCGCGGTAATGGATCTCGAAAATGGTTCCTGATCGCGGCTGCACTGCGCGCTAGATTGCCCCGAAATGACAGCGGATCGGCGGGGGCAACATGTTCGGTTTCGTGGACCATATCGATGCCGGTGGCGTAGCCGGCTGGTGTGTCGGCAGGGGAACCCAGCCGCTGCCGGGAAGAGGGCGCTGGGCATCCCGCGTGGTGGTGATCTCGGTCAACGATATCGACCGCTTCAGCGCCTTCTGCCAGGACCCCAGGCCCGACGTGGTACGCGCTGGGGCCGCGCGTGACCCCCACGTGGGCTTTCGCGCGCCGCTCACGCTGAAGCCGGGCGATCTGGTGCGCGTGCGCTTCGGTCTCGGCGGCCACATGCTGCAGAACGGCGTGGCGGTGATCGGCGATGAGCCGCTGCGCGGCCGCGCCAACGACTCGGGCTTCATGCCGCTGACGCCCTACGGTGGGCTGGATGCCTATCGCCAGCTGCTCGAGCCGCTGCGCACCCGGTTCAAGATCGAAGCCTTCCGCCCGCTGTTCGGTCAGACCGGTAAGCTGGCCGCCATGGCCTTGCAGACGCCTGACGGGCGCACGGTGGTTCCCATGGGCATGCCTGCGGCACGTGCCCGGCGCCAGGCGCGTCTCTACCGGGAGCTGCTGGCACCTCACCGGATCGCCTGCCCGGCGATCTCGCTGCGGGTCGATGCCGCGGGGGGCATCATGCTGTGTGCCGACTATGTCGCCGGCATCACCCTGGACAAGCACGTGCTGACCGATACGCGAGCCATGCGCACGACCATCGAGTGGGCCAAGCGCCTCAACGATCTGAAGCCGACCCCGGCGCTGGTGTCGCAGCTGCGGGAACGCACCCACGCCGACCGCCTGATCGCGCGCAGCTGGCGCCAATTGCTGGTGGGGCGGCGTGGTGGCGATCTGCGGCTGATCCTGGCCATGCTGTGGAGCGCCGGCGGGCTGCCGCGAGTCTTCTCCCATGGTGATCTGCACCGGGAGAATGTCATCGTCGAAGCGGGCAGTGGGCGGCCGCTGTTGATCGACTGGGACAACGCCGGCCTGCTGCCTCTCGGTGCCGATCTGGCCAGGCTGCTGCTCGGGGTACCGCCGCGTCAGGCCGAAGCCTGGATCGGCGGCTCACGGCAGCTACGCCTGGGCTGGAGCCTCTTCACATATCTTTCCCTGGCCCTACGCCAGGCCGACTTCATCGGCAGTGCGGACGCCTCCTACCTGGCCCAGCGCTTCCAGCAGCTCTCCCGCCCAACGGCAGCACCCCAGCCATCGCCGTCCAGAGTCAGAAGTGGCCCCCTGTAGGTGCGACCTTGCCCGTTCAGGGCGAAAGCATCACTGATTGATTGCCCGCCTAACGTGCTCTTAGATCCCTGTGGTGATCTCGTAAATCCATATGGCGCTCCCGTAAGCCTATGGAGTAATTCCCTCAGTCCCTGTGGCGTCCCCGCCAATCAACGTGCCGTTTAAAGTTCGTCTTGGGTTATCCCATTCGGGCGTGTGGTGGTGTTTTTTCATGGATTTTCCATGCCCGTTGTATAGGGCGATATCACGACGCCATCTCATGGTGACGACATCAGACTCCGTGCCAGCATTGTCTCGCGGTACAACCCAAGGAGAATGAAATGTCTGACCTGAAAACCGTTATCGACTATGGTGCCGATCCTTCTGGCAAGCAGAACAGCGCTGCTGCGTTTCAGGCGATGGCCGACGCTGCTGACAGTGGCACAGTCTTCGTCCCCGATGGCGATTATGTCATCGCCCAGACCGTTGATCTGAAGGGCAAAAGCATGCGGGGGCTGGCGCGCAACCGCGATGGTGGCGCCTCTCGTCTGCGACCTGCCGGCAACATCGACGGCCCGATGTTCACCAATCAGGGCGCTGTGATCTCTGATCTGCACATCTACGGCGGTGGCGAGAAACGTGGCATCACCGCCTTCGCCGCCCGGGGTTATAACGGCCTGTTCCACAATGTGCGTTTTGACCAGATTGGCACGGCCATCGACATCGAAAAAATCACCGTGCATTTTTCGGTGGTGGACTGCCGTTTCATCATGACCGGCACTGGGCTGCGCTGCCGCGACGTCAACAACGACGTCTCGACGACTACCCGCTTCGTCCGCAACGAATTCAACAACTGCGGTAATGGCGTCGTATATGATCGCGACCTCAAGGGGCCGTCTTTCATCGACAATATTTTCGAGTACATGAGTGGCGATGCGATCGTGGCCGCGCTCATCTACAACGGCACTTTCGTGGGCAACTGGTGGGAGAAGCGCCGCCCGGATGGCACGGAATCCCCATTCGGCAATGCCTCTCAAGCAGAAGGCGCTGGCTACCCTTGTGTCCGCACGCTGAAAAACCAGCAGATGATGCGCTGCTTTGCCTCGAGCAACAGCATGTCCTACGGCTGGGAAGATGTGTTCGCCACGGACAATCACGCTGGCAAGATGGGCGGTGTGTCTCTCAACGACGGTGATGTTGTGGTGCGCGATAGTACCGGCCGGGCTGTGCGTATCACCGATACCGGCATTTTCCGTGAATGCGCATCCCATGCTGGCCTGGGGCCGTTTGTCATTGATGCCAATTACAATAGCACCGGACGCCCGGGCATGACGCTGCGCTCTGGCGGTGGGCCGCTGCGTCTCGAGGACGACGCGGAAAACGGCTTCAGTGGCGCCCTGGTGTTCGACAAGGGCGATAACCTGGAAGAGCGCTTCACCCTGGCGCAGAACGTGCGCGGCCAGCGCACTGCCGGCCTGACGGGGCTCTCCGACGTGGTGGTCGGTGGCGAGACCAAACGCGCCATTACCGGCATCCCGCAGCATTTCCTGTGGCGTCAGGATGGGCTCTCCCGCGGTCTCGGGGCACTGCAATCGCATGACGTCTCCCAGCAAGGCGTCGTCAAGCTCGTGTTCCCGTACGTGATCGACAACCCTCTCATCCAGGTGTCGGTAGAGGACCGCGGCGTGCGCTTCGACGGCTGGAGCTACGTGGACGGCTACGTCAACAACTCGGGAACGCGCCGGCAGTGCACGGGCGTCTATCTGCATTTCACGGACCTGGCCGGCAATCCTGTCACGCCCGAGTCGTTCGCGATGCAGATCCTGACACTCGAGCCCGGCATTGATTGAACGCCATCACTGAGAGCAAGCAGCGTTGACAGGAGGTAAATGAGTATTCTGGCCGGAGCGACGCTCCGGCCAGTCTTTGTTGATCCGGCATGATCACCCGGCACAGCGAGGCGGCCCCCCCTAAGCGTGAGCGAGATAGCGCTCACGGGGCAGCGCCTCTCCGGCGACGTATGGGATCAAGCCATAGAACCTCGCCTTGGAGCTAAGCCTTGGAACCACGTCCTGGAACCAATCCATAGAACCCGCCATCGCGCGCACCAGCGGTAAAGGCGCTAATGGTGAACAGCGGAACCTGTCGCGCTTCGCGGACAGTCACAAGACAAATCCTGACGCTTTATTCACTCACGGTTGAACACTTTACGTAGCGTTATCACAATCGTATGCCTAGAATCGCGGTTCGATTGAAATAGGAAATGGATTCATTGAATTCGGTATAACGTCATAACTCAATGATGTTAATTCGGCGAGATGACGCTCGAGTCACGCCGTGAGTTTCAGCATCGATAACGGTAAAGATGGGGAATTGGCATGGGTATCGATGCCTGGTTGAGCATCGCGGCCGTGGTGGCGGTCCTGGGCACACTGGTCTTCACGCGTATCGCACCGGACGCCATTCTGGTCGGCGCCATGGCGTTTCTGATCTTCACCGATGTGCTCACGCCGCAGCAGGCGCTGGCGGGCTTCGCCAATACCGGGGTGATGACCATTGCCGCGCTCTACGTGGTGGCGGCAGCGCTCAAGGAGACCGGGGCGATCAAGTGGATCGCCAGCATGCTGCTCGGCCAGCCGAGCACGCTGCGCCGGGCCCAGTGGCGGGTGATGCTGCCGGCATCGGTGCTGAGCGCGTTCATGAACAACACCACCGTGGTAGCGATGTTCATTCCCGCGATCCAGGACTGGTCCGGTCGCCTGCGCCTTCCACCTTCCAAGCTGCTGCTGCCACTCAGCTATATCTCCATTCTCGGCGGGACCTGCACCCTGATCGGCACCAGCACCAACCTGGTGGTCGATGGCCTGCTGCAAAGCCGCCAAGGCATCTCGCTGGGCATGTTCGAACTCACCTGGGTAGGTCTGCCGATCCTGATCGTGGGCGGGGGCTTCATACTGCTGTTCGCCGGCTGGCTGCTGCCCCAGCGTGACGGCACCAGCTCGCAGCTCGACCAGATCCGCGAGTACAGCGTCGAGGTCGACGTGAAGCCGGGCGGGCCGCTGGTGGGTCGAAGTATCGCCGAAGCGGGGCTGCGCAACCTGCAGTTCGGCTATCTTACCGACATCCAGCGCGGCGACGAGCTGATGGCCGCGGTCCCACCGGAAACCCGGCTACAAGCGGATGACACCTTGATCTTCGTCGGCGCGCCCGAGTGTGCCCGTGAGCTGCGCGAGGTGCGTGGCCTGGTGCCGACCAACGGCAACGTGCAGAAGCTGGAGATCGCCCACCATCGGCGATGCCTGGTCGAGGCGGTGATCAGCCCTGACTTCACCGCGATCGGCCAGAGCGTGCGTGAATCGCGTTTCCGCTCGCGCTTCCAGGCGGTGATTCTCTCCATCTCCCGTCATGGGCGGCGGCTGGAGGGCAAGCTCGGCGATGTCGAGTTCCAGGTCGGCGACACTCTGCTGCTGGAGACCGGGCAGCAGTTCGTCGAGCAGTACCGCTACCGCAAGGACTTCCTGCTGGTCAGCCAGCTCAACGACTCCACACCGCCCAATTTTCAGAAGGCGCCGCTCTCGCTGGGCATCCTTGGGGTCATGGTGTTGCTCAGTGCCACCAACCTGACCTCGATCCTCGAAGCGGCCTTTCTCGCTGCCGGCGCCATGCTGGTGAGCGGCTGCCTGACCATGGGCAAGGCGCGCCGCTATATCGATCTCTCCGTGCTGATCGTGATAGCCGCTTCGTTCTCCCTGGGTACCGCGATGAGTGAGTCCGGCGCCGCTCAGGCCATCGCCGAGCAGGTGGTAGGGCAGATCCACACCCCCTGGCTGGCGCTGCTCTTCGTCTATGTGATGACGGTGCTGTTCACCGAGATGATCACCAACAACGCCGCCGCGGTGTTGATGTTCCCCATCGCCATGGCGGTCTCCGACCAACTCGGGGTCGATTTCATGCCGTTCGTCATCGCCGTCACCATTGCCGCGTCGGCCAGTTTCATGACCGCGCTGGGCTACCAGACCAACCTGATGGTGATGGGCCCCGGCGGCTATCGCATGCATGACTATCTCAAGCTAGGCGTGCCGCTCAGCCTGATTGTCGGTGTGGTCAGCGTCACACTGATACCGCTGATCTGGCACTTCTAACGACGGCGTAAATATCAGCATTTATGGATAGAAGGCATCCCCGGCCTGGTCACCATCATCTGGGTTTGGTTGGCCCACCTTCAGGAGCTAGCACTGCCCGTGAGGGATCGGCCGCCGGCGCTGGCTTGACCAGGCGCCCACGCAGGCCAGCTGCAGGAGCGAGCGCTGCTCATGAAGGAGAGCTTGCCATGACAGATACGAGGAATTCGCCTTCGCGGTAGGCAAATCGGGCCCGGCCCAATACAATCGTGTGGCTCAAGGGCCATGGATTCGGCCTACTAAATGTATCAATGTGTTCGAGGGCAGGGATTTTGCCACCGGTTATTTTTTTGGACTGCCCTGATGCTTTGGGCCTAATCCATTCCCTCCGGCCGATGCCATCGCGCGTATCGGGCATATGCCCGTGCGGTGAGGCTCGGCGTCTTAGTCAATCGGGTTGATCACAAAACATGTCAAACGCTTTCCATGGGGTGTCCCGCCGCGCTAGCCGGCTCGGGAAATTCTTCCAGCTGGGGGTGCTCTCTGTCGCCATCGCCGGATGTGCCACACAGAGCCAGCAGGGCATTCACAACGTGCAGAACATGCGTGGTGGTGCCGCGCTCGGCCCCGAGATATCCACCTTTCTCGATAACGCCACGCCCGGCAGCATCGCCGCCTTCCCCAAGAGCCCGTGGGGCTCGAACGTCTCAGTGATCGTTCAGGAACGCTACTTCGCTGCCAGCGGCAGGCTCTGCGCGCACCTGGATATCGCCCGCGAGAGCGGGGCGGCGCTGCATCAGGCCGAAGTCGCCTGTCTGGTCAAGGATAATGGCTGGTTCTCGCAGCGCCTGGTGACACAAGTGCTGCCCGCAACCAGCAATCAGTAACAAAAATCCGCTGCAACCGCGCCCAACGAGCCGAGTATCGTCGAAGACGATATAGGCGGCGCGGAAGCCGCACGAACACCACAGGAAGTCTTGCATGAAACGTGCAGCATCGTTTTTCCGGGCCGGGTGCCTGGTGGCGGTAGCGTGCCTGAACGCCAACCTGGCGAGCGCGCAATCCTTCGAATCGGGTAGCGATATCCTCCCGCAGGGCCAGCAGGCCCAGTCCATGACCATGCAGCCCCAGGGGGCCAACGGCCAGCAAGGAGCCAACGGCCAGAACGCCCAGCAGGCGGTGGATGACACCCCGCGTGCCAACTGGAACAGTGACCAGTACGGCCCGTTCGATCCCAACCAGGCGCAGATCGACCCCAATATGCTGCCGCCCTTCGGCGCCAATCTCTTCAGCGGTGGCTTCCGCGGTGTGATGGCCGACGGGCTCAACCCTGCCTACACGATCAAGCCTGGCGACCAGATCAATCTGCGCGTCTGGGGCGGGGTAGAGATGCAGCAGGTGCTGACGGTCGACTCCCAGGGCAATGTTTTCCTGCCGGGTATCGGCCCGCTCAACGTTCAGGGCACCTCCAACAGCGAGCTCAACAAGCGGGTCACCTCGGCAATCAAGTCCGTCTACCCGGAAAACGTGCAGGTCTATACCAACCTGCAGGGCGTGCAGCCGGTGGGCGTGTTCGTGACCGGCTATGTCAAGAATCCCGGCCGCTACTCCGGCACCCCCAGCGACTCCATCCTCTACTTCCTCGATCAGGCCGGCGGTATCGAACAGGCGCTGGGCAGCTACCGCCAGATCGTGGTCAAGCGTAACGGCCGCGCGATCGAAACGGTCGATCTCTATGACTTCCTGATCAACGGGAACATGCCACACACTCAGTTCCGCGATGGCGACACCGTGGTAGTGGAGCAGCGCGGCCCGGCAGTTGCCGTGGTCGGTGACGTTGAGAAGCCGTTCCGCTACGAGCTGGCGGGTGAGCAGCTCACCGGCGGTGATGTGACCAACCTCGCGCGCCTGCGCGCCGGCGTCTCTCATGTGCTGCTGCGCGGCAGCCGCCCCAGCGGCCCCATCGCGCGCTATCTGACGCTGAGCGAGTTCCGCGAAGCCAACGTCGAGAAGGGCGACGAGGTGCTTTACAGCGCCGATCAGCGCGCCGAAAGCATCGTTGTGCAGGTAGAGGGCAGCTACTACGGCCCCTCGCGCTACGTACTGCCGCGTGACGCTCACCTGGGTGAGTTCCTCAACGCGATCAGCGTGCCCAAGAGCATGACCAGCTACAAGGACATCTCGATCCGCCGCGAGAGCGTCAAGGAGCAGCAGAAAGAGTCGCTCAACGAAAGCCTCGACCGGCTCGAGCAGACCTATCTTGGCTACCCCTCGCGCACCGCGAAAGAGGGTGAGATTCAGGTTCGCCAGGCCGAGCTGATACAGAAGTTCGTGCAGAAGGCGCGCCAGACCCAGCCCACCGGGCGCCTGGTCGTGGCCCGCGGCGATAACATCGCCGATGTGCGCCTGCAGGATGGCGATGTGATCACCATCCCCGAGATCTCCGACTCCGTACTGCTGAGCGGCGAAGTCACCATTCCGCAGGCGATGGTCTTTACCCCCGGCATGAGCGCCAACGATTACATCCAGCAGGCGGGTGGCTTTACCCCGCGCGCGGATGACGACCAGGTATTGGTGGTGCACAAGAACGGTGCCGTGGTTCACGCCGGCGATACCAAGATCCGTGCCGGTGACGAGATCATGGTGCTGCCTGCCGCACCGACCAGCAATATCGAGCTGGCCAGCAGCATCACTCAGATCCTCTATCAAGTGGCCGTGGCGACCAAGGTCGCGCTGGATCTATAAACCTCTATTCAAGTAATGGATGACCGCCCGCGCGACAGTATGTCGGCGGGCGTAGGATCGTTAAATGGCAACCAAGACGGAACAGATTCCGAATTCTCCACGCCATCCCTTACGCGTCACCTGGGATGTCTGGACAGCAATGTATTTGAGGGAGATGGTGTCGAGAACCATGTCTGATCGGATGGCTTGGTTCTGGATGATCTTTGAACCCGTCGCAACTATTGCGGTAATGATTTTTATCCGCACCTACATTCGAGGTGGCAAACACATTGCTGGAGCTGATTTTGTACCTTGGATGGTGGTAGGCTTGATGGGTTTTTATTTATTTAGAGAAACAATGATGCGGCCTATGGGGGCTGTGGACGCAAACAGAGGGCTGTTTACATATCGACAGATATTGCCAATTGATCCAGTTATTGTGCGATGTTTCGTGGAGGGTATGATTCGTACTTTTGTGTTCCTGGTTTTTATCCTTGTTGGATCTCTTCTCAAAATTGATTTGATTCCAGATCACGGCTTTGGAGTAATGTTGGACTGGATAGGTCTCTGGATGCTTGGTGTTGGTTTGGGAGTTTTGCTGTCAGTTGCTTCTGGATTAGTTTCCGAAGTTGGTAGGGTTGTACGTATAGTCACATTGCCGCTTCTTCTGATATCTGGTGTCATTTTTCCTGTGACTTACGTGCCTGCGCAATACCAAGAGTATCTTTTGTGGAATCCTATTGTTCATGGCCTCGAAAGTATGCGTTTAAGTTTTTTTGATAGCTATCATACGATACCTGGTATCGACATGATCTACCTTTGGCTCTGGGCGCTAACTTCCTTGTCGCTAGGCCTTATCATGCATGTTCGCTTCGCCTGGAAACTAAAAGCAAGGTGAATAAGTGATTGAGATTCAGAATTTATATAAGCGCTACCATGGTCCGTTTGGTGGGGGGTGGGTATTAAAAGATGTAAATATTATCATCCCTGATGGTGTAAGTGTGGGGGTTGTAGGAAAAAATGGCGCTGGAAAGTCTACTCTTTTAAGACTAATCGGTGGGATGGATGTTCCTGACCGGGGGCGTGTAGTTAGACGTGGTCGGGTATCATGGCCCATTGGTCTTGCGGGAGGATTTAAAGGCTCCATGACAGGGCGTCAGAACGTAAAATTTGTGGCGCGTATTCATGGAATAAAGAAAAGCGTTGCTAGTCTTATTAAAGAAGTTGAAAGTTTTGCTGAGATTGGGAAGGCTTTTGATGATCCAGTAAATACATACTCTTCGGGGATGCGCTCGCGATTAGCTTTTGGCTTATCGTTAGCTTTTGATTTTGATATCTATATTTCTGATGAGGCTACTGCGGTAGGCGATCGTGCCTTTAAAGCCAAAGCTCGCGAAGCATTCCAAAAAAGAATCGATCATGCAAGCTTGATCATGGTGTCTCATGGTGAAGGCAGTCTTCGTCAAATGTGTGAGGCTGGGATATTTGTTAACGAAGGAAGTGCAACTTGGTATGATAAAATTGATGATGCAATAACCGCATATCACCAATCAAGTGGTTTAGTAACGGACGTTGCGGATGAGGATGACGATTATGATCTCGAAGACGATTTCGCATTGCCAACAGACCTAGCCTCAGTGGATGAGCAGCTAAAATCTCTCAGACGAGAAAGCGCAAAGATATACAAGCGACAAATAATTGTTGACTACCTTCTTGAGTCAGAGTCAAGTCCGAGCTCTAAACGTGATCTTGAAGCTGAGCGTGTGACATTGAAAAGGAATCGTCGCGAGGTTAAGCGTCGCCATCACGCTCTTAGAAGCTTGAAAGCCGAGCTTGATGAGAAATAGTTAAAGCTGCTCTTTTCGGTTTGCCATTTCTGGAGTAAAGAAGTAAGGCTCATGAAATTAGACTTATTCAATAAGTGTAAAAAACACTTGCATTGGTTCTTGTGCTTCCTGGCCATAATTCTTGTTGCTTTTTATTGGGCAGTTTGGGCAAGTGATAGATATGTTTCTCATGCTCACGTTGTGTTAGAGAGCCCCCAGATCTCCGCACCTAGCTTGAGTTTTAGTTCTTTACTTAGCGGTGGCGCTAACAGCAATTCTGACATGTTGCTATTGAGAGACTATTTGCGTTCCGTAGATATGCTTCAGTACTTGGTAGACCACGCGGGCTTTAGACGACATTATGCAAGCAATGGTGATTACTTTAGCCGCTTACAGAGCGAAGATGCGCCGTTGGAGGAGCTGCATGACTATTATCTGAAGCGAGTCTCAGTGGAGTTGGATGAGTACGCTGGAGTATTGAGAATTGACGTTGAAGCATTTACTCCGCAAGAGGCAAATCTCATTGCCAAGCTGTTGCTTGAACGCGGCGAAGAACATATGAATGACATGGGGCGACGTCTAGCTGAAGAACAAGTAAAATTTTTACAGCAGCAGGTGGATCAGTTGCAAGTCAAGTTTCAGGAAACTAGACAGGCGCTTTTGTCATATCAGAACGAAAATGGTTTAGTCTCACCTACCGGGACTGTGGAAAGTTTGAGTGGGGTCGTGGCTCGATTGGAAGGTCAACTAGCTGGGTTGAAGGCGCAGCGCACTGCTCTTGCCAGTTTTCAGAGCGCAACCTCTCCTGAAATCATAAAAATCAATAGCCAAATTTCCGCTCTTGAAAATCAGATAAGACAGGAAAAACAACGTCTCGCAGCGCAATCTGGTGATGCGCTTAATGCCGTTTCGTCCGAATATCAACGTTTGCAATTGCAGGCAAAATTTGCAGAGGAAAGTTATTCTGGTGCACTTTCTGCCTTGCAAAACACCCAAGTTGAAGCTGCAAGGAAATTGAAACAATTGTCAACTTTGCAATCGCCCACGCTGCCTCAATATCCGGAGCAACCTGAGAGGTTGTACAACATTGTGGTTTTTTCGGTGATATCAATATTCTTGGCATTGATCGCAAATATGATCGTGCTCATAGTTAAAGATCATCGAGATTAAAATTGAGGTTAACATGGAAGTCGAAGCGTCCTTAACCCCTGATGAAGCTTTAGAAGCCGCGCGCAATGTATTTTATGATCAGGCTGATGCGTTGCGTGTGATTGGTGACTCTCTAAATGTAGAAGTTTCCGAAGCAGTCAAATTGATGCATGATTGTTCCGGGAAGGTAATTGTCTCGGGCATGGGGAAATCAGGCATCATAGGTCGAAAGATAGCGGCTACTTTAGCATCTACTGGGACGCCGAGTTTTTTTGTGCACCCTGGGGAAGCTTATCATGGTGACCTAGGTATGATAGGGCCAGATGATTTAGTGGTTTTGATATCTTATAGCGGTGAAACAGATGAAGTAGTCAAGTTGTTGCCTTATTTAAAACATATTGAAGCAAAAAGTATAGCAATTACCGGGAACAGTCAATCTACGCTGGCTGTTTCTGCCGATGTCCATTTGGATGTTTCTGTTGAACGTGAAGCCTGTCCAAATAACTTGGCTCCTACCACATCCACTACAGCAACTCTTGTGATGGGTGATTCTTTGGCAATTGCGCTCATGAATCTTCGCGGATTTATGCCATTGGACTTCGCCAAATTTCATCCTGGTGGTTCCTTAGGAAGGAAGTTGTTGACGAAAGTCCAGGAGCTTATGCATCCGATACCAGTGGTTTCCGATAAGATTAACTTTTCAGATGTTGTCCACGAAATTAATGAGGGCGGCGTTGGTATTGTTTGTGTTCGGTCGGACTCCGATAATTTTGTCGGGGTTATAACGGACGGTGATCTCCGTCGTGCTATTGAAAAGTACCATTCCACCGATGCTTTGATTGCCGAACAAATTATGGGCAGGATGCCTACCGTAGTTCCAGTTGGTACTAATATGTATGAATGCGAGAATTTAATGCGTGAAAAGCGACTGACATCGTTAATCGTTGTCGATTTTCAAAATGAGCCAGTTGGTGTTATCAAGAGTTTTGACGCGTAAGCGAGGATCACAATGAGTAAAGTTACAAAGTTCTTCAAACACCCGGTTTTGTTTTTCAAAGATGCAAAAAAGAAAAAGCTGGCTCGGCAAAATAAAAATTCAGCATCCAACACCCCTAAAAAACCAAGCGCAAAAGCTGCTGTAAGTAATAACTCGGTAGCCAAGAAGTCCATTGAGATTCCAGAATGGTTTCGCTCTGATCCGGGCATAGAACTTCGTAATGCGCTTAATAGTGGTAAGCCTGTTATACTCTACATTCCTTGGATCACCGAACATTCTAATGCGTTGATAAATGCTGTGGGTGGTGATTATCACTATGCGCTAGCCCCGCTTGATTTTATAAGAGATCTTAGTTCCAATCGTCGATCTGTACTGTGGTTTGCTCGTGAAAACCCTGAGTTGTATAGAAAAATGATCGCGAAACGATTAGTGCCGATAATGGATAGAGTGGCAGGTATTGTATTCACGTTCGACTGGCCGCCTGTGATGAGGATTATTTCTTATCTTTGTGAAGAGCTTTCAATTCCAAGAATTCTAATACCCCATGAATCTGTATTTGTTAGCCGGGATAAATATTATTGGGATCCTAAATCTTTCGCCTCGCAACCCATTGCTGATGTTGTTTTAGGGTGGGGGGATCTTCAAAAAGGTATTTTTCTAGAAAGAGGGTTTCCTGAAGACAGATATCGCGCAGTAGGTGCCCCCAAGTTCGATAAATATATCAACTACCGGTCCAAGCTTAGTCGTTCTCAGTTCTATCGTTTATTTGGGCTGAGCCCAGGCAAAAAAACGATACTTTACGCCTCCCAACCTCTAGATTCGCAGCTCAACACTCGTTTGGCTAGAGAATCACAACGACAATCTATATCGGATTTGTTGAAAGCAGCTGAAGAGCTGTCTATGCAACTTATCGTTCGTTTGCCACCATCGAAGGATGATATTCTCGGCCACGAGCTTTATCAAAAAATAATCCAAGCAAATTTCGCGGCTGTTGATGATGCTGTTTGCTACTTAGTGTCTCCAGAAGATGCCCTTAATCACACTGAAGTGGTTGCTTCAGTTAATAGCACCATGCTGTTTGAGGGGCTTTTAATGGGGCGTATGCCAATATCCACTAAGTATGTGGAGTTCAAGCAAATATGGGAGAAGTGTAAATTTCCTATCGTACGGAATCACGAGCAGGTTGTGCTTACACTTGAGGATTATTTGGTAAATGGGTTTGAGGCTGATAGTGAAGGGTTAAAATGGGCCTCCAAGCAATTCTCAAATGGCAGTTTTGATGGCTTGTCGAGCGTCAGAATTAAGGATTATTTGAAGTGTTTTGTGGAAAACAAAGAAGACTTTTCTATGCAAAGCACTTCCCTTGAAAAGCTGTTCAATAGAGAGCGTATTGACCTTGTTGGTATACACTCTCCGGAAAATTCTTGGAGTACTATACAGAAATATTTACCCCAGCTTGTAAATGCAAATCAAAGGGTTTTTAGTGGCCATGGAATGAAAAGTATTCTGCAACTTGCTAGCGTTGATCTATTTTTGCAGTGGGGTATCTCACCTGCTAATACTAAAAAGCGTCAGAGACAAGTGAAGAATGCGTTAGGTCGTCAAATGGCCTATATCGAGGATGGCTTTATTCGCTCGGTTAACATAGGGTTGAAAGGAGAGCCAGGCCTCTCTTTGATTTTGGATGATACAACGAGTTACTACGATGCAACTCAAGCATCCAGAATGGAAAGATTGTTGAATTCAACCCTTGAGCTTACAGAGCCACAAAGGCAAAGAGCTGAGGAAGTTATCGGAAGAATAGTGCGAGAGCGCATCTCGAAATATAACCATGCTCCAATTGTACCGTTCTCGATAGGAACACCAGGAAGAAAGAAAGTTCTATTGGTTGACCAAAGAAAAGGCGATCAGTCAGTCGAGAAAGGCTTGGCTAATGAGACAAGCTTTAATCAGATGTTACTGGATGCAATTAATGATCGTTCGAACTGTGATATAATTATAAAGCAGCACCCTGATTCAATTGGTGGAGGTAAAGGTAGTTATTACAATAATGAGTCTTTGGCCTTCACTAAGCATATGAGCAATGTTTATTTAATCGATTATGATATTAATCCTTACAGCCTGTTGGATGCTGTAGACGAAGTCTTCGTAGTTACCTCGGGTCTTGGGTTTGAGGCTCTAATGTCGGGCAAAGAGGTGCGTTGTTACGGAGCTCCTTTTTATTCAAACTGGGGAGTCACCACAGATAAGGTTGTAGTTGAACGCCGAAAGAGAGAGCGAAGCGTAGTGGAAATATTCCATGTTGCTTACATAGAGCTCTCCCGCTATTGCGATCCGCGAAAAGAAGTTGCATGTGAAATCGAAGACTTAATTGACTATATTTCTAGTCAACGAAATTGCTCTGCCGTGTCTGTTTGATTTCTTACTCTCTGATGGCTGATCGAAACGGAACACGTTGTAATGAGCGTGTGATGTTTGATTTGTTAAGAGGTGCGGCTATGATGTCGGCAGCTGCCATTGATCTATAATGTGTTAAAATTCGCTTCTGGAATGTCTTTGCTTTAGGGGGGCAGATATGAACGTCGTGACTTTTGGTTCTTGTCTTTCAAGATACACGGCAGGTAACTACGTAAAAATTTTTGGTGGAAAGGTTATAAGTAGCGTTTATCACAATCGCTCAGATGTCTTCTATAAAAGATTTGCTTCGAAAGAAATGGGTTTTGATGGTCTCAATAATTTAATACAAAGAACTGATAGCCTGGATTTATCCAAAGCAAAAGCTGATGCTAATATAAAGCGTATTCTTGAAAATCAAACTAAAGAAAAAGTAGGTCAACACCGTCTGAGCAATGGGATGCAATTGTTTGACGCCCTTGGCTCACAGCCGGATCTGGTTGTAATGGACAATTATATGGATTTGGCTGCGAGGCTTGCCTTCTCTGAGTCATCTGGTTTTCCTGATCCTTTTTTTATTGCTCTTCATGGCTGGGGTGATACCTTTAAAGATTTTAGCCTTGGTGAGTATTTGGCCCCGGAAGAGGGTGCTTATTATATGGAAAAAGTGGTGAGCTTGTTTGTTTCTATTGCTCCCAAAAGCAAATTCGTCTTTATTAATTTTCCATACAATACGTACGCGGGAGATCGGTCAAGAGTTGCGCGAACCAAAGAGTATCAGCGCCTTTTTGGGCATTCTGCCGTCTTGAATATTCCATGTTTGGATGTTCGCAAACCATTTCAAACCAAAGATAAACAGCATTTTCAGCAAGCTCAATACGCAGCTTACGCTGGCATCATTCATTCAAATATTGCTTGGTCTTGAGGTCGTAATATGAATTTGCAAATTAAAAACTCTACCCCTTTCACTCTCCTAGGTGGTGTCAACGTCCTCGAGTCCCGCGATATGGCGCTCAAGGCTTGTGAGCACTACGTCGAGGTGACGAACAAGCTGTCGATTCCCTACGTCTTCAAGGCAAGCTTCGATAAAGCTAACCGCTCATCTATCCACTCCTACCGCGGGCCGGGTATGGAAGAGGGGCTGAAGATTTTCGAGGCGATCAAGTCTGAGTTCGGCGTGCCGGTCATTACCGATATCCACGAAACCTGGCAGGCGGCCCCGGTGGCAGAAGTGGCCGATATTCTTCAGCTACCGGCGTTTCTGGCGCGGCAAACGGACCTGGTGGTTGCCATGGCCAAGACCGGTAAACCGGTCAATATCAAGAAGCCGCAGTTCCTGAGTCCTTCGCAGATGCTCAACATTGTCGAGAAGTTCAATGAAGCGGGCAACTCGCAGCTGATGCTGTGCGACCGGGGAACTTGCTTCGGTTACGACAACCTCGTGGTCGATATGCTGGGTTTCGGCGTGATGAAGAAGGTTTCCGGGGATCTACCGATCATCTTCGATGTGACCCATGCACTGCAGCAGCGCGATCCGGGCGGCGCCGCATCGGGAGGGCGTCGCCAGCAGGTGGTCGAGCTGGCCAGTGCCGGTATGGCAACGGGGCTCGCCGGTCTGTTCCTGGAATCCCACCCGGACCCGGACAACGCCAAGTGTGACGGGCCGAGTGCCTTGCCGCTGCATCTGTTGGAGCCGTTCCTGACTCATATCAAAGCGATCGACGACACGGTCAAGTCGCTGCCCAAGCTGCAGATCGATTGAGCCGGGGGCGCCTTGTGAAAACCGTCATTGTCATTCCCGCTCGCTATGGCTCCAGCCGTCTGCCGGGCAAGCCGCTGGCAGAGATCGCCGGGAAGCCCATGATCCAGCACGTCTACGAGCGTGCCAGTGAGGTGAGCAACGTCGATGCCGTGTGGGTTGCGACCGACGACCAGCGGGTGGTGGAGTGTGTCGCCGGCTTTGGCGGCAGGGCGATCATGACGTCCGCCGACCATGTGTCGGGGACGGATCGCCTGGTCGAGGTGATGCGCGAGGTCGAAGCCGATCTCTACATCAACGTTCAGGGCGATGAGCCGCTGGTGCGCCCGGCGGATCTCGAGCGCCTGGCCGCCGAGATGGCCGGAGTTGGCCCTGAGGTTCATGTGGGCACGCTGTGCCACCCAGTATCGGCGGAAGAGGCGCAGAGCCCCAACTGCGTGAAAGTGGTACTACGGGAAAACGGCGACGCGCTCTACTTCAGTCGCTCGCCGATCCCGTTCCCCCGCGAGGCCGATGAGGCGAGCTATCTCAAACACGTTGGTGTTTACGCTTATCGGCGTGAGGTGCTCGAGGCCTACGGCCGTCTGACTTCACCGATGGTGGAGCGGGCTGAAGTGCTGGAGCAGCTTCGACTACTGCACGCCGGCATGACGATCCGGGCGGTGACTGTTGAGCCGACCGGGCCGGGGGTAGATACCCCCGAGTGTCTGGAGCGTGTCCGCGCGTACTTCCTTGGCCAACCCTATCAGCCCGCCGATCCGTTGGCCCAGGTCAAGCTGGTGATTACCGATATCGATGGCATCCTCACTGACGGCCGGCTGCACTACACCGAAGCCGGCGAGTCCGCCAAGCAGTTCCACGTGCGCGACGGTCTGGGTATTCGGATGCTGATTGCCTGTGGGGTGCAGGTTGCGTTTCTCTCGGGCCGAGATTCTGCCACCTTGCGCAAGCGCGCCGCCGATCTGGGGATCGAACTGGGGCTATATGGCATCAAGGATAAGGCAGCCGCCTGTCGTCAATTGCAGGCGCAAGCGGGTGTTTCGTCTGAGCAGACGGTGTGCCTGGGGGACGACACCATCGACCTGCCAGCTTTCGCCGCCTGCGGCCTGAGTTATACGGTGAGCGATGCGCCGGACTATGTCGCCAGCGCGGCCAGCGGCGTGCTGCCCGTGCTGGGAGGGGCGGGTGCCTTGCGGCATCTGGCCGATCGCATACTCACGGCTCAGGGCAAGGCAGATGTGTTCAAGTCCGAAGCAGGCTATCGCCGTGTCATGCAGACGATGTCCCAGTAAGTAGTGCTGAATCACTTCTCTGCAGCTCGATCTTCTCAATCTGCTTGATGCCGAGCAGTTGGTACGCTGCATAAACCACCGTGTTGCCCAGGGAGGGCGCCTTCATGAAACGAGTCTTGCGGTATCCCCTCTGGCTCGGTGAGCTCTTCACCGGCGCCAAGTCGTTCAAGGGCAACCCGGTGCTCGGCAGTGAGCGGCTCAACCGCTGGGGCCTGCACGCGGCCAGGGTGTGGCTGGCCTACTGGATTTCGCGCCTGCGCATGGCGATGTTCGCGCCCGGCGTGCCCAAGGTAGATCGGGTCGCGTTCCAGCGCGAGGGCTATGTACTCAAGGAGAACTATCTGCCGCCGGCACAGTTCGAGTCGCTGGTGGCGGCGGTGCGCGCCTATGAGGGGGAAATCCGCGAGTGCTGCCAGGGCGATACCGACACCCACCGCATTCTGCTGGCGCCGGAGGTGGTCGCGCAGTTGCCGGAGGTGAAGGCGGTGTTGGAAGACCCGGCCTTGAAGCGGCTGTTCCGCTACTGCGCAGGGCATGCACGCCTGCCGATCTGCCATATCGAGAACGTGCACAATGGAGATCGCCCCGAGGAGCACAAGCGCGACCCGCAGAAGAACCTGCACGTAGATACCTTCCAGCCGACCATGAAATTCTGGCTCTACCTAGAAGATGTCACCGACCACAATGGGCCTTTCGTGTTCGTTCCTGGGTCCAACCGGCCGCACCGGGAGCGGCTGAAGTGGGAGTATGAGATGAGCGTGCGTGCGCGCCAACACGCGGATAGCTACACCGCACGGGGCTCGTTCCGGGTCAGTGCCGAAGAGGCGCAGCGCCTGGGTAATCGCGGGCCGCAGGCGTTCCGGGTCAAGGGCAACACACTGCTGATCGCCAACACCTTCGGCATTCATGCGCGGGGCGAGGCCGAGCCCGGCAGTTCGCGCCTGGCGCTATGGGGCATGAGCCGAACCAATCCTTTCGTACCGCTACCGGGGCTGGGGTTCGACTACTTCAACCGGCTGCAGTATCGCGTGCTCCAGCGCATGCGTCTCAAGGAAGATGCCCGGGCCGCGGCCAAGGGGGGGCGCTCCTCTTGGCACGTGATCCCGCGCAAGCGCATCTGAGTCGTCGCCAGCCCGAAACCTGGGGTTTTCGGTGGTAAGCAGTCGTCGAGAAACCGCCGAAAGAGCCTTTCACGACCGGGGAGACCCGGCACCGGAAAGGCTCTTTTTTGTTCTGCGTTCTGGATACCGCCCGGCCTGATGGGCCCATCCCTCGCGAGCGAAGCCCGCTCTTGCAGGGGGGATTTCGGTGGAGAGGGTGTGGTGGAAGGCGTCACTCGGGCGCGAAAGGTGGGTTTGTTCCCCTGAGGGTGGTTTGTTTGCCGCTTTGAACGCGGGGCCAGGCAGTAGCATGAGCGCAGGATGCCGATACCTGCGTGAGTGGGGCGGCGTGTGGCGAAGCGGCCCGAGGTAAAAAAGGATGTTCAATGATTCTGTGATCCTGGTTACGGGTGGCACCGGCTCCTTCGGTCACAAGTTCCTGCACATGGTGCTGAGCCAGTACAACCCCCGCAAGGTCATCGTCTATTCGCGTGACGAGATGAAGCAGTGGGAGATGGCCAAGCTGTTCGCGGGTGATGAGCGGGTGCGCTTCTTCATCGGTGATGTCAGAGACCGAGACCGCATCTATCGCGCCCTGGATGGGGTGGACTACGTCGTCCATGCGGCCGCCACCAAGATCGTGCCTACCGCCGAGTACAACCCCTTCGAGTGCGTCAAGACGAACGTCCTGGGCGCCATGAACCTGATCGATGCCTGTATCGATAAGGGCGTGAAGCGGGTGGTGGCGCTCTCCACGGACAAGGCGAGCAGCCCGGTGAACCTCTACGGGGCGACCAAGCTGACCTCAGACAAGCTGTTCGTCGCGGGTAACTCCTATGCCGGCGGCCACGAGACGCGCTTCTCCGTGGTGCGCTACGGTAACGTCATGGGGTCCCGGGGGTCGGTCATTTCGTTCTTCCTTTCGATGCGGGACAAGGGCGTGCTGCCGATCACCGATCCGCGAATGACCCGTTTCATGATCTCGTTGGAGGAGGGGGTCGAGCTGGTCTGGCACGCCTTCGAGGATATGGAAGGTGGCGAGATCTACGTCAAGAAGATCCCGTCAATGAAGGTGACCGATCTGGCGCGGGTGGTGGCGCCTGACGCCCGGCAGGAGATCGTCGGCATCCGGCCCGGCGAGAAGCTGCACGAGCAGATGATCGGGGAGGAGGATGCGCTTCACACCTACGAGTATCCTGATCATTTCAAGATATTGCCCGCAATCAACAAGTGGGATCAGGATGTGAATCGTATCAAGGGGGGAACCCGGGTGGCGGAGAAATTCAACTACTCGAGCCATAACAACGCCGAGTGGATGACCGATGCGCAGTTGCAAGCATGGATCGAGCGCAACTGGGACAAGATCGGAGCCATCTGATGATTCCTTATGGCCGACAGGAGATCGATCAGGCGGATATCGATGCCGTTCTCAAGGTGTTGCAGTCCGACTTTCTGACCCAGGGGCCACAGGTGCCGCGGTTCGAGCGCACCCTCGCGGCCCACGTGGGCGCCCGGCATGCGCTGGCGGTCAACAGTGCCACCTCGGCGCTGCATATCGCTTGTCTGGCACTGGGCCTGGGGGAGGGCGATTGGCTCTGGACCAGCCCGGTGACCTTCGTGGCCTCCGCCAACTGCGGCCGCTATTGCGGTGCCAGTGTCGATTTCGTCGATATCGATCCCAGAACCTACAACCTTTGCCCCAAGGCGCTGGAGGCCAAGCTGCTAGAGGCAGAGCGCCAGGGGCGGTTGCCCAAGGTGGTGGTTGCCGTGCATCTGTGCGGCCAGCCCTGCGAGATGCAGGCGATCCATGCCCTGGGTAAGCGCTTCGGCTTCCGGATCATTGAAGACGCTTCGCACGCGGTCGGCGGCAAGTATCAGGGGGAGTTCATCGGCAGCGGTCGCTACAGCGATATCACCGTGTTCAGCTTTCATCCGGTCAAGATCATCACCACCGCGGAAGGGGGCATGGCACTGACCAACGACGATAGTCTGGCCGAGAGAATGACGCTATTGCGCAGCCACGGGATTACGCGCGATCCGGCCGCCATGACTCATGAGGTCGACGGCCCCTGGTACTACCAGCAGATCGCGCTGGGCTTCAACTACCGCATGACCGAACTTCAGGCCGCGCTGGGTGTTTCCCAGGCTGAGCGGTTGGATGCCTACGTGGCCGAGCGACATCGCCTGGCGACGCGCTATGACACGGCGTTGGCCGATTTGCCAGTGGTGACACCCTGGCAGCATCCGGATGGCTACTCCGGCCGACATCTCTATGTCGTTCGTCTCGAACTGGAGCGGATGTCGGCCTCTCACCGAGAGGTGTTCGAGGCGCTGCGCTCGCGTGGTGTCGGTGTCAATCTGCACTATATCCCGGTGCATACCCAGCCCTATTACCGAGCGCTCGGTTTTGGCGACGGAGACTTCCCCCAGGCGGAGCGCTACTACGCCGAGGCGATTAGCCTGCCGCTGTTCCCGACCCTGAGTGAGTCGCAGCAGGACGCAGTAATTCGCGCGCTATCAGAGGTGCTGGGGAAATGAAAATAGCGCTCGGAACCGTACAGTTTGGCATGAATTATGGCGTTGCTAATAGCGCTGGTAAGGTGAGGTTACAAGATGTGAGGCGCATTTTAGATATTGCGCATGGGGCTGGCGTGACGACTCTGGATACCGCGGTCAGTTATGGTGAAAGTGAGTCTCTGTTAGGGCGAGTTGGTACCAAGAATTTTGATGTGGTATCTAAGCTACCACCTAGAGATTTTCACGATAGCAACGCCGGGGAATGGGTGGCTACCCATATACAGAATTCTCTGAGGAAGTTGAATCGATCTAGCCTCTATGGCCTCTTGCTTCACCGCCCTTTGGATCTTATGGAGCGTAATGGGCAGGACGTCTATAATGCGCTTTGTGATTTCAAGGCGCGTGGAGTTGTCAAAAAGATAGGTATTTCTGTATACGGGCCAGAAGAGCTGGAGAAACTTTTTTCAAGATATGATTTTGATATGGTGCAGGCGCCGATGAATATTATCGACCAGCGCATGCGCGAGTCCGGGTGGTTAGATAAGCTGAAGCACTCAGGGGTTGAAGTCCATATTCGATCGGCGTTCCTGCAAGGGTTGCTTTTAATGCGCAAAGACGATAGGCCTGCATTTTTCAAGCCATGGTCTGATCTATTTTTACGCATCGAAGAATGGTGCCGTGATGAGAATATATCACTGTTGGAAGCTTGCTTGGGTTGTCTCGTTCAACGACCTCAAATAGATAAGGTCGTCGTCGGTGTGACTTGCCAAAACCAGCTTGAAGATATTCTTGCCAGCATATGTTCTCATCAAATAAAACCTCCGGCATCTCTGTGTTCACACGATGAAGCTCTGATTAATCCGTCTATGTGGAAGTTGTAATGCTTAACCTGGGCATGATTGGTTTGTCGAGTGGAAATGGCCACCCTTATTCTTGGGGGGCGATCTTTAATGGTTACGATAAAGCGGCCATGGAAGCCTGTGGGTTCCCTGTCATACCTCGTTATCTTGAGCGTCAGACTTGGCCGGAAAGCCAGCTATCTTCTGCTAGGGTGACTTCGATCTGGACTCAGGACCAAAATCTGTCTAATAAAGTGGCCAGTGCAGCCAGAATACCAACAGTGGTGAGTCATCCCAATGACATGATCGGTATGGTTGATGGCCTGTTGCTGGCAAGAGACGATGCAGAGAATCATTACAAATATGCCGCGCCATTTCTCAAGGCGGGAGTTCCTGTCTATATAGATAAGCCGATAGCATTGAGTTTGAATGACTTGGGCTATCTCTACGATCTGGAACAATACCCTGGTCAGATATTTAGCTGTTCTGCACTCTCTTATGGCGATGAGTTAAGATTGAGTGCTGAGGAATCGTTGGCGTTGGGCGAAATTCGAAGCATTATTGCTACGACGCCAAAATCTTGGGATAAGTATGCTGTCCATGTTATAGAGCCGAGTTTACGATTTTTGCCGAGTGAAGATGTACCCGAAACTTCTTCTCGCGTGAGTGGCGACCATGGAACCACAGGTGCCATGCTGTCGGTCTTATGGAAAAGCGGCATCCAAACAAGTTTTGTAGCAACTGGTGACGCCGTGGCCCCGATATCGATAAGGCTGCACGGAACGAAGGGGTGGAAAGAACTCCTTTTTACGGATGCCTTCCCGGCGTTCAAAAAGGCGCTTGAAGACTTTGTGAGGGGGATCGAAAACAATACGGTGCAGTCACCTAAGGAGCACCACTCGAGAGTTGTATCGCTTATTGAACAAGGTAGATCATGACCCAGACAATCTTGATTACGGGCGGTACGGGAAAGTTTGGCCGCGTTTTTGTCTCCCACTTCGTTGAACGAGGTTGGAATGTCCTTTTTACCTCGACCAGCCGCAGTCGAGCCGATTTACTGATCGCCAATTATCAAGGCGAGGGTGAGTTGACAGGCTTCGTTGTTGATCTAACGGAAAAAAATGCGGCAATAAAGCTGATTGAGCAGGTGCATGATGCCGGTCATATTGTCAATCACTTGGTCAACAATGCGCGAAGTCTGAGTTCTCTATCGACTAACGGAATGGGGCAAACGGATCGCGAAGAATTTCAACAGGAATATTTGTTGGATGTCATCGTTCCTTACGAGCTTTCAGTGGCGCTTTACAATTCTCAGTCGAATGATCTTAAAACCATTACCAATATTGGATCTCAATATGGCGCCGTGGCAGCCAATCCAGACTTGTACGACGCATATCCTCACCAGTCGCCAATACAATATGGAGTGGCCAAGGCCGCGTTGATGCATTTGACCAAAGAACTTGCCGTTCGCTTTTCTGAGAAACAGGTTCGAGTGAATTGCATTGCCTATGGAGGAGTGAAAGGGCGAGTTGATACTGAGTTCGAAAAACGCTATGCGGCCTTGTCTCCGTCCAGGCGTATGTTAAGAGAGGCTGATCTGGCAGGGCCTTTGGAGAGTATGATTCAAGACGGTAATGTTGCAATTACGGGCCAAACTATTATGGCCGATGGAGGATGGTGTTTATGGTAGCCAGCAAACATATTGCCATCATACCTGCTCGTGCTGGGTCCAAACGTATTCCTGGTAAAAATATTATTGACTTCATGGGTCAGCCAATGATTGGCTGGACAATTGAAGCGGCTTTGCAATCGGGTGTCTTTGATCGGGTGTTGGTCTCGACAGATGATGAGGATATTGCTCAGGTTGCTAAAGAATATGGCGCCGAGGTGCCTTTTTTACGTGTGAATTGTGCGGATGACTATTCACCAGTCAGTATGGCGACAACTGTAGCACTTCGGCAAGCTATGGACTATTGGGGCGAGAGCTATGGCATTGTAGCGCAGCTCATGGCAAATTGTCCTCTGCGCTCTTCTATAGATATTCAACTTTCTATTGAAAGCTTTATGGAAAAAGGGCGTGACTTTCAAATCAGCTGTTTTAAGTTTGGTTGGATGAATCCATGGTGGGCGGCTACTTTAAGTGAGGACGGACAGCCAAGCCGTTTGTTTAAAGAGTATGCTGCCTCGCGTTCCCAAGATCTGCCTGAACTTTACTGTCCTACTGGGGCGATCTGGCTGGCCAAAGCACCAAAGCTAATTGAGTGTGGTGATTTTTATGGTCCGAATCATGCTTTTGAGCCTATTTCTCTAGCCAGTGCTGTGGATATTGATGATGGAGACGATCTGGCACTAGCGAGAACGTTTTTTTCTCAAAATTCCAGCAGCAGAGAGTGTTAAGGTTTTGATTGACATCGCCTTTCGCGTCGATGCCTCGCTGGAAATCGGTACCGGGCACGTCATGCGTTGCGTGACGCTGGCTGCGGCGTTGCGCGAGCATCACGCGGCGCGGTGCTGTTTCCTGTGTCGTGAGCTTCCCGGACATCTGATCGCGCGTATCGAAGCCGAGGGGTTCGAGGTGTTTCGGCTAGCGGCGCCCGCGGTCGCCGAGGCACCGCCCTCGGATGGGGCCATTGAGGGGCCTGCCCACGCGGCCTGGTTGGGTGTCGACTGGCCGTTGGACGCTCGGGAGAGTACCGCGATACTAGCGTCGCTCGCTCCAGACTGGCTGGTGGTGGATCACTATGCGTTGGACGCGCGCTGGGAGTCGGCAGTGCGTCCGCCGGGTACGCGGCTGCTGGTCATCGATGATCTCGCCGATCGTGAGCACATCGCCGACCTGCTGCTGGATCAGAATCTGGGACGGCGCGCCGGGGATTACGCGGGACTGGTGCCGCCAGACTGCCGCCTGATGGTCGGCCCCGACTATGCGCTGCTGCGCCCGGAGTTCGCCGAGTGGCGCCAGCCGAGTCTGGAAAGGCGCGCCACCCGGCCAGGGCTGTCACAGTTGCTGGTCAGTCTGGGCGGGGTGGACAAAGACAACGTCACCGCGGATGTCCTTCGGGTCCTGCGCGATGCCGGACTGCCCGCAACGTGCCGGATCACGGTGGTGATGGGCGCCACTGCGCCATGGACCGATGAGGTGAGCCGGCTGGCGCAGAGCCTCGAGCAACCTACCGAGGTCGTCACCAACGTGAGCGACATGGCGCGGCGCATGGCCGAGGCTGATCTGGCGATTGGGGCTGCCGGCAGCACATCGTGGGAGCGCTGCTGTCTGGGCCTGCCGAGCATTCTGCTGGTGATCGCCGAGAATCAGCGCTTCATCTCGGCCATGCTGGATAGATCCGGCGCTGCTGTGGCCATCCGTATGCAAGACGGACATGGGGAAACCCAGTTGAATGACGTTATCCGTCGCTGTTTATCCGTGCCCGAATACCTCGCTGAGATGTCCGAAAAGGCCGCTTCGATTGGCGATGGGTTGGGTGCCCAGCGCTTGGGGAAGTTAATGCATGAAAAATAGTTCGATAACCGTGCTGGTCGACAATGAGTCTTGGATTACACCTTATGCCATGAGACTGGTCGATAGACTCACGGCGAAAGGGTTTGACGCGGCCTTCTGTGAGCGCATCGAGGCCATTCGGCCAGGCTGGATCAACTTCATGCTCGGCTGCACCAAGCTCGTCGCTGAAGAGGTGTTGCAGAAAAACCGGCACAACCTGGTCGTGCATGAGAGTCGCCTGCCTCAAGGGCGCGGCTTTGCACCCATGACCTGGCAGATACTGGGAGGTAAGAATCGCATCCCCGTCTGCCTGATCGAAGCCGTCGCAGCACCCGATGCCGGCGATATCTGGATCGAAGATGTCATCGAGCTCAAGGGCAATGAACTGTGCGCTGAGTGGCGGGCACGACAGGGCGATAAGACGCTGGAGATGTGTCTGAGGTTCGTGGATCGATATGACGAGCTGACGCCGCACCGGCAGCAGGGCGAGCCCTCCTGGTACCCTCGCCGCGGCCCCGGCGACAGTCGCCTGGATATCGATAGGCCACTACGCGAGCAGTTCGATCTGTTGAGAGTGGTCGACAACGAGCGATACCCGGCTTACTTCGAGATCGAGGGGCAGGTCTACACGCTGCAGATCCATAAGGCAGAGGGGTAACATGTCGTTTGGCCAGGCTAACGAGACCACTTATCTATTTGCCAGCTGCAAGACCTGGCATCGGCCCTATTTCGACGCCTTGTCCGAGGATGCCGACGCCCACTGGATCTGGGTCTCCTCCCCGGAGTCGCTGGTGGAGACATTAACCCGGATCACGCCCCGGTATATTTTTTTCCTTCACTGGAGCTGGATCGTTCCGCGATCCATCTGGAACCGCCACGAGTGTGTCTGCTTCCACATGACCGATGTGCCCTACGGTCGCGGCGGGAGCCCGTTACAGAATCTGATTATGGCTGGGCATCGTCATACCAAGCTGAGCGCCTTGCGTATGGAGGGTGAGATGGACGCCGGCCCGGTCTATGCGAAAAGGGATCTGTCATTGTCCGGCACCGCGCAGCAGATTTATCTGAGAGCGGGCGCCTTGAGCGTGGATATCATGCTCTGGATGATATCGACCGGGCCAGCGCCGACGCCCCAGACCGGTGAGCCGACCCTTTTCCAGCGCCGGACGCCGGCACAGAGCCGAATCCCCAAGGCCCTGGAGCTGGGTAGTCTCTATGACTTTATCAGGATGCTGGACGCTGACGGTTATCCCCATGCCTTTTTGGATTACGGTGAGTTCAGACTCGAATTGAGAGACGCGCAGCACCATGGCACTCAGCTGACGGCTGCCGTCACCCTGTATCAACGACCGAGTGAGGCCAATGATGGCAGCGATAATTGATGGCCGTAAGATCGGTGAAGGTCACCCGCCTTATATCATCGCCGAGGTGTCGGCCAACCATAATGGCTCTCTGGAGCGGGCGCTCGAGACGATCAAGACGGCCCATGACAACGGCGCCCACGCGGTGAAGATACAGACCTACACCGCTGATACGATGACCATCGACTGTGATCGTGATGACTTCATGATTCAGGGCGGCCTGTGGGGCGGTTACAAGCTCTACGATCTTTATCGGTGGGCCGAGACGCCCTTCGAGTGGCATCAGGCGATATTCGAGTACGCGGCCAGCATGGGCATCACGGTCTTTTCGACCCCGTTCGATGAGTCAGCGGTGGATCTGCTGGAATCATTGAATACGCCCGCTTACAAGATTGCCTCGTTCGAGGCGACCGATCTTCCGCTGATCCGTTACATTGCCAGCAAAGGCAAGCCGATCATCATGTCTACCGGGATGTGTTCCGAATCGGAAATCGCCGAGGCGGTCGCCGTCGCCCGGGAAGGTGGCTGTGAAAACCTGGTGCTGCTGCACTGCATCAGCAGCTATCCGGCGCCGATGGATCAGGCCAACCTGCGTCAGATGCCAGCGTTGACGGAGCGGTTCGGGACCATCCCCGGTCTTTCCGACCATACCCTGGGTACGACCGCTTCGGTGGCCGCGGTTGCGCTCGGTGCCTGCGTGATCGAAAAACACTTCACGTTGAGTCGAAACGACAAGGGCCCGGACAGTGAATTCTCCATCGAACCCGATGAGCTGAAGCAACTTTGTCAGGCGTCTTTCGATGCCTGGTCAGCCCTGGGGGCGCGCGGTTTTGACCGGCAGCCCTCGGAAGCGGGGAACCGGCACTTCAGACGATCCCTCTATTTCGTCAAGGATCTGGAGGCTGGAGAGAGGATTACCGCTGACCATATTCGCCGCATCAGGCCGGGCTTCGGGTTGGCCCCCAAATACTTCGACCAGCTCATCGGCAGGCGCGTCAAGCAGCGCGTCGAGCGGGGCATGGCCACGTCCTGGGACTTGATCGATGAGTAATATCGTCCTGGTGGTGGCGGCGCATTCCGATGATGAAGCGCTCGGCTGCGGCGGTACCATGGCGCGGCATGTGGCGGAAGGGGACACCGTCTATGCGCTGTTTCTGGCCGATGGAACCAGTTCGCGAGCCGGCGCTGACCCTGCGGATCAGGAGCGGCGCCAGCAGGCGGCGGAGTCGGCCCGGCAACTATTGGGTGTCGAGAAATATTACTATCTCGACCTGCCGGATAATCGCCTGGACAGCCTGCCATTGATCGAGGTGGTGCAGCCGCTGGAAGCCGTGATCGAAGAGCTGCGGCCCAATATCATCTACACGCACCACTATGGCGACTTGAATGTGGATCACCGGGTGGCGCACCAGGCGGTCTTGACCGCCTGCCGCCCGCAGCCGCATGCCAGTGTGAAAGAGATCTATGCCTTTCAGGTGATGTCCAGCACGGAATGGAATAGTCCGGGCGTGGTGCCTTTCCTTCCCAGTTACGCTGTCGATATCTCATACTATCTGGCGATCAAAGAAGCTGCCTTGCAGGCCTATGCCCTCGAAATGCGGGCGTTCCCGCACTCGAGGAGTATCCCTCATCTGCTGGATCTGGCGCGGCACAATGGTGCCGTCCATGGTCTGGAAGCGGCCGAGGTCTTCATGCAGATCCGGCGCATCAGGCAGTAGCGTATGCCATGAGCGATACCAGTCGCGATGCACTGCGCCGGTCAGGGGCAAGCTGATCACGGGTTGAGGCTGGCGGTCGGCGTCCATGGATCCTCTTTGCCGAGAGCCTTTCCCGGCCGGGTGCAGACCCGGTACGGGAAAGGCTCTTTTGTTGTCTGATGTTTGCCTATATGCCATGGCGGAGGGAAAGCCTTCGCGAGCAAAGATGCCCACGTCAGCAGAGGGGCGCAGGCGCGAGGCCAGGTGCAGGCAATAAACAGGAATGCATACAATACATAAATGCATGCATCGATACCTGTATTGAATGGTTTTTGTATGGCTGCTAATATTCTTGCGTCTACGGGAACCCGGGGCGGCGTATAGCGCCGATGCCCTCGGGAAGAGCGATGGTGCGATGGAAATCATGGGGGGCGGGGTATGATCCAGACAATACTGGTGCTGGCGGTGATCTTTGTGGGGGTGGCATTCGCCGTCTATCAGGTTTACGACATCTACTATGCGCAGAACGTCGGCGACGACGAAGCGCTGGCGATGCGTGAAGGGGCGAGCCGTGTTTCCGCGGCAGAGAGTGCGTTTGCGGCGCTGCGCGGGGTCTTTCCCGAGCGGTTGGTGAGCGCGGCACAGCGTGACGAGACGCTGTCGCGTAACCCTGAGCCGCTGCTGCGCCGGCGCAAGAGCATCGTGCTGGAGCAGGGGGTGAAAATTCGCTATCTGTCGCTGTGGACCGGCCGTCCGGTGGCGCATGACTGGCGCAAGGCCCTGCTGATCGTGGTGCTTGTCGACTGCCTGATCGCCATGTTTCTGGGCGGCCTGAGCCTTTATACCGTTGCTTACGAAGTGCCCGGCGCGACCTTTGCCTGGATGAACGACCCGGTGGTGATCCTGGTGCTGCTGGTGCTGGTGATCCTGTTGACCCACGCGGTGGCCAAGCTGGATCTCTACCTGCACGATCTCTATCGCATCGGCCGCCTCAATCGGTATCTCGCCTGATGCCGGTCTGGGCCGAAGATGTCATGCCGTGGGTGCCGCGACTCTCGCTGGCGACGCGTCCGCTCTATCGTGCCATTGCCGATGCGATCGCCGAGGATATCGCCAGCGGCCGCCTCGCGCCGAATCAGCAGTTGCCGACCCAGCGTCAGCTCGCCGAGCATCTCGGGATCAACTTCACCACCGTGACCCGAGCCTACAACGAGGCGCGGGAGCGTGGTCTGATCGAGGGGCGGGTCGGTAGTGGCAGCTACGTGCTTGGCGAGGCGCGGCCCGCCAAGGTGGCTACGCCGCTGCCGCCGCCGGAGGTTCGGCGCGGCGCGGACATGAGCATGAACCTGCCGCCGGAGCCGACCGACACCGAGCTGGCGGCGCAGATGCAGGCCGGCCTGGCCGCCCTGCAGCCGCGGCTGCCGGAGCTGCTGCGCTATCAGGAGTTCGGCGGTTCCACGCGCGACCGCGAGGCCGGCGCGGGCTGGCTATCGCGGCACTGGCCTGACGTGCCGGCGGCGAGGTTACTTGTCTGCCCCGGCGCGCAGAGTGCGCTGCTCTCTATCTTGACCCTGCTGAAAGCGACCGAGCCGGATGCCGTGGTGTGCTGTGCCGCGCTCACCTATCCCGGTCTACGCGCCGTGGCCGGGCAGCTGGGTATCCGACTGGTCGGCTTGCCGATCGACGAGGCGGGCATAGATCCCGAAGCTTTCGCCGCCGCCTGCGCCCGCTACTCGCCGCGCGCGCTCTACTGCAATCCGACCCTGCACAATCCCACCGCGGGGACGATGACGCCCGCCCGGCGCGAGGCGATCGCCGAGGTGGCGCGGCGCTACGGCGTGCCGATCATCGAAGACGATGCCTACGCCGCGCTGCCGCGTCAGCCGGTGGCACCGTTGGCGAGCTATGCGCCGGAATCGACCTACTATATTGCCGGGCTGGCCAAGTGTCTGGGCGCGGGGCTGCGGCTCGCCTATGTGGTGGCGCCGGGGCAGGCCGAGGCGCGGCGTCTGGCCGGTGCCATGCGCGCGACCACGGTGATGGCATCGCCGTTGAATGCCGCACTGGCCACCGAGTGGATCGAGAGTGGCATCGCGGCGCGCTGGCTGGAAGCGATACGCAGCGAGACCCGTGCCCGCTACGCGCTGGTCGGCGAGTGGCTGCCCCAGGGCAGTTTCCGCGGACAGCCGGACGCCTTCCATATCTGGATACCCCTGGCATCCCACTGGAGCCGGGCGGCCTTTGCCCATCGTCTGGGCAACTTCGACATCAGTGTCGTACCCAGCGACGCCTTCACCGTCTCCGGACAGCCGCCGGAGGCCGTGCGCGTCTGTCTGGGCGGCGCCATCAGCCGCCAGTCGCTGGCGGTGGCCCTGGGCGATATCGCCCAGACCCTGCAGAGTCGCCCGGATCAGCATATCGGCGTGATCTGATCCCCGCTCTCGGCGAGCGCATGTCTTTTTCAGCACCGTCCCTGGAAACGCTAGGCAAGGGTACCTAGAGACGGTAGGCCAGGGTCGCCTGCACCTTGCGATAGCGGGTGTCGCTGCTGCCGACGACGGCTACACCGGCAAAGTCGACATTCCAGCGCTGCCCCAACTGATGTGACAGTCCCACGCCCAACTGCTCCCGGCTGGGGTCATCCTCCTCGATGAGATTGACCCGACTGTCCACGTGGGCGGTGATGTTGTGATAGTGCAGCACGCTGGCGTAGAGCTGCCCGTGGGGCAGATCGTAGCCCAGCTTGAGCCCGCCGAAGAGCTCACCGAGCTCGACCCCGTAATCGCTCTGGGTGCCGAGATAGCGCCCCTGCAGCTTGTCATTGAGATAGGCGCCGCCGGCGGTCACCCCGACCTGCCATTGATCCAGGCGTGGAAGATAGTAGGTCGTCGAGCCGCGCGCGCCCCAGCGCTCGCCATCGAGATCCACATCGCCGTCCAGATAGCGGTTGCGACTGCGGCCATCCAGCGACTGATAGAGTCCAACCGCATCGAACACCCAGCGGCCATTGTCGACGGCCACGGCGGCGTAGGGGGCGATCACGTCACCGCCGAGATCGACACGCGCGACCCGGTTGGTGGTGGTGATATCGACTGAGCTGTGCCCGGTGGCGATTCCCAGCAGCCAGTCGTTGCGCTTCCAGTCGATGCCGACGAACGCTGCCTTGCCGTCGCCGTCATAGGCGGTGGTGTTGGCACGCCCCTCCAGATCGCTCGCTTCGCTGGCCACCCAGACGTTGAAGCCACGACCCGCGGCAAAGCGCTGGCCCTGGCGCGGGGCATTCGAGCGCGCCCGCCCGGGCTGCATGGCGCTGTCGATCTGACTGGAGAGAATGCCGAAGTTCTGCGCCATCGCCTGCTTCTGGGCGCCGCGTAGCGCCATGTCGGTATCGAGCATGCCCAGACGAGCGGCCAGTTGCAGCAGGCGGCTCGGCGAGAGCGCGTTGAGTGACCGCTCCTCGACCAGCGGATTGCCGTTGGCGTCCAATAGGGTGATCGGCGTCGACCCCTTGAAATCGTCCAGCGTCTGGCCCTCGGGGAGAACCAGCGTGACGGGCTGGCCGTTGAGGGTGGCGGAGAGGCGATTGGCTGTGGCGATCGAATCAGGTGTACCCTCCCAGCTCAGGGTCAGCGGCCGGGTGTCGACCACGCTGGAGATCGAGTAGACCGCCGCTTGATCGCCCTTGTCATAACCCGCTTCGAGGCTTGCAGCCGTGGTCGTGACGTTGACCCGATTGCCGTTCACATCCAGCGCCACGCTGTCTCCCTTGACCAGGTCGGCCAGCGAGGTCTGGCCGTCGGGCGAGCTGATAGTGAATTCACGGCCGTTGTTCAGTTTCAGGCTGGCCTGAGTAGCGTCTATCGAGAGGGCATCCTGGTTCTGCACATCGGGCAGTGCCTGGCCAATTTGAATCAGCTCTGCCAGACCGAAGCCGGCGGCGGCCACGTTGGGGCAAGCGGTAAGCGTACTCAAGCCGAGTACGGCCGCCTTGATGTCGATCCGCATCGCTGCTGTTCCCTGTCGGTTATATGAGTTTTGTCATCGGCAAATAAGGGGCAGAGTTCAGCATGACGGACGAGAAATAAAATACAAGGTGGCTCTAATGTAGTGAGGCGACTCGACGCGAGGAGAGGGGGCTTGCTCGGAGATTGAGGCGGTAAAGGCAAGGCTGCCGGTTTGTTCTTTGCGGGTAAAGTTCGCGTCTAGCGTTGGCCCCACCTACGAGGGGGAATACGCGCTGAGGGAAGACCGCGGCGTGGCGCCGCGGTCGCGGGAGCGATTGGCCTGCTTACTGGATGCGGGCCTGCCACTCGACCTGAAGGACGTCCAGGGTGCGGTCGATCTGCTCGCGGGTGTGCTCGCAGTTGAGGAAGAAGCGTAGACGGGCGCTCTTTTCCGGCACCGCGGGGTGCAGGATCGGTTGTACGTTGATGTCGTGCTGGAGCAGGGCGTCCGAGAGGCCGGCGGCGAGCACCGAGCTGCCGACGATGATCGGTACCACCGCAACGCCGATGCTGTCGCCGATGTCGAAGCCGCGCGCCTTGGCCTGTTCGAGGAAGTAGCTCGAGATGGTGTGCAGGTCGCGCAGGCGCTGCGGTTCCTCTTTCATCACCGCGAGCGCGGCGAGTGACGGGGCGGCGACCTGGGCCGGCATGCCCACGCTGTAGAGAAAGCCCGGCGCAAAGTAGCGCAGCATCTCGACCAGTTCGCGGCAGCCGGCGATATAGCCACCGCAGCCGGACATCGTCTTGGAGAGCGTACCCATCCAGATATCGACGTCGGTGGCCGCCACCTGACAGTGCTCGCGCAGCCCCAGGCCGGTGTCGCCCATCACCGCGAAGGAGTGCGCCTCATCGACCATCAGCCACGCCTGGTGGCGCTGCTTGATCTCGACGAAGCGCTTCAGATCGGGGGCGTCCCCATCCATGCTGTAGAGCCCCTCGATCACCACCAGCACGCGTTCGAACTGCCCACGGTGGCGCGCCAGCAGGGCCTCGAGTGCCGCCGGGTCGTTGTGGGCGAAGCTCATCCGCCGCGCGCCGGAGAGCTGGGCCCCCACCAGGGTGCTGTTGTGGATGTACTCGTCGTGCAGCACCAGATCCTTGGGTCCGAGCAGGTAGCCCAGGGTCGAGACGTTGGTGGCGTGGCCGCTGACGAACACCACCGCGTCCTCGACCTCGTAGGTCTCGGCGATGGCGCGCTCCAGCTCGTGGTGGATGGGGCGCTCGCCGGAGACCGGTCGGCTCGCCGAGACCGAGCTGCCGTAGCGCTTTAGCGCCTCGATGCCGGCCTGGATCACCTTGGGGTGGTGAGCCAGCCCGAGATAGTTGTAGCTGGCGAAGTTGATGCACTCGCGCCCACCGATGGTGGTGGTGGCCCCGGCGGTGCCTTCGTGGACCTTGAAGAAGGGGTCGGGGATACCTAGCCGTTGGCCACCTTCGCGCATCAGCTTCAACTGCTGATAGCCAGGGTGGCGGTCGAAACGGGTAAAGCGTTCGTCCACGCCGGCGCCTGCGGGGCGCGGGCTGGGGGCATCGCCCGCCGGGCGCTGCTGGCGCCGTTGGCGGGCCTGGTCGAGCAGACGCTGCTTGAGCGTATCGGACTGACTCACGGTTTGCTCTCTCCGGGGACTTGCCCATCCTGCAGCTCGCTGACCCCGTGGCGGGCTGCGAGACTGCTGATCGATTCGTCTTCGTTATCGCTGTCGCCACCGTCGCCACGCAGCTTGTGCATCAGATAGTCGCACAGCTTGGCCAGGGTGCCGGCCTCGCTGAGCACCATCACCGGGACCTGGATACCCAGGCGCGACTCCAGCGCGGTGACCAGCTCGACCCCCATCAGCGAATCGAAGCCCATGTCGTAGACCGACTTGTGAATGTCGATCTTCTCTTCATCGATCAGCAGAATCTTGGCGAGTTCCTTGCTGAGGACCCCGATCAGGGTGTCGTAGAGCGCCTCCGGCTCCAGACTTGCCAGCAGCTGCTGCAGGTCCTCGTCGCCTTCGCTGCTGCCGTCGTCGCTGGCGCTGCGGGCGATCTCTCGGTAGCGCGGCGTCTCCGCCGTGGGCAGGAAGCGCGCCAGCGCGCGCCACTCCAGCTCGAGCACGCCGAGCGAGGCGACATTGGCCACCAGCATGCGCTCGAGCACCTCGAGGGCATCGCGGGAGGTCAGTGCTTCGCCGCCCAGGCGCTCCTGCAGGCTGTCGCGGGTCTGGGTATGCCGCGCGAGGAAACCGACATCCTCGATCGCCCCCCAGCGCACCACGGTGGCGGGGCGACCCTGGGCGCGTCGCTGCGCACCGAAGGCTTCCAGCCAGTGATTGGCGGCCACATAGCTGGCCTGGCCGGGGTTGCCGAAGAGCGTGGTCGCGGAGGAGTAGACCACGAAAAAATCGAGCGGGTCGTTCGCGGTCAACGCATCCAGATGGCGCGCACCGTCGAGCTTGGGCGCCATCGCGCGGCGCACCCGCTCGGCGTCGAGATTGCGGATCAGGCCATCGTCGATCACCGTGGCGGCGTGCACGATGCCCTTGAGCGGACCCAGGGCATCGCGGGCGGTGTCGAGTACCGCGCGCAGGGCCTCGGCATCGGTCACGTCGCAGGCTTCGGCATGCACGCTCACACCCGCGGCCTGCAGCCGTGCCACGCCGGCCCGGGCCTCTTCGGTGGTGGCGCCGCGGCGTCCCAGCAGCAGCAGCTTGCGGGCACCCTTGGCGGCCAGCCATTCGGCGGTGGCGAGGCCGAAACCGCCCAGCCCGCCGGTAACCACGTAGGTCGCGGCGGCATCCAGGGTGAGAGTGAGATCGTCACTGGGCGTCGGTGCGATCTGCGGCGGACGCTCGTAGGTGACCACCACCTTGCCGATCTGGCGTGCCTGCTGCATGTAGCGGAAGGCCTCGACCACCCGATCGCTGCCGAAGGCGGTGTAGGGTAGCGGTGCCAGGGTGCCGTCGGCGAACAGCGCCATCATCTCGCCGAACAGTTCGCCGGTCAGGCGCGGCAGCTCGCGCATCAGCTGGTCGGAGTCGACCCCGAAATAGCTCAGGTTATTACGGAACGGACGTAGCCCGACCTTGGTGTTCTCGTAGAAGTCGCGTTTGCCCAGTTCGATGAAGCGGCCGAACGGATTGAGCACACGCAGGTTCTGGTTGATCGCCTCGCCGGCCAGCGAGTTGAGCACCACGTCGACCCCGCGGCCGTCACCGCCGTTGTCCACCGAGAGATCGTGCAGAATCTCTTCGGCGAAGGTCAGGCTGCGTGAATCATAGAGCCGCTCCACGCCCATCAGGCGCAGGAAGTCGCGTTTTTCCGCGGAGCCGACCGTGGCGTAGATCTCGGCGCCCAGCCAGCGGCCGATCTGGATCGCGGCCAGGCCCACGCCGCCGGCGGCACCGTGGATCAGCAACCGCTCACCCGGCTGCAGGCGGGCCAGATGCTTGAGCGAGTAGTAGACGGTGAAAAAGGTCGTGGGGATGGTGGCCGCGGCGGCGTAGCCGATCTCCGCCGGAATCGCGGCGACGGCGTTGGCATCGGCGATCAGGCGGTCGCTGAAGCTCGCCGGGCCGAAACCGACCACGGCATCGCCGGGTTTGAGCGGGCTGTCGGCATCGCCGACCCGCACCACTTCACCGGCGAACTCCAGCCCCAGGGTGGGGCCGGCGAAACCGTTCTCGATCGCCTCGTCCGAGAGCAGGCCGAGGGCATACATCACGTCGCGGAAGTTGAGCCCGGTGGCCTTGACCGCCACCTCGACCTGCCCCGCCTGAGGCGCGGCCAGCGTATGGGGCTGCCAACGCAGATGGCGCAGCTGACCGGGCAGCTCGAAGCCCAGGCTGACCGCGTGGCCGGCGCCGATCTCGCGCTGCTCGGCTTCGTTGACGCTGCCCGGCGCTGGCTCGAGCCCGAGACGCGGCACCCAGCGCGCGCCCTCGGCGTCGAGCACGACCTCGCTCTCGGCATCCGGCATCTCCAGCTCGAACAGCAGGGCGTCCAGCAGCGCCTCGTTGGTCGCTGCGTTTGGCGGCAGATCGAGCAGCCGCACCTGGCGGCTGCCGGCCTCGTTCTGCAGGGAGCGGCCGAAGCCCCACAAGGCCGCGTCTTCGGGCGGTGTGGCGCTCAGGATATCCATCGCGCCCAGGGTGGGGCCGACGCCCTGGGTAATCAGCCACAGTGACGCCTCACTGCCACTGGCTTCGAGACTCTGCAACCACTGCATGGCGAGCACGCAGCGTGTTTCGGCGTCGCTGCCGAGGCCGCGCAGGTCGACCACCTGGGTCGCTGCGACCTCGGCGAGCAGTGCCGCCGGTTCACCATCGTTGCGCCGCGAGACCGTCTCTTCGAGGGCGTTCAGGCGCGCTTCCAGCGCGTTTGCGAGGGGCTGAGAGGCGGCGTCGGCCAGGATCAGCCAGTGTGCCGGTGCGGTCTCGGCACGCTCGTCGTTATCATCGCCCGGCGTGGCGCTGGCCAGCGGCGGCTGGGCTGTCAGCAGTACCAACCCGCCATGGTCGCTCTCCAGGGCATGCTCGGCGATCCCGCGGTAGCCGAGCATCTCGAGCTGCTCGCGCACCTCATTGAGCGCCGCGGGCAGGGTGTCGTCCGCCAGGGCCAGCGACAGGAAGCTGCGCCAGTCGCTGTCGCCCTGGGCCAGCAGCGCGATCTGCGCCTCCTCGTCGAGTTGCTGCGGCAGCGTGCGCAGTAGCGCGGCGGTCTCTTCGCGGGTGCCGTCGAGGGTGATCAGCGCGACCGTCGCCCCGATATCCGCATCGGCCGCGTCGGTGGCGATCAGCTCGACACGCGCATCCTGCTCGGCCAGCGCCTCGGCTTCCTGGCGTGCACTATCGCGCAGTGGAAGAAAGCGGAACGCCGCGCGGTCACCGGGAATGCCCTGGAGCAGGCGTTCACCCAACTGCGGCCGCGATGCCGCTGCCTCGAGCAGGATCAGCCGCTGCTGCGGCGGCAGCAGCTGCAACGAGAGCTGGTACTGCGCCTGCCAGGTGTCGGCCAGCGCGAACCAGCCGCGCTCACCCACGCTGGCCTGGATCAGCCGGGTCATGCGCGCGCTGTCCAGCCCCAGGCTCTCGGCATCGAGCTGGCCGTCGAGCCACTCGGCCAGGTGCAGGCCGAGTCGGCCGACGCTGTGGGTCAGAGCGGCGTAGTCGGGGTAGTCGCGGATCAGCAGGTTCCAGATCGTGGCGGCGTCGATCTCTTCCGCTTCGCGCAGCTGCCAGCCGGCATCGGTCTGACTGACCACGCCACTGGCCATGGCAAGCTCGATCACCCGCTGTCGGCGCTGGCGCAGATCGGCCGCGCCGCTGTCGAAGCGGGCCTGCGGCATTTGGCCGTCGGCATCGGCATGCGGGCGCAGCGCCTGATCGAGGAAGGTCGCGACCAAGGTGTCGAGCAGCGGCGCGACCTCGTCTGCGTAGCGGCCACCGGTCACTTCGCGGTAGCGCGTCTGCAGCTCGCTCAGGGCGAGCTCGGCGCTGGCGTCGTCCAGCGGCAGGCTGGCGGCCTCGCGCGGTGCCGGCACCAGGCGGTGGTCGAGATAGCTCAGCCGGTGCTGGGGGGCGTGGCGCAGGCGTGCAGCCTTGAACCGGGCGCCCTCGACCACCGCGATGGCCTGGCCGTCGGCGGCGTAGAGCGCCACCTCGGCGCACAGCGAGTGGGGCGCACGGCTGGTGAGGCGGACCTCCATCCACGCCGGCGGTGCGGCGTCGAGACGCAGCTGCAGCCGCTCCAGACGCACCGGCACGAAGGCCATCCCGCCGGCGGCGGCGAGCTCATCGGCCAGCAGCGGGATGAACAGTTGGAAGGCGCTGTCGAGAATGCCCGGGGCGAGCAGACAGTCGCGCTGCCCCTCGGCTATCGCTGGCGGCAGGTCGATGCGCCCCAGGGCGCGGTCATCCTCGACCCAGATGGCGTCGATGGCCTGGAAGCCGGGGCCGTAGTCGAGCCCGACGTGGGCCGCCATCGCCAGGTGGCGTTCGCGGCTGATGTCAGGGGCGCGCTGGGGCAAGCCGGCGCTGCGCCGGCTCAACAGCAGGCCGCGGGTCTGGGCGGCGATGCGGGCGCGGGCGTTGAGGGTCCAGGCATCGTCGCTGGCCGGCTCGCGGGTCTGCATGGTGAGGCTGCCATCGGCCTCCTGCAGCTCGAGCAGCAGCTTCTTGCCGTGGCTGGCGTCGAGCAGCAGCGGGCTCAGGATCTCGAGTGCCTCGATATCGAGCAGTGGGCTGGCCTTCCAGGCGCTGGCGGCGGCCAGCGCCAGCTCGGCGAAACCGGCCCCCGGGAACACGGTGGCATCGCCGACGCGGTGGTCGGCCAGCCACGGCAAGCGCCGGCTATCGAGCTGACTCTCCCAGGCCCAGCCCTGGCGGGCGAGACGGTAGCCGAGCAGCGGATGTTCGTAGTGGCGCGCCATCAGCCCCTGGGTATCGCCGGTGGGGCTGACCCAGTAGCTTTCGCGCTGCCAGGGGTAGTGGGGCAGGTCGACGAAGCGGCCGACTACCGGGAACCAGTGGCGCGGTGACACGCTGCCGCTGGCGAGCAGGCCGGCGAGGCTGGTTTCGACGGCAGTGAGACCATCATCGCTGCGGGCCAGGGTGCCGAGTACGCAGCCCGGCTGGGCGTCGGCGGCGAGGGCGTCGCTGAGATAGCGGCGCAGGATCGGCTGCGCGCCGATCTCGACGAAGGTGCGGGCGCCTGCCGTGATCAGGGCGTCGATAGCGGGGGCGAACTGCACCGGCTCGCGGATGTTGCGCCACCAGTAGTCGGCGCCCAGCTCGCGACCGGGCAGGCGTGTGCCGGAGACGGTGGAGTAGAAGGGCAGCTCGCCGTCGCCCGGGGCAAGGGGGCCAAGGGCGTCGATCAATGGGGCGCGAATCGGGTCCATCGCCGGGCTGTGGAAGGCGTAGTCGAGGGGCAGTCGCTTGGCGAAGATACGCTCGGCGGTGAGCGCGCTCTCCAGACGCGTCAGCGCTTCGGCCGGGCCGGCCAGGGTCACGCCCTTGGCGCTGTTGACCCCGGCGATCACGATCTCGGCGTACTCGGGCGCGTCGAGCCAGCCCTGCATCGCCTCTGCGCCCAGGCCCACGGCGCTCATCTCGCCGCTGCCGCGGGTGCGGCCCTGGCCGGCGCTACGGTGGAAGATCACGCTGACCGCGGTCTCCAGCGTCAGCGCACCACAGGCCCAGGCAGCGGCGACCTCGCCCACGCTATGCCCGGTGACCGCCGCCGGGCGCACGCCCTCGGCGGCCAGCAGCCGGGTCAACCCCACCTGCAGCGCGAACAGCGCCGGCTGGGCGATTTCGGTGCGCGCCAGGCGATCTTCTCCCGACTCATCGCGGGCCTGATTGGTGCCGTTCAGCTCATCGCGCAGGGAGAAGTCGGCATGGCGCTGGAACAGCACATCCACTTCGTCGATGGCGGCGGCGAATACCGCCGACTCCGCCAGTAGGGTCTGCCCCATGCGCTCCCATTGACAGCCGTTGCCGGTATACACGAACACCGGGCCGTGGTCGTCGGCGACACGCTCGGCGCTGGCGCTGCCGGGGACGCTCTCGCCGGCGGCCAGGGCGTCCAGGCGCGCGATCGCATCCCCCGCGCTGGTGCTGAACAGCACCGCGGCGTGGGGGTGGGCCTCGCGGCGGAAAGCCAGGCTATAGGCGGTGTCGTAGAAGGCTTCGGGGTGGCTGGCCAGGGTGGCGCTCAGGCGGCTGGAGAATTCGCGCAGTGCTTCCGGGCTGCGCGCACTCAGGCACAGCGGTAGCTGGCGGTCGGCATCAGCGGCCGCGGGCTGCGCCATCGCCGGTGCCGACTGCAGCAGCACATGGGCATTGGCGCCACCGAAGCCGAACGAGTTGACGCCGATGGTCAGTGTGCCTTCGGCCTTGAGGCGGCGGGGTTTGTCGACGATCTCCAGATTCCAGCCGTCGAGATCGATGCGCGGGTTGACCTTGCGGATACCGATGGTCGCCGGAACCTCGCGCTCGCGCAGGGCGTAGATCGCCTTGGCCAGGCCGGCGACCCCCGAGGCGGTCTCCAGGTGGCCGAGGTTCGACTTGACCGAGCCGATGGGCAGCGGCTGGCGTCGCTGCTGGCCGATCGCTGCACCGATGGCGCGGGTTTCCAGCGGGTCGCCGACCGCGGTGCCGGTGCCGTGGGCTTCGAGGTAGTCGATATCGTCCGGGGTGAGGCCGGCGCGCGCCAGGGTCTGACGCATCAGTGCCACCTGGGCGTCGGCATTGGGCACGGTCAGGCCTTTCTTGTAGCCGTCGGTATTGACCCCGCTGCCAGCGACCACGGCGAGGATGCGATCGCCGTCGGCTACCGCCTTGTCATAATCCTTGAGCAGGAAGACGCCGCCGCCCTCGGAGCGCACGTAGCCATCGCCGTCGGCGTCGAACACCTGGCAGCGCCCGGTGGGCGAGAGCATACTCGCCTTGGAGAAGATGATGAAGCCGAACGGGTGCAGGTGCAGGCTGATCCCGCCGGCCAGGGCCATCTCGGTTTCGCCGCTGCGGATCGACTGGCACGCCTGGTGGAAAGCGACCAGCGACGACGAGCACGCGGTATCCATCGACATGCTCGGCCCGTGGAGGTCGAACAGATAGGAGATGCGGTTGGAGGCGATGCTCGAAGTATTGCCGGTGGCGGTGGAGGTATCGATCGCCGACATGTCGTCGGCCATGCGATAGGAGTAGTCGAGACTGGCGACGCCCATGAACACTCCGCACTGACTGCCACGCAGGCGCTGCGGGGGGATGCCGGCATCCTCCATCGCTTCCCAGGTCATCTCCAGCAGCAGGCGCTGCTGCGGGTCCATTTGCGCCGCCTCGCGCGGGGAGATGCCGAAGAAAGCCGCATCGAAGCCGGAAATGTCGCCCAGACTGCCGGCGGCAAAAGTATAGCTGGTGCCGGGATGGTGCTTGTCGGGGTGGCGATAGACCTCATGGTCCCAGCGGTCCGCGGCGACCGTGGTGACCAGGTCTTCGCCGCTCTTGAGCGCTTGCCAGAAACGTTCTGAAGTCGGGGCGCTCGGGAAACGATGAGCCGCGCCGATGATGGCAACGCGTTGGGTCATTGGGACTCCTTTCTCCGTAGCCTGGGCTACGCCTTGCTATTGTTGCGTCATCGCCGGGGCGCTGTTTGCGCTATCGCCGTGTGTGCGATAGGCGGAGACAGCGTCCCTTGGGGCATCCAGGTCCTTGGCGCAGCGCTGCGCCCACGTGGCGTCGACATCGCCTGGTACGTTCACGGCCTGTGCACGTGCTCAGGCGTCTCGCCGCCATGCTTGCCCGTCGATTGCCTGCTTACGTGCGCTCGATGATGGTCTGGTAAATGGTGGTGCCCAGCTTATCCGCTGAGAGTGTCATGCGCATCTTATCGCTTGGCCCGGCGTCGGTCTGCCAGATGAAATAGTTCGTCAAACCATCCGGCTCGCCGTGATCGGCATAGACCCCCGGCATGATCGGTACGTGATCGCCGTAGAACGCCAGCATGCCGGGCCTGTCGGCTGTCGTCAGGAGCTCCCTGAGACGCGCGAGCATCTTGTCGCAGTTGTTGAGGTGGCGCAGATAGACCGCGAGATCACCGTAACCGGCAGGCAGCTCGCCCTCGATCCAGTCGGCGGCCACCCTGGGGTCGGGCGTCTCCAGATGCAGCGGGCCATGGTTCTCCATGCTGATCACGAACACGAACAGCGGCTGCCCCGCGTCCGCGGCGAGCAGCTCGCGCACCTTCTCGGCGAGGGCCAGATCGCCGGTGTACTGACCATCGCGGTCGGCCTCGTCGAAGGCGGTGATATCGATGAAGTCGTCGAACCCGAGCTGCGGATAGACCCGATCGCGCAGATAGAAGCTGGCCGGATAGGGGTGTACGCAGACCGTACGATAGCCCAGTGCCTTGAGTGCACCGGCGAGGTTGCGCACCGGCATCCGCGCCAGCTGATGGTAGGGATTGAAGCGGTGGCCGCCAAGGGTTTCCGGGGTCAGGCCGGTGAGCACCGCACACTCGGTGCGCACGGTGTTGGCACCCCAGGCGGGGACCTCGAGACGACCCGTGGCCAGCGCTTCATCACCCAGGGCATCATACTCGCGCAGAATCTCCATACGTACGCTGGGGTACCAAGTGCGCGGATCGAAGAACGACTCGCTCTGTACCAGTACCAGGTGCGGCAGGGTGTTGCTGGCGGGCGGTGTCGCCGGTTCGGGGAAGGCCGCAGCGTTGCCGCCCGCTGCCAGCGGTTGGCGCAGCAGCCTGCCATAGGCCCACAGGTAGGGGTAGAGCCCCAGCTCGACCAAATCGCGGTTGGGCTCGAGCGTGCAGGCCGGCAGGCGCGACAGGCATAGCCACAGGGCGATCGCGCTGGCGGCACTCAGCGCCAGGGTGGCGAACAGGCTCCAGGGGGCATCGGGGCGTGCGAACAGTGAGGGTTCGAGCCAGAAGCCGGCGGCGATGGCCAGGGCGCCGGCGCTGCTGGCGGCAATGGTCAAGCCGATACCGAAGAACGGGATATAGAGACGTGGATGCTTGACCGCATCGACGAAGTACTCGAAGTCCTGGCACAGGAAGGGCTCGCGCAGCGACGCCGACTTGGTGTTGTTGACCTGGACGATCACCATCTGCAGCGAACCGGCGATCACCACCGCGAACCACGGCCGCTGCACGATCAGCAGCCACAGCGTGAAGTGCAGCAGCGTAGTGGCCGCGTGCACGCCGATCACCGCCGCGGGACGCTGCCACAGCGGGCGCGGGCGCGGCTTGAGCAGCAGCTCGAACAGCGAGGTGAGCAGCAGCGTGGTCATCACAGCGCCGAGGGTGTGAGCGATACCGGCACTCATGACTTCGAGCCCTCGGCGTAGTCGAGCCACTTGAGCAGGCGCTGGGAGATCGCCGCCGGCAGCACGGCCAGCCACCAGCAGCCGAAGTCGAGCGGGAAGGGAAAGCTCACGCGTGCGCGATTGCGCGCCACGCCCGTGGCGATGCGCCGGGCGGCCCGCTCAGGCTGCCACAGGAACGGCTTGGGTCCGGGCATGTCATGGCACATCTGCGAGCTGACGTAGCCCGGCATGATTACGCTGACACCGACGCCATAGGGCGCCAGCCAACCGCGCAGCGCCTCACCGTAGGCCTTCACGCCGGCCTTGCTGGCGCTGTAGCTGGGCGTCACCGGCAGCCCGTGGTAGGCGGCCAGCGAACTCATGAAGACCAGCTGGCCGCGCCCCGCGGCGCGCATGCGCTTGCCCAGGAAGTTGCCCATCGCCATGGGTACGCGCAGGTTGATCGCGAGCAGGCGGCTGGCGTCGTCCCAGGCTTCGCCCTGATTGTCGGTGCCGATATCGATGTTCATGCCGGCATTGACGATGACCAGGTCGGGCGGTGTCGGCGTGCACAGCGATTCGAGCCAGGCGAACAGGGCGTCGTCGTCGTTGAGGTCGACGCGGCTGGTCTCGACCTCGGCACCCAGTCGCCGGCAGGCGTCGGCGACTTCCTCGAGCACGTCGCTGCGCCGCCCGTGCAGTTCCAGCCGGCAGCCCTTGGCATGCGCTTCGGCGTAGTACTTGGCCAGGGCGGCGCCAATGGCACCGGTGGCTCCGGTGATGACGATACGTCTCATGAAGCAATCTCGTCCTTGAGTTGTTGCAGCGGCGAGCGGTCACGTTCCATGACCTGCAGGGCATGCCCGGCCGCCAGCTCGATACCCGGGCGGCAGTAGAACCCGCCGTTGATCTGGACCGTCTGCGCCACGGTTCGGCGATAGGCCCGAAACAGTGCCGCATCCGGCTGCGGCCTATTCTGCCAGAAATCGTCCAGCTTGCCCTGATGGGTGAGCCCGGGCATGTCGTAGATCGGTGAGGCCAGAGTGTGGGTGGGGCAGCCGAAGCCGAGTGAGACGTTGCCGGCGGTACTGTTGACGGTGACCAGCCCGTCGGCGCGCTTGAGCAGGGCCTCCAGATTGCCGCCCTCGAGATAGACCAGGCGATCCGCCAGATCGTACTCCTTCATCAGCACCTTGATCATCCGGGCGTAGTGGGCCAGGCCCATGTCCAGCGGGTGGTTCTTGATCACCAGGCGAGCGCCGGCGGGTGCGTGATAGGCGAACGAGGCCACCACCTTGCCGATCACCTCCTGCATGTTCTTGAAGTCGGAGTGATAGCGAATCTGGGCATCACTCTTGAGCTGCAGCGGCAACAGAAAGAAGGGGCGATTCTCGGTCAGCAGCGCGTGCATGCGCTCGTCGTCGCGTCGCGCGAGGTAGGGCATGCGCGCCTTGCGCAGCAGAAACCCGGCATACTCCACCGGCGCGGTGACCAGGGCGTGGTTGCGGTAGTGCGGATGCAAGAACGGGTTGGCCACCCCGGCCAGGTGGTAGAGCACGTCGTGGCGAGCGCGGGTGCTGAACTGGTTGGGGAACGGCTTGGGCTTGCCGGCGCTGGGCAGGCGTCGACCCGCCTCGAGATACCACTCCGGGTCCCGCGGCAGCAGCGAGTGGGCGTTGACGCCTTCGCGTTCCAGGGTGACCCAGTAGGGGCGGAAGTAGCCCTCTTCGAATACGTGGTTGCGGATGCCGCGTTCACGCGCGGCGAGAATCGCGCGGCGATGCACCGGGCGGCGATCGCCGAACACCACCTGGTCGGTCACCGCGTGACGCTCCCAGATCCGGGCCAGGTAGTCAGGGATTCGTTCGGCATGGCCGCGGTAGGCGTAGGTATTGCCGTGGTGCCAGTAGAGACTGTCACCGACGGTGAAGTTGACCTTGATCACGCGATGCCCTGCCGCAAGGAGCTGCTCGCCGAGCCGGTCGAAGAACGGCGAGCAGACACCTTGAAGCAGCAGAAAACACTTGCGGGACGTCGTCAACTCATTGCCTTTTGGAAAACAGGTTGCGGTAGAGGCGATAGGCGCGGGTGCGCAGGGAGAGCCCACGGCGCTTGCTGCGCTGCTGGCGCATCAATTCGATGGCGGTGTCGGCATTGCAGTAGTCGCCGCTCTGCGGATCGACATAGGTCGGGTAGAGCAGCAGCGCCCCGGCGATCAGCTCGTCGAGATCCAGGCGGCGCGTGCGCCGTGGACTGTGCAGACGATCATGGGTCAGCCCCCAGCCGGCGTAGAACGGCAAGCCGTAGGTGTGTACCGCGACTCCGCGCATCAGCCCCTCGAAGCCAGTCAGCGAACACATGGTGTGAATCTCGTCGGCCAGGTCGATGAGATCGATGATGTCGCAGTCGACCAGCTCGAGGTCGAACAGACCCTGGGCCTGACGGTCGACCAGCCCGATCCGCGCCCCCGAGGTCACGTCCGGATGCGGCTTGTAGATGATGAAGGCATCCGGGCGGCGTTCGCGTACGGCGGTCAGCAGCTGCTGATTGGTCTTGATCTCCGGCGAGCCCTGGGCGATCGAGGCGTCGGTCTCGACCTGGCCCGGCACCAGCACGATCGGCCGGGTGCCGATGGCTTCGCGCGGCAGCGCCGGGTGGCTGCGCCCAACGACGTTGTACTTCGACAGCTTGAGTTCGATCAGCCGTTCGCGCAGACGCGCCGCCCGGGCCAGCAGGGCGGCATCGAAGGTGGTGTGTTCGAGCAGCTGCTCGAGATCGCTGGTGTGATTGGCGTCGTAATAGAGACCCTGGGCATCGAAGGCGAGCGAAAGTGGCCGGGTCAGATCGACCCCGAGGCCCACCGAGCGCACGAAGCCATCCTCCATGCGCCACAGGCGTACGCCGTGCGCTTGGCACAGCGCCCTGATCTCCGGGGTGAGCTTTTGCCCCCACACCACCAGGCTGTCGCAGGCTGCGAGTTGCGCCGCCAGCGGCGTCTTCTCGTGGCTGAACTGCACCGTCGCCGCCGGACCCAGGAAATCTCTGACGAAGCTGCGCTTCCAGTTGGAGAAACCCAATGCCAGCCAGTGACCTGCCAGACGGTCGCGCTGGCGTTTCTGGTCGGCGAGCAGGTCGAGGGTCTCCTCCAGGGTCGAGGGCGTCACGGTGTAGGGGTTGGCGTAGCGGCAGTAGCGCAGATAGGCCGCCGCGAACAGCTCCTCCAGCGTGCGCCGTCGCTGCCGCCGTGGGCATGACTGCGCGTCCCGGGTCAGGCCCCAGCCGGCGTAGAAGGGGACACCGAAGCAGTGCACCGGCTTGCCCGCCATCAGCGCTTCGAACCCGAGCTGACTGGTGACCACGTAGACCGCTTCCACCGCATCCATCAGCGCCCAGGGGTTGATGTCTTCGCCCATCAGGCGGCAGCGCGGCCGCGCCGCCGCCTCGGTGAGATAGCCGCGCTTGCGCCCGGCGATCACATCGGGATGGGTCTTGATCAGTATCTCGGCCTCGGGGTGGTCGGCCAGCGCCTGTTCGAGCATCCGCGTGAAGGCGGCAGCGTCGGCCATGCCGTGGGTAATCGAGGCGTCGTCACGGGTCTGGTCCACCACCAGCACGCGCGGGCACTCGGCCGGAGGCAGGGGGCGGTCCGGCGCGTGGTTGTACTTGGACAGACGCAGCTCGCGCAGACGCTGCATGGCGCATGCCGCGCGGGCGAGTTCGGCGGCGTCGAACTCGGCGTGGTTGAGCCAGCGCTCGAGATCGGAGGGCCGGGTGGCGTCGTAATAGATGCCGCTGAAATCGACCACCAGGCTGTGCGGCTGGGCGTGGTCGACCCCCAGTCCCAGCGAGCGCAGGAAACCGTCTTCGATCGCCACGTAGGGCAGGTCACGTCGGGCGGCGAGGCGACGCGCCCGGGCCGCGGTGGGCTTGAGCCCCCAGCCGACGACCGCATCGAGCGGGCGCCGGCTGCGCGGGCCGACATGCTTGAGCTGCGGATACTCCGGCAGCAGACACCCCACGATGTGCCAGCGCGCCAGACCACGGGAGAGATAGCCGGCCACGCGGCCCCCATCGGCCCCGACTGAAGAAGACGACGAGACTGTCGGATCGTTGTTCATATTGCGAGAAAAAGGCCAGACCGTCATCGAAATGGATCGCTACGCTACGCAACTTCCCTGCATTAGGCAATTGCCGGTGTGCGGGCGGCAGAGTGCGCGCAGTGTAGCGCATCGAGGGTTGGATTTGGGGCGTTTTCAGTCGTCAGATCGCTGCAGCAAGGGAGGCGATGGCTGGCGTTTCAATGTGTATCGATTAACGCGCTAATCGAAGGCGTAAATGTAATCAAGGTTTTCTCATGGAAAAGGCGAACCGCACGAGTATGAGAGCCTTCATGTATTGAGGTGTCTTGCTCTCCGTTTTCTTTCATGGCCGTTCTGGCGTCGATGTCTGGCTTTCTCATGAATCGCAGAGGATGGTGCCCATTCACCACCGGGGAAAGTGCATGTCTGGTGTTCAAGGAACGCCCCTTCAATTTTTGTTTTTTTCTAAAAATGCTATAAAAAACAGTCTCTTGAATTCGTTTAGAAAATCTCAATTCTTGCGATTAATTTGTTGATCGAGAACTTGATAGAGTCATGTCATTAATCGATTTTTTGCAATTACAAAAAGAAACAATATGGTTTTATGAAGTTTGACTCGTCGAAGGGTTTCACCGAAAAAGAGCGCGAGGTCGCCACTTTAAGAGAGCCGGCGATAGCACTGATGACTGCCTCTTTCGCTGCCGTGTAGCGAAACGTCAACACGATCCGGCTGGCGCCGGAGTGGCCCGTGATTACAGGAATTGACATGTCTGCGTCTGCCAGCATCAGCGGTGTACATGACTTTGAGTCCCCAGGCATCCCCGCAGGCGTTAGCACGGGCGTCGGTGCTGCTGCGCCACCTTGGTATCGGCCGGAGGCACGCGGATGAGCGTGCTGACGACGTTGTGGCAGACCCACCTCAGGCAGCTCGAGGCGGAGTCGATGCACATCATCCGCGAGGTCGTGGCCGAGTTCCGCCACCCGGTGATGCTCTACTCCATCGGCAAGGACTCCTCGGTGATGCTTCATCTGGCGCGTAAGGCGTTCTATCCGGGCTCGCCGCCGTTCCCGCTGATGCACGTCAACACCACCTGGAAGTTCAAGGAGATGATCGCCTTCCGCGATCGCATGGTGGCCCAGGTCGGCATGCCACTGATCGAGCACATCAATGAAGAGGGGCGAGTCGCGGGCATCAACCCTTTCGACCACGGCAGCGCCAAGTACACCGACATCATGAAGACCCAGGCCCTCAAGCAGGCGCTGGACAAGTACGGCTTCGATGCCGCCTTCGGTGGCGCGCGGCGCGACGAGGAGGCCTCGCGGGCCAAGGAGCGGGTCTACTCGTTCCGCGACAGGCACCATCGCTGGGATCCCAAGAACCAGCGCCCGGAACTGTGGAATCTCTACAACGGCAGGATCGGCTCGGGCGAGTCGATCCGCGTGTTCCCGCTCTCCAACTGGACCGAGCTGGATATCTGGCAATACATCCACCTCGAGTCGATTCCCATCGTGCCGCTCTATTACGCCGCGCCGCGTCCGGTGGTGGCGCGCGACGGCCGGCTGATCATGGTCGACGACGCGCGGCTGCCGCTGGCCCCGGGCGAGGTCCCCGAGGAGCGCTGGGTGCGTTTTCGCACCCTCGGCTGCTACCCGCTCACCGGCGCGGTGGCGTCCCACGCGGCGACGCTGCCCGCGATCATCCAGGAGATGCTGCTGACCCGCACCAGCGAACGTTTCGGACGCGCCATCGACCACGATCAGGCGGGCTCGATGGAGAAGAAAAAACGCGAAGGCTACTTCTGAACCGGCCATGTCTGAACCGGCCATGTTCGAACCAACCATCTTTGAGCCAACCAAGCCGTGCCGGCCGGCGCCCGGGCGCTACCTGCCACCGAGAGGGAACACCGTGTCACACGCATCAGCGATGATCACCGACAACATCGAGGCCTACCTGAGGGTGCACGAGCGCAAGGGGCTCCTGCGCTTCATCACCTGCGGCAGCGTCGACGATGGCAAGTCGACCCTGATCGGTCGCCTGCTGCACGACGCCAGGATGATTTTCGAGGACCAACTGGCGGCGGTGGCGCGGGACTCCAAGCGCTGTGGCACCACCGGTGAGCGCATGGACCTGGCGCTGCTGGTCGACGGCCTGCAGGCGGAGCGCGAGCAGGGCATCACCATCGATGTCGCCTACCGTTTCTTCTCCACCGACAAGCGCAAGTTCATCATCGCCGACACCCCGGGACACGAGCAGTACACCCGCAACATGGTCACCGGGGCTTCCACCGCAGACCTGGCGGTGATCCTGATCGATGCCCGCCTTGGGGTGCAGGCGCAGACCCGTCGGCACAGCTTTCTGTGCGACCTGCTGGGCATCCGCCATCTGGTGGTGGCGGTCAACAAGATGGATCTGGTTGGCTACTCCCGCGAACGTTTCGAGGAGATCGTCGAGGCGTACCGCCACTTCGCTACTAGGCTGGCGGCCACGGATATCCGTTTCGTGCCGCTCTCCGCGCTGGAGGGTGACAACGTCGTCGACCCCAGCGAGCGCATGCCGTGGTATCAGCTCGGTGGCCAGCGTGGCCCGGCGTTGCTGCCGCTGCTCGAGCAGATCGATATCACCACCCCGGCGCCGTTCGAGGCGCTGCGCTTTCCGGTGCAGTACGTCAATCGTCCCAACCCCCACTTCCGTGGCTACTGCGGCACCCTGGCCGCCGGCACCCTGCGTCCGGGGGATGCGGTGCGCGTGCTGCCGTCGCGGCGGCGCGCCAGGGTGGCGCGCCTCGTCACCACCGATGGTGATCTCGAGATCGCCTATCCAGGCCAGTCGATCACCGTGACCCTCGACGCCGAGGTCGACGTCTCGCGCGGTGACATGCTGGTGGCGGAAGCGTCGGAGCTGACGCCGTGCAGCGCCTTCAGCGCGGATCTGGTGTGGCTGCACGAGACGCCGCTGGCGCTGGGCCACGAGTACGAGCTCAAGGCGGCGACCCGTAGCGTCTGCGCGCGGGTGGTGCGACTGCAGCATCAGGTCGACGTCGACACCCTGGCGCACATGCCCACGCAGCAGCTCGCGCTCAACGGGATCGCGCGCTGCCAGATCGAGGTGGATCAGCCGCTGGTGCTGGACAGCTATCAGCGCTCCCCGGGCACCGGCGCCTTCGTGCTGATCGATCGCTTCAACCACCTGACCGTCGCCGCCGGCATGGTCGTCGACACCCTGAGCGCGGCCAATCTGGTGTGGCACGACATGGCGGTGACCCAGCGTCGCCGCGCCGAGCGTCACCGTCAGAAGCCTTGCGTGGTGTGGTTCACCGGACTCTCCGGGGCCGGCAAGTCGAGTGTCGCCGATGCGCTCGAGCGCCAGCTCTTCGGCATGGGCCACAGCACCTATCTGCTCGATGGCGACAACCTGCGCCACGGCCTGTGCAGCGATCTGGGCTTCGGCGACCACGAGCGCCTGGAAAACATGCGCCGGGTCGGCGAGGTGGCTCGGCTGATGGTCGACGCCGGAATGATCGTGCTGGTCGCGCTGATCTCCCCCTTCCGCCAGGAGCGCCAGCGGGTGCGCGAGCGGATGGCGCCGGGCGAGTTCATCGAAGTGTTCGTCAATACCCCGCTCGAGGTGTGCGAGCGACGTGACCCCAAGGGGCTCTATCGCCGCGCACGGGCAGGGGAGATCGCCCAGTTCACCGGCATCAGCTCACCCTACGAAGCGCCCCAGCACCCCGAGCTCGAGATCGATACCTCGCACGATGACCTGGCGCTGACGGTCGCCGGGCTGATCGCCGCGTTGCGGCGCGAGGGCGTCATTTGAACCGTTGTTCGATGTGTTCCCGCTGGCCGGGCGGCCGGCGGGCCAGGCAGGACAAGCAGGAGGATAACCCGCATGCAGCACCCGAAGCGCGTACGCAGACCCCAGACGCGAGCCCGCAGCCAGACGCGAGGCCGCAGACAACCACCGGTGTGGCTGGCCGCCGCCCTGGTGCTGGCCACCGGCCTGGCCGGCTGTGCTGCGCCGGGCGGCCGTTCCGGCGCCACCGACACCCTGGCGATGGCGGATGCCACGCCGGCAGGGCCCGCCCTGAGCGCCTTTCTCGAGCGCGCGCCGGATGGCGCCGTGACCACGCTGGCGGCGTCGCCCTGGGGCGGCAACGTCACCGTCTACGCGCGTGAGCGCTACTTCGCCGCCAGCGGCCATGAGTGCCTGCGGCTCGATGTGAGTCGCGGGGCGGTACCGGCGGCGCTGGGCAGCGGCGAGGTGGCCTGCCGGGTCGCCGCCCGCGGCTGGTACACCCAGCGGCTGGTGACCGAGGTGGTGCGCTAGCCAGCGCCGCCGCCGCAGCGAGCCGCCGCTACGGGCCGCGGTCACGCTGCGCGGCCAATAACCGAGCCGCAGCCGGGCGCCTTGAGCCCCCGCGCCGGCCGACAACGAGTCTAGGGCAGGAACACAACATGAAGCGCGCAGCATGGATTTCCCGGGCAATGTGCCTGGTGGCGGTAGCGTGGCTGAACGCCGGCGCGGCACACGCGCAGTCGATCGGCGTCGACAGCAGTTCGCTGCTCGGCAGTGATGCCGAGGCGCAGCCGCTGACCGCGTCCGATTCGGGCGCGGCCAGCGGCGAAGAGATTCCGCGGGCCGACTGGGACAGTGGCACCTATGGGCCGATCGATCCGCGCACCCAGGTGCCGGTCGACCCGGAGTCGCTGCCGCCGTTCGGCGCGAACCTGTTCACCGGTGGCTTCCGCGGCACCATGGCCGATGGCCTCAACCCGGCCTACCTGATCAAGCCGGGTGACCATATCACCATTCGGGTATGGGGTGGGGTGGAACTCGACCGGGTGCTGGTGGTGGACGCCCAGGGCAACATCTTCCTGCCGCGGATCGGGCCGCTGCAGGTCCAGGGCATCTCCAATGCCCAGCTCAACGCCAAGGTGCGCGGCGCGGTCAAGTCGGTCTATCCCGAGAACGTCAGCGTCTATACCAATCTGCAGGGCGTGCAGCCGGTGGGCGTGTTCGTGACCGGCTATGTCAACAGCCCGGGCCGCTACGCCGGGACGCCCAACGACTCGGTACTCTACTTCCTCGATCAGGCCGGCGGCATCGACCAGGCGCTGGGCAGTTATCGCCGGGTGCTGATCAAGCGCGGCAGCCGGGTGATCGACGTGGTCGATCTGTATGACTTCCTGCTCAACGGCGAGATCGCACGGCCCCAGTTCCGCGATGGCGACACCCTGGTGGTGGAGGCGCGGGGTCCGGCGATCAGTGTGGTCGGGGACGTGCAGAAGAACTATCGCTACGAGCTGGTGGGCGACAGCCTGACCGGGCAGGACGTGCTCGACCTGGCGCGGCTCAAGGCCGGCGTCTCGCATGTGCTGCTGCGCGGGAGCCGCCCCGAGGGGCCGTTATCGCGCTACCTGCCGCTGGCCGCCTTCCGCGCCGCCCAGGTTCGGCGTGGTGACGAGGTGCTGTTCAGCGCCGATCAGCGCGACGAGACCATCGTGGTGCAGGTCGAAGGCAGTTACTACGGCCCCTCGCGCTATGCGCTGCCGCGCAATGCCAAGCTGGGCGAGCTGCTCAACGCGATCAGCGTGCCGCGGGACATGACCAGCTATCGCGATGTCTCGATCCGGCGGATCAGCGTCGCCCGCCAGCAGGCGGCGTCACTCAAGGAGAGCCTGCGCCGGCTCGAGACCACCTATCTCGGTTACCCCTCGCGTACCGCCAAGGAGGGCGAAATCCAGGTGCGCCAGGCAGAGCTGATCGAGCGCTTCGTGCAGAAGGCGGCGCAGGTCAAGCCCAACGGCCGGCTGGTGGTGGCGCGCGACAGCGGGGTCGCCGATATCCGCCTGCAGGATGGCGATATCGTCACCATCCCCGAGAGCACCGATTCGGTGCTGCTCAGCGGTGAGGTGGTGATTCCGCAGGCGCTGGTGTTCACCTCCGGGATGAGCGCCGACGACTATATCCGTCTGGCCGGTGGCTTCACCCCACGTGCCGACGAGGACCAGGTGCTGGTGGTGCATCGCAACGGTGCGGTGATGCACGCCGACCAGACCCGCATGCGCGCCGGCGACGAGATCATCGTGCTGCCCGCGGCGCCGACCAGCAACATCGAGCTGGCGGCGAGCATCACCCAGATCCTCTACCAGGTCGCGGTGGCGACCAAAGTGGCGCTCGATCTATGAGCGCCGCCGCGAGAGGAGGGCGGGCGCATGGCTGACTCCCTACTTCCGGTCGCCGGAGCGCGCCGCCGCGGTGCCTGGCGGGTGGCCCGCAGCGTGTGGTTCGCGATGTTCATGCGCGAGGCGATCTCGCGCACCATGGCCGACCGCATGGGCTGGTTCTGGATGATCTTCGAACCGCTGGCGATCATCGGCGTGATGGTCTCGATCCGCGGACTGTTCATGTCGGGCAGCGAGATCTCCGGCGCCGACCACGTGCCGTGGATGATCGTCGGGCTGATGGGCTTCGGGCTGTTCCGCGAGAACATGATGCGTGCGCTGGGGGCGATCGACGCCAACAAGGGGTTGTTCGCCTACCGCCAGGTCAAGCCAGTCGATACCGTGCTGGTGCGCTGCTTCCTGGAGGGCATGCTCAAGTCCTTCCTGTTCCTGATGTTCATGCTGATCGGCAACCTGCTCCAGTTCGAGCTGATGCCGGACCACCCCCTCGGTGTGCTGCTCGACTGGCTGTCGCTGTGGGCGCTGGGGTGGGGCGCGGGGCTGACGGTCTCGGTGCTCGGCGACCTGGTGCCGGAGTTCGGCCGCGTGGTGCGCATCCTCAACCTGCCGCTGCTGCTGCTCTCGGGCGTGATCCTGCCGGTGATGTACGTGCCTTACCCCTACCGCGACTACCTGCTGTGGAATCCGCTGGTCCACGGTCTGGAGAGCATGCGGGTCGCGTTCTTCCCCGGCTATCACACCCTCGACGATATCGACATGACCTACCTCTGGTTCTGGGCGCTGTCGCTGCTGGCGCTGGGTCTGCTGCTGCACATCCGTTTCGCCGCCAAGTTGAAAGCGCACTAGCGCGGAGGAGCGAGCCATGATCGATATCCGTCATCTCTACAAGCGCTATCACAACCACCATGGCAGCCAGTGGGTGCTCGAGGACATCAACCTGAGCATTCCCGCCGGGGTCAGCGTCGGCCTGCTGGGGCGCAACGGTGCCGGCAAGTCGACCCTGCTGCGGCTGATCGGCGGCATGGACACCCCGGATCGCGGCGAGATCGTGCGCGCCAGCCGGGTCTCCTGGCCGATCGGTCTGGCCGGCGGCTTCCAGGGCTCGATGACCGGGCGCCAGAACGTCAAGTTCGTCGCCCGGATCCACGGTGCCGATGACGAGATCGAGGAGATCATCGCGGCGGTGGAGAGCTTCGCCGACATCGGCCGCGCCTTCGACGAGCCGATCAAGACCTACTCATCGGGGATGCGCTCGCGGCTCGCCTTCGGGCTGTCGCTGGCCTTCGACTTCGATGTCTATCTCTCCGACGAGGCCACGGCGGTGGGCGACCGCCACTTCAAGCAGAAGGCGAGCGAGGCGTTCAAGGCGCGCATCGGCCGGGCCAGCCTGATCATGGTTTCTCACGGCGAGGGCGTGCTGCGTGAGTTCTGCCAGGCCGGGATTCTGCTCGACCGCGGCCGCGCGTTCTGGTTCGACGAGATAGAGGACGCGATCGAGGCCTACCACAGCGCCGGTGACGGCTACGTCCCGCCGCGGCTGGCCACAGTCCGCAATCTGGAGGAGGCCAAGCAGGCGCTGGCCGAGGCCAATGCGCGCTTCGACGCCGCCCGGGAAGCCCTCGATGCCGCCGGCGACAGCGCCGCGGGGACGGCGGACCCCCCCGAGGAGACCCTGCGCTGGCGGCTCGACGATGCCCGCGAACGCGTTCATGAGGCGCGTCGCCAGGTGCAGCAGTTCACCGCCCGCAAAGGGCGCAAGCGTGCAGCTCGGGGCCCGGACAGGCCGCCGAAGAACACCTCCCACGACAAGACCTCAGCAAAGGCGAAACGGTCATGAAGAAGCCGCTCTCTGTACGCAAATACCTGCACTGGATCCTGTGCTTCGTGGCGATCGCCGTGGTCTCCGCCTACTGGGCGCTATGGGCCAGCGACCGCTATGTCTCCCACGCCAACGTGGTGCTCGAGAGCCCGCAGATAGCCGCCCCCACGCTCAGCTTCAGCTCGCTGCTCAGCGGCAGCAGCGCCGGCAACACCGCCGACATGCTGCTGCTGCGTGACTACCTGCGCTCGGTGGACATGCTCAAGCTGCTGATCACCCAGGCCGACTTTCGCCAGCACTACGCCAACGCCGGCGCCGACTACTTCAGCGCCCTGGACGACGAGAACGCGCCGCTGGAGGAGCTCCATGACTACTACCTCAAGCGGGTCTCGGTGGAGCTCGACGACTATGCCGGGGTCCTGCGCATCGACGTCGAGGCGTTCACCCCGCAGGAGGCGCACCGTATCGCCGAGCTGCTGCTGAAAGATGGTGAGCGTCACATGAACGAGATGGGGCAGCGGCTGGCCCAGGAGCAGGTCAAGTTCCTGGAGAAGCAGGTGACCGTGCTCGAGAAGCAGTTCCAGCAAACCCGTAATGACCTGCTCGACTACCAGAACGCCAATGGTCTGGTGTCGCCCACCGGCACCGTAGAGAGCCTGGAATCGGTGGTCTCGGGGCTGGAGGGGCAACTGGCCATCGCCAAGGCGCGCAAGCGGGCGCTGGCCAGCTATCAGAGCACCCGTTCGCCGGAGATGGTGCGCATCGAGAGCGAGATCTCTGCGCTCGACAACCAGATCGTGCAGGAGCGTGAACGCCTGGCGCGTCAGTCCGGCAATGCCCTCAACCGTATCTCCTCTGAGTACCAGACCCTGCTGCTCAAGGCGCAGTTCGCCCAGGACAGCTACTCGGGTGCGCTGGCGGCGCTGGAGAACACGCGCATCGAAGCGGCACGCAAGCTCAAGCAGGTTTCGGTGCTGCAGGAGCCGACCCTGCCGGAGTACCCCGAACAGCCCGAGCGGCTCTACAACTCGGTGGTGTTCGCGGTGATCGCCCTGTTCCTCACTTTGATTCTCAACATGCTGATTCTGATCGTGAAAGACCATCGCGACTGATGCCGTGTGCGCTCCCGGCGGATTCCGCCGGCGGGCGTCACGCACCCCCAGGCACCTAAACGGCGCCCCGGCGCGCCCATGAGAACGAGAACACGACCATGAACGAATCCACCGATACCACCTCCGCCAAGACATTCCTGGTCACCGGCGGCGCGGGCTTCATCGGCTCCGCGGTGATCCGTGAGCTGATCCGCGCAACGCCGCACCGCGTGGTCAACGTCGACAAGCTGACCTACGCCGGCAACCCGGAGTCGCTGGCGCCGATCGATGACAGCGAGCGCTACGAGTTTCGGCTCGGCGATATCTGCGATGCCAAGGTGATGGCGCGGCTGTTCCGCGAGCTGGCCCCGGACGTGGTCATGCATCTGGCCGCGGAGAGCCATGTCGACCGCTCCATCGATGGCCCGGCGGCGTTCATCGAGACCAACGTGGTGGGCACCTACACGCTGCTGGAGACGGCGCGCCAGTACTGGAAGGAGCTCAAGGGGCGTGACCCGGACAAGGCGGCGGCATTCCGCTTCCACCATATCTCCACCGATGAGGTCTACGGCGATCTCCACGGCGTCGACGACCTGTTCACCGAGTGCACCCCCTATGCGCCGAGCTCGCCCTACTCGGCCAGCAAGGCGAGCTCCGACCACCTGGTGCGGGCGTGGCAGCGCACCTTCGACCTGCCCACGCTGGTCACCAACTGCTCCAACAACTACGGGCCCTATCACTTCCCCGAGAAGCTGATCCCACTGACCATTCTCAACGCCCTCGCTGGACGGCCGCTGCCGGTCTATGGCGATGGCCTGCAGGTGCGCGACTGGCTCTACGTCGAGGACCACGCGCGGGCGCTGATCCAGGTCGCGACCGAAGGGGTGGTGGGCGAGACCTACAACATCGGCGGGCACAACGAGAAGACCAACATCGAGGTGGTGCGCACGATCTGCGCGCTGCTCGAGGAGCTGGCACCGACCAAACCGGCGGGGGTGGCGCACTACGCGGATCTGATCACCTTCGTCAGCGATCGCCCCGGCCACGACCAGCGCTACGCCATCGATGCCAGCAAGATCCAGCGTGAGCTGGGTTGGCAGCCCCGCGAGACCTTCGACAGCGGGCTGCGCAAGACGGTGCGCTGGTTCCTCGACAACGAAATCTGGTGGCGGCGGGTCCAGAACGGCAGCTATCAGGGCGAACGCCTGGGGGAGACCGCATGACACTGCTGATCCTGGGGGGCAGTGGCCAGGTCGGTTTCGAGCTGCGTCGGCAGCTGGCTCCGCTGGGCGAGATCGTCGCCCCTAGCCGGGCCGAGCTCGACCTGATGAGCGCGGCCAAGGTGGCTGCGGCCCTCGATACCCTGCGGCCGACGGTGATCGTCAATGCCGCCGCCTGGACCGCGGTCGACGCCGCCGAAAAAGAGCGCGACGCGGCGCAGCGGCTCAATGCCGAGCTGCCGGCGCAGCTGGCGGACTTCGCCGCCGGCGGTGGCTGCGAACTGCTGCACTACAGCTCCGACTACGTCTATCCCGGCAGCGGCGAGGCCCCCTGGCAGGAGAGCAGTGCCACCGGCCCGCTCGGACACTACGGCGCGACCAAGCTGGCCGGTGACGAGGCGCTGCTGACCACCGCACCGGAGGCGTTGATCCTGCGCACCAGTTGGGTCTACGCCGCACGTGGGCGCAACTTCCTCGACACCATGCTGCGCCTGGGCGCCGAGCGCGAGCGGCTCGGCGTGGTCGCCGACCAGATCGGGGCACCGACGCCGGCACGGCTGATCGCCACGCTGTCGCTGCTGGCGCTGCGGGCGCGCCGGGCAGGGCGTCTGGCGGGCGGGGTCTACCACCTGGCGACCCGCGGCGAGACCAGCTGGCACGGTTTCGCCCGCGAGATCTTCGCCCTGGCCCGCGCCCGCGGCGTGCCCCTGGCGCTGGCCGACGACCAGGCGGTGGCTGCCATCGCCACCGCCGACTATCCGACCCCGGCGGCGCGTCCGCTCAATTCTCGCCTGGCGCTCGACAAGCTGGAGCGCGCCCTCGACGTGCGCCTGCCGGACTGGCGTACGCAGCTGGCGCTGACGCTCGACGAGCGCCTGGGCTGAGGCGACGCGCGTTTCCTTCCGCTCTTTTCGATGCCGCTGACCCCGGCGTCACGCTGGCACCGGCGTCACGGTGCGATCCAACGATTCGTCGGCCATACCGACAGGGAGTTCTACCATGGCACGCAAGGGCATCATTCTCGCCGGCGGTTCCGGCACACGGCTGCACCCGATCACGCAGGGCATCTCCAAGCAGCTGTTGCCGGTCTACGACAAGCCGATGATCTACTACCCGATCTCGGTGCTGATGCTGGCCGGCATCCGCGACATCCTGATCATCTCGACCCCGGACGACCTGCCCCAGTACCGCCATCTACTGGGGGACGGCGAGCAGTTCGGGGTGCGCTTCGACTACGCCGTGCAGCCCTCGCCGGACGGCCTGGCGCAGGCGTTCCTGATCGGCGAGACCTTTCTCGGCAACGACCCGGTGTGTCTGGTGCTCGGCGACAACCTGTTCCACGGTCAGCACTTCTCGGATCAGTTGAAGCGCGCCTCGGCGCGGGAGCGCGGAGCCACCGTATTCGGCTATCTGGTCAAGGATCCGGAGCGCTTCGGCGTGGTCGAGTTCGACCCCGACGGGCGGGCGCTATCGATCGAGGAGAAGCCGATCCGGCCGCGCTCGCCCTACGCGGTGACCGGTCTCTATTTCTACGACAACGACATCGTCGAGATCGCCAAGAGCGTCAAACCCTCGGCCCGCGGCGAACTCGAGATCACCTGCGTCAACAACGCCTATCTCGAGCGCGGAGACCTGCAGGTCGAGCGTCTCGGCCGCGGCTTCGCCTGGCTCGACACCGGCACCCACGACAGCCTGCTCGAAGCGGGGCAGTACGTGCAGACCATCGAACACCGTCAGGGGCTGAAGGTGGCCTGTCTCGAGGAGATCGCCTGGAACCAGGGCTGGATCGACGAGCGCCAGCTGGCGGCGCGCGCCGAGGCGCTGAAGAAGACCGGCTATGGCCAGTATCTGATGCAGCGGCTACAGGACGCACAGCCGGGTTCGGTGGCTTAGTTGCCAGGTCCGCTCCCGACAACCGAAAGCCGAATGCCGAGTTCCGCGCCCCAGGACCCGAGAGCCGATCGCGGGGTCTGCGCCGGAGCGTCGTTCACCGATCACCATCCATCGATGGCCATCTATATAGAAGAGGGGAGTGCGCACCATGATCTACGAGCGCCTGGCGATTCCCGATGTCGTGCTGATGACGCCGCAGGTATTTGGCGACTCACGCGGCTTCTTTCTCGAGTCCTTCCGCCATAGCGAATTCGTGACCCACTGTGGCGACTACCGCTTCGTGCAGGACAACCACAGCTGCTCGGGCCGCGGCATCCTGCGCGGCCTGCACTATCAGCTCGAGCACCCGCAGGGCAAGCTGGTCCGCGTCACCCGCGGCGAGGTGTTCGATGTCGCGGTGGATCTACGCCGCAGCTCGCCCACTTTCGGACGCTGGGTCGGGGCGCTGCTGAGCGCCGACAACAAGCAGCAGCTATGGGTGCCGCCGGGCTTCGCCCACGGCTTCTACGTCACCACCGAGGTGGCGGAGTTCCAGTACAAGTGTACCGACTACTACGCCCCCGGCGACGAGTATGGCCTGGCCTGGAACGATCCGGCGCTGGCCATCGACTGGCCGCTGGTGGAGGCCGCGCCGGTGCTCTCGGCCAAGGATGCCGAGGCCAGCTCGCTCGCCGAGGTGCCCACCTTCGCCTGATCCGGCGGGGCCCTGGTCGCCTCTATGCCCTCACCACGCCGCCCATCACGCGGACCGCTCCGGTGCGGTGGGTGGGCATGGTGGCAGGGAGGCGATTTCCCGAGGCTCCTGTACGACTGCCTGGTCTGGACATCTTTGCTGAACGTCTTTCCTGAACGCCTTTCCCGAAAGTCTCTGCTGACCGTCTTACCCGCGCCTTGCGCACTTTTCCAAGAGGATGCATGTCGATGAAAATTACCGTATTCGGCACCGGCTACGTTGGCCTGGTGACCGGCGCCTGTCTCGCCGACGTGGGCCACAGCGTGGTCTGTGTGGATATCGACGAAGACAAGATCGCGCGCCTGCGCCGCGGCGAGATCCCTATCTACGAGCCCGGACTGGAGTCGATGGTGCTGCGCAATGTCGAAGCCGAGCGGCTCGCCTTCACCACCGATGCCGCCCAGGCAGTGCGCCACGGGGTACTGCAGTTCATTGCCGTGGGCACGCCGCCGGATGAGGATGGCAGCGCCGACCTGCAGTACGTGCTGGCAGTGGCTGCGACCATTGGCCACCACATGGAGGAGTACAAGGTGGTGGTCGACAAGTCGACCGTACCGGTGGGTACCGCCGACCGCGTACAGGAGCGCATCAGCGGCGTGCTTGCCGAGCGCGGCGTCGAGCTGGCGTTCGACGTCTGCTCCAATCCGGAGTTCCTGAAAGAGGGCTCGGCGCTGGAGGACTTCACCCGCGGCGCGCGGATCGTGGTCGGGTCGGCGGCGGCGCGAGTCGACGAGCTGATGCGCGAGTGCTATGCCCCCTATAACCGCAACCACGAGAAGATGATGTTCATGAGCGTGCGCGCGGCGGAGCTGACCAAGTACGCCGCCAACGCCATGCTGGCGACCAAGATCAGCTTCATGAACGAGATCGCCAATCTGGCCGAGCGCCTGGGGGCGGATATCGAGGACGTGCGCCGCGGCATCGGCTCCGACCCGCGCATCGGCTACCACTTCATCTATCCCGGCTGCGGCTATGGGGGCTCCTGCTTCCCCAAGGACGTGCAGGCGCTGTCGCGCACCGCGGCCAAGGTCGGCTACAACGCCGAGCTGCTGGAGGCGGTGGAGGCGGTCAACCGACGCCAGAAGACGACTCTGTTCGACAAGCTCTCCGCGGCGTTCGGCGGCGATCTGCAGGGCAAGACCATTGCCCTGTGGGGGCTCGCCTTCAAGCCGGAGACCGATGATATGCGCGACGCGCCCAGTCGCACGCTGATGGAATCGCTGTGGTCGTCCGGAGCGGTGGTACAGGCCTACGACCCGGAGGCGATGCGCGAGTGCCGGCGGATCTACGGCGAGCGCGATGACCTGATCCTGGTCGCCGATCGGGTGCAGGCGGTCAGAAAGGCCGATGCGCTGGTGATCTGCACCGAGTGGAAGGAGTTCCGCACCCTGGATGCGGCCTGGATTCGCGACCAGCTGCGCCATCCGGTGGTGGTCGATGGCCGCAACCTCTACGAACCCGAGGTCATGCGTGCCGCGGGTATCGACTACTACGCGGTCGGGCGCGGTAAGACCCTCGCCGAGGTGACGGCATGAGCGGGGCCCGCGCTGGCGGGCCCCAGGTCGGAAAGCGCCGTTCGAACGGCGCCTTCTCATCTAACGAGTGTGAGTTCGCTTGATCCGCATTCCGCTCATATCGATGAGTAAAACCATCTTCTACTCGAACGGGGGCGAGATTATTCTGGAGGCCATGAAATAGCACCTCTTCTTGATGGCGAAAATGCCACCTTGGGTGAATGGCTGGCACTAGATATTATCGCGTGTTACCTGAGCCCATAGCATGCCATGAATGGTTGTTGTAGGGAGGCATGATAGCGGAAAGGTGTTGTGGCTCTCTGCTGAAGTGGCCGATGTGTTGCAGCGCTAGCGGCCAGCATATGTTCGGTAATGGTATCTATAAGGTTTCTGGAAAGTCCGCTGAAGATTATCAGGGATAACTGGCGGCAAGCGCGTGAGCACCGCATGACAGTCTAGATATGAAGCGATGACGGCACCCTCAGTGTGTTGTGGCCAGGCGTTTGCCTGTCGTTTGTGTTTTGTGTATAAGTCATTGAATAATAAAATATTTTTGAGTCTGTGGTGACGGCCTGCAGCGTGGATGTGAGCGAGTGAGGGCGCCTGATGCCACCGTGACAGCATGGCCATCGCGCCGTTCATCATTAGTGAAATTTCGGGAATACGGTCAGCGACAATGCCAGTCTTCGATATCTGTGGCGGCTGTTTTGCGTAGATGTCGTATGACAATGACCTGGATTATTTTCCATCGCGAAGGCAATTCTTTTCGGGGTGGCGGTGCGCCTCGATCGTGCGGGTGTCGATATCGGTAACGTCATTGTCGAGAGTTTGTGTCGAAAGATTGAAGAGACTGATTGGTCGCAAGCTGGGCGTCTGCCGTGGCGCCGATAGTTTGGCTTTCTGGGTGGCGGCAGGTTGTCTCTTCCAGTGCAGAAAAGCCGTCTTTATTAGCGCAGAGAGGCTGTCTGTTTTAACGCTTGAAAGTATCAATAAAGCCAGTAGCAAGAGTTTGATGAAGCTCATCGCCGTGACGCTGTGGCCAGTGATCCGGCAGGGATCGAACGACGACGCACCATTCGGGCGACGCCAAGGGGATAGTTCATGCAAGCCAAGAGTCGGGCACTCCACGACTTCGGATCGACCTTTCTCGGTCCGGCACTCCATTGCTACGCGGAGTCCATCGAGGCCGAGGCAGAGGGGCACCTGCCGGTCTGTCTGGCGCGGGAGGGCTGGTGCTTCTATCGGCTGCTGCAGCGCCTCGAGCGGGCCTCGCTGATCTCGCTGCCCCATGCGCCGATCTACCTGCGCGTCTCTCGCACGCTGCTGTTCCGCGCCATGCTCGGCGATCCGGCGATCATGCCGATGGCGCTGGGCAACGATTTCAGTGGCAGCGTACTCGACCTGATGCGCAAGCGCTTCGGCCTGCAGCTGCACGAGATCTTCTCCACGTTGCCGATCGAGCTGCTGCGTTTCACCTGTGAGCTGCCGCGGGACCAGGCGCTGGTGCAGCAGTGGCTGGCACCGCACATGGCGGCGCTGGCCCGTCTGGTGGAACCGACCCGCGAGGCGCTGCGCGCCTACCTGAGGCAGTGCGGGCTCGACGACCCCGACATGCGCCCGCTGATGCTCGACCTGGGCTACTCGGGGACGATCCAGAAGGTGCTCACGCATGTCCTGGGGCGCGACACCTCGGGGCTCTACTTCATCGCCACCAAGCCTGGCGACGCCGCGGTGGGGACGCACCACGCCCATCTGAAGGGGGTCTTCCACGAGGGCGTGGGCTGGCGCAACGGTTGCGTGATGCTCGACCGCTCGCTGCTGTTCGAGTCACTGCTGACCGCGCCGCATGGCCAGATGGTCGATATCCGCCAGAAGCACGACGGCGGTTTCGAGTACTTCTACGGCCGCGAGGCCGCCACCCAGCGCCACTTCCAGGATCTCAAGATGGTCTTCGATGGCGCGATCGATCATGTCATCGACTGCCGCCGCCATGGGGTGAGCTACACCCGGCGCGACGTGCAGGACCTCTACGAGGTCTTCGCCACGCGGCCCAACTGCATCCCGCACGACGTCTGGCACCTGTTCAGCGTCGATGACGACATTACCGGCAACGGCATCATCAATCCGATGCAAATGTTCGCGATCTGAACCAGGGCAAGGGGCATCTCATGAAACCAGAGGGAAAAGTGACGGCGCTGTTGCCATGGCTGTTCCAGGCGCATCTGCTGGGGCGCGCGCGCCGGCGGCGGCCTGCTCTCGAGGATCCGGAGCTGGTGGTCGACGCGCCGGCGCTCGAGCCTGATCCGGCGCTGGTCGACATGGCCGCGTCGATGGTCAGTGGCGATGTGGTCCCGGTGGATGCGGTGACCGCCACCAGCGCCGAGGATGCCGAAGCGCTGAGCGAGCGCCAGCCGGCCAATGAGGAGTTGCCGCTGGGCCAGGCGGGCGGCGGCGATGGCCACGCTGCGCTGATCAGTCAGGCCTTCATCGATGCGCTGAGCACCGGGCTGTTCGATCCCAAGTGGTACCAGGCCACCTATGGCCTGCGCTTCGCCACCCAGCGCGAAGCCTTCGACGACTATCTGCGCAAGTCGCGCTTCGCCCCGGTGAACCCGTCGCCACGCTTCGACAGCGAAACCTACCACCGCATGTACATGGACGTGTTCCACGCCCAGCAGAGCCCGCTGCAGCACTATCTGCTGCACGGACGCAGCGAGGGGCGGCAGCACGCGCCGGCCACGGTGCGCTGGCACCCGCGCCAGATCGTGACGTCCAGCGTGGTGCTGGGAGAGGCGGCATCGACGCTCAAGGTGGCGCTGTGTCTGCATGTCTTCTATGCCGACTTCCTCGATCGCTTCGCCGAGGCGATCGCGCGCTTCCCGATCGAAGTGGACGTGTTCCTGACGCTGGCGGCGGCGGAGCACGAGGAGAAGGCCCAGGCGGCGTTCGCCGAGCATCCGCGGGTGCGGTCGCTGCACACCCGGGTGGTGCCCAATCGTGGGCGCAACTTCGGCCCGATGCTGGTGGAGTTCGGCCCCCAGTTGGGGGAGTACGACCTGCTGTGCCATCTGCACTCGAAGAAGTCGCTCTACTCCGGCAAGGAGCAGACCCAGTGGGCGGAGTATCTGATCGAGTATCTGCTGCGCGATGTCTCGGTGATCACGCGCCTGCTCAACGCCTTCGCCGAAGACGAGAGTCTGGGGCTCTACTACCCGACGACCTTCTGGATGATGCCGGCCTGGGTCAATCACCAGACCATGAACAAGGGTTTCATGCAGACGTGGCAGCGCGAGCTGGGGCTGGGGCCGATCCCCGATTTTCTCAGCTATCCCGCCGGCGGGATGTTCTGGGCGCGCCCCCAGGCCCTGCGTGGCGTGATCGATCGCGGCTGGTCCTACGACGATTTTCCGCCGGAGCCGCTGCCCAACGACAACTCGATGCTGCACGCGCTGGAGCGGGTACTCGGCCCGCTGGTCGAGCACCGGGGCTATCGTCAGCTCTTCTTCTATCCCCCGACCGGGCAGTTCACCACCGATTCGGGCTACATCACCGCCAGCTATCACGGGCGGCTGAGTAACCACCTGGCGAGCATCCAGGCTCACTCCTACATCAGCTTCGATGTCTTCGACACCCTGGTGCGGCGCGAATACATGGTCGCCGACTACGCCAAGCTCAAGCTCGGCAAGCAGCTCGCCGAGCAGGGCCGGGTCGTCTCGGCACGCGCCTTCGTCAAGCTGCGCAACGAGGCCGAGGCGAGCCTGCGCCAGCGCGCCAATTTCCAGGGCGACGTCGACATCGTGGCGATCTACGACGAAATCGCCGAGCGCCTGGAGGTCTCGCCGGCCCAGGCCCAGGCGTGGATGCGTCAGGAGTTCGAACTCGACCTGGAGATGATCCGGCCCAAGGACGAGATGGTCGAGCTGTTCAACCATCTGGCGGCCTCCGGGCACGTGCTGTGGGTGATTTCGGATACCTACTACACCCGCGATCAGGTCGGCCTGATGCTGCGCAAGGCCGGCGTTTCCGCGGCCTACCGGCTGATGGTGTCGAGCGCGGAGCAGGCGCGCAAGGACAACGGCAGTCTATGGCACAAGGTCAAGCAGGACCTGGCCGCCGAGGGTGTCCAGCGCCATCTGCACATCGGCGACAACGTGGTCGCGGACGCTCAGATGCCGGGCGACCTGGGCCTGACGACCTTCCATATCCTGCACCCCCGCGACAAGTGGCGCGCACTCGGCTTCCCCGAGGTGCTGGTCGGTGACGAGGCACTGGACGAGGGCGAGATCCTCAAGTGGGGCCGGCTGATCAGTGAAGTCGGTCGCAACCCTTTCATCGGCGAGTGACGACCGCGGACCGGGGAGACCCGGCGCGACGCTGGACGGAGGTTCATGGTTGAGATGATGGCACGCAGAGACCCGGCGATGAGTTACCGCCATGCGATGGTGGCGATCGTCAAGAACGAGCGCGAGTACCTGCCCGAGTGGGTCGCCTACCACCGCATGATCGGCTTCGAGCACTTCTATATCGCCGACAACGGCAGCGATGACGGCACCGATCTGCTGCTGTCGAGCTGGCAGCGACTGGGCCTGGTGACCACCTGCCGCTGGACGCCGGAGGACAAGGCGCAGACCAGCTGGTACGCGCACGTCCTGGAAACCTGGGGGCGCGAGGCGGAGTTCATGGCGTTTCTCGACGCCGACGAGTTCCTGGTTCATCCGCATTGCGATCGGCCGCTGGAGTGGCTCGCTGCGGTGCTGGCGCCGGCGGACGTGGGGGCGGTGGCGATCAACTGGCGCATCTTCGGCTCTTCGCACATGCAGCGACGCCAGCCCGGTGGCGTGCTGGAGCGCTTCACCCAGGCCAGCCACGAGGCGCATGCCGTCAACTGCCACTTCAAGTCGATCGTCAGGCCGCAGCGAGTCAAGGCGATGACCGCGCATGCGGCGACCCTGGAGCCGGGCTATCGCTACGTCGGCGCCGGCGGCGATCCGGTGGCGTTCCTCGACGATCAGCCGCGCTCGGGGCGGACCCGGGAGGTGATCGCGTCTCCGTTGAAGATCTATCACTACAACATCAAGTCGCGCCAGGAGTTCATCGACACCAAGCTCAGCCGCGGGCGTGCCAACATGCCCGCCGGCAACACCCGCGACATGCAGTATTTCCGCAACCACGACCTCAACCAGGAGACCCTGGGCTTCTCATCGGAGCTGCTGGCGCGCCTGCGCGAAGAGACCCGCCTGCTGCTGCCGGTGGTGACCCCGCCGCCGCCGCCGCGCTTCTTCGTTCATATCCCCAAGACCGCCGGCACCAGCTTTCGTCTCGGTGCCCGCCACCAGCTGGGTAGCGAGGGCGTCTGGCACGACTACGGCGAGAAGCAGCGCGAGACCGCTCCGGAGGTGGCGCTGTGGGCGCATCAGCGGCGTGACAACTGGCAGCTGTGGCAGTGTCTGCGCGAGCGCCAGGTGCGCCTGCTGGCAGGCCACGTGGGCATGGACAAGTACGGCCATCTGGCTGGCCTGCGTGACAGTTTCACCTTCGTGCGCGAGCCGCTGCAGCGTATCGCCTCGGAGTATCACCACTTCGTGCGCCACCACCAGTACCGCGACAGCTTCCAGACCTTCTACCGGCGCCAGGACATGATCAACCGGCAGGCGCGTTTTCTCGAGTCGACCCGGCTCGAAGCGCTGGGCATGGTCGGCATCACTGAGCGCTACGCCGACTCGCTGGCGCTGATCAACGACCGCTACGGCTGGCAGATACCGGGTCTGGCGGAGAATCTGGGCCACGCGTCGGTGAGCCACGTCTATCCCATCGACCCCGCCGACGAAGCCGCGCTACGCGAGCTCAACGCGAGCGACTTCAGCCTCTATGAGCAGGCCCTGGCGCTGTTCGAGACGCGTCTGGCGCTGTGGCGCGAGGGTCGGCCCTACGCCCATGGCGGCGTGCAGCAGTGTCAGCCGGACCGGGTGGTGGGGTGGGCCTGGTGGGCGGTCGATGACTATCCGGTCGAGGTGGAGGTGCGCGTCAACGACGAGCGCGTCGGCTGCTGCGTGGCCAGCGGGCTGCGGCCGGGCTTCCTGCGCTGGGGCGCGCCGCGCGCCGCCCAGGTCGGCTTTCATCTGCCGCTCAAGGCGGCCCCCGGTGACCGGGTGGAGTGTCGTGTACTGCTGACCGGGCAGTCGCTGGGGCGCTGTCAGATCGCGGTCGACGAACGCCTGTCGCAGGCGCTGGCGCCGTGATGCTGCGCCCGCTGAGCTCGCCCGCGCCGCTGGCGCCGGTACCGGCCTCCTGGGGCTGGCTCAAGCGCACCACGCGCCTGGTCTGCCAGCCGCGGCTGCTGCCGCTGTCCGGGCTCGAGGCACTGGCACCAGCGTCGCGCCACGCCTGGCGGGCGCTCGACGATGACCCCCAGTTCCTGTGGCGGCGCCAACTGCCGCTGCCCGGCTGGCACATGCTCGAAGTACGTCTGGATCACGATGGCGCCAGCGCCGCGGTCAAGCTCTATTTCGATACCGGCGACGGCTTCGACGAGGCGCACAGCCTCTATCTGGCGCTGCGCGCCGGGCGCGTCTCCAAGCGGCTGTGCTATATCCCGCCGACCCTGCGTGCGATCCGTTTCGATCCGCTGGAAAGCGCCGGGGAGTTCAGCGTCGAGCATCTGCGCCTGGTCTGGCTGACCCCAGGGTTTGCCCATGAGCGGCTCGCCCAGCGGTTGACCAACCTGCACCCGGACTGGCTGCAGACCCCTCGGCAGCAGCTGATCGGGGCACTCAAACAGCGTGCGAGCGAGCGTGGGGTGGCGTGGCGCGAGCTGGCGCTGGCGCAGTACGAGGCGACCTTCGCCCGGACCTGCCCCAGCGCCAGCTACCGGGCCTGGCTCGATCGCCACCCCACGCCGGCGGCGGCGGAGATCGCCGCGCGTCTGGCTGCCTTCACCTGGAGGCCGACGATCTCGGTGCTGCTGCCGACGCATGACACCGAGCCCGCGTACCTGAAGCGCTGTCTCGACTCGGTGCTCGCGCAGAGCTACCCCCACTGGCAGCTGTGCATCGCCGACGACGCCTCGCGCGATCCGCAGGTGATGCAGACGCTGTCGCGCTACGCCGCCGCGGAGGCGCGCATCGCGCTGGTACAGCGGGAGCACAACGGGCATATCTGTGCCGCCAGCAACAGCGCCCTGGCGCTGGCCCAGGGCGAGTTCGTGGCGCTGCTCGACCATGACGACGAGCTGGCCCGGGATGCGCTCTTCCATATCGCCGAAGCACTGCAGCGCCAGCCCGACGCCGACGTGCTCTACAGCGACGAGGACAAGATCGACGAGCGCGGCGAGCGCTTCGATCCCCACTTCAAGCCGGCGTGGAACCCGGATCTGCTGCTGGGCCAGAACTATCTGTCGCATCTGAGCGTGTTCCGCACCGCTCGGGTGCGGGCGCTGGGCGGGTTCCGCCTCGGCCTGGAGGGCAGCCAGGACCACGACCTGGCACTGCGCTGCACTCGTGGGCTGAGCGCTGGGCGCATCGTCCACGTGCCCCAGGTGCTCTATCACTGGCGCGCTGTCGGCACCTCGACCGCCGGTGCGGCCGCGGCCAAGACCTATACCGGGGCCGCCGGGCTGCGCGCGGTGCGCGAGCATCTGGCCCTCGAGACCCCGGCGGTGCGAGTCGAGGCGGGACGCTTCCCCAATACCTATCGGGTGCACTGGCCGCTGCCACAGCCGGCACCGCTGGTCAGCCTGCTGGTGCCGACCCGCGATCGGGTCGAGATTCTCGAACCCTGCGTGAGGGCACTGCTGGAGCACACTGACTATCCCAACCTTGAGCTGCTGATCCTCGACAACGATTCACGCGATCCCGCCACCCTCGACTTCTTCGCCGCGATCGCCGCCGACCCGCGGGTGCGGGTGCTGCGCTGTCCGGGGCCGTTCAACTACTCGGCGCTCAACAATATCGGTGCGGCGCGGGCCCGCGGGGCGCTGCTGGCTCTGGTCAACAACGACATCGAGCCGATGCATCCGGAGTGGCTCACGGAGATGGTCACCCACGCCTGTCGCCCCGAGATCGGTTGCGTCGGCGCCAAGCTCTACTACCCCAACGGCACCATCCAGCACGCCGGTGTGGTACTCGGCGTGGGCGGTGTGGCGGGGCACGCGCACAAGTATTTCAGCGGGCATCAGCCGGGCTACTTCTCGCGCCTGCACCTGGCCCAGAACTACTCCGCGGTGACCGCCGCCTGCCTGGTGGTGCGCCGCGAGATCTTCACTGCCGTCGGCGGTCTCGACGCGGCCCACCTGGCGGTGGCGTTCAACGATGTCGATTTCTGCCTGCGGGTGCGCGACGCCGGTTACCGCAATCTATGGACGCCGTTTGCCGAGCTCTACCACCACGAGTCGATCTCGCGCGGCAGCGACGACACCCAGGCCAAGCGCGCGCGGGCGGCCAGCGAAGCCCAGTACATGCGTCGCCGCTGGGGGGCGAGTCTGTTCACGGACCCGGCTTACCACCCGCACCTGACCCTGACCCATGAGGATTTTTCGCTGCGCTGAAAATGGCCACGAGCGTGGCCGAGAAGGCGAGCGAATGCCGTGTCTTCTTCACGCCGAGACGACGTCGACCCGGGTGTCGTCACCGCTGATCTTTCCACCCTGACGACAGGAAGCCGAACATGCATACCGAGTTCACCGCCATCACCATGGTCAGAGGCGAGGAGGATGTGGTCTATGCCGCCTGCCTGCACCACCTGCGCCTGGGGTTCGACCGTCTGGTCGTGCTCAGCCATGTCGAGCACACCTTCCTGCGCGAATGCGTGGCGCGGCTGCGGGCACAGTTCCCCGACCGCGAGATCGGCTTCATCGAGATCGAGGACGAGCAGGGCTTCTCCAAGCGCAAGGCCGACTATATCCAGGGGGCGCTGGAGATCTATCTCAAGCGTGACTGCCACAACGTGGTCTACGGCTTCGACGCCGACGAGTTCCTGACCTTCAACCACGGGCGTGGGGTGAAGGCGTTCTTCGATGCCTTCTGCCAGCGCTTCCCCGGCGAGGAGAATCTCAAGCGGTTCTACTTCCGCGTGCCCTGGATCAACGTGATCTGCAAGACCCCGATCCCGCCCCAGCCCGATCTCCACGGGCGACTGCTGGATGCCGAGTACTGGTCGCTGGGCGAGCAGGCATCGGATACCAAGGCGCTGTGTCTCTACCGCCAGTCCCATCGCCTGCACATGGGCTACCACTGGCTGATGGCCAAGAGCGATCAAAGCGTGCTCGAGCCGGATGCCGAGGCGACCGCCTTCGCCCGCGAGTGGGAGGCGTGCGTCTACCACCTGCCGCTGCGCAACGTCGAGCAGTTCTTCGCGCGTATCGGCAACTACGTCGCCAGCGCCGCCAAGCAGGAGAAGCACAACCGGCTGAGCCGCTTCTTCCTCGACAACCCGCACGTCAATCGCCAGCACTTCTTCGAGATGTGCGTGGCGCCGGAGCCGAGCTTCAAGGATTACGACGAACTCAAGCGCCACCTGGGCGCGGGGATCGACGAGATGGTGCTGATGGCCTTCACCAAGTTGATGGTCAAGCCGCGCCTGGACATTGGCCGCGCGCTACTCACACCGCCGGCCTGAACCGCGATCGGCGCGGCCATGCGGCCGCTGCCGGACTCGCAGCGTCACCGCCAATCCGAGAGGGGACCCGATCATGCGCTATCCACGCTGGGTGGTACTGAGCGACGGCAGTTGCCCGACCGAGGACATCTATTTCCTGGGGTCGGCGGCACCCTGGCTGCAGGCTCGGGGCGTCGAGGTCAGGCGTATCGACACCAGCTACTGGCGTCTGCCGATCATGTGCATGCCGTGGCTGGTGGGCGAGATGCGCCACGCCCATGTCCTGGTCTGCCGTTCGCTCAACACTTACTGGCTCTCCTGGCTGGAGGCCAACCGGGGGCGGCTGGCGACGATCCGCTACCTGGTCGACGACGACATCCCGGCGGCGGCCGAAGATGCTCGCCTGCCGGCGAGCTACCGGCGGCGCATGCGCCATGTCGCCACGCATCTGCAGCCGCGACTGTTCGCGCTGGCCGACGAGGTGATCGCCAGCAGCGCCGCGCTGGGCCAGCAACTACGCCGCCATCATCGCACGGTGGCGGTGCTGACACCGCCATTGATCGGCGAGCCGGTGGCGTTCACGCCGCCGCCGGCGCTGACGCGGATCGGCTTCTACGGCTCGCGCGCGCATCTGGGCGATCTCGAGGCGATCACCCCGGCGCTGGTGGCGCTGCACCAGCGGCATCGCGATCTCTCCTTCGAGATCATGCTCGGCGAGCACACGCCGCGGGCACTGCAGGGACTGGCCCGGGTACAGACGCCGCGGGCGTTGAACTGGCGCGCCTTCCAGCGCTACCGAGGGCAGCACAGCGCCGATATCGGACTGACGCCGATGGTCGATACGCCGTTCAATGCCGGCAAGTCGCACATCAAGTTTCTCGATAACGCGCTGATGGGGAGTGTGGGTATCTACAGCCGCTGCTCGCCCTATCGCGACGTGGTCGAGGATGGTGTCGACGGATTGCTGGTGGAGAACGACGAGGTGGCCTGGTGCGAGGCGGTGCAGCGACTGGTACAGCAGCCCGGCGAGGCGCGGGCGATGGCCCGCCGCGCCGCACGCAAGGCGCGTGAACTAGGCGACCCAGCACATGCGCGGGCGTTCTGGTGGGCACGGCGCTGACACGCCACGGCTGGCGCTGAGTGGGGCATCGACAAGAGACCGCCCGCCCGGGGAGATTCGGGCGGGCGGTTGGCGTTTCAGGGCTGAGTGTCAGGGTTGAGTGTCAGGGTGGATGCCAGGGCCGGGCGGCAGCTCGGAGGCAGCGGTGCGCAAGGCCGCCGGGGCGGTTCAGGAGGCAACCCGGGCGTGGGAGGCGTGGAGCAGGCGCTCGATCGGTGAGATGTTCGCGGTGAGCCGTTCGGTGGCCTCCATTACCGCACGATCACGGCCGGCGCTGGCGTGGAAGTCGCCCTCGATCTGCGTGGCGTGGATCAGCACCCGGCGGAAGGCGCGATAGAGATCGGCATCCGGCGCGTGCGGATAGCGCCAGAACAGCTCCAGGTCGTCGCTCACCGCCAGCCCCGGCAAGCAGTAGTGGGCATCGCTGAGGGCGAACAGCGGACAGCCCTCGGCCAGGGCCAGGTGGGCTTCGGGTTCGCCTTGGCTGACCCAGCCACTGGCGTGGGGAAGCAGTCGCTCGAGCTGGGTGGGGGAGAGAAAGCCGAGACGTTCTCCCAGAGCCAGCTGCCGTGCCAGGCGTGACGCCCAGCGGCGCGGCGGGCGCCGATGGCGATCGGCAGCGGTCGGCAGCAGCAGCAGACGGCAGCGAGCCGGGGCGATCCGCACGAAGCCGGCGATCACGCGCTCGAGATGGCGGCGCTGAGGGGCGTTGTCGTCACGGCCCAACTGGCCGCCGGTAGAGAGAATGAAGAAGGGCGCTTGGCTGTCGGCAGCGCCCCGTGCGGCGCGCGTCCCCTGCGGCGTTATGGCGGGCCGGAGCGGTAGGCGGTAGTCGGCGCTGGCCGCCACGCTGGCGGGGGGACGCCGTGGGGTCAGCTGCGCGCCCAGCCGATAGAGCGCCGGCAGCAGCGGCGCCAGGGCACCGGGAGCCGGCCAGGCACCCGGTGCGGGCGGCTCGTCGAGCCGCTCGGCGGCGGCGTGGAACCACCACGGGTCCCGCGGCAGCAGCGAACGCGCGCCGCTGCCTTCGCGCTCCAGCGTGACCCGCCCCGGCCCCAGATAGCCGTGATCGAAAAGATGATTGCGGATGCCGTAGCGCCGAGCGAGCGGGACCGCCAGATCATGTGCGGGCGAGTGCGCCTGGAACAGCACCTGGTCGGTCACGTGGTGCTGGCGCCACAGCTCGCCGAGCACGTGGGGCAGCATCGCCAGGGGATGACGGAAGGTCAGCGCGTCGGGATGGTGCCAGTAGAGGCGCTCACCGAGATGGAAGTGCAGCTTGACCACGCGGTGCCCATCATCCAGCAGGCGCTGCGCCAACTGGCCGAAGAATGGGGAGGCGGGGCCTTCCAGGAACAGATAAGTGCGTTGGGGGAAGAACATGGCGGCGTATCCGGCGTGTCAGGGCCGGTGTGCGCATGCCCGTGATGATGCCCGTAATGAGCGTGCGGGAACGCGATGCCGGCGGGGTCTTCTGACTCTAGCGGCGGCGTTGCCCCGGGGCATGACCCGATCGCATGAATCTGACGCTGGCTTATGTCAGCGTTTTCGCCGCCCCCGGGCCGAGAGATCTCAGTCCTGAATGGCATGCGACGAGGCGTGGCGGGAGGAGAGGGCGCAAAGGGGGCCGAAACGCCAGGCGCCCCATACAGTGATGGGGCGCCTGGTGTTCATCGCTGCTCACCCGAACGGCGATCCTGACCGGAGAGCGGGTGCCGGGTTGCTCAGCTCGTCGGAGGCTTGCGCATCAGCTGAGCGTAGTCGAGCAGGATCTGTGAGGTCTCCTGCAGTTCGGCGCGATCGATCGGCTCGACGTCGTCGGCCTTGTCGCCTTTGTCTTCCTTGCCGCCTTTGTCGCCCTTGTCACTGGTATCGGCTTCGGCGTCGCTATTCGCGGAGCGGTCACGGGCATCGACCCAGCTCTTCAGCGGCTCGAGACCCAGCGCGCGGCGACGCTGATTCTCCAGCGCCAGCTGCTCGGTCTCCTGGGCGTCCATCTCGCGTTTACGCTGTTCGGCGTTGAGGCTGATACTGGTCTGCTGCTCGCGTAGACGCTTGATCAACTGCGCCTGCTTCTCCAGATAGACGAAGTCCGGATCATTGGCGACGCGCTTGTCATGGCGGTCCTGCAGTGTCTCCAGGTAGCGCCAGGGCTGGCCGTAGAGCCGATACTGCACCGGACGCACGCGGTCCCAGGGCAGGGCGTTGTCGAGCGCACTCTCGCCGATCTCGTCGGGGTCGATCAGGCTGGGGAAGAGGATGTCGGGCTCGACGCCGCGGTTCTGGGTGCTCTCGCCGGAGATGCGGTAGAACTTGGCGCGGGTGAGCTTGATCTGGCCGTGGCTCAGGTCGCTCAGGGTCTGCACCGTCCCCTTGCCGAAGGTGCGGCTGCCGATCACCAGACCGCGGCCGTAATCCTGGATCGCGCCGGCGAAGATCTCCGAGGCCGAAGCGGAGAGGCGATTGACCAGGACCGCCAGCGGGCCGTCATAGGCGACGCCGGCATCGGTATCGCCATACAGGTTGATGCGGCCACGCGCATCGCGCACCTGCACCGTGGGGCCGCGGTCGATGAACAGCCCGATCATCGAGTTGGCTTCCTGCAGGGCGCCGCCGCCGTCATTGCGCAGATCGAGCACGATACCCTCGACGTTCTGCGCCTTGAGCTTGGCGATCTCCTTGGCCACGTCGCGGGTGGTGCTGCGGTAGTCGGTCTCGCCCGCCTGCCAGGCATCGAAGTCGACGTAGAAGGCAGGGACGGTGATGATCCCGATCTTGTGGGTTTCACCGTCACGCTGGACCTCCTCGACCTTGCTGTGGGCGGCCTGATCCTCGAGCTTGACCGTGTCGCGGGTGATCTGGACCTGCTGGGTGCGGGTGACGTCGACCGCCTTGGCCGGAATGATGTCGAGGCGCACGGTGGAGCCCTTGGGCCCGCGAATCAGTTCGACCACCTGATCCAGACGCATGCCGACCACGTTGACCATGTCGCCGTCGTTGCCCTGGCCGACTGCGACGATACGGTCCGCCGGCTGCAGCACGCCGCTCTTGTCCGCCGGCCCGCCGGGCACCAGGCTGGAGACCTTGACGTACTCGCCGTCGTTCTGCAGCAGTGCGCCGATCCCTTCGAGCGAGAGCCGCATCTGGATGTCGAACGACTCGCCCTGCTGCGGCGAGAGATACTCGGTATGCGGGTCGACGGTGCCGGTGACCGCAGCCATCAGCAGCACCAGCACGTCCTCGGCGTTGGTCTGGCGCACCCGGTTGAGCTGGTTGGTGTAGCGGTCGTGCAGCGTCTTCTGAATCTGCTTCGGCGTCTGGTCGTTGAGCGAGAGGGTCAGCGCGGCGTTCTCGAGGCGCTTGCTCCAGAGCGCGTCGAGGGCCTCCTCGCTGCCTGCCCAGGGCGAATCCTTGCGGTCGAGCGCCAGGCGCTCGTTACCGGTGTAGGTGTAGTCGATGCTCTGATCGACGCGTGACACCAGCCACTGCAGGCGTGCTTCGACACGCTCCTGGTAACGTGAATAGAAGGCATACACGCGGTCCAGATCGCCATCCTCGACGGCGTCGTCGAGCGTGGTATCGAGATCGCTGAAATCGTCGACGTCTCTCTGCAGCAGGTAGGCGCGCTGGTCGTCGAGCACGTCGAGCAGGCGCTTGAAGGCGCGCTTCGACCAGGCATCATCGAGGGTGACTTCGGCGTACGAGCCATACTGGATCGCCTCCGCCACTTCCGTCGCCGCCTGGCGCTGTGCATCGGTTGGGGTGGGACCGGCCAGCGCCACGACGCTCCATGCCAGCAGTAGCAAACACATGGCCGCGTGCCGAGCGGCGACAGTCAGGGTTATCAATGAAGCACTCCCGGTTTCCTGTACACTCTGTTCCCTTTAAGACTACCGGCTGTTCCCTTTAAGACCACCGGATCCATGAATCTTTTTCAGGTCCAAAATCCATTGTAGCAGTCGTATCGACTGCCTACCGACCGCCATTCGAGGAACCTCATGTCCGACCCCGCCGCCGCCGATGCCATTTCCGACAGCGCCGTCATCGATCGTCTGATCGACTTCCTCGCCCGCTCGCCCTCGCCCTGGCATGCCACGGCCAATCTCGCGAGCCAGCTGGAGGCCGCCGGTTACCGCCGGCTACGCGAGACCGACAGCTGGCAGCTGGTGCCGGGCGACAAGGTCTATGTCACGCGCAACGACAGCTCGCTGATCGCACTGCAGCTGCCCACCGCGCCACTACGGGCGCTGCGCATGGTCGGCGCGCACACCGACAGTCCGGCGCTCAGGCTCAAGCCGCAGCCGGCGGTGGTCAACAAGGGCTGGCTGCAACTGGGCGTGCAGGTCTACGGCGGGGCGCTGTTGGCGCCTTGGTTCGACCGTGATCTCGGGCTCTCTGGCCGGGTGCATGTTCGTCGAGCCGACGGCCGACTGCAAGGGTTATTGATCAATGTTTCCCAACCCGTGGCGATCATCCCCAGTCTGGCGATCCATCTCGACCGCGAGGCCAACAGCGGCCGCGCCATGAATGCCCAGACACAGATGGCGCCGGTGTTTCTGCAGGGGGGCCAGGCGGAGGACGTGACGCGTCTACTGCAGCAGTGGATCGCCGCCGAACACGGCATCAATGACGCCGAGATCGTCGACTTCGAACTGGGGTTCCACGACGTGCAGCCGCCGGCGCGGGTCGGGATCGAGGGCGAACTGCTGGCCAGCGCCCGGCTCGACAATCTGCTCTCCTGCTTCATCGGCCTGGAGGCGCTGATCGGTTGCGATGGCAGCCAGGGCGCGGTGTTCGTCGCCAACGACCATGAGGAGGTCGGCAGCGCCAGCGCCTGCGGCGCCCAGGGGCCGTTTCTGGCCGACGTGCTGCGACGGGTCAACGCGGCGCTGGGCGAGGCCGGCGACGAGGGCTTCGTGCGCCTGATCCAGCGCTCGCTGATGATCTCCTGCGACAACGCCCATGCGCTGCACCCCAATTTCGCCGACAAACACGACCCGCATCATGGTCCGGCGATCAACGGAGGGCCGGTGATCAAGGTCAACGCCAGCCAGCGCTACGCCACCAACAGCGCCACGGCGGCGCTGTTCCACGATCTCTGTCGCGAGGCCGACGTGCCGGTGCAGCAGTTCGTGACCCGTGCCGACATGGGCTGCGGCAGCACCATCGGACCGATCACCGCCACCGAGCTGGGTGTGCCCACGATCGATGTCGGCGTGCCGCAGTGGGGCATGCACTCGATCCGCGAGACCGCCGGTACCCGCGATCCCGGCTACCTGATCCGGGCGCTGACCGCGTTCTACAATCGGGCGGTGCTCGACCCGGCGCACGACGACTAGGCGGTGTCTGACACTGACTGTGTTCGCCCTTGGGGCGTTGGCAATCGGCGGGAGCGCCAGCTCGGCCCGTGGTCGCCGATTTTTGCCGTGGCGACGCGTTCTGGCCAGGCCATCGCGCGTCGACTTCTCAGATAAAGCCTGGGTCTTGTCCGATAACGGCCGCGCCGGCTGACAGGGATACGGGCGTGGCAGCGAAGGAGAGCCTGACAGATGTCGATCCTCACAGTGCAGGAGGTGCGTTTCGCGCTGGCGGAGCGCTTCGCCATCTCGCGCGGTGCGCGCTGCGAGGCGCGGGTGGTGACGGTGAGTCTGAGCGATGGCACCCACGCCGGCCGTGGCGAGTGTGTGCCCTATGCTCGCTATGGTGAGTCGGTCGCCAGTGTCATCGCCCAGGTCGAGTCTCTGCGTACGGCTCTGGCCGCTGGGCTCGACCGCCATGCGCTGCAGACGCGACTGCCGGCTGGGGCGGCGCGCAACGCGCTGGACTGCGCACTGTGGGACCTTGAAGCCAAGCAGCGCGGCATGCCGGTCTGGGCGCTGGCCGGCCTGGCCCCGCCGCAGGCGCAGATGTGCGCCTATACGCTGTCGCTGGATACGCCGGCGGCGATGCGCGAGAAAGCCGCACGCCACGCCGAGCGCCCGCTGCTCAAGGTCAAGCTGGGTGGGGCGGGGGATCTCGAGCGGCTGCGCGCGGTGCGCCAGGGCGCGCCGCAGGCGCGGATCATCGTCGATGCCAACGAAGGCTGGGATCTGTCCACCTATCGGCAGCTTGCGCCGATGCTGGGCGAGCTCGGCATCGAGATGGTCGAGCAGCCGCTCCCTGCCGACGATGACGCGGCCTTGGCAGAGATTCCCCGGCCGCTGCCGGTGTGCGCCGACGAGGCGTGCCATGATCGCGGTTCGCTGGCGTCACTACAGGGGCGCTACGACATGATCAACATCAAGCTCGACAAGAGCGGCGGCTTGACCGAGGCGCTGGCCTTGCGTGAGCTGGCGAGCGCTGCGGGGCTGCGGATCATGGTCGGCTGCATGGTGGCCAGCTCGCTGGCGATGGCGCCGGCGCTGCTGGTTGCCCAGGGCGCCGAGATCGTCGATCTCGACGGGCCTCTGCTGCTGGCCCGGGATCGCGACCCGGGGCTGCGCTACGACGCCGCAGGGGTGCATCCCGCGGCGCCGGCCCTCTGGGGTTGAGTCGGTCTATCCGTGTCGCTATGGACAATACCGCGGCGTATACGAAAACGGCGCACACAGAGACGCCAAAGCCCANNTGGGCTTTGGCGTCTTGTCTGGTGGCTACGCCCTGATTCGAACAGGGGACCCCATCATTATGAGTGATGTGCTCTAACCAGCTGAGCTACGTAGCCGTCGCGGTCACGCTTGGTGAGTGACAACGGAGGCGAATACTAGCATAACCCGATGAAACGTCAACGCTTTTTTTGCACGAATCCGGCCGTCGGGCGGTGCCGGGGCGCTGCTGGCGCCCCGCTGGATGTCTTGCTCAGACGTTGAAGCGGAAGTGCATGACGTCGCCGTCCTGGACCACGTAGGCCTTGCCTTCCAGGCGCCACTTGCCCGCTTCCTTGGCGCCGTTCTCGCCGCCCAGGGAGACGAAATCGTCATAGCTGACCACTTCGGCGCGGATGAACCCCTTCTCGAAATCGGTGTGGATCACACCTGCCGCCTGCGGTGCGGTGGCGCCGACCTTGACCGTCCACGCCCGCACTTCCTTCACGCCTGCGGTGAAGTAGGTCTGCAGGCCCAGCAGGCCATAGCCGGCACGAATGACGCGATCGAGTCCGGGCTCCTGCATGCCCATCTCTTCGAGGAACATGGCCCGTTCCTCGTCCTCGAGTTCGGCGATTTCCGCTTCCAGCTTGTTGCACACCGGCACCACGACGGCATTTTCGCCGGCGGCGATCTGGCGCACCGTATCGAGATGGGGGTTGTTTTCGAAACCGTCCTCGTTGACGTTGGCGATGTACATCGTCGGCTTGAGCGTCAGGAATCCGAAACTGCGCAGCTGACGCTGTTCATCCTCGTCCAGGCCGAAGCTGCGCAGCGGCTGACCCTCGGCGAGATGGGGCTGGATGCGATCGAGAATCGCCTTGGTGGCGATCGCTTCCTTGTCGCCGCCCTTGACCACCCGGGTCAGACGCTGGATCGAACGCTCCACCGCGTCGAGATCGGCCAGCGCGAGCTCGAGATTGATGGTCTCGATATCGGCGGTGGGGTCGACCTGGTTGGCGACGTGGATGACGTTGTCATCGTCGAAACAGCGCACCACGTGGGCGATCGCATCGGTCTCGCGGATGTTGGCCAGGAACTGGTTGCCCAGGCCCTCGCCCTTGGAGGCGCCCTCGACCAGGCCGGCGATATCGACGAACTCCATGGTCGTGGGTACGACCCTCTCCGGCTTGACGATCTCGGCCAGCTTGTCGAGCCGCGGGTCGGGCATCGGCACGATGCCGGTGTTCGGCTCGATGGTGCAGAAGGGGAAGTTCTCGGCGTCGATGCCGGAGCGTGTCAAGGCGTTGAAGAGCGTCGACTTGCCGACGTTGGGCAGACCGACGATGCCGCAGTTGAATCCCATGAGCGCTTCCTGGAAAGAGAGTTCGTGACGCGTGAAAGATCGCTATTCTACTCGACCCTTGGCGCCGGCGATAACACGCGCGTGGCGTGGCGTGGCGCGGGCTGGCGGGGCCGGGGTCAGGCGGAAAAGGCGTGCAGGCGATTCATCGCCCTGGCCCAGTTGCCGTCGAGGGCGTCGGGCAGGGTGACGACGATTTCGTCGAGCGCTGCGTCGATGGCGTCGCGCTCCGCCTTGCCGGGGCGGCCGAGCACATAGTTGGTCACCAGCTTGGCGCTGCCCGGGTGGCCGATGCCGACCCGTAGTCGATGAAAGCCGTTGTGGTTACCGAATGCACTGATGATGTCGCGTAGACCATTGTGGCCGCCATGACCGCCGCCGGTCTTGTAGCGCGCCGTACCCGGGGCGATGTCGAGCTCGTCGTGAGCCACGATCACCTCGTCCGGGGCAATCTTGAAGAACTGGCACAGCGCGGCCACGGAGGCACCGCTGCGGTTCATGAAGGTGGTGGGGTTGAGCAGGTGCAGATCGTGCCTGCCCAGATGGATCTTGGTATAGAGACCCAGAAACTTGCGCTCGGGACGCAGCGTCTGTGCTGCGTCCCGTGCGAGGCGCTCGACCAGCCAGGCGCCGGCATTGTGGCGGGTGTCTTCGTACTCCGATCCGGGGTTGCCGAGACCGATGATCGCTTTCACGTCGCCCATGCCGTCGCCTGCTCCGATCTTGCGGTGAAGCTTACGCTTCGCCTTTCGGTTCGCCGTCTTCGTCGACGCCTTCACCGGCCACTTCGTCGTCACGCGCCACGGTCGGGTGGGTCACGCTGACCACACCGGAGTCGTGCTCTTCGCCGTGGCTCAGCTCGACCAGGGTTACACCTTCCGGCAGCTTGAGGTCGGAAAGGTGGATGGTCTCGCCGAGGCCCAGGTTGGCGATGTCGACTTCGAGGTATTCCGGCAGCTTGGACGGCAGGCAGCTGATCTGGACGTCGTTGTTGAGCACGTGGATCACGCCGCCTTCGTCCTTGACGCCCTTGCAGTTCTCTTCGTTGAGGAAGTGCAGCGGGACGTTCAGGGTCAGCTCGTGGGTCGCATCGACGCGCATGAAGTCAGCGTGGGTCACCAGGGCCTTGTACGGGTGGCGCTGGAGATCACGGATGACGACCTGCTCGCTCTTGCCGTCGATCTGGATATCGATGATCGAGGAGAAGAAGGCTTCGTCTTCGATCGCCTTGTAGAAGGCCGGCTTGTCGATGGTGATCGGCTGCGGGGCGGCTTCGCCACCGTAGATGATCGCGGCGACCTGTTCGTTCTTGCGGCGCAGGCGGCGGCTCGCACCTTTCCCCAGCTCCGTACGAACATTGGCTGTCAGGGTGTAATGGGACATGAGTTGTCACCTCTATCGATAGAAAAGGAGTACGGCACCGCCCGCGACCAGGCCGTGCCGTCTCCATTGGCGCGACTGCCATCACGGCAGTCGCCTGTGTGTCGGCGCGCGTTCCCGCCCGGGATGACCCGGTTCAGTGGAACATCGCGCTGACGGATTCCTCGTTGCTGACACGGCGAATGGCTTCGGCGATCAGGCCGGCGACCGTCAGCTGACGGATCTTGCCACTGCGACGTGCAGGTTCGGAGAGCGGTATGGTATCGGCAACCACGAGTTCGTCAAGCACCGAGCCACTAATATTGTCGACCGCGGGACCCGAGAGGATCGGGTGCGTGGCATAGGCGACCACCCGACGGGCACCGTGGCCCTTGAGCGCCTCGGCGGCCTTGCACAGGGTGCCGGCGGTGTCGACCATGTCGTCGACCACCACGCAGGTGCGGTCCTGGATATCACCGATGATGTGCATCACCTGGGCCTGGTTGGCCTGCGGGCGGCGCTTGTCGATGATCGCCAGGTCGACGTTGAGCTGCTTGGCGATGGCGCGTGCGCGCACCACGCCGCCGACGTCGGGGGAGACCACCACCAGGTCGTCGTAGTTCTGGCGCTCGATGTCGTCGAGCAGGATCGGCGAGCCGTAGACGTTGTCCACCGGCACGTCGAAGAAGCCCTGGATCTGATCGGCGTGCAGGTCCATGGTCATGACGCGGTCGACGCCGGCCTTGACCATCATGTCGGCGACCACCTTGGCCGAGATCGGCACGCGCGCCGAGCGCACGCGGCGATCCTGGCGCGCATAGCCGAAGTAGGGCACGACGGCGGTGATTCGGGTTGCCGAGGCGCGGCGCAGCGCGTCGACCATCAGAATCAGCTCCATCAGGTTGTCGTTGGTCGGTGCGCAGGTCGACTGCAGGATGAAGACGTCCTTGCCGCGTACGTTCTCATTGATCTCGACGGCGATCTCACCGTCGCTGAACTGGCCGACCGTGGCGTGGCCGAGCCGGTTGTCGAGGCACTCGGCCACTTTCGCCGCCAGCGCAGCGTTGGCGTTACCGGTGAAAACCATCAATTTAGACACGCGCGGCCACCTTTGAGAGCTGTTTGAAGGTCAGTTGGGACATTCGATTGGAGCAGAGACGGGCAAGACCGCAGGGGGAAGACGGGGTCTGACAGGGCGTGCCGAGAAACCGGCGGCATGACGCCACGAGCACCGATACCAGACGCGGGAGGCGCAGGGCGGCAATCACGAGACGACAGGAAAAGCAGCAGCAACGCCGGTAGGGAAGTCGTGTGGGCAGAGTGGCCATCGCGTCCCGGGTTCCGTATGCAGGCTTGCAAAAAGTCAAGGAAGTGGCTGGGGTACCAGGATTCGAACCTGGGAATGCCGGTACCAGAAACCGGTGCCTTACCACTTGGCGATACCCCAGCAATCGTCGGCAGCGCATATTATGCGTAAAAGCGCCGACCGTTGGCTAGCCGTGGACAAAAAACCACGCTCATGGGCGCTTGGGGCATGAGAACCCTGCACCGTGGCGCGTGACTTTCATCGTCAGGCCGTCGCGATCTCCAGGGCGTGATGCAGCGGTGAGCGAGCCACGCCGCGGGCCTTGAAGATCTGCCACCCTTCGGGTGCATCGGCGATGACCGCATCGGCCGAGGCTTCATCCGCGAAGGAGCAGAAGACGCAGGCGCCGGTCCCGGTGAGGAGCGCATCAGCATGGCCGGAAAGCCAGGCGAGGGCGCGATCGACCTCGGGATAGAGCGCGCGGACGACGCTTTCGCAGTCGTTGCGCCACACCGTCTCGGGGGTGGCCCCGTCGAGTGCGAGGCGCATACTAATGGTGGCGCTGTCACGTGTCAAACCGGGATGGCCAAAGACCGCCGCGGTGGAGACCGCCACCCCCGGATGGATCACCACGAACCAGCGCTCGGCCAGTGCCACCGGCACCAGGCGTTCTCCCACGCCCTCGGCCCAGGCGCTGTCGCCGCGCACGAACACCGGCACGTCGGCGCCCAGGCTGAGCCCCAGTGCGGCGAGGCGCTCGTGCCCCAGATCCAGGTGCCACAGACGATCCAGCGCAACCAGGGTGGTGGCCGCATCGGAGCTGCCGCCACCCAGCCCACCGCCCAGCGGCAGGCGCTTGTCGAGCACGATGTCGGCGCCGGCACGGCAGCCGGTCTCGCGCTGCAGCAGGCGCGCCGCGCGCACGATCAGATTCTCCTCCAGCTCGACCCCGGTCAGCGCCGGGCCCAGGGTGATGACGCCGTCGTCGCGCGGGGTGAAGCTGAGGGTGTCGCCGTAGTCGAGCAGTTGGAACAGCGTCTGCAGCTCGTGGTAGCCGTCGGCGCGCCGTCCGGTGATGCGCAGCAGCAGATTGAGCTTGGCCGGAGCCGGCAGGACCCAGGGCGTCATGGCGCGGTGTCCGCCTGCCCGGGTTGCCATTCGTTGACTACCAGCAGGGCGCGAATATCGTCATAGGTCATGACCAGGCGTCGTGGCAGCCATAGCCCACCGGCGTAGGTCCAGTCGCGGTAGGCGATGGTCCAGCCGGCCTGACGCAGCTGCGCCGGGAAGCCGAGGTCATCGCGGGTCTCGTCGTGGGCTGCACCCGGTGCCGGCAGGCCACGTACCCAGTAGTCGAGCGCCGAGATCGGCAGCGACCAGCCGAGCTGCTGCTGCATCAGCGCTTCCGGCGAGCTGGCGCGAAAGGTGCCATCGCCGGTGGTCAGCTTGACCGCCCCGGCGCGGCCCTCGAGCACACTGCGTCCGGTGCCGAAGGGGCCGCTGATGAGCATGCGATAGTGCTGCGGCGTCTGGGTCCAGTCGAGGTTGGCGCCGGTGTTGTCACGTGGCGTGCGCAGGCCCACCTTGCCTGCCAGGGTCCAGGTGTCGAGCGCTTCGAGCCGGGCCTGCTGGCGCTGCCAGTCGTCGGCCTGGCGCGGCGCGCTGGGCGCGGTGGTCTGGCCGGCACAGCCCGCCAGCCACAGGCTCAGGGCGGCAGCGCCCAGCAGCCGCCAGTGGCGTGGCGCGAACGCCGAGAGAGTGAACGGGGTCGCACGTGAAGCTCTGGGCCGGTCAGTGGCCGGGAACGCTGGTGTCATCGGGACGTCCTGTCGAATCCGAAGCGGGTGAAGGGGTCAAACGGGGGTAGCGGCTGAGCAGCGCGTCGATAGCCGGATGGCTGTCGCTGGCGGCGATGGCGCGGGCGACGAGCGCTCTTGCCTCGTCGTCGCGCCCCTTGGCGGCGAGCACCTCGGCCAGGTGGGCGGCGACTTCCTGATCGGGCTGGCCGGCGTAGGCGCGGCGCAGGTAGCCCAGCGCCTTGTCGGTGTCGCCGCGCTTGAAGTGGACCCAGCCGAGGCTGTCGAGGATCGCCGGGTTCTGCGGTTCCAGCTGGTGCGCACGCTGGATCAGGCCGAAGGCCTCGTCGTAGCGATCGCTCGAGGTGGCGAGCGTATAGCCGAGGGCATTGAGCGCAGCGGCGTTGTCCGGCTCGCGGGCAATGATGCCGCGCAGGGTAGCGATCATGGCATCCACATCGCCCTGGGCGAAGTCGCGCATCGCCCGAGTGTAGAGCAGGTCACTGTTGTCGGGATCGCGTTTCAGACTGTCGGCGAGCAGGGCGTCGGCGCGCTCGCCGTCGCCGGCAGCGTCCAGCGCCTGCAGGCCTATCTGGGTCAGCAGTGCACGCTGACGCGAATGGCGCAGGCTCTCGATGCGCACGAAGTCCTCGGCGTCGTCGAGGCGCCCGGCCGCGACCAGCATCTGTGTCGCCAGCGCCCGGGACTCGGCGAAGCCTGGCCCTGGCGGCACCTGGCGATAGTAGAGCAGGGCGTTGTCGGGCTCGTCCTGGGATTCGGCGATGGTGCCGAGCAGCAGATAGGCGGCCGGCGGCGTGGCGTCGCGGTCGAGCAGCGGCAGCAGTAGCCGTTTCGCCGGGTCGAGGGCGCCCGCCTCGAGATAGAGCTGAGCCAGCCCCAGACGCAGGCTGGGGGCGTCGTCGTGCTCGGCCAGCAGCCGGTTCACCTGAGTCTCGGCGGCATCGAGATCGCCGGCGGCGATCTCGGCCTGGGCCAGGGCCAGCACGAAGCGGGCGTCGTCCGGGGCCAGGGCCTGACCGCGCCGGGCCAGATCCGCGGCCTGGGCATTGTCGCCGGCTTCGAGGGCGATCTGGGCGCGGGTCAGCCACAGCAGCGGTTCGGCGGCGTGCGTTCGGGTCAGCCGGGCCAGACGTTGCTGGGCCACATCGGCGTCGCCGCTGGCGGCTTCCAGCCGTGCGGTGGCCAGCTGGGCGTCGAGCTGTGTCGGGTGCGTGGCAAGAAACGTCTGCAACTGGTCGCGCAGCGGTGCCAACGGGGTGCGCGCCTCGATCGCCAGCTCGATCAGTTCGAGCAGGCGCGCCGGCTGACCGTCGCGGGCCAGCTCGAGGCGGTGGCGCAGCGCCCCCGTCCAGTCTCCGCGATCGATGGCGATGCCCGAGAGGAGCTCTTCCGGGGCACTGTCGTCAGGGGCGTACTGCTGCCAGAGTGAGGCGGTAGTGGCGAGCAGGGCGGTATCGTCGGTGTAGCGTGCGGCGAGCGTGGCGCGCTCTGCCAGCGCCGCGCTGCGATAGCGTTCGGCTGCGGCCAGATAACCGGTGGCCGCGCGATGGAAGTCGCCGCGCTGCCCGGCCATCTCCGACAGCAGCACCTGCGAAAGACCTGCGGCGTCGAAACCGCGGGTGATCGGCGGTGCCGAGGCCATGGGGTCGTCAGCGGGGGCGGCGGGGTCGGCCGACATGCTTTGACAGCCGGCCAGCAGGGCCGCGCAGCCGGCGGCGTATAACAGACGTTTGGGCATGCCGTCCTCGGGATCAGTCGATCGACTCAGCATAACGGCTGGCGGTCGCGGGTCAATCTCGGCGCATCGCCCTGTTGCGAGGGCGTGCAGCAATGACGCAGGGGCGCACGGACGGGTTGCCTGCTAAGTGTCTTTAGGCTGTGCTAAAATGGCGCGGCCGTCGATGGCCGTGGGCAGGATATGCCGCAGTGCGGTAAGCGCGCGGGCCGCGACCTGACATCGCCGGATCCGCTCACCCGCCCGCTTGCCTGAGACGACAGGTGGCGATGGCGCCTCGACCCTTGCAAGATTTTTGACCGTGATTTCATGACGCTGCTAGCTCTGGGTATCAATCACAAGACCGCCGCTGTCGACGTGCGCGAGCGCGTTGCCTTTTCGCCGGCGCAGCTCGAATCCGCGCTGACTCAGCTGCGGGCGCTGCCTGACGTGCGCGAAGCGGCGGTGTTGTCGACCTGCAACCGCACCGAGCTCTACTGCATCACCGTGGACGACGGCGAGCGTCAACTGGTGGAGTGGCTCGGCGACTTCCATGGCATGCCGGCGAAGGATCTGTTGAGCTGCGCCTACCACTACCATGAGCGCGAGGCCGCCCGTCATCTGATGCGGGTCGCTGCGGGTCTCGATTCGATGGTGCTGGGCGAGCCTCAGATTCTCGGCCAGCTCAAGGATGCCTATCAGATCGCACGGCAGCACGCCGGGCTCGGCAGCGAGCTGGAGCGGCTGTTCCAGCAGACCTTTTCGATTGCCAAACAGGTGCGGACCGAGACCTCGATCGGCGAGAACCCGGTGTCGGTGGCCTACGCCGCGGTCAGCCTGGCGAGTCGCATCTTCGATGACTTCGGCCGGGCCCGGGCGCTGCTGATCGGCGCCGGCGAGACCATCGAGCTGGTCGCGCGGCATCTGCGCGAGGCGGGCATCATGGGACTGACCGTGGCCAACCGCACCCTGCCGCGGGCGCAGGCGCTGGCCGAGACCTGCGGTGCCCGGGCGATCGAGCTCAGCGACATCCCCCATGCGCTGGAACAGGCGGACATCGTCATCGCCTCCACCGCCAGCGAGCTGCCGATTCTGGGCAAGGGCATGGTCGAGCGCGCGCTCAAGGTGCGGCGCCACCGGCCCATGTTCATGGTCGACATCGCGGTGCCGCGCGACATCGAGCCGGAAGTGGGCGATCTCGCCGATGTCTTCCTCTACAGCGTCGACGACCTGCAGCAGGTGATCGCCGAGAACCGGCGCCATCGGGAGGTGGCGGCGCGTCAGGCAGAGGCGCTGATCGACCACGGCGTGGAGCAGTGGCTGCACGAGCGCCGGGTGCGCGGTGCCGGCGATCTGATCCGGCGCTACCGTCAGCACGGCGAGTCGCTGCGCGAGGCTGCCGAGCGCGAGGCGCTGGCCCAACTGGCCCGCGGTGAAGACCCGGAAGCGGTGATCAAGCGCCTCTCGCATCAGCTCGCCAACAAGCTGATGCACGGCCCCACGCTGCGCCTGCGCGAAGCCTCCGGGCAGTCCCGCCACGACATCATCCAGGCCGCCGACAGCTTGCTCGTCGGCGCCCCCGCCACGACACAGGACTCGGTATGAAAATACAGGGATGGGCATGAAAGCGTCTTTGCGCGAACGACTGGACGCCTTCCGTGAACGTTTCGAAGAACTCTCCGCGCTGCTCTCCGAGCCCGACGTGATCGCCGATCAGCCGCGCTTTCGCGACTACTCCCGCGAGTACGCCGAACTCGAGCCGCTGGTCGAGGCCTGGCGCGACTACTGCCGCACCGAGGGCGATATCGAGGCGGCGGAGCAGATGCTCAAGGACAGCGACCCCGAGATGCGCGAGCTGGCCGAGGAGGAGTGGCACGCCGGCCGTGCCAGCCTCTCCGCCCAGGAGGAGGCGCTCAAGCGCCTGCTGGTGCCCAAGGATCCGGACGATGGCAGCGACGTCTTCCTCGAGATCCGTGCCGGTACCGGCGGTGACGAGGCCGCACTCTTCGCCGGCGATCTGTTCCGGATGTACTCGCGCTATGCCGAGCGCCGCGGCTGGCGTATCGAGGTGGTCAGCGCCAGCCACGGCGAGCAGGGCGGTTACAAGGAGCTGATCGCCCGGGTCAAGGGCGACAGCGTCTACGCTGTGCTCAAGTTCGAGTCCGGCGCGCACCGCGTGCAGCGGGTCCCGGCGACCGAGTCCCAGGGGCGCATCCACACCTCTGCCTGCACCGTGGCGGTGATGCCGGAGGCCGACGCGGTCGGTGAGGTCGATATCAACACCAACGATCTGCGCGTGGATACCTTTCGCTCCAGCGGTGCCGGCGGTCAGCACGTCAACACCACCGACTCGGCGATCCGCATCACCCACCTGCCCACCGGGCTGGTGGTGGAGTGCCAGGAAGAGCGCAGTCAGCACAAGAACCGGGCCAAGGCGATGTCGCTGCTGGCCGCCCGGCTCAAGCAGGCAGCGGTCGACTCCCAGCGCCAGCAGCAGGCCGATACCCGGCGCTCGCTGGTGGGCTCGGGGGATCGCAGCGAGCGTATCCGTACCTACAACTTTCCCCAGGGGCGGCTCACCGACCACCGTATCAATCTGACGCTCTACAAGCTGGGCGAGGTGATGGGGGGCGATCTCGACGAGGTGGTGCAGCCGCTGGTCAACGAGTATCAGGCCGACCAGCTGGCGGCACTGCAGGGCGAGGCGTGACCGCCGACGAGGCGCTGCGTCAGGCAGCCCAGCGCCTGAGCGCCTCGCCCAGCGCTCGCCTGGATGCCGAGGTGTTGCTGATGCACGCCCACGGGGTGGATCGCACCTGGCTCTACACCTGGGGAGATCGCGAGCTGCCGGCGGCGAGCAAGATGCGCTTCGAGGCGCTGGTCGAACGCCGCGCGGCGGGCTGGCCGGTCGCCTATCTGACCGGGCGGCGCGAATTCTGGGGCCTCGAGCTGGATACCTCGCCGGCCACGCTGATCCCGCGTCCGGATACCGAGCGACTGGTCGAGGCAGCGCTGGAGGTGGCCACGGCAGCGCAGGGCGCGCTGCTCGATCTCGGCACCGGTACCGGCGCGATCGCGCTCGCCTTCGCCAGCGAGCGCCCCGATTGGCGGGTTCTGGGGGCCGATGTCGAGCCCCAGGCGGTGGCGCTGGCCAGCGCCAATGCGGCGAGCCTGGGGCTGAACAATGCGCGCTTCGTCACCAGCGACTGGTTTGACGCGCTGGCCGGGGAGCGCTTCGCGATCATCGTCTCCAATCCGCCCTATATCGATGCCGATGATCCCCATCTCGGTCGGGATGATGTGCGCTTCGAGCCGCGCCGGGCGCTGGTTGCCGCCGACGCCGGCCTGGCCGATCTGCGCGCACTGGTGGCGAGCGCCCCGGATCATCTTGAGCCCGGTGGCTGGCTCTGGCTGGAGCACGGCTATACCCAGGCAGGCGCGGTGCGTGCGCTGCTCAGCGCCGCGGGCTACGGCGAGATCACGTCGCTCACCGACCTGGGTGGCCACGAGCGGGTCAGCGGTGGCCGCTGGAGCTGAAACCCGACGGCAAGCCGGGGAGGACGCGCCAGCCTCCATCCACCCGACCTCCATCCACCCGACCTCCATCCACCCGACCTCCATCCACCCGGCCTCTATTCCCCACTCGCCATTCCCCCACTCTCCATTCCCTATACCTATCTCCGACCGCTGCTGATACAGCGTTTCCTCAAGTCCTGCGCGCGCCTGGAGCTGGCATGTGACATCGTGTTAGTAATAGTGCCCCCTTACCCGTAAGCGCCGTTGGCTGGCGTTGCCATCTCGGATGGCTGGGCATGCTGGCTGTCGCCGTGTGCGGCGGGTGGGGAATCGTCACTCATACTGCCACCGGCTTGGAACAACGACAGCAAATGAAAGCCAAATCACGATCGCTGGATCGGATCGATCTCAACATTCTGCGCTGCCTGCAGGAGAATGCGCGCATCTCCTACGTCGATCTGGCGGCCCAGGTGGGGCTCTCCACCACGCCCTGCCTGGAGCGGGTCAAACGTCTGGAGAAGGCGGGCATCATTCGCGGCTACAAGGCGGTGCTCGACCCCGGCGCGCTGCGCGCCAAGCTGCTGGTGTTCGTCGAGATCAGCCTGAACACGCAGTCACCCGCGGTGTTCGACGAGTTTCGCCGCGCGGTGGCCAAGCTGCCGCAGATCCAGGAGTGTCATCTCGTTTCCGGGCAGTTCGACTACATTCTCAAGTGCCGTATTCCCGAGATGTCGGCCTATCGTCAGTTGCTGGGCGATGTGGTGCTGACCCTGCCCGGCGTGAAAGAATCCAAGAGCTACGTGGTCATGGAAGAGGTCAAGGAGGAGCTGGCATTGCCGATCCCCGACCTCGACCGGCTGGAAGAGAAGTAGCCCGTCCGCTGGCGCGGTACGGGCGCCAAGGGACGAACGATGAACGATGAAGCACTGCTGCGTTACAGCCGCCATATCATGCTCGACGAGATCGACATCGAGGGGCAGCAGCGCCTGCTCGATGCCCATGTGCTGATCGTGGGGGCCGGCGGGCTGGGGTCGCCGGCGGCGCTCTACCTGGCCAGCGCCGGGGTCGGGCGGTTGAGCATCGCCGATGACGACCACGTCGAACTCTCCAACCTGCAGCGTCAGATCGCGCATACCCAGGCCAGTCTGGGCGAGTCCAAGGCGCATTCGGCGTGCGCCGCGGCGCGCGCGCTCAATCCAGACTGCGAGGCGGTCCCGATGACGTCGCGGTTGAGCGGCGAAACGCTCGCCGCGGCGGTCGCCGAGGCCGACCTGGTGCTCGACTGCACCGACCGCTTCAGCAGCCGCTTCGCCATCAACCGCGCCTGCGTGGCGAGCCGTACGCCGCTGATCAGTGGCGCCGCGATCCGCTTCTCGGGCCAGCTGGCAGTGTTCGACCAGGCCGACGACAGCCCCTGCTACGCCTGCCTCTACGGCGAGCAGGGCGATGACGAGGCGCTGAGCTGCGCCGAGAGCGGCGTCATCGCACCGCTGGTCGGGGTGATCGGTAGCTTCCAGGCGCTGGAAGCGCTCAAGTGGCTGAGTGGCGCCGGCCGCCCGCACCGCGGGCTCTCCACCTTCGATGCGTTGAACGGCGAGTGGCGCCACTTCGCGCTGCCGCGGGACCCGGCCTGCCCGGTCTGCGGGCAGCGCTGACGGTCAGGCCGGGATTCAGCGGTTGGGCAGCGTCAGCGCACCGAGCCAGCGCTCGACCTCGGCGCTGTCCGCCGGACGCGCGAGATAGCGGCCGAGGAAGCGACGCCAGGTGGCACTGCGCCACTGCGGCAGGCGGCGGGCGAATACCTCGAGATCGCGGCGCTTCTCGCGTCTGGCATTGAGCAGCGGACGTGACTTTTCCAGGTCGATGAAGCGGGCTTCGAAGCCGCTGGCCGCCTCTGCCGACGGGCGCAGGAAGACGTGCTTGGCGTAGAGGCTGCCGTGGCGCCAGCGGCGGCGGTGCAGGGTACCGAGCAGGTCGGCGCAGGTGTCGACGATGGCGTCCCGGGTGGCTGGCTCGAGGGTCTCCCAGTGGGCGTGATGCTCGATCATGTCGGTGTAGCCGCTCAGCGCCGGGGTTACCAGGATCGCCTGCCAGCGTCCGTCGCGGCGGCGCTCTTCGAAGTAGGCGCTCTCCAGTGCCGGAATGCCGAGACGGTGAAAGGCGGCGATATTGCGCGCCTCGCGGGCAAAGGTGGGCTCACCCCAGGGGCGGCTCAGACTGCGGCCGAGATGGTTGGTCTGGCGCTTGAGAAAGAAGTCCCGCGGCGGCAGGCCGGGGGCTTGCAGCGTCATGCGGCACACCTCCGAGTGGCCCCCACGTTCCAGGTTGGGGGCGTCCACCGGCGTCAGCGACAGCGACCAGAGGGCGTCGAAGTCGGTCAGCTCGTTGGCGGCGAAGTAGGGGCGGGCGTCGGCGGAGAGGAAGCGTTTCACGGGCGTTCTCTAACTTGTGGCAAGGGCGGAGCGTGGTATCGTCGATGGCTGACGACGCTACCTTACGCCTCGCGATTTCATCCGATCTTAACATTTCGTTTAAGCCGAGCTTAATCTTTCATGCGCCGGACTCAGTCGTGTGTCCGGCGTGAGTGGTGTAGTAGAAGTGCATCCTGCACCCGAACCCCTGTATGGGTTTCGGTGTCCGGATCGCGTAGCGGCTCTGGCCGCACCCCTTTCCACTGGTGGAGTTCGATGTCCCGATGACAGCCCAGACCACGGCCCAGGCGCCGCTTTCCTACTACCGGGCGAGTCGCCAGGTCGATCTCGCCCCCGCCGCGCCGCTCCGGGGGGAGGTCAAGGCGGATGTCTGCGTGATCGGTGGTGGTGTCACCGGCTGTTCGGCGGCGCTGCATCTGGCCGAGCGCGGCTACCGGGTGGTGCTGCTCGAAGCGGGGGAGATCGGTCATGGCGCGTCGGGGCGCAGCGGCGGCCAGATTCTGCCTGGCTTCGGTACCGAGATGCCGGTGATCGACAAGGCGGTGGGGCGCGATGCGGCGCGGCGGCTGTGGGCGATGAGCTGCGAGGCGGTGCGTCTGACCCAGACACTGATCGAGACCCACGCGATTCCCTGCGATCTGCGCTGGGGCTATGTGCATGCGGCGGTCAAGCCGCGCCACCTGAGTGCGATGCGCGAGCACGCCGACTACATGGCGCGAACCTTCGACTACCACGGCGAGCAGTGGCTCGATCGCGAGGCGCTGGCCGCCCACGTGCGCACCCCGCGCTATCTGGGCGGTCTTTACGATGCCGGTGGCGGTCACCTGCACCCGCTCAACTACACCCTGGGGCTGGCCCGCGCTGCTCAGGACGCCGGGGCCGAGCTGCATCCCGGCAGCCGCGCCCTCGACGTGATCCAGGGCGACAGGCCGCGGGTCGCCACCGCGGCTGGCGAGGTGCGCTGCGACGCGGTGGTGGTCGCCGGCAATGCCTATCTGGGCAACCTGGTACCGGCGCTGACCGGACGCATCATGCGGGTGGCCAACTACATCATCGCCACCGAGCCGCTGGGCGAGACGCGCGCGGCGAGCCTGCTGCCCACCGATGCCGCGGTCTCGGATGCCAACTTCGTGCTCGACTACTACAGCCTCTCCGCCGACCGGCGCCTGCTCTACGGCGGCGAGGTGAGCTATACCGGGCGCGAGCCGCGCGGGCTCGATCGGCGCATGCGTGACAAGATGCAGGCGCTGTTTCCGGAGCTGCGCGGCGTCGGCATCGACTATCGCTGGGGCGGCGATGTCGGCATCACCCTGAATCGTGCCCCCGACCTGGGCCGGATCGGCCACAATCTCTACTACGCCCAGGGCTACTCCGGGCATGGCATGGCCCTGGCCGGCCTCGCCGGGCAGATCCTGGCCGAGGCGATCGGCGGGCAGTTCGAACGTTTCGACGACTTCGCCGCCATCCGCCATCGCCACTTCCCCGGTGGCGAGCGTTGGCGAGTGCCGCTGCTGGCGCTGGCGACGACCTTTTATCGACTGCGTGACCGCCTTTGAGCGACCGCCTTTGAGTCGCTGTCCCTGAGCGAGCGCGGGTCTTGTCAGCGCTTGCCCGGGTTGCTGCGGTAGTCGCGGATCATCCGGTGCAGCACGTGCATCAGCCTTGCCGCGCCGGGGGAGAGACGGCGCTCGCGCAGGCTGATCAGGCCGTAGGGCTGGACGCTCAGCGCCTCGGGCAAGGGCAGGGTGGCGAAGCGCGGCTGGGCACAGAGCAGCTCGGCGACCTCCTGGGTCGTCACCGTGATCGCCTCCGACTTGTCGACCATCGCCAGTGCCATGTAGATGTCCGGCGTGTTGATGATGCGCTCGGGGGGCGCGACGCCGAAGTGCAGAAACAGATGTTCCACCCGCTGGCGCATGAGTGAGCCGGTCGGCTGCAGCACCCAGGGGTAGTCGCGCATGGCGGTCAGGGTCGGTATCTCGACTCTTGTCAGCGGATGGTCGTGGCGGCAGATGAAGCAGAGCGCCTCCTCGCCGATCTCCTCGAACACGAAGTCGCCGGCGGGCAGGGTGCTGGGGATGCGCGCGATGGCGAAATCGAATTCGCCGTCGCGCAGTCGCGGCACCAGATTGTGGCTGACGTCGACATCGATGTTGACCTGCAGGTGCGGGCTGTCACGGTGTACGCGTTCGACTGCGCTGGCGAGCAGGGTGACCGCCGGTGCCAGCACCGTGCCCACCGATACCGTACCGGCGTTGCCGGCGCTGAAGGCGTTGAGTTCGTCGCCGGCCTGGGCCAGCGAGGTGAACATGCTGCGGGCGTGGCGGATCAGGATCTCACCGTACCAGTTGGGCGTCACGCCGCGGGCGTGGCGCTCGAACAGACTGACCCCGAGCTGCCCTTCGATATCGCCCAGGAGCTTGGAGGCGGCGGGCTGGCTCATGCCCAGCTGTGCCGCCGCGCGATGCAGGTTGCGGCACTCGTCGAGCGTCACGAACAGCTGCAGGTGGCGGAACTTGAGCCGTGCTTTCAGGAACCAGTCGGCGGGCAGCGGGGCCTCGGGTCGGGATTTCATGCGCTGGGTGATGCCTCCATTCGACGTTTTACCGATAGCGATCGCGGTCTGGCACAGGCTCAATCGGCGCGATAACCCGTTGGCGGCCCCGGTCGCCGCGGATTCCCTCTGCCAAAAGAGTCCCAGTCCCCATGTCCTTGCCTGCCAACATCCAGCGCAGTGATTTCGGCACCCTGCCCGATGGGCGCCCGGTCAGCTGCTATCGGATCACCAATGCCAGCGGCATCGAGCTGCGGGTGACCGACTACGGCGGCATCATCCTCTCGCTGAAGACACCGGATCGCCAGGGGCGATTCGACGACATCGTGCTCGGCTTCGATTCGCTGGCCGATTATCTCTCGCCGGCCTACCGTCAGGCCAACCCCTACTTTGGTGCCCTGATCGGACGCTACGCCAATCGTATCGGCGGCGCCGAGTTCAGTCTGGAGGGCCAGCGCTACCGGCTGGCCAGCAATGACGGCGCCAACTCGCTGCATGGCGGCGACCCGGGATTCGACCGCTGTCTGTGGCAGGCTGACACCTTCGTCGAAGCCCGCGGCAGTGGCCTGATACTGAGCCGTGTCAGCGACGATGGCGAGGCGGGCTATCCGGGGCGGCTGAGTGTGCGGGTCCGCTATCTGCTGGGCGATGACGACAGCCTCGAGATCGCCTATCACGCCGAAACCACGCGAGCGACCCCGGTCAATCTGACCCAGCACAGCTACTTCAACCTGCGCGGCGAGGGCAGCGGTGATGTGCTCGACCACCGCCTGATGCTGGCGGCAAGCGCCTTTACCCCGGTCGATGAGCAGCTGATTCCCCGCGGCGAGATCGCGCCGGTGGCCGGGACACCCTTCGATTTCACCACGCCGACGGCGATCGGTGCACGGCTTGCGCATCACCACCCGCAGTTGGTTCGGGCCGGCGGCTATGACCACAATTTCGTACTCGATGGCGATGAGGCCGATAACCAGGGTCTCAGAGTCGCTGCGCAGGTGATCGAGGCCGAGAGTGGCCGGGTGCTCGAGGTTGCCACCAGCGAGCCGGGCATCCAGTTCTACGCTGGCAACGCCCTCGATGGCACGCTGAGAGGGAAGGCTGGCCAGCCCTACCGGCGGCATGCCGGGCTGGCACTGGAGACCCAGCACTTCCCCGATTCGCCCCATCAACCCGCTTTCCCCGGCACCATCCTGCAGCCGGGAGAGGTCTATCGCTCGCGCACCCGCTATCGCTTCTCCTGCCTCGCCGCTTCCGACTGACACCTCGCGTCCCGTGTCACCGGTTCGTCCGGCCTGGAACGGCGACTCATCCGAGGCGGGGCTTTCCGGGGTTAGTTGACGCTGTTAACGAAAGTCTCGGAAGACTTTAGTCTGGCGCCATCGAGCCGCTACCGGTGGCGGCCCCGCGCTGTACCTCAGGTCTCTCTCGTTGGATATCCATTTGCGTATCGCAAATTGGGCTCCTCGTTATTAGTTGGTTATTGCGGCAGCGCTTATCGTCGAGCGCGTATGGCGCCGGCTCCCGGCGCGCCAATAACGATAACCACGCGCCCACGAGGGCAGGGGGAGAGTCGCATGAATCGCAAGGTCATACCGTCGTTGCTGGCGCTGGGCGTCAGCCTGAGCCTGTGTCTCACGCCGGCGCTGGCGCAGGACGAGGTCAAGATCGGCTTTATCGTCAAGAAGCCGGAGCAGGCGTGGTTCATCAATGAGCAGGATGCGGCGACCAAGCTCGGCCAGGAGAAGGGCTTCAAGGTGGTGCGGCTGTCCGGCGAGGATGGTCAGCAGGTGCTGAGTGCGATCGACAATCTCAATTCCCAGGGGGCGCAGGGCTTCGTGATCTGTCCGCCGGACGTGCGCCTGGGACCGGCGATCGCCAACCGCGCCAAGCAGTACGGCATGAAGGTGGTGACCGTGGACGACCAGTTCCTGGGCGCCGATGGCAAGCCGATGGCGGACGTGCCCCATCTGGGCATGTCGGGCTACAAGATCGGGCGTCAGGTAGGCGAGGCGATCGCCGCCGAGATGCAGCGGCGCGGCTGGGACCCGCAGCAGGTCGCGGCGCTGCGGATCAGCAACAACGAGCTGCCCACCGCCAAGGCGCGCACCGACGGCGCCACCGATGCGCTGCTCGATGCCGGCTTCGTCGAGCAGAACATCTTCGATGCGCCGCAGCAGAATACCGACACCAGCAGCGCCTTCGCCGCCGCCTCGCCGGTGTTCTCCAAGAACGGGCGTTTCGAGCACTGGGTGATCTATGCCCTCAACGAGGAGAGCGTGCTCGGCGGCGTGCGGGCCAGCGAGCAGTACGGCCTCTCTCCGGATCAGGTGATCGGCGTGGGGATCAACGGTTCGGGAGCGGCCTTCGCCGAGTTCTCGCGCCAGAAGCCGACCGGCTTCTACGGCACCGTGGCGGTGAGTTCGACCATGCATGGGCGTCAGAGCGCCGACAATCTCTATACCTGGATCACCCAGGACAAGAAACCCCCGGCCAATACCGAGACCACCGGCACGCTGATGACCCGCGACAACTGGCAGCAGGTGCGCGAGGACCTGGGGCTCTGAGCGCGTGACGCGGCGGTGCCGCCAGGCGCCGCCGTGGCCAGTCTCATCGGTCGCTCTGCATTTCCCCAGTGTTCACCCCGGCGGTCTTCAAGGCCGCGACCAGGAGAGTCGAGATGGCGAATTCCCCAGCCTATCTGCGCGTCGAGGGCGTCACGGTGACCTTTCCCGGGGTCAAGGCCCTCGACGCGGTCAGCTTCGAGGCGCATCGCGGCCAGGTGCACGCGCTGATGGGCGAGAACGGCGCGGGCAAGTCGACCCTGCTCAAGGTGCTCAGTGGCGTCAACAAGGTCACCGACGGCGCCCTGTGGATCGACGGCGAGCGCCAGGTGTTCACCAACGCCCGCGAGGCGCTCGCCCGCGGTGTGGCGATCATCTACCAGGAGTTGACCCTGTCACCCAACCTGTCGGTGGCCGAGAACCTGCTGCTGGGCCAGCTGCCGGTGCGCTACGGCATGGTCGACCGGCGAGCCCTGCGCAAGCGCGCGCTGGCCATTCTCGAGGAGCTGGGCGAGGGCGCCATTCACCCCGCGACCAAGGTGCGCGAGCTCTCCATCGGCCAGCAGCAGATGATCGAGATCGGCCGCGCGCTGTTGCGCGATGCGCGCATCATCGCCTTCGACGAACCCACCAGCTCGCTGTCGGTACAGGAGACGCGCCATCTCAAGCGGATCGTGGCGCGGCTGCGCGACGAGGGCCGGGTGGTGCTCTATGTCACTCATCGCATGGAGGAGGTGTTCGAGATGTGCGATGCGGTCACGGTATTCCGTGACGGTCGCCATATTCGCACCCATCCGACCCTCGACGGGCTCGATCACGACACCCTGGTCAGCGAGATGGTGGGACGCGAGATCGAGGACGTCTACGGCTATCGCCCGCGCCGCCAGGGCGAGGTGCTGATGCGCCTGGAAGGACTCGAGGGCCGCGGCGTGCGTGCTCCGGTATCGCTGGAGATCCACCGCGGCGAGGTGCTGGGGCTGTTCGGGCTGGTCGGCGCCGGGCGCAGTGAGCTGATGCGGCTGGTCTGCGGCGCCGAGCGGGCCTCGGCGGGGCAGGTGGTGTTCGCCGGCGAGGCGCGGCGTTTCGCCAGTGCCCAGGCGGCGATTCGTGCCGGCATCGCGATGTGCCCGGAGGACCGCAAGTCCCAGGGGATCTTTCCGGTCGCCAGCGTCGCCGACAACCTCAATATCAGCTGCCGGCGCTTCTTCCGCCGCTGGGGTGTGTTCCGCCATGTCGCCCGCGAGACCGAGAACGCCCGCGACTATATCCGCCAGCTGCGGATCAAGACCCCCGGTCCGCGCACGCCGATTGCCAATCTCTCCGGTGGCAACCAGCAGAAGGTGATCCTGGCGCGCTGGCTGGCCGAGCAGATCGAGCTGTTCGTGATGGACGAGCCGACCCGCGGCATCGACGTCGGCGCCCGCCGTGATATCTATGCGCTGCTCTACGATCTCGCCGAGCAGGGCAAGAGCGTGCTGGTGATCTCCAGCGACCTCGCCGAGGTGAGTTCGATCTGCGACCGCATCGGGGTGATGCGCGACGGCGAACTGATCGAGGTCGTCCCGCGCGCGGAGGCCACCCCCGAGCGGCTGCTCGGCCTGGCGCTGCCGGCGTGAGCCGCTGTCCGATCGAGTTCGACGCCGGCGATCTTCATCGACCCTTTCCGTTCCAGAGGATGACCCCGCATGTCCAGTGACAAACTCGTCTCCCAGGCAGCGCCGGCCGCGGTGGGCCGGCGCGGGATGCCCAAGCCGCTGCGCACCCTGCTCGATACCTCGGGGCTGATCGCAGTGTTCGTGCTGCTGTTCATCGGTCTCTCGGTGCTGGTGCCGGATTTCCTGACCGGACGCAACATCGTCGGCCTGCTGCTCTCGGTGACCCTGATCGGCACCATCGCCACCACCATGATGATGGTGCTGGCCCTGGGTGAGGTAGACCTGTCGGTTGCCTCGATCGTCGCCTTTGCCGGCGTGGTGGCGGCGATGGTCACCTCCAATACCGGCAGCGTGACTGTCGGCGTGCTGGTCGGGATCGCCGCCGGGACCGCGGTGGGCGCCTTCAACGGCTTCGTGGTGGCGCGCTTCGGTATCAACTCGCTGATCGCCACCCTGGCGGCGATGGAGTTCGTGCGCGGCCTGGCCTACATCACCTCCGGCGGCGATGCGGTGATGATCACCGTACCCGGCTTCTTCGATCTCGGCAGTGCCGCTTTCCTCGGCCTGACCTTGCCGGTATGGACCATGATCGCCTGCTTCGTGGTATTCGGCGTGGTGCTCAATCTGACCGCCTTCGGCCGCAATACCCTGGCCACCGGCGGCAACGCTGAGGCTGCGGCGCTGGCCGGGGTCAACGTGCGCCGGCTCAAGATCACCGTCTTCGCGCTGCAGGGGCTGGTGGCGGGGATCGCCGGCGTCCTGCTCACCTCGCGCATGGGGCTGGGGGATCCCAATACCTCCCAGGGGCTGGAGCTAGCGGTGATCTCGGCCTGCGTGCTGGGCGGAGTGTCGCTCTCCGGCGGGGTCGCTTCGATCACCGGCGTGCTGGTAGGGGTGCTGATCATGGGCTGCGTGCAGAACGCCATGGGGCTGCTCAACGTGCCGACCTTCTATCAATACCTGGTGCGCGGCGCGATCCTGCTGCTGGCGGTGATGTTCGACCGCTGGAAGCAGTCGCGGCGGGCTGGCTGAGAGACGACGACTCGGCCTACGACGTTGGTCTCTGGTGGTTCGACTTTGGTCTGAGGGTGTCCGCAGGTGACGCCGGGGCGCGCCAGGCGGGTGGACCGGGTCACACAAATGATATTCAAAAGCGTATCAATGCATGGTTGATTTGCTATTAGTTGGTTATTGAGTTTCGCCCGTAATGTGCAGGCTGACACGCCAGGATGACCGGCTCACCGCCAGGACCCATAAGGAGGCGTTCATGCCAGAGCCTGTACACGCCGCTCCGGGGGTGTCCCCTCTGGGGCTTGGTACCGGCATGACCCTGACCCGAACCAGACGCTACGGGGCCGCGTTGTCGGCCACGGCGGACCAAGGAGAGACGAGATGAGCGATGCTGGCGACACATCTGACAAGACCCCGCGACTGCGCTCTGCGGAGTGGTTCGGCCGGGCCGACAAGAACGGCTTCATGTACCGTAGCTGGATGAAGAATCAGGGCATTCCCGATCACGAGTTCCAGGGCAAGCCGATCATCGGCATCTGCAACACCTGGTCGGAGCTGACGCCCTGCAACGCGCACTTTCGCAAGCTCGCCGAGCACGTCAAGCAGGGGGTGCTCGAGGCGGGGGGCTATCCGGTGGAGTTCCCGGTGTTCTCCAACGGCGAGTCCAACCTGCGCCCCACGGCGATGTTCACCCGCAATCTGGCGAGCATGGACGTCGAGGAGGCGATCCGCGGCAATCCCATCGACGGCGTGGTGCTGCTGGTGGGCTGCGACAAGACCACCCCGGCACTGCTGATGGGGGCGGCGAGTTGCGACATTCCGGCGCTCGTGGTCACCGGCGGGCCGATGCTCAACGGCAAGCATCAGGGCAAGGACATCGGCTCCGGTACGGTGGTGTGGCAGCTCTCCGAACAGGTCAAGGCGGGCAAGCTCTCGATGCACGACTTCATGGCGGCGGAGGCGGGGATGTCGCGCTCGGCCGGCACCTGCAACACCATGGGCACGGCCTCGACGATGGCCTGCATGGCCGAGTCGCTGGGGGTGTCGCTGCCCCACAATGCCGCCATTCCGGCGGTGGATTCGCGCCGCTACGTGCTCGCCCACCTCTCCGGTAATCGCATCGTCGAAATGGTCCGCGAGGATCTCAAGCTGTCGAAGATCCTCACCCGCGAGGCGTTCGAGAACGCCATCTGCACCAATGCCGCCATTGGCGGCTCGACCAATGCGGTGATCCATCTCAAGGCGATCGCCGGGCGTATCGGGGTCGATCTGACCCTCGACGACTGGACCCGGATGGGGCGCGGCATGCCGACGATCGTCGATCTGCAGCCCTCCGGGCGCTACCTGATGGAGGAGTTCTACTACGCCGGTGGCCTGCCGGCGGTGCTCAAGCGCCTGGGCGACGCCGACCGCCTGCCGCACCCGGACGCGCTGACGGTCAATGGCCGTACCTTGTGGCAGAACGTGTGCGAGGCGCCGCTCTACAACGACGACGTGATCCGACCGCTCGACAATCCGCTGCGCGACGATGGGGGGATCTGCATCCTGCGTGGCAACCTGGCGCCCAACGGTGCGGTGCTCAAGCCTTCGGCGGCGACCGCGGCGCTGATGACCCATCGCGGGCGGGCGGTGGTGTTCGAGAACTTCGATGACTACAAGGCGCGCATCAACGATCCCGATCTGGAGGTCTCGCCGGACGACATCCTGGTGATGAAGCACTGTGGGCCGCGGGGTTATCACGGCATGGCCGAAGTCGGCAACATGGGTCTGCCCCCGAAGATCCTCGAGCAGGGTATCACCGACATGGTGCGCATCTCGGATGCCCGCATGAGCGGCACCGCCTACGGCACCGTGGTGCTGCACGTGGCCCCGGAAGCGGCTGCCGGCGGCCCGCTGGCGGCGGTCGAGAACGGCGACTGGATCAGCCTGGACTGCGACAGCGGCAAGCTCGAGCTGGAGGTCGACGACGCCGAGATCGCACGACGCCTGGCCGTGGCCGACCCCACTGCGGCATCAAGCCAGATCGCCAGCAGCGGCGGCTATCGCCAGCTCTATATCGAGCACGTGCTGCAGGCCGACGAGGGCTGTGATTTCGACTTCCTGCGCGGCTGCCGCGGCGCCGAGGTGCCGCGGCACTCGCACTGAACGCCGTGGGTAGGGAGAGTGCCAGGGGGAGAACGCCAGCGTCGGAAGCCCGTTGCCCTTGAGGGTGCCACCTTTCGGCTCCGCCGGCCGCGGGCGATCAGGATGCCGCGAGATCCTGTAGCGCCTGGCCGGTCAGGCGATAACCGATCCACTCACTCTGCGGTTTGGCGCCGATCGATTCATAGAACTGGATGGCCGGTTCGTTCCAGTCCAGAACGTTCCACTCGAAGCGGCCGCAGTCGCGCTCCACCGCGATCTGCGCCAGATGTTTGAGCAACGACTTGCCGGCTCCGGTGCCGCGCGATTCCGGGGTGACATACAGGTCTTCCAGGAAGAGCCCGTTCTTCGCCAGCCAGGTGGAGTAGTTGTAGAAGTACACCGCGAATCCGATGGCCTGGCCGTCGCGCTCGCAGATCAGGGCGTGAGCCGTGGCCTGTGGGGCGAAGATCGAGCGTGCGATGCTCTCTTCGGTCGCCACGACTTCGTGCTCACTCTTCTCGTAGATGGCGAGCTCGCGGACGAAGGCGAGAATCTGCGTCACGTCGTCAGGGGTGGCGGGGCGAATATGAATGTTGGGCATGCATAGCTCCAGAGTGTAGCGGTGAGCGCTTTTCCGGGTGGATTCGCGGTCGGGGCTGTCGAGGTCACTCGCCCGTCAGGGTGGCGGTGATCCGGCGTGCGCCGCCGTGCTGGCGGTGCTCGCCGAGCCAGATGCCTTGCCAGGTACCGGTGAGCAGGCGGCCGTTGTCCACGGCCAGGGTCAGCTGAGTGCCGAACAGGCTGGCCAACACGTGGGCGGGCATGTCATCGGGGCCTTCGAGGGTATGACGCAGGCCGTCGAGGCGCTCGGGGGCGATCCTGGCGGCGAACAGTGCCATGTCATGGCGCACGTCGGGATCGGCGTTCTCGTTCAGGGTCAGCGAGGCCGAGGTGTGCATCAGTTGGAGATGGAGCAGGCCGGTACGGATCTCGGCCAGCCGTGGCAGGGCCGCCAGGATCTCGTCGGTGACCAGATGAAAGCCGCGCGGGCGCGCGGAGAGCGTGAATGGCTGACGGTGCCACATGGTTGAGACGTCTCCGTGAGTGTGCTGGGAGAGTGTTTACAAAATGCCTGCGCTCGGCAATACGGCGTTAAAATCGGCCTCAAAATGCTCATTTACCCCATGTAAACTCCGCTTTTTCGACCGATTTTGCCTTGTCTTGCCTTCGCTCGCCGAATTTGTAAACACCCTCTGAGAGAGTGCATGTCTGGGACCAAAGTCCGCTGTTCATGCCGTTTGGCCGTGTCCTACTCTGACACGTTCAGTCGCCCGGCTGCGAGGAGCGACGGCGCTCGCGGTCGTTGCACCTTGCGCGCTACGCGTGCCGCAGTCAGCGGCAATGTCATCTCCGTGTGTTCAAACCAGGAGTGCGTCATGACTACCCCACGTCTTTACATGTTCCAGACCGGCACGCTCAAGTGCCGGGTGTGCAATATCAAGATGAATGCGGGGCTGGATGAGTACGAGATCCCCGTGCCCTGGTATCTGATCACGCATCCGCAGGGACATGTGGTCATCGATGGTGGCTGTGCCGTCGAGTGCGCCAGCGATCCGGAGAAGCACTGGGGCGATATCACCGCGGTCTACTGGCCGGTGATGCGGGAGAAGGAGGGGTGCGTTCAGGCACTGAAGGCCTTCGGCATCGAGCCCGAGGAGGTCCGCTATGTCCTGCACAGCCACCTGCATCTGGATCACACCGGGGCCACCGGGCGCTTTCCCAACGCCACGCATATCGTGCGGCGGTGCGAATACGAGTATGCGATGGCCCCGGACTGGTTTTCCGCCGGCGGCTATATCCGTGCCGATTTCGATCGCCCCGGATTGAAGTGGCATCTGCTGGAGGATGGTGACGACGGCTATGACGTCTTCGGCGACGGCAGCATCCGCTTCATCTTCACCCCCGGGCATGCCCCCGGCCATGCCAGCTTTCTGCTCCAGCTCCCCGAAACCGGTCCGGTGCTGCTGGCGGTGGATGCGGCCTACACCACCGATCACTGGGATGAGAAGGCGCTGCCGGGCTTTCTTGCCTCGACCGTGGATACGGTGCGCTCTGTGCGCAAGCTGCACGCGCTGGCCGAGAAGACCGGGGCGCTGGTGGTCACCGGGCACGACCCGGAGGCGTGGCCGACCTTCCGTCACGCGCCCGAGTACTATGCATGAAACGTTGAGCACTGGGCCATGCATGAAACGTTGAGCACTGGGCCTGAGAAGCGCTTGAGACACGAAGGCCAATCGTACCCGGCGTGCCGAGGCGTGCCGGGTCGATCCACTGAATAGGGAAGTCGCGATGAAAATGCATGCAGCCGTGATCCACGAGATGCAGAAGCCACGCCCGTACCGGGAGTCGCAGCCGCTGTCGATCGAGGAGGTCGAGCTCGATCCGCCCGGGCGCGGCGAGGTACTGGTGCGCATGCGCGCTGCCGGGCTGTGCCACTCGGATCTCTCCACCATCAACGGCGATCGGCCGCGGCCGCTGCCGATGGTGCTGGGGCACGAGGCCGCCGGCGAGGTGGTCGAGGTCGGCGACGGCGTCGAGGATCTCGCCCCCGGCGATCACGTGGTGTTCTCGTTCGCGCCCAGCTGCGGGGGCTGCGCCTCGTGTCTCTCGGGACGCGCGGCGCTGTGCGCGCCGGGGCAGGTGGCCAATGGCGCGGGGCATCTGCTGGGGGGCGGCATGCGTCTGCACAAGGGCGGGCAGAAGATCTATCACCATATCGGCGTCTCCGGCTTCGCCGAGTATGCCGTGGCCTCGCGGCGTTCGCTGACACGGATCGACGCCGATCTGCCGTTCCATATCGCAGCGCTGTTCGGCTGCGCGGTGCTCACCGGAGTCGGTGCGGTGGTCCACACCGCGGGCCTGCGTCTGGGGCAGTCGGTGCTGGTGGTCGGGCTCGGTGGGGTCGGGCTGGCGGCGGTGATGGGGGCTGCCGGGGGCGGCGCCCGCCATGTGATCGCCGCCGACATCGCCCCCGACAAGCTGGAGACCGCCAAGGCGATGGGGGCTACCCATGTGGTCAATAGCGGCGATGCCGACGCCATCGACCAGGTGCGCGAGATCAGCGGCGGCGGGGTGGATATCGCCGCTGAGTTCGCCGGTGTCTCCAAGGCGCTGGAGTTCGCCTATGAGTGTACCGCCCGTGGTGGCACCACCGTGACCTCGGGGCTACCGCATCCGGACGTGCGCTTCGCCATCAGCCCCACGCGGATGGTCGCCGAGGAGCGTACCCTCAAGGGCTCCTATCTGGGTGGGCACGTGCCGTCGCTGGACGTGCCGGAGTATATCGCACTCTACCGCGCCGGCCGGCTGCCGGTGGAGCGGCTGCTCACCCATCGGCTGCGCCTCGACGAGATCAATCTCGGCTTCGATCGTCTCGCCAGCGGCGAAGCGATCCGCCAGATCATCGACTTCGATTGACTCACAGCCACGCCCTCTGCTGGAACCCCCACCGCCCGCGCCCTCTCGGCGCGGGCGGTGTCGTTTCATGGGGCGCGCGCGGTCGCTCGCGGATCTCTGGCATCCGCCCTGGGGCTATGGCGGCCGTGCGGGGGCGATGGCAGAAGCAACCGGCGCAGGGCCTGCTAGTCTTGAGTGAGTCCCTTTGGCGCCGTCGCCAGGCGGCGGCGCCACATTTCACCGGCGTTCATCCGCCATCGTCAGGAGGAAGTCATGACTCAACCGCGTATCGAACGTGACAGCATGGGCGAACTCGAGGTGCCCGCCAGTGCGCGCTACGGCGCCCAGACCCAGCGCGCCGTGAACAACTTCCCGGTCAGCGGCCAGCCGTTGCCGGGTGAGTTCATTGCCGCGGTGGCGCGGATCAAGCGAGCCGCCGCCGAGGTCAACCAGGAGCTGGGGCTGCTCGACGAGGCGCGCTCACGGGCGATCATCGCCGCCGCCGACGAGATCATCGCCGGTGAGCATGTCGATCAGTTCCCGGTGGATGTGTTCCAGACCGGCTCCGGCACCTCGACCAACATGAACGTCAACGAGGTGATCTCGCATCTGGCCAGCAGCGACTCGCTCGCGGTGGGGCCCAACGATCACGTCAACATGGGGCAGTCGAGCAACGACGTGATCCCCACCGCGATCCATCTGGCCGCGGCGGTCCAGGTGCGTGAGCGACTGCTGCCGGCGCTGCACTATCTGCGCTCGAGCATCGACGACAAGGCGCAGACCCTCGACGACGTGGTCAAGACCGGGCGCACCCACCTGATGGACGCCATGCCGGTGCGGATGAGTCAGGAGCTGGGCGGCTGGTCGAGCCAGATCGGCCAGGCGATCGAGCGCTTGGAGGATGGTCTCAAGAGAGTGATGCGCCTGGCGCTGGGCGGCACCGCGGTGGGGACCGGGGTCAATGCCCATCCCGAGTTCGCCCTGCGGGTGGCGGAGCGTCTGGCCCGCGATACCCATCTCGAGTTCCGCCCCAACGACAGCTTCTTCGCCAGCCTCGCCTCCCAGGACGCGGCGGTGGAGCTCTCCGGGCATCTGCGCACCTATGCCTGCGCGGTGATGAAGATCGCCAACGACCTGCGCTGGATGAACTCGGGGCCGCTGGCGGGGCTGGGCGAGATCGAGCTGGAAGCGCTGCAGCCGGGCAGCTCGATCATGCCGGGCAAGGTCAATCCGGTGATCCCCGAATCCGCGATCCAGGTGGCGGCCCAGGTGATCGGCAACGATACCGCGATCACCGTGGCGGGCCAGAGCGGCAACTTCCAGCTCAACGTGATGCTGCCGCTGATCGCCCACAACCTGCTCGGTTCGATCCGGCTGCTGGCCAACGTCAGCCGACTGCTGGCGGACCGCGCCATCGCCACCTTCAACGTGCGCCGGGACAATATCGAGACGCCGCTCTCCAAGAATCCGATCCTGGTCACCGCGCTCAACTCGGTGATCGGCTACGATGCCGCCGCTGCCGTGGCCAAGAAGGCGTACCAGGCCAGTCGTCCGATCATCGATGTGGCCGAGGAGGAGACCGATCTCTCCCGCGAGGAGCTGGAACGCCTGCTCGACCCGGCCAAGCTGACCGAGGGCGGGATTCCCGAATAGGCGTCGGGCATACACGCAGACACCAACGCCANNTGGCGTTGGTGTCTGGATCGGCAGGGATTTAGGTGTCGGTCAAGGGGCGTCAGCTCATACTGGCGCCTCGCCGTGGCGCTCCTTGGCCTCTTCGATGGTGTCGTCGGCGTCGCGGCGCTCCTCGGCATCGGCGGCTTCCGGCTCGTTCTCGTCGGCGCGGCTGGGGTCGTGGCGCAGGGTCACCAGCATCGGGAAGTGATCCGAGCCGATCTCCTTCAGGCGGCGCATCGCCACCAGCGTGAACTGCTCGGAGACGAAGACGTGATCCAGCGGCCAGCGCAGGAACGGGTACTTGGCATGGAAGGTGCTGTACTGACCGCGGCCGCGGCGTAGATCGAGCATGCCGCTGACCTTGCAGAACAGCTTGGTGGTGCGCGACCAGGCGACATCGTTGAGGTCGCCGGCCACCAGCGTCGCATGCTTGTCACCGGCGATCGCCTCGCCCACCAGCAATAGCTCGGCATCTCGCCACAGCGACTCGTCGCTCTCCGAGGGCGCGGGCGGGCGCGGATGGAGTGCGTGCAGACGCACGCGCTGACCGCTGTCCAGGCGTACCCAGGCGTGGATCGAGGGAATGTCATCCTGGATCAGCCACTTCACCTCGACCTCTTCGAGGGCGAGACGCGAGTAGAGATGCATTCCGTAGAGGTTGTCGAGTGGGATACGTACGGCTTCGGGGTACTGCTCGCCCAGCGCCTCGTCGAGGCGGTCTCCCCACCAGCGATCGGACTCCAGCGTCAACAGCAGATCGGGTCGGTGTTGCTCGACCTGGGTGATCAGCTTGTGGGCCTGGCGGTTGGGGGTGAGCACGTTGGAGACCATGAGCGTGAGCTCGCGGTTGGCCTCTCGCTCGCGCGCCTTGACCACGGCACAGCGTGCCAGTGGGGTCCAGGGATAGATGCGTGCCCACTGGACGCAGGCGGCGATCAGACTGGCCCCGAGTCCGCACCAGTGCCACCAGGCGTGCGGCTGGCAGGCGAGCTGGAGCAGCGCCAGCGCGGTGGCGATACAGGCGAGCTGCAGCAGGGGGAAGTCGAAGCTTCTCACGCTCCAGTGCCGAATCCGCAGATAGGGCACCAGAGTCACGATCAGCACCAGGCAGCCCAGCAGCGTGAACAGGAGTTGCAAAGCGGAGGTCCTCGGAAAAGAGCGGCGGGTGCCTCCAGCGTAGCAGAGGGCAGGGATCACACCGCCGCTTTTCCAAGGCGCCGGAGACGGCGCTCGGTAGGGCTAGTCTGCCAGGCTCAGGTCGCGCCCACGGCGTCTGCAGGGCGGGCTGCCGCCAGGCGGGGGTGGGTTGCCAGATAGGCGTTCAGCGTCTCGACCTGGGCCGGCGTCAGCACCAGCCCCAGCTTGGTGCGCCGCCACAGGATGTCGTCGGCGGTGCGAGCCCACTCATGGGCGATGAGATAGTCGACCTCGGCGCGGGTCAGACCGCCACCGAACTCCTCGCCCATCTCTTCGCGGCGGGTGACGCCATCCAAGAACCGAAGACACAAGCTGCCGTAACTGGAGGCGAAGCGCTCCGCCCACGCCGCCGGCAGATACGGATAGTCGCGCTGGAGGCGGTCAGCGAACGCCTCGCGGCCGACGATGTCGCCCCCGGGCAGGGTAGCCTCGGCGGTCCAGGCCGCGCGCATCTCCGGCAGCAGCGGTTGCAGCTTGCGCAGGGCGGCCTCGGCGAGCTTGCGATAAGTGGTGATCTTGCCGCCGAAGATCGACAGCAGGGGGGCTCCGTGGGTATCCAGATCCAGGGTGTAGTCGCGGGTCATCGCCGAGGGGTTTTCCGACTCGTCGTCGCACAGCGGACGCACACCGGAGTAGGTGGCGATGACGTCGTCGCGACCGAGCTGGCGCCGGAAGTGACCATTGAGCACGTCGAGCAGATAGCCGATCTCCTCCTCGCTGATGCCGACCTGGGACGGATCGCCCTGGTAGCGGCGGTCGGTAGTGCCGATCAGACTGTAGTGCTGCTGGTAGGGCAGCACGAAGACGATGCGCCCATCCTGGTTCTGCAGGATGTAGGCGCGCTCGTCGTGGTTGAGCCGTGGCACGACCAGATGGCTGCCCTGAATCATGCGGATGCCGTAGCGCGACTGACGCTGGGCGCTGCCCTTGACGAAGGACTCCACCCACGGGCCGCTGGCGTTGACCAGCACCTTGCCGCGTACCTGATAGTGCTCGCCGGAGAGGCGGTCTTCCAGGCTCACCCGCCAGCCGCCACTCTCCTCGCTTGCCGCAGTGCAGCGCGTGCGCAGACGAATGTCGGCGCCCTTGTCCTGGGCTTGGAGCGCATTGAGCAGCACCAGGCGGGCGTCGTCCACCCAGCAGTCGGAGTACTCGAAGCCGCGTTTGATCTCCGGGACCAGCGGGTCGTCAGCCGCGAACTTGAGCGAGCGCGCATTGGGCAGGCTGTCGCGGTGACTGAGGTGGTCATAGAGAAAAAGCCCGGCGCGGATCATCCAGGCGGGGCGCAGATGCGGCTGGTGCGGCAGGATGAAGCGCATCGGCCAGACGATATGGGGGGCCTTGCGCAGCATCACTTCGCGCTCGCGCAGCGCTTCGCGCACCAGCCGAAACTCGCGGTGTTCGAGGTAGCGCAGCCCGCCATGGATCAGCTTGCTGCTGGCGGAAGACGTCGCGCTGGCCAGGTCGGCCTGCTCGCACAGCAGTACCGACAGGCCGCGGCCGGCGGCATCGTTGGCGATACCGGTGCCATTGATGCCGCCGCCCACGACGATCATGTCGTAGGTCTTGTCGTGAGCAACCGTACTCATGCCGTCTCCCCCGCGTGGTGTGAGATCCCTTTTCGGAAACGAAAATAGATCAATCAATTTCGAACATCAATAGGCAGGTACCGGTTTCGCGGTGAAAACCGGGGTTTCTGACTAGATCATTGGTCGCAGACGGGACAGCCGCGTGTGGGCAGGGCGTTGGATGCCGAGGGGGATGGAGCGAGGCGGATCGAGAAGGGTGGCAGCGTGGCGTCTAGTGAGATGACGCTCGGCAGCAGCCGTGTCCTGGGGTGGTGTCAGAGCGCGGCGGCGCCACGGCCGCGCTGCGATTCGGGGCAGGGAGAGGCTGGCGCCGGCGCGGGTTCAGGCTGACGCCGGTTGGTCCGCTGCCGGGTCGTCGGCCACATGCAGCTCGACGCCGTGCTCATGCATCAGGCGGACCAGGGTGTCCGGTGGTTGGCGATCGGTGAAGAAGGCGTCGACCTGACTCAGGTTGCCCTGGCGTACCACGGCGTTGCGCTGGAACTTGGAGTGGTCGGCAGCCAGGTAGACCTGGCGCGAATTGCGGATGATCGCCTGGGCCACGCGCACTTCCTGATAGTCGAACTCCAGCAGCGAGCCGTCACGGTCGATGCCGCTGATGCCGATGATGCCGTAATCGACCTTGAACTGATTGATGAAGTCGATCGTCGCCTCACCGATGATGCCACCATCGCGGGAGCGTACCTGGCCGCCGGCGACGATGACGTTGAAGTCGGTCTTGTGCTGCAGGATGGCGGCGACGTTGAGATTGTTGGTGATCACCTCGAGCCCGCTGTGCTGGCACAGCGCCTCGGCAATGAATTCGTTGCTGGTACCGATGTTGATGAACAGCGACGCCGAGTCGGGGATCTGGGTGACCAGCAGCTCGGCAATGCGCCGCTTGGCCTCGAGATTGAGCGTCTTGCGCGTGTGGTAAGCGGTGTTGACGGTGCTCGACTCCAGCCCGGCGCCCCCGTGGACGCGACGCACCGCGCCCTCTTCGGCGAGCTGGTTGAGGTCCCGACGAATGGTCTGCGGGGTGACGTTGAACTCCGTCGCCAGCTGCTCGATGGCAGCGTAGCCCTGGCGCTTGACCAGGGCGATGATGGCGTCGTGGCGGTCCTGCTGGGTCATGTTGGGTCCTGATGCGGCTGGCGACACGGTGACAACGCCGCCGCCGTGCCGACATGACGCGAGCGGGGGATGGCGCTGTCCTGCCATGGCCGGCGATCTGCGCGGCCAATGTTGTGATTCGAATATTATCAGAAGGTGCCCTCCCCGCAGCCACAAAAGGGGGCCAAGACGTCCCCTTTAGAGGCCCAAGGCGCTAGACCATGGTCTAAGTGTTGGAAAGCGAATTTATATTGTTGCCAAGCGAAAATGAAAATACGGTTGGGGCCCATGTCAATTACCCCGGCGGGCGAGTCTGTCGCGAGCCGAAGAGGCAAGGAGTGAAGCGATGGCTGCCTATATTCTCTCGATCGATCAAGGGACCACCAGCTCCCGAGCCATCCTGTTCGACCGCCAGGGGCAGGTCGCTGCGGTCGCTCAGGAAACGTTCGCTCAGCACTTTCCGCACGGCGGTTGGGTCGAGCATGCCAGTGAGGATATCTGGTCGACGGTACTCAGCACCTGCCGTCAGGTCATCGACAAGCAAGGCGTCAGTGCTGCGGATGTTGCCGGTATCGGCATCACCAATCAGCGCGAGACCACGCTGGTGTGGGACCGCAACACCGGCGAAACCCTCTATAACGCCATCGTGTGGCAGGACCGTCGCACCAGCGACTACTGTCGTGAACTGATGCAGCAGGATCATGAGGCGTTCATCCAGGCGCGCACGGGGCTGCTCATCGACCCCTACTTTTCTGCCACCAAGCTGCGCTGGGTACTGGAAAACGTCGAGGGTGCGCGCCAGCGTGCCGAGCGTGGTGAACTCGCCTTCGGTACTGTCGACAGCTTTCTGCTGTGGCGCCTGACCGGCGGCAAGGTGCATGCCACCGATGCCACCAACGCCTGCCGCACCTGCCTGTTCAACATCCATACCCAGCAGTGGGACGAGGAGCTGCTCGCGCTGTTCGAGATTCCCGCCTCACTGATGCCGGAGGTGATGGACTCCAGCGCCCCCTTCGGCACAACCGAGGCGGCGCTGCTCGGTGGCGAGATCCCCGTCGCCGGCATCGCCGGGGATCAGCAGGCTGCGCTGGTCGGTCAGACCGGGTTCACGCCGGGCATGTGCAAGAGCACCTACGGCACCGGCTGCTTCATGATCATGAACACCGGTGCCGAGCCGGCGATCTCACACAACCGACTGCTGACCACGGTGGCCTACCGCCTCCATGGCAAGCCGACCTATGCCATGGAGGGCAGTATCTTCGTCGCCGGGGCGACGGTGCAGTGGCTGCGCGATGGACTCAAGCTGTTCGAGGCGGCCGCCGACACCGAGGCGCTGGCGGAGCAGACCCGGCTCGGCCATGGGGTCTATCTGGTGCCGGCCTTCACCGGCCTCGGCGCGCCGCACTGGGACCCCCAGGCGCGCGGGGCGATCTTCGGCCTGACCCGGGATACCGACATCGGCGAGATCGTGGCGGCGGGGCTGCAGGCGGTGTGCTATCAGACTCGCGATCTGCAGCGCTGCATGGATGACGACATCGGCACGCCCATCGAGCGTCTGCGAGTGGATGGCGGCATGGTCTGCAACAGCTGGGTGATGCAGTTCCTGGCCGATATGCTGGGGGTGCCGGTGGATCGGCCGACGATTCTCGAGACCACTGCGCTGGGTGCGGCGTATCTGGCCGGGCTGCAGATCGGCTGGTACGCCGATCTCGACGAGATCAGCCGGCTGTGGGCGTGCGAGCGCACCTTCGAGCCGCGGATGGCAGAAGCGCCGCGGCAGACGCTCTACGCCGGCTGGCTCGATGCGATTGCCCGGGTCATGCACCATGACGAGACGGCCGTCGCCGCGGGTTGAGTGCCCGACGCGGCTAGCATCTGCTTACCGTGGGTGATTAAAGTCAGGGCAGACAACGGCTTGGCGAATTTTTTTATACGTAGAGGGTTGCAATCTTCAGCGGCATGGGTAGAATTCGCTTCCGTTGTCACGGCGAGGCAGGCCGGATAACCAAGGTGCAAAGGCAGCAAAAGCCTGTCGATGACACCACAGCGACAGCAGCAGGACCGTAGCTCAGTTGGTTAGAGCGCCACGTTGACATCGTGGAGGTCAGCGGTTCAAATCCGCTCGGTCCTACCAGTCGCCTTGCACTGCCACCGTTTGCAGGACCGTAGCTCAGTTGGTTAGAGCGCCACGTTGACATCGTGGAGGTCAGCGGTTCAAATCCGCTCGGTCCTACCATCTCGAAACCCCAGGCCCTTGGCCTGGGGTTTTGCGTTTGTGTCGTCTCACTCTTTCCCGCCATGCTTTTTCTTCCCCTTGGCGCTTTTCCTTCATTCTGTCCCTCTGCACGTCTCTTTCCCTCGCCTTTCTCCCGCTCCCGGCGCCATAAAACACGGATCCGTTGCACCATTCATGTCATTTTTCGAAAAGCAAAGGCTTTCGAAAGCCAACAGATATAACGACTTTAGTCGTAATAAAAGGGCGGTTTTCCTATCGTCCAATAGTCGCTGATACTAAGGTTCAATGATCTTTAATTCCTTATTAATCAAAAGCTAAGAAATTGCTTGGCAGGACCGCCTGGCGCGCCCTATGGCTTTTTCGAATGGCTGTTTTACGATGCTCGGAAAAGAAAACAAAGGGGTTTCCCGGCCGATGTCATTACAACTCGAAAACGTGACGTTGAAGGTACGTGGCGAGACTTATATCGACGAGGCCAATCTGCAGCTCGACGGCGGCTCGTTCAACGTTCTGCTCGGTCATACGCTGGCTGGCAAGACCACGCTGATGCGGCTGATGGCGGGGCTGGACACGCCCACCCGCGGACGCGTGTGGCTGGGCGGCCGTGACATGACCGATGTGCCGGTGCGGCAGCGCAACGTCTCGATGGTGTATCAGCAGTTCATAAACTATCCCACCCTGAACGTCTTCGACAATATCGCCTCGCCGCTCAAGCAAGCCAAGGTGGCGCGGGCCGAGATCCAGCGCCGGGTCGAGGAGACCGCCCACATGCTGGGCATCGACCATTTGCTCGGACGCTATCCGCAGGCGCTCTCCGGCGGCCAGCAGCAGCGCACGGCCATGGCGCGGGCGCTGGTCAAAGACGCGGACCTCGTGCTGTTCGACGAACCGCTGGTCAATCTCGACTACAAGCTGCGCGAGTCGCTGCGGGTGGAGATGCGCAAGCTGTTCGCATCGCGTGACACCCTGGCGGTCTACGCCACCACCGAGCCCGCCGAGGCACTTGCCCTGGGCGGGACCACGGTGCTGCTCAAGGAGGGGCGTATCGTTCAGAGCGGCCCCAGCGAGGCGGTCTACCGTCAGCCCTGCAATCTGGAGGCGGCGAGCCTGTTCGGCGAGCCACCGATCAATCTGCTGGCGGCCGAGATCGCCGGGGGCGAGTGTCGGATCGGCCGCCAGCGACTACCGCTGCCGGCGGCCTGGCAGCGTCTGGAGGAGGGCCACTACCGTCTCGGCGTGCGGCCGCACCACGTCTCGCTCGCGCCGCTGGCCACGGGGGAGGCGCTGTGCCTGCCGGTGCAGGTGCGGGTGGCCGAGATCGGCGGTTCCGAGACCTTCCTGCACATGACTCACGACGAGATCGATCTGGTCGCGCATCTGGGCGGTATTCACGAGCTGGCGGTGGATCAGGCGCTCGAGATCCATCTGCCGTGCGCCGAGATGTTCGTGTTCGAGCCGGACGGGGAGCTGCTGCTCTCGCCGGCATCCCCCGCCACCGCGGCGCGCGCCTGAGGAGACGATCATGGCAGAGATTCGCTTGGCCCAGCTGGCGCACAGTTACCAGGACAATCCGAGTGCGGCAGAGGATTACGCCCTGCGCCGGATGGAGCACGTGTGGGAGCAGGGTGGCGCCTATGCGCTGCTGGGGCCCTCCGGATGCGGCAAAAGCACGCTGCTCAATATCATGTCCGGGCTGCTGGCGCCGTCCGAGGGCGAGGTGCTGTTCGACGGCAAGGTGGTCAATGCACTGAGCCCGCAGCAGCGCAACATCGCCCAGGTTTTTCAGTTCCCGGTGGTCTACGACACCATGACGGTGTTCGACAACCTGGCCTTCCCGCTGCGCAATCAGGGCAAGCCGAAGGCTACCGTCGAGGCGCGGGTGCGCGAGGTGGCGGCGGCGCTGGAGATCGAGCCGCTGCTGACGCGCAAGGCGCGCAATCTCACCGCGGATGAGAAGCAGAAGGTGTCGATGGGGCGCGGTCTGGTGCGTGACGACGTCGCCGCCATCCTGTTCGACGAGCCGCTCACGGTGATCGACCCTCAGCTCAAGTGGCGCCTGCGCCGCAAGCTCAAGGAGATCCACCAGCGCTTCAACGTGACCATGGTCTATGTCACCCATGATCAGCTCGAGGCGGCCACTTTCGCCGACAAGATCGCGGTGATGTACGGCGGTCAGATCGTGCAGTTCGGCACGCCGCGGGAGCTGTTCGAGATGCCGCGCCACACCTTCGTCGGCTACTTCATCGGCAGCCCCGGGATGAACCTGCTCGACCTCGAGATCGTGGCCGGGCGCGCCCACTGTCACGGCAACGAGCTGGCGCTACCCGAGGCGTGGCACGCGCGCCTCGCGGCGCAGGAGAACGCGCGGTTGCAGTTGGGCATCCGTCCGGAGTTCGTCGAGTTGGTGCCGGCCGATTCGGCGACCCTGACCGGGCGGATCGATCTGATCCAGGATCAGGGGTCGTTCAAGATCGTCGATGTGGCACTCACGGCGGACCCGAGCCAGCTCATCAAGGTGCGGGTGGACGAGTACAAAAGCCTCGGTGAGGAGACGGTGGGACTGCACCTGCCCGAGGCGTGGATGCGCTTCTACGCCAACGACCTGCTGCTGGAGATGTCCGATGAAGCCGTATAACAACAAGGCGTGGTGGCTGGTACTGCCGGTCTTCGTGCTGGTCGCCTTCAGCGCCATCATCCCGATGATGACCGTGGTCAACTACTCGGTGCAGGACATCTTCGACCCGAGTACGCGCTACTTCGTCGGCACCGAGTGGTATCGCGAGATTCTCAGCGACCCGCGGCTGCACGACTCCCTGGTGCGCCAGTTCATCTACTCCTTCTGCGTGCTGGCGATCGAGATCCCGCTGGGCATCATCGTGGCGCTGTCGATGCCGCGGCGTGGCCTGGGCGTCCCGGTCAGCCTGATTCTGCTGGCGCTGCCGCTGCTGGTGCCGTGGAACGTGGTGGGCACGATCTGGCAGATCATCGGGCGCGAGGACATCGGTCTCTACGGCTCGCTGCTCAACGGTCTGGGGGTCGACTACAACTATGCCTCCAGCCCGCGGGATGCCTGGATCACGGTGCTGATCATGGATGTCTGGCACTGGACGTCGCTGGTGGCACTGCTGTGCTACTCGGGGCTGCGCTCGATCCCCGATGTCTACTATCAGGCGGCGCGCATCGATCGCGCCTCCTCCTGGGCGGTGTTCCGCTACATCCAGCTACCCAAGCTCAAGAACGTGCTGCTGATCGCGGTGATGCTGCGCTTCATGGACAGTTTCATGATCTACACCGAGCCCTTCGTGCTCACCGGTGGTGGGCCGGGCACGGCGACCACCTTCCTGAGCCAGACCCTGACCCAGATGGCGCTGGGGCAGTTCGACCTGGGCCGGGCCGCAGCGTTCTCGCTGATCTACTTCCTGATCATCCTGCTGGTGACCTGGGTGTTCTATACCGCCATGACCCACAACGACGACAAGGGGTGAGACGCCATGCACGTGCGCAAGAGTCTGGTGATGTTGCTCTATCTGGTGTTCATCCTGGTGCCGATCTACTGGCTGATCAACATGTCGCTGAAGTCGAACCAGGAGATCCTGGGCGGGCTGACACTGTGGCCGGTGGCGCCGACGCTGGACAATTATCGTGTCATCTTCACCGAGCCGAGCTGGTACACCAGCTATCTCAACTCGCTCACCTATGTCTCGATGAACATGGCGATCTCGCTGCTGGTGGCGCTGCCGGCGGCCTATGCTTTCTCGCGCTATCGTTTCCTCGGCGACAAGCACATGTTCTTCTGGCTGCTGACCAACCGCATGGCGCCGCCGGCGGTGTTCCTGCTGCCGTTCTTCCAGCTCTACTCTGCGGTAGGGCTGTTCGATACCCCGATTGCGGTGGCGCTGGCTCACTGCCTGTTCAACGTGCCGCTGGCGGTGTGGATTCTCGAGGGCTTCATGTCCGGGGTGCCCAAGGAGATCGACGAGACCGCCTATATCGACGGTTACAGCTTCCCGCGCTTCTTCGTGTTCATCTTCATTCCGATGATCCGTCCGGGGATCGGTGTGACGGCGTTCTTCTGCTTCATGTTCTCGTGGGTCGAGCTGCTGCTGGCACGCACCCTGACCTCGGTCGATGCCAAGCCGATCGTGGCGCAGATGACCCGTACGGTCTCCGCCTCCGGGATCGACTGGGGCGTACTGGCGGCGGCCGGGGTGGTGGCGCTGCTGCCGGGTATCGCGGTGATCTACTTCGTGCGCAACCACGTCGCCAAGGGCTTCGCCCTGGGGCGGGTGTGAGTCATGGCAATCGATTCGAGCCTTCGTCCTAGGCACTGTCTGAAAAGTACTGCGCTCGCCCATGCGGCGTTAAAAATCGGCTCAAAATGCTCATTTACAACCCGTAAACTCCGCGTTTTCGCCGATTTTTGCCTTGCCTGGCCTGCGCTCGTCGACTTTCAGACAGCACCTAGGTGCTATATGAAAAATTGACGAGCGAAGGCAGTTTTAGTGCAAAACCTATGGGGGAAACGCTGATGAGCTGGATGGCCTGGACGCTGCCGACGGCGTCGTTCTTCGTGATCATCGCGCTGATGCTGGTGGGGATGTCGATCTGGCAGACGGTGTCACCGGGGCACCAACGCAAGGGGTTCCTGCCGATCTCCACCACCCGCGGTGATCGCCTGTTCATCGGCCTGCTGATCGCCGCTTATGCCCATCTGCTGGCACTGGCGCTGACCGGCTGGCCGCTGTGGATCGTCACGCTGGTATGCGTGGCGGGTTTGATCGCACTGCTGAAATGGGGGTGAAACACCGCAAAACCGAGCTGGATGTCATGGAGCACACGCTGACGGAGTCCTCGCGCGGCAGCGCGTCGCCGCCTCCGCCAGGGCGCAGAACCACACAATAACCGAGGTAACGCTATGTTCAGACAAGCCCACGCCAGCTATCGGCCGCTCACGCTCGGCCTGCTGAGCCTGATACTCGCCAGCGGTGCGGCCCAGGCCGACCAATACCAGGATGCGGCCAAGCGCTGGCTGCAGGATGAATTCACCCCCTCGACCCTGAGTCCCGAGCAGCAGATGGCGGAGCTGCAGTGGTTCATCGATGCGGCCAAGCCGTTCCGCGGCATGCAGATCAACGTGGTGTCGGAGACGCTGACCACCCACAAGTATGAATCCGAGGTGCTGGCCAAGGCGTTCAGCGAGATCACAGGGATTCAACTGCATCACGATCTGCTGCAGGAAGGCGATGTGATCGAGAAGTTGCAGACCCAGATGCAGTCGGGTCGCAACATCTATGACGGCTACGTCAACGACTCGGATCTGATCGGTACCCACTCGCGCTACGGCAAGGTCGTCCCGATCTCCGACATGATCAAGGGCGATGCTGCCGCGGTGACCTCGCCGACGCTGGATCTCGACGACTTCATCGGGCTGTCGTTCACCACCGGCCCGGACGGCAAGATCTACCAGCTGCCCGACCAGCAGTTCGCCAACCTCTACTGGTTCCGCGCCGACTGGTTCGACAACCCCGACCTCAAGGCCAAGTTCAAGCAGAAGTATGGCTACGAACTCGGCGTGCCGGTCAACTGGTCGGCCTACGAGGATATCGCCAACTTCTTCACCAACGACGTCAAGGAGATCGACGGCAAGCGCGTCTACGGCCACATGGACTACGGCAAGAAGGATCCGTCGTTGGGCTGGCGCTTCACCGATGCCTGGTTCTCGATGGCCGGGGAGGGCGACAAGGGCCTGCCCAACGGCTTGCCGGTCGACGAGTGGGGCATTCGCGTCGAGCAGTGTCATCCGGTGGGGTCGAGCATGTCGCGGGGTGGCGGTACCAACAGCCCGGCGGCGGTCTTTGCCACCGAGAAGTACATCGACTGGCTGCACGCCTACGCGCCGCCGGAAGCGCAGGGCATGACCTTCTCCGAAGCCGGTCCGGTGCCGGCCCAGGGCAGCGTGGCGCAGCAGATCTTCTGGTACACCGCCTTCACCGCCGACATGACCAAGCCGGGGCTGCCGGTGGTCAACGCCGATGGCACGCCCAAGTGGCGCATGGCGCCGTCGCCGGTGGGGCCATACTGGGAGAAGGGCATGAAGAAGGGCTACCAGGACGTGGGCTCGTGGACCTTCATGAAGTCGACCCCGGAGAAGAACCGCCTGGCCGCCTGGCTCTATGCCCAGTTCGTGACCTCCAAGACGGTATCGCTGAAGAAGACGCTGGTGGGGCTGACCCCGATCCGCGAGTCCGACATCCAGTCCCAGGCGATGACCGACGCCGCCCCCAAGCTGGGTGGGCTGGTGGAGTTCTATCGTAGCCCGGCGCGGCTGGAGTGGTCGCCGACCGGGACCAACGTGCCCGACTATCCGAAGCTGGCGCAGCTGTGGTGGCAGTACATCTCGCGGGCGGTCAGCGGCGAGACCAGCGTGCAGAATGCGCTCGATGGCCTGGCCGATGCCCAGGACCGGATCATGGAGCGTCTCGAACGCGCCAATGTCCAGCCGCAGTGCGGGCCCAAGCTCAACAAGCCGCGTGATGCGCAGTACTGGCTCGACCAGCCGGGCGCGCCCAAGCCCAAGCTCGAGAACGAGAAGCCGCAGGGCAAGACCGTTCCCTACGCCGAGATGGTCAAGTCGTGGCAGGAGAGCTGAGCGCGGAAAACGGTCGCTGACGACGACCAGCAACGCTATCATGGCCCGCCCAAACCGGCGGGCTTTTTTGTGAGTTACCGCCGTCTTCCCGGGTCGGGCACCCACAGGTGCAGCCACGCGGTGAGGTTCTGCACGAAAAGTCGGCGAACGTGGGCGGGTCTCGTGGCGAGCCTTGCGTCGATGCCGGCCAAGAGGAGAGTCGTCGATGACCTATCAGCCGCTGTTCGAGCATGTTCACCGTCTGCCCAGCATCCCTGGCGTGGTGGCCGAGCTGATCGCCAGTCTCGACGACGATCGCGCCAGCATTCAGCAGATATCGGCCAATATCCGCAAGGACCCGGGGCTCAGTCTCAAGCTGCTGCGCGCGGCCAATTCGGTGCGCTATGGTGTCGGGCGCAACGTTGCCTCGATCGACGATGCGATCCTGCTGCTGGGGTTCGAGCGTGTGCGCACGCTGGTGATCGCGTCGGGGATGGTCGGTGTCATCGAGCACGTGCCGGGGCTGGATCGGCGGGCTTTCTGGAAGACCTCGTTCATGGTCGCCAATCTGGCCCGTGCGATCGTGCGCCATAGTCGGATCGGGGGGCTCTCACCGGAGACCGCCTTCACCTGCGGCATTCTGCACCACGTCGGCTCGGCGTTGATGCATATCGCCCATCCCGAGGTGATGGCGCGCATCGATACCCTGGTTGCCCAGGGCGCGCCGCGCAGCGAGCTGGAGTCGAGCCAGTTCGGCTACACCTTCAGCGAGGTGGGGGCAGAGCTGGGGCGCCGCTGGCGTTTTCCCGAGACCATCTGCCGCGCGCTGACCTACCAGAGTGCGCCGCTGGAGGCCGAGCCGTTCTCGCCCTACGCCGCCGCGGTGCATCTCGCCATCGGCATCTATCGCGACGTCGCCAGCGGTCAGCGTGAGGAGCACGCCCTGGGCGAGATGCCGCGCGACGTGCGCCGGCCGCTCGCCCTCGATCTCCTCGCACTCTACGAAGAGAGCGTGTCGAGCCTGCGCGCCGATGACGAGCTCGAGGTGTTTCTCGGCAAGGCTTGAAGACCACAGCCGGGGCCAGCGCGAGCGCTGGCGTCCCGGCGCTCACTCTTCCAGATCGCTCGCCTCGACGAAGATCCGACACAGACTTTCGATACCGGCCTGATCCGCGGCGCTGAAGCGTGCCGCCTGGGGGCTGTCGATGTCGAGTACGCCCCACAGTCGGCCCGCGACGACGATCGGCACCACCAGCTCCGAGCGGGAGGCGGCGTCGCAGGCGATATGGTCCGGCACGGCGTGGACGTCATCGACGCGCTGGGTGGTGTGCGAACGCGCCGCGGCACCGCACACCCCGCGGCTGAAGGGGATCGGGTTGCACGCCGGTTGGCCCTGGAACGGTCCCAGCACCAGGGTTTCCGGCTGGCGCTGCAGGTAGAAGCCAACCCAGTTGAGCGCGTCGAGCGCCTGCATCAGGAAGGCGCTGGTCTGGGCGGCATTGGTGAGCCAGTCGCGGGTATCGAGCAGGGCGTGTAGCTGGCGTGCCAGGCTGGCGTAGTCGGTATCGGTTCGAGCGGACATGCAAACAGGCGCTCCTGGGTGTGAGTGAAGGCGTGGGCGGGCCTGAGGCGGCGCCGCAACGAAAGAACCAGCGCCGGGGCGCTGGTTCTCAGATGGCGTTCGCGGGGGTCATTTCCAACCGGGAACGGCACCGCCCTTGAACATCGCTTCGGCTTTCTGCTCGACCGCGTCGGACTGGTAGGCCTTGACCAGCTCCTGCACCGCCTTGTCGTTCTGGTGGCCGTCACGCACCACGATCAGGTTGACGTAGGGCGACTCTGCCCCCTCCTTGATCAGCGCGTCGTCCAGCGTCAGGCCGGCCGGCTGGGTGAAAGTCGAGTTGATGAAGGCCATGTCGACGTCCGGCAGCACGCGCGGCATCTGCGCGGCCTCGATCTCCTTGAACGAGTAGTCGTGGGGGTTGTCGACGATATCGATCGGGGTGGCCTCGAGATTGCTCGGATCGTCGAGTTTGATCAGCCCCTTGTTGTGCATCAGGATCAGCGCTCGCCCTTCGTTGGTGGGGTCGTTGGGCAGGGCGATGGTGGCACCGTCGGGCAGGTCGTCGATGCTGTCGTACTTGGCCGAGTAGGCGCCGATCGGGTAGACGAAGGTCTTGCCGGCGATGGCGAAGTCGTAGCCGCGATCCTTCATCATCGCGCGCAGGTAGGGCTCGTGCTGGTAGGCGTTGGCATCGAGGCTGCCGTCGGCCAGCGCCGCATTGGGCGTGACGTAGTCGGTGAACTCGATGATCTCGACGTCGAGACCGTACTTCTCCTTGGCCACCTGCTTGGCGGTCTGCATGACATCGCTCTCCGGGCCGGCCATGGTGCCCACCTTGATGGTGTCGTCAGCCGCGTGAGCGGTACCGGTGATCAGCCCCAGGCCGAGAACGGTGGCGCCGAGTGCGCGCGTGAGTGAAATCGGCATTGACGAAACTCTCCCTGATCGATGAAGCGAATGGCGGCCGGCAGCCCGGCCGCACGTTACCAAAACAATATAACGGAATAACCGTGCTCTTGGTAATGCATTCTGGTTATGAGGGCTGGTGGTGAACGTCATCGCCCCGGTGTGCCGGGGCGACTCGCTCTCCCGGGGGTCACTTGTGGTCGCTCTTGCGCACCAGATAGTCGCCCAGGCTCTGGAACAGCTGCACCATCACTACCAGCACCACGACGGTGATCAGCATCACGGTGGGGTTGAAGCGGTTGTAGCCGTAGCGGATGCCGAGATCACCGAGGCCGCCACCGCCCACCGCGCCGGCCATGGCGGAGTAGCTCACCAGCGCGACCACGGTGATGGTGAGGCCGTTGATGATACCGCCGCGGGCTTCCGGCAGCAGTACCTTGAGGATGATCTGCAGCGGCGTGGCGCCCATCGACTGCGCCGCCTCGACCAGCCCCGGTGAAACCTCGTTGAGCGCGCCCTCCACCAGGCGGGCGACGAACGGGATAGCGGCAATGGTCAGCGGTACCGCGGCGGCGTTGGTGCCGATCGAGCTGCCCACGATCATCCGCGTGAAGGGGATGATTGCCACCAGCAGAATGATGAACGGGATCGAACGGCCGACGTTGGTGATCACCCCGAGCAGGGTGTTGATCACCGGCTGGGCCAGGATCTGGCGCGGCCGGGTGACGTAGAGCAGCACCCCCAGCGGTACGCCCAGCAGGGCGGCGATCAGGCCGGAGACCGCCACCATGTAGAGCGTCTCCAGGGTGGATTGCCAGACGAGATCAATCAGTGCGCTGGACATGACCGAGCACCTCCACATGCAGGTCGAAGGATTCGAGCGTGGCGAGCGCCTGGCGTGTCTGCTCGGCGCCGCCCATCAGTTCGGCGATCATCAGCCCCAGGGTGCGGCCCTGGATCGACTCCACCTTGGCCTGCAGGATGCTGACATCGATGCCGTGCTCGCGGGCCAGCCGCGAGATCAGCGGGGTCGAGACGCTGTCGCCTGAGAAGGTCAGGCGCACTACCGGGTGGGTGTGCGGGCCTGCCTCGGCTTCCAGTCGCTCGACCAGCGCCTGGGGCGGTTCGAGTTCGAGGAAGTCGTTGAGGAACTCGCGTCCCAGGCGGGTCGCCGGCGCGGTGAAGAAGTCCCCCACGTCGGCCTCCTCGACCAGGCGGCCGTCGGAGATCAGGCCGACCCGGTGGCAGATGCTCTTGACCACCTCCATCTCATGGGTGATCAGCAGGATCGTCAGCCCCAGCTGCTGGTTGATCTCCTGCAGCAGTGAAAGGATCGACGTGGTGGTCTGCGGGTCGAGGGCCGAGGTCGCCTCGTCGCACAGCAGCACCTTGGGCCGGCTGGCCAGGGCACGGGCGATCGCCACGCGCTGCTTCTGTCCGCCGGAGAGCTCGGCGGGGTACTGGCGCGCCTTGTCGGCCAGTCCGGTGAGCTCGAGCAGCGGCATGACCCGCTCGCGGATCGCCTCGCGCGACTCGCGCATCAGTTCCAGCGGCAGGGCCACGTTGTCGTAGACGCTGCGGTTGGTCAGCAGGTTGAAATGCTGGAAGATCATCCCGCACTGGTGGCGCGCCTGGCGCAGCTGGGCGGCATCGAGTGCGGTCAGCTCCTGGCCGTCGACGAAGACGCGCCCGGCGCTGGGGCGCTCGAGCAGGTTGACGCAGCGGATCAGCGTCGATTTGCCGGCGCCCGAGAGACCGATGACACCGTGGATGGTGCCCTTGGGCACCGTGAGGTCGATATCCTCCAGCGCCTGCACCGCGCGGCCGCCGCTGCCGTAGGTCTTGGAAACCCGTTCAAGTGTGATCATGAAACGTATCGCTACCCTGGGGGCGTGCATATAGAGGCGTAAGACGCCGTGGGGCGTGGCCCAAGGGGCCGCCCCGGCGTCGACGAGCGCGCTAGTATACTGATCAGGCCAGGGCAGGGCGACAGCGGCTGGCTGCCCGACGATGACGGCTCACGCATCCCCTGCCCGCGGCAGCAATCCGCCGAGCACGATGCGCTGGACGTTGTCGACGCTGGCAGCGAAGAAGTCCGGATCGGAGAGATCCTGACCGGAGATGGCCTGGATCTGCACCGCGAAATCGGCGTAGTGCTGGGTGGTGCTCCACAGCAGATAGATGAGGTGGTAGGGATCGACCGGGGAGAGCTGGCCGCTGTCGATCCAGTGCTGCACCGCACGCGACTTGTCGGCCATCATGCGGCGCTGGTCGGCCAGCACCTTGCCCAGCAGCGGTGCGCCCTGGATCACCTCCAGGCAGTAGAGGCGCGAGGCCTGCGGCTGATCCCGCGCGAGCTCGAGCTTGAGCTCGATATAGCGGCGGATGGCGGTCTCGGGCGGTGTGGTGGCGCAGATCAGGTCCATCGGCACCAGCCAGCTCTGCAGAATGCGCTCGAACACCGCCAGATAGAGTGTCTCTTTGCTGGCGTAGTGGTAGAGCAGATTGGTCTTGGAGACGCCGGCGAGTTCGGCGATGGCGTCGAGGCTGGCGCCATGCAGGCCGAACTGCGAGAACAGCGACAGCGCCGCGTCGAGAATCGTCTGGCGTCGTGCTTCGCTGGCGCGGGCCCGCGCTGTGGCCGGGCGGGAGGAGCTGGTCATGGGCTGCAACGCTGACTCATGGCTATCGTTCGTTACAGAGGCGGCCCGTGGGGGCAGATGTCGTGGCGCCGTGACGAGCCGTATCACCGCTGCTGGCCACCTCTCGGGATGGGGCATGTCACGGGGCGGTCATAGTAGGCGGGCTCCGCGATGGGCGTCAATGTCGCGCGCTCGCTCGCGTGCTACCCTACGCGCGCTCTGGCCGCGTCCGGCAAACGGGGCGTCGGGCTGGGGTTTTCCACTCGATATACTCTCGACTGCTGGCTCGACCGCGGGCTTCAACTGTGAAAAGGAGATCGCTGCGATGTTCACCGGGATCGTCCAGGATATGGGCAGCGTGGTCGCCATCGAACCACGCGAGCAGTTGCACACGCACGTGGTGGCAATGTCACCGGCGATGCGCGAAGGGCTGGCGCTGGGCGCATCGGTGGCCCACAACGGCTGCTGTCTGTCGGTCACCGCGATCGATGGCGAACACGTCAGCTTCGATCTGATGCGTGAGACCCTGCGCTTGACCAATCTCGGCGCGCTCAAGGTCGGTGATCGGGTCAACCTGGAGCGCGCCGCGCGCTTCGGCGACGAGATCGGCGGCCATGCCATGTCCGGGCACATCATGGGCATGGCGCGGCTGACCGAGATCGACGAAGCGCCCAACAATCGGCGGCTGTGGTTCGCGCTGCCCGCGGGGCTCGAGCGCTTCGTGTTCGACAAGGGCTATATCGGTATCGACGGCATCAGTCTGACCATCGGCGAGGTGCGCGGCGAGCGATTCTGCGTCAATCTGATCCCGGAGACGCTGGCGCGGACCACCATCGGCGAACGCCTGCCCGGCGATCAGGTCAACATCGAGATCGACCCGCAGACCCAGGCGATTGTCGAGACGGTGGAGCGCGTGCTGGCCGCCCGGGGCTAGTGCCTGCGTCCAGCACGCCGGTGGTGGTGGCACATGGGTCGCGTCGACGCGGCGGCTTGGGTAACATAAGCGCCTTTGTGCCTCGTCTTCTGGCGTGTGCTGTGGCCAGTGCCAGAATGTCAGTACCAGAGGGGCGGTACCCGCGAGTCAGCGGCCCGGGGACCCGCACCAGGATGCGCCGATTCCGGCCAATGGAGTTTCTTTAGATGAGCAGTATCTACGGCGACTATATCAAGTCGGTCATCCGTACCGTGCCGGACTGGCCCCAGCCCGGTGTGAACTTCCGTGACATCACGCCGCTTCTGCAGAACAGCGCCGCCTTCCGCAAGCTGATCGACAGTTTCGTGCACCGCTATCAGGAGCTCGAGGTCGATGCCATTGCCGCGATCGATGCGCGTGGTTTCATCGTCGGGGCGCCGCTGGCCTACGAACTGGGCTGCAGCTTCGTGCCGGTGCGCAAGAAGGGCAAACTGCCGTTCAAGACGATCAGCGAGACCTACACGCTGGAGTACGGTGAGTCCACCGTCGAGCTGCATTCGGATGCCTTCCGCGAGCACGACCGTATCGTGATCATCGACGATCTGATCGCCACCGGCGGCACCATGCTGGCCGCGGCCTCGCTGATCGCCCGCAGCGGTGGGCATATCGTCGAGCTGGCTTCGATTCTCGATCTGCCGGAGCTGGGTGGGTCGGCCAAGATTCGCGAGGCGGGCTACAGCGTCTTCTCCGTGTGCAGTTTCAACGAAGACGAGTGATTCACGCCGCCGCCGATCACCGGCGGCGGTGCCATCATCGGGTGGGACAAAGAGCATGAGCGCCAATCGTTATCATCAGCTATTCACGATCTCCTGGGATCAACTCCACCGGGACGTGCGCACGCTCTGCCACCATCTGGTCGAGCGTGACTTCAAAGGGATCGTCGCGATCACCCGCGGTGGTCTCATCCCCGCCGCCCTGATCGCGCGTGAACTCAACGTGCGCCTGATCGATACGGTGTGCATCAAGAGCTATGACGAGCAGTCCCAGGGCGAGCTCGACGTGATGAAAGGGGTCGAGCACGACGGGGACGGCTGGCTGCTGGTGGACGATCTGGTCGACACCGGCAAGACCGCGCGGGCGGTGCGTGAGATGCTGCCCAAGGCCCACTTCGTCACGGTCTACGCCAAGCCGGAAGGGCGGCCGCTGGTCGATCAGTATCTCACCGAGGTGGCCCAGGACTGCTGGATCCAGTTCCCCTGGGATCTGGGCCACGCCTACGTCGAGCCGCTGGTCGATCAGGTGCGCCCGCCCAAGCCGTGAGCGCGGCGCCCGCGAACCACAGCACCGCCCCCACCATCCACCCCTAGGGAGACTCCGGCATGCCTGCGAAAACGCCGCTGCCCGACAGCTGGAATGCTCAGCTGGGGGCGGAGTTCGACGCCGACTACATGCATCAGCTGCGCGCCTTCCTGGCGGCCGAGAAGGCCGCGCACAAGGTGATCTATCCGCACTCCTCGCACTGGTTCCGGGCTTTCGAGCTGACCCCGCTGTCGCAGGTCAAGGTGGTGATCCTGGGCCAGGACCCTTATCACGGCCCCAACCAGGCCCACGGACTGTGCTTCTCGGTGCGCCCGGGGGTGCCCACGCCGCCTTCGCTGCAGAACATCTACAAGGAGCTGGCCCAGGACGTCGGTACCGAGGCAGTCTCTCATGGCTTCCTCGAGCACTGGGCGCGCCAGGGTGTGCTGCTGCTCAACAGCGTGCTCACAGTGGAGCAGGGCAACGCCGGTTCGCACCGCAACCGCGGTTGGGAGCGCTTCACCGACCGCGCCATCCAGGTGGTCAACGAGCAGTGCGAGGGCGTGGTCTTTCTGCTCTGGGGCAGCTACGCCCAGAAGAAGGCCAGCTTCGTCGATCGCCAGCGCCATCTGGTGCTGCACTCGGTCCACCCGTCGCCGCTCTCCGCCCATCGCGGTTTCTTCGGCCAGCGCCACTTCTCCCAGGCCAACGCCTTCCTCTCCGCCCGCGGGCGCGATCCCATCGACTGGCAGTTGCCGGCGACACCCGAGTGAGTGACGCTGCCACCCACGCGCGGCCCGGCGGCTGAGGCCCACGCCGGCGGGATGAGTTCGCGTCGCCGTGGGGCGCGCTTGTCGCGTACAATGGGCGTGTTTTTCAATGCTGACGAAGGCGCCTATTCATGAGTGTTCATCCCATCGCCCATCCGCTGGTTCAACATAAGCTCGGACTGATGCGGGCTGCCGATATCAGCACCAAGAGTTTTCGCGAGCTGGCCTGCGAAGTGGCCAAGCTGCTGACCTACGAAGCGACCCAGAACCTGGAGCTGGAGCCGGCGACCATCGAGGGCTGGAGCGGCGAGCCGATCGCGGTGGAGCAGATCAAGGGCAAGAAGGTCACCATTGTACCCATTCTGCGCGCCGGGCTGGGCATGCTCGACGGCGTCACCGACCTCATTCCCAGCGCGCGTATCAGCGTGGTCGGCCTCTATCGCAACGAGGAGACCCTGGAGCCGGTGCCCTATTTCGAGAAGTTCGTCAGTGCCCTCGACGAGCGCCTGGCGATCGTCATCGATCCCATGCTGGCCACCGGCGGCTCCATGGTGGCGACGCTGGACATGCTCAAGGCGCGCGGCTGTCAGCAGATCAAGGTGATCGTGCTGGTGGCGGCCCCGGAGGGCATCGAACGGGTGCAGCAGGCGCACCCCGAGGTCGAGATCTACACCGCGGCGGTCGACCAGAAGCTCGACGAGCACGGCTATATCGTGCCCGGGCTGGGTGACGCCGGCGACAAGATCTTCGGCACCCGGTGATCGCGGCTGCCGAGATCACCGGTGTGGTGCTGGCCGGTGGGCGCGGTCAGCGCATGGGCGGCGAGGACAAGGGCTGGGTGGAGCTGGCCCGGCGCCCGTTGATCGAGCATGTGCTGACGCGCCTGCGTCCCCAGGTCGGGGCGCTGGTGATCAGCGCCAATCGCCATCTGCCGCGCTATCGTGGCTATGGCGTACCGGTGGTCGCGGATAGCGAGCCCGATTTTCCCGGCCCGCTGGCCGGCGCGCTGGCTGCCATGCGTGTTGCCTCCACGCCCTGGCTGCTGCTGGCTCCGGTGGATACGCCCTGGCTGCCGCGCGATCTCTGCCGGCGGCTGGCACAGGCGGCGGGGCAGGCCGATATCGTCGTGGTGCATGACGGCGAGCGGCCGCAACCGTTGACGGCGCTGATGCGTACCTCGCTCGAAGAAGATCTGGCGGGTTGGCTGGAGAGCGGCGCCGGGCGGGTACTCGACTTCTACCAGCGTCACCGCTGGTGCCAGGTCGACTTCGCCGACAGCCACGTAAGCTTTGCCAATCTCAACACGCCGCAGGAGCGCGAGCGCGCCGAACGCGCCCCCTGGGGGGATGAGGGTGAGAAATGAGTGAATCGCTGGCCGCATGCGCCGGTGGGATTCCGCTGCTCGGTTTAGTGGCGTGGAGCGGTACCGGCAAGACCACGCTGCTCGAGGCGCTGCTGCCTCGGCTGGCCGAGCACGGCTGGCCGGCGGCCGTGATCAAGCACGCCCACCACGCCTTCGATATCGACCAGCCGGGCAAGGATAGTCATCGCCTGCGCCAGGCTGGCGCCGCGCCCATGCTGGTGGCCTCCGGCAGGCGCTTTGCGCTGATGATGGAGACCCCGGGACGCGACGAGCCGGACCTGCCTGCGCTGGTGAGGCAGGTGTCCGCACTGCGTCCGGCGCTGATTCTGGTCGAAGGGTTCAAGCAGTGGCCGCTGCCCAAGCTCGAGCTCTATCGTGGCGAGCGTGACGAGCCGCTGCTGGCCATCGACGATCCCTGGGTCGAGGCGGTGGCGCTCAAGCCGGCCAGCGCCATCGCCGCGGCGCGTGAGCGCGTGGCACCGGGGGTGACGCTGCTCGACCTCGACGACCCCACGGCCATCCTGGCCTGGATTCTGGCCTGGGCCGAGCGCCGCACCGCGGTGTGAGATGCATCGCCGGGCCTGCCTGTGCCTGGCCCGCGGCGCGCGTGTCCGGGTCGAGTCGCTCGCGTCTGGACCGCGGCCCGCTTCGGGGTAACTGGCGAGCGGGCGTAGCGCCGGAAAATTAACTATGCTGAGGGTTTGGCGTAAGACTTTGAAAGCGAGGCGAATCCTGTCATGACCTTGACGCATCTCAACGCGCGCGGCGAGGCCCACATGGTCGACGTGGCCGACAAGCCGGAGAGCCGGCGGGAGGCGCGGGCGCGGGGACGCATCCGCATGCAGCCGGCCACGCTGGCGCTGCTGGCCGAGGGCGGCCTGCCCAAGGGCGACGTGCTGGCCACGGCACGTATCGCTGGCATCCAGGCGGCCAAGCGTACCCACGAGCTGATTCCGCTGTGCCATGCTCTGGCGCTATCGAAGGTGACGCTCGACTTCGAGCTCGACAGCGCGCAGAACTGCGTCTGGGTCGAAGCGTTCTGCCGCCTCAATGGCCGCACCGGAGTGGAGATGGAGGCGCTCACTGCGGTATCGGTGGCATGTCTGACGCTCTACGACATGTGCAAGGCGGTGGATAAAGCGATGATCATCGACGGCGTGCAGCTCGAGGAGAAGCGTGGCGGACGCTCGGGAGATTTCTCACGCCAGGCGACAGCGGACACGGCGCCGGCGGTCCTTGACGAAGGGGCATCCCTCGGCGAGACGCCGATCGTGGCGGTGCGCTTTCTCGCCGAGCTGCGCGAGCGCCTGGGGGAAGCCGGGACCGAACTCGATCCGGCGCAGCTGGCGGTGGCCGATATCGCCGGGGTCAAGCGTGCGCTGATGACGGCCGATCCGCGCTACGCCCTGCTCGGGGAAGGCCGGGTACTGGCGGCCTGCAACCAGGTCATGGCCTCGGATACGACGCCGGTGGCGCCAGGGGATGAGGTTGCCTTCTTTCCACCCGTGACCGGCGGCTAGCGACATGCGCCATGATGGAAAGCAGCCCGGGGAGCAAGATATGCAGATCGACATTCGCGTGCAGCAGGCGGCATTCGATGCCGCCGCCATGCAGCAGCGCCTGACCGCCGGGCGCCGCGATATCGGCGCGCTGGTGAGCTTCACCGGCCTGGTCCGCGATGTCAACGAGCGTCCCGACGTCCAGGCGCTGACCCTCGAGCACTTCCCCGGCATGACCGAGCAGGCGCTCGAGGCCATCGCTCGTGATGCCGGGGCGCGCTGGCCGCTCACCGGGGTCGGCGTGATCCATCGGGTCGGTCGGCTGGCACCGGGAGATCCCATCGTGCTGGTGATGGTGACCAGTGCGCATCGGCGGGCGGCCTTCGAGGCCTGTGATTTCATCATGGATCGGCTGAAGACGCGGGCCCCGTTCTGGAAGAAAGAGCATACGGCCAGTGGGGACTACTGGGTTTCTGAACGACAGAGCGACCATGACGATGCCGGTCGTTGGGAGCGAGCATGACAGCACTGATCGACGACTTCTCGCGCCGGGTGCGCTACGTGCGCATCTCGGTCACCGATCGCTGCGATTTCCGCTGCGTCTACTGCATGAGCGAGGAGATGACCTTTCTGCCACGGGCTCAGGTGCTCACCCTCGAGGAGCTCGAGCAGGTGGCGCGGGCCTTCACCGAACTGGGCGTGGAGAAGATTCGCCTGACCGGCGGCGAGCCCTTGGTGCGCCAGGGTATCGACGGTCTGGTCGAACGCATCGGCGGGCTGCCTGGCCTGCGCGAACTGGCCATGACCACCAACGGTGCCAGTCTGGGCAAGCACGCGGTCGCGCTCAAGCGCGGCGGCTTGTCGCGACTCAATATCAGTCTCGATTCTCTCGATCCGGGGCGCTTCCGTCGGCTTACCCGTACCGGTGATCTGGCCAAGGTGATCGACGGTATTCACGCCGCCCAGGATGCGGGCTTCGAGCGTATCAAGCTCAATGCGGTGATTCTCAAGGGGCGTAACGACGACGAAGTTCTCGATCTGGTCGACTTCGCCAGGACGGAAGGGTTGGACATCAGCTTTATCGAAGAAATGCCGCTGGGGGATGTCTCCGATCACTCTCGCGGCGAGACCTTTTATTCCAGCGACGATGTTCAGGCGCGGATCGAAACCCGGCATGCGCTGCTCCCCTCCGCCGAGTCTTCGCTGGGGCCTTCGCGCTATTTTCGGATGCATGACAGCGATAGCCGAATCGGTTTCATCTCCCCCCACAGCCATAACTTCTGCAGCACCTGTAACCGTGTTCGGGTCACCGTGGAAGGGCGCCTGCTGCTCTGTCTGGGTAACGAGCACTCGGTCGATTTGCGTCACACGCTGCGCCGCTATCCCGGTGAACTCGAGCCGTTGAAAGCGCAGATCGTGGCGGCCATGGCGCTCAAGCCGGAGCGCCATCACTTCACTACCGATGGGGATGTACAGGTCGTCAGGTTCATGAATATGACGGGAGGCTAATCGACTTCGCTACCCGGCAAAGGCTTCAGCGATTATTAAAAGGTCTGCACTTTGTGCCGGCCTTTTTTTGATTTAAATCCTTGCCAAACTATGCCTCGGGAATATACTTTCTGGAAATGATTCGGCGCAAAGCCGGCAATGCGCATGGTAAGGAGGGACGATGTCCACGGAATCTTTGGAACGTATCGCGCGCAATAAAAACGTGGCGCGCGCTGCTGCTCGTCAGCTGAGCATGGAGCAACTGCACAAGTTGTCCGAAGTGATCAATGAGGTGATCGAGCAGAAACAGCATGAAGATCACCAGCGTCAGCAAGAAGAGGCCGACAAGCAGCGCAAGCTCGCCGAGATTCGTGAAGCGATGAACGATGCCGGGCTGTCGATGGACGACCTGGTGGGCGAACAGCCGCGCAAGCGCCGGGGACGTCCGCCCAAGAATGCCAGCAAAGTCTGAGTGCTGGGATGGGTAGATGGGAGTTGATGTTGGCGGGTGCGGGATAGCGTCTGATAGCTGTTGGTGGTGGTGAGTCGCAAATTCTTTGGGATTGATGTCGTCAGGGTGCGGTAAGCGGTAAGCGGTGCCGCGATTCCTGAAACACACTGCGGCGTCGAGCCCGGCGGAACCTCGCCAGCCGACATCACGACGTTGAACGGTTATGTGCGGGAGTCATCGGCTTTTGAGCCGTCACTGCCGTCGATTCGAAACGCGCCGAGCTTTGCTCGGCGCGTTTTTTCATGGCTGCGTTTCGCCTCGGCGCGACGGTGGGGGCGCGCAAACGGGGTCAGCGCTCAGCCGGAGGCCGAGCGCACTTCATGTTCTGGCTGCGGGTCGGCGGGCATCAGCTGTAGATGCAGCTCCGGCAACTTGGCCAGGTGTGCCTGCAGCCACTCGTTGAGCGGCGCGAACAGCTGCTGACGCAACTGCAGTAGGGACTCCGCCGGGGTGGCGTCGATGCGCTGGTCGAGCCAGTCTGCCAAGGCCTCCTCGTCCAGATCGAGCGCGCTCTCGCTATCCCACAGCAGTCTGCCGATACGCGTCCAGCCGGTTTCGGTCGGCAGCAGCGTGAGTGCGATCGACAGCGAGCTGGCGGCGCGGCGAGGGGTGGTGGCTGCGCCGGGGCGGCCGGCGCGGGTGCGTGGCGAAAGCAGCGTCGGCTGCAGATGGAAATGGCGGCGCGGGCTGAGTGTGCCGTTCTCCAGCGCCAGCAGGTCGCCGTTCACGACCCGCTCGGGCACTGCGATGCCGAGCGTTTCGGCAAGCTCGCGGTGGGCTTCCTGATGGGTCAGCTCACCGTGCACCGGCAGCAGCAGTCGTGGCTTGAGCCAGCCGTAGAGCTGGCGCAGCTCGGCCCGTGCGGGATGCCCGGAGGCGTGCAGTGCCGGGTCGGAGTGCTCGTCGTGGATGTGAACGTCGAGGCGTTTGAAGCCGTTCTTGAGGCGTTCGATAGGGCGCTCGTTGCCGGGGATGGCGCGCGCCGAGAAGATGACGTGATCGCCCGCTTCCAGGTCCAGCAACGGGTGGCGCCCCTGGGCGAGTCGCGACAGCGCCGAGCGCGGCTCCCCCTGGCTGCCGGTGGCGATGATCAGGATTTCTTCGGGCGGCAGATAGCCGAGATCGTAGGCTGGTACCGGGGGCGGAAAGTCCTCGAGATAGCCGAGCTGCTGGGCGATGGCGACCATGCGCTCCATCGAGCGTCCCAGCAGTGCCACGCGACGCCCACAGCGCGCGGCGATCTGCCCCAGCGACTGGATGCGCGCGAGATTGCTGGCAAAGCAACTGACCGCGACCCGTCCTCGGCACTCGCGGATCACCGCCTCGAGGGCGGCGCCGGCTTCCGACTCGCTGCGCGAGTGGCCCTCGACGTCGGCATTGGTCGAGTCGGCCACCACCAGGTCCACCGGCGCCAGGCGCTCGAAGGGGCGCGAGTCGATCGGCGGACCGATCAGCGGGGCCGGATCGAGCTTCCAGTCGCCGGTGTGCAGCACGCGTGCCCCCGGCGTCTCGATCGCCAGCGCGCAGCTCTCGGGAATGGAGTGGGTGACCGCCACGAAGCTGACCGTGAAGGGCGTCTGTTCGATGCTGCTGGCGGGCGTCACCGGGCACAGCGCATCGGTGCGCAGACCGCGTTCCAGGAACTTGGCGCGCAGCATCTCGATCGCCAGCGGCGTGGCATAGACCGGACAGCCCCAGTGGGGCCAGATCCAGGCCAGGGCGCCGATATGGTCTTCATGGCCATGGGTGATGAAGACCGCCTCGGGGATCATGCCCTCCGCGGCCAGATGGGCCACGTCGGGAATCTGCAGCGGTGAGTCGGGTAGATCCTGGCGGATCATCATGCCGCAGTCGACCGCGATCCAGTGATCGTCGTAGCCATAGAGCGAAAGGTTCATGCCGATTTCACCGCAACCGCCCAACGGATGAAACAGCAGAGGCGGATAGGTACGGGGGCGAATGTGCACGCGCGGACGAAACATCGGCTTCCTTAACGGGAAAAGTCTCGACTCACTATAAGGCATCGTTCTCGACCCGCTCAAACCGGGATCTGAGCCCGGCGAGGCGAGCGCCGCAGCCACGGCGAATCGGGTACAATGCCGCAGCCCCGATCGCGGCGGGCATTGTCCCGCCGCTGCCGAGGCAGGTTGCGTCGTCGCGCCCGCAGTTGCGCGGCGACTTTTCGTTTCTTCGACCCTGTCAGCGTGAGTTATGCCGCACAATTATCGTTTGATCGTCTCCTGCCCCGATCGGGTCGGGATCGTGTCCCGGGTCTCGGGCTTCATCGCCGCCCAGGGTGGTTCCATCATCGAGGCCAACCAGCATTCCGATCTGGATAACGGGCGCTTTTTCATGCGCTACGACATTCAGTCGGAGGCGCTCGGCGCCGCGGCCTTCCGTGCCGAGTTCGAGAGCATCGCCCGCGAGTTCGCGATGGATTGGCGACTCAGCGATGCCCGCCGGCGTCAGCGGGTGGTGCTGATGGTATCGCGCGAGTCGCACTGCCTGGTCGACCTGCTCTACCGCTGGTCGGCGGGGGAGCTCGATTGCGATATCCCCTGCGTGATCTCCAACCACGACGATCTGCGCGCGCTCGTCGAGTGGCACGGCATCACCTTCCATCGGGTGAGCGTCGACCCCGCCGACAAGGCGCCGGCATTCGCCGAGGTCGAACGGCTGATCGCTGCGGCTGACGCCGACAGTGTGGTGCTGGCGCGCTACATGCAGATCCTTCCGCCGGCGCTGTGCGAGCGCTATGCCGGTCGCATCATCAATATCCACCACAGCTTTTTGCCCTCCTTCGCCGGTGCCAAGCCCTATCACCAGGCGTTCGAGCGTGGGGTCAAGCTGATCGGTGCGACCTGCCACTACGTCACTCAGGAGCTGGACGCGGGGCCGATCATCGAGCAGGACATCCAGCGGGTGTCGCACTGCCATACGCCCCAGGACCTGGTCCGGCTGGGGCGCGACGTGGAGAAGGCGGTGCTCGCACGTGGCCTGCGCTGGCATCTGCAGGACCGCGTGCTGATCCACGGCAACAAGACCGTCGTCTTCTCCTGAGTTCTGCCCCGGTGTGGTCGGCCTCTCGCCTGCGGCGTCAGGTCGGCTGCTCGCCGTCGAACAGGCTGAGCTGGCGATGCTCGGCCTCCGGGGCCAGGCGCACGCCGACCCCGAGCAGACGCACCGGGCGGCCGCCGCGCTGCCAGGCGCTCTCCAGCAGTTCGTGGAAGCGTGCATGGATCACGCCCCGGGCGCCGGTCTCCTGGGTGGTGCTGGTGAAGTCGTGGAAGCGCACCTTGACGAACTGCTTGCCGATATCGGGGTTGCCGTGGCGGGCCAGGCGCTCGTCGAGCCGGGCGATCAGCGGTGCCAGTGCCTGGTGGCACTGGGCGAGATCCGGCAGATCGCTGTCGTAGGTGGTCTCGACGCTGACCGACTTGCGTTCGCGGGTGACGTTGACCGGACGGTCATCGATGCCGTGGGCCAGCTCGTGCAGGCGCTGGCCGAACTTGCCGAAGGCATCGATCAGCTGCTCCAGCGGCCGTGCGCGCAGCTCGGCGCAGGTAGCGATACCCAGCCCCTCCAGCTTGGCCGCGGTGGCGGGGCCGACCCCGTGCAGCTTGTTGACCGCCAGCCCCTCGATGAAGCTCGCCATCTGCGTGGGTGGAATCACGAACAGGCCATCCGGCTTGTCCCAGTCACTGGCGATCTTGGCCAGAAACTTGTTGGGCGCCACGCCCACCGAGACCACGATGCCCGTACGCGCGAGCACCTCCTGCTTGAGCCAGTGCGCCATCCAGGTCGCGCTGCCCTGGAAGCGGGTGACCTCACTGACGTCGAGATAGGCTTCGTCGAGGGAGAGCGGTTCCACCAGCGGGGTCAGCTCGTGGAAGACCGCCTGGATGTCATGCGAGACGCGGCGGTAGCGGTCGAAGTCCGGCGCCAGCAGCTTGAGCTCGGGGCATAGCCGCAGGGCGCGCGCGGTGGGCATCGCCGAGTGGATGCCATAGCGCCGGGCCGGGTAGTTGCAGGTGGCGATGACTCCGCGCTTGTCGGCACTGCCGCCGATCGCCAGCGGCAGGTCGCGCAGCCCGGGGTTGTCGCGCATTTCCACCGCGGCGTAGAAGCAGTCGCAGTCCGCGTGGAGGATCTTGCGCATGGCCGTTGGCGTCTACTGCAGGCCCAGGCCATTGCCGCCGCGGATGATCCCGACGCCGAGGCCCTCGATATCCAGCTGCTGATGCTCCAGGTCGACCTCGATGGGGGCGAAGTCGGGGTTCTCCGCCAGCAGGGTGACGCGGCGCCCGTGCCGCTGGAAGCGCTTGACCGTGACTTCGTCGTCGAGTCGGGCGACCACGATCTGACCGTCGCGCACCTCCTGGGTACGGTGCACGGCGAGCAGGTCACCATCGAGAATGCCGATGTCCTTCATCGACAGCCCGCGTACGCGCAGCAGGTAGTCGGCCCTGGGGGCGAAGTAGTCGGCCGGCAGCGGGCAGTAGCGGTCGATGTGCTCGGCGGCGAGGATCGGGCTGCCGGCGGCGACGTTACCCACGATCGGCAGCCCCGTCTCGACGGCTTCGACGGGCTCGGGTGCGCCGGCCGCAGCGGGCAGGCGGATCCCGCGGGAGGTCCCCGGAATCATGCGGATCACGCCCTTGCGATCGAGCGCGCGCAGGTGCTCCTCGGCGGCGTTGGGGGAGCGGAATCCCAGCGCCTTGGCGATCTCGGCGCGGGTGGGTGGATAGCCGAACTCGGTCATCGTCTTGACGATGAAATCGTAGACGTTCTGCTGCCGGGCGGTGAGCGGTCTCGACATTGGGCGTCTCCCCGGGGCCTGTCAGGGCTTGGTCATGTATACAGTCTGGAATTGTATCCAGTCCTGCTGGGCAGGGAAAGGGGTAGACAAAGGGAAAAGGGTGGGCAAGGAAAAGAGAGCGGCAGGGTGCCTTCGACGTTTGCCGCGATTGTGCCGCCGCGCCGGGAGTGGTTAGATTCAAAAGCGTTTTAAACAGGCGTTTTTCAGCTGATTCGACAGGCGTCGGCCGGCAGCTTCGGTGTCAGCGAGCAGCCCCCGATGTCGACAGGAAAGAGGTAGTCCATGGCCCAATCCGACACCGTGACCCGCATTCTCGACACCGCCGAGGTGCTGTTCGCCGAGAAGGGGTTCGCCGAAACGTCGCTGCGCAACATCACTACCCGGGCCAAGGTCAATCTGGCGGCGGTCAACTACCATTTCGGCTCCAAGAAGGCACTGATCCAGGCGGTCTTCGCGCGTTACCTCGACCCCTTCGCCGAGCGTCTCAATCACGCGCTCGACGGGCTCGAACGCCACTATGGCGGGCAGACCATTCCCCTCGAGGTGCTGCTCGAACGCCTCGCCGAAAGCGTGCTCGAGGTGCCGGCGGAGCGCCACAGTCTCAAGATCTTCATGAAGCTTCTTGGGCTGGCCTATACCCAGGCCCAGGGGCATCTGCGGCGCTATATTCAGGCGCACTACGGCGAAACCTTCCACCGCTTCGTCGCCTGCTTGCGGCTGGCCACGCCGGAGCTGCCGGAGGCGGAGCGCTTCTGGCGCCTCCACTTCATGCTTGGAACCGTGGTGTTCACGCTCTCTGGGTTGGATGCGCTGCGCGATATCGCCGACAACGAGTACCACGAGCATGTCACCGTGCGCGATCTGATCCGGCGGCTCAAGCCGGTGGTGGCGGCGGGCATGCTGGCACCGCTGGAGTCGCCTGAGCCAGCAGCGACCTGACACGGTAGCGGCAGCGCCCTCTGTCATGACGCCGACGGGTCGTCTAGAATCGGGCGCTTCACGGTTTCAGGTAACGGCTATGACACAACCGCTGGGTCCGGTAATGCTGGACGTCGAGGGCACTCGACTGCGCGAGGAAGAGCGGCGGCTGCTGTCGCGCCCCGAGGTCGGGGGCGTCATTCTGTTTGCGCGCAATACCCCGGATGCGGGGACCACCCAGGCGCTGATCGGCGAGATTCGCGCCTGCCGACCGGACATTCTGGTCGCCGTCGACCAGGAGGGCGGTCGCGTGCAGCGGCTCAAGCAGGGCGTGACCCGGCTGCCGCCGATGGCGACCCTGGGGCGACAGTTCGCCGAGGCGCCGGAGGCGGCTCTGGCCCTGGCGCTGGATACCGGCTGGCTGCTGGGCATGGAGATGGCAGCGTGCGGTTTCGACCTGACCTTCGCCCCGGTGCTCGACCTCGACGATGACCAGTCGCCGGCGATCGGCTCGCGCAGTTTCTCCCCCGACCCGGAGGTGGTCGCGGCGCTGGCCGGCGCCTTCATCGATGGTCTGCATGACGCTGGCATGGTCGCCATCGGCAAGCACTTTCCCGGGCATGGCGGGGCGCGTCAGGATTCGCACCACGCCGTGGCCCGGGATTCGCGCTCGCTGGAGGCGCTGCGCGCGCACGATCTGGTGCCTTTTGCGCGGCTGGCAGGCAAGCTCGATGCGGTGATGCCGGCCCATGTGATCTTTCCCGCCTTCGACGAGCGCCCCGCGGGCTTCTCGCCCAGCTGGCTGGGGTTGCTGCGCGAAGAGCTCGGGTTCAAGGGGGCGATCTTCTCCGATGACCTGACCATGGCCGCCGCCCACGCTGCCGGTACCCCGGCGGCACGCGCTGAGGCGGCCTGGGCCGCCGGCTGTGACATGGCGGTGATCTGCAACGATCCCGCGGCAGCGCGGGAAGTGGTGGATGCCTGCAGCGGACGCCAGGCGCCGCGGATCGCCAAGCTGCGTTACGCCCGCGCCAGGCCGAGCCTCGAGTCGCTGGCGGTGATCTCGCGCTGGCGGCGCACCCATGCCCGTCTGGAAGCCCTCAACGAGGCGGAGTGATCCGCCCTCTGTCCAGAGGCGGCGCCGGCGCTGCCGGTGGCCGCCCGCTGCTATTGATACGGAATACGATGACCCAATCTACGCTCCCCGACGCGCTCAATTCGATGCAGGAGGTCATGGACAACGCCGACTGTCTGATCGACCAGGCCCAGGTAGAGCAGGCTCTCGACCAGATGGCTGCAGCGATCACCCATGATCTTGGTGACAAGCTCCCGGTGTTCTACTGCGTGATGAATGGCGGCCTGATCACCACCGGGCATCTGCTGCCCCGTCTCGGCTTCCCGCTCGAGGTCGACTATCTCCATGCTACCCGCTATCGCGGCGGGATCCGCGGTGGAGAGCTGTTCTGGCGGGTGTCGCCGGAGATTCCCATGGCTGGGCGCCATGTGGTGATCGTCGACGACATTCTCGACGAGGGCGCTACCCTGGCGGCGATTCTCGACTACTGTCGTCAGGCAGGTGCGGCGAGTCTCTCCACCGCAGTGCTGGTCGACAAGCAGCATGATCGCAAGGCCTCGCCGGACCTCAAGGCGACCTATTGTGGCCTGGAAGTGGTCGATCGCTACGTGTTCGGCTTCGGCATGGATTACAAGGGGTACTGGCGCAACGCCCCCGGTATCTTCGCGCCCAAGGACCTGTAAACGACACAGAGGCAGCGTGGTGCGTAGCGCTGCCTCTGTTTGCCTGGTCACTTCTCTTCGGCGCCCCTGCCAGGCGCGTCGCGCTGGTAAAGCCTGGGGCGAAGAGCGTATCGAGGGATATGATGAGGGGGAGACTTAGAGTTTGCCGGTCAGGAATTGCGCTTCACCCATGCCAAAGCTCCAGTCAGCATCTCCATTCTCGGTAATGGAGACCATGAGGTCCTGGGGTGAAATACCGCACTGGGATTCCAGGCGTTCGGCAAGCAGGGCGTAGAGCCGCTCTTTCTGGGGCTGTGTCCTGGCTTTGCTGACGATGCTGATCATCACCAGGTTGTCACTTCGACTGAACCCGAGGCCAGTGTCCTCGACGACCAGTTCATTGGGCTCGTGCTGGTGCACGATCTGATAGCGGTCGGTTGCCGGCACCTCGAAGGCTTCCAGCATTGCCTCATGGGCGGTATCCAGCAAGGCCTTGAGCGCTTTTTCGTCGCGTCCTTTGATCACATCAAAACGTAATAGCGGCACGGTGAGTTCCTCTTACAGTCGCCTGATGGCTTTCCCACATACCGGTCGGTATGGGTGGGGTTAATAAGAAGGAGTGGCTGTTTGCGTGCTAATGAGATGGGGCTCGTCGAGGATTTTTAAAGGCCGGTGGCGGTCAATGATATCGGCAACGGCCAACGCGCCCATGTCGATCGGTCAGGCACCGCTGCTCGAAGCGAACTCATGCGCTGCGGCCCGCTGCCGCCTCTGTCCATGGCGGCCCGCTACCGCCGCTTCTGCCCATCGCGGCCCACTGCTGCCACTTTTGTCTAGCGTAGACCGCTGTCGCCGTACTCTCTAGCGCGGGCTGAAGCGTCGCTGCAGACCCGTCTCGTTCATCATGCGCGTGGAGATCTCTTCGATCGAGAAGCGTGTGGTATCGATGAACGGGATGTTCTGGCGCCGGTAGAGCGCTTCGGCCTGCTCGATCTCCTGCATGCACTGATCCATTGAACAGTAGCGGCTGTTGGGGCGGCGTTCGGTACGGATCGCGGCCAGACGTCTGACATCGATGGTCAACCCGAACAGCTTGTGGCGATGCTTGGCCAGCGATGCCGGCAGGGCGAGGATGCCGTTCTCGTCGAGATCGTCCTCGGTCAGCGGGTAGTTGGCAGCGCGGATGCCGAACTGCAGCGCCAGATAGAGCGAGGTGGGCGTCTTGCCGCAGCGTGACACGCCGACCAGGATGATGTCCGCCTCCTCGTACTGATGGGTGCGCGCTCCGTCATCGTTGTCGAGGGCGAAATTCACCGCGTCGATGCGGTGCATGTAGACATCGTCACGCCCCATGGCGTGGGCGCGGCCGACGGTGTAGGTGGAGTGGGTCGCCAGCTCCTCCTCCAGCGGCGCGAGGAAGGTCGAGAAGATGTCGACCATGAACGCTGGCGCCTCGGCGACGATCGCACGGACCGATTGGTCGACGATCGTGTCGATGACGATCGGGCGCGCGCCGTCGCGCTCGGCGGTGGCCTCGATCATGCCGACCAGCGAGCGCGCCTTGTCCAGGGTGTCGATATAGGGCTTGGTGACCAGGTGGAAGTCGGTGTTCTCGAACTGCGAGAGCAGGCTGCGTCCCAGGGTCTCGGCGGTGATCCCGGTGCCATCCGAGATGAAGAAGGCGGTGCGTGTCATGGTGGGCGGTCCTCGGCGTCGATGGCCCATTGTCGACCCGGATTTCCTGTCCGGGCAACCACTTGTGTCGGTTCCAGGGCGAATTCGTCGGCTGACTACAAGAACCGGGGAAAAGGCCGGATTCTTGTAGAAATACTCCAAACCCTACGCCCTTAAACTGCTGGCTAAGCGCGGGAACGGCTGTTAGCTTCTGGCTCCATCGAGGCGCAGAGGACGTGCCGCAACGTCAGCCGAAACGAGCAGGAGAGGATCTTGGAACCCTTCATCATCACTTTCGATCAGTTGGGTATGGGCGATGTCGAGCGGGTGGGCGGCAAGAACGCCTCCCTCGGCGAGATGATTTCGAATCTGGCCGACGCCGGTGTCACCGTGCCGGGCGGCTTTGCCACCACCGCACACGCCTACCGCGAATTCCTCAAGCACGAAGGGCTCAACGACCGCATCAATGCCGAGCTCGCCACGCTGGACGTCGACGACACCGAGACGCTGGCCAAGGTCGGCGAGAAGATTCGCGGCTGGATGATCGACACGCCGCTGCCGCCGGCCTTCGAGGCAGCGCTGGCGGATGCCTACCAGACCCTGCAGGCGCGCTACCCGCAGCTCAAGGTGGCGGTGCGCTCCTCGGCGACCGCGGAGGATCTGCCCGATGCCTCCTTCGCCGGTCAGCAGGAGACCTTCCTCAACATCGACGGCTTCGACAACGTCAAGCGCGCGGTGCACGAGGTGTTCGCCTCTCTGTTCAACGACCGTGCCATCTCCTATCGCGTGCACCGCGGTTACGCCCACGAGAACGTGGCGCTCTCCGCCGGGGTACAGAAGATGGTGCGCTCCGAGACGGCAGCCAGCGGCGTGATGTTCACGCTGGACACCGAGTCCGGCTACCGCGATGCGGTCTTCGTGACCGGCGCCTGGGGGCTGGGCGAGACCGTGGTGCAGGGGGCGGTCAACCCCGACGAATTCTACGTGCACAAACCGACCCTGGCGGCCGGTCGGCCGGCGGTGCTGCGGCGTACCCTGGGCTCCAAGCGGATCAAGATGGTCTACACCGATGACGCCGCCGCCGGCCGCTCGGTCAAGACGGTCGATGTCGCCCATGCCGACCGTCAGCGCTTCTGTCTCTCCGACGACGATGTGATGGCGCTGGCGCGCCAGGCCGTGACCATCGAGCAGCACTACGGCCGTCCGATGGACATCGAGTGGGCCCGGGACGGCGACGACGGCAGGCTCTATATCGTCCAGGCGCGGCCCGAGACCGTGGTCTCCAACCAGGATGCCGGCACCCTCGAGCGCTTCACTCTCAAGGAGAAGGGGCGCGTGCTGGTCGACGGCCGCGCCATCGGCCAGCGCATCGGCCAGGGCAAGGTCCGGCTGGTGGCGTCACCCGAAGAGATGCACAAGGTACAGAACGGCGACGTACTGGTGACCGACATGACCGATCCCGACTGGGAACCGATCATGAAGCGCGCCTCGGCGATCGTCACCAACCGTGGCGGACGCACCTGCCACGCGGCGATCATTGCCCGCGAGCTGGGAATCCCCGCAGTGGTGGGTTGCGGTGATGCCACCGCGCTGCTCGAAGATGGGCTCGAGGTCACCGTCTCCTGCGCCGAGGGCGACACGGGCCACGTCTACAACGGCAAGCTCGAGTTCGAGTGCCGTGCCACCAGCGTCGACAGCATGCCCGATATCCCGTTCAAGATCATGATGAACGTGGGCAACCCCGATCGCGCCTTCGCGTTCGCCGGGCTGCCCAATGCGGGCGTGGGTCTGGCGCGGCTGGAGTTCATCATCAACCGCATGATCGGCGTGCACCCGCGTGCGTTGATGGATTACGACAAGCTCTCCAGCGATCTCAAGCAGACCATCGACCTGCGCACCGCCGGCTATGCCGATCCGGTCAGCTTCTACGTCGATCGTCTGGTCGAGGGCATCTCGACGCTGGCAGCGTCGTTCTATCCCAAGCGGGTGATCGTGCGGCTGTCGGACTTCAAGTCCAACGAGTACGAAAACCTGATCGGCGGCAAGCTCTACGAGCCGGGCGAAGAGAACCCGATGCTCGGCTTCCGCGGCGCCTCGCGCTATCTCTCCGACGACTTCCGCCCCTGTTTCGAGCTGGAGTGCCAGGCGCTCAAGCGAGTACGTGACGAGATGGGCCTGGACAACGTCGAGATCATGGTACCGTTCGTGCGCACCCCGGCCGAAGCCAAGGGGGTGGTCGAGCTGCTCGAGGCCAACGGTCTCAAGCGCGGCGAGAATCATCTTAAAGTGATCATGATGTGCGAGCTGCCGGCCAATGCGCTGCTGGCGGACGAGTTCCTCGAGTACTTCGACGGCTTCTCGATCGGTTCCAACGACCTGACCCAGCTCACCCTGGGGCTCGACCGCGACTCCGGCATCATTGCGCATCTCTTCGACGAGCGTGACCCGGCGGTGAAGAAGCTGCTGTCGATGGCGATCCAGGCGTGCAAGGCCCAGGGCAAGTACGTCGGCATCTGCGGCCAGGGCCCCTCGGATCATCCCGAACTGGCCAAGTGGCTGATGGAGCAGGGCATCGACTCGGTCTCGCTCAACCCGGACGCGGTGCTCGAGACCTGGTTCATGCTGGCCGGCGAAACCCTCGGCTGATTGTCGGCCAAACCTCGCTGCGCGAGGTGGCGTCATCCAGGCCGGTGCGAGAGATCGCACCGGCTTTTTGCGTTCATGCGCGCATGGCGTTCACGAGCGTGTTTTTACGCATCTTCTTTTTCAAGATCTTAGCCAATTGCGCAGCTTGACCAGCAGCAGTTCGCCATCGGACATGTCGCGGCGCTCGGCGAGCAGAGCGCTGAGCGCTTCGGGGCGGTCGGTGATGATGTTGTCGACCCCCATGTCTATATAGCGTGACATGGCGCCGGGGTTATTCACCGTCCACACTGCCACGCCGCGGCCGCTGCCGTGCAGCGTCCGCAGCAGGCTGGGGTTGGCCTGGGTATGGCGCAGGCCGATGATGTCGGCGGGGGTCTCCGCCAGGGCCCCGGGCAGAAGGAACTGCAGGAACAGCGTGGTGCGGATGTCCGGCGCCAGCTGCTTGACCCGCGCTACCACCGACGGCGAGAGCGACGCGATCACCACGTGATCGGCCATGTCGCTGGCGCGGAGCTGGGCGATCACCTGGCGGGCCAGGGCGTCGGCGCTGCGCGGCGCCGGCTTGAGCTCGACATAGAGATCGATACGCCCGCGGGCGCGCGCCAGCAGCGCGGCAAAGGTGGGGATGCGCTCGCCGATGAAGGCATCGCCGAACCAGGCACCGACGTCGACCTGGGCAATCTCGTCGAGGGTCATCTCGCTCAAGCGGCGATCGATACCGGTGAGTCGGCGCAGGTTGTCGTCGTGGGCGACGATCACCTGGTCATCGCCGCTCAGGCGCACGTCCAGCTCCATGTAGTCGGCACCGGCGTCGATGGCCCCCTCCAGCGCTGCCAGGGTGTTCTCCGGGGCCTGATGCGAGGCGCCGCGATGGGCGGTGATACTGACCGTGTCGTTGATCTCGAAACCCTGGAGAATCCATCCCGCCTGAAGCAGCGCGAACGCCAGGACCAGAATCTCCGCGCCCCAGGCGATCACCCCCGAGCGGCGCGGTGCGGGTTCGCTGTCGAGTACCGGCGTGCGCCCGCTGGCGCGCTGGAACAGGGTGGTGACCAGCAGGCTGTTGGCGCTGACGCCGAGGAAGGTGAGGGCGATGGTGGCCACGATATAGAGCGCCAGGTAGGCGAGCATGGCGGGGATCAGTACGCTCGCACGCTCGGGCAGGTGTCCCAGCAGCGGTCCGCCGAGGGCGTTGAACAGCAGGCTGAAGGCGATCGGGATCACTGCCACCGATAGCGCCATGGCGAGCACCAGCAGCGCCATGCGCCAGCGCCGCTGGCGGGTCAAGTGACGGCTGCGGGTGAGCGCCGCCATCGGCCCCAGCTCCTCCAGCACCAGTGCCGGCAGGGCGAGGAACCAGCGCAGATAGAGCGTACCGGCGAGCAGTGCCCAGACCAGCAGCAGCGGCAGCGCCAGAGCGAGGAACTGCCACAGCGCCACGGGCAGCACGCGAAGCAGTACATAGGGCTCGGTGTCCCCCAGCAGCCAGGCATAGAGATGGGCCACGCCGAGGGCGAACGGGGTCGCCAGCAGCAGATGCGCACCGACCTGGAGAAAGGCCAGCGCGGCCAGCGCCGGGAAGCGCCGTAGCACATGCCAGAGGGCGCCCATGGCGACTCGATAGCGCCCGCCGTGGCGGCTGGAGACCACGCGCATCATTCCCGCCTGCTGCAGGAAGATCAGCAGAAAGCTCAGGCCCAGGGCCGCCAGCAGCCATAACAGGCCCCAGGCGGAGAGCGCGATATCGACGATCTGGCCGTTGCTGAGCACCGGCTGACCGATACGCTTCAGCAGTCCGGCCAGGGTGCCTGCGGAGAGCGGCACCCAGAGCGCAGTGGCCAGCAGGGTGAAAAAGAGATGAAAGGCGATGAGCGCGCGCCAGTGTACGGCGATCTGGCGCGTGATGTCCTTGATCAGCGGGCGAGGGGCAAGCATGTCGCGGTCGTCGACGTCCTGGTCAGTGTGGGGTCATCTTCCTTGTGACCCTGTCAGTCTTGTCTTCAAAGTGTCATCGGCGCAAGGGAATCACTGCATAAATGCCTGCACGGACTCGGCGTCCCCAGCGTATGGCTGCGTTACGCGGTACTGGGACGCCAGCCCGGTCGAAAGCTCGCCTAACCCCATGTTATGTCTCGCTTGACGCGTTGCCTTCGGCAACTTGCCCTGACGGGCCGCCCTGCGGGCGTTCTCTACGCGTTGCTGCGAGTCTGCGCTCCGGGCGCCTTGCCCTTCATCTCGTTCGGCGATTTATTCAGCGTTCCCAAGTCGCACAGGTGATTCCCCTGTCCGAAAGGGATTGTCATCCGCTGAAAACGCCAAGGCCGCCCGCAGGCGGCCTCGGTAGCGCAATGGCTCTGGGTCAGAACTGCCAGCCCACCGAAGCGGTGTAGGCGTCGACCTTGTAGTCGCTGTCGAAGTCGTAGCGCTCGTACTCGGTACGCAGCAGCAGATGCTGGTAGTGGTACTGGATACCGGCGCCGTAGACCGGATCGATGCCGTCGTTGTCGTCGAGGTTCGAGCCTGTGCCTAGATCGCCCCGGGCATCGACGTTCCACTTCGCCATACCGGCCTTGGCGAACACCTCGAAGCCGGCGGGCAGCGGATATTTGCCGATCAGGTTCAGGCCGTAGGCGCGGGTCTTGAGGTCGACCACGTTGCCGCCGCGGATGATGTTGGGTTTGCCCAGGTCGGCGTAGAACGCCTCGGTGGCAAAGTACGGGTTGTACTCGTAGCCCACGAACGCCTTGTAGACGCTGTCGTCGTCGTCCACATGGTAGCCGCCGCCGCTGGCACCGGTGAAGTGGCCGACATCGCTGTCGCTACTGGTCACCTTGCCGTAGCCACCGCCGATACCGACATACAGGCCGTCGGCGTTGGCGGCCTGGGCGGCAGGCGCCAGCAGCAGCGGCGACAGCGCCAGCGGGAGTGCCAGCCAAGTATTGATCTTCATGTTTTCCATCTCCATCCCGTTGATGAACGCTGTTCTTTTATCTAAAAACTCTAATTTGCTACCCGTCCCGGCGCAAGCCCGGTGCGGCCCTGCGTCGTCCGGTTTGTCGCCGGCGCGGGGGCGCGTGACAATGGGGCGGTCATCCACCCGCGACGAGGCGCTGCCGTCATCGACTTCTTTCGCCCCCTCGACACGCTGCGATGCCTGGCCACCGGTCGTCTGCCAGGCCGCCGTCGCCCACGGCGTGTCGTGCTGTGTGGTTGCGAGTCACGCCACTACGGCTGGTTGCGTGACCTCAGCGCGACTCACGCGGTGATCGCCATGGTCACCGAGGCGCCGTGGCAGCACGCCACCGAGGTCGAGGGCGTGCGACTCTATTACCCCAGCGAGGTGTTCTCGCTGTGCCACCGCTTCGAGGTCGACTACCTCGTCTACGCCACACCGGCGGAGCGCAGCGCGATCGAACGCGCCGCACCCGCTGCCCACGTCTGGCAGGCACGCTGGTGCCACGGCATCGAAGGGCTGCTGACGCCCTGATCACGCACCGGGGGTTGCGCTTTGGCGGCGGCGACTGCGCATAAAAAACGCCCCGCGCGGTGCGGGGCGTTTCGGTAGCCTCTTCATGAAGCTGCGAGCATCGGAAGAGTCGTATCAGGCTTCCTGGGCGACCGGAATGACGGTAGCGGCCGCTTTCTGGAAGTCCTCGATCTCATGGAAGTTCAGATAGCGGTAGATCTCGCCCGCCATCGCATCGAACTCACCCATGGTCGCTTTGTACTCCTCGACCGTCGGCAGGCGGCCCTCGACGGCGGCAATCGCCGCGAGCTCTGCCGATGCCAGATAGACATCGGCGCCGTCACCGAGACGGTTGGGGAAGTTACGGGTCGAGGTGGAAACCACGGTCGACTTCGGCGCCACACGTGCCTGGTTACCCATGCACAGCGAGCAACCCGGCATCTCCATGCGGGCACCGGCTTTGCCGTAGATGCCGTAGTAGCCCTCCTCGGTCAGTTGATGTTGGTCCATCTTGGTCGGCGGCGCAAGCCACAGGCGCGTCTTCAGGCTCCCCGCAGGCTGCTTCTCGAGCAGCTTGCCGGCGGCGCGGAAGTGGCCGATGTTGGTCATGCACGAGCCGATGAAGACCTCGTCGATCTTCTCGCCGGCAACCTCGGAGAGCAGACGCGCGTCGTCCGGGTCGTTGGGGGCGCAGAGCACCGGCTGGTCGAGCTCGCTCATGTCGATCTCGATCACCGCGGCGTACTCGGCGTCGGCGTCGGCGCGCATCAGGCTGGGATCTGCCAGCCATGCTTCCATGCCCTGAATACGACGCTCCAGGGTGCGGGCGTCGCCGTAGCCGGCGCTGATCATCCACTTGAGCAGGGTGATATTGGAGGTCAGGTACTCGGTCACGCTCTCCTCGGAGAGGGTGATGGTACAGCCTGCGGCGCTACGCTCGGCGGAGGCGTCGGAGAGTTCGAAGGCCTGCTCGGCGGTGAGATCCTCGAGACCTTCGATCTCCAGAATGCGCCCGGAGAAGATGTTCTTCTTGCCCGACTTGGCGACCGTCAGGTGCCCCTGCTGGATCGCGTAGTAGGGGATCGCATGGACCAGGTCACGCAGGGTGATACCCGGCTGACGCTTGCCCTTGAAGCGCACCAGCACCGACTCTGGCATGTCCAGAGGCATCACCCCGGTGGCCGCGGCGAAGGCGACCAGGCCGGAGCCCGCCGGGAACGACACGCCCAGCGGGAAGCGGGTGTGGGAGTCGCCGCCGGTGCCCACGGTGTCGGGCAGCAGCATGCGGTTGAGCCAGGAGTGGATGATGCCGTCACCCGGACGCAGCGACACGCCGCCGCGGTTCTGGATGAAGTCCGGCAGGGTGTGGTGGGTCTCGACGTCGACCGGCTTGGGATAGGCGGCGGTGTGGCAGAAGGACTGCATCACCAGATCGGCCTGGAAGCCGAGACACGCCAGATCCTTGAGCTCGTCGCGGGTCATCGGACCGGTGGTGTCCTGGGAGCCGACCGTGGTCATCTTCGGCTCGCAGTACATGCCCGGACGCACGCCCTCGAGGTTGCACGCCTTGCCGACCATCTTCTGGGCCAGGGTGAAACCCTTGCCGGTATCGACCGGCTGCTCCGGCTTGCGGAACACGTCGGAGGCGGGTAGGCCGAGCTCGTCGCGCGCCTTCTCGGTAAGGCCGCGGCCGATGATCAGCGGAATGCGGCCGCCGGCACGCACTTCGTCGAGGATCACCTGGGTCTTGAGCGTGAAGGTGGAGATGACCTCATCGCTGTCGTGGCGTGTCACCTTGCCCTCGTACGGATAGACGTCGATGACGTCACCCATCTCGAGCTTGTCGACATCCATCTCGATCGGCAGGGCGCCTGCGTCTTCCATGGTGTTGAAGAAGATCGGTGCGATCTTGCCGCCGAAGCAGAACCCGCCGGCCCGCTTGTTGGGGACGTGGGGGATGTCGTCACCGAAGAACCACAGCACCGAATTGGTCGCCGACTTGCGCGAGGAACCGGTGCCCACCACGTCGCCCACGTAGGCGACCGGGAAGCCCTTGGCCTTGACCGCTTCGATCTGTGCCAGCGGGCCCTTGCTGCCCGGCACTTCCGGCTCGATGCCGTCGCGCGGGTTCTTGAGCATGGCGTTGGCGTGCAGCGGGATATCGGGGCGCGACCAGGCGTCCGGCGCCGGTGACAGGTCGTCGGTGTTGGTCTCGCCGGGCACCTTGAACACCGCGATGCTGATCTTGTCGGCCAGCGCCGGCTTGGCCAGGAACCACTCGGCCTCGGCCCACGACTCGAGCACGCCCTGGGCCACGGCGTTGCCGTTCTTGGCCCGCTCGGCGACATCGTGGAAGGCGTCGAACATCAGCAGGGTGTGCTTGAGCTGCTCGCCCACTTCCTGGGCCAGCTCGCTGTCGTCGAGCAGCTCGACCAGGGTGGCGATGTTGTAGCCGCCCTGCATGGTGCCCAGCAGCTTGACCGCGTGGATCTTGTCGATCAGCGGCGAGGTCGCCTCGCCCTTGGCGATGGCGGTGAGGAAGCCGGCCTTGACGTAGGCGGCCTCGTCGACACCGGGCGGTACGCGATCGGTGATCAGTTCGAGGAGAAATGCCTCTTCACCGGCGGGCGGCTGCTTGAGCAGCTCGACCAGTTGGACGGTCATTTCGGCGGTCAACGGTTTCGGCGGCACGCCTTCCTGGGCGCGCTCCTCGACATGTTGGCGGTAAGCTTCGAGCACGGTTGAACCCTCATCTAATGTCAGAGCCCGCAGCGAGAGCGGCGGTGGCAGCGCGCGACGGCCCCGCCGGGAGCGGTGGGGAGGGCGGCGGCAAACGACCGGCTGCGGTGGGCGCTGCGCAGTCTACGTGAAACTGTCGACAATGTTAAGGCGAGGCGCGCAAGCCCCGCCATGGCGCCGCTCGGCGGGTGACGCGCCGGCCCGTGACGGGGCTCGCCGCGTCGACGACGGTGTACGTGGAGACATTTGCGCAGGCTTTCCCTAACATGAGGCCGCCCGAGATTGCCCACGGACGACATCGCCATGACCGCTTATACCGCTACCGAGACCGACGCCACGCTGCCGCGGGAACTGCTCGAGTTCCTGCCCTGCGCGACCCCCGAGAGCTGGATCGAGGCGGCGCTCGCCAATCCGGCACTGCTGCTGATCGACCATGCCCAGTGCGAGAAGAAGGCGGCCTCCACCGCCATGAGCCTGATGTTCCGCTATGTCGATCGCCCGGAGCTGCTGACCAAGATGTCGCAGCTGGCGCGGGAGGAGCTCCTGCATTTCGAGCAGGTGGTGGCGATCATGCAGGAGCGGGGGGTCGACTATAGCCATCTGCAGGCGTCACGCTACGCCGAGGGGCTGCGGCGTCACGTGGCGCGCGACGAGCCGCAGCGACTGATCGACATCCTGATCGTCGGCGCCTTCATCGAGGCACGCTCGTGCGAGCGCTTTGCGCGGCTGATCCCGCGGCTCGACGCGCAGTTGGCCAAGTTCTATCGCTCGCTGGTGCGCTCGGAAGGGCGCCATTTCGAGGACTATATCGGGCTTGCCCAGCGCTATGCCGGCGCGCCGGCGGTGGCGGAACGGATTGCCTGCTTCGCCGCCCATGAGCGTGCCCTGATCGAGGACACGGACACCCACTTTCGCTTCCATAGCGGAGTGCCGGCCGCGGTATGACGGCGGCTGACGCCAGCCGCGGGCGCGGCGCAGGGCCCCTTCGAGGAGATGCATGACTCGGCCATCCGCTACCACGACCCTGACCCTGTTCGGGCAGTTCGGCCTGCGCCAGGATGCCACTACGCTGACCCAGTTCAGCTACGACAAGGTCAAGGCGCTGCTGGTCTATCTGCTGCTGCAGCACGGTCCGGTCAGCCGCGCGCAGCTGGCGGCGCTGCTGTGGCCGGACCAGAGCCTCAAATCCGCGCGGACCAACCTGCGCCATGCGCTGCACTCGCTGCGTCACGCCCTGGGCGAGTGTGGCGAGGCGTCGCTGACGGTCACCCGCCAGACCATCGCCTGCGTGCCGCCGACCTCGGTGGCATGGGACCTGCGCGAGATCGAGCGTGAGCTCGCGCTGGTGCCGGATGTCGCACGGCTCGAGAAGCTCTTGAATGACTACCGCGGCGAGCTGGTGGCGGAGCTGGCGCTGCCCCAGTGCGAGGCCTTCAGCCACTGGCTGACGCAGGCGCGCGGCGACTGGCGTGACCGGGTAATCGATTACGCCGAGCGCACCCTGGCCAAGGTACGGACGCTGCCCGAGGCGCTACTGCGGGTGCTGGTGACGCGCTTTCCCGAGCATGCGGCGTTCCAGGAGCAACTGATCCGCTGCCTCGCCGGTCATGGTCAGGTGGCCGCCGCACGTGAGTGCTTCCACTCCCTGCTGCGTCAGCTGGCGCTCTCCGGCGAGCAGCCCAGCGCCGGGTTCCTGCAGTTCGCCGGCGACTGGTCGGACGTCACCCCGGCGGCGGAGCGTGCGGTGCCGCCGCCGGCTCCCGCGGCACCGATGGCCGGCTACTCGGCGGCAGAGATCGACTTTCGTCAAGTGGCGATCATGGCGATCGCACTCAAGCCACCGGAGAGCGGCAACGATATCGGTCAGGCGCTGGCCTGCCTGACCCTGCAGGATCAGCTGTTCCGCTGGTTGGAGACCCAGTGTCATCAGCTCGGCGGCTTCTGGCAGGCGGCGGTGGGTAGCGGGGTAGGGCTGGCCTGCTTCGCCACCCACGGCCCGACACACCAATTGGCCGAGCTGGTGGCGCTCTACGATCACTGTCAGCAGGGGCTCTCGGCGCAGGTCGCGGCGTGCTGGGAGGGCGGTGCGCCGCCGCCCGCCTTTACCCTCTGTGCGGGACTGGATAGCGGCCGGGTGATCTGGCTGCCGGAGCGCCGCACCATCGATCCGCTCGGCGACGTCACCCAGGTCGCGCTGGCGATGCTGGCGATGGCCGAGCCGGGGGAGCTGATGATTTCGCTCAATGCCAGCCAGCACCTGCCGCCGGCGTTCGATCTGCAGGCGCGGCTGACGCCGCGTCTGCTGAGCGCCGATGGGCGGGTCGTGCGGCGCGCCCTGGCGTTGGCGTCCGGCGACGGCGGACGGGTGGCCCGAGTGCCGAGCCTGCTGGGGCGCGATGCCGAGTTGCGCCAGCTGCGTGATGCCCTGGCCCGGGTTGCGCTGGGGCTGCGTCAGAGCCTTCTGGTGCTGGGCGATACCGGGATCGGCAAGTCGGCGCTGATGATTCGTTTCCGCGAATGTCTGCAGCACGAGGACGTCGCGCTGTTCTGGCGCCAGACCACACGGCTGTCGAGCCAGACGCCCTATGCGGTGGTGCAGTCGCTGCTGCGCTGGCATCTCGGCGCAGAGCCGGCGCTCGCCAGCCTGGAGGCGTTGATCGATGCCACGCCGACCCTGGCCAAGATCGGCGCCGAGCGGCGCCGCCTGCTGCTCGACGTGCTGGTGCGTGAAGTCACCAGCCGCGAGGCGGCGGAGGAGGCGGTGGAGCTGGTCAGCCATCTGACCCAGTCGTTGATCCTGCGGTTGACCGCGCCGCGCCGGCCGCTGGTGATGATCATCGACGATCTGCAGTGGCTCGACGAGCCTTCACTCAAGGTGCTTTACAACCTGCAGGTGCGCTTGCCGATCCACTCCTCGCTGCTGCTGCTGGCCTCGCATCAGAATCGCGAGATGCCCTCGATCCGGCTCAACTGGGACCAGCAGATCGCGCTCGGTCGCCTGGGGGCCGAGCAGTCGGCCGAGATGCTCGACGTGCTCGCCCGGCGCCACTGCCTGACGCTGGATCCGTTACTGCGCGAGCAGCTGATCGCGCGCTGCGAGGGCGTGCCCCTCTATCTGCAGGAGATCTGCCGCTGGCTCGAGATCGATCGCCGGGAGGGGCGCACCCTCGATGCCGCCGCCTTGCCGCGCGGGCTGCTCGGCTTGCTCGCCAGTCGTATCGATCAACTGCATCAGGATCGCAGCGTGGCGCACATGGCGGCGGTGTGCGGACGCCAGTTCGAGACCGCGCTGCTCAGGGCGTGTCTCGACACCACTGATGCGGCGCTGCGGGCGGCACTCGAGCAGATGCGCCGGCTTGAGATCATCGAGCCGTGCGAGGCCGCCCCCTTCGATTTCCAGTTCACCCACCCGCTGTTGCACGAGGCCGCCTATCTGTCTTGCCCCCAGGATGTGCGCGTGACCCTGCACGGCCGCCTGGTAGCGCTGATCGAGTCCCAGCGCCCGGCCTGGATCAGCCGCCATCCCGGCGATTTCGCCGAACACCTGCAGCGCAGCGGTGACCCGGGGCGCGGCGCACGCTACTTCGAGATGGCGGCGCGTGGCGCCCTGCGCGCCAGCGCCAATCGCACCGCACTGCGCTTGGCCGAAGCCGGACTGGGCTGTCTGGCGCGTGGCGTGGGCGGTGCGGCCGAAAGGCGTATCAGCCTGCTGACGGTGCAGGGTCAGGCCTACTACGCGCTGGAAGGGCATGGTTCGCGTCCGGCCCAGGCGTGCTTCATCGAGGCGCAGCAGCTGTGGCGCGATGGCCCCGCCCAGGAGGAGGGTGCCGAGGATCAGGCCTTCCTGGTCACCTGGGGGCTCTGGGTCGGCGCCAGCCAGCGTTACGCCAACCGCGATGCCGACGCCCTGGCCGAGCACCTGCGCGAGCTGGCGCAGCGGATCGACGACCCGCGCTACCGTCGCCTGGCGCTCTATGCCCGCGCCTATGGCGAGTACTGGAGCGGGCAGGTAGGGCGGGCCTTCGAGCATCTGGAGCAGATCGATCCACTGCACCAGCCGATGGTGCTCGAGTGGCTGCCTTACTCCGATCACCCGCAGGTGGCGGCCAGCTGCTACCAGAGCTGGGCGCTCTGCCTGCGCGGCGATTACCGTCGCGCCGAACAGCAGATGGAGGCGGCGATCCGGCTGGCGGAGAGCATTCGCCACCCGGCGTCGCTGGCCATGGCGCTGATCTTCGCCGCCTCTCTCTACCGTCAGTTGGGGCATGTCCATCTGGCCCTGGAGCGCGGCCAGCGTGCCTTCGAGATGACCCGCTCGCGGGATCTGCAGCGCTGGCATCTGGAGGCGCTCTGCGTGCTCGGCTGGGGGCAGGCGCTGGCGGGTGATACGGCCGGGCTGGATCAGGTCGAGGCGGGGGTCGAGCGGTTGATCGAACTCACCGGCCGGGCCCGCCACCAGCGCGCCTCGCTATGGTACGGCGATGCCTGTCTGGCGCTCGATCAGCTCGAGCGTGCGGCGCACTACCTGCTGCCGTGTCTGGAGCAGGCCCGTGACAACCGCTCGACCATGCTGCCGCAGCTGCTGCTGCAGATGGCGCGGATCCAGCATCGTCAGGGCCGGCCGCTGGCCGAGATCGAGGCGCTGATCGCCGAGGCGAGAACCTGGGCGGAAGAAGCCAGCTGTGCCCACCTCGAACTGCACAGCCTGGCGCTGTGGCTGACGCTGGTGAACCCCGACGATGCCGAGAGCCAGCAGGCGCTGCGCTATCGCCTGGGCGAGGTCGCGCTCTCCGATGCGCCGGTACTGATTCGCTGGCGCACGCTGCTGGACAACGTCAGCGCCGACGCGCGTCCGCCGCAGCGCCCCCGACGTGGCCGCCGGGCCGCCTCGACCCGGGCGCGGCATGGCTGATACGCGGATGGCCGGCAAGAGACGCGCCTCCGGGGAGGTGACACAGTGGGCTAGGCAGGTGCTCCGCGGCATGGGCAGCGGCGTCGCAGGATAAACGGTGCGCCAGGAAGTTGGCGCTGGGGAACCGCTGGCCCCGCCGCCCGTGGGCGGGCTCAGGCGGGGCAGCTTGAGGGAAGGGCAGGTTCAGGCCAGGGCAAACGACTCCAGTGTCAGGCTGTCGCCCTCGACTCTCAGCTGCCAGCCCTGATTCGGCCGCCAGTCGCCGATGACGTAGCGCTGAGCGCGCTCGCCGTCGACCTCCAGCTCGTGCACCGCCGGACGGTGGGTGTGGCCGTGGATCAGCAGCCGCGATTCATGCTCGCGCAGCGTGTCGACCGCCGCCGCCGGGGTCACATCCATGATGTCCTCGGCCTTGTTGGAGTTGGCCTCGCCGGACTGCTGGCGCAGCTTGCGCGCCAGCGCCAGGCGCTCCTCCACCGGCAGCGCCAGGATCTGTGCTTGCCACGCCGGGTCGCGGGCCTGGCGGCGGAAGGCCATATAGGCGCTGTCGCCGGTGCACAGGCTGTCACCGTGCATCAGCAGCGCGCGTTGGCCGCCCAGTTCCATCACGGTGGGATCTTCGAGCAGGGCGCAGCCGCTGTCGGCGGCGAAGGCTTCACCGATCAGGAAGTCACGATTGCCGTGCATGAAGGCGAGTCGCGTGCCGGCGTCGTGGCAGGCGCGCAGTTCGGCGATGATGCGCTGCTCGAACTCGCCGCGGTAGTCATCGCCGATCCAGGCTTCGAACAGGTCTCCGAGAATGGTTAGCGCCGACGCCTCGCGGGCGGGGCCGCGCAGGTAGTCGATGAAACCCTGGGCGATCTCGGGCTGGTCGGGTTGCAGATGAAGGTCGGCGATCAGCAGTTGCATGGCGGACTCGATGGCTGTGGCGGTCGGTAAGGCGTTAGGGGGCGGCGAACGGTGGCCGTTCAGACGACTTCGGCGCGTTCGATGATGACATCTTCGACCGGCACGTCGCTGTGCATGCCGCGGCGCCCGGTGGCCACCTGACGGATGCGCTCGACCACGTCCATACCTTCGACGACGTGACCGAACACGCAGTAGCCCCAGCCCGGCAGGCTCTTGTCGCGGTGGTTGAGGAAGTCGTTGTCGGAGACGTTGATGAAGAACTGCGCGCTGGCCGAGTGCGGGTCCTGGGTACGCGCCATGGCAACGCTGCCCTTCTGGTTGGTGAGGCCGTTATCGGCTTCGTTCTCGATCGGCGCCCGTGTCGCTTTCTGCTCGAAATCGGTGTCGAAGCCGCCGCCCTGGACCATGAAGCCATCGATCACACGGTGGAACAGGGTGCCATCGTAGTGGCCGTCGCGGACGTATTGCTCGAAATTGGCCGCCGTCTTGGGCGCCTTGTCGGCGTCCAGCTCGAGTTTGATGATGCCGTGATTGGTGTGCAGAACGATCATGATATTTCCTGAGCGAAAGGGCGTGTTCCGGGCCGGCGCTGGCTTGGCGCCGGGACCGCGCGTCGCGCTATAATAGCCGCTTTGCGCGGGCGGGAGAAACCGCCCGTCACGCGTGTTAACCTGCCTTCACCAGCGCCGTCACTGCACGGTCCGACGAATTACAGAGGTTGTCTGCATTCCATGAGCGTCGAGAGTCGCGTCGAGAACGACGATACCCAGCACGGAGCCCCGAATTTTCTGCGCAATCAGATTCGTGACGAGATCGAATCGGGGCAGGCCCAGACGATCGTGACCCGTTTCCCGCCGGAGCCCAACGGCTTCCTGCACATCGGCCACGCCAAGTCGATCTGGGTCAACTTCGGTCTGGCGGAACAGTTCGGCGGCCACTGTCATCTGCGCTTCGACGACACCAATCCGGCCAAGGAGGAGCAGGCCTACATCGATGCCATTCGCGAGGATATCGAGTGGCTCGGCTATCGCTGGAGCGGTGAGGTGCGCTATGCCTCTAGCTACTTCGACCAGCTCTATGCCTGGGCTCAGCACCTGGTGCGCGAAGGTCTGGCCTATGTCGACGATCTCTCGCCGGAAGAGATCCGCGAGTACCGCGGCACCCTGACCGAGCCGGGCCGGCCGAGCCCCTACCGAGAACGTGGGGTGGAGGAGAACCTCGACCTGCTGGAGCGCATGCGGGTGGGCGAGTTCGCCGAGGGGGCCAAGGTGCTGCGGGCCAAGATCGACATGGCCGCGCCCAACATCAACCTGCGTGATCCGATCCTCTATCGTATCCGCCACGCGCATCACCATCAGACCGGCGATGCCTGGAAGATCTACCCCTCCTATGACTTCGCCCACGGGCAGTCGGATGCGATCGAGGGCATCACGCACTCCCTTTGCACGCTCGAGTTCGAGGATCACCGCCCGCTCTACGAGTGGTTCCTGGCACACCTGCCGGTGCCCTCGCAGCCGCGCCAGACCGAGTTCGCGCGGATGAACGTCAACTACACCGTGACCTCCAAGCGCAAACTCAAGCTGCTGGTCGACGAGCAGGTGGTGGACGGCTGGGACGATCCGCGCATGCCCACCATCTCGGGGCTGCGCCGGCGCGGTTACACGCCGGCCTCGCTGCGCAAGTTCTGCGACATGACCGGGGTCAGCCGGGCGGCCAATGTGGTCGATATCGCCATGCTGCACTTTGCGATTCGCTCCGACCTGGAGGACAACGCGCCGCGGGCGATGTGCGTGCTCAATCCGATCAAGGTGGTGCTGACCAATGTCGCCGCCGACCATGGCGAGGTGTTCGAGGTGCCGGGGCATCCTGCGCGCGATGACATGGGGACCCGGCGCCTGCCGCTGACCCGCGAGATCTGGATCGACCGTGACGACTTCATGGAGGAGCCGCCGAAGAAGTTCTTCCGGCTGGCGCCGGGCAAGGAAGTGCGTCTGCGCAACGGCTACGTGATCCGCTGCGATGAAGTGATCAAGGACGATGGCGGCGAGATCACGGCGCTGCACTGCTCTGTCGACTTCGAGACCCTGGGCAAGAATCCCGAGGGGCGCAAGGTGAAAGGGGTGATCCACTGGGTCAGCGCCGAGCACGGCGTGCCGGTCGAAGTGCGCCTCTACGACAACCTGTTTCTCGACGAGGCGCCGGATCGCGACAAGGATGCCGACTTCCTCGACCATCTCAACCCCGAGTCGCTGGTCACCGTGCACGGCATTGCCGAGCCGGCGCTGGCCGATGCGGCGCCCGAGGCGCGCTATCAGTTCGAGCGTGTGGGCTACTTCTGCGCCGACCGCCACGCTTGTCGCGATGGCAAGCTGGTGTTCAATCGCACGGTCGGGCTCAAGGACTCCTGGGCCAAGATTCAGCAGAAGCAGCAGGGGACGGCATGAGCGAGCTGCAGGTCTATAACACGCTGACGCGGCGCAAGGCGCCGCTGGAACCGATCGAGCCCGGCAAGCTGCGCATGTACGTTTGCGGCATGACGGTCTACGACTACTGCCACCTGGGGCACGCCCGGGTGATGGTGGCCTTCGACGTGATCACCCGCTGGCTGCGTCAGACCGGGCTCGACGTGACCTATGTGCGCAATATCACCGATATCGACGACAAGATTCTCAAGCGCGCCGACGAGAACGGCGAGCCGATCTCGGCACTGACCGAGCGCATGATCGCAGCAATGCACGAAGACGAGGCGCGCCTGGGCGTACTGCGCCCGGATCTGGAGCCCCGCGCCACGGGCCATATCGGCGAGATCGTGGCGATGATCCAGCGCCTGATCGACAACGGTTACGCCTATGCCGCGGACAACGGTGACGTTTACTACCGCGTGCGTCGGTTCGCCGCCTACGGCAAGCTCAACAACCGCAACCTGGACGAGATGCGGGCCGGGGCGCGGGTCGAGGTCGATACGCACAAGGAGGACCCGCTCGACTTCGTGCTGTGGAAGGCGGCCAAGCCGGGCGAGGCAAGTTGGCCCTCGCCCTGGAGCGAGGGGCGTCCGGGCTGGCACATCGAGTGCTCGGCGATGTCCACCTGCTGCCTGGGCGAGACCTTCGACATTCATGGCGGCGGGCCGGATCTGACCTTTCCCCACCATGAGAACGAGATCGCCCAGAGCGAGGCCGCCACCGGCAAGCCCTATGTCAATGTGTGGATGCACGCCGGGGCGGTGCGCGTCGATCAGGAGAAGATGTCCAAGTCGCTGGGCAACTTCTTCACGATTCGCGAAGTGCTCGAGAGTCATGATGCGGAGGTGGTGCGCTACTTGCTGGTGGCCAGCCACTATCGCAGCGCGATCAATTACGCGCCGGCCTCCCTTGGCGAGGCGCGGCGCTCGCTGGAGCGCTTCTATCACGCGCTGGATGGCATCGAACCGTGCCAGGGCGAAGTCGAGCCGGACTATGCGGCACGTTTCAGCGCGGCGATGAACGACGACTTCAACACCCCCGAGGCGCTGTCGGTGCTGTTCGAACTGGTGCGCGAGGTCAATCGCCTGCGTGATGCGGATATGCCGCGGGCCGCAGCGCTGGCGTTCGAACTCAAGCGGCTGGCCGGAATGCTGGGTCTGCTCGAACGCGAGCCGGCAGCATTTCTCAAGGCCGGCGCCCAGGCGCTGCCGCTGGCAGAGGCGGAGATCGAAGCGCGTATCGAGGCGCGGGCACAGGCCAAGCGCGAGCGCGATTTTGCCGCCGCCGACCGTATTCGCGACGAGCTGGCGGCGCTGGGTATCGTGCTCAAGGACTCCCGTGAGGGCACCCGTTGGAGCCTGGAGACGGCCGGTGATTAACCCGCAGACGGCCGGCGGCTGAGCGCCATTGCCGCACCCGTAACGCAGAGGCCCCGNNCGGGGCCTCTGCGTTTTCAGGGCCTGTCATGTGCAGGCGGTGTCATCTTCAGGCCTCGTCACGTCCAGGGCGCATGGCCCCGGGATTCATGCGCGACAGTCCGCGCTTAGTGGTTGGCTCTCTCCGGTGGCGTCAGCACGCCGCCAGTCGCGCGACAATGGCATCGACCATCCGCGCCGAGTGGGTGGCCGCCCGCTCCAGGAAGGCGTCGAAGGAGAGATGCGAGGACTTGCCAGCGATATCCGAGAGCGCGCGAATGACCACGAACGGGCAGTCGAAGAGGTGGCAGGTCTGGGCGATCGCCGCCGCTTCCATCTCGATCGCCAGCATCTCGGGAAAGTGTGCCCGCAGTCCCTCGACCCGGGCCGGGTCGGACATGAAGCTGTCGCCGGTGCAAATCAGGCCCTCGAACACGCGCAGCTCGCCGAGGCTCTCGATGCTTGCGCGCGCGGCGCTGACCAGCTCGGGCGCGGGGGTAAACGCCGCCGGCATGCCCGGCACCTGGCCCAGGGCGTAGCCGAAGGCGGTGACATCGACGTCGTGATGGCGCACTTCGCTGGAGATGACCACATCGCCGACTTCCAGCTCGGCGCCGAAGCCGCCTGCCGAGCCGGTGTTGATCACCGCATCGGGGCGAAAGCGATTCATCATCTGGGTAGTGCCGACAGCGGCATTGACCTTGCCGATGCCCGACTGCAGCAGCACGATCTCGACACCGTGGCGACGGCCACAGTGAAAGGTGGCGCCGGCGTGACGTTCGACGCGAGCGTCTTCCAGCTGCGAGGCGAGCAGGGTGACTTCCTGCTCCATGGCGCCGATGAGGCCGATGGTTTGCATCACGGGATTCCTTGAGTGGCGGCGAAGGTCAGTGGGCGTCGTGGAGTTCGGCGGCCTGCAGGGTGTTCTGCAACAGGGTCGCGACCGTCATCGGGCCGACCCCGCCGGGCACCGGGGTGATGAAGCTGGCACGCTCGGCGGCGCTGGCGAAGTCGACATCGCCGACCAGCTTGCCGTCGTCGTGGCGGTTCATGCCGACATCGATCACCACTGCGCCCGGCTTGATCCAGTTGCCGTCGATGAGACCCGGCTTGCCCACGGCCACCACCAGTAGATCGGCTTGGCGGACCTTCTCCTCCAGGCTGCGGGTGAAGCGGTGGCACACGGTGGTGGTGCAGCCTGCCAGCAGCAGCTCCAGTGCCATGGGCCGACCGACGATATTGGAGGCGCCGACCACGGTCGCCTCGAGGCCGCGCAGTTCGATACCGCTCTGCTCGAGCAGCGTCATGATGCCCTTGGGCGTACACGGGCGCAGCAACGGCATGCGCTGGGCCAGGCGCCCCAGGTTGTAGGGGTGGAAGCCGTCGACATCCTTGTCCGGGCGGATACGCTCGAGCAGGGGGTTGGCGTCCAGGTGCTCGGGTAGCGGTAGCTGCAGCAGGATGCCGTCGACCGTCTCGTCCGCATTCAGCTCGTCGATGACCGCTTCCAGTGCCTGCTGGCTGATGGCGGCATCGAGACGATGGCTGAACGAGAGAATGCCGGCGTTCTCGCAGGCGCGGTGCTTGTGGCTCACGTAGATCTCGGAGGCGGGGTCGTGGCCCACCAGAATCACCGCCAGGCCCGGGCGCCGGCGTCCCAGCTGGAGGCGCTCGGCCACCTCGGTGGTCACCTGTTCGCGGATGGCGCCGGCAATGCGTTTGCCGTCGATCAACTGAGCGGTCATCGACTGTCCTTTCTGAGTGGCGGAAATAGCGGCCGGTCTCTCTGGCNNGCCAGAGAGACCGGCGAAGGCGGCAATTTTCGCACGCCAGCCGATCCAGTCAACGCAGGCTTTGAGGATGGCTGTCACTGGGGCGACGGTGGGGCAGGCCAGATGCGACCCGGGATCGTCTGAAATTCACGTAAGGGCTTGACGCGACAGAAATGATCCGTAGAATACGCAGCGCATCGAGGGGCTCGTAGCGTCATCGATCGTGTCGCCCGGCGACGGGGTATAGCGCAGTCTGGTAGCGCGCCTGCTTTGGGAGCAGGATGTCGGGGGTTCAAATCCCTCTACCCCGACCAGCAGGTCGATGATCGATGAACAGGCAGCCGGTATTGGAATGCGCCTATAGCTCAACCGGATAGAGCAACGGCCTTCTAAGCCGTAGGTTGCAGGTTCGAGTCCTGCTGGGCGCGCCACTCTCCGGATGGCTTTCACGTCGTGAAACGCTGAATGGGTTGTGGTGGTTCCAAGCGATGTCAGTGTCGAGATGGTGGATGTAGCTCAGTGGTAGAGCCCCGGATTGTGGCTCCGGTGGTCGTGGGTTCGATCCCCATCATCCACCCCACTTTCGACACGCACTCAGAAATGGTGGATGTAGCTCAGTGGTAGAGCCCCGGATTGTGGCTCCGGTGGTCGTGGGTTCGATCCCCATCATCCACCCCATTTCTGTCCCTTCGGATGTCCTCCTGGTTCTTCCTCTCCTGTTTTGCTCCTGCTGTCTTTGGGTTTGCGCTACGTAAGCGCTGATGGCTGAACGGCGACGCCTTTGGGTGGTCCGTGTCGTGACCGTGAGGCTCGCACGCCGGTTTCGTGGCTGTCTGGCGGCGACGCTTGCCTGTCGATGACGACGAGTCGTCCTTTTATTCTGGCTATTTTCGTCGCTGCCCCTTGGTTTTCGGGCTTTTCAGCCCAATGTAGGCGGCAAGTCTGCTTGCCAGTAGGCATGGGGATTCATAGAATCTCTCCCTTATTTTTTGAAGTTGCAATCACAGAACGCTCCCGTCGGTAGAGGATCATCTATGCAAGTTTCCGTTGAGACGACATCCCAGATCGAACGTCGCATCACCGTCCAGGTGCCGGCGAGCGAGGTCGATCAGGCCGTCGCCGCTCGTCTGCAAGACACCGCCAAGCGCGTTCGTCTGAATGGCTTTCGTCAAGGCAAGATCCCGATGGCCGTCGTGCGTCAGCGTTTCGGTCAGGACGTGCGCAACGAGGTGGTCAGCGAGCTGATGCGCCAGCACTACGTGCGTGCCATCACCGAAGAGAGCCTCAATCCGGCCGGCTATCCCTCGATCGAACCGACCGTCAACCAGGACGGCAAGGATCTCGAGTTCGTGGCCACGCTGGAAGTCTATCCGGAGATCGAGCTTCAGAGCATCGCTGGTACCGAGGTCGAGCGTCCGCAGGCTGAGATCACCGAAGCCGACATCGATCAGATGATCGAGACGCTGCGCACCCAGCGCGCCGAGTTCCAGCCGGTCGAGCGTGGTGCCGAGATGGGCGATCAGGTCAAGATCGACTTCCAGGGTTTCCTCGGCGACGAGCCGTTCGAAGGTGGCGAAGCCGAAGGGCACGAGCTGGAGCTGGGCTCCAACCGTTTCATCCCGGGCTTCGAAGAGCAGCTCGTGGGCGCCAGCGCGGGTGAAGAGAAGCGTATCCAAGTGACCTTCCCGGAAGATTACCAGGCCGAGCATCTGGCCGGTCAGGAAGCCACTTTCGCGGTCAAGGTGCACGAGGTGTCGGCCAAGACGATGCCGGAAGTCGATGCCGAGTTCATCAAGGCGTTCGGCGTCGATGACGGTGACTTCGACAAGTTCCGTGCCGAGGTCAAGAGCAACATGCAGCGCGAGGTCAAGCAGGCCACGCAGAACCGCGTCAAGCAGCAGGTGCTCGAGGCGCTGCAGGCGGCCAACGAAGTCGACGTGCCGCAGTCGCTGATCGATCAGGAGACCGATGGTCTCAAGCGTCAGGCAGCACAGCAGTTTGGCCTGGGCGAAGATTTCGACGTCAGCCAGCTGCCCAACGAGCTGTTCGCCGATCAGGCGCGCAATCGGGTCAAGATCGGCCTGCTGCTGGCCGAAGTGATCAAGCAGAACGAGCTCGAAGCGAGTGATGACGAGATCCGTGCCCGTGCCGAGGAACTGGCGACCCAGTACCAGCAGCCGGAGCAGGTGGTCGAGCAGTATCTCAAGAACGACGAGCTCAAGAACCAGATCAAGTCCGCGGTGCTCGAAGAGAAGGCCGTTGACAAGCTGCTGGAGCAGGCCCAGGTTAAAGACGTCAGCATGAGCTATGAAGACGTGCTGCAGGCCGCTCAACAATCGGACGATGCGGCCGATGAAGATGAGAGTGAAGAGAGCGATTCCAAAGCATAAGCGCTGCTTGGTAAGCGACGGGCCCCGGCAAGACGTCGGGGCTCGGCGGTGGTTGGCGGCGGCAACGTGGTTTCGCGGCCACCGCCTAGAGGAGTGTGACACTCACCAGATGCAAGGAAATCGCGATGCGTAACGAGTTCGACATCAGTAATGCCGGCGGCCTGGTTCCCATGGTCGTGGAGCAGAGTGCACGCGGCGAGCGGTCTTACGACATCTACTCCCGGCTGCTCAAGGAGCGTGTCATCTTCCTGGTCGGCCAAGTCGAAGACTACATGGCCAATCTGGTGGTGGCGCAGCTGCTCTTCCTGGAGTCGGAGAATCCGGACAAGGATATCCACCTCTATATCAACTCGCCTGGTGGCTCGGTCACCGCGGGCATGTCGATCTACGACACCATGCAGTTCATCAAGCCGGACGTGTCGACCGTGTGTATCGGTCAGGCGGCGAGCATGGGGGCACTCCTGTTGACCGGGGGTACCAAGGGCAAGCGCTACTGCCTGCCGCACTCGCGCATGATGATCCACCAGCCGCTGGGCGGCTATCAGGGGCAGGCTTCCGATATCGAGATCCATACCCGGGAGATTCTGACGATTCGTCACAAGCTCAACCGGATTCTGGCCGATCACACCGGACAGGATATCGACAAGGTTGCCCAGGACACCGACCGTGACAATTTCATGGACGGCGACCAGGCCGTCGAGTACGGGCTGATCGACGCCAAGCTGGATAAGCGCCCGGTATCCTGATAGCGTTTTGAGTCAAGGTTTCACACGGCGATGTTCGGCATCGCCGTCCTGACGAGGTACACGAATGGCCGACGGTAAAGGCAAAGACGACAACGGCAAGCTGCTCTACTGCTCGTTCTGCGGCAAGAACCAGAATGAGGTACGCAAGCTGATCGCAGGGCCGTCCGTCTACATCTGTGACGAGTGTGTCGATCTGTGCAACGACATCATCCGCGAAGAGGTGCTGGAAGCCGACGCCGAGAGCGATGAGGATCGCCTGCCGGTACCCCGTGAGATCCGCAATACGCTGGATGACTATGTCATCGGCCAGGATCGCGCCAAGATGGTGCTGTCGGTGGCGGTCTACAACCACTACAAGCGGCTGCGTGGCGGCGGCAAGAGTGGCGGCAAGAACGACGACATCGAGCTGGGCAAGTCGAACATCCTGCTGATCGGCCCCACCGGTAGCGGTAAGACCCTGCTGGCGGAGACGCTGGCGCGGCTGCTCAATGTGCCGTTCACCATTGCCGATGCGACCACGCTCACCGAGGCGGGGTATGTCGGCGAGGATGTCGAGAACATCATCCAGAAGCTGCTGCAGAAGTGCGATTACGACGTCGAGAAGGCGCAGCGCGGCATCGTCTACATCGACGAGATCGACAAGATCTCGCGCAAGTCGGACAACCCTTCGATCACCCGAGACGTCTCGGGGGAAGGGGTCCAGCAGGCGCTGCTCAAGCTGATCGAGGGCACTACTGCCTCGGTGCCGCCCCAGGGTGGCCGCAAGCACCCGCAGCAGGAGTTTCTGCAGGTCGATACCGGCAATATCCTGTTCATCGTCGGCGGTGCCTTCGCCGGCCTGGACAAGGTGATCCGCGATCGCGCCGAGAAGGGTGGCATCGGCTTCAACGCCACGGTCAAGAGCAAGGAGAGCGACAAGGGCGTTGGTGATGTGCTGGCCAATGTCGAGCCCGAAGATCTGGTCAAGTTCGGCCTGATCCCCGAGTTCGTCGGTCGTCTCCCGGTTATCGCCACGCTCACCGAGCTGACCGAAGAGGCGCTGATCCAGATTCTGGTCGAGCCCAAGAACTCGCTGGTCAAGCAGTACTCGCGTCTGTTCGAGATGGAAAGTGTCGAGCTCGACTTCCGCGAGGACGCGCTGCGCGCCGTGGCCCACAAGGCGATGGAGCGCAAGACCGGTGCCCGTGGTTTGCGCTCGATCCTCGAGTCGGTGCTGCTGGAGACGATGTACGACGTGCCGTCTCTGGAGGGCGTGACCAAGGTGGTGATCGATGGTTCCGTCATCTCGGGTGACAGCGAGCCGCTGCTGATCTACTCCAAGCAGGAAGAGAGCCGGGTCGCCAACAAGGACGGCTGACGCCTCCCGCGTTGACGTCTCGACTCAGGGAAGGGGCCCTCAGGGGCCCCTTCTTCATGTCGGGGCCGCAGCGCTCTCGGCCGTCCAGCGGTGTTGGCAGGCCGCCTTTGGTGTCAAAGACGTGACATCGGCGTGTCAGGTCGAGGTCACGCCCCCTTGGAACCTGGGGGCCTCGCCCCCACGTACCCCGCTATTGCCGCTCTGGTGGCTCACCCATCCGAACGTTTGTCGAGGAAATGCTGTAATGGCGCAGAGCTCAGACCAGACACTCAAACTTCCGCTGCTGCCGCTGCGCGACGTGGTGGTGTATCCGCAGATGGTCATCCCGCTGTTCGTCGGTCGCGAAAAGTCGATTCGCGCGCTCGAGACAGCCATGGAGAGCGACAAGCGCGTCCTGCTGGTCGCCCAGCGTGAAGCGGCGCATGACGATCCGGGCGCCGATGACCTGTTCGGCGTCGGCACCGTCGCTGATATCAAACAGCTGCTGAAACTGCCCGATGGCACCGTGAAGGTGCTGATCGAAGGTGCCTTCCGCGTCGACGTGCAGCGCGTGGTCGAGGAAGAGGGCGGCTACATCGCTGCCGATGCCACGCCGCGTGACAGCGAGCCGCTCAGCGAGCGCGAGCAGGAGTCGCTGGTTCGGGTGCTGCTCAACCAGTTCGAGCAGTATGTGAAGCTGTCCAAGAAAGTGCCCAGTGAGGTGCTCTCCTCTCTGCAGGAGATCGAGGACCCCAGCCGGCTCGTCGACACCATCTGCGCGCACCTGTCGCTGAAGATCGATGACAAGCAGGAGCTGCTGGAGATGGATCGCGTGCGCGATCGCATCGAGCACCTGATGGCGCTGATCGAGTCCGAGATCGACCTGCTGCAGGTCGAGAAGCGGATCCGGTCGCGGGTCAAGGATCAGATGGAGAAGTCCCAGCGCGAGTACTATCTCAACGAGCAGATGAAGGCCATCCAGAAGGAGATGGGCGAGCTCGAGAACGTGCCCAATGAGGCCGAGAAGTACGAGCAGCGGATCCAGGAAGCGGGCATGCCGCAGGAGGCCGTAGACAAGGCGACCCAGGAGCTGAACAAGCTCAAGATGATGTCGCCGACCTCCGCCGAGGCCACGGTGGTGCGCTCCTATCTCGACTGGGTGCTGTCGGTGCCGTGGAAGAAGCGCACCCGGGTCAAGCACGATCTGCCGCTGGCCGCCAAGGTGCTCGACGAGGATCACCATGGCCTCGAAGAGGTCAAGGAGCGTATTCTCGAATATCTCGCGGTGCAGAAGCGGGTCAAGAAGCTCAAGGGGCCGGTACTGTGTCTGGTCGGCCCGCCGGGGGTGGGCAAGACCTCGCTGGGGCAGTCGATCGCGCGAGCGACCAATCGTCGCTACGTGCGCCTGGCGCTGGGCGGCGTGCGCGATGAGTCCGAGATTCGTGGCCATCGGCGCACCTATATCGGTTCGCTCCCGGGCAAGCTGATCCAGCGCATGAGCAAGGCAGGGGTGCGCAACCCGCTGTTCCTGCTCGACGAAGTCGACAAGATCGGCATGGATCATCGTGGCGATCCTGCGTCGGCACTGCTCGAGGTGCTCGATCCGGAGCAGAACGACAAGTTCAACGATCACTATCTGGAGCTCGACTACGATCTCTCCGATGTGATGTTCATCTGCACCGCCAACTCGATGAACATTCCCGGGCCGCTGCTCGACCGTATGGAGGTGATCCGGCTGCCGGGCTACACCGAAGACGAGAAGCTGGCCATCGCCAAGCGCTACCTGGTCCCCAAGCAGCTCAAGGCCAACGGGCTCAAGGATCAGGAGTTGACCTTCGGTGACGAAGCGGTACTCGAACTGATTCGCTACTACACTCGTGAGGCGGGCGTGCGCGAGCTCGAGCGCCAGATCGCCAAGGTGTGCCGCAAGGTGCTGCGCGAGCGTCTGGAGGCGGAGAAGGGCCAGGGCGCCCAGGCGGGACAGACCCTGGCGGCGGCGGATATCGATCGCTACGCCGGTGTACGCCGCTACAGCTACGGTCTGGCCGACCAGGACGATCAGGTGGGGCGTGTCACTGGCCTGGCGTGGACCTCGGTGGGCGGTGAGCTGCTCTATATCGAGTCGGTGGTGACCCCGGGCAAGGGGCGTCTCAACAAGACCGGCTCGCTGGGCGACGTGATGAAGGAGTCGGTCAGCGCTGCCCACACGGTGGTACGCGCACGGGCCCCGCAGCTGGGCATCGACCCGGAGCGCTTCGAGAAGGAAGACCTGCATATTCACGTGCCCGAGGGCGCCACCCCCAAGGATGGCCCCAGTGCCGGCATCGGCATGGTCACCGCGATGATCTCCGCCTACAGCGGGCGCGCCGTTCGCTGCGATGTGGCCATGACCGGCGAGGTCAATTTGCGTGGTGAAGTGATGCCGATCGGCGGCCTGAAGGAGAAATTGCTGGCTGCACGGCGCGGTGGTATAAAGACGGTGCTCATTCCCGAAGAGAATCGTCGGGACCTCAAGGAGGTTCCTGACAATATCAAGAGCGCGTTGGATATCCGCCCAGTGAAGTGGATCGACGAAGTGCTGGCGGTGGCCTTGACGAATCCTTTGGAAGTCGATGAAAAGCGTGCCGACGATGCCGCTTCATCGCAGGCCAATGTCAGCACACATTGATCGAATTCCGGCGCGAATTCGAGGCGTGAAGTCAGACGTGACGCGGTTTTTCTCACGATCTTGATTGACAGCATAATTGGAGCATTGCTATAAAATGCCCACTTGTTGTGATCGCTATCGCAGTTAGAGATTGCGCGTCGATTTCCTCTCAATTTTGTACACAGTCAAGGGGTGAAGTGTGAATAAATCCGAGCTGATCGAAGCCATTGCCGCGTCTGCCGACATTCCTAAGGCAGCTGCGACGCGTGCACTCGACGCCATGATCGAGTCCGTGTCCGACAGCCTGAAGAACGGCGACTCCGTGGCACTGGTTGGGTTCGGGACTTTCTCGGTCAAGGAGCGTGCTGCACGCACCGGCCGTAACCCGCAGACTGGCAAGCCGATCAACATCAGTGCTGCCAAGGTGCCCAGCTTCAAGGCGGGCAAGGCGCTCAAGGACGCTGTCAACTAAGGTTGCCGCGTGACACGGGCCCTGTTCCCGCGGGTGACTTAGCTGCGGCTGTTACGCACGGTCAGGTCCGTAACCATGTAAGCGCATCGCCTTAGCGATGCGCTTTTTTTATGACTGCCTTTCGGAGTGTCCCGGCGTGCGACGATCACTGTCGCTGAGCCTGCCATGGCGGCCCCCGGGCCACGCGGTGGGGATGCATGGGGCGCGTGCGGCGGTGTACGATGCGCTCCGGAGATAGGGTTACCGACATGCGAGGACAGCATGCTGCAGAAAATTCGTGAAGGCTCCCAGGGCTGGGTGGCGAAGGTCATCGTGGGGGCCATCATCGTGACCTTCGCGCTGTTTGGCGCGGAGTCACTGGTCAGTTATTTCCAGTCGGGCAGCAACGACGTGGCCAAGGTCAACGGCGAGGCGATCAGTCGTCAGGCCGTGGAGACTCAGGTGCAGCGGGGCATTCGCTCCGGCCAGGTACCGCCGGAGCAGGAGCGTCAGTATCGAGCTCAGGTGCTCGACCAGCTGATTCGTCAGAAGACGCTGGATCAGTACGCCGAGTCTGGTGGCTTGTTCGTTTCCGATACCCAGCTCGATCAGATCATCGTGTCGCTGCCCGAGTTCCAGGATCAGCAGGGCCGCTTCTCGGACCAGCTGTTCACCACCCGCCTGGCTCAGGCCGGCTATACGCCGGCGGCGTTTCGTCGCGAGCTGCGCGCCGACACCCTGCGGCGTCAGATCCAGCAGGGGCTGGCCGTGTCGGCCTTCGTGCTGCCCGCTGAGCAGCAGCGTCTCGCCGCTCTGCAGCAGCAGCAGCGCAGTTTCCGCTACGCGCGGCTGACGCCAGCCGATCTGGCCCAGCCGGTCACGCCCAGCGACGCCGAGATTCAGAAGTACTATCAGGCGCACCAGGACGATTTCCGGCGTCCGGAGCAGGTCAAGGTCAACTACGTGGTGCTCAATCAGCAGGATCTGGCCCATAACGTCGAGGTGACCGATGCCGAGCTGCGCCAGGCCTACGAACAGGATCGCAAGACTGCGCCGCGTCAGGTCTCGCATATCCTGGTCACCTACGGCGATGGTGACCGCACCGAACAGCAGGCGCGCGCGCGGCTGAAAGAGGTGCAGGCCAAGCTGGCCCAGGGCGAGGATTTCGCCAAGCTGGCCAAGGCCTATTCGGATGACAGCTCCTCCGCTGCCAAGGGCGGTGACATCGGTGTCATCCAGAAGGGCTTTTTCGGTAAGGCGTTCGATAATGCCGCCTTCTCGCTGGATCAGGGCCAGGTCTCTCAGATCGTCAAGTCGGACTACGGTTTGCACCTGATCAAGGTGACCGACATCGAGATCCCCAGTTTCGAGAAGGATCGGGCGGCACTGGTCAAGGAGGTGCAGCTGGCACAGTCGCAGGACGCCTTCAACGAAGCGGTCCAGAAACTCACCAATGATGCTTACGAAGCCGACGATCTCGCCAGCGTGGCCAAGCAGATGGGGCTGCCGCTGAAGAGCAGTGACTGGTTCTCACGCGATGGTGGCGGTGAGGGCGTGCTCTCCAATCCAGACGTGATCGCGGCCGCGTTCTCGCCGGACGTGCTCGAGGATGGCTACAACAGCGAGGCCATCGAGACCGACGCCCAGCAGCGCGTGGTGCTGCGGGTGGTCGATCATCGCGACGCCAGCGTGCTGCCCCTCGAGCAGGTGCGCGACAGGGTCACTGCCGCGGTCAAGGCCGAGATGACGCGCCAGCGTCTGAAGGCCCAGGCCGAGCAGGCCGTGGCGAGCCTGAAGCAGGGCAAGACGGTATCCGGGCTCTCCTGGCAGCGTGTCGATGCGGTCACCCGCGACGATGCCGACGGCGTGCCGCAGCCGGTACTGGAAGCGGCGTTCCGCTTGCCGCGGCCGGCTGCCGATGGGGCCACCTACACTAGCACCGAGTTGCCGGATGCCGTGGCGGTCGTCGCGCTCGACAAGGTCGCGGCCGGCAAGCCCGATGCCCAGAGCGCCGACTTCACCCGGCGTCTGGCTCAGCGCATCAAGGCGCAGAATGCCATTCAGGGCCTGAGCGAGTCGCTGCAGAGCGAAGCGGAGATCGAGAAGCCATGAGTGGACTCATCGAGCGCTGAACCTTCCCACCCTCCAGGCGCTCAGATCCCGGCAAGCTTATGACTTGCCGGGAGCCGTATGCCCTCCTAGGCTTGATCGACGTATCTACCTGCCAGGAGGGCTTTTTCTATTATGGCTACCAGTCGTTATATCGCACTCACCGAGATCCCTCAGGGCTTGCCGCGTCAGGATCAGTTCACGCTGCGTGAACAGTCGCTCGACCCCCTGGCCGAGGGTGAGGTGCGGGTGCGCAATCTGTGGCTCTCGGTCGATCCCTATATGCGGGGACGCATGAGTGGCGTCACCACTTATGTCGAACCCTACGCCCTCGATGCGCCGATGGACGGCGGTGCTGTCGGAGAGGTGGTGGCGTCCCGCGATCAGCGCTTCGCGTCCGGCGATCTCGTGCGCCACATGGCGGGATGGCGCGATGTGGCCCAGCTGTCGGCCGACCGGGTCGAGCCGCTACCTCAGCACGAGGTACCGCCTCAGGCCTATCTCGGCGTGTTGGGCATGCCCGGCATGACCGCCTGGACCGGGCTCAACCGGATCGCGCAGATGCAGCCGGGAGAGCGGGTGCTGGTCAGTGCGGCATCCGGAGCGGTGGGCTCGCTGGCGGTGCAACTGGCGCTGGCCGCAGGCTGCCAGGTGGTTGGTGTCGCCGGGAGCGATGCCAAGTGCGAATGGCTCGAAGGGCTCGGCGCGAAGGCGGTCAACTATCGCGGCAAGGATGTGGAGGCGTTGACCCAGGCGTTGGCCGAGGCGGCGCCGGAGGGTATCGATGTCTACTACGAGAACGTCGGCGGACCGCTGCTGGATGCGGCGCTGGCCAACTTGCGCGACCACGCGCGTATCGCGGTATGTGGGCTGATCGACCGCTACAACGACGCCCAGGCGGGAGACGGCCCGCGCAATCTCAATCGGTTGCTGTTCCGTAAGGCGCGCATGGAGGGATTCATCGTCGCCGAGCATTGGGCCCACTATCCGACGTTCCTGGCCGAGGTGGCGCCGCGGGTCGCCGCCGGCGAGGTGCGCTATCGCGAGACGGTGGTTGAGGGTCTCGAACGGACACCGGAAGCGTTTCTGAAGCTCTTCTCCGGTGACAATGAGGGCAAGATGCTGGTTCGACTCGACGCCAGCGCTGCCGACGTCTGAGGCTTATACCGTTATCTTGCAAGTCATGCAGCCATGACCATGTTGTTACGGCGGTAGTGCTGTTGGTGCGGTAGTGCTTTTTTAACGGAAGTCGCGCCGCTGTCGCCATGAAAGAGGCCTCGACCGNNCGGTCGAGGCCTCTTGCGTGTGACGCACCCCTGATCTTGGCAGGCAAGGAGGAGGTGGGAGCGTTCAGTGCCGGGTCTTGCCAGGCGTGGCTGTGGAAGCCATGACATCCTACAGGTGTGGCGGCTTACTGGGTGGCGTGCTCCCAGCGGTTGATCAATTGCAGTGCCTGTCCGCGGGTATCGCCGCACAGCTCCGGGTCGAAGTCGAAGCGAGTACAGACGGTGGGGCGCCGGGGATCGTCGAACAGCCGGCATAGATAGTCGTCATCGAGCTGGACGCAGCGTACGCCTGCGGGCTTGCCGTGAGGCATGCCAGGGATGGGTGAAGTGATCGATGGGGCGATGCAGCAAGCCCCGCACCCGGGGCGACAGGTGCTCATGCGGGGCTCGGCTCGCCGCGATGCTGAGCCAGGGCGCCCTTGTCGATGCCTTCGAACGCCTGCACGCGAATATGCGCGCCGCTGGCCTGGGCGATCTGCCGGGCCAGCCAGGCGGCGATATGCTCCACGGTGGTGGGGGCGGGCAGAATGTGGCAGCGCTCCCGTGGCAGGCGTAACTGGAACTGGCCTTGGGCGCTGCGGTAGCGCACCTTGAGTGGACCGCTCTCGCGTGGATTGATCGCATCCTCTTCATCGACCAGGTAGCTGTGGTCGAGCTGCCGCGACCAGTGCGCTTCGAGCTCCGGATCGCGCTGTCCGTCGCGCCAGATGCGTAGATGCGAGCGGTGACCATGGGCAATACGCTGGCAATTACCGGCGTGGTGCTTGAGGCCATGGCTGTAGGTGTAGATGGCACCGTCGGGAAGCTCCTCGCGCAGGCGCACACGGATCGCTTCCACCCGCGGCGGCGGGCGTTTGCTCAGCTCCTGGCTGAGATAGGCGCCGAGACGCTCGGCGTTGATCTCGCCCCAGGGCAGTATGGTGAACGCCTGGCGCGGTGCGCGCACTTCGAACGAGTAGGGGAGTTCGGCACTCAGATGGAGTCCTTCCAGGCACTCTTCGACCTTGACTCCCGTGGCCTGGGCGGGGACCAGCAGGGTGTGGTCGAGGCCGGCGTCCAGGCGTGACTTGATCCATGGCTTGACCTCGCCGAAGTCGAACAGCATGCCGTCCTCGCCGAGCTCGCCATCGAGTTCGACGTCGACGTGCCAGCTCGCCCCCATCAGGCCGAGCTGCGGTGACCAGATCGAGGCGTCGATATTGGTCAGATTGTTCACGAACAGGGTCATCAATCGATTCCAGCGATTTTGTGCGTCTGCAGCGACAGGCGCCACTGGGGGTGGCGCAGGCAGTAGTCGACCACGCTGGCCATGGGCGCGCGGTCGGTGGCGATGCGACCCGGGGCAGGGTCGATCGGCTGCAGGAAGAAGTGAGTGAAGTCGAGCCCGCTGAAGCGCTGCGGGTCGACGCCTGGCTGCGGGTGGACCAGCTTGAGCTCGTCGCCGCGGGTCTGGATCAGCGCATTGTCGCCCTTGGGGCTGACGCAGATCCAGTCCACGTCGGACGGTACCGGCAGGGTGCCGTTGGTCTCCACCGCGATCTCGAAGTCGCGTGCGTGCATCGCCTCGAGCAGCGGTGGGTCGAGCTGCAGCAGGGGTTCGCCGCCGGTGAATACGACGTAGCGGCGCGCCCCGGCGGAGTTCGAGGTGCTCTGCCATAGCGCCGCGAGGTGCGTGGCCAGGGCCTCGGCGTCGGCGAACCGGCCGCCGTTCTGGCCATCGGTGCCGATGAAGTCGGTATCGCAGAACGTGCACTGCGCGCGGGCACGATCGACCTCGCGCCCGGACCATAGGTTGCAGCCGGTGAAACGGCAGAAAACGCTGGCGCGTCCCGACTGGGCGCCTTCGCCCTGGAGCGTGTAGAAGGCTTCCTTGACGCTATACATGAAGCGGATGTCTCGATCTGGCGATGGTCAGGGGATGGCGTAGGGCAGCGGATCCGTTACCCCGAGGCTGGCGAATGCGCCCAGACGCTCGCGACAGCTGCCGCACTCGCCGCAGGCCTGGGCCTGACCCAGATAGCAGGTCCAGGTGTCGGCGTAGTCCAGGCCCATGGCGAGCCCGTCGGCGAGAATGCGCGCCTTGTCGGCGTGCAGGTAGGGGGCGACGATCTCGACCGCTTCGAAGTTGGCGATGGCGGCGACATCATTCATGCGCTCGACGAATGCCGGACGGCAGTCCGGATAGAGCACGTGATCCCCACCATGGGCGCCGTAGAAGCACTTGGCGGCACCGATGTTGACGGCGTGCCCGATCGCCAGCGAGAGCAGGATCATGTTGCGGTTGGGCACCACCGTGGCGGTGAGGTTCTCCTCGCCGTAGTCACCCTTGGGCAGCTCGCGGCTGCTGTCGGTCAGCGCCGAGTTGCCGATTAACTGATGAATGGCACGAATGTCGACCACACGGTGGGGCACGTCGAGCGCTTGGCAGACATCGCGGGCGACCTCCAGTTCGCGGGCGTGGCGCTGGCCATAGTCGAAGGAGAGCGCGTGGACCGCGTAGCCTTCGCGCAGCGCGCGATGCAGCACGGTGAACGAATCCATGCCGCCGGAGTAGATCACCACGGCAGGTGCGGCCGGGGTGGGTGTCGAAGGGGAAGTCATGCGCAATCAACCTGTGGCGTGAACGCGCCTCGCTCGCCGGCTAGTGGCGTGAGGAAGCGCCGTCGGAGCTCCTCCGGGGGCAGGCCCTGGACGAGCAGGTGCGTCAGTTTGCTGCAGGCGGCCTCGACGGTCATGTCATCACCCGACATGACGCCGATGTCGTTGAGGATCTGGCCGCTGGCGTAGGTGCCGGGGTCGGCGCCGCCGATCGGGCACTGGCTGAGGGCGACCAGCGGCTTGCCCTCGGCGGCGGCGCGCGAGAGTACGCCGATCAGTGCCGGATCGTCGGGCAGGTTGCCGCTACCCCAGCACTCCAGCACCGCCCCGGCCACCTGTGGTGACTCGAGCCAGCGTTCGATCAGCATGGCATCGATGCCCGGCCACAGCGTCACGCGGACCACCTGGGGCGCGCGCTCCCTTGCCGGCATTTCGAATCGTGGCGCGCCTTCGATGCGCCAGGCACGCGCCGGGTAGAGCACGGCCACGCCATCCACCAACTCTCCGAGCAGCGGCCAGTTGGGGCTTTCGAAGCCGCTATCATCGCGGGTATACCACTTGCGCGCGCGGCAGCCGCGCAGCAGGCGCCCGTCGAAGCACAGGCCGACTTCGCGCCAGCCGGGTGTGGCAGCGAACGCCAGTGCCGCTTCCAGATTGTTCAGCGCATCGCTGCCCGGCTGGCCCAGTGGGCGCTGCGAACCGGTGACGACCACCGGCTTGGTCAGCCCCTGCAGTTGGAAGGCCAGCGTCGAAGCGCACCAGGCCAGCGTGTCGGTGCCGTGGAGAATGACGAAGCCGGCATAGGCCTCGTAGTGCGCCGCGACCAGCGCGGCGAGCGCCGACCAGTCGGCGAAGGTCGCACTGCTGGAGTCGATCGGCTCGGGGGATTCCCACAGCACATAGTCCGGTAGCGCGCGCCGCCGAAGCGGCGGCAGCGTCGCCAGTGCCATCTCCAGGCGCGCGGCCATGTCACCGGCGGGGATCAGCCCGCGGCTCGACGCCCGCATGCCGATGGTACCGCCAGCGTAGATGACGAGCAGAGGCTGCTGGGCTGCGTCAGAGGTCGTAACCACGGATCACCTTGCAGATCGAGGCGAAGGTGCGCGCTTCCGGCGGGTGGTTGAAATCGACGCTCAGGGCACGACTGATATCGGAAGCGGAGATCATGCCGCGAATGCGCTCGATGCCCTGGCCGTCCGGTTCGGTGACCAGGACGTGCTGATCGCCGGAGGATTTCAGCGTCTCGACCAGATCACCCACGCTGGCGTGGGAGACTCGGCTGTAGGAGAGGGCGTGCAGTTCGCTGCGCGGGGTCTGGATCATCTCCGCGGTCACCTCGTCACGGCCGATCTGATGCTGCTGCATGGCCAGGGTGACGCGCCGGCCGCCGATCAGCTCACGCGCATTGACCACGCCGGTGAAACGGCCTTCGGGATTGATCAGCATCAGCAGTCGGACGCCTGCCTGCTTCATGGTCTCCAGCGCCTGGTCGACGGAGCTCGAGGTCGGCAGCGTGTGCGGCCGGCTGACGCTGAAGTCGGTGACCAGCAGCACTGCCGGGCTCTCCAGCGTGACGCTGTGCGTCTGCGTTTCGGGCTGGACGATACCGCTGACGCCATCGAGGCTGGCCAGTGGCAGTGCGCTGAAGTGGACCTTGGAGGGGTGGGGGGTCTTGTCCATCGAAAATCTCCCGGCAAGTGTCTGAATCGAGAAGTGTCTAAGTCAAGGAAACGGCTTGGATGCAACGCTGCCGGCCTGCTGCCACGCCGTCACCGGTGCGGCGGCAGGTCGGCTATAGGGGGCGGCGCGAGCTCAGCCGCGCTGCTGCAGATCGCCGCGAACGCTATCCAGAAAGGTGATGAAGCGCGTGTCGCGCGCGTCGTCGTGGCGATCGGTGCGACAGCCTAGCTTGAGGCTGTTTTGCACCAGTAATTCGTCATAGATGTCCAGCGTGATCTTGATGCCCGTGTCGGGGGAGGGCGTCAGTGTCCCTTGTTCGAGCGTGAAACCCTCGAATAGGGTGGCGCGGATACGCGTGGTGCCCCCTTCGGTGAGCACCCGGCGCACGAACAGCCAGCCCTCGCAGGCCAGGTTGTCGCCGCTATCGCGCTGACGCTGGAACAGGGTGCGATAGCTCGCGCCCTCCTTGGCACCGCGCTCCGCCATGCTACGGTAGGCCTCGGTGACACGCGACGCCATGGCCCCGGTCTCTGCCAGCTTGCGCACGGCTGCTTGGTGCTCGCGCGACAGCTGATCCTGGCGCTGGAAGCGTTGCCACAGGCGGTAATCGGCGTACAGGGAGTTCGCGTCCATGTCTTCTCCAGTAATGACGAATCGTCAGCCGCCTATGATCGCCTATTCGGCCGTCGTCTGGCCACCCGCGCGTGCTTGCACGCGGGGGCCCGCGTCGCGACGGGATAAAGATGTAGTGCCAAGCGCTAAAGTTTTGTGGGCCGCCGGCCGATCATGTGATAAGACGACCCGAATCACGCCTATTCAGCCGCTGCGCGCGGGCCCGGCGTGGTAGAAATGGCATCCAGAACGAGAGAGACATCATGGCTAGCATAGCGTCCTTGGGTATCGGCTCCGGCCTGGATTTGAACGGGCTGCTCGGCGATCTCGAAAAAGCCGAGAACAAGCGGCTGGAGCCGATCGCCGCGCAGCAGAGCAGCTACAAGACCAAGCTGTCGGCTTTCGGCAAGCTGGAGAGCTCGCTGAACGCGCTGCGCGACGCCATCGGCAAGCTCGGCGATCCGTCTACCTTCACCGCTGTCGGCAGCGATATCACCGGCAGTGCAGTGAGCGTCTCCACCAGCGAAGGCGCAGAGGCCGGGCGTTACAAGATCGATGTGTCGCAGCTGGCTCAGGCGCAGTCCTCGGCCTCGAAGGACTTCGACAGCAAGTCGGACAACCTTGGCCTCAGCGGTACCTTGAGCTTCACCGTCGGCGACGGTGATCAGATCGATGTTGACTATGACGACGGGGATTCGCTCAGCGATATCCGCGACGCCATCAATGACAAGGATGCGGGTGCCCGTGCCTCCATCATCAACGACGGTAACGGCTATCGTCTGGTGATGACCTCGGACGAGACAGGTACCGACTCCAAGATTGCCTACTCCAGCGACGACGATTTCAGCTTCGAAACCAAGGTAGAGGCGCAGAACGCCAAGCTCACGGTCAACGGTGTCGACATCGATAGCCAGTCGAATACCGTCGAGGAAGCCATTCAGGGGGTGACGCTCAAGCTCGACGCCACCACCGACAGCGCGGCGACTCTCACGGTGTCCAAGGACACTGACTCGATGAATGCCTCGGTGAAGGCGTTCGTCGATGCCTACAACTCGGTGCAGAAGACCGCCGATGCGCTCACCCGCTACGATGCGAGCACCGATACGGCAGGGCTGCTGCTGGGCAATTCCACCATGCGCTCGATCGAGTCGCGGCTGCGTGGTGCTCTGAGCACGCCAACCGATGATGACGGCGACTATCGTCTGCTCTCCAATCTGGGCATCGAGCGTCAGCTCGACGGCAGCCTGAAGATCGATAGCGACAAGCTCGACAAGGCGCTGACCGATAACACCGATGGCGTCAGCCAGTTCTTTGCCGGGGCCGATGGCAATAGCGGTTTCGCCGGCAGCTTCGACAAGACCTTGGGGACGATTCTCGACAGCGGCGGCTCGCTGCAAGCGGCGACCGATGGTATCGACTCGACGCTGGAGAGTCTCAAGGATCGATACTCACGCATGCAAGATTCGATTTCCGACACCATCGATCGCTATCGCAAGCAATTCAGTCGGCTCGACTCAATGGTGTCGCAGATGAACTCCATGAGCAGCTACCTGAACCAACAGTTCAGCGCGCTCAGCGCACAAACCAAGTAGTGACAGGTGCCTAGCATGATGATGACTAACCGACGGGGCGCGGGCGCCTACGCCAGAGTGGGGGTGGAGTCGGCGGTAATGTCCGCCGATCCGCACCAACTCATCGTGATGCTGTTCGATGGCGCTCAGGCGGCCATCAGCAGTGCCCAGCTGCACCTGCAAGATGGTAACCGCGAGGCCAAGGGCGCGGCGATCTCCAAGGCGATCGATATCGTCAACAATGGCCTGGCCGCAGCCCTCGATCACGAGAGGGGCGGCGAGATAGCGGCCAACCTGGCACGACTTTACGATTACGTGTCGCGTCTGCTGTTGCAGGCGAACCTGCGTGACGACGCCGCGCCGCTGGCTCGGGCTGCGGCTATCCTTGATGATCTCGGCTCGGGTTGGCGCGAACTGCGTGCTTCTGGAGCTGCCCCGTGAGCGAGGGAGGTCGAATGACCGAGCATGAGTCCGTGGTAGCGCGCTATCGTGAGCTGCTGGAAGTCTCCAACGTGATGCTGGGCTATGCTCGGTCTCAGGATTGGGAGGCGTTGATCCAGCAGGAAGCCCGCTATGCGGTCGAGCTGGACCGGGTGCGGCTGATCGGCGATCAGGGTGGGCTGAGCGAGAGCGAGCGCCAGGATCAGCTTCAATTGCTCGAGCAGATCCTGAGCCAGGACGCCGAGACGCGGCGTTTGCTCGACGCCCGCCGCGACGAGCTGGCGCAAATGATCGGCAACTCCCGGCGCCAGCAGGCGGTAGGGCAGGCGTATCAGGGTGGGCGTGGCGGCATCTCCACGCGCCTTCGCTTCAACGCTCCCGACGGCGGCATGTGAGCGGAATTACCCCCATTCTGGACACCCTGCTGCACCAGGTGCTGGGCAAGCGGGTGGATGTGCCCGTACTCCGGGATCAGCCGACACCGGTTTCTCCCAAAGCCTCTTCCGATGCGATTCAACCCGCCCGCAGTGATTCGCGCCTGCATGGTCAGAGTCAACCGAGGCTGACCGCGCCGGAGGGCGATGCGGCACGCGCGGCGACTGGCAGGCAAGCGTCGCTCACCGCGGAGCGGCCGGTGCCAGTGGCTTCCGCGCAGACCTCTTTGAGCCGCGCAGCGGTGGAGATATCCCAACTGCTGGCACGCCACCCGGTGGCGCAGAGCTCGGCTATCACGACCACCGCGGCGCTGCTGTCGGCGCGGAATCCCAGCGCCGAGGCGGCCGCCAGCACGCTCTCCAACAGCATCAGCGGCAGCGGGGTCTTCTATGAGTCTCATCTGTCGCGCTGGCTGCAGGGCAATTATCCCCTGTCCAAGCTGTGGCAGGAGCCGCAGGCCTGGATGGGGCTCAGCTTTCGCCCCAGCCCTCAGCCCCAGGCTGCCTTGTCGCCGCTGATGTCGGCGTGGCGCTCACTGCTTCTGGAGCGCCCGGGGACGTTCTCTTCCGGTTCGGCCCCGCGCAGTGACGGGCATGCCGGAAGTTCTGCTCCTGCGGCCGGTGCCGCGGCAAGAGGAGTCGCGCATGCTCCCTCGTCCAGTGCCCCAGCCGGGGCTTACCGGGCGGATGGCACCCAGGTCGCAGTGCGGCCGGCTGCCGGTGTGACGGCTGGTTTGCCGCCGCTGAGCGGTGTGCAAGCCGCCGCGGGTGACGAGTCGGCGTTGCCGAGGCAAGTGCATCAGTTGTCGCAGCAGCCGTCCGAGCATCTGCAGTCGCTGGTGCGTCATCAGCTCGAGCTGATGGCGTCGCCGACACTGCGCTGGGAAGGGCAGCTGCTGCCGGGTATGCCGATGTTCTTCATGCTCACGGAGATGCCCTACCATGAATCGCATGAGCAATCGGAGGGCTCCGGCGGACGTGAGGAGGCCCCGCGCCAGTGGCGTGGCGAGATTCGCCTGACGCTGCCGCGATTGGGCGAGATCGAGGTCGAGCTGGAGAGCGTCGCCGCAGATCACTGGCGTGTCGTGATTGCCGCGAGCGACGTGCAGGCGCGGGAGCGCATCGCCGATGAATTGCCGGCTTTGCGTGGGCAACTGACGGCACGGGGGTTGCGCGTCGATCTCGAAATGACCGAGGAGAAGCTGGCATGAGCGAGAGCGATTCGCGTAAGCGTGCCGTAGCCCTGGCCTACTCCGGCGAACGACATGACGCGCCAAGGGTGGTTGCCAAAGGGTATGGCGACGTGGCCGAGCGCATCGTTGCCTCGGCCAGCGCCGCGGGCATCTTCGTGCACGATGCGCCGGAGCTGGTGGCGCTATTGATGCAGGTCGACCTCGATGAACGCATTCCCGAGTCGCTTTACCAGGTAGTCGCAGAGCTGCTGGTGTGGATCGCTCAGGTCGACGGTGCCGCGTTGGTGGTCGATGCCCATTGATCGCGGCTCGTCGGCGGCGATGAGGTGACTAATCATTTTGTAACGTTGGAGTGTTAACTTCCCAAAAATATCTCGAACAATCAAACACCTTAAGTTCGAGTTAAGGTGTCTACACCACACTTCTCGTTACTCTGAGAAAAATTTAGTAACAAAGGTTGATTTTTTTCATCTGAAAGTTGCACACTATATCCATCACAAAGATCTGATGTAAGCATGAACGGCTTACAAGCAGGCGGAGCGCCCGGCAACACGGGTGCCGACAAAAAACCCACACGCAGGGACCCCAGGCATGCATAAGAACGGCTATCTCGAAGACATCCAAGACCTCAATCTGTCTTATCTGCTGCTGGTTCAGCGGCTTCTGAATGAAGACCGCGAGACCGCCATGTTCCGCTTGAATCTCGATGCCGAGATGGCCGATGCCATCGCCGGGCTGTCGATCAAGCAGTTGACCCAGTTGTCGCGTACCAATCAGTTGCTGTGTCACCTGCGCTTCTCCGACGCGCGTCAGCTCGATCTGCTGCTCAACAACCCGCGTGCCCAGGGGCTCAGCCAGACCCACGCCGCACTGCTGATGGCGGGGGCCAATCGTATTGCGCTGCCATCATCCCAGGAGGTTTGAGCCATGAGCGACAAGAGCCTGGTGGGGGAGATGTTGCAGGTTCAACTGGCCATCGAGCTGATCGAGCTGGGGGCTCGTCTGCAGGTGCTCGAGACCGAGACCGCGCTGAGCCGTGGCCGGCTCATCAAGCTGTACAAGGAAGTCAAGGGGATGTCGCCGCCCAAGGGGATGCTGCCGTTCTCGGCCGACTGGTTCGTCACCTGGCTGCCCAACATCCACTCGTCGCTGTTCTACAACATCTATCGTCGTCTCAACGAAGAGCTCGGCTGTGAGCGCATGAGCGCCTTCGTGAAGGCCTATCGCCTCTACCTGGAGCAGGTGCAGCTGGATCAGGCGGAGCCCACGCTCGGGCTGACCCGCGCCTGGACCTTGGTGCGTTTCTTCGAGAGCGATCTGCTCCAGCTCTCGCGCTGCCAGAGCTGCGGCGGCGACTTCGTTGCCCACGCCCACAGCCCGATGCGAGATTACGTCTGTGGCATCTGTCAGCCGCCGTCGCGGGCCGGAAAGACGCGCAAGGCCAAGCGGGGTGCCAGCGAGGAGCCGGCGGGAGATACCGAGCAAGTGCAGCCGCTGCGCCGCACCGCCTCGCGCTGACACGCTGGGCGTGACATGGAACGGACCCCCTCGGGGGTCCGTTTTGCGTATCAGGGCTGGGTCCCTGCATGCCCGGGTCTCGGGCTTTTCTATGCCGCTCACCCTCAAGTGGAGCCTGGCGTCTGCCGATAGAGAAGGCAGATTCGCCATGCATTGTCCCCAGGAGCGTGCCTCGTGTTGATTTTAATCGGTTACATCGTTGTTATCGGTAGCGTCTTCGGAGGCTACGCGGCGATCGGTGGCCACTTGGGCGCGCTGATACAGCCTTGGGAGTTCGTGATGATCGGTGGTGCCGCGATCGGTGCCTTCATCTGTGCCAACAACGGCAAGGCGATCAAGGCGACGCTGCGATCGTTCTCCAAGCTCAAGCGCACCAAGCGCTACAACAAGATGATGTACATGGAGCTGATGGCGCTCCAGTATCGCCTGCTGACCAAGGCGCGCCGCGACGGCATGCTGGCGATCGAACGTGATATCGATTCGCCCCAGGAGAGCGCGATCTTCGCCGACTATCCCAAGATCCTCTCCGACCCCATGATCATGGCATTTTTGACCGACTACCTGCGTCTGATGGTCAGCGGCAACATGGACCCCTTCGAGATCGACGCGCTGATGGAGCACGAGATCGAGACCTTCCAGCACGAGGCCGAAGTGCCGGCGCACTCGCTCTCTGCGGTGGGCGATGGTCTACCGGCTTTCGGTATCGTGGCTGCAGTCATGGGGGTGGTGCATGCCCTGGGTGCCGCCGACCAGGGCGCGGCGATGATGGGGCAGATGATTGCCCAGGCGCTGGTAGGGACCTTCGCCGGTATCCTCATGGCATACGGCTTCGTCACGCCGGTCGCCCACCATCTCAACCTCCAGGTCGGCGAAGCGACCAAGATGCTGCAGTGCATCCGCGTGACCTTGATGGCCAGCCTCAACGGCCTGGCGCCGCAACTGGCGGTGGAGTTCGGGCGCAAGGCGCTGTTCACGGCGGTGCGGCCCTCGTTCAGTGAGCTCGAAGAGCACGTGCGTTCGAGCGGCCAGACCCTGCGAGGCACCGGGACGGACAACTCATGAGTGCGGGAGGCGAGCGGCGGCCGATCATCGTCAAGCGCAAGCGTGTACAGAAGGCCGGGCATCACGGTGGCTCGTGGAAAATCGCCTACGCCGACTTCATGACCGCGCTGATGGCACTGTTTCTGGTGCTGTGGATTCTCTCCACTGTCAGCGAGAACGAGCTCGAGAGTATCGCCGAGTACTTCCGCACCCCGCTGGCGGTGGCGTTGACGGGCGGTGACAAGAACACTGCCAGTAGCAGTGTCATCCCCGGCGGTGGTGCAGACCCCACCGCCAGCAAGGGGGAGGTGCGTCGGGTCGATGTGCGTCAGCAGACCCGCCCGAGCGACGAGCAGCGCATGCTGCGAGCCCTGCGCGATCGCCTGAGCAGTGTGATCCGTAACGACCCCCAGCTACGCCAGCTGCAGTCGCAGCTGCGCATGGACTTCTCTCCCGAAGGGTTGCGTGTGCAGATCGTCGACAGCGATCAACGGCCGATGTTCGAACTCGGCAGCGATCGGCTGGAGCCCTACATGGTCAAGATCCTGCGCAAGATTGCGCCGGTGCTCAACGAGATGCCCAATCTCATCAGTATCAGCGGGCATACCGACGCGTTGCCCTATGCTGGGGGTGAAAAAGGCTACAGCAACTGGGAGCTTTCCGCCGACCGCGCCAATGCCTCTCGACGCGAGCTGATCGCCGGCGGGCTCTCACCCGACAAGCTGCTGCGCGTCGCCGGCATGGGCTCCCGTGTCACCTTGCCGGGTACCGACCCAGCCGACGCCGTCAACCGCCGCATCAGCATCGTCGTGCTCGACAATCGTGCCTCGCGGGCGATCGAGCAGCGCGACGAGAAGGCGCTGCCGAACCCGCTGGATGCTCAGGAACAGCCCGACACCGGCGTCGCGATTCCGACGCCGTCGATCGGCGTGCCTGGCAGTGATGCGGCGCCGGCGGTGCCGGCCTCGCCGGAAGGCGAAGCCACGCCGGGCGACCAAGCGCCGGCTGACGCCGCCGCGCCGACGTCTCCGGCCCCGGCGGATGCCTCGCCGGCTGCAGGCGCCGCGCAGTCCGGATAGGCGCGCGCTCGCCGCACCTGGCTCATGGCCGGTGCGGTGGCGAAGCGCCCTGCACGTCTCAGTCCAGTGATCGATGCCTACCGCTGGATGGCCTGGTGCTCGCTACCTCCGATGACGTCGTATCCGCGGCCAGCTTCTCGCCCGTCTGCCAGGCCGGCTACCGATACGGGTATTTAACGGCAACGCCTAAACAATCCTCATGCGCTGCCGATAGTGGCAAGTAACGACGCCGTTCAGCGCAGGGGGTTGCCATGAACAGGCGTTGGTGCAAGCGGTTAGGCCGTGCCGAGGTCGCTATCGCGCGAGCATTATCAATGGCTTGGGTGCTTCATAATGGACATAAGTGATTTTTACGACACGTTCTTCGAAGAGGCCGAGGAGCTTCTGGCGGACATGGAACGCCTGCTGCTCGAGCTCGACGTGGATGATCCCGATGTCGAGGATCTCAACGCCATCTTTCGGGCAGCGCACTCCATCAAGGGCGGCGCGGGCACGTTCGGTTTCACGGTGCTCCAGGAGACGACGCACATCCTGGAGAATCTGCTCGATTACACCCGGCGTGGCGAATTGACCCTGCGGCGCGACATCGTCGACACGTTCCTGGAAACCAAAGACATGCTTCACGATCAACTGGATGCCTATCGCAACGGCAGTGAACCCGACGCTGAGGCGTTCGAGCGCATCTGTCGCATTCTCCAGCAGATCGCGCAGGACGAGCTGGGTCTGCGCAACGCCGTCTCTGCGGCGGCGGAAACGCCGGCGGCTGCGCCGGCCGCGGAGCCCAAGCCCGAACCTGAGCCGGAAGTTTCCAGCGCCAGCGAGGCTACGGTCTCGGGGGCGCGTCAGCTCACCATCACGTTGCTCGGGGTGAGTGCCAAGGATCGTGAGCTGCTGGTCGACGAACTCAAGCACTTTGGTGAGATCGGCGCCCAGTCCGGTGACGAGACGCGCTACCAGGTGAGCCTCGAGAGTTCGGAATCCCAGAGCGACATCGAAGCGGTACTCTGCTTCATCATCGAGCCGGAGCAGCTGCAGATCGAGGCGTCTGCTGCCGGTGGTGCGCCGTCGGTCAAGGCCAGTGCGCCCGCCGCCAGCGCGCCCGCTGCCAGCACCGCCGCTGACGAGCCTGATCAGGTCAGTGCGAAGCCGGCCGCGGAGAGTGCCGCAGCGGCGCCTGCCGCCAAGCCGGCTGCCGCGGGCGGCGCCAAAGCGAAGGCGGCGGCCAAGGCCAAGGCCAAAGGCGGTGAATCCGGCACCATTCGGGTGCCCGTGGACAAGGTCGATCAGATCATCAATCTGGTGGGTGAGCTGATCATCACCCAGTCGATGCTCGAACAGACTGCCAGCGACATGGATATCGTCTCCCATGGCCCGCTGGTCAACGGTATGAACCTGCTCCAGCGCAACGCGCGTGACCTGCAGGAAGCGGTGATGTCGGTGCGCATGATGCCGATGGACTACGTCTTCAGCCGTTTTCCGCGACTGGTGCGCGACCTGGCCGACAAACTGGGCAAGGACGTCGAGCTGGTCACCGAGGGTAAATCGACCGAGCTCGACAAGAGTCTGATCGAGCGCATCATCGATCCGCTCACGCACCTGGTGCGCAATAGTCTCGACCATGGCCTCGAGTCGCCGGATAAGCGCGAGGCCGCGGGCAAGTCGCCCACCGGTCGGCTGACGCTCTCGGCACAGCATCAGGGTGGCAACATCCTGATCGAGGTGATCGACGACGGTGCCGGGCTCAGCCGTGACAGAATCCTGGCCAAGGCGCGCGCCAACGGCCTGACCATTCCGGATAACATCAGTGACGACGACGTCTGGCAGATGATCTTCGCGCCGGGCTTCTCCACCGCCGAGCAGGTCAGCGACGTCTCCGGCCGCGGTGTGGGCATGGATGTGGTCAAGCGTAACATTCAGGAGATGGGTGGCCACGTCGAGATCATGAGCCAGCCGGGCAAGGGGACCACCACGCGGATCGTGCTGCCGCTGACCCTTGCCATCCTCGATGGCATGTCGATCCGCTGTGGCGAGGAGACCTTCCTGCTGCCGCTCAACGCCGTACTCGAATCGCTGCAGCCGCTGGCCGAGGATATCTACTCGATGGCCGGCGATGATCAGGTGCTCAAGGTGCGCGATGAGTATCTGCCCATCATCACGCTGCACCATGCGCTGGATATCCCGGGCGCCAAGACCAAGGTGACCGAAGCGATCGCCGTGATCGTGCAGGGCGAGGGACGCCGCTATGCGCTGCTGGTAGACGACTTGGTCGGTCAGCAGCAGGTCGTGGTGAAGAACCTGGAAACCAACTATCGCCGAGTGCCGGGTATCTCTGCCGCGACCATCCTGGGTGACGGCAGCGTTGCCCTGATTCTCGACATTGCCGACTTGCATCGTCTCGATCGGCGCAAGTCCCAGCAGCGCCATCAGGCGAAACACCATCATTCAGTGGAGGTACAGCCAGCATGACAGCACAAGCGAGTGTGGAGGCCATCGTCAGCGAGGCAGCCAGCAATGAGTATCTGGTCTTCTCCCTGGGCGACGAGGAGTATGCGGTCGATATCCTCAAGGTCCAGGAGATCCGTGGCTACGAGAACGTCACCCGGATCGCCAACGTGCCCGAGTTCATCAAAGGGGTGACCAACCTGCGTGGCGTGATCGTGCCGATCATCGACCTGCGTCTGAAATTCCATCTCGAGAACGTCGAGTATGGCGGTCAGACGGTGGTCATCGTGGTCAACGTGGCCGATCGCATCGTGGGTATCGTGGTCGACGGCGTCTCCGACGTCATGAGCCTCACGCCGGATCAGATCAAACCGGCCCCCGAGTTCGGCGTCACGCTCTCTTCCGACTACCTCAACGGTATCGGCAGTCTCGATGACCGGATGCTGGTGCTGGTGGACATCGAGAAGTTGCTGACTCACGAAGAGATGCAACTGGTCGATCGCACTGCCACTCAGGGGTGAGCTCGCGCCGGCCCCCGAGAAGATCAAGACCGCAGCTTCGGCTGCGGTCTTGCGTTAGGTGCCTACGATCCTGTCGCTATCGCCCTCGGCATTGCGGTCCAGCGGCCGTCGAGTCAGGTCGATCAAGGCCGCCGGCGAGATGAATAGGGCGGTGGCGCGTGTGAATTTGGGCAGTGACTGCTCAGGGAGGATTCAGATCACGAGGGAATCAGGACAGGGAAGATTTAAGGCATCGCTGTTTTAGCCGATATATGGGATGGCCGCGGGATCATGATATTCACGTCATTGCCGACGCACATCTTGAGCAGCGGTACTTATCAATCTTCAGGAAAATAAGCACATGTTGAACCTTCGTGACTGGACCATGCGCCGTAAGCTGTGGGCGACCCTGATTCTGATGTGGGTCGGTTTGATACTGGTCGCCGGGTGGTCTCTCTATTCCATGCGCGCCAATCTGTTCGAACAGCGTACCCAGAGTCTCGAGTATTTCATCGGCAGCGCCAAGCAGCTGGTCGACAGCTACGTCGACCAGGCGCAGCAGGGCAAACTGAGCGAGCAGGAGGCCAAGCAGCGCGCCATTGCCGATCTTTCGCATCTCAATTTCGGTGCTGACGGCTATCTGTTCGTCTTCGATTCCAATCTCGATATCGTCTATCACCCGCGCCGCGACACCGGTAGCAGCATGCGTGATTATCAGGACCCGAAGGGCAACTATCTCTATCGCGACATGCTCGCTGCCGGACAGCAGCCGGGGGGTGGCCTGGTGGGCTACGTGTCCCGGCGCAGCGGCGGCGACAAGATGTTCGACAAGTTGAGCTATGTCATGCGTGTGCCGGCGTGGGACTGGCAGATCGCCACCGGTGTCTACGTCGATGACATCGACGCCATCATCATGCGGGGTCTGCTGGTCTACCTGGGTCTGATCCTGGCCATCGGCGGCGTGCTGTCACTGATCGTGGCCTGGGTCATTCGTAACGTGCTCGGGAGCCTGGGTGGCGATCCGGGACAGGCCCGGGAGCGCGTCCAGCACATCGCCGCCGGGGACTTCACGCAGCCGCTGGTGCTCAAGTCCAGCGACGACAGCAGCCTGCTGCATGCAATCGAGGGCATGCGCCGGCGGCTCAACGAGACCTTTGCGGAAGTCCGTGCCAGCGCCGAGTGGGTCAACGTGGGTGCAGGACAGATCGCCAGCGGTAACCAGGATCTGGCGGTACGCACCGACCAGCAGTCAGCGGCGATCGTCGAGACCGCCTCGAGCATGGAGCAGCTGACCCAGACCGTGCGTCACAACGCCGACAATGCCGATGCCGCGACCCAGGCGGCGGCGCAGACCCGAGATCGGGCCGAGCAGGGCGGCAGCATGATGCACGACGTCGAATCGACCATGGCCAAGATCCAGGAGAGTTCGCGACGGATGGCCGAGATCGTCGACATGATCGACAACATCGCCTTTCAGACCAATATCCTGGCGCTCAACGCCTCGGTCGAGGCAGCGCGCGCGGGCACCGCGGGTCGCGGCTTTGCGGTGGTCGCCGAAGAGGTGCGTAACCTGGCCAGCCGCAGTGCCGATGCCTCACGTGAGATTCGCGGGCTGATCGGCACCGCCGGGGAGCAAGTGGAAACCGGTGTCGACCTGGTCGGCAAGGTCGGGGCGGCGATGGAGGAGATCGTCGCGTCGGTGTCCAGTGTCAGCGGTCTGATGGATGAGATCGCGGGGGCCTCGCGCGAGCAGCGCGGGGGGATCGAGCAGGTCAATCAGGCGATCTCCGAGCTCGATCAGGTCACCGGTCAGAACGCCAGTCTGGTACAGCAGACCGCCAGCGCCTCGCAGTCCCTGGTCGAACAGGCCAGGCGCCTCGAGGCGGCGCTCGAGCAGTATCGCGTGCAGGCCACCGATGCCACTGGCAGCGAGGCCCATGTCGAGCGACAGCCCGCCGCACGGGCTCGGCTGGCGGCAGCGTCGTCCAGGGCCTGAGGCCGGGTGCCGACGGGCGAGGGTTAAAGTTCGGCACGCTTACGCCGATAGCTAGAGCAACTAATAAAGCGGGGTCGGGGAGCGCGATCTGCTCATCAACGGACCCGAAACAATGTCAGGGAAACTGCGATGCGAAACAATCAACCCGTGATCGACCGGGAAGTCCCGCTGGACGACGACGCCTATTTGATTTCGCGAACCGACCTCGATAGTCGGATCACCTATGCCAATCCGGCCTTCGTCAGCGTGAGTGGTTTCCCTTACGACGAGTTGCTGGGGGCGCCGCACAATATCGTGCGCCATCCCGACATGCCGCCGGCGGCTTTCGCCGACCTTTGGCAGACCCTCAAGCAGGGCAAGACCTGGACCGGGGTGATCAAGAACCGCTGCAAGGACGGTAGTTTCTACTGGGTGCAGTCGACGGTCACGCCGATCATCGATGGCGGAGAGGTGGTCGGCTACACCTCGGTGCGCGTCAAGCCCAGCGAAGAGGAGCGCAAGCTCGCCGAAGCCTGCTATCCGCGCATGCTCGCCGGCCGCGGCCGCGGCTACCGCCTGCAGCAGGGTCGCCTGCAGCGGCGTGGCGTGCTGGCGTCCGTCAAACGTTTCAGTCTGGGGTCACTCAAGGGCCGCCTGATCGCGATGATGGTGTTTGCGCTGCTGGTGCTGGGGGCTAGCGGCGGACTGGCGATCCATGCGCTCAACGCCAGCGGTGAACGTCTGCAGACGCTTGCCGAGGAGGGTATGGGTGACCTGGCGCGACTGCAGAAGATCGATCAGTTGATGTCGAAGGGGCGTGATCTGGTCTCGAAGCCGGTCAGCAACCCCATGGCCACCGATCTGGCACCGATCAAGACCCAGGTAGAGGCCTTGATCACCGAATTGCAGTCCACCTGGGACGCCTACTATGACGGTCGACCGGATAATCAGTCAGCCGCCGCGGAGACCTTCGAAGCCGACCTCGAGCGCTACCGTGAGCAGGGGCTCGAGGCGGTGATGAAAGCGCTGGACAGCGGTGACTTCTATCAGTCCTACGTCGCCTACAACGATGTCCTGCAGGCGGACAGCGACAAGACCAGCGCCGACCTCAACGCGCTGGTGGAGGCCAAGCGACGCAGCGGTAACGAGATGTTGGCGGCCGCCGAGGCGGCTCAGCACCATGCGCTGATGGTACTGATCGGGTTGCTGCTGGTCAGTGCTGTCGTGCTGGTGGTCATCGGCGTGACCACGATCCGCGCGGCACTCAAGCCGCTGCGCGAAGCGCTCGACTTCACCCGGCAGATTGCCTCCGGCAACCTTGGTGCTGAGCTGAGTCAGCAGCGCAAGGACGAACTGGGGCAACTGATCATCGCGCTCAATGGCATGCGCCAGAGTCTGGGAACCATCGTCAGTGACGTCGATGCCAACGTGGCGGTGGTGCGTCCGGCGACTCAGGATATCGCCACGGGCAACGAGGATCTCTCCTCGCGCACCGAGCAGCAGGCCGCCTCGCTGGCAGAGACCGCGAGCAGCATGGAGCAGATGACGGCGACGGTGAAGCAGAACGCTGACAACGCGCGCCAGGCGAGCCAGTTGGCGGGTGGCGCCACCGATACGGTCAGGCGTAGTGGTGAGGTCATGGGGCAGGTGGTCGACACCATGGGTCGGATCACCGACAGCTCACGCAAGGTCGCGGACATCGTCGGGGTGATCGACTCGATCGCCTTCCAGACCAACATCCTGGCGCTCAACGCCTCGGTCGAGGCGGCACGAGCGGGTGAGCAGGGGCGCGGGTTCGCAGTAGTGGCCGGAGAAGTACGCAACCTTGCCAGTCGCAGCGCCGAAGCCGCCAAGGAGATTCGCAACCTGATCGACAGCTCGACCCAGGAGGTGGGGCACGGTGCGGATCTGGTCCGCGAGGCCGAAGGTGCGATCGGCGAGGTCGTCGACGCGGTGACCCGGGTCAATGACATCATCAGTGAGATATCGGCTGCCTCCGACGAGCAGACCAGCGGCATTCAGCAGATCAGTCAGGCGGTGGCACAGATGGACGAGGTGACGCAGCAGAACGCCCAGCGCGTGCAGACCAGCGCGGCGTCCGCGGTCGAGCTGCGCACCAGCGTCGATAGCCTGGCGCGCTCCATCGCAGTGTTCCGGCTTGCCGGAAGTGGTAAAGAACGGGTGCCCGGGGGTGGCAGAGAGCCACGCCTGGCGCCTAACCCGGCAGCGTCGAAAAACGCTGCCCCGGCGCTGGCGTCGAGCGACAAGTCCCGGGCACGCCCGGCTGGCGGCGACGATACAGGGGAGTGGGAGGCATTTTGAAAAACGATCAGACCATGTTTGCTGTTGCCAATTCGGAAACAGCCGATGCCCCGGCGAGCTTCTCTCGCGACCTCGATTTCACCGTGCGCGACTTCGAGCGGGTACGGGCATTGATCTACCGGCGTGCGGGTATCGTCATGGCCGACAACAAGCGAGAGATGGTCTACAGCCGTCTGGCCAAGCGCCTGCGGCTACACGGCATGACTCGCTTCAGTGACTATCTGGCGCATCTCGACTCAAGGCCGGACTCCGACGAGTGGGAAGCGTTCACCAATGCGCTGACGACCAATCTCACCGCCTTCTTCCGCGAGGCTCACCACTTCCCGGTGCTCGCGGAGGAGATCAAGCGCCGAGGCCCGAGCATCAAGATCTGGTGTGCCGGCGCCTCTACCGGTGAAGAGCCCTACTCGCTGGCGATGACCGTGCAGGAGTCGCTGGGCTCGGCTGCGTCGCAGGTCAAGATCCTGGCCACTGACATCGATACCGAGGCGCTCAATACCGCGCGCCAGGGGATCTATCCCCTGGAATCGGTGGAGAAGCTGGGCGAGGCGCGCTGCCGGCGCTTCTTCCAGCGCGGCAGTGGTGCGCGCGCTGGCAAGGCGCGAGTGCGGCCGGAGCTCGCGTCGATGATCGATTTCCGCACCCTCAATCTGGTCACCGACAAGTGGTCGCTGAATGCGCCTTTCGACATCATCTTCTGTCGTAACGTGATGATCTATTTCGACAAGGAGACCCAGTCAGCGATCCTGCGCCGTTTCGCGTCGCAGATGAAGCCGGATGGTCTGCTGTTCGCCGGCCACTCCGAGAACTTTTCGTTCCTGAATCAGACGTTCCGCCTGCGCGGTCAGACCATCTACACGCTGGCGGCGAATGCCGTTGCCGGCGCTGCGCGAGGAGGGCGCCCAGCATGAAACCCCGGATCAAGGTACTGTGCGTCGACGACTCGGCACTCATTCGCGATCTGATGACCAAGATCATCGAGTCGCAGTCGGACATGGAGGTCGTGGCCACCGCGCCCGATCCCCTGGTGGCGCGGGATCTGATCAAGCGCCACAACCCGGATGTATTGACCCTGGACGTCGAGATGCCGCGCATGGACGGGCTCGACTTCCTCGAGCGTCTGATGCGCCTGCGCCCCATGCCGGTGCTGATGGTCTCCTCGTTGACCCAGCGCGGCTCCGAGATCACCCTGCGTGCGCTGGAGCTGGGGGCGGTCGATTTCGTCGCCAAGCCCGAAGTGGGTATCCGCGAAGGGATGCTCGAGTATGCCGGCATGATCGCTGACAAGATTCGCGCCGCGGCCCAGTCGCGGCCACGCCGTCAGCCCGAGAGCGCGTCCCCGGCGGTACCCCGCGAGGCGCTCAAGGCGCCGATGCTGTCGAGCGAGAAGCTGATTATCATTGGTGCCTCGACCGGCGGCACCGAGGCGATTCGCCAGGTGCTCGAGCCGCTGCCCGCCAACAGCCCGGCGATTCTGGTGACCCAGCACATGCCGAGCGGTTTCACGCGCTCGTTCGCCGAGCGCCTCGATCGCCTGTGTCGGGTCACCGTCAAGGAGGCCGAGCAAGGCGAGCGAGTGCTGCCAGGTCATGTTTATATCGCACCCGGGGACTGGCACATGCGCCTGGCCCGCTCCGGGGCCAACTATGTGATTGCGCTGGATGACACCGCGCCGGTCAATCGCCACCGTCCCTCGGTCGACGTGCTGTTCGACTCGGCGGCCAGTTGTGCCGGGCGCAATGCGCTCGGGGTGCTGCTTACCGGCATGGGTAAGGACGGTGCCGCTGGACTGTTGAAGATGCGTCAGGCCGGTTCGCATACCGTGGCCCAGGACGAAGCCAGCTGCGTGGTGTTCGGCATGCCCAAGGAGGCGATTGCCCTGGGCGGTGCCGAAGAGATCGTGTCGCTGCCGGATATCGCGCGCCATCTGGTACAGCAGATGCACGCTTCCGGTCGCGCACAGCGGGTTTAAAGCTGACGACGCGGTTGCCGATAACCAGAGCAATCGCCCGCGTATTGACAAGGATTGAGGAAAGACGATGGCTGACAAGAACATGAGCATTCTGGTCGTGGATGACTTCCCGACCATGCGCCGGATCGTGCGCAGCCTGCTCAAGGAGCTCGGGTTCGAGAACGTCGAAGAGGCGGAAGATGGCCAGGAAGCGCTGACCAAGCTGCGCGCCGGCGGCTTCGAGTTCGTGGTCTCGGACTGGAACATGCCCAACCTGGATGGTCTCGAGATGCTCAAGGAGATCCGCCAGGATCCGGCGCTGTCGTCACTGCCGGTGCTGATGGTCACGGCGGAAGCCAAGAAAGAGAATATCATTGCCGCCGCCCAGGCGGGCGCCAACGGCTACGTTGTCAAGCCGTTCACGGCGGCCACGCTGGAAGAGAAGCTCAACAAAATTTTCGAAAAACTGGGCAAATGACGCCACAGGAGGGTAGATCATGAGCGGTGCCAACCCTCAAGAGACGGCGGCTCCCGACGATCTGATTCGTCGCATCGGCCATCTCACGCGCATGCTGCGCGACAACATGCGTGAGCTGGGCCTGGACAAGGAGGTCGAGCGCGCGGCCCAGGCGATTCCCGATGCTCGCGACCGCCTGAGCTACGTCGCTTCGATGACTGAGCAGGCCGCCGAGCGGGCGCTCAATGCCATCGACCAGGCGCAACCGATCCAGAACTCGCTGGAGAGCGAAGCGCTGGCGCTGGACAAGCGCTGGGATGCCTGGTTCGCCGAGCCCAAGGAGCTCGATGAGGCCAAGGCGCTGGTCACCGACACCCGCAGCTACCTGCAGATGGTACCCAAGCAGACCAGCGCCACCAATGCGCAACTGCTCGAGATCATGATGGCCCAGGACTTCCAGGATCTCACCGGCCAGGTGATCAAGAAGATGATGGATGTCATCCGCGAGATCGAACAGCAGCTGCTGCAGGTGCTGATCGATAACGCGCCGGACAGCGCCGAACGGCGCGAGCTCTCGGCGACCGTCGCGGCCAAGCAGTCGTCATCGCTGCTCAACGGCCCTCAGATCAACCCCCAGGCCGCGGATGTGGTGAGCAACCAGGATCAGGTCGACGACCTGCTCGACAGCCTCGGCTTCTGAACCGATGCTGCGCCCCGGCAGGGGCGCAGCAGTCCGCCTTTGCAGGCCGCTCTACTGATGGCGCCATGTCGTCAGCACCAGGTCGTTGGCACCACACCAGGTCGTTAGCACCACGTCTTTAGCACTATGTCGGTAGCGCTATGCCGATAGCCCCAGGTCGGCGCGTCCACCGCGCCGCTCCGGGCGCGTCGGCCTTTCCCTGCTGACCTCCCGTATGCCGGCCTTGAATGTGTGGCCGGCCACTCCGCCGTGCTTGCACGAGAAATAGCCGCCACTTGGCCGTGCTATTTCCGCCTTTGACTTCCCCCTGCGCCACGCAGAATGTCGTCCACGCGATGATGCGCCTTACCGTGGCGGAGTCCGCTTGGCCGAGCAGAACGATAGCGATCAGGAAAAGACCGAACCAGCGACACCTCGACGCCTGCAGAAGGCGCGCGAGGAGGGGCAGGTCGCACGCTCGCGCGAGCTTGCCACCTTTCTGCTGCTGGCCTGTGGTGTCGGCGGTCTGTGGCTCATGGGTCACAACCTGTACGACGACCTGGGCATGGTGATGGAGCAGTCGTTCATATTCGATCGCGGCATGATCTTCGACACGTCGCGCACGCTCAGCCATGTCTGGACGCTGGGCCAGAGCACCTTGATCGTGCTGCTGCCACTGTTTTTGCTGTTCGCGGTGGCGGCGGTGCTCGGGCACACGTTGCTCGGCGGCTGGCTGATGTCGGCCAAGTCGATGGCGCCGCAGATCAGCAAGCTCAACCCGGCCAAGGGGTTGAAGCGCATGTTCTCGACCCAGGCGCTGGCCGAGCTGGCCAAGGCGATCGCCAAGTCGGCGCTGGTCGGGGGAGTCGGCGTCTACTACCTGTGGTCGCACAAGGACAATCTGCTCGGGCTGATGGAGCTGCCGATACAGCAGGCGCTGGCCACGGCGATGCGCATTGCGGCGATCGGCTGTGGGTTGATCGTGGCCTCGATGATCGTGGTGATCCTGATCGACGTGCCCTACCAGATCTGGAGCCACCACAAGAAATTGCGCATGAGCCGCGAAGATATCCGGCAGGAGCACAAGGAGAGCGAGGGCGATCCCCACGTCAAGGGGCGCATTCGCTCGCAGCAGCAGGCGATGGCGCGTCGGCGCATGATGAGCAAGGTGCCCGATGCCGATGTCATCGTCACCAACCCGACCCATTACGCCGTGGCGCTGAGCTACGAACAGGCGTCGATGGCGGCACCGCGGGTGGTCGCGAAGGGTGCCGACGCGGTTGCCGCGCGCATTCGTGAGTTGGGTGACGAGCACGGCATCCCGCGGCTGGAGGCGCCGCCGCTGGCACGCGCGCTCTACCGGCACGTCGATCTCGACCAAGAGATTCCGGCCGATCTGTACACCGCAGTGGCCGAGGTGCTGGCCTGGGCGTTCCGGCTCAAACAGGTGGCGAGCGAGGGCGGTGACACGCCGCCGACGCCGCACGATCTCCCCGTCCCGCCGAGTCTCGACGATCGCGGTGAGGGTACTGATGCACCCAAGGAGGGTGAATGAACGCGCTGACCCAGTGGTTCGGCCGACAACAGTTGTCCGGCGGCTCACAGTTGAAGTTGCTGGCCGGCCCGGTGCTGATCATCATGATTCTGAGCATGATGATCCTGCCGCTGCCGCCGTTCGCGCTCGATCTCTTCTTCACCTTCAATATCGCGCTCTCGATCATGGTGCTGCTGGTCAGCATGTTCACCGAGAAGCCGCTCGATTTCGCCGCCTTCCCGGCGGTACTGCTGTTCTCGACCCTGCTGCGGCTGTCGCTCAACGTGGCTTCGACCCGTGTGGTGCTGATGGACGGCCACGAGGGCGGGGACGCCGCGGGCAAGGTGATCGAAGCTTTCGGCGCTTTCTTGATCGGCGGCAACTTCGCCGTGGGGCTGGTGGTGTTCCTGATTCTGGTGGTGATCAACTTCATGGTCATCACCAAGGGGGCGGGGCGTATCGCCGAGGTCGGTGCACGCTTCACCCTCGACTCGATGCCCGGCAAGCAGATGGCCATCGATGCCGACCTCAACGCCGGCCTGATCGGTGAAGAGGAGGCGCGCCGGCGACGCAGTGAAATCAACCAGGAGTCGGAGTTCTACGGCTCCATGGATGGTGCCAGCAAGTTCGTACGCGGCGACGCCATGGCAGGGCTCTTGATCATGGTGATCAACCTGATCGGCGGGCTGATGATCGGGATCGGTCAGCACGGCATGCCGTTTGCCGATGCCGCCAAGACCTATACGCTGCTCACCGTGGGCGACGGCCTGGTGGCGCAGATTCCGGCACTGGTCATCTCCACTGCGGCGGGCGTCACTGTCTCGCGTGTCAACACCGATCAGGACGTCGGCCAGCAGCTGCTCAGCCAGCTTTTCAACAATCCGCGGGTCATGTACCTCGCCGCTGGCGTGATGACGCTGCTCGGGGTCATCCCGGGCATGCCCAACCTGGTCTTCCTGCTGTTCGCAGCCGCCCTGGGCGGTCTCGGCTGGTGGCTGTCGCGCCAGAATCAGCAGCAGACCGCACAGCGCGTGGAGGAGAAGGCACCCGCGGCGGTGCAGGAGACCCCAGAGGCGAGTTGGGACGACGTGCAGTTGGTCGATACTCTGGGGCTCGAGGTAGGGCACCGGCTGATTCCGCTGGTCGACCAGCGCCAGCAGGGCGAGCTGCTGGGTCGAATCAAGAGCGTGCGCAAGAAGTTTGCCCAGGACGTCGGCTTCCTGCCCTCGGTGGTGCATATCCGTGACAACCTCGAGCTCAGCCCCAATACCTACGTCATCACCCTCAAGGGAGTCGAGATCGGGCGCGCCGAGGCGTTCCCCGGACGCTGGCTGGCGATCGATCCGGGCCAGGTCTCCGGGGCGATCGACGGCGTCGAGACCGAGGATCCGGCGTTTGGCCTCAAGGCCTACTGGATCGACACCGCCCAGCGCGAGCGCGCGCAGATCTACGGCTACACGGTGGTCGACGCCAGCACCGTGGTGGCGACGCATCTCAATCACCTGCTGCACGAGCATGCCGACGACATGCTGGGCCGTGCGGAGGTGCAGCAGCTGCTGGACAAGGTCTCCGAGCAGCAGAAGTCGTTGGTCGAGGACGTGGTACCCAAGCTCATTCCGCTCACTACGGTACAGCGTATCCTGCAGAACCTGCTCGCCGAGGATGTGCCGATTCGCGATATGCATACCATCCTCGATGTACTTGCCGAGTTCGCGCCGCAGCAGACCGACGCCGGCGAGCTCACCGCGATCGTCCGCGTGGCGCTGGGCCGTGCCATTACCCAGCAGTGGTTCCCCGGGCACGAGCCGATGCACGTCATCGGGCTCGAGCCGCGTCTCGAGCAGGTGCTGACCCAGGCGCTCAATAACGGCGGGGCGCTCGAGCCAGGACTGGCCGACACCCTGATGAAGCAGGCTGCGGCGGCGGTCGAGCGCCAGCAGAGCCGTGATGAACCGGCGGTGCTGGTGGTCCAGCACGGGTTGCGGGGGCTGCTGGCGCGCTTCCTGCGGCGGCAGATCAAGTCGCTGGTGGTGCTCTCCCAGGCCGAGATACCCGATGACCGCACGCTGCGGGTCACCGCCACCATCGGGGGTAACGGCTGATGTCTCGCGTGCCGCTGACGGCGCTGGCGCTGTGCGCGGTGCTGGGGGCGAGCGACGCGCTGGCCGCGGCCGCGGGTTCCTGGGTCGGCAAGCTGCCGCGGCAGTTGGTGGTGGCCAGCCAGCGCGCGCTGAGCAGTGCTCCGGTCATGCCCCCCGAATCCATCGGCCAGGCCCGCGTGACCCGGGTCTCCTGGCGCTTCGATGTCGAGGGCCCGGTGCAGGGACTCGAGGCACGGCTGTGTCAGGCCGAGCTCTGCGTGGCGCTGGACACGACCCATGGCAGCACCCGGCGCTTCGCCGGCCGCGATGCCGCGCAGCCGTTGACGTTCTGGTTCCGTCTGCGTCCGCAGAGTGGCAAGCGCGTGGTGATCAGTCGTGGCCAGATCATGGTGGACTTCGCCCGCGGCGCACCCCGGCAGGGCGACAAAAAGGCAAAATAGCGTCCTCTAGCCCGGGAGTTTGACGGCTAACGCTGGTTCCGGCGGCGCATAATATATCGACTGGCACCGGTTTTGCGGTGGGCCGGACGGGTTAATCACGAGGCGATTCGATGTATACCGTACAGGGCAAGATCGATCAGCGGGCAATGATCGAACAGTACATGCCGATGGTGAGGCGACACGCTCTCTCGCTGCAGGTCCGGCTGCCCGCGAGTGTCGAACTCGATGACCTGATCCAGGCCGGTATGGTGGGGCTACTCGACGCCATGGGGCGTTACGACAATGCCCATGGCGCCAGCTTCTCCACCTACGCCAACCAGCGTATTCGCGGGGCGATGATCGATGAGCTGCGCAGCCGTGACTGGATGCCGCGCAGCGTGCGCCGTAATGCGCGGGCTCTCGATCAGGCTATCGGACGTCTGGAGCAACGCCTTGGGCGCACCCCCGAAGAGCGCGAGATCGCTCAGGAGATGGGGATCTCCCAGAGCGATTATCACCAGCTGCTGACGGACGCCAACAACGGCTTCCTGCTCGCCTACGATGAGAGCGACAGTGAAAACGGGGTGGGGGCGGTCAGCGAAGGGGGGCCGCCGTCACCCTTCGAGGCGCTGCTCGATGGCGACAATCGCGAACGTCTGATGGCGGCGATCGATGCCCTGCCGGAGCGCGAGAAGCTGCTGCTGGGGCTCTACTACCAGGAGGAGTTGAACCTCAAGGAGATTGGCGCGGTACTGGGGGTCAGCGAGTCTCGCGTCTGTCAGCTGCATAGCCAGGCAGTCGCCCGTCTGCGTGGCCGTCTGGTCAACTAGGCGCCGACCATCCTGGGCCGCGCCAGCGCTCGCCGACACCGTAAATAGCTGCATCCATCGACCCGGGCGACGTGTCTCTGCGCCCGGGTCGATGCTTTTCGAAGGCAGCGCTTTGTCAGCTGGACTCAGTGGCCGTTGCGCGAACTCGATAGTTCGCCGGCAATGCGCTCGCCGACCGCCTCCCAAGCCTCGCCCAGGGTGCGCACCAGCGCCGGATAGCCATCGGCGGTGAGCGGTCGGGTAATGCTGAACGGCTCCTGGCGCACCACGCGGTTGCCCTCGCGCAGCTGCCACTCGCCCGACACCACCGCCTGACCGTCGTAACGCCCCTGGAATCGATCCACCTCGACGCTGAGGCGGGCATCACCGGCACCGCCCGCACCCAGCACCAGGGTCTGTGGTAGCGCCTGGGTCAGGGTCTGGCGCAGGTTACGAGTCAATTGACTGCCCAGACTATCGGCCCACAGGTTCTGATTGGCGCTGTTGAGCTCGATATCGCTCAACTGCATCACGATCCCCTCCTGATCCAGATAGTTCGAGATCGCCACCGGCTGCACCACCAGCGTTGGCGCGCCGATGCCGGCCGCCGGCGTCACCTTGCCGATCTCCGGCAGGGTGTAGCGGTTGGGGGCGCTGGGCGTCCCGGCGCAGCCGGCCAGGGTGAACAAGCCGGCAAGCAGCAGCAGGGAGAGGGCGCCGCGGCGCCACCGCGGTCCCCGTGCCGGCGCGGCCTCGGCGTCCCTGACGGCGCTGCGGCGGGCGTAGCAGGCAGACGCCTGGCTGCTCGAACTCCGGCCAGATTCGTTGCCATGCGGCATGCTCTGTGTGGCGTGTGCCTGGTGCTGCAGCTTGTGTGTCGATGGCGTCGACAGCGTTTCAGGGGTCGGTCTCATGGCGCGGCCCTCGGCGTGGGATCGGCCTGAACCTCACGATCGAAGATCAGGGCATTGGGTTTCTCGCTCAGCGTGCGCGCCACCGGCTGCAGGTCGCGCATCAGCTGCTCCAGCTGCTTGAGCGTATCGTTGAGCTGGCGGTAGCCGGACGACCCGGAGGAGAAGCCGTTCAGGGTGTTCTGCAGCTCCTCGAGGGTGTCGTTGACGCTGCCCGGCAACTGCTGGGTGGCCGGGTCGGAGACGATTGCGTTGACCGACTCGGCGATCTGCTGAACCTGCTCGAGGGTCTTCTGCGAGGTCTGCATGGTCTTGTCCAGACTCGACAGGATCGGTTCGACCTTGAGGTTGTTGAGCTTGTCGAGCAGGTTGGAGACCTTCTGTTCGATCTGCGCGAAGCCGCCGGAAACCGTCGGGAAGACCGGTTTGCCATCGAATGTCATGGGTTTGTAGGCAGGGGCATCATCGCTGAAGTTGAGGTCGACGAAGAGCGCGCCGGTGATCAGGTTGCCAGCCTTGAGCGTGGCGCGCAGGCCGAGCTCCTTGAACATCTTCTCGAAGCGCTGGCGCACCTCTTGATCGTCGATCTTCTTGTTGATGTCCTCGCCGCTCTCCAGCCGCTGCGGTTCGATCCGGATCAGCACGGGAATCGCGAACTGGTTGAGACCGTCCGGCTGCGGTGCGGTGAAGTGCCAGGGTACCGAGACCACGGTGCCCACGCGTACGCCGCGATACTCCACCGGCGCGCCGCGGCTCAGTCCGCGCACGGTGTCATCGACCAGCAGCACGTACTCGACGTACTGGTCGTAGGTGCCTTCGCGGGCGCTCTCCTCGCTGTTGTAGAGCGTATAGGTGGCGTTCTGCTTGGCCGGGCTGCCCTGGGTCACGTCCTCGGGCACGCCGAAGGTGACACCGCCGCTGATCAGGGTCTCGAACGAATCCAGGTTGACACTGACGCCCTCGGAGTTGAGCTGCACATCGATGCCCGAGGCGCTCCAGAAGCGCGTGGTGTCGGTCACCAGCGAATCGTAGGGTGCCTGGATGAACAGGCGGTGGCGCATCTCGCGCTTTTCGGGGTCGAAGTCGGTGCTCTCTACCCGGCCCACGGTGTAGCCCTGGTAGGTGACCGGATCGCCGGCGCTGAGCGAGTTGCCCACCTGACTGACCAGATTGATGCGCAGTCCCGGTGCATCGGGCGGGGCGACCGGCGGCTGGTCGAGTACATCGAAGTGATCCTGGTACTTGTCGCTCTTGCCCGGCGCCAGCTGGATGTAGGCACCCGATAGCACCGTACCCAACCCGCTGATGCCCTCGCGACCGATGCGCGGCTTGACCACCCAGAAGCGAGTGTCACTGTTGAGCATGCGCCCGGCATCGCTGGACATGCGTGCGGTCACGACGGTGTGGGAGAGGTCATCGGAGAGGCGCACGCTCTCGACGTGCCCCACTTCGACGTTGCGCGTCTTGATCAGCGTCTTGCCGGCCTCGATCCCCTCGGCATTGTCCATGTCCAGGGTCACCAGCGGGCCGCGACTGGAGAAGTTGTCCCATACCATCCAGGCCCCGATCAGCGCCGCCAGCAGCGGTACGATCCAGATCGGCGACAGGCGCGATTGGGACAAGCGCTTGGCGCGCTGCAGCGAATCAGACATCGTCGGCTTCCTTGACCGGAGAGTAGGGGGACTGCCGCTTGAGGGCAGCGGGCATGTGTGGCTGTACGTCGCGCGTATCCCAGATCAGGCGCGCATCGAAGGTGATCGCGGCGAGCATGGTGATGATCACCACTGACGAGAAGGCGAGCGCCGCCGGGCCGGGCGTGATCGCCAGCAGCGAGCCGGCATGCACCAGAGAGACCAGGATCGCCACCACGAAGACGTCGATCATCGACCAGCGTCCGATGAACTCGGTGATGCGATAGAGCTTGAGCCGTTTGTGGCGGTAGTTCAGCTGGCCGCGCTTGCGGACCACGAAGCAGAGCCAGGCCAGGGCCAGAATCTTGCCGATGGGCACCACCACACTGGCGGTGAAGATGATCAGCGCGATCGGCCAGTCGCCATGGGCGAGAAAGATCAGCACACCACCGATGATGGTCGACGGGGTCTCGCTGCCCAGCGAGGTAGTGGTCATGATCGGGTAGAGGTTGGCCGGAATGTAGAAGATCACCGCCGCCAGCAGCAGGGCCCAGGTTCGCTGCAGGCTGTGCGCGTTGCGAAAGCGCAACCGCTCACCGCAGCGCGCGCAGCGCCCGCGGCCGAAATGGCTCAGCCGATTGACCAGGCCGCAGGTGGGGCAGCCGGTCACGCCCTGCGCCGCCGCCGGCTCGCCGAGTCGGCAATGCTCCGGGGCCGGGGGCTCGCCGGCGAGGGAGAACCACATCCAGTCGATGTCCAGCGAACGCGAAGTCCACAGCAGCAGCAGTGCGAAGGCACAGAACGACCAGAAAGAGAGTCCCAGGTCGACCGAGGCCATGCCCGCGATCTTGATCAGGCTGACCAGCGCGCCGATCACGAAGACATCGGCCATCATCCAGGGTGACAGCTGCACCAGGGCACGCGCGATGCGCCGGCTGCGTGGCAGCGGGCGACGGCGCAGCAGGCCGATCTGCAGCCAGATCACGCTGAGCAGATAGAACACCGGCAGTACCACGATGGTCAGCAGCACCAGAATGCCGACGAAGGGTTCGTGGAAGTCGACCAGACTGATCGCGGTATCGGTCAGTTGAATGGCGTTGCTGACCCCGCGCGCCTCGAAGCGAATGAAGGGAAAACTCATGGAGGCGATGAGCGCGATCAGTGCCGTGATCGCCAAGGCCAGGCTACGTTGGGCCGGACGTGCGTGGCGGTGGCTCAGGGTATGGCCACAGCGCGGACAATTGGCGCGCTGATGCGGGCGCAGCGGCGGTAACGCCACCAGCAGGTCGCACTCATGGCAGGCGCGCAGCCGCCGGCGCCGGGCGCCAGGGCGCCAGGGCGCCGTGTCCTGAGCGACGGGATGGTCGATACGCAGAGAGGCCAATCAAGCTTCCTTCGAGTCGCGTTCGTGCAGGGTCGTCATGCTACCTAATTACATACATTCATGCATGTTTGCTGGCTTGCCGGTACGCCAGCGGAAACGTGGGAGCGCGACCCGCTGGCTGTGTGTGCCACGCTGGTGACGTATCGCGCTCCGATACTATAGTAGGTCAACTCGTGAGTGCCCTAGAAGAACAATCGCTTAGATGGCGTCGGGGGAGGAGAGTGCGCGCACCCGCGGGTGCGCTCGAGTGATCGCTACAGGGAAGGATAGACATGCTGGCTCTAGGGGCAATCATCGTGGGTCTGGTACTACTCGTATGGAGTGCCGACCGTTTCGTCGAGGGGGCCGCCTCCACCGCGGCACATCTGGGGCTGCCGCCACTGCTGATCGGCATGCTGGTGATCGGCTTCGGCACCTCGGCGCCGGAGCTGATGGTGTCGGCACTGGCGGCGAGCCAGGGCAATCCGGGCTTGGCCCTGGGCAATGCCTACGGCTCCAATATCGCCAATATCGGCCTGATCGTCGGGCTGGTGGCGCTGATCACTCCGCTGATGGTGAACTCGCAGGTCATCCGCCAGGAGTTGCCCTTGCTCGGCGTGGCGACCCTGGTCTCGCTCTGGTGTCTGCACGACGGTGACATCTCGCGCGGCGACGGTGTGCTGATGCTGGGGCTGCTGGCACTCTACCTGATCTACAGCGTGCTGCGCGCGCGCCGTCAGGATGACGATACCCTGGCGGTGGACGTGGAGAGTCACGCCGCGGCGCACGCCATGAGTCTCAAGCGCGGCCTGTTCTGGACCCTCGTTGGGCTGCTGCTGTTGATCGCCAGCTCACGGCTGCTGGTGTGGGGCGCGGTGAGCATCGCCCAGGCGCTGGGGGTCAGCGATCTGGTCATCGGTCTCACCGTGGTGGCGATCGGTACCTCGCTGCCGGAACTCGCGTCGTCGCTGGTGGCGGTGCGCAAAGGCGAGCACGACCTGGTGCTCGGTAACGTGGTCGGCTCCAACTTCTTCAATACGCTGGCGGTGGTGGGGCTGGCCGGGGTGATCCACCCGATCGATGTCGACGCGGTGGTGGTGACCCGGGACTGGCCGGTGATGGCAGGGCTGACCCTGGCGCTGCTCGTCTTCGGCATCGGCTGGCGTGGCCGCCAGGGCCGCATCAATCGTCTCGAGGGCGCGGCGCTGCTGGCCACTTTCATCGCCTACACCACCTGGCTGGTCGTCACCGTGCTGGTGTGAACCAGATCGTGCCTGCCTACGTGCTCGGCAGGTGCCTGCGCTTCAGTTCTTAGCCACGCTAGAGGCCGGGATTGCGACGAAGGCAAGCGCCGAGACTTGGCATATTGTCGCATCCCAGGCAGGCCGCCGGGCTCGACGATACGCCATGAGCTGGCGCCAGCCCCCATGGTTGCTGGCTTCAAGCAGAATTGGCTAATATTTAGCCAGGACCTGCGGCAGGGCTGCGACATCGCGACATCGTGTAAGCCGTTGTCAGCACTCGTATCATCGGTGCCAAGACCTGCGAGGGTTGATCTTCGCCGACCTCGACGGCCGGTCACTACTAGAGGGAGCGCGCCCGGCGGCGCGGATAGCCCAATCCGCTCAGTCGACTCGCGACGCGCCCGCACATCCGAGGAGCCAGCCATGGCACTAGATCCCATCCTACTCTCACGATTGCAATTCGCTTTCGTGGTCTCCTTCCACGCCATCTTTCCGGTGTTCACCATCGGTCTGGCCTCCTATGTCGCCGTGCTGCAGGGGCTCTATGTCGCCACCGGCAACGCAGTTTGGGACCGTCTGGGCTACTTCTGGACCAAGATCTTCGCCGTGGTGTTTGGTATCGGTGTGGTCTCGGGCATCGTGATGGCGTTTCAGTTCGGTACCAACTGGAGCAACTTCGTGCGCTTTGCGGCCAATATCATTGGTCCGCTGCTCAGCTATGAAGTGATCACCGCTTTCTTCCTCGAGGCGGGCTTCCTCGGCGTGCTGCTGTTCGGCCGTCATCGGGTGTCGCCCTCGGTGCACTTCTTTGCTGCGTTGATGGTGGCCGTGGGTACCTTCATCTCGGCGTTCTGGATTCTGGTCTCCAACAGCTGGATGCAGACTCCGCAGGGCTTCGAGATTCATGATGGCGTGGCGCACGTCACCTCCTGGATGGAGGCGATGTTCACCCCGTCGTTCCCCTATCGATTCATGCACATGGCGCTGGCGGCCTTCCTCACCGGCGGTTTCGTGGTGTGTGGCGTGAGCGCCTGGTTCCTGATCCGCGGACGCGATGTCGAGGCCCACCGGCGGGCGCTGTCGATGACCCTGTGGCTGCTGCTGATCCTGGCGCCGCTTCAGGCCTTCGTCGGCGACGAGCATGGTCTCGACACCCTCGAACACCAGCCGATGAAGGTCGCAGCCATGGAGGGCAACTGGGATACCCAATCCCACGTGCCGCTGCTGCTGTTCGCGTTGCCCGACCGCAGCCTGCAGGCCAACCGCGTGGAGATCGGCATTCCCGATGGCGCTAGCCTGATCCTGCGTCACGACCCCAACGGTGTGGTACCGGGTCTCAAGGAGATCCCCGAGTCGCAGCAGCCGCCGGTATGGATGGTGTTCTACAGCTTCCGGGTGATGGTGGCGATGGGGCTTCTGATGATCGGCTTCGCACTGGCGGGTCTGTTCCTGCGCAAGGGCGGGCGCTTCTACACCTCGCGGTTCTATCTGCGCGGTCTGCAGCTGATGAGTCTGGCGCCGTTCCTGGCAGTGCTCTCGGGCTGGTTCGTCACCGAGATCGGACGCTCACCGTGGCTGGTCTACAACGTGCTCTCCTACAAGGACGCGGTGACCCCCTCGCTTTCCGGCTGGATGGTGCTGACGACCTTGATCGGATACATCACCGTCTACGCGGTGATCTTCGTCGCCGGGGTCTACTACCTGTTCAAGGTGATTCGTCAGGGACTCGACGAGCTCGATCCGGATGAGGAGATTCACGACGCGGATCGCCCGGCGCGGCCATTCTCCGCCACCCACGTGCCGTTCGACGGCCACACTTCGGCCTCCAGGAGCTAAGCGCATGGAAATGTTCGATCTCTCCCTGATCTGGGCGGTCATCATCGCTGTCGGCGTGATCATGTACGTGCTGATGGATGGCTTCGACCTGGGTCTGGGTATCCTCTTCCCGTTCGCGCCGGACGAGGATGCCCGTGATGTGATGATGAATTCGGTGGCGCCGGTATGGGACGGCAACGAGACCTGGCTGATCCTCGGCGGTGCAGGGCTGATCGGTGCCTTCCCGCTGGTTTACACCATTCTGCTGCCGGCGCTCTACCTGGGCGTGTTCCTGATGCTGGCGGGGCTGATCTTCCGTGGCGTGGCGTTCGAGTTCCGCTTCAAGTCGCACCGCTCCAAGCGCTATTGGAGTCTCTCCTTCGCCGGCGGCTCCTTCCTCGCGGCCTTTGCCCAGGGGTGTGTCGTCGGTGCCTATATCCAGGGCTTCGATACCGCCAATGGCGTCTATGTCGGTGGTGCCTTCGACTGGCTGACGCCGTTCACGATCCTCACGGGTATTGGCCTGGTGGTCGGCTATGCGCTGCTGGGAGCGACCTGGCTGGTGCTCAAGTCCGAAGGTCACGTGCGTGACTGGGCGCGGGCGCTGGTGCCCAAGCTGCTGCTGGGGGTGCTCGCGGTGTTCGTCATCGTCAGTCTGTGGACGCCGTGGATCGATCGGGGCGTGTTCGATCGCTGGTTCGATCATCTGCAGGTGATCTGGCTGCTGCCTGGCGGTGCGCTGCTGTGCGCGCTGGGGATCTTCCTCAGCAACCGGCATGGGCGTGAGGGTGCCGCCTTCATGCTTACCCTGGGGCTGTTCGTGTGCACCTATCTGGGGCTGATCGTCAGCCGCTGGCCCTACGTGGTGCCGCCGAAGATCACCCTGTGGGATGCCGCCTCGGCGCCGGAGTCGCAGTTCTTCCTGCTGATCGGGGTGCTCTTCGTGCTGCCGATCGTGCTGGTCTACACCGCCTGGTCCTACTGGGTATTCCGCGGCAAGGTGCGCGTCGGTGAGGGCTACCATTGAGTCGAGGGTCGCGTTCAGGCGCCCGGTCACGTCCGCGTAACCCGTCGCGTGCGTGGCTGGAGGCACAGGCCACGGCCATCCGGCCGTGGCACCGTCGCGCGCTGGGCTGTGGTCTGATTGTCGCCGTGGCCACGCTGGTGCAGATGGGCGGGCTGGCCTGGATCGTCGCGCATGCCGTGATCGCGGGCCAAGGCATCGCCGAGCTGTGGCCGGTACTGCTGGTGGTCGGGCTGGCACTGGTGCTGCGCGCCGCTGCCCAGTGGGGTCAGGAGGTGAGCGGCCAGGCCTGTGGGCTGACGGTGAAGCGCGAGGTGCGCGCGCAGTTGCTGGCCAAGCTCCACGCCCTGGGCCCGGTACGCCTGGCTTCTCGGCACAGTGCCGGGATCGCCAGCCAGCTGGTCGACCAGGTCGAGTCGCTGGAAGGCTACTACGCGCGCTTTCGCCCCCAGGTGATGCTGGCGTTGTTGGTGCCGCTGCTCTATCTGGTGGTGGTGCTGTGGCTCAACTGGTTGGCGGCGATCTGGCTGCTGATTGCCGCGCCGCTGATCCCGCTGTTCATGGCGCTGATCGGCATGGGCGCGCAACGCCTGAACGAGGCGCAGTTTCGCGCCGTGACACGTCTTTCCGGCCACTTTCTCGACCGCGTGCGAGGGATCACCACACTGCAGCTGTTCGGTCTCGGCGAGCGCGCCACCGCCGAGGTGAGCGACGTCGCGCATGATTATCGGCGGCGCAGCATGCGTACCCTGCGGGTGGCGTTTCTCTCCTCGGCGGTACTTGAGTTCTTCGCTGCCGTCTCGGTCGCGGTGGTGGCGATCTACATCGGCCTGGGCCTGCTGGGCTATATCGACTATGGCCCGGCCGGCGAACTCGATCTGTTCAGCGGCCTGTTCATCCTGCTGCTGGCGCCGGAGTTCTTCCAGCCGCTACGCACGCTGTCGCAGCACTACCATGACCGTGCCTCGGCGCTGGGCGCTGCGGAAGGGTTGATGGCACTGCTCGATGAGCCTGTGCCTGTGCCTGCGACGGATTCGGCATCGGCACAGGCACCGAGCGGGGCGATGACGGCGGCGGTGGAACTCGAGGCGGTGGAGCTCAGCCATGTCGGCCGCCAGCGGGTGCTGGGGCCACTCTCGCTACGCGTGGAATCGGGCGAGGTGGTGGCCCTGGTCGGCCCCTCCGGCAGCGGTAAGTCGAGCCTGCTGCAGCTGATCGCCGGCTTCGTCGCCGCCGACCGCGGCCGTGTCGCGGTGACCCCCGGGCCGGCAATCGCCTGGCTTGACCAGCGTCCGCTGATCATCCAGGGCACCCTCGCCGAGAATCTGCGCCTGGTGGCGCCGACGGCGAGTGATGCCGCACTGCGTAGCGCACTGGAAGAGGCCGGATTGGGCGCCTGGCTGCGCGCCGCCAAGGGTGGCCTCGACACGCCCTTGGGCGAGCGCGGCGTAGGGCTCTCCGGGGGCGAGGGGCAGCGTCTGGCGCTGGCGCGGGTCTTTCTGTCGCCGGCGCGTCTCGTGCTGCTCGACGAACCCACCGCGGCTCTGGACCCCGAGACCGAGCGTGCGGTCGTGACCGCACTCCAGCGACTCGCTGCCACCGGGCGCACGCTGCTGGTGGCGACCCATCACCCGGCGCTCATGGCCATGGCCGATCGCGTGCTCGCCCTCGATGGCGGCCGTTTGGTCAGCGCTCCCGGCACCCTGTGGCAGGAGGTTCCGATCTCATGAGGTCTCTGGCAATTCGACTGACGGATCTCTATCGCAGCCTGCGCCCGTGGCTCGCTGTGCTCGGCGCGCGACGTGGACGCCTCTGGCTGGGCGCCGCACTGATGCTGGCGACGCTGGTGAGCGCGCTGGGGCTGCTGTCGCTTTCCGGTTGGTTCATCACCGCCACTGCGGTGGCGGCCCTCTCCGTGCCGGTATTCTTCGATGTCTTCGCGCCGGGCAGCGGGGTGCGTGCCTTCGCCGTGGCACGTACTGCCAGCCGCTATCTCGAGCGGCTCTACAATCACGACACCGTCCTGCGCCTGCTGGCTGACCTGCGTGGCGGGGTGTTCGCGCGTCTGGTGCGACTGGATGCACGCACGCTCTCCCGGGCACGCGCCGCGCAGTGGCTCAACCGTCTCACCGCGGATATCGATACCCTCGACAACCTCTATCTGCGTCTGCTGGCGCCGCCGCTGGTGGCGTTGGTGGCGATTCTCGGTTTCGCCCTGTTCGCCATGCTGTTTCTGCCTGCGGCGGGCTGGTTGCTGCTGGCACTGTTATTGCCCTTGTGGCTGGCGTTGACGCTCGGCTGCGCCTTGTGGGGCTGGCGCGCCAGCCACCGTCGGGTCGATCGTCAGGAAGCGCTGCGCGTGCGAGCGGTGGAGCAGGTGGAGGGGTTGGCCGAACTCACTGCCTACGCCGCCCTGGAGACGCATCTGGATCACTGGAGAGCGGAGGAGCAGGGCCTGATCGCCGATCAGCGCCAACTGGGCCAGCGTACCGCAGCGGCCAATGCGCTGACCACGCTGGTGATCCAACTGGCCGCCGTGGGCGTGCTTGGTCTGGGACTGGCGGCGCTGTCGAGCGGGGTCCTGAGCGGTGCGGTGATGGTGATGCTGACCCTGGGGACGCTGGCGGTGGCCGAGGGCCTCGGTGGCCTGCCGATGGCGTTCACCCAGCTCGGTGCGACCCAGCGTGCGGCCGAGCGTCTCAATGCGCAGACCGCGCTGACGCCTGAGCAGGAGGGCGAGTCTCTGCAGAGCGGTGGTGCCGCGCCGAGTCTGGCCTATCGCGATGTCGGGTTGCGCCAGGGCCCGCGCTGGGTCCTGCGCGGGATCGATCTGGCGCTGGCGCCGGGGCAGATCGTCGGGGTGATCGGTGCCTCCGGCAGCGGCAAGTCGACCCTGGCACAGCTGGCGGTGCGCGCCTTCGACCCCGATGTCGGCGAACTGCGCTTCGATGACCATGTGGTCGCCGAGCTGGCGCCGGACTCGCTGCGTGCCCGCATCGGCTACCTCACGCAGCGCAGCGAGCTGTTCCATGACACCCTGGCCGCCAATCTGCGCATGGGCGATCCCACGGCCAGCGACGCACAGCTGTGGGCGGTGCTTGAGCAGGTGGACCTGTACGACTGGGCCGAAGCGCTGCCACAGGGGCTCCAGACCTGGGTCGGCGAGCAGGGGCGCCAGCTCTCCGGCGGCCAGGCTCGCCGGGTGGCGCTGGCGCGGGTGATGCTGCGCAACTCACCGCTGGTGATCCTCGACGAGCCATTGAGTGGACTGGACGCGGCAACCGCGCAGGTAGTGAGAGCGGCGCTGTCGCGCTGGTTGGCCGGGCGCACCGCGCTGTTGCTGGCGCACGAATCGGCAGCGCTGCCGGGCTGCGACAGCAGCTGGCGACTGGTATCCGACGCGGGTGGTGCAACCCTGCAGAAAATATAGCCATTGGCGCTATAACGTAGATGTTGTCTTGAAAACGTCGATATTCGTTATTGGATATCGACGTTTTTCGCATATCCCTTCCCGCAGCCTTGGCGTACGCTCCCGGCAGGGCGTTGCCGTTGCGCACGCCATCTCCCTTCCTTCGATCCAGCGCCAGGAGGCGTGTGTCATGTCCGGTTTCCAGTGGGACGATCCGCTGCTTTTCGACCAGCAGCTCGATGACGAGGAGCGTCAGATCCAGCAGGTGGCACGGGACTACTGCCAGGCACGGCTGCAGCCCAGGGTGCTGGAGGCGTTCGAGGCAGAGCGCTTCGAGCGCGAGATTCTCTCCGAGATGGGCGAACTGGGCCTGCTCGGGGCGACCGTGAGCGAAACCTACGGTGGCGCCGGTGCCAGCCACGTGGCCTACGGCCTGATCGCGCGCGAAGTGGAGCGGGTCGATTCCGGTTACCGCTCGGCCATGAGCGTGCAGTCGTCGCTGGTGATGTATCCGATCGAGACCTACGGCAGCGAGGCGCAGAAGCAGCGCTGGTTGCCGGGACTGGCGCGGGGCGAGCTGGTGGGCTGTTTCGGCCTGACCGAGCCCAACGCCGGTTCCGACCCTGGCAGCCTGCAGACCCGGGCGCGCAAGGTCGAGGGCGGCTACCGCCTCAGCGGCCAGAAGATGTGGATCACCAATAGCCCGATCGCTGACGTGGCGGTGGTGTGGGCCAAATCCGACGCCCATGAGGGCCGCATCAAGGGCTTTCTGGTCGAGCGGGGCGCCAAGGGGTTCTCCACGCCTACCATTCAGGCCAAGGCGTCGCTGCGGGCGTCGGTCACCGGCGAGATCGTGCTCGATGACGTCTTCGTCGACGAGGAGGCGTTGCTGCCGGAGGCCGCTGGCCTGAGCGGTCCGTTCGGCTGCCTCAACAAGGCACGTTTCGGCATTGCCTGGGGGACACTCGGCGCCGCCGAGTTCTGCTGGCACGCGGCGCGTCAATACACTCTGGATCGCCACCAGTTCGGCCGGCCGCTGGCGGCAAACCAGCTGATCCAGCTCAAGCTGGCCGACATGCAGACCGAGATCGCCCTGGGTCTGCAGGCATGTCTGCGCGTCGCGCAGCTGCTCGATGCCGGCCAGGCGACACCGGAGATGATCTCGCTGATCAAGCGCAACCACAGCGGCAAGGCGCTGAACATCGCACGCACTGCGCGCGACATGCATGGCGGCAACGGTATTTCGCTGGAGTTCGGGGTCATCCGCCACATGCTCAATCTGGAGACGGTCAACACCTACGAAGGCACCCACGATATCCATGCGCTGATCCTGGGGCGCGCCCAGACCGGCATCCAGGCGTTCGGGTGAGGTCATGAGCGACGCCCAAGCTCCGCTCGCCGGCCTGCGCGTACTCGATCTGTCGCGGGTGCTGGCTGGCCCCTGGTGTACCCAGCAGCTGGCCGATCTGGGGGCCGAGGTGATCAAGATCGAGCGCCCGGGGCGCGGCGACGATACCCGCGCCTGGGGGCCGCCCTGGCTACCCGGCACCCAGGAGTCCGCCTACTTCCTGAGTGCCAACCGGGGCAAGCGTTCGGTGGCGATCGATCTCGCCGACCCCGAGGGCCAGGCGCTGGTGCGCCGGCTGGCGGCGTGCGCCGACGTGCTGATCGAGAATTTCAAGGTCGGTGGCCTGGCGGCCTACGGGCTCGATTACGCCAGCCTGACGGCGGAGAACCCCGGCCTGGTCTACTGCTCGATCACCGGTTTCGGCCAGGATGGCCCTTACGCCTCGCGGGCGGGCTATGATTTCCTGATCCAGGGGATGGGTGGGCTGATGAGCCTTACCGGGCAACCCGATGTGGCCGGTGGCGAGCCGACCAAAGTGGGGGTCGCCCTCACCGATATCCTCACCGGGCTTTATGCCGCCAACGCCATCCTGGCGGCCCTGCGCCGGCGTGACAGCGATGGCAAGGGCGCCTATATCGACATGGCGTTGCTCGATGTCCAGGTCGGCGTACTGGCCAATCAGGCGCTCAACTATCTCACCAGCGCCAATGTGCCCCAGCGCCTGGGCAACGCTCACCCCAATATCGTGCCCTACCAGGCGTTTGCCGCCGCCGACGGTCATCTCATCATCACCGTGGGCAACGACGACCAGTTCCGGCGCCTGTGTGAGGTGCTGTCGCTGGCGGCGCTGGCGGACGACCCGCGCTTCGCCACCAACGCCGCCCGGGTGGCGCACCGCGAGCTGCTGGTGGAAAAGCTCGCGGCGCGTTTGCGCGAACGGTGTCGCGATGAGTGGTTGCTGGCGCTGGAGCGGGCAGGGGTACCCAGTGGGCCGATCAACACCCTCGATCAGGTGTTCGACGACCCCCAGGTGCGCCATCGCGGGATGCAGATCGAGCGCCGCGGCGAAGATGGTCGGGTCGCGCGTCTGGTCGGCAACCCGATCAAGCTGGATGGCGAGCGTCTGGGCGCATCGGGCATGCCGCCACGGTTGGGTGAGCATACCTTCGAGGTTCTCGAGGCGTGGCTGGGCCCCGATGCCGCGCACTGGCAAGCCCTGCGTGAACGGGGTGTGATCGGCTGATGCCGTTCAGGCCCAGCCGCGCTCCGCCAGCCGCTGCTGGATGATCGCCACCGGGGTCAGCAGATGATCGCGCAGGGCGCGCGCGGCACCCTCGGCATCGCGCGCCAGCACGCGCTCGACCAGCGCCGCGTGTTCGACTCGCTTGGCGGCCAACGCCTCGGCGGAGAACACCGTCTGGTGCAGCCACAGGTGACGATAGCGCTGGGCCTGGTCGAACAGCGCCGCGCGGGCCTGCAGCAGCGGTGGGCAGCCGCAGCCGTCGACGATCGCCGCATGAAGCGCCTGATGGCGGGCATCCCACAGATCGAGCATGTCGTCGCCGGAGTGCAGGTCGCTGACCCTGGCCAGACGATGCGCTGCGGCCAGAATTGCAGCCTCCCAGGCGTCGTCGCCACGTTCGATGGCCAGCCGGGTGAGCAGCCCCTCGAGTTCGGCGCGGGCGTCGTAGAGCGCTTCGAGCTCGTCCAGCGACATCGGCGCCACGCGGTAGCCGCGTTGGCTGACGCTGGTCACCAGACGTTCGCCGACCAAGCGGGTCAGCGCCTCGCGCAGTGGTCCCACGCCGATGGCGTAGCGGGCCTTGAGCTCGTTCATCAGCAGCTTTTCCGCGGGGGCGTAGCGGCCCCGCACGAGGTCGCGCTTGAGTGCCGCATAGGCGGCTTCGGCGCTCTGGGTGGGCGGGGCGGCGGAGCTGGGCTCGATGTTCACGGGGTGACTGGGCGTATCAGGCGGCATGATGAGTGGGGCCGAGGCGATGAATGGCAGTCTATGTCGACATTTAACGAAAATATCGACTTCTTGAGAAGCACGACCAGAGACGCATTGCGTCGCGGTGACAGGCAGGTTACACCAGACAGAGCAATCCGAAGGATTCTTTGCTCATGCCATTGACGTCATCCTCTCAAGTCGCCCAGCAGATCGATAGTCTCATGGGGTTCTATCACCCTCGCTGCATCGATACCCAGGCGGGGTTCTTCCACGCCTTTACCGATAGCGGGGAGCGGATTCAGCCCCAGCGTCGGCATCTGCTCTCCAGCGCTGGCTTCGTGATCAACTATGCCCGCTACGCCGTATATCGTGGGGAGCCCGAGTATCTGACCTGGGCGCGGCATGGTCTGCGGTTTCTCGACGAACGCCACTACCAGACGCGGATCCAGGGCTATGCCTGGCTGCTCGATGGCGTTACGCCGGAGGATGAGACCCAGCGCGGCCTGGGGCTGGCGCGAGTGCTCGAGGCGTATGCCGTGGCGCTGGACGCCGGCATCGGCGAGGCGGCGGCGGGGCTCGAACGGGTGCGCGTGCTCATCGACAAGCACTTTTACGAAAGCGACAGCGGACTCTACGCCGACTCGGCGGATGGGCGCTGGCGGCTAACTCCCTACCGCGGCCAGCGCGCCAATCTGGAGATGTGCGAGGCGCTACTGGCCTGCTATGCGGTGAGCGCCGATGCTGCGTGTCTGGCGCGGGCGCTGAGCGTGACCCGCTGTGTCTGGCAGCGGCTGGCACCGCTCGCCGGCGGCTGGCTGTGGGAGCATTTCGACAGCGATTGGCGGGCGGATTTCGAACTCCACCGCGACCGCCCCGATGATCCCTATCGCCCCTGGGGATTTCAGATCGGCCATCTCGTCCAGTGGGCCAAGCTGATGACGAGGCTGGCGGCGTGTTCGCCGAGTGCCCGTGGCTGGCTGCTGGAAACCGCCGGCTCGCTGTTCGTGGGGGCGATGGAGGCGGGTTGGGATGCCGTGCATGGTGGCCTGGTGAGCGGCGTGGACATGCGCCGCGAGGTGGTCAATCGCGACAAGCAGCACTGGGTACAGGCTGAGGGGCTGGCGGCCGCGGCGCTGCTTGCGGAGGCCACCGGGCAGTCGCGCTACTGGCGCTGGTACGATCGCATTGCCGGCTACTGCGGCCAGCACATGATCGACGGCCTCCGCGGTGGCTGGTATGCCACGCTGACCGCGGACAATCGCCCCTACTCACGTGAGAAGAGCCCGCTGGGCAAGACCGACCGCCGCCCGCTGGCCACATGCTATCTGCTGCTGCCGATCCTGCGTCGCCGTGAAGGGTTGAGCGAGCCAGGGCGTGCTGTCGGCGGTAGGTTCGCTGGGGTTTGAAGCCTCAACTGGCGGCATCCGATGACTCGGCCCTGGTTCGGGCTTCGTCATCCAGGCGGTGACGCAGCTCGGTCCAGGCACTATAGGTACTGAGATAAACCTCGCCGCTCAGGTGATCGAGAAAGTCGCTCTTCTTGAGGCGATCCATGACCGGACCCTTGACCTCGGCCAGATTGAGCGCGATCTGTGAGTCGGCCAGGCGGGCATTGATCGCTTCCAGGCTCTCCAGTGCAGAGGCGTCGATCAGATTGACCGCAGAACAGATGAGCACCAGGTGGCGCATGGCCGGGCGATCGGCGATCAGCCCGTAGACGGTATCTTCCAGGTAGCGCGCGTTGGCGAAATAGAGGCTCTCGTCGATCCGCAGTAGCCCGATCTCGGCATCGATCTCGGCATCGTGACGGCGCACGTTGCGAAAGTGCTCGGTGCCCGGCAGCCGGCCTACCACGGCGGTATGCGGTCGACTGGTGCGATAGAGGTAGAGCGCCAGCGACACGCCCACGCCGGCCATCACGCCGGCCTCCACCCCTTCCAGGAAAGTCAGCACGATGGTGATCAGCATGGCGGCGAAGTCACTCTGCGAGTAGCGCCAGGTACGCTTGAGAGCGGGCAGATCGACCAGAGTCATCGCCGAGACGATGATGCTGGCGGCCAGGGTGGCGATCGGCAGGTAGGCGATCAGCGGCGTCAGGCACAGGATTACCAGGCCGACGCCGAGCGCTGCCAGGGCGCCGGCGGCGGGGGTGCGCGCGCCGGCATCGAAGTTGATCACGGTGCGTGACAGACTGCCGGTGACCGGCATACCCGAGGTGAAGGCGGCGGCCAGATTGGCACTGCCCAGACCGATCAGCTCTTGATCGGGAGAGATGCGCTCGCGCCGGCGGGCAGCCAGCATCTGCGCCAGCGATACCGATTCGATGAAGCCCACCACACTGATCAGAAAGGCCGGCAGCAGCAGCTCGCGCCACAGCGCGGGGTTGAGTGAAGGCAGGCTGAGCGGCGGCAGATGTGCTGGAATCTCGCCGACCACGGCCACGCCCAGCGCGGGGAGGTCGAGTGCCCAGGAGAGGCTGGTGGTGATGGCCACCGCCATGACCGGGCCCAGGCGCACGACGAAAGTGGCAGTACCGGCGGCGAGCCCCAGGCGGCGCAGTGCAGGGGCGGAGCGGCGCATCAGCAGCAGGAAGAGCAGTGCGGCCAGGCCCAGACCCAGGGTGGGCCAGTGCACCTTCTCGAGATGGCGCAGAATGTGTAGTAGCTGGTCGACCAGCGTGAAGCCGGCCCCACCAATGCCCATCAAACCGGCGATCTGGCTGGCGGCGATCAGTACCCCCGAGGCGGTCAGCAGCCCCGAGACCACCGGATGACTCAGGAAGTTGGCGAAAAAGCCCAGTCGCAGCAGTCCCATGAGCGCCAGGATGAGCCCTGAGAGCAGTGCCAGGGTGACCGCCCCCTGGCTGTAGGCGACGGTGCCGGACACGAATAGCGGAGACAGCGCCGCAGCGGTCATCAGCGAGACGATCGCCATGGGGCCGACGGCAAGAGTGCGGCTGGTGCCGAACAGGGTATAGGCGATCAGCGGCAGCATGCTGGCATAGAGCCCGGCGATCGCCGGCAGTCCGGCGAGAATGGCGTAAGCCAACGCCTGGGGGATCACCATCAGAGTCACGATGACTGCCGCGATCAGATCTTCGCCGAGCAGGTGGCGATTGTAGTAGGGCAGCCAGGTGGTGATGGGGAAGTAGCCGGCGATACGCGCCCGCAGCCGAATCCGTTCGCGGGGCTCGCTAGCGCTCCATCGGCTCATCGCTTTTTTGGCCTCTGTTCATAAGCTTATCGTTGGAAACGATAATGGTGCGCGCTCGCCGGGCCGCATGCAAGCCGGGGGTGACGCCTGCCCGCACTCAGCCAGGGGGCATCTCGCGGGCGAGAAAATCGAGTGCCGCATCCTCGGCGTCGCCACGCAGCAGGAAGGCAGTGATATGGCCACGCCAGCGCATCCAGTAAAGCTCGACGTGGACCCCGTGTGACTGCAGCGCCGTGAACAGTACCCGAGCGTGCTCGGGCGGCACCAGGTCGTCCCAGGTGCCATGGAACAGGAAGAAGGGCGGAGCGCCAGCGTGGACATGTGTCACCGGCGATGCGCTGGCATAGGCGCCGGGAAGCTCCTCTTTGGTACCGCCCAGCAGCTGGATCAGCAGTCGACCGCTGTCCCATAGCCGCAGGTCCGCCGGCGTGCCCCCGGAGACGACGGCGGCGAAGCCGGTATCCGCGCCACCGTAGGGACGGTCGAGTGGACTATCGGTGCCTGCCACCAGTGCCAACAGGCTGACCAGGTGGGCGCCGGAGGAGTAGCCCAGACCGGCGATGCGACCGGGGTCGATCCGCCACTCGGCGGCGTGGGCGTCGATCCAGTGACGTGCCAGCTGCAGATCGTGCAACTGCGCCGGGAAGCGAAACTCGGGGGCGAAGCGGTAGCTGACGTTGATCACCACATAGCCGTGACGGGCGAAACGCTTGGCGATCGGGGTCATGTCCTCTTTCGAGCGACCTTCCCAGCCACCGCCGTGAACCATCATCACTGCCGGACGCATGGCGTCGCCGGCGGTATCGGGTAAGTAGACGTCCGCGCTCAGCGGCTGCGGCCAATCCCCAGGCGTGAATAGCTGGTCAGGCAGGACCTGGTAGTCGAGTCCCTGTGGGGTTCGGGCTGCGGCCGCCCCCGAGACGTCTGGCGCGTTGACGTAGGTCGAGCAGCCGCCCAGCGCCATGCCCAGCATCAGACACAACCCCAATTCCTGCCAGATTCGCAGGGCGCGCATCGCGCGCGCCATTGATTGCCCTATCATCTTGCCGCTCCCTCGGCCATGTGTCGTGGCCTAAGCGTAAGCGCTGGCGCTCGATTCGACGAATTCGCAACAGGGCACGCCGGCAGCTGTTACTCAGACGCCATGTCGCGCTGCCGGGCAAGCCAGAGGCGGGAAGGGCTGTCGGTGTCAGGCTGAGGCGTCGACCAAGCGGCCCTGGTCGTCGGCGAAGGCCTTGGCGATCCGCAGCATCTCCTCCGACGGGATCTGGCGGATGACTTCTCCGGTGGCTCGATCGATGACCCGGGTGATCACCTGGCTGTCGAAGTCGCTCAGCTCGAAGCGCAGGCCGTACTGGTACATGACTGCATTGAGCTCGTTGATCTGGTCGCTCAGATAACCCTTGCCGGCGCGCTCGCCATCATTGGCGGCTGCATTGGCATCCTGCACGAACGGCAGATTCTGCCGTGCCTGCTGCATCAGGCTGTCGAGGCGCTGCTGTGGCGAGCTGCCGGCGCCCAAGTTGAGCGATAGCGTGTTGAGATCGATGGGGCTGGGCATGGCTTGTCACTCCCGTTAGCGACACTTGGATCAGGCACTTCGACTGCCAGCGTCGAGCCGCTGTCAGCCACTCATTGAAGGAGCGGCTCAGCGTCGGGCAGCGCCCGAGCGATGGCCGCCCACCTGGATGCTACCCTGCAGGCTGGCGCCCTCATGGCACGCCAACCTGTGTGCCGTGAGTGTGCCCTCTACCCGTGCACCGGGAGCGATCAACGCCGCCCCCTGCACACGCTGCTCGCCCGACACGCGGCCGGCGATATGTAGTGTGCCGGCACTCAGCTGCGGGCCGACCTCAGCCAGTGCACCGACGACGACGTCGTGTTCATCGGCGGCCAGCGTGCCGTCGAGTCGCCCCTCGACACGAATCGATTCGGCGCAGTCGATGTCGCCGACCACGCTCATACTGGCGCCGATCAGTGTGGCCGGGTCATCACCTTCGAAACTCGCTGATGAGCCTGACGGCGCCGGTGGGCAGGAAGATGACGCGTCCTCCTCGGGCAGTGTCTGGTCGGGCTCAGTGCTCCCTCTCTCGACAGGTTTTGTCTGCTCGAAAGGCTTTGTCTGCGACGACGCATATGCCGAGGCTGCCACAGCGCGCTTACGTCGCCCGCGTGCCCGACGGTAGCCGTCGAACAGCAGCAGCAGGCAGCAGCCTAGGCCGCCCAGCAGAAGCCACTCTCCCAAATCCATGCCTTCCTCTTCATTGTGCTGGAGACGTGTCTATGACCGCGTCTTTTCAAGACGCCCGCATCGTCTCTGTTCAAGACGCCCAAGCCCGAGTACTGACGTTGGCAGGGGACGAGGGAAGCCCTCCCATCATCTTTTTCGGGGCAATTGATTCGTGTATCGGCGCGGGTAAGAAAACCTGAAGGTAGCCGTGCTTGTTCCATAGCCGTGCGCTCGAGGCTGTCCGCCATGCCTGTCGACGGACACGATCCAGGAACCGAAAGGCCCGAAAGGGAGTGAGTAGAGCCCTGAAGAGAGTGATGGGGCTCTCGCGGTCAAGATATAGGCGTGATCGCCGATGAAGAAATCTAGCGTTCGGGCAGCTTACGCCCGGATATCGCCAACCCGTGACCGAGAGCTGTCCGATGTTTCCGAAATCCAGCCAAGCGCTCCGCCAGCCCGTTTCGACTGAGGCCGCCAGCACGCCGACTCGTGGTAACGAGCCCTCCCAGTCGCTACACGGCATGTCGCGAATTGGCGCCAAGACCACGATTCGTGGTGATGTCAACGGCGAAGAAGATCTGCTGATCGAAGGCCGGGTCGTCGGTGATGTCAGCTTTCCCCACCACGCGGTGACGGTCGGTAGTGACGGCCAGGTCGAGGGCCGCTTGGTCGCCCGCGAGATCACCGTGAAAGGGCAGGTCGAAGGGCAGCTCCTCGCTGCCGAGCGGATCACGCTGAAAGCCACAGCCGCAGTCCAGGGAGAACTCTACGCCCCCGGGCTGATCCTCGAAGATGGCGCGGCCTTCCACGGCAACATCGATATGAATCCCGAGCACGACGTGCTGCGCGAGGCGTTTGACGGCGAGCGCCGCGACAGCTTGTCGGTACCGCCGGCCGTGGCGGAGAGCGACGAAGGGGGAGAGGCGGTAGACGCTGGCCGACCGGCCGAATGAGGGTGTGGCAGCACGCTCGTCCGGCACCTTGCCAATATGCTGGTCGCTCATCATTCGGTCGCTTCTGAAGAGGGCGTGTCGATCGAGGCTCTTTGACGTCCGATAAGCGACGAACTGGAGAGCGTATAGGCACTTATTCACTGTAACGTTCGTCGCCGATGCAGGCATGCTGGCACTCGGTGGAGAATTATCGACGGGTGCGGCATGAAAATAGTGGTCACGGGCGGGGCGGGTTTCATCGGCAGGGCTTTGGTCCAGCACCTGCTGACGGCTACCGAGCATAGCGTCGTCAATATCGACAGGCTCGGCTATGCCTCGCATCCGGATACCGATCTCGCTGGCACCCATGCTGGCCGTTACTGGATGGAGCCAATCGATATCAATGATCGTGCGGCCCTGGAACAGGTCTTCGAGCGCCACTCGCCCGATGCCGTGATGCATCTGGCCGCGGAGACACATGTCGATCGCTCCATCGACGATCCGCTCTCGTTCGTGCATCACAACGTCCTCGGTACGGCAACACTGCTTGAGGTGACGCGAAGCCACTGGCGCGGGCTCTCCCAGGCGCGACGTGAGACGTTTCGCTTTCACCATGTCTCCACCGATGAAGTGTTCGGCGATCTCGGTGCAGACCATACGACACGTTTCGACGAAAGCTCGCCCTACGCCCCCAGTTCACCCTATTCGGCCAGCAAGGCGGGGGCGGACCACCTGGTCAGGGCCTGGCACCGAACTTATGGGCTGCCTGTCATCGTATCCAACTGCTCCAATAATTATGGCCCTTTCCAGTACCCCGAGAAGTTGATACCGCTGATGATCCTTTCGGCGCTGTGCGGCGCTGACCTGCCTGTCTACGGCGATGGCCAGCAGATACGTGACTGGCTTTACGTTGACGACCATGCCCGAGCGCTCGTCGCGATCGCTACACGCGGCCGAGTCGGCGAAACCTACAATGTCGGCGGTGACAGCGAACGTACCAATCTTTCGGTGGTGCAGTCGATCTGTGAGCTCCTTGACGAATGGCGGCCGCTGGCCGGCGCGGGGGCCTCCTACGCGCGTCAGATTCGATTCGTCAAAGATCGGCCGGGCCATGATCGGCGCTATGCCATCGACTCCAGCAAGCTCTCGCGAGAGTTGGGCTGGCGCGCCCAGGAGAAGTTCGAGAATGGGTTACGAGCAACGGTCGCCTGGTACCTGGCGCATCCGAACTGGTGGAGCCGTCAGGGTGTGGGCGGGCTGGATCTGTCCCGATTGGGCACTCCGGCATGAAGGGCTACAAGGGTATCGTGCTGGCTGGTGGTGCTGGTAGCCGTCTGCACCCGATCACCATGGGCATATCCAAGCAGCTGCTGCCAATCTACGACAAGCCGATGATCTACTATCCGCTGTCGGTGCTCATGCTGGCGGGGATACGCGACATCCTGATCATCACCACGCCAGAGGATCGAGACAACTTCCAGCGTTTGCTGGGCGACGGCGCGCGCTTCGGTATCGATCTGCAATACGCTGTGCAACCACGCCCGGAGGGGTTGGCGCAGGCGTTTCTGATCGGAGAGTCCTTCATTGGTCAGGACAATGTCTGCTTGGTGCTCGGCGATAATATCTTCTACGGACAGGCGTTCAGTCCCAAGCTAAAGCGGGTCATGGAAAGCGCCTCCGGTGCCACGGTATTCGGCTACCAGGTCAAGGATCCCGAGCGCTTCGGCGTGGTCGAGTTCGATGCCGAACGCCGTGTACTGTCTCTCGAGGAAAAACCTAGCAAACCCCGATCCCATTACGCCGTCACCGGCCTCTACTTCTACGACAACGACGTTATCGAGATCGCCAAGCATCTGAAGCCTTCGCATCGAGGCGAGTTGGAAATCACCGACATCAATCGAGCCTATCTCCAACGCGGCGACTTGCACGTTCAACTATTGGGACGTGGCTTCGCCTGGCTCGATACCGGTACCCACGAAAGCCTGCTGGAAGCCGCTCAGTTCGTCGAGACCATCGAGAAACGCCAAGGGTACAAGATCGCTTGTCTGGAAGAGATCGCCTGGCGTCAAGGCTGGCTGAGTGAGAGCGAGCTGGCCGCGGCTGCTAAAGTCTTCGCCAAGAATGGCTATGGACGTTATCTGCTCGAGTTTCTCGAAGAATCGCCATAGCCGAGATCAACAGGGCCTGATCAGCCCTCGATGCCATGCCGTGGTGCCGGTGGGTATCTGAGAAAAGGTAATCCATGAACGACAAGCCCATCTATGTCACCGAGCCCTATCTACCGCCATTGGACGAGTTCATTCCCTATCTCGAACAGATATGGGCGAGTAAGAAGCTGACCAACAATGGGCCGATGCATCAGCAGCTGGAAGCGGCACTTCGCGACTACCTGGGCGTACCGGAGATCGCGCTCTTCAACAACGGGACCATTGCGCTACTTACCGCGCTGCAGGCGCTAAGAATCAGCGGTGAAGTGATCACCACGCCGTTTTCGTTCGTGGCCACCGGGCATTCGCTGCTCTGGAACGGCATCACGCCGGTCTTCGTCGATATCGATCCCCAGACGTTCAATCTCGACCCCGAGAAGATCGAGGCGGCCATCACGCCGCGCACGACCGCGATCATGCCGGTGCACTGTTACGGCAACCCGTGCGATGTCGCGGCGATCCAGGAGATCGCCGATACCTACAACCTCAAGGTGATCTATGACGCCGCGCACGCTTTCGGCGTCGAGGACGAGGGTGGCAGCATTCTGCGTCATGGTGACCTGAGCGCAATCAGCTTCCACGCCACCAAGGTTTTCAATACCTTCGAGGGCGGTGCCATCGTCTGCCCTGATGCCAAGACCAAGCGCCATATCGATAACCTCAAGAATTTCGGCATCGTCAACGAGACGACGGTCGTGGCATCGGGCATCAATGGCAAGATGAGCGAGATCAATGCTGCCTTCGGTCTGCTGCAGCTGAAACATATCGATTGTGCCATCCGTAGGCGAGAGGAGGTCGATCGCCTATACAGGCGCAATCTGGAAGGTATCAAAGGTATCCGGCTGCCGGATTTTCAGGCGCAGACCGTCTCCAACTATGCCTATTTTCCTGTGCGCGTCAGTCATGACTACGCAGTGAGCAGGGACGAACTCTATGAGCGCTTGCGAGCGCATGATGTCTACGCGCGGCGCTACTTCTATCCGCTCATCAGCGATCACGCGGTCTATCGTGGTGCAGAGAGTCGATCGCCGTCGCCCTTGAGTCACGCGCACAGTGCTGCAGATGAGGTCATTTGTCTGCCGATATCGGCCTCTCTTTCTGCCCATCAGGTCGAATTTATTTGTCAGGTCGTCAAAGAGCACGGATACGGGGTGTCATATGGATGAGCTTGTGGTCGGCATCTGTTCAATTGGTAGTGGTGTCGGTCAGTCAGTGATTGATTCATGCAAGCTATTCAAGCCTGGCGCTGTTCAGACCGTCGGTTTGGGAAACAATCCCTCGGCTTTCGGCGCGACGGAGTGTGATCGCAGTCGGCTGATTCCGAGTTATTACGATGATGACTATATAGAGAGTCTGGTCAGGGTCGCGACGGAAGAAAATATTACGGTACTCATTCCGGGGCACGACGATGAGGCCTATTTGCTGGCAAAACATAGAGACTTACTTGGAAAGCATAGGATCTGCGTGCTGGCCGCAGCGGAGCCTCTGGTTGCAGCTTGCCGGGATAAGTATGGCTACGCCAGGGCGTTTAAAGAGGCTGCCCCTTTTTTTGTAAGAAGTTTTACGCATCAGGAAGTGCTGGCCGCCGAGGACATCATATTCCCGCTGATTAGAAAGCCGCGCTCAGGATACGCTTCCCAGAGCATCAGTGTCGTTGCTGACCAGCGGGCTTTGCATGCCATTGAAGATGGCGAAAGCCATATCTATCAAGAAATCGCTATGCCGGCAAGTAACGACTGTCACGCCGCTGACTACAGCAAAGGTCTGCTTCGCGGAGAGAATCGCCAGGTCGGTGAAATTTCTTTGCAATTGATCTTTGATCAGAGTTCCCAACTGCGTGCCTGTTGTGCCACCACCAATCGCCTGGCCAATGGGGTACCGATCGAGATCGTTCCACTCGATCTGGCACCGCTAGAGCATTTTATTGAAGATTTTTGCCGATCCATGCAACGTTTGGATGCATTTGGGCCAATTAACGTGCAAGGCCGTATCACGGACGACGGTTTCAAAGTTTTCGAAATCAACCCCCGGTTTACCGGTATCACCGGGCTCAGGGCCAAGCTCGGATTCAATGAGGTCGAATATGTGGTCATGGGGTTGCTGATGAAGCAGCCCTGCTTGAAACCCCATCTCTCGTTGAGACATGCCGGTGTCAGACAGGTGGCTAGTAAAAAGGTCGACCTGGTTCCCTTTTTACAGCCAACATCCAGCTCGGGAAGTCGCGGTGAGCCATCGATAGTGAAGAGAGTGCTGCTCTCTGGCAGTAGCGGATTGCTTGGAGGGCTATTGCTGGACCGGCTGCTCTCTGACAGTGGGCTCGAAGTCTCTACCGTCGATCGCTGTCGCAATGAAAGAAAAGGTATTAGCCGCGCTTATTGCTTCGAGGACCTGCTCTCCGGAATGGCGGATCTGCGCGGTATCGATGTGGTGCTGCATGGCGCTTTTGCCAGGCCTCACCACGCGCCTGCCGATCATTTTGCCGCCGTTCAAACGAGTGTCGAATTTCTGCGGGCATGTATGCGCGTGACGCCTGCGAAAATCATCTTCGTGTCCTCTCAGAGTGTCTATGGGACCTCGAAGGAGATACTTTCAGAGGCGTCTTTGCTGTGCCCGGAAGGTTCCTATGCTCAAGCCAAGGTGCTTGTGGAGGAGCACTTGAAATCGCTTTCACAGATGACCCGTGAAACGCGTTTTACTGTCTTGCGGCTCTCTTCTGTCATGGGGCCACTCGAGTCGTTAGTCAAACAGGAAGCCTACTCGTCAATGATGTCGACATTGGCCAATGGGGGAGAGGTGTCTGCAAGGCATGTGTCGCGTCGGATCAGCAAAATCGACTATCGGGACGCTGTCGACGCGCTGGTGCATTTTACGAAGCTCGAATCGCAGCATGGCTTCTTTGATATCGTCAATATCGGTCCCGATACGACCCCTTCTCTGGGAGAGGTGCTCGATGGTGCAGCAGAGGCGTTGGGTGGAAGCTATTGCAGGATGGAGACACCCACCACGGAGGTACCCGGTGACTTGATCATCTCCAGCCGTAAAGCCCATCACCAGTATGCTTGGCGGTCATGTCACGATATGCAAAGTACCATTGACAGTTTCAGGGAATAAGTGATGTCGCGTAGAGCCTTCGTTTTTTGTAGCGACCTGCGAAATTATCAAGTCTTCGGCACCTTTCTGGAGATGCTCTATCGGCTCAGCTTGCAGGATCGCTTTCAGGTGATCCCACTGGTCACTGTGGGTGAGCGAGATGCAGGGCGGCTGGCTGATATCCAGGCGACCATCTCTCGGATGCTCGGAGAGCATCAAGGTTACTACCAGACGACAGTCAGTGCTTTCGAGTCTTCTGCCGACCTATCAGCGTTGGTCGATGAGTTGCTCTGCTCGGTGGTGGATATCGAAGACTTGAGGGGCGTGACATATCGAGGCCTCAATATTGGGGTGGCCATTGTCTCCAATCTGGTCTCTCGTTACCGTTGTGTCTCGCTTGATCTCGATGACTGCTGGCCAGAGGTCGAGTCTTATCTCCGCCAGGCACTGCTTTTCGTAGCCCATTTTGAGGCTGGTATACAGTCGATTGGCCTGGAGCCTGATGACCTTTTTTATATCTATAATGGCCGCTCCTACAATACCTATCCGCAAACACTGGTCTTGGAGCGGCTTGAGCAGCAGATCATTTATTATGAAAGGATGAATGCCGGTAAAACGCTCCGGGTTCAGCCTTGTCGTATCCATGATTTCTTGTCCATGTCCGCTGTGGTCAAGGCTTTTTGGGAGGAGTCGGATGATCCCTTGAAAGGGGAGAAGGCAAAGGCTTTTTTCGAAGAGCAAAGAACCAATGCATTTGCCGAGAAATTTGCTGAGGCGCCGACCGGACAACGTGAGTACGTCGTCTATTTCGTTTCTAGCGAAGATGAGTATGCCTCTCTGGATCCGAGGATCAAACTGTCCCCTATCTTTGCGACCCAGCGCGAGGCCGTCGCTTGGTTGATAAGCTGGGCTGCCAACCAGTCTCGCTATCAATTGATCATTCGCAATCATCCCAACCAAGCGGGCATATGTCGTCGTGACTTCGACTACTGGCATGGCCTGGCGGGGGACAATGTGGATGTCATTCAGAGCGATTCCGTCATCAGTTCGTACGATCTCATGCAGGGCGCAGACAAGGTTCTCTGCTTCTTTTCGACGGCGGGTATCGAGGCGGCCTATCTCGGGGTGCCGAGTATTGTGCTTGGCAATGCCATCTATAGAGGTCTGGATGCGGTTCACGAGCCTGATAGCCGCGAGCAGCTGGCATTCATGCTCGATACCGATATCGAGCCGAAGCCCGCTGTCAACGCGCTGGCGCATGGCTATTTCACGAGTTGCTATGGATGGCCGATGGCATTTTTCGAGCGTCTTGGGCTCTCTCGTTTTGACGATTATCAGCACTTGTTCGACAACTGAGCCGCTGGGACGGGCTAGCGGGCCTCAGTTCGGCGGAGCGCGGCCATCGGTGGCTTTGGACATATAGAGGAGTATGGCCCAGGTGGGACAAGATCATGTCCACCTGGGCTTTGTGATAGACGTTGCCTAGTCAACGAGGATCGTTGAGAAACTCGGCAAGTCTCTTCTCCAGATCCTCGATGACAAGATTAGACTTGACGCGGAAGAGGCCCGCAGTGTCGACTCGGCGTATCGGCTGCAGATAGTCGAGCACGACATGATAATTGGGTCGATTCCAGAAGTCGTGGATGAAAATCCGAGGTTTGCCGATATCGTCAGCCGTCTTCAGGATATGAATGACGGTGGCCACCGTACAAGCGACACGAAATCTTCCATCGATCAGTGTCAAATCGAACGGCTTGGCAAAATCAAGGATATGGCGGCTATAGTTGCCATAGTTGGCAATCGCCACCTCTGACGTGGGGAAACCCCAGGCGCCCGTCGGGCCGATGTCTATATAGGTCGAGCGGCACTTTTCGCCGAGTTTTGCCTTGACGACATCAAGCCACTTTCCATCACTCTCGACGCCTTCGACCTCGAGACCGCTCTCGATCGCCCAGACGGTAGAGCCCCCTGAGCCAAATTCGAAGTAGCTGCTTGCGCGAGTCAGTGCATCGCGGAATAGCTCCTTCTCTGCATCGCTCATGAAGGGTGCGTCGGGCAATCTGACCGCTTGCTGTGTGTCAGCAACGAAACCGGCATCGCTCAGTTGTCTACCGAATGTCTCCAGATAGTCGGCATACGCGTCGATGGCGTTGGCGAAGGTCTTCTTTTCGCTGGGTAGCTGAGTCTTGACTTTATCCTGTGCGGCGAAACCCAATGACTCACTGCGGCTCGGATCTTCCGAGTAGAGCGCGTCATGGGCGGTGTGCTCGAAGAACAGGATGTCCTCGCCCTGATCGAAGAATTGATCGGCGCGCTGCGTCAGATTGGAAAGAATGGCGCAACCCGAGATCGCTGCATGCCGGATGCGCTCATGCAACCAGTCGTGATAGGTCGGGGAGACGTTCAGCACATAGCGAGCCTGTGTATACAGCGACTGCAGTTCCTCGAAGGTCTTCTCGCCGATGAACTGCCAGTGGCGAATGGCCTCGGCACCAACGAAACTTCCCAGGACTTGCCTGGCGATCTCTGGTGCCAGCACCACGATATTGGCCGAGGAGGGCATCTGCGCCAGTATCTCGATGGCCCTGATTCGGGCGCGCCCGCGGCTCACGTCGTCTAGGAGGCTAAGCAGGCCCAACAACCGCTCGTCCTCTTCCGACCATGGATAGGAGACATGCCATTCGTATCCGAAAATACGCTGATAGGCTTCTCGGAAGAGCGGTAGCAGGGGGCGTGCGAAATCGGTGAACTGTTCGAGTACCTCATCCACGAGTTTGACGTAGTCAGCGCCGTAACTCGCGGCCCTGTCCAGCATGTCGCGATGCAGAGCCTCTGCACGCGGCGCGTAGCTCAGGTTGAGTGGCACCAGGATGTCTATCTCTCGTTCCAGGTGCGGTCTGTCGCAACCTTCCCACGCCTGCGGAGACGACTCCGTCGTTGGGCTGAAGATGGAAGAGATATCGGGTCTGACAAATGCGAGTTCGCTACTCAACGAGGCCCGCGCGACGAATAGTCCACTGGGCGAGGCGTTGCGCATCCTGTCGAGCATGAAATCGGCATACGGGTGGTCATTGACCGCACCGATGATGGGGCGCCCATGGCTATGAAAGACATTGCTGCTCCCATAGCCGCTGATGTTGAGCGAAAAATCGAAGTAGCGATTGCCCCCCAGCAGGACATGATCCGCGGACGTGGCCAGCGTGAGCATGGTCTTGGGTTCAATCTTATCGGCATCTATCCACTCCACCGGGCAGTCGGCACCCTGCAATGTACGGAAAATGCCGTGCATTCCCCGCTTGATGATGCCGTGATTGGCCTGGTTGCCGGTGTCGATCAGGCATAGCTTGCGCTGGCCAAGGGCGCTGCGTAGGCGTTCCAAGGGACGGCGTTGAACGTCGTCGGGCGCCATGTCGATCGCCGGTCGCGGGCTGGCGTCGCCCTGAGGCGCGGGCAACGTGGCCTGCAGTTCGTCACTCTCCGAGGACAAGAACCTGTCGAGATAGCGGCGGGCGAGCCCGGCATCCAGCTGTTGCAGCAAACTGCCGCTCACATCTTTGAGTCCGTAGACGACGTGCAGGAGGAAAGCCAGCTTCATCCGCTGCCTGTCGCCCATGGCCGTCATGCGGTCCGGGTCGGGTAGCAGCAGCGCCTGGGCCGAGCGCAGCTCGGACGCAAACATCTCGGCACTGGCTTCATCCGCGGGCAGGGCGCTGCGGTGTTGCTGGTCGTGCAGGTGATAGAGGCAAAAGCCGTTTTCCTTGGCCCAGCGCTGAATCTCGCCGATATCGGGCTGGCGCTCATGTGTCGGCTGGAAGGCAACCTTGATCTGAATCAGCACCGCCGGGGCCAGCGACCGGGTGCCGTGGCTCAGAATGTCGGCAGCATCGCAGGTGTCGTCCAGCACCAGCCAGTCCAGGGCCGGTAGGCCCTCGATGCTATCCAGCGCCAGGGTGTCGAAATCGGTTGGCTCAGCTGCTGCCTGTGCCTGCTGCTCATGCTGGCTATCGCCGGGGAGGGGGGGCGACGAGTTGGGGCTCGGGGTGAACAGTGTCGCCGGGGAGCCCGTGCCCAGGCCATGGCCGGCATAGTAGTGCACGCGCTCGGCGCGACTCATGGGGTGATGAGCGGCATCCCCTGACGGATCGAATACGATCAGCTCCAGGCGTTCGTCAGTCAGCAGCTGTTCGACCTTGCTGTCGTTCAGGAGCTGGCCGCCGTTGTCGATGGCGATGATCGACTCCTCGATCGGCCAGCCGAAGCCCTCATCCGTGTCGAGCGTCGGCGGGCGAGGTATCTCCACCGGCTCGTCGCCATCTTCGAAATAGGCGCGCCCATGACCGTCGAAGCTAAGCGCGGCCGGGGCTGCGTTCTCGCAATAGCGCTGCCAGACGGCTCGCAGCGCCTTGCGCAGATGGCGGCCGAACTTGGGCGCATCGCAGATCGGGGAGTGTTCGAGATAGGTTCTCAGGGCCGCTCGGATCACCGCCAGACTCGGCAGATCGGATGCGAGTTCGATCACTCGCTCACGGAAAGCTTCCCAGCTATCCGTGACCAGTTCCGACATGCCGGCGTTCGACAGGTGCGTCGCGCTGTGTCGTCCGGCGAAGGTCGGCCCGACATGCGTGACCACGGGGACGCCCATCAGCAGCGCCTCGCAGGTCGTCAGCCCGCCGGAGTAGGGCCAGGTATCCAGGGCGATATCGACACGGTTGTAGCTCTTGAGCAGCGCTGCGTGATCCGAAGGTCCCTCGAGCAAAACGCGCCCGGAGTCGATGCCATGGTGCTCGAGTGTGGACAGGATGCGTTGGCACACGTCCGGGCTGGTGTACTGCCCCCCTTTCAGGAAGAGGCGGCTGCCGGGCACCTGGTGCATCAGCTTGGCCCATTCGCCCAGCATGACATCGTTGACCTTGGCGGGGTTGTTGAAACAGCCGAAGGTCACGTATCCATTGCTGATGGCCGGCAACGGTGTGATCGCGGGCGTATAGGCGGGCGGCGTATAGCAGATATAGTCATTGGGCAGCCGGATCAGTTTCTCGGTATAGAGATGATCCACGCCAGGCGGCGTTTCATACGGGTCGCTCAGGAAGTAGTCGAACGCCTCCATGCCCATGCTGCTGATCTGCATGCCCACCCATTTGATGATCAGGGGCGCCGGCTTCATATCGATGACCGGGAGTCGGCTCTGGGCCCCGTGACCCGCCAGGTCGATCAGGATGTCGATATCGTCGGCAAAAATTCTATCGGCGAGCTGCTGATGACTTAGATGATAGGTGGGTACCCAATGGCAGCGCCGTTTGACTTTTTCGGCAATCGGGTCGTGAGCGTCGTTATCGGTGTAAGCGTAGATCTCGATATCGCTGGCCAGGTTCTCCAGTGCACTGCTCACCATCCAGCCGACCGGGTGAACCCGAAGGTTGCTCGAGAGCAGTCCGATCTTGAGCGGGCGATCGGGGGTGCGGTCCTTGGCGTCATGCGCCAACAGCCGCGATGGCGTGAAGTGGTCTCGCCAGGCCTTGGATTTGAGCAGGATGCTTTCGACCGTGGCCGCGGGGTTGTAGTGGTCGTTCAGCAGTCCGTTGGAGTAGGCCGTGTAGTATTGCGGGCTCAGACGCAGCGCCTGGGCGTAGTAACGCTCCGCCGCTGCGAAGTCGGTCATGTCCTTGTGATAGTTGCCGAGCGTGTTGAGAACCGAGGGGTCTTCCGGCTTGAGCGTATGCAGGCGCTCAAGCGCGTCCAGGCCCTTCTGGAACTCAAAATGCAGCGAAAATAGAATGCTGCGCATCGCCAGGATTTCGGCTTCTGGATGTCCTGCCTTCTCGGCTTGCGCCAGATGTTTTTCCGCACGCGGATAGGCGCCGATCTCATAACACATGTTCGCCATGTTGAAATGAGCCTGCGCGCTGTCACCGTCGATCTCCAGGCTGCGGGTCTGCAGATCGAAAGCCCGCTCCTTCTGGCCCTGCTTGAAGTACGCTTTCGCCAGAGCCGTCAACACCAGTGGGTCCGTCGGGGTCAGCGTCTTGGCCTGCTCCAGTGAAGAGAGCGCGCCTGCGGCATCGCCAGTCTGCAGCTGGCTATTGCCCAACGCTTTCCAGGAGAAGGCATCCTGTGGGAAGCGCTGGGCCAAGGATTCGGCTTCTTTCCTGGCATGCTGATAGTCACCTCGCCGATAGAGGTCCATGAATCGCTTTTGCAGCGGGGCTGGGACGTGTTGGCTATGGTTCATGAGCGGCGATGTTCCGGCAGGATGTGAGAAGTGTCTCTAGCTTCCCATGTCTCGAGAAGGGCGAAGCGGCGAATAGTTGCCTATGTCGGCTCCATTCTCCGCCGCGGTTGTGGGAACGGCGGCTGGATAACGAAAAAGGCCGGCAAGATGCCGGCCTTCCATCACTCCCTGGGGAGGGATTAACGCAGCAGCGAGAGGACCGTCTGCGGGGTCTGGTTCGCCTGGGACAGGACCGAGGTGCCGGCCTGCTGCAGGATCTGCGCGCGGGTCATGTTCGACACTTCGGTGGCGTAGTCGGCATCTTCGATGCGCGAACGGGCTGCCGACAGGTTGGTGGACGTGGTGGTGATGTTGTCGATGGCGGTTTCGAAACGGTTCTGGACCGCACCCAGGTTGCTGCGCTCGGTGTCAACGTTGTTGAGCTTGTTGTCGAGGATCTTGAGCGCGTCGTCGGCGAGCACGTCGAAGCCGCTGGCGCTGACAGAGCGCGAGCCACCGTTGGCAGCCGATGCACCGGCAGTTGCGGTGCTGGTGTACATGTTCCAGCCGCTGGAAGCGTTGGTCGAAGTACCGGAAGCGCTGGCCCCGCCGATGGTGATGCTGATGGTTTCACCATCGTTAGCACCGACCTGGATGCTGAAGGAGGAGCTGCTGGTGCTGGTCTTGAAGACGTTGGTGCCGTTGAACGTGGTCTGATCGGTGACGCGGTTGATCTCTTCCAGACGCTGGTTGACTTCTTTCTGGATGGAATCGATGTCGTCGGCGCTGTTGGTGCCGTTCTGAGCCTGAACGGTCAGCTCACGGATGCGCTGCAGGTTGTCGTTGACCTGGTCCAGGGCGCCTTCGGCGGTCTGAGACAGAGAGATACCGTCGTTGGCGTTACGGCTAGCCTGATTGAGACCAGTGATCTGGCTGCTCATGCGGTTGGCGATGGCCTGGCCGGCGGCGTCGTCCTTGGCACTGTTGATACGCAGGCCGGAGGAGAGACGCTCCATGGCGGTCGAGAGCTGGCTCTGCGACTTGTTCAGGTTGTTCTGACCGATCAGAGCGGTGATGTTGGTATTGATAACTGCCATTGTCGTATTCCTTTCTCAAATGAGAGGGCGATTTGGGCCTGATCCGCAGAACGTCGAATGGCTGTCGGATCCTGCTGCAACGGCCCCTTGGCCGTTGTCCCATTTATCGGCGCTACCCCGGGGAGCTTTAGAGAAAGATTGGCGCTTTTTGTGAAAAAATGTATTGGAGGCAGCGTCTGAGGTGCGATGCGGCCGCCAGGAGGGGTGTCGGCGTAGTTGATTAGAGAAAACAGGAGCTTGCCCAGGTCTGGCCAGAAGAGAGCGCCAGCCAATAGCTGCATTGCGCCAGGTGCTTCGATAGGGATGTATAGAGGGAAGCGCGAGAAACGCCGCCAGGCAAGGTGCTCGAAAATACCTGTGATTTTGCCTGGCTTGGAAGTCTATCGTGATCTGACTGCCCCGGTGATGGGCATCGACGATGAGGTCATGACCTCATATATTGGCGCGGAGCTGGCACGGGAAGTCCGGCGAGGAATATCAGGCGCGGGAGCTGATGCCGCTGAAATTCTTGGGCTTGGCCTGGCCGTTGCGACCATAGACGCTGCCACCCACGGCACGTTCGAGAAAATCGATCGCACGCTGGTTGTGTTCCATGCGCTGGGAGATGACAAAGCCATTGAGGCGGTTCATCTGTTTCAGGCGGTCCGCCTGCTGGCGAATCTGACGCCAGAGCGCATCGGCGTTGTGGTGACTGGCCAGCTGCTCGGCGCCGCGGGCGCCATCCCCCAGGCCTTGCGCCTGCTGCGCTTCGCGACGCAGATGTTCGAGGCGTTCGAGTTCGGCAAGTTGCGCCTGCTTGTTGGCTGCGAGCGTGTTGAGAACCTCACCGTCGGCGCGGCCCTCCTTCAGGCACTCCCGTTCTGCCGTCAGCGTATCCAGAAGCTGTTCGAGCTGGTGCAACTGTTCGGTGAGCAGGTCTGTGACGATCATCTAAGGCTCTCGAGAGGAATGTGCCAAAGTAGGACGAGGGGGCGTTGGCGCTCAGCCGCGCTCGTCGAGCATGTCGCGTACGCTCTGGATCAGGCCGTCGGCGATCTTGCTGGTGTCGAGCTGCAGCGTGCCATCGGCGATGGCCTGACGGACCTCGGCGACTCGGGCGGTATCGATATCGCCGCTGGTGTTCTGGGTATCGATCTGGCTCAGCGTCGTGGTCGAGCCCGCCGGGGATGATGCGCTCTCGGCCTGCTTGACGTTGCGCTTCTGGTCGAGGGCGTCGCTCTGCGTCAGGCGTGTCAGCGAGTTTGTCTGGTCGATCTTCATGTCGTTACCTCTGGGCGATGCCCACGGTCATGTGCTTGCCGATAGGGTAGGGCCTTGGCCCGCTTGCAAGGATTATCGGCAGCCATGGCCGAAACTGAAAGCCGGCCACGCAGAGTTTTGTAAAAAAAGTTTGCAATTGCGCCTTGAGGTTGTATCCGCGCTAGAAGTTGACGCGCAACTGGTCGGGGCCGGTGACCTGGCCCTGCAGGATCTGATTGCCCTCGGTCTTGAGGCGGATGGTGTTGCCCATGCCGCCATTCTCCAGCGCTTCGACGCTACGGCTGACGCGGAACCCCTGGCCCTGGGCGATCAGTACCACGGTGTCGCCGCGCTTGACCAGCCAGGGCTGTCTCACCATGGCATCGGTCAATGTCGCGCCGGCGGGTATACGACGAGTGGCGACATGTCCGGCCGCATCGGGCATTTCGCTCAGGTAGCCGCGCTGGAGCCGAGTGACATCCGAGGTTCGCCATGCCAGTGCCGAGGCAACGATGGGGTCGCCGGGCTCGATCGTACGTGCCGCCACCAGATGCCTGACGCTGGCCGAGACCGTCGCCTGAACATAACGAGCACGTCCTTCTCCCTGACAGTTGACGCCGACAGTGACGCGGCCCTGGGGGGTTCCCGGGCGCGGCAGGAACGGCTCCGGTGCTGCGCAGGGGCCGAGGCGGGCGGTGTTGTCGTGGACTTCGACGCTGACCTGATCGCCGAGCGAGCGCGTCTGGGTGAGCAAGAAGCGCTTCACGCTGGCGGCCAGCGGATCTTCATTACCGGTCTCCTGCGCCTGAGCGATCGAAGGCAGAGGTAGCAGTGCCAGTCCAAACAGTGCCAGCAGCAGCATGCCGGCGCCACTCAGCAGCAGTCGCCGCAGGCGTGGGTGGCGTGCGAGCCAGAGGTCTTGCGGGTCTTCCGATCTGGGCGCTGTCATGGCATCGATCCAACTGCATGCAATTCGTGTCGGCATCGAAAAGAACCTGCCAGCGAGTCGTGCCTGTCGAGCCTGGTCTGCACGGTTCTTTCCATCATGGAAAGCGATTGTAGAACGATGAGGGTGGGGGTATCGCAGGAAATGACGTGCAATTGACGGTCTGTTTACGAGTTTGCCATGCGTAACTCGCCGCTATTCTCCACCCTGTCCAAGAAAGCTGGCGGCTAGGGGGCTTCATGAGCGCCGCCGTCCGGCCATCATCAGGAGATCATCGGCATGTTCGACAAGTTGGAGAGTGCGCTGCGCTACCAGCAAGAGGCGCTCAATCTGCGCGCCGAACGCCAGAAAGTGCTGGCCAACAACATAGCCAATGCCGACACCCCCAACTTCAAGGCGCGTGACTTCGACTTTCGTGCCGAGCTCGATCGGGCCATGCAGCAGGGGCGTTCGGCAGGTGAGGGCGGTCTCTCGCTGACCCGCACCTCCAGCCGGCATATCGCGGCCGAAGGGCCGCGCGTCTCGGGCGTCGACGATCTCCTCTATCGAGTGCCGGATCAGCCCAGTCTCGACGGGAACACCGTCGACATGAACCGCGAGCGTGCCGCTTTCGCCGATAACTCGGTCCGCTACCAGGCGGATGTCACCTTCGTCAGCCGTCGCATTCAGGGGCTGAAGAAGGCGATGCAACCGGAGTAAACCGATGTCGATGTTCAGTGTTTTCGAAATTTCAGGCTCGGCGCTGACGGCCAACTCTCAGCGCATGAACGTCACCGCCAGCAACCTGGCCAACGCGGATAGCGTGGCCGGGCCCGACGGCAAGCCTTATTACGCACGTCAGGTCATGTTCCAGGCGCTGGGCCAGGATGGGCGCGGCCCGGGCGGGGTGCGTGTCGACCGCGTGGTGGAGGATACCACGACGCCATTGCGCAAGGAGTATCGTCCTGGCAATCCGCTGGCGGACGACCAGGGCTACGTGTCCCTGCCCAATGTCGACCCCGTCAACGAGATGGTGGACATGATCTCGGCGTCGCGCTCCTACCAGGCCAACGTCGAGGTGATGAATACCGCCAAGACGTTGATGACCAAGACCTTAACCATCGGCGAAGGCTGAGCCCCAGGCGCAGCTTGAGGCAGTCACGGTTTCCGCTGCGGAGGCCTGGCGCCAAGGAGAAACGGTATGTCCAGTCCAGTCATCGGCGGCAGCACGCTCGCCAATATCAATGGCACCGCGTCCCCGAGCAAGGCGACCGGCACCAGCTCCGGCAGCGAGCTCAACGATCGCTTCATGACGCTCTTGGTCACGCAGTTGAAGAATCAGGATCCGACCAATCCGATGGACAACTCGCAGATGACAGCTCAGTTGGCCCAGATCAACACGGTCAGCGGTATCAACAAGCTCAACGACAGTCTCCAGGCGATCACCGAGCAGATCGATGCCGGCAAGGCACTGCAGGCGACCGCGCTGATCGGCAAGGGCGTCATGGTGCCCGGCGACCGGATTCTGGTCGGCAATGCCGATGCCAATACCGGTGCTGTGGCCACGACGCCGATCGGCGTCGATCTGGATCGCGCGGTCGGCGATCTGCAGGTTTCGATCAAGGGCGCCAACGGCCAGGTGGTGCGGGCCTTCTCGACCGGCCCGCTGGACGCCGGCGTTCATAGCTTCACCTGGGATGGCAAGCTCGAGGATGGCTCCGCGGCCGCGAGCGACAGCACCTATACGGTGGAGATGAAAGTGTTGGATGGCGACAGCAGTACATCGCCCAAGGTTCTCAACTACGCCCTCGTCAACGGTGTGATGCAGGGTGACGACGGCGTGAAGCTGGATCTCGGTTTCAACCGCAGTCCGGTGACGCTGGGCGAGGTTCGTCAGATTCTCTGATCGGCCGACGACAGCACGCTTTTATCGATACGCACCCGATCGCGCTCAGCGCGATCGACACGCAACGCTAACGCAGGGATTCAAACATGGGCTTTTCACAAGCGCTCAGCGGCATGAACGCAGCGTCGCAGCAGCTCGACGCCATCGGCAACAACATTGCCAACTCTCAGACCAAGGGCTTCAAGAGCTCATCGGTGCAGTTCGCCGATGTCTACGCCAGCAGCAAGATCGGTCTGGGCACCAGCGTGGCCGGGGTGCTGCAGGACTTCGGCAACGGTACGCTGGAGAGCACCAACCGTAACCTCGACCTGGGGATCAGCGGCGATGGTTTCTTCCGCTTTCAGCAGGGCAATCAGGTTGGCTACTCACGCAACGGTCAGTTGACGATGACCACCGAAGGCTATCTGGCCAACGCCCAAGGCGGGACCTTGATGGGTTATAACGTGCGCAACTTCAACGATCCCAACGTTGCCGCGACGCTGCCTACCGGTGGCCAGCCTGAAGTGATCCAGATTCCCAGCGGCTCGATCACCGCCAAGGCGACTGCCAACGCCTCCGCGACGATCGATCTCGACGCCAGCGACAAGGTCATCTCTGCGGCTTTCGACGCCAACGATCCGGATACCTACAACTACAGCACCTCTACCACGGTCTATGACTCGCTGGGTGTGTCGCATAACCTGCAGCTCTACTTCACCAAGACCGACGAGAACCAGTGGCGCGTCGACTCTCGTGTGGCCCTGGATGATGGCACCGTCGCCGACGCCGGTGGCGGTAACCTCGACTTCGATGCCAATGGCCGACTGACGAGCGACCCTTCGACGCTAGCGATCGATTTCGATCCCAACAATGGTGCCAATGAACTGGCCTTCGACTTCGATTTTGCTGGCTCTACCCAGACCGAGCAGTCCTACGCCATCAACTCTCCCAACCAGGATGGCTATGCCGCTGGCCAGCTGGTGGGGGTGAGTATCGACAAGGACGGCACCATCCGTGGCAGCTACTCCAACGACCAGAGTGTCGCGCTGGGCCGTGTGGTGCTTTCGGACTTCGCCAACGTCGAGGGGCTCAAGCCGATCGGTGACAATCTGTGGCAGGAGACGACCGCCTCCGGTCAGGCCGTGGTGGGTGTGGCTGGCACCGGCTCCTTCGGTGCCCTGCAGTCGGGCACGCTGGAAGCCTCCAACGTCGATCTGAGCAAGGAGCTGGTCGACCTGATCATCGCCCAGCGTAATTTCCAGGCCAACTCCAACACCATCAAGACGCAGGACCAGGTACTGCAGACCGTCGTCAACCTGCGTTGATGTCAGCAACATGCCGGCTAATCACTGCATGCCTGAGCGTGCAGTGACGCCGGCCCTGCCGAGGGCCTCAAGATGGACCGAATTCTCTACACTGCCGGCGGCGGTGCCAGCCAGACCATGGCGCAGCAGGCGGTGGTCAACAACAACCTCGCCAACGTCTCGACCCCGGGTTTTCGCGGCGAGCTGATGGCGATGCGCGCCGTCCCGGTGGAGGGCGAGGCGCGTCTGCCGACCCGCGTGGCATCGATGATGACCACGCCGGGGTCCGACTTCACCCAGGGCAACATCAGCACCACCGGGCGCAGCCTGGACGTGGCGCTGCAGGGCGATGCCTGGCTGGCAGTGCAACCGCCCGGCGGCGGTGAAGCCTATACCCGACGCGGCGACCTGCAGGTCGATGCCACCGGGCTCTTGACCTCGCTCGGCAACCCGGTAATGGGCGATAACGGTCAGGCCATCGTGATCCCGGTAGGGGCTGATGTCACCATCGGCGCGGACGGCTCGATCAGCGTGCTCGAGCCGGGACAGAACCCTGATTCCATCGCCCCGCTGGCCAAGTTGAAGCTGGTGGCGCCGGGTAACGAGAATCTGGTCCGCGGCGAGGATGGGCTGTTTCGCATGACTCCGCCCCCGGGGCAGCAGAACGCTAATCCGGTACCGGCGGACGATACCCTGCGGCTGGTTCCCGGCGCACTCGAGGGCAGCAATGTGACGCCCACCGACGCGATGATTTCTATGATCGACTCCTCCCGCCGCTACGACATGCATATGAAGATGATCGAGAGCGCGGACGAAAACGAGCAGCGTGCCAACAGCCTGCTGTCGCTGACCTGAGCCCGCCCGGCGCCGAGCTCACGACTATGAGAATGCCATCATGATCAAATCACTCTGGACCGCCAAGACCGGACTGGAAGCGCAGCAGGTCAAGCTGGACGTCATCTCCAACAACCTGGCCAACGTCTCGACCAACGGTTTCAAGCGCTCGCGCGCCGTGTTCGAGGATCTGCTCTATCAGAACGTACGTCAGCCCGGCGCCCAGTCCTCGGTCGTCGACACGCTGCCTTCCGGCATGCAGGTCGGTACCGGGGTGCGTCCGGTGGCCACCGAGCGCCTGCACACCCAGGGCGGTCTGCAGAATACCGAGAACTCGCGCGATCTGGCGATCAACGGCAAGGGCTTCTTCGCCGTACAGATGCCGGACGGTACCACCGGCTATACCCGTGACGGCAGCTTTCAAGTCGACCAGAACGGCCAGTTGGTAACCGCCGGCGGCTATCCGGTCGATCCGCCGATCACCATTCCGCAGAACGCGCTGTCGATCACCGTGGCACAGGATGGCACGGTCTCGGTCACCCAGCCGGGAACTTCCCAGAGCAATCAGGTGGGGCAGATCATGGTCTCCACCTTCATCAACCCGACCGGTCTGCAGAGTATCGGCCAGAACCTCTATCTCGAGACCGATGCGTCCGGGCCGAGCACCAGTCTGACCCCGGGGCTGCAAGGGGCCGGTACGGTCTACCAGGGCTACGTGGAGACATCCAATGTCAACGTGGTCGAGGAGATGGTCAGCATGATCGAGACCCAGCGTGCCTACGAGATCAACAGCAAGGCCGTCGAAACCTCCGATCAGATGCTGGCGCGTCTGAGCCAGCTGTAACCGAGGCCACGAATACATGGGATCTTTGCTGTTGCGCACCTGGCGGCTGCTGACCAAGGGTGGCTCTCGCGGCCACCGTATCTTACTGCTCTGCCTGCTCGTGGGCATGAGCGGCTGTGCGCAGATACCACGCCACTCGGTGGTCCAGAACTCGTCGCCGGTGGAGATCCCGTCGACGCCACCGTCCCAGGCCAACGGCTCGATCTATCAGGCGCGGTTCGGTTTCCAGCCACTGTTCGAGGATCGGCGGCCGCGTCAGGTCGGCGATATCATCACCATCGTGCTCGACGAGCAGGTGAGCGCCAGCAAGAGCTCCGCAGCGCAAGCCTCGCGCGACGGTACCATTGGTCTGACGGTGAATCAGGTGCCGAGCCCGCTAAGCGTGCTCGAGGACTATGGCACCGACGTGGAGGGCAGCAATGTCTTCAATGGCTCGGGTGGCGCCAACGCCAACAACACCTTCACCGGCACTATCACGGTGACGGTCTACGATCTGCTCGCCAACGGCAATCTCAAGGTGCGCGGCGAGAAGCAGATCGCGATCAACCAGGGCACCGAGTACATTCGCTTCTCCGGGGTGGTCAATCCGCGCTCGATCAGTGGCTCCAACACCGTGCAGTCGACCCAGGTCGCCGATGCCCGCATCGAGTATATCGGTGACGGCTACATCAACGAGGCGCAGACCATGGGCTGGTTGCAGCGCTTCTTCCTCAATATCGCGCCGTTCTGATGCTTATGACACTGCTCCGCCGCTGCCGTATCCGTCTTTCCCGCTGGCTGCTCCTCGTCGCGACGCTGGCAGCCACTGCCGGCGTCCAGGCGCAGCCGATTCAGGATCTGGCCAACTTCGCCGGCGTGCGCGACAACCCGCTGGTGGGTTACGGCCTGGTGGTTGGCCTCGATGGGACGGGTGACCAGACCACCCAGGCACCGTTCACCGGGCAGAGTATCGTCAACCTGCTGTCGCAGCTCGGTGTGACGATTCCGGCCGGCACCAACATGCAGTTGCGCAACGTGGCGGCGGTCATGGTCACCGCCCAGTTGCCGCCGTTCTCGCGCCAGGGGCAGGAGATCGACGTCACCGTCTCCTCGGTGGGCAACGCCAATAGCCTGCGGGGTGGCACCCTGTTGATGACGCCGTTGAAAGGGGCCGATGGCCGCGTCTACGCCCTGGCCCAGGGCAACGTCTACGTCGGCGGCGTTGGGGCCCAGGCGGGTGGCAGCAGCGTGGCGATCAACCATCAGGCAGCGGGGCGCATCCCGGGCGGTGGCCTCGTCGAGCAGGAGGTGCCGGTGCGGCTGGGTGGCGTCGATGGCTCCCTCGACATGTTTCTCAAGCGCTCCGATTTCGAAAATGCTCGGCGCGTGGTGGCGGCGATCAATCAGGAGTTCGGTGCGCCGGTCGCGGCTGCCCTTGACGGTCGTACCGTGCGGTTGCAGTTGCCGGCGGATCCCAATGCCCGGGTCAACTTCCTGGCGCGGGTTCAGGGAGTCGATGTGACCGCCGATCGCGGGCCGGCCAAGGTGATCGTCAACTCGCGTACCGGCTCGGTGGTGCTGTCGGATACGGTGACACTCAATCGTGCGGCGGTCGCCCACGGCAACCTCTCGGTCGTCATCGACTCCAACCCGCAGGTCAGCCAGCCCAACGCACTCTCCGGCGGGACCACAGCGGTCGTGCCCAATGCCAATATCAATGTGCAGCAAGAGGGTGGTGCATTGCAGATGGTGGAGACCAGTGCCGACCTGATGGACGTGGTCAATGCGCTGAATGCACTGGGTGCCTCGCCGCAGGATCTGATGTCGATCCTGCAGGCACTCAAGGCCGCCGGCTCGCTGAACGCTGAACTGGAGATCATTTGATGACCGGTAACGACCTCTCGTCGCAGTTCGCGCTGGATGTCCAGGGCATTCAGAAGCTCAAGTACAGCGCCGGGCACTCGCCTCAAGGCAGCCTGAAGGAGGCCGCCAAGCAGTTCGAAGCGGTCTTCCTGCAGATGATGCTCAAGAGCATGCGTGAAGCCACCCCCAAGTCGGACCTGCTGCACAGCCAGCAGGGCGACATGCTGCAGTCGATGCAGGATCAGCAGTGGGCCCAGCAGCTCGCCGGCAAGGGCTTCGGTCTGGCCGAACAGCTGGTAACGCAGCTCGAGAGCAGCGGGCTGCCCGGCACCCAGCGGGTCCAGCCGCAGCAGGAGGATATTGACAAGCTGATCGCCGGCATTCCGCGCGGTATCCCGACACCCTTGACCAATACGCTGCGTACGCCGGTGGCAGGGGCGGAGGAGAGCGATGTCGTGGCACCTGGATCATCCACTGATCAGATCGCGACGTCGGTGGCCAGCCTGGCCGGTGCCGCGACCCAATTCGCTGGTCGCGCCGCGCATGTTGCCGATTTCCTTACCAAGCTGGCCGAGCCGGCCAAGCGCGCCGAGCAGGCCTCCGGCGTGCCCGCCGAGCTGATTCTGGCGCAGGCTGCGCTGGAGACTGGCTGGGGCAAACGGGAAATTCCCACCGAAGCCGGCGGCAACAGTCATAATCTGTTCGGAATCAAGGCAGGTAGCGCCTGGCAGGGCAAGACCACCGACATCGCCACTACTGAGTACGTCAATGGCCGGCCGATCCAGACCGTGGATCGTTTCCGCGTCTATGACTCCTACGCCGATGCCTTTGCCGACTACGCTGCGCTGATCGGTGACAATCCGCGCTATCGCAACGTGGTCGCGGCCACCTCCCCGCAGCAGGCAGCCCACGCCATCCAGCGCGCCGGCTACGCCACCGATCCCAACTATGCCGACAAGCTCAATCGGATCATCGGTCAGTTGGGCGATCTGGCGTCGGTGTCGTCTCAGCCGAGTCTCGCTGCGGCCTCCGACCCCTACTCGCTGGCGCGGGCGCCGACAACGCTGTTCTGAGCCGCAGGTTTTACGCTCTGCGTCGGCGAGACGAATTACAAAACATTGCGAAATCAATAGCCGAATCGTTCAAGCACGTCGCGATATCGCCGATAAAGTCTTCAACGTGATTGCAACTCGCCATGTGGTATGGCGTCTGACAGGGATTCGACATGAGCCTGTTCTCGATTGGATTGAGCGGTCTGGGCGCGGCGCAATCCGCGCTTTCCACCACCAGTAACAACATCACCAATGTCTATACCGATGGCTACAATCGCCAGCTGGTCCAGCTCGGCGAGAATGCCAGCGGCGGTGAGATGGGGACCGGCGTCCAGGTCAACGGCGTTCAGCGCCAGTACAACGCCTATATCAGTGGTCAGCTCAATCAGGCCAACAGCCGCGAGACGGCGCTCGAGACCTATCAGAAGCAGATCAACCAGGTCGATGACCTGCTGGCGGACGGTGACTCCGGACTCAACACGCTGATGCAGAAGTTCTTCTCCAGTCTCGAGGACCTCTCCGGCTCGCCGTCGGATGCAGCCGCTCGCGAGGGCGTGCTGGGGACGGCGCAGAGCATGGTCGCGCAGTTCCGTGCCTTCGATACGTATCTTCAGGACATGCGCGATGGCGTCAACGGTCAGATCGGCAGTGTCGTCTCCCAGGTCAACGATCTCAGCGGCCAGGTCGCCGATCTCAACAAGCAGATCACCCTGGCGCGGGCCAAGACCGGTGAAGAGCCCAACGCGTTGCTCGACCAGCGCGACAAGCTGGTCAGCGATATGAGCAAGTTGGTGGATGTCGACGTGACCATTCAGGATGGCTCCACCTATCAGGTGTCGCTCTCCAACGGTCTGCCACTGGTGGCGGGTAACAAAAGCTATCAGCTACGCGCGATCGCCGGAGAAGATGACAGCGCCAACCAGTCAATCGGCTATCGCAACGCCACTGGCGGTGTGCGTCAGCTCAATGCGTCGGTAGTGCAGGGCGGCGAACTCGGTGGCCTGTTGCGTTTCCGCAACGACACGCTGGACGGGGCGCAGAACAAGCTCGGCCAACTGGCCGCCAGCCTGGCGGGCAGCTTCAATGCGGTGCAGGAACAAGGGTTCGATCTCGACGGCGATCCGGGCCAGGCGTTTTTCTCGATCGGCTCTCCCGCCGTCCAGGCGAATACACGCAACGACTCGAACGTCACCATGAGTGCCAGCTATAGCGACGATGCGCCGGTGAGTGCCGACGACTATCGGCTGACCTACCAGAGCGCCAGTGACGACTATCAGTTGGAGAATCTGACCAGCGGCGAGACCTCGACCATCGCGACCAACGCCGACGGCGATCTGGTCTTCGGCGGCGTCTCGGTGACGCCCAGCGGCACGCCGGCCGATGGCGATACATTCCTGGTACAACCGACGCGCAATGCCGCGGCGGGCTTCGACATCGCCTTTACCGATACCAGTCTCTTCGCGGCGGCAGCCAGCGCCAACGGTGGCAGCGGTGACAATGGCAATGCGCTCAAACTACTGGATCTGCAGAACCAGAAACAGGTGGGAGGGCAGGCCACGTTCAGCGGTGCCTACGCGGCGTTGGTCAGCGACGTGGGCAACCAGTCGGCGATCGTCAATGCCAACCTCACCACCCAACAGGGGCTGGCGGATCAACTCTACAGCTATCAGCAGGCCGACTCCGGGGTGAACCTGGATGAAGAGTACGCCAATCTGCTGCGCTATCAGCAGTACTACACCGCCAACGCCAAGATCATCGATGCCGGCACCTCGGTGCTGGACACGATTCTCGGCCTGAGAAGTTAAGTTTTGGCCTTCGCCTCTCCGGGGGGAAGGCCGCGTATCGAATCGACCAAGCGCGTGCCCGCTGCGGGCACCCAGTCAGGAGAGTGTCATGCGCGTCAGCACCGTCATCATGTTCGAGCGCAGCGTCAGTTCGATGAATCGGCAGCAAAGCCAGTTCATGGAGATCGGCGAGAAGATCGCCTCCGGCAAGCGCGTTGTGCGTCCGTCGGACGATCCCCAGGCGGCGGCGCGCGCGGTCGGCGTCTCGCAGTCGATGGCGAGCAATAATCAGCAGTCAGATAGCCGTATCACCGCGCGCAACGCGTTGAGCCAGGAAGAGAGTGCACTCAACAGCGTCACCGATGCGCTGAGCCGAGCCAAGGAGCTACTGGTTCAGGGCGGTAACGGTACGCTGAACGATGCCGCTCGCCAGTCCATGGCCACCGAGCTGCGCGGTGTTTACGAAGCGCTGGTGGGGCAGGCCAATGCCACCGATGGCAGCGGCAACTATCTCTTCGGCGGCTACAAGGATGGTGCGGCGCCCTTTGTCGAGACCAACGGCGGCATCAGTTACCAGGGCGCCACCGAAGGGCGTGAGCAGAAGGTCGGGCCGTCACGCCTGATGTCGGTAGGTAATACCGGCGACGAGGTGTTCCAGCGCGTGGCCACCGGCGCCGGCTATCTGGCGCGGGCGGGGGACGGCAATGGCGGCTCGCTCACCTTTACCGGCCCCGAGACCATCGACAGCACGGCGAACGGTTATGGCAGCACCTTCGACATCAGCTTCAGTGACAACGGTGACGGCACTTACGACTACAACGTGAGTGGCGGCCCTGGCGGCAGCGGCACCTACGACGGCAAGAGCGGTGCGATCGAGGTCGGGGGCGTGCGCCTCAAGCTGGAGGGCCGTCCGGCGGACGGCGATACTCTCTCCATGGGCCGCGCGAAGGAGATGAATCCGGACGTCTTCGGCGCCCTCGAGAAGATGCTGGGGGCGCTGGAAACACCGATCGACTCCGATCAGGCTCAGGCGGCCTTCACCAATGCGCTCTCCACCACCAGTCGTGAGATGGACAACGCACTGGACAACGTGCTGACCGTGCGCGCCTCGGTGGGGGCACGTCTCAATGAGCTCGACGTGCTGGATACCGTGGGTAACGATCGCAACGTCAGCTACACCCAGACCAAGAGCGATCTGATCGACCTCGATTACAACTCGGCGGTCTCCGAGTACGTGCTGCGTCAGGTGGGTCTGCAGGCGGCGCAGAAGTCGTTCATGAACCTCCAGGGCACCTCGCTTTTCGACCTGGTGTAAAGGACGACCTGGTGTAACGGACGAGCGAGAGGGGGCCTCGCCCGACGCGCTGGCGTCGGGTGAGGAGACGCGACCGCCGCGGCACTTCCCGAGCTATCTGTGAACGATTCGAGCTGAACAGACCATCATGACGCCCGGTCGCGATACCCTCGCCGCCGGGCGTTCTTGTCTTCAGGGCTCGTGGTCTTCAGACGTTGCCGCGGGGGTCAGGTGGCGCCGGCCATCTGCTCGATCATGCCCTGCATGAATTGCAGCTGATGCTCGAACAGGTCGCTCAGAAAGCCACCCAGATTGGGGGTCAGCGCGAGGATCATCGCCAGGCCGGCGGTGAGGGTCATGGGGAAACCGATGGAGAAGATTGTCAACTGCGGCGAGGCGCGGTTGAGAATCCCCAGCGACAGATTGATCAGCAAAAGCGAGGCGACCACGGGCAGGGCCAACAGCAGGCCCGAGGTGAAGATGGTGCCGCCCCAGCGGGCCAGGGTCTCGGCGAAGCTCGAGTCGATCGAGGTGGCGCCCACCGGGAGTACCTCGAAGGTCCAGGCCAGGATCTGGAGGGTGATCAGGTGGCCATTCATGGCCAGGAACATCAGCAGCGTGATCATCTCCAGAAAGCGTGACAGCACCATGGTGTTGGTGCCCGAGTCGGGCGAGAAGAAGGTCGCGAAGCCGAGGCCCATCTGCATGCTGATGTATTCGCCGGCGTTGATCACCACCGCGATCATGATGCGTAGCACCAGGCCCATGGCGGCGCCGATCAGAATCTGCTGCAGCATGATACCGACGCTCTCCAGCGAGAACAGTGGCACGCTGGGCATTGGCGGTAACGACGGCGCGATGGCGAAGGCCATGGCCACGCCGAACAGCAGCTTGAACTGGCGTGGCACGCTGGACCAGCTCCAGATCGGTGAGGCGCTCAGGAACGCCAGAATGCGCACGCTGGGCCAGCCGAAGAGCTGGAGCCACGCCTGCCACTGGGCGCTGGTGATATCGATCATGCGAGTGTCAGTTGACCATCTGCGGGATATTCGTCAGCAGTTCGATGGTGAAATTGCTCAGCAGTTGGATCAACCACGACCCGGAAAGGATCAGCGCGGTGAAGACCCCGAGGATCTTGGGGATGAACGACAGCGTCATCTCGTTGATCTGGGTCGCGGCCTGAAACAGGCTTACCAGTAGACCGATCAGCAGGGCCGTGAGCAGCAGGGGGCCGGCCATCATCAGTGTCAGCTTCATCCCCTGGTAGGCCAGGCTCATTACCATTTCGGGCGTCATTGCACACCTCCGGACCGGCCACCGCGGTGACCGTGCGTGTCAGCTCATGTAGAAGCTCTGGGTCAGCGAACCGATCAGCAGCTGCCAGCCATCCACCAGTACGAACAGCATCAGCTTGAATGGCAGCGAGATCGTTGCCGGCGGTACCATCATCATGCCCAGCGACATCAGGACACTGGCCACCACCAGGTCGATGATCAGGAAGGGTATGAAAATGGTGAACCCGATCTGGAACGCCGTCTTCAGCTCACTGGTGGCGTAGGCGGGGACCAGGATCCGCATCGGTACGTCCTCCGGCCCCTGCATCTCACCGACCTTGGCGATCCGCGCGAACATTGCCAGATCGCTCTTGCGGGTCTGCGCCAGCATGAATTCGCGAATCGGCTGACTGCCGCGCTCGAGCGCCTGGTCCAGCGAGATCTGTTCCGCCGCGTAGGGCTGCCAGGCGTCCTGGTAGACGCGGTCGAGTACTGGCGACATCACGAAGAAGGTCAGGAATAGCGCCAGGCCGATCAGCACCTGAGTCGGTGGCGACGACTGGGTGCTCATGGCGGTTCGCAGCAGCCCCAGCACGATGATGATGCGGGTGAAGCAGGTCATCATCAGCAGCAGGGCGGGCAGGAACGCCAGCGACGACAGGAACAGCAGCGTCTGCAGGCTGAGCGACCAGCGCTGTCCGCCGTCGCCCATCGGCTCGCTGACGATACCCGGCAGGGCCTGGGCCAGCGCTTGAGTCGCTGGTGCCAGCAGCAGGGCGACAGTGATCAGGGCGAGGGCCACACCACGGGGGCGGGGGCGGACACTCACGGTTCGTCCTCCCGGCGTTGGCGCGGCTTGAGCGACTGGCGCAGGTTGTGCTGCATCGCCTGGCGCAGGCGGCTGGCAAAGCTGCCCGTGAGCGGCGGACCTGCTGGCCTCTCGGGAGCGGGTTGTGGCATTGGCGGTGAGTCCAGGGTGTCGAGCTTGGTCACTTGACCGCCACCCACACCGAGCACCAGCCAGCGATCCTCGACCTCGACGATGACCACACGCTCGCGCTGTCCCACCGAGGTGCTGGCGACCACGCGCAGATGCTTGCCGCCGCCCCGGCGCTGGGTGCCGAGGCGTTTCAGTAGCCAGGTGCAGAGCAGGATGATGGCGATGACCACCAGCAGCGAGACGGCGGTCTTGCCCATCATCAGCAGGCCGATGTCATTGCTGGTGCCACCGACCAGCGGCTCGGCCTGGCGTACGACGTCTTCCTTCATCGGTTGAGTTTCTGCACGCGCTCGGAGGGGGTGATGATCTCGGTGATACGGATGCCGTATTTGTCGTCGACCACCACGACCTCGCCCTGGGCGATCAAGTAGCCGTTGATCAGGATGTCCATTGGCTCTCCGGCCAGACCGTCGAGCTCCACCACCGAGCCCTGGGCGAGCTCCAGCAACTGCTTGATGGTGATACGAGTACGCCCGAGCTCGACCGAGAGCTTCACCGGGATATCCATGATCACGCCGAGGTCGCGGGTCGAGTGTGACGGGCTGCCTTCATCGAAGGACTGGAACATGCTGCGTTCGTCGGCGGCGCTGACGAACGCAGCATCGTCGCTGTCCTGCTTGTTCGGCTTGGGTTCCGGTTTTGGCTCCTGCTTGGGCGCCGGCTTGGCGGCAGGTTCGGGCTCGGGGTCCGGCTCCGGCTCGACACCCTGCTCGGCCATGGCGGCGGCCCACAGATCCTCGGCATCCTCCTGCGCGCTGCTCTCCGCCTGGGACTGATCGTCCTGCGGCTTGGCGTCGTCGGCCGGTGAGCTGGGTTTGTTATCGTCACTCATTGTCGAAATCCTTCATGGCGGAATAGGTACCATGGTCGATCAGATGCTTGACGCGCAGGGCGCGCTGGCCCTGGCGCGTGCCGTATTCGCAGGCCATGACCGGCACGCCGTCGACCCGTACGTCGAGGATCTGCGGCAGGTCGATGGGCAGGACGTCGCCGACTTCCAGCGCCATGACCTCGCCGAGGGTGGCATCGATCTCGGTGAAGTCGGCGATCAGCTCGACCTCCGTCTGGCGAATCTCGCCGGCCATGCGCGACTCCCACTGGGCGTCGTTGCTGCCGTAGACGCCGATCGGGCTCGACAGCACGTCACGGATCGGCTCGATCATCGAGAACGGAATACAGATATTGAAGTCGCTGGCCAGGTTGCCCACTTCGAGATGGAAGGTGCTGTTCACCACGATCTCGTTGGGCGAGTTGGTGATGTTGGCGAAGCGCACCTGCATCTCCGAGCGCATGTACTCGACCTCCAGCGGATAGACCGACTTCCATGCCTCCCCGTAGCCGTCCAGTGCCAGCGACATCAGACGTTGGATGATGCGTTGCTCGGTGGCGGTGAACTCGCGTCCGTCGGACTTGGTCGGGAAGCGGCCATCGCCGCCGAACAGGTTGTCGACCACCATGAACACCAGGCTCGGCGGAAAGACCAGCAGGGCGGTTCCCTTGAGCGGCTTGAGGCTGATCAGGTTGAGGTTGGTCGGTACCGGCAGGTTGCGCGCGAACTGGCTGTAGCTCTGGTAGCGTACGCCGGACACCGTGATATCGGCGCTGCGCCGGATCAGGTTGAACAGCGCCACGCGAAACAGGCGTGCGAAACGCTCGTTGATGATGTCCAGCGATTGCAGGCGCTCGCGGATGATCCGGTGCTGATTGGCCGGATCGAACGGACGCGTGCGCTTCTCGCCGGACGTCTCCTCGGCTTGCTTGTCGTCGTCGCCGCTGACGCCGTTGAGGAGGGCGTCGATCTCTTCCTGCGACAGCAAATCGTCTTGGGACATGGGTAACCTGGCGCCGCTTACTGCACGATGAAGTCGGAGAACAGCACGTCGTCGATCGACAGCTCGGGCTGCGGCGTAGTGATCGGCTTGTCGAACAGACCCAGGATCTCCTGCTTCAGTTCGACCTTGCCCTGCGGCTTGATCAGCTCCTCGGCGCTCTTGCCCGACAGCAGCATCAACAGTCGGCTGCGAATCTCGGGCATGTGCTGGACCAGAAAGTCGCTGGTCGCCTGGTCACCGACACGCAGAGACAAGCCCACGTAGAGCAGACGGTCGCCGTAGTCGCTCTGCAGATTGACAGTGAACGGGGCGATGGTGACGAAGATCGGCGTCGGCGGCTCGGCCGGCTTCTCCTCGACGGCGGCGGTCTGCTCGGCATCACCACGCGAGTGAAGAAAGAAATAGATCGCGGCGGAGCTGGCGGCGGCCAGCAGCACGATCAACAGCCCGATGATCAGGCGCGAGCGCTTCTTGCGCGGCGCGGCTTGAGGTGCAGCCATTGCTTCTGCCATGAATAGAAACCCTGGGAAGTTGCAGCGGATTATGCGCTGTCGTGGCGTCCGGTCATTGCCGGAAAAGGACCCCATCCTCTGCGCTAACTGCGCCTTTCAGACGACGGCCGGGGCCCCTCGTCGCCTGCGCGACAGCAAGGGGGCGCCGGCGAGTGCCGGCCCCTGTGTTATCGGCAGCGCGGATCAGGCATAAAGGTTGATGTTGCCGCGGCCGCCCAGCAGCGTGTTCAGCGCTGCGGTGGCGGCGTCGGCCGGCTCGTCGAGGGCGGCCAAGCCGGTAGCGCTACGCGTGCCACCCGGGGCGCCGCGGCCGTCGTTCTCCTGCTGTTCGCGCTGGAACTGGCCTTGATCGCCGACCATCGCTTCGCCGAGGGCAATGCCGCTCTGTGCCAGCGCCTCACGCAGCTGCGGCAGGGCGGCTTCGACGGCGGCGCGTACCGGTGCGTGGGCGGAGAGGATCTGCAGTTGGGCTTGATTGTCGTGCACATTCAGGCTGACGCTCAGAGCGCCGAGCTCGCGGGGGTGCAGCTTCAGCTCCATCTGGTTGTCGCCGCGCTGCTGCATCTGCAGTACCTGCTGGCCCAGCGAGGCTGGCCACTGGGGCGACTGCACCGCGACGGGCAGGGAGTGACTCGGCATGGCCGCGGGCGATGCGTTTGCTGTCATCGCCATCGGGGCACCGCTCTGCTGGAGCTGGCCGGCAAAGCCTGCATTGGCCTCGGTGGCGGCGCCGTGACCGCGGGTTAGCGCAGATAGGTCTGCCCCCTGTGACGTAGCCTGGGTGCGCGCGGCCAGTTGCTCCGCGGTCAAGGGCGCGTCCTTGCCGGCGGCTGCCTGAGCCTGAGCTGCGGCCTGTTGCCCCGATGCCGCGCGCGTGAGCAGTGCGGCAAGTGGCGACTCGGCTCGGGCCTGCGGGTCGCGTTGGGCCAGGGTGTCGCTATGACGCTGAGCCGCCGCCGAGTCCAGTGCAGACGACAGCGCGCGAGCGCCGGCGCGTGACGCTTCGCCATCGTCGGCGGGCGCCTGGCCTGCGAGATCGCGGGTGGCGAGACCGATGGCCGAGGCCAGAACGTTGGCGGAAGTCGGCGTCTTGGCCGAGCCTGCGAGGCCATTCGTTGCCAGGGCTTGCCCGGCGCGGTTTTCCGTTGGCGCGCGGGGATCGGCACTGGCGCTCAGGGGTTGCAGGCCGGCGAACAGCGCGGCCAGTGTCAGTGCGTCGGTCTGCTCATTGACCGCTGCTTTTTTACCGTCTGCGCCGATCAGCGCCTCGCTAACGCTGTCTTCACTTGCGCCGGCGGCCTTCGCGAGGGCGCTCAGTGCCTCGGCAATGTCGTCGCCACTGGCGTTGGCCGGGTCTGCCAGCGCCAGCTTGGCGAGGACATCTGCCTGCTCGGCCGGTAGCTGGCCGCTGGTATCGGCGGTCAGGCGGGCGGCATCGGTAGCGGGGCGTGCCTCGCGGCTGCCGGAGGCATCGGTGTCCGACGGCGAGCGCGGCTGCGCCCCGGCTTGGGTCAGCGCCGCGGCGAAGCTCGTCGACGGCGACGCATCGCCGCTCGACTTGGCACTCGCTGCCTTGTCGCCTGCAGCGGTCATACGGGGAATCGGTGTCACGTCCATGCGCGTCGTCATCTCGCTGTGAGTGTCGGGGCAGGTGCCCCGCTACCGCCTGACTACTGCCCACTACTGGTCGACTACCTGCTATCGACTACTTGCTAGTAGGGGCGGCCGTTATCCTGCTGACGCCGACGCAGCTGGGCTGCCATCTCGTCGCTATGTCGTTGTTCTGCGCGCGCGTGGCGCTGCAGCTGATCACGCTCGCCGCGCGCGTAGAGCGTGTCGTAGGCGTTGAGCTTGCGCTGCTCACCACGCCAGCGGGTGACGCCGCTCTCGACCCTGGACTCCTGCTCGCTGAGCAGCCGCCGCTGCTGGGCAATGGCGCTGTCGAGCGAGGCGAGGAACTGCTGGAAGTCTCGCCACTGGGTCGAGGAGACGCCCTCGGTCAGACTGGCGTGGAGCTTATGCTGATACTCCTCGCGATACTGCAAGAGCTGCTCCAGGCGCGTCTCGGCCTCCTGGCGCTGGCGCTGCAGCTGACCCAGATCCTTGACCGCCTTGTCGCTGCTGTCTCGTGCGAGATCTCGCAGCATCGCCATGGCTTGCATGTTGGCCAAAATCGTACCTCCATGATCCGGACGTCACGCGATGAGAGAGCCGTGACCGAGTGCCATTGTGGGTCACGTCTGGCCAGGGCAAAGCACCGATTAGCGTGCGCCGAGGGCGGTTATTCGGCGTGCGATGAGGGCGTCTCGGGTCGAATCCGGGCCTAGTCGGTCTCAGGTCTAGTCGGTCTCGGGCAGCAGGCGGTCCAGCTCGGCCAGGGTATGCGCCATGTCGGAGATTTCGTCCATGCCCTGCTGGAGAAAGGCCTCCAGACGTGGGTAGAGGGCCACCGCCCGATCGAGCTGCGGATCCTGGCCGCTGACATAGGCCCCCACGTTGATCAGGTCGCGATTGCGCTGATAGCGCGAGATCAGCTGCTTGAAGCGCTGCGCTTGACGTAGCCGCTTGCCGCTGACCACCGCGGGCATGGCGCGGCTGATCGAGGCTTCGATATCGATCGCCGGGTAGTGGCCGCTCTCGGCGAGGGCGCGGGAAAGCACGATATGGCCGTCGAGGATGGCGCGCGCCGAATCGGCGATGGGGTCCTGCTGGTCGTCGCCCTCGGTGAGTACGGTATAGAAAGCGGTGATCGAGCCGCCGCCGCGCTTGCCGTTGCCGGCGCGCTCCACCAGCCCTGGCAGCTTGGCGAACACCGACGGCGGATAGCCCTTGGTCGCCGGTGGCTCACCGATTGCCAGGGCGATCTCGCGTGCGGCCATGGCGTAGCGGGTGAGGGAGTCCATGATCAGCAGCACATTGCGCCCCTGGTCGCGGAAATCCTCGGCCAGGCGGGTGGCGTAGGCGGCCCCCTGCATGCGCTGCAAGGGTGAGGTGTCCGCCGGTGCGGCGACCACGACCGCGCGTGCCAACCCCTCTTCGCCGAGAATGTTCTCGATGAAGTCCTGCACCTCGCGCCCACGCTCGCCGATCAGGCCGACCACGATGACATCGGCATTGGTGAAGCGCGCCATCATGCCCAGCAGGACGCTCTTGCCCACCCCGGAACCGGCGAACAGCCCCATGCGCTGACCGCGGCCGACGCTCAGCAGGCCGTTGATGGCGCGGATGCCGACGTCGATGGCGGTGTCGATCGGTGCCCGGGCCAAGGGGTTGATCGGTGGCGTCTCCAGCGGCGCATGCGGAGTGAGGTCGAGGGGGCCGCGGGTATCTAGCGGGCGCCCGTTGCCATCGACGATACGTCCCAGCAGTCCTTCACCGAGTGGGAAGCGGCGTGCGCTGGCGATATCCAGGCGGTTGCCGCTCAGCGCCAGGACCCGAGCGCCGGGCAGCAGTCCACTGGTATCCGCCAGTGGCATCAAGAACAGCTTGTCGCCGGCAAAGCCGACCACTTCGGCTTCGGCGAAGCGCTCATCGCCCTGGCCCGAGAGTTCGATCAGGCAGGCGCTCCCCAGCGGCAGGCGCAGGCCAACCGCCTCCAGTACCAGCCCGGTGGCACGGATGATGCGCCCTTCGTGGCGATAGTGTGACAGCGCCTCGACGCGGTGGCGCACCTTCTCCAGCGTCTGCTGCCAGTGATGCCGGTGACGCGTCACGCTGTCGGGGGTGACCTCGTCGGCATTGACGCTGGGCTCACGCATCGGGATCTGCGGCATCTGCAGGCGTGGGCGTGTCGGAGTCGTCAGCGGTGTCCGGCGCGGCAGGTTGGCGCCGCCGACGCTGGTCGAGGATCGCCTTCCACTGGGTGCCCAGGCTGGCGTCCAGCCCGCCGCTGGCGCTGGTCACGCGACAGCCGCCGCGCTCGAGCGAATGGTCGGCGCAGCACTCCCAGCCGCTGGCGCTGAGGGTGTCGCCGATCGCCGCGCTGACCAGGGTGAGATCGTCCGGATGCAGCCACAGACGCGACTTGCCGTTGAGGCTATGGTCAGCCTCGAGCAGCTCGCGCACGACGCTCAGGATGTGTTCGGGGTTGGCAGCCAGCGATTCGCCGGCCAGCTGACGGCCGGTGATCAGCGCCAGCTCCACCAACTGATTGGCGGTTTCGTCATCGAGCTGCGCCAGCGCTTGGCGGAAGCTCTCGGCGAGACCGGCGAGCGGCGTCAGATGCAGCGACACACGCTTGTGAAATTCGAGTGCTGCGGCTGCGTTGGCGGCCGCCTGACCTTCGGCATAGCCGTCACGGTAGCCCGCGGCGTGCCCTTCGGCGTAACCCGATTCGTAGCCTTGGTTGCGCGCCAGCTCCGCCTCGGCACGCAGTGCCGCCGCCTTGGCTTGCTGCTGCTGCGGATCGGCGGCCTCGGCGCGGCCGCTGTCACTGCGCGATGCCGGTCGCTGGCGCTCGAGGTCGCCCATCTGCCAGCGGTGCCAGTGCTCGCCGTCTGCAGCCAGGCGCTGACCGCGGCGCCGATCAGACGTAGCCATCGTCGCCACCGCTCAGCGCGATCTCGCCGGAGTCGGCCAGGCGCCGTACCACACCCAGAATCGTTTTCTGCTCGTTCTCCACCTGGGAGAGGCGCACCGGACCGCGGTTCTCCATGTCCTCGCGCATGAGCTGGGCCGCGCGCTGGGACATGTTGCGGGTAAACTTGTCGACCAGCGCCTCTTCCGCTCCGCGCAGGGCGATGACCAGAGAGTTGGTCTCGACCTCGCGCAGGATGAGCTGAATGCCGCGGTCGTCGATGTCGAGCAGGTTCTCGAACAGGAACATCTCGTCGATGATCTTCTGGGCCAGATCTTCGCTGTGCGAGCGGACCACGTCGATGGCCTGCTCCTCCTGGGAGGAGTTCATCAGGTTGAGGATCTCGGCGGCGGTCCTCACGCCACCCATCTTGCTGCGCTTGAGATTGGTACCGTCGAGCATCGAGCTGAGCACCTCGGTCAGTTCCTGCAGGGCTGCCGGCTGCACGCCGCTGAAGGTGGCGATGCGTAGCATCACATCATTGCGCAGCTTGTCGTCGAACAGCTCCAGGATATCGGCGGCCTGACCGCGCTCGAGGTGGACCATGATGGTGGCGATGATCTGCGGGTGCTCGTCGCGGATCAGCTCGGACACCATCGAAGCTTCCATCAGATTGAGCGAATCGATACCGGAGGCCGTGTTGGAGCTCTCCAGGATGTCCTCGATCAGGCTGCTGGCGCGCTCGCTGCCGAGCGCCTTGGTCAGCACCGAGCGGATGTGGTCGTTGGTGTGCAGGTTCATGGCCGTGAACTGCTCGGCCTCGTTGTGAAAATCGCGCAGCACATCGGCCATGTCCTGGTGCGACACCTGGCCGAGCTGAGCCATCTCCTGACTGATCTCCTGCACCTCGCGCGAGGAGAGGTACTTGAACACCTCGGCCGCACTGTCCTCGTCGAGCGAGAGCAGGAGGATCGCACCGCGCCGGGCACCGTTCATTTCCGTCATGACTTATCCATCCAGCTTCTGACCACCATCGCTACCAGGCGCGGATCCTCCTGAGCAATCTCACGCGCATCCTTGAGGTCCTGCTCGTAGCCGGAGGAGCGACGCCGGCTGCGTTCGCGGGTGGCGTTGACGGGTGAGGGTTCGTCCTTCTCGCTGCCGTCGCCGGCCTCGCTCACCTGCTGGTAGCTGGCGGCGCCCGCCGCGCCCGAGACGCCCGACGGTGCGTTGAAGGCGGCGGGCTGGGCGTCGCGGGTCTGACGCCGTACCAGCGGCTTGACCACCTTGAACCACAGGAACATGGCGACCAGCGCGACCAGCAGATACTTCAGCACGCTCTTGCCCAGGCTCCAGATTTCCGGCGTCTGCCACCAGGGCAGCGGGGTGAAGCTCGGCTCGCTGGTCTGGAAGGGGCTATTGACCACGGCCAGATCGTCGCCGCGGGTCTGGGAGTAGCCCATGGCCTGACGAACCAGGCCGCGGATCTGATCCATTTCAGCGTCGCTCAGGGCGACCGCCTTGGGCTGCCCATCATCCCCGGTGGTCTCGCGGTAGTTGACCACCACCGCCACCGACAGGCGCTCGATGGCACCGCTGTGCTGCTTGACGTGTTCGACGGTGCGATCCACCTCGTAGTTGATGGTGCTGTCGCGCCGCATCTGCCCTGTCTGGGCGTTGGTATCCTGTGTGGTCTGGCCCTGGCCGGCGTTATTGGCCCCATTATTGTTGCCGTTGTTGTTGGCATTGTTGTTATTGGCGTTGTTGCCCGCGTTGGCGCCGTTATTGCCCGCATTGCCATTGGCCTGGGTGCCCGGTGCGTTGATCGGCGATGCCGCCGTGCCCGGGGGCTGGTTGCTCAGGGCGCCAGGGATGCCCATGGCGAGATCGGCGTCGCTCTGATAGGAGGCGCTGTTCTGCTCGCTGCGTACCGCGGCTTCGTTGGGGGCCTGGTTCGGCGCGTAGCGCTCCGCGGTCTGTTCACGCTGGGCGAAGTCGACCTGGGCGGTTACCTGAGCCTTGACGTTCTTGGCGCCGACGATCGGGGCGAGGATCGCTTCGATACGCTTGGCGTAGGTTTTCTCGAGATTTTGCACGTAGTCGAGCTGGGTGCCGTCGAGCCGCGTGCCGTCGCCCTGATCCTGGGTCAGCAGGTCGCCGTTCTGGTCGATCACGGTGACCGCATTGGTGGCCAGCTCGGGCACGCTGCTCGAGACCATGTGGACGATGGCGTTGACCTGGCCCGGACTGAGCACGCGCCCGGGCTGCAGATCGATCACCACGGAGGCGCTGGCAGGCTGGCTTTCGCGCACGAATACCGACGGCTTGGCCATGGCCAGGTGCACCCGTGCACGGTCGACGCTGCCGAGAGTAGCGATGGTTCGGGCGAGTTCGCCCTCCAGGGCGCGCTGGTAGTTGACCTGTTCGGCGAACTGGCTGATCCCGAAAGCCTGATTGTCCATCAGCTCGAAGCCGACGCCACTGGCCTGGGGTAGCCCCTGCTCGGCGAGCTTGAGGCGTAGCGGACGTACCTGGTCAGCCGGTACCAGCAGTGCCTGGCCGCCGTCGCTGAAGCGGTAGGGCACCCCCATGGTGTCGAGCTGGGTAATGATCCGGCCGCCGTCGGCGTCGGTGAGGGTGGAATAGAGCACGCGGTAGTCGGGCGAACGCGCCCACAGCAGCAACGCGACGACGATCGCCAGCGCGGCGGCGCCGCCGACGATCAGTGGGATACGCGGGTTGCTCTGCAGCTTGCCCAGCCAGTCGCGACCGGGCTTCTGCGCGGCGCCAGCGCGTGCTGACTGCGCGCCGGCTGCCTGAGTGTCGTTGGGCGACGTGGCCGTGCTCATGCCGCGCCCCGCTCAGCGACCGTGATTTGACTCGACGACATACGGTTTTTCCGTTCCCTGCATCGCGGACTGCTCATCCCGCACCGGGGCCCGGCTGGCGAGCACCGGATGGCCCCGGTTCGGGGGCATATGTGTGATGGCAGCCATTATGTGTTTGAACGTAAACCGCGAAGACGGGAAAAGCCGCTGTTTTCGCGCGCATTTAGCGCGATGGCATGGCGGCGCCGGCTGCTAGTCTGCGAGCGTCCCATCCATCGTATGGCGTCATGACGCTATCGATCAGGCAACCTTGTTACAGGAAACCCGCATGAGTGTTCCCGCCATTCAGGCTGCGCTGCAGCAGATGCAGGCGCTGTCTAACCAGGCCGCCGGGCAGAGTGCCGGCGCTGCGGCCGCTCCCGATCAGCCCGGTAGTTTTGCCGGTGAGCTTCAGGCCTCGCTCGGGCGGATCAATCAGATGCAGCAGAGCGCCAAGCAGCAGTCGATGGCGTTCCAGGCTGGTGATCCCGACGTCGCCCTGAACGATGTCATGATCGATATGCAGAAGGCCAGTGTCTCCTTCGAGATGGGCGTTCAGGTGCGTAACCGCCTGGTGACGGCCTACAAGGATGTCATGAGCATGCAGATCTAGCACCGCTTGGCGCTGCCCGGGTTCTGCCATGGCGCCCGCCGCTGTTTTCAGCGGCGGGCGCTTTGCGTTGGCGATGCAGCCTTGGCTGGGCGAAGAAGTGGGCCAGACAGATGGGGCCGTGCCGGGGGCGGCGGGGGTCAGCGTGCGCGATGCCCTTGCCAGGCATCGAGCGAATAGCAGGCCAGCCCCAGCCAGATCAGCACGAAGGTGATCAACTGAGTCAGCGACAAGGGCTCGTCGAATACCCACAGCGCCAGCGCGAACTGCAGCGTCGGATTGATATACATCAGAAAGCCCACGGTGGAGAGGCGCAGACGCCGGGCGGCACCGGCGAAGGCCAGCAGCGGCAGGGTGGTGAGAACGCCGCTGATCACCAGCAGAGCGGTGTTGGGCAGTGCCATGCCGAAGTGCGAGGCGTCCCGGGACACCAGCCAGGCCAGGGCGGCGAGGCTGAAGGGCAGTAGTAGGGTGGTCTCGGCAAACAGACCCGACAGGCCGTCGAGAGGCACCTGCTTGCGCAGCAGCCCGTAAGTGCCGAAACTGGCCGCCAGCGCCAGACTGATCCAGGGCAGACGGCCCAGCACCACGAGCTGGATCAGAATCGCGATCAGGGCCAGGGCGATCGCCACCCCCTGCCAGCGGCTCAGCCGCTCCTTGAGTATCAGCATACCGAGGGCAACGTTGATCAGCGGGGTGATGAAGTAGCCCAGGCTGGCCTGAAGCACGTGCTGACTTTCGACCGCATAGATGTAAAGCCCCCAGTTGAGCCCGATCAGCAGCGCGCAACCCAATACCGGCAGCAGTCGGCGCGGCTGACGGAAAGCCGCCTGCACTGGCCCCCAGCGCCGCATCAGGGTGATCACCAGCGCCAGGAATAGGCACGACCACAGAATTCGGTGGATCAGTATCTCTCCCGCTGGCACACCGTCGAACAGGGCGAAGAACAGCGGAAAGCAGCCCCAGATGCCGTAGGCGGCAAGCCCGAAGCCGACCCCGCGACGCGCCTCGCGACGTGGCGCGTCAGCGCTCCCCGTCGGCGTCGCGGGTGGTGTGGCAGGGCGGTTGGCGGCTGACATGGCGGTGAGTCTCTGGCTGTTCGATGTGGCGACCCGGTAATCTATCATGTCCGCAGCGCGCTTCGGGTGCGAAAATGATCCCAGAATTCCGGCACGAACAAGGAGATACCCATGAGCGACCTGCGCGTCACGCTGATACAGACGGAGCTTCATTGGGAGGATCCGGCGGCCAACCGAGCGCTGCTCGAAACGCGGATGGGGGCGCTGGACTCGACGCAGACCGACCTGATCGTGCTGCCCGAGATGTTCGCGACCGGCTTCACCATGAACGCCGAGGCGCTGGCCGAGCCCGCCGAGTCTAGCGCCTCGCTGGCCTGGCTCGAGCAGCAGGCGCGCGCTCGCGGCTGCGCCATCACCGGCAGCCTGGCGATCACCGAGGGGGGGCGAGCCTACAACCGCATGGTATGGGCCGAGCCCGAGGGGCTGACTCTGACCTATGACAAGCGCCATCTCTTTCGGATGGGGGAGGAGCCTCGTCACTATGCCGCCGGCGACCAGCGGCGGGTGATCGAGTATCGCGGCTTCCGGATTCTGCTCGCGGTCTGCTACGACCTGCGCTTTCCGGTCTGGCTGCGCCAGCAGCCGCCCCAGGGCGAGGCGTTCGACTATGATCTGCTGCTGTGCGTGGCCAACTGGCCAGCGCCCCGGCGGCGGCCATGGCGTACACTACTAAAGGCGCGGGCGGTGGAGAACTTGAGCTATGTGGTCGGCGTCAATCGCATCGGCGAGGATGGCAACGGCCTGAGCTACAGCGGCGACTCCCTGGCCGTGGACTTCAAGGGCGATCCGCTGGTGGATCACCCACCCGAGACACCCTTCGTCGAGACGGTGACCCTGTCGGCAGCGTCACTGTCATCGTTTCGCGATACCTTTCCCGCCTGGAGAGACGCAGATGCCTTTGCGTTGACCGACTTCGACGATGACCTGCATGAGTAAGGATGGGCAATGATCCGAACCTTTCGCCTCGAACAGAACGATTTTCAAGAGCTCAGCGAGGGCCCCATCGCCGAACGCCTGCTGGAGGCCAACTGGATCGATGCCTACGACCTCGATGATGAGGACCGCGAGGCGTTGAAGCCGTTTCTCGCCGACGAACTGCCGGCCAACACCGATATCGAGGAGATCGAATCCTCGGCGCGGTTCTTCACCGATACCGATGGCCTGCATGTGCACTCGCTGTTTCTGTCACGCAACGAGGGCAAGCATCAGACCAACACCGTGGTGTTCATTCTCCAGTCGCAGCGGTTGCTGTCGCTGCGCGAGGACGACCTGGCCGATTTTCGCCTGTTCAGGCTGCGCGCCCGGCGTGGCCAGACCGAGGCGCACTCGCCACAGTCGCTGATCGTCACGCTGTTCGAACAGAAAGTCGAGAACCTCGCCGACAGCATCGAAGACATGCACCGCGACCTCGAGCAGGTCAGCCACATGGTGCTGGAGATCGAGGACGCGGATCTGGAAGAGGCGATCGATCGGCTGGCCAAGGTCGAGGATAGCGTGGGCAAGATCCGCCTGTGTCTGATGGATACCCAGCGCTCGCTCTACTTCCTCATTCGCCACCTGCGCTATCACGCCGAGCTGCAGGAGCAGGCCAAGGAGGCGCTGCAGGATGTCGAGGTGCTGATGTCGCACAGCACGTTTCTGTCCGACAAGGTCAACTTCCTGATGGATACCACCCAGGGGTTCATCAATATCGAGCAGAACCAGATCATCAAGATCTTCTCGATCGCCTCGGTGGTGTTTCTGCCACCGACCATGATCGCCAGTATCTACGGGATGAACTTCCAAGTGATGCCGGAGCTCGACTGGAGCTTCGGCTATCCGATGGCGATCGGGCTGATGGTGCTGTCGGGGGTCTCGCCCTATCTCTACTTCAAATATCGCGGTTGGCTCTAAGCTCGCCGCCTCAAGGAATATTTCGAATACATGCGGCTGGACAGATTTCTCAGTGAAGCCACCGAACTGACGCGCAGCCAGGCCAAGCGTGCGCTGCGCCAGCTGGAGGTCAGTGTCGATGGCGAAACCGTACGCGATGCCTCGCGTCAGGTCTCGGATACCCAGGACGTTCGTTGGCAGGGGGAGCCGCTGGCCCGCGTCGGCTGGCGCTATCTGATGCTGCACAAGCCGGTCGGGGTGGAGTGCTCGCTGCGCCCGGCCCACTACCCCTCGGTGATGAGCCTGATCGAGATCGAGCAGATCGAGCGCCTGCACCCGGTAGGGCGGCTGGATGTCGATACCTCGGGGCTTTTGCTGATCAGCGATGATGGTCAGTGGACCCATCGGGTGACCTCGCCCAACCGAGCCTGTGTCAAGCGCTACCGCGGCGAGATCGCCGAGGCGATGTCGGAAAGTGTTGCCGCCAGGGTGGTGCAGCAGTTCGAGAAGGGCATCACGCTGCAGGGCGAAGAGAAACCGACCCGGCCGGCGACGTTCGAGCGGGTGGGCCCGCACGAGGTGCTGATCGGTGTGACCGAAGGGCGCTATCACCAGGTGCGGCGGATGATGACGGCGGTGGGCTATCCGCTGACGTCGCTGCATCGCGAGGCGATCGGCCCGCTCAGCCTCGACCCGATGCTCGAACCTGGAGAGTGCCGGCATTTGCGCCCCGAGGAGATTGCGGCGTTCTAGGCTGTTTCTTCCTGTGCCCAGCGAACTCGATAACATGTTTATACCGTTATCTTGTCTGTTTGCCATAGCCTCCTCTCAGCGTCATTCAGATCGCGTCGCCCTCGAATCAATCGAGGGCGGCCGCAGCGATTAGCGCGCGAGTGTAGTCGCTGGTCGGGGCATCGAGCACCCGGATGCACTCGCCGCTCTCCACCACCTGACCCTCCTTGAGCACCATGATCTGGTGCGCCATGGCGCGTACTACGGCGAGATCGTGGCTGATGAACAGATAGCTGATGTGATGGCGCGCCTGGACCGCGCGCAGCAGCTCGATCAGCTGTTTCTGCACGCTGCGGTCCAACGCCGAGGTGGGCTCATCCAGCACCAGCAGGCGTGGCTTGAGAATCAGCGCTCGGGCGATCGCAATGCGCTGGCGCTGGCCGCCAGAAAACTCATGGGGATAGCGCTGGGCACAGTCCGCTGGCAGATTGACCTCGGCCAGCGCCTCGGCGACACGTGCCGCCAGCGTGGCCTCGTCCAGTGCCGGGTGGTGGAAGCGTAGACCCTCGCTGATAATATCGGCGATCGGCATGCGCGGCGACAGCGAGCCGTAGGGGTCCTGGAACACGATCTGGAACTGCGGGCGGCGCTGGCGCAGGGCATTGCCCTTGAGGCGGTCGAGACGTTCACCGTCGAAGTCGATCTCGCCGTGGGCAGGTAGTAGCCGGATCAGGGCCGCGGCGAGGGTGCTCTTGCCCGAGCCGGACTCGCCCACCAGGCCCAGTGTCTCGCCCTGACGCAGGTTGAGCGAGAGCGGTTCCAGGGCGACGAAGGCCGGCGGCCGCGGCCGCAGCAGGGGTTTCGGGCGCAGGAACTCGACCCCGAGGCGGCGCGCCGCCAGCAGCGTGGGCGCGTCGGCGGGCAGCGCCGCCGGCATGCCGTCGGGGATGGCGTCGAGCAGTGCACGCGTGTAGTCCGCTGCGGGCGCACTGAATACCCGGGGCGTCGGGCCGCTTTCGACCACCCGGCCGCGGTGCATGACCACCACTCGGTCGGCGTGGCGGCGCACCAGGTTGAGATCGTGGCTGATCAGCAGGATTCCCATGCCGTGTTCCCGGCGCAGCTCGTCGAGTAGGGCGAGGATCTCCTGCTGTACGGTGACGTCGAGTGCGGTGGTCGGTTCGTCGGCGATCAGCAGCTGCGGGTCGTTGGCGATTGCCATGGCGATCATTACCCGCTGGCGCTGGCCACCGGAGAGCTGATGCGGGCGCGTCTTCAAGAGTTCTTCGACCCGCGGCAAGCGTACCTGTTCGAGTAGCTGGCGGCAGCGCTGCGTGGCGCGCTGACCGCGCAGGCCCTGATGCAAGCGCAGACTCTCACGTAGCTGTTTGCCCACCGTGTGCAGTGGGTTGAGGGAGGTCATCGGCTCCTGGAACACGAAGCCGATACGGCCGCCGCGCAGAGCATTCCACTGGCGCGTGGTGAGGCGCGCCAGATCCTCGCCGGCGAAATGGCGCTGCCCGCCGACCTCGCTGCCGGGCGGCAGCAGCCCCAGCGCGCCGAGGGCACTGACCGACTTGCCCGAGCCGGACTCGCCGACTACGGCGACGGTCTCTCCGCGCGCCACCTCCAGATCGAGGCGGGTCACGGCCTGGTAGCCGCCGACAAGAACCGTCACTCCCTCGAGCGACAGCAGCGGTGGGTGGTTCATGGCAAGGCCCTCGTGCTGCTGGCGGTGGCGGCACTGGCACCGACGATATGCCGTGGATCGAAGGCGTCGCGCAGGCCCTCACCGATGAACACCAGGAGTGACAGCATCACGCTGAGAGAGAGAAATGCAGTGATGCCGAGCCACGGCGCCTGCAGGTTGTTCTTGCCCTGGGCCACCAGCTCGCCGAGCGAGGGCGAACCGGGGGGCAGGCCGAAGCCGAGGAAGTCCAGCGCGGTGAGCGTGGTGATGGCGCCGGTGAACAGAAACGGGATGAAGGTGAGGGTGGCGACCATGGCGTTGGGCAGTACGTGGCGCCACATGATCAGCCGCGAGGGTAGACCCAGAGCCCGTGCTGCGCGCACGTACTCCAGGTTGCGCGCGCGCAGGAACTCGGCGCGCACGATATCGACCAGCCCCAGCCACGAGAACAGCAGCATGATGCCCAGCAGCCACCAGACGTTGGGTTCGACCAGGCTGGCGAGGATGATCAGCAGGAACAGCACCGGCAGGCCCGACCAGATTTCGATCAGTCGCTGGCCGAACAGATCCACCTTGCCGCCGTAGTAGCCCTGCACGCCGCCGATCAGTACCCCGAGCACGATCGAGCCGACGGTCAGGGCGAGGGCAAAGGCGACCGAGAGGCGGAAGCCGTAGAGCACTCGGGCGAAGACATCGCGGCCCTGGTCGTCGGTGCCGAGCCAGTGCCGGAGGCTGGGCGGCGAGGGTACCGGGCCCTGGATATCGCGATCCAGGGTCTGGTAGGAGAACGGTACCGGTGGCCACAGTGCCCAGCCGTGACGCTCGATCTGCTTGCGCACGAAGGGATCTCGGTAGTCGGTGGTGGTGGGCAGGAAGCCGCCGAAATCGGTCTCCGGATAGTCCACCAGCAGAGGCACGTACCAATCGCCCTGGTACTGCATCACCAGCGGTTTGTCATTGGCGATCAGCTCGGCGCCCAGGCTCACCACGAACAGGAGTGTGAACAACCATAGCGAAACGTGCGCGCGACGGCTGGCGCGGAAGATCTGCAGCCGTCGGCGCGCGATCGGGGAGAGCCACGGGCGGCGCTGGCGCGGCGTCTCGGCGCTCACGGTTGGGGTCACGTCGCTCATCACGCCTCTCGGGTAGCGAAATCGATACGCGGATCCACCCAGACATAGGTGAGATCCGAGATCAGCTTGAGCAGCAGGCCGATCAGGGTATACAGGTAGAGGGTGCCGAAGATCAGCGGATAGTCGCGCTGCATCACCGCTTCGAAGCCCAGCAGGCCAAGACCGTTGAGCGAGAAGATCACTTCGATCAGCAGCGAGCCGGTGAAGAAGATGCCGATCAGTGCCGCCGGCATGCCGGCAATGATGATCAGCATGGCGTTGCGGAAGACGTGGCCGTAGAGCACCCGGCGTTCGGAAGCACCCTTGGCGCGAGCGGTGAGCACGTACTGCTTGTGGATCTCGTCGAGGAAGCTGTTCTTGGTCAGCATGGTGAGGGTGGCGAAGCTGCCGATCGCCGAGGCGGTCACTGGCAGGGTGATGTGCCAGAAGTAATCCTGCACCTTGCCGAGCAGGGAGAGCTCGTCGAAATTGGTCGAGGTCAGCCCGCGCAAGGGGAACCAGTTGAGATAGCTGCCGCCGGCAAAGACCACGATCAACAGGATCGCGAACAGAAAGCCGGGAATCGCGTAGCCGACGATCACCACCCCCGACGACCAGACGTCGAAGGCGCTGCCGTGGCGTAGCGCCTTGCGAATCCCCAGCGGGATCGAGATCAGGTAGACCAGCAGCGTGGTCCACAGTCCCAGCGAGATCGACACCGGCAGGCGATCGAGGATCAGGTCGAGTACCGGTCGCCCGCGGAACAGGCTGTCGCCGAGATCGAAGGTGGCGTAGTCGCGCAGCATCAGGGCGAAACGTTCCCAGGCCGGCTTGTCGAAGCCGAACTCCCGGCTCAGCTGCTGGCGCAGCTGGTCATCGATCCCCGCCGCACGCATACCGCGGCCGCCGACGCTATCCCCGCCGCCGCCCTCCAGCCCGGTGCTGGCGTTACTGCTCAGCCCCTCGAAGCGCGCCATCATCTGGTCGATGGGGCCGCCGGGCGCCGCCTGGACGATCACGAAATTGAGCAGCAGGATTCCCAGCAGGGTGGGAATCATCAGCAGCAGGCGACGCAGGACATAGCTGGCCATGGGTTCGCCTACTCCTGCCCGCGCTGACGCGCGGTGATCGCCGGGGCGCGCTGGGGATCGACCCACCACACGCTGAAATCCGGGGTGTAGCGCGGGAACGGCTGCGGATAGCCGAACTTGTCCCACAGCGCTACCCGGGTGCCGTCGAAATTCCACTGCGGTACCACATAGAAGCCCCAGCGCAGCACCCGATCGAGGGCGCGGGCGGCGGTATCCAGTGCGCTGCGGCTGTTGGCTCGAATCAGATCGTCGACCAGTGCGTCGACCACCGGATCGCTGACCCCGGCAAGATTGCGGCTCTGCGGCGTCTCGGCGTAGGCGCTGGTCCAGAAGTCACGCTGTTCGTTGCCCGGATTGGCCGACTGCGGATAGCTGCCGACGATCAGGTCGAACTGGAACTGGCGCAGCCGGCTCAGGTACTGGTTGACGTCGACCACACGGATACGGCTCTGGATGCCGAGCCGGGCCAGATTGTGCACGAAGGGCTGGGTGATGCGTTCGAACTGGCTGTCGTAGAGCAGGAACTCCAGCCTCAGCGGCCGTCCGCTCTGACGCTCGACCATGACCCCGTCGCGCACCTCGTAGCCCGCCTCACGCAGCAGCTCGAGGGCCTGGCGCAAGCGTGGGCGCAGCCCCTGGGGCTGTGTGATCGGCAGCGGCTGGTCGAACACCGCTGCGGGGAGCTGGTCGCGGTAGGGGGCCAGCAGCTTCAGCTCAGCCGGGTCGGGCAGGCCGCTGGCGGCCATCTCGGAGTTCTGGAAGTAGCTCTGGGTGCGGCGGTAGGCGCCATAGAAGATGTGCTGGTTGAGCCAGTCGAAATCGAAGGCCAGATTGAGCGCGTGGCGCACGCGGGGATCGGAGAGTGCCGGGCGGCGGGTATTGATGATATAGCCCTGCATGCCGGCGGGTTGGCCGTCGGGGACGATCACCCGGCGGATCGCGCCGTCCTTGACTGCCGGGGTGTCGTAGGCGGTAGCCCAGTTCTTGGCACTGCTCTCCAGGCGCAGATCGAGCGCCCCGGCGAGAAAGGCCTCCAGCGCCACCGACTGGTCGCGGTAGTAGTCGTAGACCAGCCGGTCGATATTGTAGCGGCCGCGGTTGATCGGTAGATCGCGCCCCCAGTAGTCGTCGACCCGCCGATAGACGATGCGCCGGCCGGGATCGATATCGGCGATGGCGTAGGGGCCGGAGCCGAGCAGCTTGTCGAGGGTGGGACGAGTGAAATCGCGCCCCTGCCAGTAGTGCTCGGGCAGCACCGGTAGCTGGCCCAGGATCAGCGGCAGTTCGCGGGAGTCGTTGTCGGGGAAGTCGAAGCGCACGCGATGCGCGTCGAGCGCGGTGACCGAGTCGACGCTGGCATAGTAGGCGCGATAGAAGGGCGAGCCCTTGTCGCGCAGTAGGCGAAAGCTGAATACCACGTCGGCGGCGGTGACCGGGGTGCCGTCGTGGAAGCGTGCCTCCGGGCGCAGGTCGAACTCGATCCAGTGGCGGTCGGGATCGAGACGCACCCCCGCGGCGAGCAGCCCGTACATGGTGAAGGGTTCGTCGGCGCTCGAGGCCATCAGGGTGTCGTAGATCTGCTCGAGCCCGCTGGCGGGGGTGCCCTGGATGATGAACGGATTGGTCGAATCGAAGCTGCCGTTGGCGGCGCGGCGCAGGGTGCCGCCCTTGGGTGCATCAGGATTGGCGTAGGGCAGGTGGTCGAAGTCCGCCGGCAGCGCTGGATCGTCGTAGAGCGCCAGTGCATGTACGGTGGGCACCGGCGTGGCATTGGCCACGCCGCCGGCCGCCATCATCAGCGCCACGCCCAGCGCCAGGACGCTTCTCCAGCCCCTGCCTCGCAGCCGCTCCCCTCGCATGCGTGCTCCCGTACTCGTCGTTGTCTGGCCGTGCTTTATACCCGAATCCCAGGTCTTTGTACGCAAACGGCGTATTCGCGTCGACGCCAGTTGCAGCACCCAATGCCCGTTACGGGCCGGCCAGCCGCCTCAGCGCGAATTGCTGGCGAGCGCGCGGGCCGGCACCGAGAGCGCCTGGCCGATACGGATGGTGCTCCCGTGGAGCCCATTCTCGCGCCGGAGGTCGCTGACGCTGGTGGCGAAACGCGCGGCGATGCCGGAAAGGGTATCGCCGCGCCTGACCACATAGCGCTCGAGCACCGTTCGCTTGGAGTCCGGCAGCTCGGCCAGGTTGGCCAGGAAACGCTGCTTGGCTGCCACCGGCACCAGAATGCTGGCATCCTCGCGGGGCCGGGTCGACGCGCGCTTGAAGCCGGGATTGAGCTGGCGCAGGGTCTGAGGGTCGACCCCCGACAGCTCGGCGGCCAGGGAGAGCGTCAGCGGGCCGTCGGTGGCTACCTTAACGAACGGTGTGCGGTTGGGGATCGATGGCAGCGCGACGTCGTACGCCGCAGGCTTGGCGATCACCTCCGCCAGTGCCAGCAGCCGCGGAATGTAATTCATGGTCTCGTTCGGCAGGCGCAGGTGCCAGTAGTCGATCGGCTCGCCGCGATTGGCGGCGGCGTCACGCGCCGCATTGACGGTGCCGGCGCCGGCATTGTATGCGGCCAGTGCCAGCAGTAGATCGCCGTCATACCAGCGGTCGGCGAGCTGACGCAGGTAGCGCATGGCCGCATTGGTGGCGGCGACCACATCGCGCCGGCCGTCGTACCAGGCGGTACGCGACAGCCCCATGGCGTCGCCGGTGGCGGGCATGAACTGCCACAGCCCAGCGGCCCCACCGGGGTTGGTGGCGATCGGGTTGTAGCCGCTCTCGATGAACGGCAGCAGGGCGATCTCGGTGGGCAGATGGTTGGCGGTCAGGCGCTGGGTCACCCAGTGCAGCCAAGGGCGCGCCTGCTCGGCGATCAACTCGACATGGTGCGGGTGCTGACGGTACCACGCCAACCAGTGCGCCACGCGCGGATTGTCGGTCTCGTGAGAGAGCGCGAAGCCCCGGCGCAGGGTGTCCCAGGCGTCGGCCGCCGGTCTTTCGGTCAGACGCAGCGCCGACCAGAAGGTGGCTTGGCGCGGCTGGGCGGACTGGCGCTGGCCGGGGTCGGTCCAGGCCGCCGCCGGCAGCGCCGAGCAGAGCAGGCTGCCGGCCAGGCCGATGACCAGATAGCGGCGTCTCGAGCGGGCATTCATGCAGCAGACATCCTCGGGTGTAAATCGCCGCCCGTAGCGCCGGTCGAGGCGCCGCGTCGGCGGACAGCGTTCAAAAGCGATCCTTCCAGCCGCGCAGCGTAGCGAAGGCCTCCGCCGTGCTGGCGCTGGGGCCTTGCTCGCTCAGCGTCTGGCGCAGCGCGGGCTGGTCGAGGCGCAGGAACGGATTGATCTGGCGCTCGCGGCCCAGCGTGGTGGGTAGCGTCGGCCGCTCCAGCCGGCGCGCCTGCTCGCACTCCTGGCGGTAGGCGTCGCGGGCGGTGTTGTCGAGCTCGGCAGCGCTGGCGAAGGCGAGATTGGCCAGGGTGTACTCGTGTGCCGGAAATACCAGCGTGTCGTCGGGCAGGGTGTCGAACTTGGCCAGCGAGTGGCGCATCTGTTCCGGCGAACCCTCGAACAGGCGCCCGCAGCCAGCGGAAAACAGCGTGTCGCCGGCGAACAGCAGGCCCGGCGTGCCGGGGGCGTAGAAGGCAATATGGTCGAGGGTGTGCCCGGGGACGCTCGAAACCTCGAAGCGGCGTCCCAGCACGCGGCACTCGTCACCCTCGCCGAGGCGCTGGCCAATGCCCTCGATACGCGGATTCTCGGGTCCGAAGACCTGCGGCGCGTAGCGTTCGATCAGCTCGCGCAGACCGCCGGTATGGTCATGATGGTGGTGGGTGATCAGCACGCTCTCGAGCCGTAGCTGTTCGCGCTCGAGCCAGTCGATCACCGGTGCCGCGTCGCCCGGGTCAACCACGGCAACCGCATCGGTGGTGTCCTGACGCAGGAGCCAGATATAGTTGTCATCCAGCGCGGGAATCGGCTTCACGCTCAGCATGTGTCATCCTCTTGCGACGATGGAGCGGTTGTCGACGATGAAGACGTTGTCGACGCGGGGCGGTCGAGGGTGCACGACCGATCGACCTCGCTGAGACCCGGATCGACCCGGCCGGTTCCACCGCATGCTGCCTTCGGCGCCGCCGATGGTGGCGCCGCGCACCGCTCAAAAAGCGATAACCTTGGGGAGTTAAGGCGCCCGTGTCAATCACGTCTACGCAGCAACGGCTCGCCGATGCGGTCCGGCGCGGCCGCCAATTCTGGGATAGCGGGCCCGGTGCCGCGCTATGGCGCGCCGAGCGAGCTTGCCTCGGCCCCCACTGCGAGCATCGCCATGGCGTGCTCAGCCTGCAGCTCGGGATGGCGCCACTGATCAGCGACATGAGCCCGATTCGCCACACACTGGAGTGGGCGCCCAGCGCGGCCTTGGCACGCCAGTCCAATACCCTGGTCTGCGCGCCGGAACGTTTGCCGCTGGCTGATGACAGCCTCGATCTGACCGTGGTCCACCATCTGCTCGAGGCGGTCGAGCGCCCCCACCAGGTGTTGCAGGAGGCCGCCCGGGTGACCCGCGCCGATGGCCGGCTGGTAGTCTTCGGCTGGCACCCCTACGCGCCGGCGGGCGGTGCCCCACGCCGGCATCAGCCGCCGTGGCAGCAGCCCTGGCGCACACCGCGGCGGCTGCGCGACTGGCTCGAGTTTGTCGACTTCGAGATCGAGCGAGTAGACTACTGTGGCTTCCGGCTGCCCTGGCGCTCGGCACGCAACCGGTGCCTGGAGACGTTCGGCCGGCGCTACAACGTGCCGCTGGGCCAGGCCTATCTGCTGATCGCCCGGCGCCGGGCGCTGCCGGTGCAGCCGATCACGCTGCGCGAGCCCAAACTGGTGGGGGCCAAGTCCGGTGCCTGGCTGGGATTGGCGCGGCACCATCCCCAGGCGCCGACGCGGGACGTTGCCAGTGCCGGTGATCCCCCTTCGGCGCGGCCGTTGCAAGAGGCCGCCACGCGACGAGTGGAGAGCTCGCGCAGTGCCTGATCCCGTCAATGCCAGGGCGCTCGCCAGGCGCCGATACCTGAACGCCCGCCGCCATTGGCGTGGCCGAACTGCCCATCGATGCGTGCCGCCGATGGGTCAATACGCCAGAGAGAATTCACGTTTTGCCAGCTTCCTCTTCATCGGCTTCCACCGCGGACGCCACACCCCAGGCCAAGCTGCCTCAGGTCACCATCTACACCGACGGCGGCTGCCGCGGTAACCCCGGCCCCGGCGGTTGGGGTGCGCTGCTGGTCTCGGGGCAGCACCAGAAGTCGCTCAAGGGCGGCGAGCGTCACACCACCAACAACCGCATGGAGCTGATGGCGGCGATCCAGGCGCTACGGGCCCTGGATCGTCCCTGCGAGGTGGCGCTGTGGACAGACTCCCAGTATCTGCGCAAGGGGATCACCGAGTGGATCCACGGCTGGCAGAAGCGTGGCTGGAAGACCGCCTCGAAAGAGCCGGTGAAAAATGCCGAGCTTTGGCGTGAGCTGCTGGCGGAGACCCAGCGTCATCGCATCGAGTGGCACTGGGTCAAGGGCCACAGCGGCCATGCCGGCAACGAGAAGGCCGATCGTCTGGCCAACGAGGCGATCGATGCGGTGATCGCCGGCGACTGACGTGCGCCAACCCTGGCCCCCGGCGTGTGGGCGCCGGAGCTATTGCAGATCGAGTGTTTGAGAGTTGAGGAGAGCCGCATGCGCCAAATCGTCATGGATACGGAAACCACCGGGATCGACCCGCGCGAAGGGCACCGTATCATCGAGATCGGTGGGATCGAGCTGATCAACCGTCGCTTCACCGGCCGTACCTACCATCAGTACATCAATCCCGAGCGCCATATCGAGGCCGAGGCGATCGAGATCCACGGTATTACCAACGAGCGGGTAGCCAACGAGCCGGTCTTCGCCCAGATCGCCGAGGAGCTGTGGGCGTTCATGCGCGGCGCCCAGCTGGTGATCCACAATGCGCCGTTCGACGTTGGCTTCTTCGACCACGAGTTCCGCCTGCTCGAGGCCGCCCGCGGCGGGCCGGTGCTGGGGCCCGTGGCCGAGCACTGCAGCGTGCTCGACACCCTGAAGATGGCGCGGCAGATGCATCCGGGGCAGCGCAACAGCCTGGATGCACTGTGCAAGCGCTACGATATCGACAACGGCCAGCGCGTGCTGCACGGCGCACTGCTCGACTCGGAGATCCTGGCCGAGGTCTATCTCGCCATGACCGGTGGCCAGACGGCGCTGTCGCTGGCCGGTAGCGAAGAGAACGAGAGCCGCAACGACAGCGGCGCCGGGGCCCATCTCCAGCTCGATCGGGCGGCCACGCCGCTGGTCGTGGCACAACCCAGTGATGCCGAATGGCAGGCGCACCGCGAGCGCCTGGCGCAGATCCGTCAAGCTGCCGGCCAGTGTCGCTGGGATGCGCTGGACGGTGATGGAGCCGCCTCCTGATGCTGCGTCGCGAGCTGCCCCCTGCCGATGTGCGGCGGGGCTGGCTTATCCGCCTGAATGCCCAGGGCGTGGCGCCGAGCAGCGATGGTCAGGGCGTGCTCGAACGTGACGTGGCGTGGCCGCCGCAGGCACTGCGCCTGGGCTTCTGGCACGACGAGCCGGTGGCGCTCTCGATCGAGGCAGGCGGCGAGGCATGGCCCCCGGCACGCGACTGGCTGGCGCAGATATCACCGGCCGAGAGCGAGGTTCTGGCGACCGCGCTGCAGGTCAGCCATTGGGAGCGCGACCACCGCTTCTGCGGTCGCTGTGGCCATCCCACCCAGCGTCTGGCACATGAGTTCGCGATGAGCTGCGAGCAGTGTGGACTGCGCGCCTATCCGCGTATTTCCCCCTGCATCATCACCCTGGTGACCTTCGGCCGCGATATGCTGCTGGCACGCAGCCCGCGCTTTCCGCCACAGCGCTACTCGACCCTGGCGGGCTTCATCGAGCCCGGCGAGGCGGTGGAGTCGGCGGTGCGCCGCGAGGTGATGGAAGAGGTCGGCGTCGAGGTGGGGCGGGTCAGCTTCTTCAAGAGCCAGTCATGGCCTTTCCCGCACTCGCTGATGATGGGCTTCTTTGCCGAAGCGACCAGCCGGCGCATTCGTATCGACGGTCACGAGATTGCCGATGCCGCCTGGTTCACGCCGGAGAATCCGCCGGAGCTGCCGCCGAGCTATTCGATCTCGCGCCAGTTGATCGACACCCACCGGCGCGCGGTGGCGACACGCTGAGGCCCGTTCAGTCGTTACGCTTGCCGAACAGCTTGGGCAGCCGCGCGGCGAGGCCGATGTCGCCCTTGACCTTGACCCGGCCACCGAGTAGCGCCTGCATGGCGTTGAGCTCTTTCTTGATCAGAGCGATGAGGGTGGCCGTGTCACTCTCGATGGTCACATCAGGAGCAGCGTGGTGGCCGGTATGGATGCTAAGGCTGCCACCTTCGATCACCAGATGATGATCGTCGGCGTCGTGCAGTAAAAACTGATAGGTCGCGTTGAGATCGCCCGCGGCCGCGGAATCGAAGCGGTGTTGCAGCTTGGCGATCAGTTGCTCGTCATCCATGATGGCCCTCCATTAGCGTTCGGATAAGCAAACCACTGCGCTGTGCGTTATGCAAGTTGCGGTTTCTCAAGCCGATTCTCGCCTGCCCGCGAAGGTCTCCGGCGTTTGATAAGCAATCCTATTCGCGCCGGCTAGCGGCGAGGGCCAGATGGGTAATAGATTAGACATAAATGATGTAAGGAGCAGGGCATGATCGAATGGCTGGCGGAGTACGGTATGTTCCTGGCCAAGACCGCGACACTCGTGTTCGCGCTGGCTTTGGTCCTGGCCCTAATGGCGCGTGGCCGCCGCCGTGGCGGTGACAGCGGTAGCACCGGCCAGCTGCGGGTGACCTCGCTGGATGCGCGATTCTCCGGCCGTCAGCGCCAGCTGCAGCTGGCGGCGACACCCAAGTCGGGACGACGCCAACTGGCCAAGCGGCTCAAGCGTGAAGAGAAGCAGGCAGCCAAGGCAGCGGTGAACGAGCGGGTCTGGGTGCTGGATTTCGAGGGCGATCTCAAGGCCTCGGCGACGCCTGCACTGTCCGAACTGATATCGCTGCTGATAGCGCAGCTCGAATCGGGTGACGAAGTGGTGCTGCGGCTGACCTCCGGCGGCGGGTTGGTCCACAGCTACGGTCTGGCGGCCGCGCAGCTCGACCGCCTGCGTGACGCCGGCGCGCGGCTCACGGTGTGCGTGGACAAGGTCGCGGCCAGCGGCGGTTACATGATGGCGTGCTGTGCCCATCACCTGATCGCGGCGCCCTTTGCGGTGATCGGTTCGATCGGCGTGGTGGCGCAGATCCCCAACGTACACCGGCTGCTCAAGAAGCATGACGTCGACGTCGAGCTGCTGACGGCGGGACGCTACAAGCGCACCCTGACCGTGCTGGGCGAGAATAGCGAGGAGGGCAGGGCCAAGTTTCTCGAGGATCTGCAGTCGACCCACGACCTGTTCAAGCAGTATGTGGGCGAGCGCCGCCCGCAGCTCGATCTCGAGCAGGTGGCGACCGGGGAGATCTGGTACGGTAGCGAAGCGCTGCCCCAGGGGCTGATCGATGCCGTCGGCACCAGCGACGCTTACCTGCTTGAGAAGTTCTCCAGCCAGGCGCGGGTCCTGCACGTTTCGCTGACGAGTCGCCGCGGTCTCGCCGGCCGTCTGGCCAAGGGGGCCGAAGCGGGAGTGGAGCGGACGCTGGATCGGGTGCTGGAGCGGCTAGGCCGTCTGGGGTGGGAGCGTCATTAGACCCCGGCGCGAACATACCGCCTGACCGCAGGGGAGTCGGCCCAGGCTCGGCCGCCTTTCAGACAGGCCCCAGAGGCTCCCCCGGCGTGCCCGGGGGCAGGAGGAGGCGCTGTGGGTGGGGCCGCTGCCCCGGCCTGCCCACTTCTGGCACGTGCCGCGTGCGCCTAGCCCAGATCTAGATTGGCGAGGGTGGCGATCAGCTGCCCGGCGGTATCGCCGTTGAGCGAGTAGTAGATGATCTGCGAGCTGCGCCGCGTGGTGACCAGCCTCTCCTGGCGCAGCACGGCAAGATGCTGCGATAGCGCCGATTGGCTCAGCGCCATCTGCTGGTTGATCTGGGTCACCGAGCGTTCCCCGGCCATCAGCAGGCACAGAATGCGTAGCCGACTTTCGTTGGCCATCGCCTTCAGGGTCGCGGTGGCGGGCCCGAACTGAGTTTCCGAGAGTGTCTGTTCCGTCATATGTGAAGTCCGCATTCGCAGGGCCGGCGCTGAACAATCTGTTACATTCATTTCTTATATTAACCTTTGTAACGTTAAGTTACAAAGTTTTTTTAGTGGTCCATCTGGTCTGGTATCGAGAGGGTACCTATAATGCCGCCCCCGTCGACGCTCGCCGGAGGCGACGCCAGGTGGCGCGCTGAGAGGCGGCAGCGAGCGGGACGTTGTCACTGAGGGTTCCCTTACCCCTCGGCCGACCGGCAGACGAAAAAGGTTCTTTCATGCTCAAGCTCGACGAGAGTCAGATTCGCCAGGCGCTGCTGTGGCTGGTCGCTTTTCACGTGGCGGTGATCACCGCCAGCAACTATCTGGTGCAGCTGCCGTTCACGCTGTGGGGCCTGCATACCACCTGGGGCGCGTTCAGCTTCCCGTTCATCTTCCTGGCGACGGATCTCACCGTGCGGCTGTTCGGTAAGTCGGCCGCGCGACGTATCATCGCCGGGGTGATGGTGCCGGCGCTGATGATCTCCTATGGGGTGTCGGTGCTGTTCCAGCAGGGCCGATTCCAGGGCTTCGAGGCACTGGGGCAGTGGAACCTGTTCGTCGGTCGCATCGCGCTGGCCAGCTTCATGGCCTATGTGCTGGGGCAACTGCTCGACATCCATGTCTTCGATCGCCTGCGCCGGCTGCGCGCCTGGTGGGTGGCGCCGACGCTCTCGACCATCCTCGGTAACCTGGCCGACACCTTCGCGTTCTTTGCGATCGCCTTCTGGCACGGTCCCGACGCCTTCATGCGTGAGCACTGGGTGGATATCGCCTGGTTCGACTACGCGGTGAAGCTGACCATCAGCCTGCTGTTCTTCCTGCCGCTCTACGGGGTCCTGCTGGCCTGGCTGGGGCGGTTCCTGCTGAGCGGACGGGACGAGTCACTGCCGGGCCTGCCGCGGCGCTGAGATCCTGGGCTGGCAGGCCGGACACGGGTCGAGCGATGCTCTGTTATTCTTACTGCCGGCGCCACGACAAAGGCGGCCAGCGCCGTGGCTGAAAGACAAGCCCCTGGTCGAAAGGCGTGCCCACCGCCGAAAGGCGAGTCCGAAGTTGGAAGAAGAGCAAGAGGAGAGCCAGGTTGCAACTGCACTGTATCGATACCGGCGTCGTCGATGCCGATGACGCCACACGCCCCTTGGTCGTGCTGCATGGCCTGTTCGGAAGCGCCGATAACTGGCGCTCGCCTATCAAGCAGTGGCAGCAGACGCGCCGCGTGGTGGCGGTCGATCTGCGCAATCACGGGCGTTCGCCGCATGCGCCGGGAATGCGCTACGCGCAGATGGCGGATGATGTCGCCGAGTCGCTAGACGCGCTCGAGATCACTCAGTTCGATCTGCTGGGTCACTCGATGGGCGGCAAGGTGGCGATCACCCTGGCCCGCCAGCAGCCCCAGGCGGTGGCCAGCCTGATCGTCGCCGACATTGCCCCGGTAGCCTATGACCACGGTCATGACGAAATCTTTGCCGCCATGCGTCGGGTCGCCGAGGGTGAGCCGGAGTCGCGCCGCGAGGCCGATGCGCTGATGGCTGAAAGCGTGGAGGTCGCTGCCACGCGCCAGTTCCTGGCGACCAATCTGGTACGGGACGACGCCGGGATCCTGCGCTGGCGGGTGGGGCTCGACGAGATCGCCGACGGCTATGCGGATATCATCGCCGCGCCGGACGGCGAGGGCGCCTATCCGGGGCCAGCGCTGCTGCTGCGCGGTGGTGATTCTCCCTATGTGCGTGACGCTCATCGTGATGCAGTGGCGGCAGTGATGCCCGAAGCGACCTGGCAGACGCTGGAAGGCGCGGGGCACTGGCTCCACGCCGAGCAGCCGGAAGCGTTCCTGCAGGCGCTGTCGCGCTTTTTCGCCTCTCTCTGAGTCGCGCCTATCCGAGAGTCGAACCGCCACCGTTTGAGCCCTGGACCGCCACTGTCTGCTTCGCCGTTGACGTGGATGCGGCGATGCTCCATTCGGTGGCGCTCAATCGCTGCCGTCCGTCTCGCCTTCGTCGATCATCTCGCCCTCCACGGGAATGACGTCGAGATTGTCGGGTTGGGCGGCGAGGAAGCGGTTGAGAATCCGGTAGGTGTCGATATCGAAACCGCGGTTGTCGGGTAGTACCTCGAGCTGGTGCAGATCGCTGACACTGCCTTGGTAGTGCCAATGGTCGACCACGTGCAGCGCGACGTCGCCGCTGTCACTGTGTTCGCGAAATGCGACCCGACCCGGCCACGGCCAGTTCTCGATCCGCAGCCGTTCCATCGCCGCCTTGGCCCGTCGAGCATGGCTCTCCAGACTCTCTTCGCCGCAGCAGGCGCCTTGGCAGCGTCCCAGCTGATAGCCGAAGCAGCGCCCGCGCCCCCTCTCCAGCCCCAGGACCTGCAGGCACAGAGCCTGCTCGGTGGCGATATCCTTGAGTGTACTGCGCGCGGTATGGCGATTGCGGAACAGCCCATAGAAGCGCGAGCGCGCGGTGACCACCCACTGGCCATCGCTCAGCTCGGGGCGTGCATCACCTTCCGGCCAGTCCCAACTGATCAGCCTGACACGGCGACGCAGCTGGCGGTTGTAGAGCGGCACCCAGCGCTTGATCAGATCCGCCTCGAGCAGCTGTGCACCGAGGTCTCCGCTGGTCAGAATCCAGGCGATGCGCCGGGTCTGCTCGATCATGTGGCGGTGACGCCCGGAAGCGGGGTCGCGCACGTGGGTGCGCACCCGGGTACGGATGTCGAGACTCTTGCCCACGTAGAGCGGCAGGTCGTTTTGACCGAAAAAGACGTAGACGCCGGTACGTGACGGCAGGGCATCGAGGGCACCGATACCGGTACTGGGCAGCGACTCGGCGGGGTCGCGTCGCGGGTCGTAGAGAGGCATGGGGGAGCTCATGCTCCCCACAGTAGCCGATTCTGACTCAGGGTGCGTTGAGATCGACCGCCAGGCGCGAGATCGGGCTCTGGCTCTTGATCTGGCCGCGCTCGAGCAGGAAGGCCTCGAAGTCGCGGTAGCGCTTGACGTCCAGCGCTGCCGGGCGCAGCGCGAAACGCGGCAGGGTGGCGTTCCAGGCCGCCTTGTTGAGCGGGGTATCCAGCGACGGGTCATAGGCGATGAAGCGCTGCCAGCCCTCATCCGGATGGTTGATGATCCAGGCGGTGGCCTCGCCGATCGCGTCCATGAAGCGGCGGTAGGCGTCGCGATGCTGGTTCAGGGTGTCGCGATTGGCGACGAAGATCAGCTCGTCGTAGGTGGGAACGCCTTCCTCCTCGATATAGAAGGGCTTGCCCTCGACCCCTTCCTGCTTCATCTGCGCCGGCTCGAAGTTGCGGAAGGCGCCGGTGACCGCATCCACTTTCTGGCTGATCAGCGCCGGCGTCAGCGAGAAGTTGACATTGACCATCTCGACGTCGTCCAGCGTCAGCCCGTGGTGCTCGAGCATCGCCGCCAACAGCACCTCTTCGACGCCGCCCACCGAGTAGCCGATCTTCTTGCCGGCGAGCTGGGAGAGGTCGTCGATACCGCTGTCGGCGCGCACCAGCAGCGCATTGAGCGGGGTGGCGATCAGCGTGCCGATACGTACCACCGGCAGCCCCTGGTCGACCTGCAGATGCAACTGCGGCTGATAGCTGATGGCCAGGTCGATGCGCCCGGCGGCGACCAGCTTGGGCGGCACGCTGGGGTCCGCCGGCGACTGAATGTCGACATCCAGCCCGCGCTTGGCGAACAGCCCGAGCTGCTTGGCCACCAGGATCGGCGCATGGACCGGATTCGGGTACCAGTCGAGCATCACGCTCAGCGGAATCATCTGGGGTGGTGCCAGCGCCTCGTCATCGGCCAGGGTGCGGAGCGGCAGCAGCGCGGCCAATATCAGCAGGATCAGGCCGGCCAGCGCCGGGCGATGTGGTCCGAGTGTGGCAGGAGTGGTTCGAGATAGCGTGGACATACGCAGGTTCCCTCTGGGTGTGGTTATTGTCGGCGTGTGATCGTCATCCAGGAGCGTCACGCACTGGCCTCCAGGCGATCGCGATGCCAGGGCATCGCCGCGCGAATTGCTGCGTCGATACCGAAATAGAGCGCCAGCGCGAAGGCCACCAGGACCACCAGGGCCGCGAACATCACATCGATCTGCAGGCGGGCGTTGGCGTTGAGCATCAGATAGCCCAAGCCCTGGCTGGCGCCGACCCATTCCCCGATCACCGCGCCGATCGGTGCCGCGCTGGCGGCCATGCGCAGTCCCGAGGCGAGTGACGGCAGCGCCGCCGGCAGTTGAACCCGCAGCAGCGTCTGGCGCCGCGACAGACCGAAGGTGGTGGCCAGGTCTAGCCACCCCTGGGGAGTCTGACGCAGGCCATCGTAGCCGGTGGAGGCGACCGGAAAGTAGATGATCAGCATCGCCATCAGGATCTTGGGCCACAGGCCGTAGCCCAGCCATAGCATCAGGATCGGCGCCAGCGCGAACAGCGGTATCGCCTGGCTGATCAGCAGCAGTGGCAGCAGGGTGCGGCGCAGGGGGCGGAAGCGCGCCAGTGACAGGGCCGTGGCCAGCCCCAGCAGCACGCCGCCGATGAAGCCGCCGAGGATTTCGGTCGCGGTGACCAGGGCATTGTGGGCCAGCAGTGCGCGCTGTTCGACCAGCGCCCGTGCCACCGCCAGCGGCGAAGGCAGAATGTAGCGCGGTACCCCTGTGAGGGTGATGACCGCCTGCCAGGCGGCGATCAGCAGTATCAGTGCCAGCAGCGCCCGGGTGGGGCCGTGGAGTTTGCCTATGAGACCGGGCCGGGCCGCGTGCAGTGCGGTCGAGTCAGACATGTGCCGGCTCCCGCAGCAGGGCCACCAGCTCGGCCTGATGCGCCAGCAGCTGAGGATCATCCAGCGCCCGCGGCCGCCGACCTGTCGGTGCCGCCATCGGCACTGCGCGGGCTGGCTCGCCCTGCAGCACCAGCAGGTGGTCGGCGAGCCGCAGCGCCTCCAGCGGGTCGTGGGTGACCATGATCACGGTGCGCGAGGCGAGCAGTTCGCTGGCCAGGTCGTGGAGCTCTAGCCGGGTGATGGCGTCGACCGCGGAGAAGGGCTCATCCATCAGCACCACCCCGGCATCCTCGTATAGCGTACGTGCCAGCGCCACACGCTGGCGCTGGCCGCCGGAGAGTGCCGCCGGCCAGGCATCGGCCTTGTCTGCCAGGCCCACACGTGACAGCAGCGCCAGCGCCCGCTCACGCGCTTCCGATGCCGTCGGGCCGGCCCATCTGCCGCGCCACCTGGTGCCCAGCATCACGTTGCCGATGACCCGCAGCCACGGCACCAGCAGGTCCTGCTGTGACATCCACGCCAGGCGCCCCTGCAGCGGCAGCCCGTCGCTGGTCGTGCACTCGATGCGGTGGCGGTCGGGCAGGGCGAGGCCAGCAATCATGCGCAGCAGCGAACTCTTGCCGCAGCCGCTGCGCCCGAGCAGGCAGGTCCAGCTGCCGGCGTCGAATTCGACGGCGAGATCGTGGAACAATGGGCGGGCGCCGAAGGTGAGCGAGGCGCGGCGAATGTCCAGCCCGGGTGGTGACATGACCACTCCCATGAAGGGGGCTGCAACGGCGGGGGCGTCATGCGCGGGCAGGCTGGCCTTTCCTCCGCCGGTGCTAACCGGTTCAGGTTCCAGGGTTGTGCGCTGCACTCTCAGCCCGGCCGGCGGGCACCCCTATCCAGTGAGCGCCGATTGTACGCCGCCTGGGCGCCGCTGCCCACCTTCGGTCCGATACTCTGAACCCGACGGGGAGTCGCGATCTTGTCAGATGTTCCGCCCATCGCCGATGCCGAACTGACGCGCCGCGTGTCGCTCTACGCCGGCGTACCGCTGACGCCGCTGCCGCTGCGCTTTGCCGATAGCGCCAACTGGCTGTGGCGCAGTGAGGAGCTCTCGCCCAAGCTCTACAAGCTGGCCCGTACCGGTGCCGAAGACGATCCGTTCTGGCGCGGCATGCGTGATCTGTTCGGTGTCGACCGCTGGCGCCATGCCCATGAACTGCCGGCGCTGGCAGGTTCGTTGCCCCAGCACCTGCCGCTGGCGCCGCTGCCGCTGACCTGGCTGGGCCGGCTCCAGGGCGCGCCACTGTGGAGTCTGCCCTGGCGCCAGGCGCCGGCGGCGCGGATGGATACTGCCTTCGCAGGCCAGTTGGGTCGGCAACTACGGCGACTGCATCGCGACACGCTACCGGGATGGGGGCACCCGGCTGGCGAGGTCCATCCTCTCGATGCCTGGCCGCAGGCGGCATGGGCCTTCGTCTCCAGCCACAGCGGCCTCGACGCCGCACAGCTGGCCGATCTCGCCTGGCCGCTGCCCAGCCGTGCGGTCTGGAGTCTGCCCGACCTGCGCCCGGACCAGTTCCTGCGCGGCGGACTGGATGGCTACTGGGCCGACTGGGAGGCACTGGTATGGGCGCCACTGGAGTTCGATCTGTGTCTGCTCGAGCTGATACTCGAGGGCGCGGCACAGCGTGAGGCCTTCGTCGACGCCTACGGCGCCGAGCATCTGCCGCCGCTCGACCGCTATCGCGCCGGCATGCGCGCGGTCATCCTGGCCCTCGGCGTGCTGGGGCCACAGAGCGTGACGCTCCAGGCACATCCCCATTGGCTCTAGGCATATGAAAAGGATAAAAAATTCAGTGCGCTTCCCCGCGCAATCGGGTAACGACATGGCATACTGAATCTTTGGGAACGGATACCGACGATAGTCTCGTGGACTCGATCAATAGCTTGTTTCTCGTTTGCGGCGCGCTGATCGCGCTGAGCATTCTCGCCAGCCGGGTCTCCTCCCGGATCGGCGTGCCGCTGCTGTTGCTTTTCCTCGGGCTGGGCATGCTCGCGGGAGAGGAGGGCGTGCTCGGCCTGCATTTCGACGACTACTCGCAAGCCTTTCTGATCGGCCATCTGGCGCTCGCCATGATCCTGTTGGATGGTGGCCTGCGCACGCGCTTCCAGACCTTCCGCGTAGGTCTCAAACCGGCGCTGTCGCTGGCCACCATCGGGGTGTTTCTCACCAGTGGCATCATTGGCCTGCTGGCAATGTGGCTGCTCGACCTCACTCCGATCGAAGGGCTGCTGGTCGGTGCGATCGTCGGCTCCACCGACGCCGCCGCGGTCTTCTCGATGCTCAAGGGGCAGGGCGTCAATCTCAACGAACGTGTCGGTGCCACCCTGGAGATCGAGTCGGGGACCAACGACCCGATGGCGATCTTTCTCACCATCACCCTGGCGGAGATGCTGACCGGTGGTGTGAGCGGAATCAGCGAGACGCTGATGCGTTTCGTGCTGCAGTTTGGCGTGGGGTTGGCGATCGGCCTTGGCGGCGGCTGGGTCTCGGCCAAGCTGCTGCGCTGGCTCGATCTGGCGCCGGGGCTCTACTCGCTGCTGGCCCTGGCGCTGGGGTTCTGTATCTTCGGTGCTACCAGCATCATCGGTGGCAGCGGCTTCCTCGCGATCTATCTCACCGGGCTGATGATCGGTAACCAGCCCGGACGTCATCTGACGCACATCCTGCCGGTCCATGACGGTCTTGCCTGGCTGAGTCAGATCGGGCTGTTCCTGGTACTGGGCATGCTGGTTACCCCATCGGAGATGATCAACTACGCCGTGCCTAGCATGATCCTGGGGATTGCGCTGATTCTGGTGGCGCGTCCGGTCGCGGTGCTCGTGTCGCTGGTACCGTTCTTCAACTTCCGCTGGCGCGAACTGTGCTTCATCTCCTGGGTCGGCCTGCGCGGCGCCGTGCCCATCGTACTGGCGATCTTCCCGGTGATCAGCGGTGTCGAGAACTCGGCGCTCTACTTCAACGTGGCCTTCTTCGTGGTCCTGATCTCTCTGCTGCTGCAGGGGTCGACCCTGGCGCGATTCGCCCACTGGATGCGCGTGGCGCTACCCGAGACCACGACGCCGGACCGTCGTGGCCAGCTCGGCGTGTTGCCGGAGAACGACTACGAGATGTTCGTCTACAAGGTCGAGAACGAGTCACTGGACGATGCGCCCATTCGGCTGCTGCGACTGCCCTCGGGCACCTTGATCTCGGCCATCTTCCGCCAGCACGCCATGCTCCATCCCAAGGGCAGTACCCGGCTGCGACTGGGGGACGTGATCTGCCTGATCGGGCGCACCGGCGATCTGCCTTCCCTGAATCGGCTGTTCAATGGCGAGTCCAAACTCAAACGCGAGCGCGCCTTCTTCGGGACCTTCTCGCTCGACGGCGAGGCGTTGATGCAGGACGTGGCCAACGCCTACGGTCTCACCCTCAGTCCAGGCGAACAGGAGATGACGCTGGGCGAGTTCGTGGCGCTGCGTGTCGGTGGTCACCCGGTGGTGGGCGACGACGTCGATTGGCACGGCTTTCACTGGGTGGTCAGCGAGATGGAGGGTAACCGGGTGACCCGAGTCGGCCTCAGGCTCTATCAATGACCGTCAGGCACGCCATCAGGGAAAGCCAGACAGACGAAGACCCGGNNCCGGGTCTTCGTCTGGTAAGCGCTTGTTGAATGAATAGGGCTGGCGGCGGCCTACTCGACCTCGGCATCCAGCGACGGGCGGTTCAGCCGCTTGCCGGTCTCGCGCTCGATCATGCCGTTCATGCGCGCAGCGCGATGCTGGGCCTGTGACTCCTCGTCGAAGTAGCCCAGGCTGCCGCCGGTATCGCCGTCGAAGACTTCGTAGGAGACCTGATTGTGGCTTCCCGGCTTGAGGGTCTTTCGCACTTCGATGAAAGGCTCGGCCATGATGGAATCCTCGCGCAAGAGATGGACGTTCAGCGTAGCTCACTCGATTTCGCTGTATAGGGGGCGATTTCGCGGTATGGGGACGTACTCTCCGCCATTGGGCAGGCTTGCCCCATGTCAGCCTAACGCCTGCAGATGACCGTTTGGCGTCATGGCCGGCGGTGATCAACTGACGGCATATGCCACAGCCCTAGTCGGGATCGAGATCCCACTGCAACCCGAACTGTAACCCGTTGACCGCCTCGTTGAGCAAGTCCTGGTCGCGATTGGCGTTGCTGAGGTCGCTCTGGATTCGCGCACTCTGGGTCTGTGGGTCCGGCCAGCCCAGCCTGCCCATGCACGCCTGGTACTCTGGCTCGCCGGCGATCTGATGCGTCTGGCGCTCACAGGTACGGCTATCCCTGAGGAAATTCGTCGCACTCACGCGCGGCACCGCCGACACGCAGCCGGCCAGCAGGCAGCAGATCAGAATGAGGGATAGCAGACGGCACATGGAGGCTTCACCGGGAACTGCTCAGAAGCGTAGCACTCTTGGCGCGCTTTGTTACCAGAATTCACGAGTCAAGCGCTTGTTCGTAAAGCGACTCGTGACGTCTGCGCCAGCTCCGACAGGCGCCGCTGCCAGCCCGAGGCGTCGACTCGCCATCGCCGCAGGGCCCATGACAGACTGCGTGGGCGGCCGACTCACCCCCCGCTACGCGGCTGTGACACAACGGAGCCCGACGATGCACCGAGACGACTTTGCCGATCTCTACCTCGGCTATATCGACTGCCTGAACCGCCAGGCCTGGGACGCGCTGGGTCGCTTTGTCCACGAAGCGGTGACCCACAACGGCCGCCTGCTGGGACTCGCCGGCTATCGCGAGATGCTGGAGCAGGATTTCGCGACCATTCCGGATCTGTATTTCACCATCGAGCTACTGGTGGTCGAACCACCGCGCATCGCTGCCCGGTTGGCATTCGACTGCACTCCACAAGGCACCTTCCTTGGCCTGGCGGTCGATGGCCGGCGGGTTCGCTTCGCTGAGAACGTCTTCTACATCTGCCACGACGGCAAGATCGTCAGTGTCCAGTCGGTGATCGACAAGAGCGCGATCGAAGCGCAACTGGGGTAGGGGGAAAGTCACCCGTCGCAGGCACAGCCCGGTGGCCGATGATAGGTGTAGTTCCTGCTGATGCAGCTGTTGCCACAGGCTTTGCCCTTGCGACACACCTTGCAGCAGCCCTGTGCCAGCAGTTGCCCATTATCCGCGCTGAGCGTGGAGAATTCTGGGGCGACGGCCGGGCACGTGCCCTCGAAGGCAATCTCTTGGGTGAATACCTGAGGGGGCTGGGGCTCGGTGCTGGGCTCTGCGGCAAAAGCCGTGATGGTCACGACCATGCTCATCAGCATGGCGATCATTAGCGGTTTCATCTTGCTTCCCTGCGTGTAGGTTTTATAGCGCTTCTTCTGGGTGCTTCTGGAGCATTACACTGGGATTTTGCGCTGCCAATAGCTCGTTGGTCTTTTGTTGCACATCCCCCGATCCCCTGCGTATCGTCAATCGGCGGCTCAGTTGTTGGCCGAATCAGGAGGGCGGCTTGCGAGGAGGTCCCGTGTGTCGGGGCGCCCGAGTATCGGCAGCCGCGATGTTTGTCTCGGCGCTGTGCGGCCACATCGCTCGCATCTATTGGCCGGGCTGCACCGAGGAAGAGGTCGAGGCGATGGCAGATGAGATGGTCAAGGAAGCGGCCTGATGCTCGCCCAGCGTCGAGCCGTCCACCGCGACCGCAAGTGGCTCAAAGCCGTCCACGGACTCGATCAGTGCGTTCTGTGCGGGGGGGGCATACAGGCGGCACATCGCAACGAGGGCAAGGGTATGGCAGGAAGGTCGATGACTGCCTCACAGCCGCTATTTGCCCCGACTGTCACCACGAGATCGACAACGGCCCGGGCATGACGCGGGAGCAACGGCGCGCCCGGCTCGACCAGGCCATTCTCCTGACCGTCCAGCAGTTGGCCCGCCGCGGCCTGATCGGGGGGAAGTGATGGAGCCGATCGTTCTGTTCGTGCCGTATATCGCCAGCAGCACCAACACCCGGCAGCACTGGACGGCCCGGAAGCGCGAGGTAGACGCCTGCCACCTGCTGTGCGCAACGCGGTACGCCGTGCCGGTATCGGCCGTGCCGTCGTGCCGGTGGACCTCACCTTTCGTCCGAGGCTGGGCAAGGACGTCCGGCGCAGGGACACCAGCAACTACAGCTTGAGCCTAAAGCAACTGGAAGATGGGCTTGTCGCCGCCGGCGTGCTGCCGGATGACCGTGGCGAGTACGTGCGCCGTGTGATCCTGGAGCCGCCGGAGGTAAATCGGAAGGCGGAGACAGAGAGGTGGATTGAGGTCGCATCAGCTGATATCGAGTCTGACTAAAGTTGTAAGATAAGGATCACGCGCAACAGCAGTGATCCCCCATTGCTTGAATCGTTATCAACGTGTAATCGTAGCCCTGCGGTAAAACTAAAATCACACTACGTAGGAGACCTGTTATGCCCACGACCGGAGAGAAACCAGGAGTCGGTACCTATACATGTCGCAGCTGTGGTGAGCGTGTGCATTTGGATGATCCGACGGACACGCTTCCGCCATGCCCCAGGTGTCATGGGACCGAGTTTGATTGAGCCAAACGGTACGACGGTACGGCACACGGTACGGTGTGCCGTTTCGTTCCGTGGGGCGCTGGCATATGATCGTGACTGGCGTCTCTGAGACCTAGTTTGCAGAATGAAGATAGTAAAGAACGCGTTCGATAAGGCGAAGCATCGGGTCATTCTCGAGCTTACGCCAGACAGGTGCGGCATGGCGGCAGCCGCGCTAGTGATTCTTGGCATCTTTGGCCTTTTCTCAGGCCTCAGCGGATCAGGCACCACCCACGGTTTGAATATGATGGGTGGAGGACTCGGCATGGCGGTTGGTTTGCTTGTGCTGATGGGTTTGCCGCTGTTGGCAGGCCTATGGTCCAGGAAGGCTGCCAAGCGGAAGCGCGATGCCTACTTCCAAGAACGGCAAGCGCGTACCTAGACAAGCGGAAGGGGGCATTCAGTGGCCGATGAGGCGTTCTGGGCACAGTTTCTCGCCAACGGGGCAGGGGCAGCAGTAGGGGCTGTGGTCGGCGGAGCGCTTGCGTACTTGGGGGCTAGCGCTGTCAGTCGACAGCAGACGCGACAGGCCAAGTTGGAACAGTGCTTAACATTAAACCGAAATATCGCCAACCTGAGCGGAGAAGTACTGTGGTCAATTTCGAAAGCAACTGATAGCGAAGGATTAAATGCGGCCAAAAAGATCGCCTTGAAGCTTGGAGAGGGACAGCTCCAGTCATGGGCGGACGACCTCTATACTCTCATCGAGATCCACAGCCCAAGACACACTGGCCTGGCCGAAAATATACTCTTGGCAGTTGCTGAAACTGAAGGGTTAATTGAGGCTTTTGCTGGACAGCCAGAAAGCGCTGCACTACAGACGGACCCTTTCGGAGGCTATGCTAACGCTTTGAGAAAAAGTCTTCTGGCTGGCACCAATAAATTAAAGGCCCATATTTTGCATCAGGCTAGTACGGTTAGTCGCTCCAAGCGCGAGAGAGCGTCGATGAAATCGAAAAGCGTGCTCGACGAACTCTGCGATAACCAGGTTGAATAACTCACCAGTGAGTGATGCAGTGTGGTTCTGGTGCCACAAGTCCAAAGCCGTATCGTTTTTCGATTGATTTTATATGCTCGCTCTTATGCGTCGAGGAATGAATAGTGTTAAGAAATTTTGGTGTTAACCCTGGCAAAGGGTTGCTGAAGCATAAGGTGTTTTGGGCGCTTATATTAGTGCCGGTTTCGCTGGGCTTGGTCCTAATGGTTGTCTCGGCGGCGTGTGCCGGATTGCTTTTTCAGTTGGACCTAACGCCGCAAGGGTTTAATTTTTTCTACTCTGAGTTTAAGTTTCATTTGGCACTAATGGCCTTGGCAATACCTTTAGGTGCTACTTTTTCTAGAGCTCATTCTTCGGAGCAAACGGCGAGTTTGATTACTCAGGCAATTGTAAAAGATAATAAAGAAAAAGAATTGAGTCGGAGGCAAGGTTTTTTAGACTGCATTGGCATTTATGATGAAAAGTTGATTTCCAATGAGTCTAGAATTAATTTTTAAGAGTGGTCTTATCAGTCAGCCGCTAATCTCCTATAATTTCTTGTTGGGGGTGATAGGCTCTACAGCACTAAAGCAGGAAAGATTATCGCGATACCGGAAATGCTTGAAGTATGTTGAGGACTTTGCAGACTCGCTTATTTTAGACTACAGGCGAGATGGAGTTGAGGCGGTGGTTGATAGGCGTGCCTCAGCCGTATGTTGGCTGAGCATGGAGTTGCAAGATCTTTGTCAAGACGCCGGGGTCAAACACACGCAAATTAAATTGCGATTATCTCCAGAGGCAAATTTCTATCCAAGAACTCGCTTTTTGGCAGCTAATCCTCTTGCTAATCCTGCTTCCGGACAATCATCTGGCTACGACGCGACGAGTGATAATGTCTCCAGCTTGGCTGCGGTGTTTTTTTACGCCGGGCAAGTTGCTAGCGTAAGTGATGCTGAGTACAGTAAAATCCTTCTTGGTTTTGGGGATGTGCTTGAAAAACTATTCGCCTTGCTCTGTATTCATAATCGTCAAGTGGGTTTGGATGATCTCGCGGCTGCTGGAGTAGATTATGCATTATTAACACAAGAGGATACAGGGGTCCTTCGATTTTGGTTTGGCGCCCTACCTGATAGTGAGTCGAGAGAAATTTGCGATAGTAATCTTCGCTTTAGCATCGTTAGGTTCAGAGAAATGCTGGGACTTGATAATTCTGATTGACGTCGCCTTCGCTGACTAAGCGAGTCTCCCGTATGATGTTAGATACCACGCCGTGAGGCGTCATCATTCCTAACCACTGTCGGGAGACAGAGGGACCATGGACATCTCTCAAGTAAGCCCCCATTTCCGTCGCGCCGAGTTCGCCTGCCATTGCGGGTGCGGCTTCGACACAGTCGACGTGAGTACCCTGGCCATCGTTCAGGCTGTGCGCGACCACTTCGGCGTCCCCGTCACAATCAACAGCGGCTGCCGCTGTCCCGAGCACAACCGCGCCATTGGTGGTGCTACCCACAGCCAGCATGTGCTCGGCCGCGCTGCTGACATCGCCGTCCAGGGCGTCTCGCCTGACACCGTCCACGACTGGATCGCCAGCAAATACCCGTCGGCCAGTCTCGGCCGGTACCGGACGTTCACCCACGTCGACACACGAACCAGCGGCCCGGCCCGCTGGGACATGCGGTAGCCGCATGGCTACTGGGAGCGCACGTGGCTATGTCTGAAGTGCCAAGGCAAGGGTCGCAACTCGACCGCATCGAAACCTCGATCGACGATCTCCGCTCGATCAATACCCAGATCCTGGACCGCCTGACGCGAATGGAAGAGCGCCAGAACGTCCACGCCACAGAGATGGGCAAGCAGGAAGGGCGCCTCGACGACCACGCCCAGCGCATCCGTGACCTCGAGCTGGCCACCGCTGTCGCGGGATCGACGGGCGATAGTCGGCACCAGGTGTCGTCCCAGCGCTGGTCGATGGTCGGTGCTGTGCTGCTGGTGGCCCTGGGCGCCTGTCTCTCCGCGGGCTCCGAGATCATCACCGACCTGATCGGGAGGGGCGGCTCATGATCGACTAGAAGTCGCAGCGGCTCAGGTCGCGAAAGTGGCGCCGGCGGTGGCCACCGCCCTTGGCGGCCCAGCCACCGGCGGGATAACGGCCGGGGCAGTGACCATGATCCCCAGCATGTTGGGTATCGACGAAAGACCCCGAGAAGCGTGCTGAGCTGGTGCGGATCGACAACGAGCAACGGCGCGAGCTGGAGTCGATGCGCCTGCAGCCAGGGTGGAAAGCTTCATGGGTTCCCGTCTTTTTGTGTGCTCACACGACGGAATATAGCGGTGGGGCGGTAGTAGCGAGGCTGGCCGGAATTATACTTTAGTCGAATATGCACGGGGCCAAGGAGGGCGGTGCAGCGGTAGGCGTTGCACTTTTGGTCACTTTTTGATCAGGTTAGAAAAAAACTAAGGGTCAGCTAAGTAGCTGACCCTTAAGAAAAAAGTGGCGGAGGGACAGGGATTCGAACCCTGGAAGGGCATTAACCCTTGCCGGTTTTCAAGACCGGTGCATTCAACCGCTCTGCCATCCCTCCGGCTTACGGCGGGAGATAGTACCAGCTCTCCCTCGGTCGTCAACAGGTTCTTTAGCTTTCAAAGGGTTATTTCACTTCCGACGGTGCCATTTACGCTTGTCAGGGGAACTTTGCAAGGGCATTCTGGTCCATGGGTGTAATCGACATAACCGAGGGGATACGTATGGACTACCGCACATCGCACGACGTCACTGAGCGTCGATCGAGCGTGGCCAGCACCAACAAGGTGTTACGCAACACCTACATGCTGCTGGCCATGACCCTGATGTTCTCTGCCGTGACCGCGGGCGTCGCGATGGCGCTGGGCGTCACTCAGATCAACATCTTCATTTTCTTCATCGGTGCCTATGGCCTGATGTTCCTGGTGCACAAGACTGCCAACTCGGCCGCCGGCATTCTGGCGACCTTCGCGTTCACCGGGTTCATGGGCTTCACGCTGGGGCCGATCATCGATCTCTACCTTTCCATCCCCAACGGTGCGCAGTTGGTGATGACCGCGCTGGGCATGACCGCGGCCACCTTCCTGGGGCTGTCGGCGGTGGCGCTGATCACACGCAAGGATTTCAGCTTCCTGGGCAACTTCATGGTGGCTGGTGCCATCGTGCTGGTGCTGGCAATGGTCGCGGCGATGATCTTCAACATCCCGGGGCTGGCGTTGGCGGTATCCGCAGGTTTCGTGCTGTTCTCGTCGGCGGCGATCCTGTTCCAGACCAGTGAGATCATTCACCGGGCGGGCGAGACCAACTACATTCTCGCCACCATCACGCTCTATGTGTCGATCTACAATCTGTTCATCAGCCTGCTGTCCATTCTGGGCGTGATGTCCGACGATTGATCCACACGCAGGGCGCTGACCGCCCAACCGCTGAACGGAAACCCCACCTAGGTGGGGTTTTCTGCGTTTGGGTGCCACGGTTTGGCGGGGTGGCCGGCTTTGGTAAGATGCGAGCCTTCCCATGATCGATAGGCCATATGACGTGTTGAGCTATGCGCTGCTGGTTCACGCCGCGCCCTACAGCGAGCAGGGCGCGCTCTCGGCGCTGCGTTTCGCCCAGGCGGCGGTGGCGCAGGGCCATCGGGTGTCGAGCGTGTTCTTCTATCGTGACGGCGTGCACAACGCTTCGATGCTGATGGCGCCGCCGCAGGACGAGGTCCACCTGGCCGAGGGCTGGCGATCACTGGCGCAGGAACATGGCACTGAGCTGCTGGTCTGCGTGGCGGCGGGTCTGCGTCGCGGTCTGATGAGCGCCGAGGAGAGTGCGCGTCACGGTCGCGAGGCGCACAACGTCGAGCCGCCGTTCGTGTTGACCGGGCTGGGGCAACTGGTCGATGCCATGCTGGGCAATGATCGCGTGATCACCTTTGCCCCCTGAGAGCCGATTCACGAGTGAGTGTCAGAGATTGAGTGTCAGAGTGAGTGCCATGACAGACGATGAAACGGCGCCAGCCGCCGACACCCAGCCGATATCGCTCGACCTGCTGGTCATACTGCGCCATCCGCCGCACGGCAGCAGTTGGCTGCGCGAGGGCGTCGATGTCGCCCTGGTGGCCGCGGCCTTCGGTCAAGCGGTCGGTCTGCTGTTCCAGGGAGATGGTGTCTTTGCCCTGGTCGAGGGCCAGGGGGCTGGGCCGCTAGGGCAGAAGGGGACCCATGCGCAGTTGGCGATGCTGGAGATGTACGACATCGAGCGGCTCTGGGTCAGCGCGAGCGCCCTGCGCGCCCGCGGCCTCACGCTGGCGGATCTTGCGCTACCGGCCTTGGCCCTGGAGGCCGATGAGATCGACCATCTTGTCCATGCGCAGCCACGCACGCTGCTCTTCTGAGCGAGGAGATTTCGATGATGCTGCATCTGCTCAACCGCTCGCCCCAGTTCGATGGCATCTACTGGGATCTGAGCGAGGCCTTCGGTGCCGAGGATCATCTGCTGCTGATCGAGGACGCCTGCTACGCCGCGCTGCCCGCGGCGGCAGCCAGCCTGGCGGCTTTCGGTGGGCGTGTCTCGGTGCTCTCTGAAGACGCCGCATCCCGCGGTCTGCTGGACCGACTGAGTGACGGCGTCACGGTGGTCGACATGGCTGGATTCGTCGCGTTGACGGCAACCTTTCCCCGTAGTTTGAGCTGGTTCTGATGACGACGATGGCACGCACGATAACGGTCGAAGGTCTCGAGATCGGTCTCGACCCCGAAGGATACCTGGTCTCCCTCGCCGACTGGACGCCGGCGGTGGCGGAAGCACTGGCGAGCGAGGAGGGGCGTGAACTGAGCGCGGCGCACTGGGAGGTGTTGACGCTGCTGCGCGACTTCTACCAACGCTACGAAGCGGCGCCGGCAATGCGTCCGCTGGTCAAGGTGGTGCGTCAGGCGCTGGGGGAGGAGAAGGGCAGCTCGATCTATCTGATGCGGCTGTTTCCGGAGAGCCCGGCGAAGGTGGGGGCGCGTCTGGCCGGCCTACCCAAGCCAACCAACTGCCTGTGACGCCGCATGAGCGAGCGTATATGAGCGCTAGCCGATGAACTTTCTCGCCCACGCCGAGCTTGCTCGCCACGGCAGCGACGACTTCCTGCGGGGCAATCTGATTGCCGATGGGGTCAAGGGCCAGCAGCTGGGAGACTGGCCGGCAGCGGTGGCCGAGGGTATTCGTCACCATCGACAGGTGGATGCCGCCATCGATCGCCATCCCGAGGTACTCGCCCTGCGTGCCAGCGCCCCGGCCGCACAGCGGCGTTTCGTGGGTATCGCACTGGATCTGGTGTGGGATCACTTCCTGGCTGCCCGCCATCACGATCGTCAACTGGTGGCGCGCTGTTACCGCGTACTGGGCGGCGCCCCGGCACCGGATCGGCTGGGGCGTCTGGTGCCGGCGATGATCGAAGGCGACTGGCTGGCGCGCTATGCCGATTTCGGTTTCACCTGCCGGGCCATCGCCGGCATCGGTAGCCGGCTCCGTGGTCCTAACCGGCTGGCCGAGTTGACCCCCTGGCTGGACGATGAGTACCCGCGACTCGAGGCGGCATTCGTGCGGCTGTGGCCGGAGATGCAGGCGCGCTTTTCTGGCTGAGCGCTCGTCGCCGTGTGTAAGTCGGGCGTTGTCCCAGATGTTCAGACGAATGCGGGTACCGGCGCGCCGAGCGGCTCGCCGGTTTTTCTCTCAAGTGGTGTCCGCGCTCGCGTCAGGCTTCCAGCCAGAGGCACTCGACGCGATCACCAGGAGAGATGTCGCTGTGGGGCGGAATTACCGCGAAGGCGTTGGTGGCCGCGCAGGAGGTGAGCACGGCGGAGCTCTGCTCCGGGTAGGCCCGGGCCACGATGCGCTCGCCCTCGAATGCCAGGGTGGCGCGCAGATAGTGGCGGCGCCCTTCGGTGCGGGTGCTGAAGTCCGCCTCGGCTGGCACCCGGGGCAGTTCCAGTTGATCCGTGCATCCCATCAATGCCCCCAACAGCGGGCGTAGATAGAGCCAGGCGCCGACGTAGCTGGAGACCGGGTTGCCCGGCAGGCCGACCACCCGCGTGGTGCCGATGGTCCCCAGTGCCAGCGGCTTGCCGGGGCGCATGGCCAGGCGCCATAGGGTCAACTGGCCGAGCTGCTCCAGGGCTGGCTTGACGTGATCCTCTTCGCCGACGCTGACGCCGCCGGTGGTGACGATCACGTCGGCCAGTGCGGCCGCCTCGGCGAGCCGGGCGCGGGTGGTGTCGAAGCTGTCTGCGACCCGCACTTGGGCCACCAGTTCGCCGCCGAAGCGGGCGACCAGGCTGGCCAGCATCGCCCCGTTGCTGTTGTAGATCTGCCCCGGCGCCAGCGGCTGCCCCGGTTCGACGATCTCGTCGCCGGTCAGCAGCAGTGCCACCCGCGGGCGCCTCACCACCGCGACCGTCTCCAGCCCCTGGCCGGCGAGCAGACCCAGGGCGGCGCCGCCCAGGCGGGTGCCTGCCGCGAGCAGGCGGCTGCCCACGCTGACGTCGAGCCCGCGGCGGCGCACGTTCTGGCCCGGCTGGGTCGGTGGTATGCGTGCCAGCCCATCCTCCAGCGTGACGTTCTCCTGGATTGCCACGCAGTCGGCGCCGGGCGGTATCTCGCTGCCGGTGAACAGCCGCGCGCAGGTGCCGGGTACCAGCGGCTGCGGCGCCTGGCCGGCAGCGATGCGCTGCGAGATCGTCAGTACGCCGCCGGAGTCGGAGCTGGCCAGGGCATAGCCATCCATGGCGCTGTTATCGGCGGGGGGCACATCGAGCGCCGCGGAAACGTCCTGCGCCAGCACACGGCCAGCCGCCTCGGCGCAGGCGATGCGCTCGGGCTCGAGCGGTGCCACGCCGTCGAGCAGGGCTTCCCGCGCGCGCTCCACGCTCTCGAGCGGGAGAGTGGTTTCAGCCATGCGTGTGGGTGCCTCGTTCCGGAATCACCAGATTGGCGAAGTTGCACGGGCGGTGGCGGCTGTCGAGCTGCTCGCCGAGAATCCGATCCCAACCGGTGCGGCAGGCGCCGGTGGAGCCGGGCAGGGCGAAGATCACGGTGTGATTGGCCAGACCGCCGAGACAGCGGCTCTGCACCGTGGAGCTGCCGATCTCCTCGAACGAGACCTGGCGGAACAGCTCGCCGAAACCTTCGATATGCTTGTCGAGCAGTGGCGCTATCGCCTCCGGGGTCGAATCGCGTCCGGTGAAGCCGGTGCCCCCGGTGGTCAGGATCACCTGCACGTCGGGGTCGGCGATCCAGTTGGCGACGACCGCCCGGATACGATAGACATCATCTGTCACGATACGCTTGTCGGCCAGGCGGTGGCCGGCCCCTTCGAGCCGCTCGACCAGAGTCTGGCCGGAGCGGTCGCTCTGCTCGTCACGGCTGTCGGAGACGGTCAGTACCGCGATCGATAGCGGGATCAGCGCCTCGCTCATGCGTCCGCTCCACCATTGGCCTTGCGCTGCTGGCGGGCCTCCAGGGCGGCCAGCTGCGCATCGCTGGCCGGCGCCTGGTGGTTGGCCTTCCACGCTGAGTAGGGCATGCCGTAGACGTATTCGCGCGCGGTTTCATAGTCGAGTGTCTCGCCGCGCTCTTCGGCGGCGGTCACCAGCCACTTGGAGAGGCAGTTGCGGCAGAAGTCGGCAAGGATCATCAGATCGATGTTCTGCACGTCCTTGTTGGCATCCAGGTGGCGCAGCAGGCGGCGGAAAGCGGCCGCCTCGAGTTCGGTACGCGTGGCGTCGTCGAGATGTTGCATCGGTAGTGGGCTCCTCGGATCGGGAAGATGGGGTCCATGGTCGGCATGGGCGGGTGAAGAAGGGGCCAGACAATCGGTGTCGCCTGACTAGTCACCTTCACCGGGCGTGCAGACCGACAGCACCACGGCATCGGTGTCGCTGGTGGAGACCAGCGCATGCCCCATGTCGCTATCGAAGTAGAGTGAATCACCGGTGGCCATGGCGAGTGGTTCGTAGAATTCGGTGTAGATCAGGATCTCCCCCTCCAGCACCATCAGGAACTCTTCGCCGGCGTGGCGCACCCACTCCTGGAATTCGTCGAAGCGGCGTGCCCGCACGATGGTCTTGAACGGCACCATGCGTTTCTGCGCCAGCTGCCAAGAGAGTAGCTCATGTTCGTAGGTGGGCGTGGGGTGCTGCTTGCCGTCGCCACTGGGGGTGAGATCGCGCCGCCCTCGGGCGTGGGAGCGTGACTTGGCCGGGGTCAGCAGTTGCGGGAGATCGATGCCCAGCCCGGTGATCAGCTTCTGTACCGCGCTGAAGGTGGGCGAGATCTGGTCGTTCTCGATCTTGGACAGGGTCGAGCGGGCCAGCCCCGTGCGCGCACTGACGTCGCCCAGGGTCCACTGATTGGAGAGGCGAATCTGCTTCAGCCGTTCACCCAGGCGCAGGGGCTCGACGAAGGGCTTGCGGCCCGAGGCGATGCGCAGCGCGGCATCCTGATCGTTGCTGGCGGCCATGAAAATCTCTGTCTGGGTCGGTGTGGACCCAGAATATCACAGCGCCGCGGGCCGGCTCTGCCACATGACGACGTTGCGCGTGACGAAAGCGTCGCGGGAGTGGCTGTCGGGCTAGCCAGGATAGGGCTGGCCGAGCAGGGCGGTGAGGTGCGCTTCGACACTCAGCGGCAGTGCCTTGGGGTGATAGCCGCCCTCGAGTACCGAGACCAACCGCCCCCCGGCATGGCGGCGGGCGACATCCATCGCCAGGTGGGTGATCCAGTAGAAGTCGCCGTGCTCCAGCGCCAGTTCACCCAGCGGATCGTCGCGATGGGCGTCGAAGCCGCTGGAGAGCAGCACCAGTTGTGGGTGATGGTGCTCCAGCGCCGGCAGCCAGTCACGCTCGATCGCCAGGCGGAAGTCGCGGCTGGCGGTGCCTGCCGGCAGCGGCGTATTGACCACGTTGGGCCAGTCGCCCTCGAGATAGCGCCAGGGGTAGAACGCCTCCTGGTAGCTGCTGCAGACCAGCACGCTCGGGTCGTCGTGGAAGATATCCAGGGTGCCATTGCCCTGGTGGACGTCGAAATCGAGGATGGCGATGCGCTCCAGACCGTGCACGGCCCGCGCATGCGCCGCGGCGACGGCGACGTTGTTGTAGAAGCAGAATCCCATCGCCAGTGCGCGTTCGGCGTGATGCCCGGGTGGGCGCACGGCACAGAAGACGTTGTCGGCGCGGTTGCCGCAGACCAGGTCGACTCCCTTGATCGCGGCACCGGCGGCGAGGGCTGCGGCCTCGAGTGTCCAGGGCCCCATGCGCGTGTCGTTATCCAGTGTCTGCAAGCCGTTTTGGGGACGCTGGCGCGCGAGCGTTTCCAGGTAGTCTGGTGTATGTACGCGGGCCAGTGCCAACTGACTCGCTGGCGGCGCCTCCGATTGCATCGTCTGCTGCAGCAGGCCGCTCAGCATCAGGCGCTTGCGGATCGCCTCGAGACGCACGGGAGCTTCCGGGTGCGAGTCGCCCATGTCGTGCCGAACGAGGTCAGGATGCGTGAGGTACGACGTGATCATCGGCGGTTTCGACCCTCCGGGGCGCTGGCGTACTGGGGCGGGGCCACCGCGCCCATGGGTTCGAGGCGGTATGGCTAAATCCCGACCGGGGCTCAACGCAGAGGCGCTGAGCGTGTAGGGTTGAAATAACCATAACCCGAGCCGTGAGGTCCACCGTGGCCACGCAATTCCTGCGTCGTTTTTTCGCGCCCCAGTCACTGGTCGTGATCGGAGCGTCCCCCAAGCCTGAGTCGCTGGGAGGAGTGGTATTGCGCAATCTGCTGGAAGGGCAGTTCGACAAGCCGCTCTGGGCGGTCAACCCGCGCGGTTATGCCGACGTGCATGGTGTCGAGTGCCTGCGCCGCATTGCCGATCTGCCACGCCCACCCGATCTGGCCGTGATCTGCTCGCCGCTACGCAGCCTACCCAAGGTGATCGATGACCTGAGTGCGATCGGCGTACGTGCCGCACTCATTCTATCCGGAGGCGCCTCGCTCGAAAGCGAGGCGCCTTTGCGTGGGCGCCTGCAAAAGGCGATCCGGCGTTCGGGCATGCGTGTTCTGGGGCCGGAGTGTCTGGGGGTGGCGGTGCCCTCCCGGCGGCTCAACGCCACCTATGCCGCGCAGCCGATCGCCGATGGCAGCGTCGCCTACCTGGGGCAGTCGGGCATGCTCGGCAATGCCATGATCGACTGGGCGGCGGGGCGCGAGGTGGGGTTCTCGCACCTGGTCACCCTCGGCGACAGCCTCGACGTGCGCCTGCCCGATGTCATCGACTATCTCAACCTCTCCAGCAAGTGCCGGGCGCTGCTCCTGCACCTGGAGAGCATTCGCAATGCGCGCCACTTCATGACCGCCCTGCGCGACGCCTCGCGCAACCGCCTGGTGCTGGCGATCAAGAGCGGGCGTACCCCCCAGGCCACCCTCGACAGTCTCCCGGAAACACCCGGGATCGAACGCCGTGATGCGGTGATCGAGGCCGCGCTGGCGCGAGCCGGGGTGGTCCGAGTGGAGGACTCCGATGAGCTGTTCGATGCGCTGGAGACCCTCTCCCGACTCAAGCCGCCGCGGGGTGATCGGCTGGCGATCGTCTCCAACGGCGTGGGGCCGGCGCTATTGGCGATCGACAAGCTGATCGATGGCGGTGGCCAGCTGGCGGAGTTCGGCGAGACCACGGTGACGGCGCTGCTCGAGGCGGGGCTCGACGTCAGCCGACCGGGGCGCAACCCGATAGACCTCGGTGGCTCGGCGACCCCTGCGGACTATCTGGCTGCGCTCGACATCGTTACCCGCGACGCTCAGGTGGATGCGGTGTTGGTGCTTCATGCGCCGACCCGGCTGGCCCCCGCGCAAGCTACCGCCGAGGCACTGATCGCCGCACGGGAGCGCTATCGCCACCGACTGCTGGTGAGTTGGATGGGGCTCAAGGAGGCGCTGGTGGCGCGGGCTGCCTTCAATCGCGCCGGGATTCCCAGCTACCTGTCGCCGGAGAAGGCGGTGCGTGCCTTCCTGCACCTGGTGCGCTACCGCCGGGTACAGGCGCTGCTGCACGAGACACCGCCCTCGCTGCCGTTCGACTCCGGCCCCGAGATCCGCAAGCGTTGCCATGCGCTGATCGAAGAGTCACTGCGGCGTGGGCGTGATCGCCTGACCCACGAGGAGACCGCCCAGGTACTCGCCGCCTACGGTATCGAGAGTGCGCCCAGTCGCTATGTGGCGGACTTCGAGGAGGCCGAGCGTGCCACCCAGGCGCTGCCGGGGCCGTGGGCGGTCAAGGTGGTGCATCGCGACAACTGCGAGCCATTTCGCTACTGGCGGGAAGCCTCGCGTCAGACCGGCTCACTGGCCCAGGATCTGGAGCAGCCCGGCAGTGTGGTCGACGCAGTGGTGCGGCTGGGCGAACGGATTGCCGAGACCCTGCCGCAGAGCCCCATCTACAGCTACTGTCTGCAGACCATGCAGCGCGGCAAGGGCTCATGGCAGTTGAGTGCCGGTATCACTCGCGACGCCGAGCTGGGCCCGGTCATCGTCTTCGGCAGCGGCGGCTACAAGATCGACGTGATGGCGGATCGTCAGATCGCGCTGCCGCCGCTCAACATGCGCCTGGCCGAGGAGCTGATCGATCGTACCCGCGCGGGTCGGCTGATTCGCGCCCACAGCGAGGATGCCGCGGCGGAGATCACTCAGGTCGCGCAGCTGCTGGTCAAGCTGTCGCAGATGGCGGCGGATCTGCCGCGGTTGAAGGGCCTCGAGCTCAACCCCTTGCTGCTCAACCGCGATGGGCTCACCGCGGTCGATTTCGCCCTCGATCTGGGCGAGCGTGCGGTGCAGGCGATCATGCCTTACCCCGAAGAGTTGCGCGAGACGGTGACGCTGGCGGGGGATGAGGTCGAGGTGCGACCGATCCGTGGCGAAGACGCGCCCTTGATCACCCAGTTCCATACCCGGCTCTCGGAGCAGAGCATTCGCTACCGCTATTTCCACCACAAGGCGGTGCTGTCGATGCGCGAGCTGGCCCAGCTCAGCCAGATCAATTACGACCGCCAGATGGCGTTCATTGCGATCCGGCGCGTGCCGGACGAAGCGGCCGAACCCGAGCAGGAGACACACCGGGAGGAGATGCTCGGCGTGGTCAGAGTCTGGAACGATCCCGACAATATCCGGACCGAATTCTCGATCATCGTGCGTGATGACCTCCACGGAATCGGGCTCGGGCGGCTACTGATGGAGAAGATGATTCGCTACAGCCGGCAGGTGGGCACCCTGGTCATGGTCGGCACCGTGCTGACCGACAATCTGCCCATGCGGCGTCTGCTCAAGCAGCTGGGGTTCACGCTCGTCACCAACCTGGAGGAGGGGGTGATCGAGGCGACGCTGAAGCTCAATACGCCGCAGAGCGAATGGCAGCGCCACCGTCTGGAGGCGGCGCTGGATTGACGTCGGTTGATTCCCGATCCATTGGGTCCATGCCGGCGCTGTTGCTACCGAGGAGGATACCGCAGACGAGGGGAGGGACCGAGCGCCACTGGATTGTGCGCCAGTAGAGATGACGCCTTGAATGAGTTTTCAATTACAAATCATCGTCGTTTGAAGGGTTTTCTATAATTTCGTATGATGCGACCGGGCCGAGCGCGTGTAAGCCATCAGAAACACTGCGTATCCAAAGCCATACAGTGTGTCTTCGACGGACTTTTGGTGACACTCGCGCGGGACCTTTTTGCTCAGCCACACCAGGCCACAAAATGACAAATGCACAGCAAACCAAGATTCAAGTTCGTAACTTGAGCAAGGTGTTTGGTAGCGACACCAAGAAAGCGCTCCAGCTACGTGACCAGGGACTCAACCGATCCCAGATTCTGGAGCAAACGGGGCAGACACTCGGCCTTTCCAACATCGATTTCGACGTCCGCGAGGGCGAGCTCCTGGTCATCATGGGGCTTTCGGGATCCGGTAAGTCCACCCTCATCCGCTGTCTCAACCGTCTCATCGAGCCCACCGAGGGCGACATCATCATCGACGGGGAGAACATTCCCCAACTGAGCGAGAAGGCACTGCTGCAGTGCCGTCGTCGGCACTTTTCGATGGTGTTCCAGAACTTTGCCCTCTTTCCCCACCGTACGGTTCGCATGAACGCCGAGTATGGGCTCGAGATTCGCGGCATACCCAAGGAAGAGCGGGCCAAGAAGGCGGCCGATGCGCTCAAGCAGGTCGGTCTCGAAGGGTGGGAGGACTCCTATCCCAACCAGCTATCGGGCGGTATGCAGCAGCGCGTCGGCCTGGCACGGGCGCTGGCCAACGACTCCAGCGTGCTGCTGATGGACGAAGCCTTTTCGGCACTGGACCCGCTGATTCGGCGTGACATGCAGCAGGAGCTGATCGAGCTGCAGCACCGCATGCAGAAGACCACCATCTTCATCACCCACGATCTCGACGAGGCGCTCAATATCGGCGATCGCATCATCCTGCTGCGCGATGGTGAAGTGGTGCAGATCGGCACCCCCGAAGAGATCCTCACCTCACCGGCCGACGACTACGTGGCGCGCTTCACCCAGGGGGTCGATAGATCGCGGGTGGTAACGGCACGTCGGGCGATGCGCCCGGTGAGGGCGACTGCCCGCGCCGAGGATGGCCCGCGGACCGTTCTGCGCAAGATGGTCGAGAGCAGTCTCGACTCGATCTATGTGATCGATCGTGAACGCAAGCTCCTCGGCATCATCGATGCCGAGCAGGCCGATGAAGCGGCCAAGGCCGGCGCAGAGTCCATTCGTGACCTGATCGATGACGACTATCCCTGTGTCGGACCGGACGAGTCGCTCTCCCGACTCTATTCGATGTTCACCAATCGGCACTGTCCGATCGCCGTGGTCGACGAGGAGAAGCGACTGCTCGGTGTAGTGGTCAAGGGCGCAGTACTCGAACAACTGGCGACGGCGGGAGAGGCATAAATGGACTTCGAGATTCCAAGAATTCCGCTCGGCAGTTGGATCGAGAGCGGGCTGAACTTTCTGACCACCGAGTTCTCCGGCGTGACGCGGGCCATCTCGCGGACCACCCAGGCGGGTATCAATCTGCTCAACGACGGTCTGATGTGGCTGCCGGAGTGGGCTTTGCTGGGGCTGATCGTGCTGCTGTGCTGGCGGCTAAGCGGGCACCGGCTCGCCATCGGTGGGGCGCTGGGTCTGGCGCTGATCTGGAACCTGGGCCTGTGGAACCCGATGATCCAGACGTTGACCCTGGTGGTGATCGCCACCCTGGTGGCGGTGGTGATCGCGCTGCCGCTGGGGATTCTGGCCGCGGTCTCTGATCGCTTCTATCGTGTGATCATGCCGATACTGGATTTCATGCAGACGATGCCCGCCTTCGTCTATCTGATTCCGGCGATTCCGTTCTTCGGCATCGGTTCGGTCTCCGGCATCTTCGCCACGGTGATCTTCGCGATGCCGCCGGCGATCCGCTTCACCACGCTGGGGATCCGCCAGGTGCCCACGGAGCTGGTTGAGGCTGCCGATGCCTTCGGCTCGACGCGGACCCAGAAGCTGGTCAAGGTGCAACTGCCGCTGTCGCTGCCGACGCTGATGGGTGGGATCAACCAGACCATCATGCTGTCGCTGTCGATGGTGGTGATCGCCGCCATGATCGGTGCCAACGGTCTGGGCAGCGAAGTGTGGCGAGCGATCCAGCGCCTGCGCCCGGGTGATGGCTTCGAGGCGGGGCTCGCGGTGGTCATCATGGCCATGCTGCTGGACCGTTTGACGCAATCCTTCCGCGGTCGCAAGCGGGCCAAATGACGGGGTGCCGCCGGCCCATCGCTGGCGGCGCTCCACTACCCGAGTTCGGCGCGTCGGCCCAGGTCGACGCGAATGCTGCCGCCCGCGGTAGCCTCGGGTCACGGCCTGGAGGTCGCGACCCGCGATCGGTACCGAGCGTTAGTACGTCAAGTCAGTACGTCAAGCCAAATCAAGCACAAGAAGGGGAAGTCGATGACACGCAATCTACTGTCGCAGTCGGTTCGTTACACCATGCTGGCCATGGCCGCAGGGATCAGCCTGGGTGCCGGTACCGCCCAGGCCGAGGAGAGCAAGGGCACGATCAACCTCGCCTACGTGGAGTGGGCTTCGGAAGTCGCCTCCACCAACGTGGTGCGCGCGGTGCTCGAGCAGGAGGGCTACAAGGTCAACATGGACTCGCTCTCCGCCGCGGTGATGTGGCAGGCGCTGGGTACCGGCGATGCCGACGCGATTGTCGCCGCCTGGTTGCCGACCACGCATGCTGACTATCTGTCGAAGGTGAAGGACGAGGTCGTGGATCTCGGCCCCAATCTCGACGGCACCAAGCTTGGGCTGGTGGTCCCCGAGTACACCTATGAGAAGGTCCCGTCGATCGCTGATCTCAACGCCAATGCGGATCTTTTCGATGACAAGATCGTAGGGATCGATCCGGGCGCCGGCCTGATGTCGATGACCGAGAAAGCGATGAAAGAGTACGGGATCGATGACCTCTCGCTGCAGTCGAGCAGCGGCGCGGCGATGACCTCGGCCCTGGCCAACGCGATCCAGAATCACCAGGACATCGTGGTCACCGGCTGGACCCCGCACTGGATGTTCGCGCGCTGGGATCTGAAGTACCTCGAGGATCCCAAGAAGGCCTACGGTGATGCCGAGCACATCGATACGGTCGTTCACAAGGGGCTCAAGGAGCGTATGCCGCAAGCCTACGCGATCCTCGACAACTTCTACTGGACGCCGGAGCAGATGGGCGAAGTGATGCTGATGAACCAGAAGCCGGGCAGCGACCCGTACGAGAATGCCAAGAAGTGGGTCAGCGAGCATCCTGACGTGGTCAAGAAGTGGACCGAGGGCACTGCCGAGTAAGTTATCGGCCAGGCCGCCGCGTCGGCCACCACCCCCCGGAACGAGAACGCCCGGTCGTGACGACCGGGCGTTTCTGTGTCTGTCCCCAGGGCTATCTCTCTCTATTCTTTTCTGTTTCCGTCTTTGCCTGGCCGGGTCATCGAACCCGGCCGGCATCGCCTCAAGGGGCCAGACGGGTACGGTGCCAGGTGACGTCGTGCTCATCGTGGCGTGAGTAGCGCACACGGTCGTGGAGACGGCTGCGCTGCCCCTGCCAGAACTCCATCGTGTGCGGCACCACGCGATAGCCACCCCAGTGCGGCGGGCGCTCGACCTCCTTGTCCGCATACACCTGCTCGAAACGGGCCAGACGCTCCTTGAGCCAGTCGCGTCCGGGGATCTCGACGCTCTGCTGGGAGACCCAGGCTGCCAACTGGCTCTTGCGCGGGCGGCTGGCGAAGTAGTCGTCCGAGCGTTCGGTGGCGACCTTCTCGACCCGCCCCTCGACGCGTACCTGGCGCTGCAGTTCCGGCCACCAGAACACCAGCGCGGCGTGGGCGACGTGGGCCAGCTCGTTGCCTTTCTGGCTCTGATAGTTGGTGTAGAACAGCAGGCCGTCCGGATCGACCCCCTTGAGCAGCACGACGCGCGCATGCGGGTAGCCGGCGCCGTCGATCGTGGCCAGGGTCATGGCATTGGCATCGAGCCCTTCGCTGGCGATCGCCTGTTCCAGCCAGTGGTCGAACAGGGCCATTGGGTCGTCGGGGGTGTGCTCGGGTGCCAGGGACTCGCCCTCGTAGTCGCGGCGCAGGCCGGACAGATCGCTCATGATGGTTCTCCGTTGGCGTGTCTTTGAATGTCATCATTGCAGCCCGGCGGCCGACGTCAAGCCGTTACTCATGCGGGCGGCATCATGCCGCGGCGGCGTGCAGCGCCAGGACTGCGCCGCAGGCAAACCAGCCACCTACAGCGTAGGCCAGATTCCAGCGCAGCATGTGCCGCACCTTGATGCCGTAACGTACACAGATCGCCAGGTTGCTGCCGGATAGAGGGCTGCTGCCGGTACCCAGCGCCCAGCTCATCAGAAACAGCATGCCGAGCAGCGTCGGGTCGGGATGCAGCGGTGCTACCAGGGGGGCCAGAGTGGCGATGCCGATCAGCGGATGCACGCCGGTGAAGGCGATGGCCACGATCAGCCCCAGGGCAAACCAGGCCTGCCAGTGGCCGAAGTGCGACAGCGGCAGGTCGAGCCCGTCGGGCAGGCTCGCCAGCAGTGCTGCCAGCCCGGTGGAGATGACCCCAGCGGCGAGAAACAGCGCGAACTGCGGTGCCAACCCTTGCAGCCCCTGAGTGAAATGGCGTCGCAGACGCGTACGGCGGTCGTTGCGCGGCATCAGCAGCAGGGCGAAGGGCGGTGCCACCAGGGCTATGATCAGCGGGATCGAGAGCGTCGGCCAGAGCAGGTGGAGAGCGATCACCGCAACCGCCAGCAGGCACGGCAGCAGCAGGGCGCTGCGCTCGATCGGGTAGCCTTGGAATGGCTCATCCAGGCGTGCCACGTCGGCCAGGTTGACCAGCAACAGCGCCGCACCGGCCAGCAGGCCCCAGGGCAACAGCGCCAGATAGTCGAGCCCGGGCGCATAGGTGAGTGCAACGCCCATGGCGACAAAGAAGGGTGACCAGGTCGCGGCGGCGGCGAAGCTGCGGCCGAGAATCGATGCCTGGGTGCGGTTGAGACGGCCATCGCGCTGCATGCGTTCGCCGAACAGGAACACCACCGACAGATTGATCGCGGCGCCGAACAGGTGCGCCCCCAGTAGCGTCCCCAGGCGGCTGCCGCTGCTCGCCTCACCACTACGCACGGTCGGAGTCGCCAGGGTCAGGAAGCTGACCCCGGCGAACATCATCAGCAGCGTCTGATTGGTGGTGAAGGCCTGCCATAGCGGGTACGGGGTGCCACGTAACAAGGCGACTGTCCACAGCAGTGCCCCGGCGGCCAGCAGCAGGCTTGCCTGGCGACGCGAGGCGCGTGGCAGGCCACGCAGCAGACGCAGGGTCGCCAGCCAGGCCAGGATTGCCGCCGGCCACAGCGGCCAGTCGAACAGGCTGGCGATCACGCTGAGCACCAGCATGGCCAGGATCAGCGCACCGGAGGGTCTCATGAAGGACGGCGTTGGCGCGGGCCCTGCCGGCGGAAGTAGCGGAAGGCGGAGACAGCCAGGGCCGCCGCGGCCAGCATCTCGGCGATCACCAGCGGCGAACTGCCGCCATTGGCCATGATCAGCCCGCCCTGGGCCAGATAGAGCAGCCCCACCGCGGTCAACCACAGATGGCCGCGCCGTCTGCGCAGCAGCAGCGTCGGCAGGAACAGCACCAGCGGCAGCGCCCGAACCACCAGGGCGGCGGCTTCGGCGTGGGCCTGTGAGTAGCGCCAGAGGCCGCCGACGATCAGTAGCGCCAGCAGCACCAGATAGGCCGCCCACACGCTGCGGCTTGCCTTGATCGAGGCCGCGGACGGGCCTTCGCCGTGGGGCTCGGCATCGGGTCGTTCACTCATCCACGCGCCTCCCGCATCCGTGCCAGACCCAGTGACAGCTCGGCGATCCGCCGGCCCTGGGCCCGCGCCAGGTGGCGCTCGTCGTCGTCGACCTCGCGGGAGCCATCGGCGCCGGCGACATGGCTGGTGCCATAGGGCGTGCCGCCACTACGGGTATGAATCAGGCGAGTCTCGCTGTAGGGCACGCCAGCATAGACCATGCCGTGGTGCAGCAGCGGAATCAGCATGGTCAGCAGCGTACTCTCCTGGCCACCGTGCAGGCTCGCGGTAGAGGTGAAGGCGGTGGCCGGGCGATCCACCAAGACACCGTTCATCCACAAACCGCTGGTGGTATCCAGAAAGTATTTGAGCGGTGCCGCCATATTGCCGAAGCGGGTAGGGCTACCGAGTGCCAGCCCGGCACACTGGCGTAGATCCTCCTCCTCGACGTAGATCGCCCCCTCATCGGGGATCTCCGGTGCGGTCGCTTCGCTGACCGGGGAGACCGCCGGGACAGTGCGCAGACGCGCCTCGATACCGGCCACGCTGTCGACGCCCTTGGCGATCTCATCGGCCAGGGTCCGGGTAGCGCCGTGGCGCGAATAGTAGAGAACCAGCACGTAGGGCATGTCGTTGCCCCGGGTCGCGGTATCAGAGCCCATCGGATCTCCTCAGAAGCGGGTAGCGTAGTGGGGTAGCGTCTTGGCATGACGCCAGGGGCCGGGCATCGAGTGGCGTTCAGATCAACTGCAGTACGGCTTGCGGAGGGCGCCCGATGACCGCGTACTCACCATCATCGACGATAGGGCGCTGCAGCAGCCGGGGATGGGCGGCGATGGCATCGAGAATTTGTGCCAGCGTGGGGTCGTCGATGCCCATCTGGCGCCACTCGGACTCATCACGGCGCAGCATCTGCGGCGCGTCGTCGCCCAGTCGACGCGCCAGCGAAGCGAGCTGTTCGCGATCGAGGGGATCATCCAGATAGCGGTGCAGGGTGACATTGATACGGCGTGATTCGAGCAGCGACAGTGCTTCGCGCGATTTGGAACAGCGCGGGTTGTGATAGAGCGTGAGCGTGGGCATGGCGCCTGCAGGTTCGGTCGAGGGAGAGAGTCTGCATTGTACTTTCGCCCCGGGCGAGGCTCAAACGAGAGACGTCTAGGGTGATCCTGTCACTACCAAATTTATACCGTTATCTAACATCTCTGATCATCGTCTCAAGGATCGATGAGTCTATAGATCCAGACGATGCTGCCATCCTCGAGCTTGACGCTTTCGCGTTGGTAGCGCACACCGACGCGCTCATAGCGATCGAGTGCGCGCAGCTCATCTGGTGTGACGCTGATGATCTCACCCTCTACTTGACCACCGTCGTCCGGGATCACATCGAGATCCTGTTTACGATAGCCAGCCAGGGTGGCAGGGCGGCTATCGCCGGCGCGACCGGTCACCAGCCAGCGAATCCCGCTATACCGCAGGGTGCCGTAGACGAAGACATCCTGTCGCGGAATGCGCGTATCCACCATCGCAGGCTCGGCGGGGTGGTAGCCGTAAGGACTCTTGTAGGTGTACCAGAACCAGCCGGCGGCAGTGACGAGCAGCACGAACAGCGCAATGAAGATCCATTTCAGCGTACGTAGCATGGGCGTATCGATGTTCCTGAGCTTGAAGTTAGGGCCAGTCGGCACGGTGATCGTGACGGCATGCCCTGGAGCATAGCGGTGCTTGCGCGATGGCGGGAGTCCGCAAGCGATGATTGAGGCAGTCGCTGATCCTCGTGCTAGCATTCGAAGAGGCTGATTCGTCTATCAGCCATGTGTCATCACGTCGCGTCACCACATCGCCCGCGGTGCGCGGTGCCCGAGCCGATCACAGGAGGAGCGCCATCATGAGTCATGCCACCAACGAGCATCAGGCCTTCCGACAAGCTTTGGGCAATGACGTTCGCCCGCTGACCAAGGGTGGCGACAAGGCCAGGGTAGAGCGGCGTCGCGGAACACCTTCGGAGGCACAGCTGGCTCGCCGCGAGAGCGCACAGCAGGGGCTCGCCGACGAGCGCGATTTCCTGTCCGACGAGTTCGTCGATCTGGTCGGTGCCCACGATCCGATCGAGTACCGCCGCGACGGTATTCAGATCGGCGTCCTCGAGCGCTTGCGTCATGGCGGTTACGCCGCCGAGGCGCGTCTGCATCTGCTGCGCATGCCGGTACTCGAGTGTCGCCGCGCCCTGTTCGGTTTTCTCAAGGATGCCTACGGCCACGACCTGCGCAGCGTACTGATCGTGCACGGGCGCTCCAGCGAGGACGACGGCCGTGCCAATGTCGTGCGCTCCTATCTCCATCACTGGCTGCAGCAGTTCGAGGAGGTGCAGGCGTTTGCCTCGGCGCCACCCCATCAGGGCGGGCTCGGCGCGACCTTCGTGATGCTGCGCAAGTCGGAGCGGGCCCGCGCCAACAACCGTGAAAGGCAGCAGAAGCGGCGCGGCTAGAGAGCGCGTGAGTCCGCGCCAAGCCCGGACAGAGGAGTAACGTACAGCCATAAAAAACCCCGGTGTGAACCGGGGTTTTTTCGTCGCTGAGCCGGGTTCACCCAGCTCGATGCTCACGCAGACGGCGGGCGAACAGCGGCTCGTGGAGATCCACCGCCGGCTGATAGCTGACGCTGAACGCCTTGAGCGCGCGCAGCGCCGCTTCGACATCCTGGTCCTCGCGCAGGGCCAGGGCATCGAAGCCACAGCGGCTCATGTAGTAGATCTGATCGATGAGCACATCCCCGATGGCGCGAATCTCGCCAGCGTAGCCGAAGCGTTCGCGCAGCAGCCGGGCAAGAGTATAGCCGCGGCCGTCGGTGAAAGCGGGGAAGTCGATCGCGACCAGCGCTGCCCGCTCGAGGGTGGCAACCAGCGCCGACGTCAGCTCGGTATCGCTGGGCAGCCAGGGCGCCAGCTCGCTGTCGTCGGTGTGCTCTTGCCACAGCGCCAGCGGCACGATCGCCGGACGGCTCTCGGGCAGGCTCTCCGCATCGCGGGACAGCACCCAGGTATCCTCGACCTGCTGCCCCAGCTTGATCAGCGGCACACGGGTAGTGACCACCTCGCGCGATTCGAGTGAGGTATCCGATTCAGGCATAGACCCGCTCCTTGAAAGCCTGGTGACCGACACGACGATAGGTATCGAGGAAGCGCTCGTCGTCGAGGCGCTTTTCGACGTAGACCTTCAGAACCTTGTCGATGACGTCCGGGACATCCTCGCGATAGAAGGAGGGGCCTAGGATCTTGCCCAACGATACGTCGTCGTCGGCGTTGCCGCCCAGCGAGATCTGATAGTACTCCTCGCCTTTCTTGTCGACGCCGAGGATGCCGATATTGCCGACATGGTGATGCCCGCAGGCGTTCATGCAGCCGGAAATGTTGAGATCGATCGGACCCAGGTCATACAGGAAATCGAGGTCCTCGAAGCGCTCCTGAATCGCCTGGGCGATAGGGATCGAGACCGCGTTGGCCAACGAGCAGAAGTCACCGCCCGGGCAGCAGATGATGTCGTTCAAGGTGCCCACGGTGGGGTTGGCCATGCCCAGGGCATCGAGCTGCTGCCACAGGGTCTCGATCTCATCCACCGGCACGTCGGAGAGCACCAGGTTCTGTTCGTGGGTAACGCGTAGCTCGCCGAAGCCGAAGCTCTCCGCGAGATCCGCCACCGCGTCCATCTGATCGGCGGTAATATCGCCCGGGGCCGCCTCGCGACGTTTCAGCGACAGCGTGACCGCCTTGTAGCCAGGTACCTTGTGATCCATCACGTTGTTGGTCACGAAACGGGCAAAGGCGCGATTTTCCTGGCGAAGTGCCTCGTAGGCGACGATCGCGGATTCGGCGACCGGGCGACGCGCCGGCTCGGGGAAGTGCGTCTTGGCTTCGTCCACCGCACCTTCGTTCAAGGTCTGCGGGCCATCCTTGAGATGCGCCCACTCGGCCTCGACGCGGCGGGTGAACTCCTCGACGCCCAGGGCCTTGACCAGGATCTTGATGCGGGCCTTGAACTTGTTGTCGCGGCGGCCGAACTGGTTGTAGACGCGCACGATCGCTTCGAGGTAAGTGAGCAGGTGCTGCCAGGGCAGATCCTCACGCACGACTTCCCCGATCATCGGTGTACGACCCATGCCGCCCCCGGCGAGCACACGCACGCGCAGCTCGCCGGCATCGTCGAGCCACAGGCGCAGGCCGATGTCATGGACGTGAATCGCCGCGCGATCGTCGGTGGCACCGGTCACCGCGATCTTGAACTTGCGCGGCAGGTAGGCGAACTCCGGGTGGAGGGTGGACCACTGCCGGATCAGTTCGCACCAGGGCCTTGGGTCGACCACTTCGTCCTTGGCGATCCCCGCGAACTGGTCGCTGGTGGTGTTGCGGATACAGTTGCCACTGGTCTGGATGGCGTGCATCTGCACCTTGGCCAGATCGGCCAGGATCTCGGGCACGTCTTCCAGCGCCGGCCAGTTGAGCTGCAGATTCTGGCGCGTGGTGAAGTGGCCATAGCCGCGGTCGTAGCGGCGGGTGATCGCCGCCAGGGCGCGCAGTTGCGCGCTGCTGAGCATACCGTAGGGGATGGCGATGCGCAGCATCGGCGCATGGCGCTGAATATAGAGACCATTCTGGAGTCGAACGGGACGGAACTCTTCTTCGCCCAGCTTACCGGCGAGGTAGCGATCCATCTGGTCGCGAAACTGGTCTACGCGCTCGTCGACGAGCGTCTGGTCATAGGCATCGTAGCGATACATCGGGCCGAATCCTGCTAGTCATGGATTGCCAACACGGGCACCTTAGCGCCTCTGTTTTATTCTACAAAAGAATAAATGATCATAATTTGTTGCTTAAGCGTTATTAGCCGCCGGGTCGCGCTCAGGAAGCCTGGGCGGCGGGCGCTACCGTGTCGTCTGGGTCATAGGAGAGCACCGGCGCCAGCCAGCGCTCCATCTCGGGCAGGGCAAGTCCCTTGCGCGCAGCCAGCGCCTCGACCTGATCGCGGCCGATCTTGCCGGTGGAGAAGTACTTCGAGGCCGGATGCGCGAAGTACCAACCGGAGACCGCCGCCGCGGGCCACATGGCGAAGCTGTCAGTCAGAGTGAGCCCGCTGTGCTCGGTGGCATCCAGCAGCCGGAACAGGGTCGCCTTCTCGGTATGATCGGGGCATGCCGGGTAGCCCGGGGCAGGGCGGATACCCTGATATTTCTCCGCGATCAGGGCGTCGTTGTCCAGCGTCTCCTCGGGCACATAGCCCCAGAACTCCTTGCGCACGCGTTCGTGCAGGCGCTCGGCGAAGGCCTCGGCGAGGCGGTCGGCCAGCGCCTGGACCAGGATCGCATTGTAGTCGTCGCCGGCCGCCTCATAGCGCTTGGCCAGCTCGTCCGCGCCATGGCCGGTGGTGACGGCGAACCCGCCGATCCAGTCGAGCTGATCGCGCTCCTGGCCATCCGCGTCGTAGCGCGGGGCAATGAAGTCGGCCAGGCTGTAGCAGAGCCCGTCACGCCCCTTGGTGCTCTGCTGGCGCACATGGTGTAGCCGTTCGACGATCTGCGAGCGCTGCGGGTCGGCATAGACCTCGATGACATCGTCATCGACGCTGTTGGCCGGCCATAGCCCGATCACCCCGCGGGCATGCAGATGCTTCTCGTCGATCAGCCGACGCAGCATCGCCTGGGCATCGCGGAACAGGTTGCGCGCGGCCTCGCCGACCACCTCGTCGTCGAGGATGCGCGGATACTTGCCCGCCAACTGCCAAGTCATGAAGAACGGCGTCCAGTCGATGCGCGGGACCAGCTCGTCGAGGTCGTAGTCGTCGAACACCGTCAGGCCGGGTTGCGCGGGCGTTACCGGCGCGAAGTTCTGCCAGTCCGCCTGGAATCGCCGCTGGCGCGCCTCGGCGTAGTCCAGATCGGCCGCCTTGGGCCGGCGCTTGGCGTTGCGCTCGCGCACCTGGTCGTACTCGCGCCGGATGTCGGCAACGTAGTCCGACTTGTGGGTGGGCGAGAGCAGGCGGCTGGCCACGCCCACCGCGCGCGAGGCGTCGCTGACGTAGATCACCGGCTCGGCATACTGCGGGGCGATCTTGACCGCGGTGTGCGCCTTGGAGGTGGTGGCACCGCCGATCAGCAGCGGCAGGGTGAAGCCCTGGCGCTGCATCTCCTTGGCCACGTGAACCATCTCGTCGAGTGAAGGGGTGATCAGCCCCGAGAGCCCGATGATGTCGGCGCCCTCGTCGCGAGCGGTCTTGAGTATCTTCTCGGTGGGGACCATCACGCCGAGATCGATCACCTCGTAGTTGTTGCACTGCAGCACCACGCCGACGATGTTCTTGCCGATATCGTGGACATCGCCCTTGACCGTGGCCATCACGATCTTGCCCTTGGACTGGCTCTCGCCGGACTTCTCCGCCTCGATATAGGGGATCAGATAGGCTACCGCCTGCTTCATGACGCGGGCCGACTTGACCACCTGGGGCAGGAACATCTTGCCGGCGCCAAAGAGATCGCCGACCACGTTCATGCCATCCATCAGCGGCCCCTCGATCACCTCGATGGGGCGCTCGGCCGCCGCCCGCGCGGCTTCGGTATCCTCTTCGATGTAGGCGGTGATGCCCTTGACCAGGGCGTGCTCGATGCGCTTGTCGACCGCCCAGCCGCGCCACTCGAGATCCTCCTTCTTCGGCCCACCGGTGGCGTCGCCACGATACTGCTCGGCGATCTCGAGCAGGCGCTCGGTGCCATCGCTGCGGCGGTTGAGCACGACATCCTCGACCGCCTCGCGCAGGGCCGTCGGGAGGTCGTCGTAGACCGCCAGCTGGCCGGCATTGACGATGCCCATGGTGAGGCCCGCCTTGACCGCGTGATAAAGGAAGACCGAGTGGATCGCCTCACGCACGGTATTGTTGCCGCGGAACGAGAACGACACGTTGGAGACGCCGCCCGAGATCATCGCGTGGGGCAGGTGGTCATGGATCCAGCGGGTGGCCTCGATGAAATCGACGGCGTAGTTGTCGTGCTCCTCGATCCCGGTGGCGATGGCGAAGATGTTGGGATCGAAGATGATGTCCTCGGCGGGGAAGCCGATGTCGTCCACCAGCAGCCGATAGGCGCGTTCACAGATCTCGGTCTTGCGCGTGAAGGTGTCGGCCTGGCCCTGCTCGTCGAACGCCATGACCACGATGGCGGCACCGTGACGCCGGCACTCGGTGGCCTGGTGGCGGAACGAGGCTTCGCCTTCCTTGAGCGAGATCGAGTTGACGATCGCCTTGCCCTGAATGCACTTGAGGCCGGCTTCGATGATCTCCCACTTGGAGGAGTCGACCATGATCGGCACCCGGGCGATGTCGGGCTCGCCGGCGATCAGGTTGAGGAAGCGCACCATCGCCTCCTGCGACTCCAGCATGCCCTCGTCCATGTTGATGTCGATCACCTGGGCACCGTTCTCGACCTGCTCCAGCGCCACTTCCAGGGCGGTGGTGTAATCCTCCTCCTGGATCAGGCGCTTGAAGCGCGCCGAGCCGGTGACGTTGGTGCGCTCGCCGACGTTGACGAACAGCGACTGCGCCTCGATGTTGAACGGTTCGAGGCCGGAGAGGCGACAGGCGGCAGGGCGCTCGGGGATGCGCCGCGGCGCCAGGCCGTCGACCGCCCGCCGGACCGCGGCGATATGCTCAGGCGTGGTGCCGCAGCAGCCGCCGATCACGTTGAGCATGCCGCTCTCGGCGAACTCGCGCACGATCGCGGCCATCTCCTCGGCGCTCTGGTCATACTCGCCGAACTCGTTGGGCAGGCCGGCATTGGGGTGAGCGGAGACGAAGGTGTCGGCCTTGTGGGAGAGCTCCTCGAGATAGGGGCGCAGCTCCTCCGCACCCAGGGCGCAGTTGAGCCCCACCGCCAGCGGTCGCGCGTGACGTACCGCGTTCCAGAACGCCTCGGTGGTCTGTCCCGACAGGGTGCGCCCGGAGGCATCGGTGATGGTGCCGGAGATCATCACCGGCAGCCGCTCGCCGCGGGCTTCGAACAGCGCCTCCAGGGCGTAGATCGCCGCCTTGGCGTTGAGGGTATCGAAGATGGTCTCGATCAGGATCAGATCGGCACCACCCTCGATCAGCGCGCTCGCGGCTTCGGTATAGTTGTCGCGCAGGGCGTCGAAGGTAACGTTACGCTTGGCTGGATCGTTGACATCGGGGGAGAGCGACGCCGTGCGCGAGGTCGGGCCGAGGACGCCGGCCACGTAACGCGGCACGCCGCTCTCGGCGGCCACCGCATCGCAGGCCTCACGGGCCAGGCGGGCAGCCTCGCGATTGAGTTCAGGCACCAGCGCCTCCATGCCGTAGTCCGACTGCGACAGCCGGGTGGCGTTGAAGGTGTTGGTCTCGACGATATCGGCGCCCGCTTCCAGATAGGCGCGATGGATCGCGCCGACCACAGCTGGTTGGGTCAAGGTCAGCAGGTCGTTGTTACCCTTGAGTTCACTGGGCCAGTCGGCGAAGCGCTCGCCGCGGAAATCGGCCTCGTCGAGGCGGTACTCCTGAAGCATGGTGCCCATGCCGCCGTCGAGAATCACGATGCGCGCGTCGAGGGTCTGGGTCAGGGTCTCGATCGACGGTCTGCGGTGAGCGGCCATGCGGATCTCCTGCGGCGGAACGGCTCGGTAAAAGGATGCGTGGATGCACTCAGGCGGCCCCAGGCTCAGTCGAGCGCAGTGGGGGCCACAGAGTAGCAGAAAGCGCGGGCAGGCGAGACTCACCGGGACTGTCGGAGGGATACCGCCACTTTCCTGACTAAATCACTCGGGATTGTCTTGGAGGCCGCTTTTTTCTACCATGGTGACCATCCACGAGATCAGAGCCCCCTAGCGTCACGACATCTCGTTTCACCACTTCTCAAGCAGAGTTCGCAGCGACATGAGCCAACCGATTCAGATCACCGAAAGCGGACAGGAGTACCTGGCCGAACTGCTGGCCAAGCAGAACGTCGAGGGCATTGCGGTGCGGGTGTTCATCACCCAGCCAGGCACTCCCTATGCCGAGACCTGCCTGGCCTACTGCCGTCCGGGCGAAGAAGAGCCCAGTGACGAGCGCCTCACGCTGGAGAAGTTCGACGTCTTTCTGGACAAGAACAGCGTGCCGTTCCTGGAAGAGGCCGTGGTCGACTTCAACCCGGACCGCATGGGCGGGCAGCTGACGATCAAGGCGCCCAACGCCAAGATGCCCAAGGTCAACGCCGACAGCCCCTTGGAAGATCGTGTCAATTACATCCTTTACAGCGAGATCAACCCTGGGCTCGCCGCGCATGGTGGCGAAATCCGCCTGATCCAGCTCACCGACGAGCAGGTCGCCGTGCTGCAGTTCGGCGGCGGCTGCCAGGGATGTGCCGCAGTCGACCTGACGCTGAAAGAGGGTGTGGAGCGCACCCTGATGGAGCGTATCCCCGAACTCGCCGGCATCCGTGACGTCACCGATCACACCGACACCACCAACGCCTACTACTGATCGTAGGCGCCGGTGGTTGCCACCGGCCCGACTGCCCGTCTCGAAAAGCGCTCGCCCGAGCGCTTTTTTCATGCTCGTTTCCCCCTTGGGCCCGCTCGTTTCCCCCTGGACCCAGCGGCGGCAGCGCTGGCTCCGCGATCCCGACCGCCTATGACCTGACAATCTGTCAATTACCTCGGCATAATCTAATATTGCCCCAGGGCGCGGCGCGCCTTCCGCTGGGCAAGAGACAGGTAGTCATCCCATAACAACAGCAACAGGCGAACATGCGATCAGGGTTAGTAGGTGGAGTGGGGGGCCGGACGCTGGCCGGCTGGCTGGCAGCGGCGGCCGTGTGGACGGTGTCGATGCCGGCGCAGGCCGTCGGGGCGATCACCATCGGTACCGGCGATACCTACGGCGTCTACTGGCCCGCGGGTCAGGAGATCTGCCACTTGTATGAGGCGGCGACCGGGCAACGGTGTCAGGCGCGCATCACCGGCGGCTCGCAGTACAACGCCACCGCGGTGCGCAATGGGGATCTGACGTTCGGTATCGTGCAGTCGGACATCCAATACGCCGCGCTGAACGGTAGCGGCCTCTTCTACGACAGCGCCCCTGCGCCGGATCTGCGTGCACTCTTCTCGCTGCAATCGGAAGCCTTTACCGTGGTGGCGACGGACCCCGGAATTCAGCGCTTCAGCGATCTGCGCGAGCGGCAAGTCAATGTCGGCAACCCGGGCTCCGGCCACCGGGTCACCCTGGATGCGCTGCTCGCGGCCCGGGGCCAATCCGAGAACGTCTTCGCCCTGGCCGGTGAGTTGCGCCCGGAAGACATGCTGCAGGTATTCTGTGCAGGGCGCCTCGACGCCTTTGTCTACGTGGTGGGGTTTCCGGTACAGGCGATCGAGGCTGCGACCCGCGACTGCCACGGCCATCTGGTCAACGTCGAGGGTGTGGGCGTGGACCGGTTGCTCGAGCGCCATCCCTACTACACCCGGGTCACGATTCCCGGTGGCACCTATGCGCACACCCCCGAGGATATCCACACCTTCGGCGTGCGTGCGACGCTGATGACGCGCGCGGACGTCGACGAGGAGACCGTTCACGCCCTGGTCGCGGCGGTATTCGCGCACCTCGAGGCGCTGCGGTCACGGCACCCCTCAATGGCGACACTCGACCCCGAGGAGATGAGCAGCGCGGGGTTGACCGCGCCACTGCATCAGGGGGCGCGGCGCTATTACGAGGAAGCCGGGCTGCCGCTTCCCGAACATGACGATCCGCGTTAGACCGTCAGTCGGGGGCGGGGTCGCGCAGGAGCGGCGCTCAGACAGCGGTCGGGGGCAGGGCGGCGCGGGAGAGGCGATCATGCAGCTCGCGGTTGGAGGCGCGCAGATTTTTCAGCTCGGTCTCCAGGCGCTGTTTCTCCTGCTGCAGCGTCTGCTGACGGTCGTCGCTCAGGCGGCGCTCGCTCTCGAGCTGCTCGGTGTGCGCCTTGTCGGCGCGCAGTGACTCCTGCAGCTGGGTGTACTGCCGGCGCTGCTCGGAGAGATCGATCTGCAGTCGCTCGCTGCGCTGATCCAGCGTCGACAAGCGCTGCTCATACTGCTTTTCCTGCTTGAGTCGTTCCTGGCGCGCCTCGTCGAGCAGGGTCATCAGTCGGCTCTCGGCAGCCTCGTGGCGCTTCTCTTCCTGGGCCAGCTTGGTCTGATGGGTCTGCTGCTGCTTGGCCAGCGCCTCGCGGTGCTGCCGTTCGGCCTGTTCCAGCGCCTGCTGATGGCGCTGGCAGGTCTGCTCCAGCTGGGTCAGGCGTTTCTGCTGCTGCTGCTGCTGCGCCTGTAGCGCCTGCAGCTCCGCCTGTAGATGCGCCGCTTCATTGGTCTTTTTCTCGAGCCGCTCCTGGGCGTTGAGCATGTGCTCGTTGAGCGCTGCGAGTCGCTGTTCGGCATCCTCGCACTGGCGCTGCGCGGCCTGGCTGGCCTCGTTGGCGTCGAGAATCTGTTCGTCGGCCTGCTGACGATAGACCGCAAGCTTTTCGTAGGCCGCCTGCTGCGCCTTGTCCCAGATGTCGGCGACCCAGCCCTCGAGCAGCTCCGGGCGCTCTTGGGTGCGAGGAATGCTGCTGACGGCGCTGGTGTCCTGGCGCAGGCGCCATTCGCGCAGGTGGTCGCTGATGGTGGTGTAGCTGCCGGTGCCGAGGAAATCGCGGATCTTCTGCACGCTGACCGTTTCACCGCGGTGTTTCAAGGTCTCGATCGCGCGACAGACGTCGTCGTAGCGGATGCCGTTACGAGCCATGTGGTGCTCCCTGTACTCTGATAACTTCGTATCTTGTTCACTACTCGGAAGCGCTTCTGCGGCGCTTTCCTTCGTTCTGCCGTCGAGTCGGTGTAGGGAACCCTGACGGCCTCGCTGACAGCATAGGCCATTTACGTAAAAACGATACGTAAAATCGATTCGTCATGGGCATGCCACCGGTGTGGCTGGGGTAGGCCGCCAAGAGCCTCTATAATGGCGCGATCGCCAACCAAGGAGAGCCCATGAGCATCGCACAGGCCCAGGCCGAACTGCTCGACGAATTCTCGATGTTCGACAACTGGATGGATCGCTATCAGTACATCATCGACATGGGGCGTCAGTTGCCACCGTTCCCGGAAGCGGAGCGTACCCCGGCGCACAAGATAGAAGGGTGTCAGTCCAACGTGTGGATGACAGCGACACCGGAAGCAGGGCGGTTACGTTTTCGCGCCACCTCGGATGCGGCCATCGTCAGCGGGCTGATCGCGATTCTGCTGCGCATTTACGACGCGCGGGAGCCGCAGGAGATTCTCGACAGCCAGCCGACCTTCCTCGCCGAACTGGGGCTCGACAAGCACCTGTCGCCCACGCGCAGCAACGGGCTGCACGCCATGCTGGAGCGCATCCACGCCACCGCACGTGACGCTCAGGCCGCCTGAACCGCCGCGCCACGACATCGCCTGCACTAGTCAGCGCGCGTCGCGGTCTTTGTCGTGTTCGGAGGTGGCCGTGGCGTCAGCTGTTCTCTGGCAACTGCCGTCGCGTGTGCCATCGTGGGTGTCGTGGACAGGGGTGTCGTGGATAGCGCCGTCGCGGGACGTCTCGCGAGCCGCGCAGCCGCAGCGATGCTGCGGCTCGGGCACCGGGTCGACGCCACCCGGGTGCAGCGGATGGCACTTGCTCAACCGCTTGAGCGTCAGCCAGCCGCCACGCCACGGCCCGTGCAGCTTGATCGCCTCCAGCGCATAGCTGGAACAGGTCGGCCAAAAGCGGCAGCGGGGGCCGAGCAGGGGGCTGATCAGGTAACGATACCCCTGGATCATCCCGGTCATGAGTGTCGTGGCGAGGCGGCGCAGCATCGGATCAGCGCGGCGTGCCGTAGAGCTCCTCGGGCGCGATCAGCGGTTCGCGATCGACCTCGCCGGTCTCTTCGGAAAGACGAATGTAGAAGCAGTCGCGGCGCCCGGTGTGGCAGGCAGGGCCGGTCTGTTCGACCTTGAGCAGCAGGGTGTCGCCATCACAGTCGAGGCGCGCCTCGATCAGACGCTGGCGTTGACCCGAAGTCTCGCCCTTGCGCCAGAAGGTCTGGCGTGAACGTGACCAGTAACAGACCTGGCCGGTCTGCAGCGTTTCGCGCAGGGCAGCGGCGTTCATCCAGGCCATCATCAGCACTTCGCCGCTATCGTGCTGCTGCGCGATCGCCGGCATCAGACCGTCGGCGTTCCAGCGGGCATTCTCGATGAGCTCGGCCAGCGACACTTGCGTGCCGGCCGCAGCGTTCTCCAGATCGTGAAACAGGCGTGACATGGTGTCTCTCGTTGGCTGGGGAAAATAGGCTCTCGCCGGGTAGGTTCCGAGGGTTCTTCAGGCGCGCTCAGGCGCTATCGCGACAGGTGTCGCAAGTACCCAGTAGCTCGATGGTCTGGCGCTGGATGGTGAAGCCGCGTTCACGCGCCGTACTCGCCAGTAATTCGCCAACGGCTTCCTGATGCAGCTCCTCGACACGGCCGCAGTGACGACAGATCAATAGCTGGAAACGATGCACGTGCTCCGGGCACGGGCAGGCAATATAGGCGTTGAGCGATTCGATGCGGTGCACCAGACCCTGCTCGATGAGAAAGTCGAGCGCACGATAGACCGTTGGCGGACGCGCTGCGGCATGTTCGTCGGAGAGCCGGTCGAGTAGATCGTAAGCCTTGAGCCCACCGGGTGTGGTGGAGATCAGTTCGAGCACGCGGCGCCGGATCGGTGTGAAGCGCACACCGCGTTCCTGGCACTGTTGGTCTGCCTGTCTGAGCAGGGCATCCGAGTCGATCATCGACAATCCCGAGCCGTTGTTCAAAGAATTGGCCATTCTACGCGCTCACCGTAAGCAGAGCCACCGGACGACTGGCCGGGAACCGAGCGGCCACGCACGCGTGGCAAAGGTAAAGAAAGGAAGAAGGCTGGCTAGCGGGCTGCCTCGAGATACGCTGACGAGTGAAGGAGACAGGCCAGACAAGCGGCTGGCATATCGACTCGGGTCAGCCCAGGCTGTCTTGCATCGGTTCGCCGCGCATCATATTTAACATAATATATATTATGCGAACTCAAGGAGAGTGGGGATGGGCCGGTCGTTGGTCAGCCTGTCATCGTGTCATCCGGATCCGCCGTCCATGCGTCCATACCTTCTGTTCGGCCGCCCCGGGCTATCTGATCTGACTCGATTCAGAAAGACAGTCACGGGCAAGCCGCCAGTGGCACGCTTCCGTCAGCCAGTCCGAGATGCTTGTCGATGTGCTTTCTCTTCGGATGTGCTGGCTGGATTGTGCCTCGGCACCGCAGGTCGCACCGAACCCCGGTCTGGCATGCGCTCCCGGGTATCGGCATGATGGGCGCCGTCGTTTTCGGTAGCGGACTCGCGTGACCATCACGTCGAAGGCGCTATGCCTTCAGAGCGCACGCTGCAAGCCGATGAACTAGTCTGGATGGCGTCGTAACACGATCGCCAAGCGCCCGCGCGACGACCAACGTCAAAGGGTGCGACAGGCAGTGCGACAAATCGCCACACACGCGGCACTTTGCTGCCGCCGGCCTGCTGGGCAAGGTTTTTTTAGGTACAATGTCGTCCGCGAAATCCCTACTTCGTTGGCGACTTGTCGAGGCCGATCGCAACGGCGGTCCTCGTCATTCGAGTTGTCAGCCCTGGCGAGCGGCGTATGATGCAGGCCGCTAGCCGATGTTGCAGGGCCAAAAGCTTTCCTCCACTGGGGTCGTGAGATGAGAAAAAGGAACTCCCTCAAGTATTTGAGTGTGATGACGTGGCTGACCGTGCCACTGCTGTTGAGCGGTTGCGGTTCGGCACTGATGGACCCTAGCGGTCCTATCGGTCAGGGGCTCAAGTCGCTGATCATCACCGCTTTCGGTTTGATGCTGATCGTGGTCATTCCGGTCATCGTGATGACCATCCTGTTCGCCTGGAAGTATCGCGGCACCAACCTGGCGGCCAAGTACACGCCGAACTGGGAGCACTCCAACGTCATCGAGCTGTTCGTATGGGCCATCCCATGCGTCATCATCCTCTTCCTGGGGATTCTCACCTGGCAGACGTCGCACACTTACGATCCGCACAAGCCGATCGCCAGTGAAGATGAAACCATGACCATCGACGCGATCTCGCTCGACTGGAAATGGCTGTTCATCTATCCCGAGCAGGGCATCGCCACGGTCAACGAGCTGGCCATGCCGGTCAACACGCCTGTGCATTTCCGGGTTACCTCGGGCACGGTGATGAATTCGTTCATGATTCCCAACCTTGGCAGCCAGATCTATGCCATGGCCGGGATGAACAACGACGTCTATCTCGAAGGCAGTGAGATCGGCACCTTCCGTGGTCGTTCGACCCACTACAGCGGCGAAGGTTTCTCGGAAATGCTGTTCGACGCCCATGTGACGTCGCAAGCCGATTTCCAGGCCTGGGTCGACAAGGTCAAGCAGTCGCCCAAGACGATGATGTTCCCGGCCGACTACGACAAGCTGGCACAGCCGAGCATCGGTGCGCCGGTGCAGTATTTCTCGCAGGTTTCGCCCGACTTCTACGGCGACCTGATCAGAAGCTACAAGTCTGGTCACGGTGGTCCGCAGAGTCATGGCGAGCACAACCAAGCACAGGAGCCTTCAATGCCCATGAGTGCGCAGGCAGCGGAGTAACGTCATGTTCGGAAAACTCAGCTTAGATTCGATTCCCTACCATGAGCCGATCATCATGGTCACGGCGACGGTCATCGGAATCGTCGGCGCCCTGGTTGTCGGGCTCATTACCTACTATCGCAAGTGGGGCTATCTGTGGCGCGACTGGATCACTTCCATCGACCACAAGAAGATCGGGATCATGTATTTCCTGGTCGCCCTGGTAATGCTGGTCCGCGGCTTTGCCGACGCGATCATGATGCGTACCCAGCAGGCCATAGCGGCTGGTGGCGCCGAGGGGTACCTACCGCCCCACCACTACGATCAGATCTTCACCGCTCACGGTGTGATCATGATCTTCTTCGTCGCCATGCCCATGGTCATCGGTCTGATGAACCTGGTGGTGCCGCTGCAGATCGGTGCTCGCGACGTTGCCTTCCCGTTCATGAACAACGTCAGCTTCTGGCTCTTCGCTGCCGGCGTCATTCTGGTCAACGTCTCGCTGGTCATCGGTGAATTCGCCAAGACCGGCTGGCTGGCCTACGCGCCGCTATCGGAGTTGAAGTACAGTCCCGATGTCGGGGTCGACTACTGGATATGGTCACTGCAGATATCGGGTATCGGGACGACCCTGACCGGCATCAACTTCTTCGTGACCATCCTGAAGATGCGCACCAAGGGCATGTCGCTGTTCCGCATGCCGATCTTCACCTGGACGGCACTGTGCACCAACGTCCTGATCATCCTGTCGTTCCCGATCCTGACCGCGACCATCGCCCTGCTCACGCTGGATCGCTACCTGGGGATGCACTTCTTCACCAACGACATGGGCGGCAGCCAGATGATGTACGTCAACCTCATCTGGGCCTGGGGCCACCCTGAGGTGTACATCCTGATCCTGCCGGCGTTCGGTGTCTTCTCCGAGGTCATCTCGACCTTCACCAAGAAGCGTCTGTTCGGCTACAAGACCATGGTCTGGGCCACGGTGGCGATCACCTTCCTGTCGTTCATCGTCTGGCTGCACCACTTCTTCACCATGGGTGCCGGTGCCAACGTCAACGCCTTCTTCGGCATCACGACGATGATCATCGCGATACCCACGGGCGTGAAGATCTTCAACTGGCTGTTCACCATGTACCGCGGCCGTCTCGAGTTCACCGCTCCGGTGCTGTGGACCATCGGTTTCATCATCACCTTTACCCTGGGTGGTATGACCGGCGTCATGCTGGCGGTACCGGGTGCCAACTTCGTGCTGCACAACAGCCTGTTCGTCATTGCCCACTTCCATAACGTCATCATCGGCGGCGTGGTCTTCGGCATGATGGCCGGCTTCACCTACTGGTTCCCGAAAGCGTTCGGTTTCACCCTGAGCGAAAAATGGGGCAAGCGCTCCTTCTGGTGCTGGCTGGTCGGCTTCTACCTGGCCTTCATGCCGCTCTACGCGCTGAGCTTCTTCGGTGCCATGCGTCGCATGCAGTCCTACGAGCAGACCGAGTGGCAGCCGCTGATGATCGTCGCCTGGTTCGGCGCCGTGGTCATCGCCATGGGTATTGCCTGCATCGTGATCCAGCTGGTGGTAAGTATTCGCGACCGCGAGAAGAACCGCGACGTGACTGGCGATCCGTGGGATGCCCGTACCCTGGAGTGGTCCACTTCTTCGCCGCCCCCGAACTACAACTTCGCCCATCTGCCGACGGTGCACTCCATCGACAGCTACTGGGAGATGAAGCAACAGCCGGGTGGCTTCAAGCGTGAGCTGTCGACCCACTTCGAAGACGTGCACATGCCCAAGAACACCAACGAAGGTCCGATCCTGGGGCTGTTCAGCCTGATCTTCGGCTTCGCTCTGGTGTGGCACATCTGGTGGCTGGTCGCGGTTGGCGCCATCGGGATGTTCGTGACCTTCATGGTGCGTATCCACAACGATGACGTGGACTACCACATCCCCGCTGCCGAGGTCGAAAAGACCGAGCGTGAATACCACAAACGGTTGGAGATGCAGGCGTAACCATGGCAACCGATACCCTGACTAACCACGACGCTCATGCCCACGACGGGCATGAGCACCACGACGCCGGCGCGATGAAGGTGTTCGGCTTCTGGATCTACCTGATGAGCGACCTGGTGATCTTCGGATCCCTGTTCGCCACCTTCGGGGTCCTGGGTACCGCCACCGCCGGCGGCCCGACCTCTCAGGAGATCTTCGAACTGCCCTTCGTGCTGGTCGAGACGTTCCTGCTGCTGGTGAGTAGTTTCACCTTCGGTCTCGCCGTGCTGGCGCAGAACGCCGGTGATCGCGGCGCCGTGCTCAAGTGGCTGGCCGTGACCTTCCTGCTCGGCTTCGGCTTTGTCGCGATGGAAGTGTACGAATTCCATCACCTCATCGCCCAGGGCCATGGTCCGGATCGCAGCGCCTTCCTGTCGGCCTTCTTCACGCTGGTCGGCACCCACGGCCTGCACGTGACCTTCGGCCTGATCTGGATCGCGACCATGTTCATCCAGATCTCGCGTCGTGGTCTCGACAGCGTCACCAAGCCGCGCATGCTGTGCCTGAGCCTGTTCTGGCACTTCCTGGACATCGTCTGGATCTGCGTCTTCTCCTTCGTCTACCTGTTTGGAGCCATGTAACCATGAGCGATATTCATACCTCTCATGACGGCGCCAGCCATGGCAGCTACAAGTCGTACTTCATTGGTCTGATCATCTCGATCGTGCTGACGCTGATCGCGTTCGGTGTGGTCATGACCGGTGGCTTCAGCGTGCCGGTGATGATGGTGACCGTAGTGGTCACCGCCATCGCACAGGTGCTGGTGCAGCTGGTCCTATTCATGCACCTGAATACCAAGGCCGAAGGCGGCTGGAACTTCATCGCCATCGTCTTCACGGTCGGTATTCTGGGGCTGATCATTGGTGGTTCCCTATGGATCATGCACAACATCCACGTCAACATGATGCTGAACTAAGCACGCAAATGGCCCTCAAGCCCTATTTGCTGCTGACCAAGCCCGGCATCATCTTCGGCAATCTCGTGACAGTCATCGGCGGCTATTTCTTGGCCGCCGGTGGCCGTTTCGACCCCCTGCTGTTCTTTGCTGCGGTGATCGGCACTTCGCTGGTCGTGGCCTCCGGCTGCGTCTTCAACAACGTGATCGATCGGGATATCGACCGGCACATGGCGCGCACAAAGTCGCGCGCCATGGTCACCGGACAGGTTTCGATTCCGGTCGCGCTGGTGCTGGGCTGCATTCTCGGAGCGCTCGGTTTCGGCCTGCTGGCGTGGCAGACCACGCCGCTGGCCACCGGCTTCGCTGCCTTCGGGTTCGCGATCTACGTCGGTGCCTACAGCCTCTACCTGAAGCGCAATTCGGTCTACGGCACGCTGATCGGCAGCCTCTCCGGGGCCTCGCCGCCGGTGATCGGCTACTGTGCCGTGAGCGGTCAGTTCGACTTGGGCGCCCTGCTGCTGCTGATCATCTTCAGCATCTGGCAGATGCCCCACTCCTACGCGATCGCGATTTTCCGCTTCAACGATTATGCCTCGGCGTCGATTCCGGTGCTGCCGGTCAAGTGTGGTATCGGTGTGGCCAAACGGCATATCGTGATCTACACGGCGCTGTTCGTGGTGGCGTCTGTAATGCTGAGCGTGGCCGGCTATACGGGTTGGATCTATGCCATCGTGGCCACGGCAGTGGGCCTCTACTGGCTGTGGATCACCCTGCGTGGCTATCGCGCAAAGGACGATCAGGCCTGGGCCCGCAAGGTGTTCGGGTTCTCGATCATGGTGGTCACCGCGCTGAGCGTGATGATGTCGGTCGACAGCCGCCTGCCAATGGCGGAGTCGATCGTGTCGCTGGCACTGGGATGACCTTTGCCGCCAGTGACACGGCGTGACGTCACTGGCAGCAGCCATGAAGACATCCAGAGTGGCATCCATAAAAAGACGGGCAGCNNGCTGCCCGTCTTTTTTTCTTGCTTACGGCTTTTATCGTACGGCTGTCTTTCATGCTGCGTACTGTCGCGCGGCCCCCGTGCCTGCCACTATCACATCAGTCTCGGCCCCGAGGGGTGACGAAGCCACAGTGACAGCATAGGGAGGCGCGCAGATCATGCTTCCGGCGGTGCGTAGGAGCCATCTTCGCGGTGCACTTCGCGCCCCGTCAGCGCCGGCAGGAAGACACAAGCGACGGTCATGCCCTTCTCCTTGCCGCGCAGCCAATGCTCGTCGTGCTGATCGAGCAGATACATATCGCCAGCCTTGATGGTGTGAATCTTGCCATCGGCGATGGTCTCGACTTCCCCTTCGCCCTCGTAGCAGAACACCGCCTCGATATGGTTCTTGTAGTGGATATGGGTTTCCGTGCCCGGGTGGATACGGGTGATGTTGAACGAGAAACCGCAGTTGTCGTCGGCCAGCATCAGGCGAGTGCTGTCCCAGTTGCCGTTCTCGGCTTCGACGAAACGCTCGGTCTTCCGGCACTCTTCCAGGTTACGTACGATCATCGATTCTGCTCCTTGAGAGGATAAACGCCAGGGCTGTCACAGTCAGGGCCAAAACGCCCTTGCTATCTGCTTCGCTGAACGTTCTTGCTGATTACCGGGAGCGCTCATGTCGACCGCCCCCGGGCGAAGTCATGGACCTCAGGCCAGCGCTTCTTCCACGCTGCGCTCGAGGATATCGAGACCTTCGAGCAGGTCTTCGTCGCTGATCACCAGCGGGCAGAGGCATTTGATCACCTGGCCATCCTGGCCGGCGGTCTCGATGATCAGGCCGTTCTCGAAAGCCTTGGCAGTGATCTTGTCGGCGATCTCGCCCTTGCGCACGTCGATGCCGCGCATCAGACCACGGCCGCGCTCGCTGGCTTCATGGCCGCGCTCGGTCAGCCAGGCAGCGATCTTGGTGAAGCGCTCTTCGACGATACGGCCCTTGCGCTGAACGTCACGCTCCAGCTTGTCATCACTCCAGAAGTGCTTGAAGGCGGCGGCAGCGGTGACGAAGGCCATGTTGAAGCCGCGGAAGGTGCCGTTGTACTGGCCCGGTTTCCACTTGTCCAACTCGGGGCGCATCAGCACATGGGCGAACGGCAGACCATAGGCGGAGAGCGACTTGGAGTTGGTCACGATGTCCGGCACGATACCGGCGTGCTCGAAGCTGAAGAACTTGCCGGTACGCCCGCATCCAGCCTGGATGTCATCGACGATCAGCAGGATATCGTGGGCCCGGCAGATGCTCTCCAGACGCTTCAGCCAGTCGAGGCCGGCGGGGTTGATGCCGCCCTCGCCCTGCACGGTCTCGATGATGACACCCGCGGGCAGGTCGAGGCCGCCGGATTTGTCACCCAGCAGCTTCTCGAAGTAGTCGAGGGTGTCATTGCCTTCGCCGAGATAGCCGTCGAACGGCATGAAGCTCGCGCCCTGGGTGGGGATGCCACCGGTGGCTTCACGGAACTTGCGATTACCAGTGGTCGCCAACGCCCCCATGGTCACGCCGTGGAAGCCATTGGTGAAGGTGACGATGTTATGGCGGCCCTTGGCGACACGCGCAAGACGGATCGCCGCTTCGACGGCGTTGGTACCGGTCGGCCCCGGCAGATGCACCTTGTAGTCGAGTCCGCGCGGCTTGAGGATCACCTTTTCCAGCGTCTCCAGGTAATCGCGCTTGGCCTGGGACCACATGTCGAGCCCATGGGTGATGCCGTCACTGGTGATGTAGTCGACCAGCGCTTCCTGCAGCTTGGGGTGGTTGTGGCCGTAGTTGAGGGTGCCGGCACCGGCGAGAAAGTCGATGTATTCGCGCCCGGCCTCATCGGTCAGACGCGCGCCCTTGGCCGTGGTGAAGACGGTCGGGAAAGAGCGCGAATAAGTCCGTACCTCGGACTCCATACGTTCGAGAATCTGGGTCTGCATGCAACCTCCCTGGTTGATGGATGTGTCAATGATGGAGTTTGAAGATGGCCCGGCAGCGTCGTGTCACCAGCTGCCGGCGCCGAAAGTCAGATGTGCTGCGGGTCGAACGGGCCGATGCGGACGAGATTTTCCGGGTCGTGTTCGCCGCCGAGCTGATCGGTGGAGAAGTATTCGCGACTGATCAGTGGCGCCTGCCAGCGATCCGCCAGCCGTTTGAACAGCCCCCAGGACGCCTGGTTGTCCGGGGTGATGGTGGTCTCGAGATGGTTGACGCCTGCCAGCTCAGGGCGGCTCAGTACCGCCTCCACCAAGCGGCGTGCCAGTCCCGTACCACGCGCCTTCTCGCCCACCGCGACTTGCCATAGAAAGTAGATGTCGGGCGCCGCGGCTTTGACGTAGCCGGAGACGAAGCCGACGATCTCGCCCTCCTCGGTGGTCGCCACGGCGCAGCTGTCACGGAACTGCGTGGCCAGCAGCAGATAGGCGTAGCCGGAGTTCACATCGAGCGGCGGGCACGCCTTGACCAGCTCGTAGATGCCCCAGCCGTCCTCCGTGGTCGGCTTGCGGATGAACAGCGGCATGTCGGGCTTACCGACCACCGCGTCTGCCACCGTAGGTCTTGCCAGATCCGCCGAAGGGGTGAATGCCGGGTTGGGATTGGTCATCTTGTCCATCGCTATGACTAATGTCTTAACAGGATAACAAGGTGTTGCGCCTGCTTCAAACGGCAGGTTATCCACCTATCCGATTTCAATAAACAATGGTTATGCCATATTCGCGAGCGCCGTCACGACAGCGCCTGTCGCGGCTCTCAGTCTAGACCAGCACGGAAAAAACGCGCGCCGCAGGATCGAGGAGCGCTGCTGAAGTATCCGGCGGGAGACTACCCGCCAACGCAAACGGCCACCCGAAGGTGGCCGTCGAGGGACGCTGTGCACAGGCTCAGCGGCGGGTGACGCTACGCATGGTGACAAACTCTTCCGCCGCGGTCGGATGAATGCCCACGGTGGCGTCGAAGTCACTTTTGGTCAGCCGTGCGCGGACGGCAATGGCCAGCCCCTGGATGATCTCGCCGGCCTCCTCGCCGACCATGTGGGCGCCTACCACGCGATCGCTCTCGTCATCGACGATCAGCTTCATCAGGCAGCGCTCGTCACTGCCGGAAAGGGTGTGCTTCATCGGCCGGAAGTCGGCGCTGTAGACACGGATCGCCGAATAGCGCGCGCGGGCTTCCTCTTCGGAGAGTCCGACGGTCCCGATATTGGGGTGACAGAAGACCGCGGTGGCAATGTCGTCGTAGTCGAGCGCCCCCGGCGTGCTGCCATCCGAGTGGTCGACGAAGTGGTGCGCCACCAGATGCATCGCCTCCGCCAACGCCACGGGCGTCAGCTCCGGGCCGCCGGTGACGTCGCCAATGGCCAGGATCGAGGGTACCGAGGTCTCGAAACGCTCATTGACCTTGAGCGTGCCGTCGTCGTTCAGCACGACGCCGAGGGCATCGAGACCCAGCCCTTCCAGGTGCGGGCGGCGGCCGGTGGCCGACAGTACCGCATCGACCTCGAGCTGCTCGCCATTGGTCAGGGTCACTTCCAGACCGCTGTCGACCTGGCGTATCCGCTCGATATTGGCCTCGAAGTGAAGGTTGACGCCCTTCTTGGCCATCTCGTCGCGGGTGAATTGACGCACCTCCTGGTCGAATCCGCGCAGGAACAGGTCACCCCGGTAGACCAGATGGGTATCGGCCCCGAGGCCGTTGAAGATACTGGCGAACTCCACCGCAATATAGCCGCCGCCCAGGACCAGGAAGCGCTCGGGGAAGCGCTCGAGATCGAACACCTGATTGGAGCTGATGGCGAGATCGCTACCTTCGAACGGCGGAATCCAGGGCCAGCCGCCCACCGCCACCAGGATCTTCTCGGCACTGATACGTTCGCCGCCGATCTCCAGGGTGTGGGCGTCCACGACCTTGGCGCGGCCGTTGATCAGGGTCACGCCGGCGTTGTCGAGCAGACGCCCATAGATTCCGTTGAGGCGCGAGATCTCCGCCACCTTGTTGTCGCGCAAGGTGGCCCAGTCGAAGCTGGGTGCCTGCGGCAGGGTCCAGCCGAAGCCGGCGCTATCCTCGAAGGCGTCATGGAAGTGCGCGGCGTAGGAGTAGAGCTTCTTCGGCACGCAGCCGACGTTGACACAGGTACCGCCGAGGTAGCGATCTTCGGCCACCCCGACCCGTGCTCCGTTTGCCGCCGCGGTTCTCGCGGCACGCACGCCGCCGGAACCGGCGCCGATGACGAACAGGTCGTAATCGTAACTCGCCACTGTTTGACTCCTTGGAAAATGTTGCCGCGATCATACCAGCCCAGTTCGGGGGGCGGGAAAGACCTTCCCTATCAGCGTTATATACCCAGCCAATGCGCCCCGCTCACGAGCCCGGTCGCCACGACGCAACACGGGCCGCTCTCCCGCATAGCCGGCTCACGGACTCTTTCCCCGGGCGCCTCACCAGGCTGGTCTCTAGAGATCGCCACAAGCCTCTCTCCGGGTGTCCCCATACCCACCTCCCCAGGCATCTCACTACGCATCCTGGGCGTAATAGCCTAGAATTCTCCCCTTCGCGCGGCGTCCAGCGTCCGTCTCTCTTCAGGTTTTCAGGTGACCTCCATGAGCATCGACACGCTCCTCAAGCAGAACCGTCAGTGGGCGGACAGCATTCAGCAGCAGGACCCGGGGTTCTTCACGCGTCTTTCCCAGCAGCAGAATCCCGACTATCTGTGGATCGGCTGCTCCGATAGCCGCGTACCCGCCAACCAGATCGTCGATCTGCCGCCGGGCGAGGTCTTCGTCCACCGCAACGTCGCCAATCTGATCTATCACAACGACATGAACTCGCTCTCAGTGGTGCAGTTCGCGGTCGACGTGCTCAAGGTCAAGCACATCATGGTGGTCGGCCACTATGGCTGCGGCGGGGTCAAGGCCTCGATCACCGGCGGCGAGCACGGTATCGTCGACTACTGGCTGCACAGCGTCAGCGAGCTCTACCAGCAGCACCGCAGCGAGCTCGAAGCGCTGCCGCTGGACGAGCAGGTCGACCGCATGTGCGAGCACAACGTTCGCCTGCAGGTCGCCAATTTGTGCCGTACCAAGATCATCCAGCGCGCCTGGCGGCGCGAGCAGCCGCTATCGGTGCACGGCTGGGTCTACGGCCTCAAGGATGGCCGCGTCAACGATCTCGGTTGCACCGTGTCACGCGCCGACCAGACCGGCACCATCCGCATCATGCCCGGGGCCTGCTGAGCGCCGCGCGACTCGACGTCTTGTGGCCCGCCGCCGGGCGCCCCCCCCGGCGGTGATCGATGTCGGCCAGCGATGACAGCGACCGGACTGGCGCGTCCCGCATGGCTCGAACCGGCATCCCTGGATTGCCCCCACGTCGCCGATCGATAACAACAGACAAACACTTCGACGAGGCACGCATGCGCGACAGCAACCGGTTCAAGTTCCGGCTGGCCGCTCTTTCCGCGGCGCGACCGCGACTCCTGAGCCTGCTCCTGCTCTGCGTCAGCGCGCTCCCCCTGACGGCCCGGGCCGACGATGTCACCCTCAACGTCGCCTACGACACCCTGCCGGTCTCCCTGGATATCCATGAGCAGCTCTCGGTGGGCGTGCTCAGGCTGGCTCACCTGGCGTTCGACCCCCTGGTACGCTGGGACCGCCACCTGGGGCTCGAGCCGCGTCTTGCCACCGCCTGGGAGCGCGTGAACGACACCACCCTGCGCCTGCATCTGCGCCGTGGCGTGCACTTCCACAGCGGCAATCTGTTTACTGCCCGCGACGTCGCCTGGACCGTGGCGCGGCTCAAGCGTAGCCCCGACTTCAAGGCGATCTTCGCCCCCATCGTCGGCGTCACGGTGGTCGACGATACCACCGTGGACCTGCATACCCGACGCCCCTTCCCGCTGCTGCTCAACCTGGCGACCTACATCTTCCCCCTGGATAGCCGCTTCTACAGCGGCCAGCTCCCCGCCGAAGCCGGCGATCGCCAGGGCCAGGACAAGGCGGCGATCGCCAAGGGCGGCAATACCTTCGCCTCGCGCCATCTCTCGGGTACCGGGCCGTTCGAGATCACCCGCTTCCAACCCGGTGCACGGATCGAGCTGACCCGCTTCCCCGACTATTGGGACCACACCTCGCCAGGCAACGTCGATCACCTCTCCGAGGTGGCGATCGGCGAGAGTGCGACCCGAGTGGCCGCCCTGCTGGCCGGCGACGTCGACTTCATCGCGCCGGTGCCAACCACCGCCCTGACCCGCCTCGAACACAACCCGGGGATCGATCTGGTCACCATGCCCGGGGTGCGCATCACCCTGCTGCAGCTGAATCAGCGCCGGGTACCGGCCTTCCGCGATCGTCGCGTGCGCCTGGCAATGAACTACGCCGTTGACCAGCGGGCGATCGCCAAGCACCTGCTCGAAGGGTTCGTCACCCCGGCGGCGCAGATGTCACCCGAAGGGTATGCCGGGCACGACGACCAGCTCACCCCGCGCTACGACCTGGCCAAGGCCCGGCGGCTGATGCGCGAGGCCGGTTATGCCGACGGTTTCGAGGTCACCCTGATGGCGCCCAACAACCGCTACGTCAACGACGCCCAGACCGCGCAGGTGGCGCTGGCCGTGGCGGCGATGCTGGCCAAGATCCATATCCGGGTCGAGTTCAAGACGCTGCCGAAGAATCAGTACTGGACGGAGTACGATCGCCGCGCTGCCGATATCATGATGATGGGGTGGTACTCGGATACCGGCGACTCGGCCAACTTCTTCGAATATCTTACCTTCTGCCCCGACAGTCGCAGCGGCACCGGCCAGTACAACGCCAGCGAGTACTGCAACCCGGAGCTCGACTCACTGATCGCGCTGGCCAACAGCGAGACCGACATGCGTCGGCGTACCAGCATGCTGCGACAAGCCGAGGCGATGGTTTACGCCGACGCTCCGTTCATTCCGCTCTACTGGCAGAACCTGGCCTGGGCGGCGTCCGATCGGGTCGCCATCGAACCGGTACTCAACGTGATGAACATGCCCTACCTGGGCGACGTGGTGGTGACACCCCGCGCCGGGGAGACCCACAGCCGCTGATCGTGCGCTGTGGAGAGGAGATGCTGGATGTCGATTACGCGCTTTCTGTTCAAGCGCTTGCTGCAGGCCCTGGGCGTGCTGCTGGCGATCAGCCTGATCGCTTTCGTGCTACGCGACGCCCTGCCCGGCGCGGACGGGGCCAGCAGTGGCGCCGCCTGGGGTGGCTATCCGCAGTTTCTGGGCGAGTTGTTGCGACTGGATTTCGGTACCTCGAGCTTTTTCCATCGCCCGGCGCTCGAGGTCGTGCTCGGCTATCTGCCGGCGACCCTGGAGTTGGTGCTGGCCGGCAGCGTCCTCACCGCCCTACTTGCCCTACCCTTGGGGGTCTACAGCGCGATCAAGCCACACGCGCCGGGATCGCGTCTGATCCTGCGCCTGGCCGCCCTGGGCGTTTCGCTACCGGTGTTCCTGACGGCCATCCTGCTGATCCAGGTGTTCTCGCTGGGCCCGTCCAGCGCTGCATCCGGGGCCACGGCGAGCTGGCTGGCCGGCCTCGGCGGCATGCCCGCCTATGGCCGCGGCAATCCGGTACCGGTGTGGGGCGACTGGGCGACCAACTTCGCCTCGTGGCAGGGGCTCGCCTATCTCACCCTGCCGGCGCTATCGCTGACCGCGGGCATGCTGCCGCTGTTCGTGCGCCTGATCCACACCGAGATGCGCCGCGTGCTGGCGAGCGACTATATCCGCTTCGCCCGCGCCCGTGGGCTGTCACCGCTGCGCATCTACGCCTGGCACGCGCTCAAGAATGCGCTGCTGCCGGTGGTGACCCTGGGCGGCATCCAGCTGGGCTCGCTGATGGCCTACACCCTGCTGGTCGAGAGCGTGTTCCAGTGGCCCGGCGTGGGGCTGATGTTCCTCGATGCGGTAGAGCGCGGCGACCGCCCGCTGATCGTGACCTATCTGCTGGTGGCCGGGGTGCTGTTTCTGCTGATCAATACCCTGGTCGATCTCTGCTGCCGGCTGCTCGATCCTCGGGTCGTGGCGCCGGGAGGTATCCAGTGAATCCCGCTCCCACCCCGGCGTCGCGTGGCCCGCTGGCGAGCGCCCTCGGCCACCTGGCGCGGCGTCGCCGACTCTGGCTGTACCTGGGGATGCTCCTGCTCCTGGCGGGCGCAGCGCTGATGGCACCCTGGCTCGCGCCCAGCGATCCCTACGATCTGGCCCAGGTCGAGCTGCGCGACTCCCTGCGCCCGCCGTGGTGGCTCGCCGACAGCCTGCCCGGCCACCCGTTGGGTACCGATGTCCAGGGGCGCGACCTGCTCTCGCTGATGCTCTACGGCGCACGGGTGTCGCTGGCGATCGGCTTCGGTGCGGTGCTGCTGCAGCTGCTGCTGGGCGTGACCCTCGGGCTGCTCGCGGGCTATCGCGGCGGGCGCCTCGATGCCCTGCTGATGCGCTGGGCAGACGTCCAACTGGCGTTTTCCACCCTGATGATGGCGATCGTGATCAGCGCCGTGGTCAAGGCGGCTTTCGGCGGGGCTTTCTACGGCCACTACGGCATCTGGCTGCTGATCCTGATCATCGGCCTCAGCGAGTGGCCGCTCTATGCGCGCACGGTGCGCGCCAGCGTGATGGCGGAAAAGCGCAAGGAGTACATCGAGGCGGCGCGGGTGCTGGGCTTCTCCGCGCCGCGGGTCGTGCTGCGCCATCTGCTGCCCAATACCCTGCCGGCGCTGCTGGTGATCTCGGGGGCCCAGATCGGCCAGGCGATCATGGCCGAGGCAGCGCTCTCCTTCCTGGGCCTGGGCATGCCCGAGACCCAGCCATCGCTGGGGTCGCTGATCAAATCCGGGTTCGACTACCTGCAGTCCGGGGCCTGGTGGATCACCCTGCTGCCCGGGGCCTACTTGGTGCTCACCGTGCTGGCAGTCAATCTGCTGGGTGACGCCTGGCGAGAGCGGCTCGACACCCGCCACGCTCCCGTCTCACCCACCGCGAAGGGAGGATAGCGCGTCATGGCACTCCTGGAAGTCGAGGATCTCAGCGTGCGCTTCACCCTGCCCGGGGCGACGCTGGAGGCGGTGGCCGGGGTGAGTTTCCGGCTCGGGCGCGGCGAATGCCTGGGCATCGTCGGCGAATCCGGCGCCGGCAAGTCGGTACTCGGTTTCAGTCTGGTCAATCTGCTGGCGCCACCGGGGCACATCGCCAGCGGCCGCATCCGGCTCGAGGGGCGCGAACTGACTGCGCTCTCCGAACGACGCTGGCGCGGCATCCGCGGCAGGCGTATGGCGATGGTGTTCCAGGACCCGCGCGCGACCCTCAATCCCGTGCTCACCGTGGGCCAGCAGATGCGCGAGACCCTGCGCGCCCATCGACGTCTCTCCCGACGTCTAGCGCGCAAGATGGTGCTGCACCAGCTGCATCAGGTGGGTCTCGACGAGCCGGAGCGCCAGCTCGAGCGCTATCCGCATCAGCTCTCCGGCGGCCAGTGCCAGCGTGTGGTGATCGCCATGGCACTGCTGCTGGACCCGGACGTCATCATCGCCGACGAGCCCACCACCGCGCTGGACGTCACCACCCAGGCGGAACTCGTCGCCCTGCTCATCGCCCTGTGCCGGACCCACGACCTGAGCCTGATCGTGATCTCCCACGACCTCGCGGTGATCCAGCAACTGACCCAGCGCGTGCTGGTGATGTATGCCGGCCGGGTGGTCGAGAGCGGACCGACGCGTGAAGTGATCAACGACCCCCAGCATCCCTACACTCAGGCGCTGATCGATGCCCTGCCGCAGATGTATCCGCCGCGGGCGCCGCTGCGTCCGGTCCCCGGCAGCCCACCCGCGCCCGGCGTACGCCCCACCGGCTGTGCCTTTCATCCGCGCTGCCGCTACCGTGTTGCCGCGGATGACGATCTGCGGCGGCGTTGTGAGGGCGATCCACCCGCGCTCATCCCCAGCAGCGGGAGCGAGGTCGCCTGCCACTGGGTGGCGCAATTGATCGACCACGAGATGATCCACTCCGCACAGGTGCACGATGAACCGCTCGACTGATGCACCTCCCACGCCGGCGCTCGGCGCCCTCGGCCAGCCCGCCGATGTGGCGACGCCACTGCTCGAGGTGCGCGACCTGAGCCACCGCTATCGCCTGCCGCGGCGCGGGTTCGGCCGGCACCGACATGCCCAGACCCAGGCTCTGGACGCGGTCAGCCTGACGCTCTGGCGCGGCGACGCGCTCTGTGTGGTGGGCGAGTCGGGCAGCGGCAAATCGACCCTGGCACGCCTGATCATGGGCCTGCTGGATCCCGATGCCGGCGAGGTGGTTTACGCAGGTACGCGTATCGATCACCTCCCCGCCCGCCAACGCCAACGCTACCGCCGGCGCATGCAGATGATCTTTCAGGACCCCTACGCCTCGCTCAATCCGCGCCTGCGGGTCGCCCAGGCCCTGGCCGAGCCGATCCGCGTGCACTTCCCGAACGGGTCGCGGCAGCAGGTGCACGAACGGGTCGACACCCTGTTGGCCGACGTCGGACTCGACCGCGCCTGGGGCGAACGCTACCCCCACGAGCTCTCCGGCGGGCAGCGCCAGCGGGTCGCCATCGCTCGGGCACTGAGCGTCTCACCGGAGCTGATCGTCGCCGACGAGCCGCTGTCGGCGCTGGATCTCTCGGTTCAGGCTCAGGTGCTCAATCTGCTCGTCGACACCCAGCTCGCCCGCCGGCTGACCTATCTGTTCATCAGCCATGACCTCGCCGTGGTCGAGTACCTGGCAACCCATGTCGCCGTACTCTACCGCGGCACGCTGTGCGAGACCGGGCCGGCGGCGCAGATTTTCGCCGCTGCCCGCCACCCCTACACCCGGGCGCTGCTGGCGGCGCGGCCGCGTTTCGACGATGCTGGCGCCGGGCGTATCGCCAGCAGCGCCGCCACGCCCACCGGCATGCCGGCCACCCCGGGCTGCGTCTATCGCCAGCACTGCCCCCTGGCCATGCCGCGCTGTGCGCGTGAGCCGCCACGCCTGCAGACACTCGGCAACGGGCATGCGGTCGCCTGCCATGCCGTCGACGAGCGCGCCGTCGACACGTACACGCGCCAGGGATCATGACTGCGTCACGTTCTTGAATTCGATTCATCACAGAGAGCCGCATGGAACTACGTTGGCTGGAAGACTTCATCGTCTTGGCCGAAACCCGCCACTTCTCCCGGGCTGCCGAACAGCAGAACGTGACGCAGCCGACCTTCTCGCGCCGCATCAAGCTGCTCGAGGAGGCGATGGACGCGACCCTGGTCAACCGCCAGACGATGCCGCTGAGCCTGACCCCCGCGGGTGAAGAGTTCCTGACGCTATGCAAGCAGATCACCGAGCGGGTGAGAGTGACCCGCGAGCGCTTGCAACATCTGCATCACGACGCCACCCGGCGCCTCAGACTGGCAGCGCCGCAGAGCCTGCTCACCCACTTCGTCCCGGGGTGGCTCGAGCAGCACGCCCTACACCCCCAGATCGAACCCTACCTGCGTGCCACCAGTTGGCTGATCGGGGACTACGTCGAAGCGCTCGAGCGCGGCGAGGTGGATCTGGCGCTATGCTATTGGCCCGAGGGACGCATCGCCCTGGATCTGGAGCTGAGCGGCCTGCGCTATCTGACGCTGGGCGAGGAGCTGCTGGTGCCGGTGAGCGCCGCCAACGCCGACGGCACGCCTCGTTTTGCCCTGCCCGGCGACAAGCGCCGCCCGCTGCCGCATATCGCCTATCATGCCAGTGGATTGATCGCGGCGGCGCTCAGGGCACATTGGGATCGTTCGCGCCAGGAGGTCCATCTGAGCACCCTCAACGAGAGCGTACAGACCTCCAACATCCGCGAACTGGTGCTGCAGGGCTATGGCCTGGGCTGGCTGCCCTTTCGCACCGTGCGCCAGGCGCTGGCCCAGGGCGAACTGACCCGGGCCGGAGACCGCCGCTGGGACGTGCCGCTGTCGATCCGCCTCTATTTTCGTCATGACGGCCGCCATCCGGCACTCCATGACACACTGGCTCAACTTCAGGAAGGACTCGATGACCTCCACCGATCGCGATAGCGCCCACCGGGCTCACCTCGACCGCCTGCAGCAAGCCTACGCCGAGCTTCTCGAACGCAGCGGTTTCGATGCCGTACTGCTCTACAGCGGCCACGCCCGTCCTCACCATGGCGACGATCAGGAGAGTAGTTTCAGCGCTTTCGGCCATTTCGTGCACTGGACCGGTGCCCCGCACCAGCAGCATGATTGGCTGTGGATCGCCCCCGGCACCACGCCGCGCTGGTTCTACTACGCGCCGACCGATTTCTGGCACCTGCCGACACCCCCACCGCAGGGCGTGCGCGCCGAGTGTCTCGATCCGACGCCGCTCGCCCAGCCGACCACGGCAGCAGCGCTGATCGGCGCCCACCCCCGAGTGGCGGTGCTCGGCGATGTCCCAGCGGACGCCGTACCCGCCACCGCCACGCTCAATCCGCCCACTCTGCTGCACGCGCTCGACGAGCTGCGGCTCTACAAGGATGACTACGAGAGCGACTGCCTGCGCCTGGCCAATCGCTACGCCCTGGCCGGTCACGCCGCGGCCCGCGAAGCGTTTGCCGACGGTGCCAGCGAGCTGGATATCCAGCTCGCCTACCTGGCGGCCACGCGCCAGCGCGAGAGCGAGCTGGCCTACCAGAACATCGTCGGCATCAACGCCCACGCCGGTACCCTGCACTACCAGCACTACGCCACCACCGCTCCGGATACCTTGCGCTCACTGCTGGTGGATGCCGGGCACCGCCACGCCGGTTACTGCGCCGACATCACCCGCACCTGGGCGGCACTCGACGCCGATCCGCTGTTCGCGCCGCTGATCGAAGGGGTGACCGCATTTCAGCAGCGGTTGATCGCCGAGCTGGCACCGGGGGTCGATTTCGTCGCCCTGCACCAACGCATGCATCACTACCTGGGGGCGCTGCTGGCCGACACGGGTGTGCTGCGCATGAGCGCCGAAGCCGCGGTGACCAGCGGTCTGACGCGGGCCTTCTGCCCTCACGGGCTGGGCCACAGTCTCGGCGTGCAGGTACACGATGTCGGTGGCCGTCAGCACGACGCCAGCGGCGCCCCGCTGCCCCCGCCGACGGCCGATCCGGCCCTGCGCCTGACCCGCACGCTGGCACCCGGCATGGTGGTGACGATCGAGCCCGGGCTCTACATCATCCCGTTCCTGCTCGCGCCCTTCCGCGACGGTAGCGAGCGCCAGGCGGTCGACTGGGATCGGGTCGACCGGCTCGCCGACCACGGCGGCATCCGGATCGAGGACAACGTGTTGATCACCGCCGAGGGGCACGCCAACCTGACCTCGGCCCCGGCGAACGACGCGCGGTGATGGCGTCCGACAGGCAGCCGTGGGCGTTCGCCGCGGCGTTCGACCCGCCGGCCGCACTGCGCAACCGTCATCTGCAGACCCTGCTGCCGCGCCTGCTGCCCAAACGAGCGCTGGCCAGGCGTACCGAGGTGGTCAATCTCCCCGACGGCGATTTCGTCGAGCTGGCCTGGGCGGAGCCGGCCCCGCGGGACCCACAGGCGCCGATCTTTCTACTGTTCCACGGTCTGGAGGGATCGTTCGATTCGCCCTATGCACGCGAACTGCTGCACCAGGCAAGCACGCTCGGCTTTCGTCCGCTACTGATGCACTTTCGCGGCTGCGGGGCAGCCCCCAACCGCCTGCCCCGCGCCTATCACTCCGGCGATACCGCCGACGCCTACTGGCTCATCGGCCTGCTCGCCCAGCGCTATCCGCGCGCCGCCATGGTCGCCGCCGGGGTCTCGCTGGGCGCCAACATGCTGCTCAAGCTGATCGCCGAACAGGGCAGCGACGGCCTGCCGCTGCGCGGGGCCATCGCCATCAACGCCCCGCTCGATCTCGCCGCCTGCGCCGATGCCCTGGATCGTGGCGCCGCGCGGCTCTACCAGCGCTACCTGCTGGCCCAACTCAAGCGCAAGGTAGCGATGCGCATGGCCAGCGCCCCCTTCCCGCTGGCGCTGACACCCAAGCGGCTCGCCGCCCTGCACACCTTCTGGGACTACGACGACGCGGTGACCGCCCCGCTGCACGGCTTTACCTCGGCCAGCGACTACTATCGCCGCGCCTCGGCCGGCCCGCTGCTGGGCGAGATCGAACTCCCCACGCTGATCCTGCATGCCAGCGACGACCCTTTCATGCCCGGCGATCTGCTCGCGCGGATCGCCATGCCCTCGGCGAGCACACGTCTGGAGGTGGCGAGCCACGGCGGTCACGTAGGCTATGTCGAGCGGCGTGGTGGCCGCTTCAGTTCATGGCTATCGCATCGCGTGGGCCAACAACTGCTGGCGTGGATACCGGAGCGGGAAACGACGAGGAAGGCAGCGCCGCATTCGGCGCTGGAGGATCGTTGAGAGAGATGCGCTGAGGCCAGTACTGGCACACTGAGCGGGGCCGGTGGAACCGGCCCCGTGCCTCGTTGGGGCTTGATCTGGTGTGGGAGCAGACTTGGGGACAGGCGCGACTCAGGCCGAGATCGGGCAAGTCACGCCGGTACCTTTCAGTCCGCAGTAGCCGTTGGGGTTCTTGGCCAGATACTGCTGGTGGTACTCCTCGGCGTAGTAGAACGTCTCCAGCGGCGCAATCTCGGTGGTGATCGGCCCCAGGCCGCGTGCGGCCAGCGCCGCCGCGTAGTCGTCGCGGCTCGCCTCGGCGATCTCGCGCTGGTCGGCGTCGAGGGTGTAGATCGCCGAGCGATACTGGGTGCCGCGATCGTTGCCCTGACGCATGCCCTGGGTCGGGTCGTGGGCCTCCCAGAACACCGACAATAGCTGCTCGAGCGACAGCCGCTCGGGGTCGAACACCACCCGCACCACCTCGGCGTGGCCGGTCAACCCGGTGCAGGTCTCGTCGTAGGTCGGATTGGGCGTGACGCCACCGGCGTAGCCCACCGCCGTGACCAGCACGCCGTCCAGCTCCCAGAACAGCCGCTCGGCACCCCAGAAACAGCCCAGACCCAGTACGATCTCCTGACTGCCAGCGGGGAATGGCGGCAGCATCGAGGCACCGTTGACCCGATGCACGCCGCTCGGGGTCAGCGGGGTATCGCGGCCCGGCAGTGCCTGGCTGGCGTCGGGAAGCGTGTCGGGACGTTGCTTGAACATGGTGTATCTCCTGGTGGTCGCGGGCGGCTGGCGTATCCAAAAGCTGCCCACCCGCGCCGGCGCGTGGCCGATCCTCAGGGGCCGCCGCTGCGGCCCAGACTGAAGGTGTAGATGAGGTCCAGCGCCTGAGCCGCCCCCGATACCGCCTGCAGATAGAGATTCTGGATCAGGCGGTAGCGCAGGGTCAGCTCGGCGATGGGAGAGAATATGCCGACGCCGTAGCTCACCTTCAAGTCATCGAAGACATAGCCACTGACCACGACCTGGCTGTCGTCGCCGGAACCCGAGGCGTCGAGGCTCAGATCCTGAACCCCGAAACTCTCACCCACCTTGCCCACGGCACTGCCGGTCTGCGACAGCGACAGCCCGATCAGCGCCGAGGTCAGGGCGTCGTCACCGCCGCCACTGTCGTCCGGCCCGCGTCCGCGCAGAATGTAGGAGAGCGCACGGCTCTCGCTCATCGCCGGTTCGGAGAAGATGGTCAGCCGTGGCGCCGAGGCCGGGCCGGTCACCCGCAGCCCGGCAACCACGTTGTCTTCGGTGGTATCGGGATTGCGGATCGCCTCGAATTGCAGGTTCGGCTGCGATGCCGGCCCGCTGAAGATCACCTCCCCCTGGCGAATGATCAGATCCTGACCGAAGGAGGTATAGGTGCCGCCGATCAGATTGACGTCGCCGTAGAGCTGGACTGGACCAGTGCCCTGGCGAATCTCCAGCTCGCCACGCAGCCCGGACTTCAGCCCGTAGGCTGCGAGCTTCAGATCCGGCCCCAGGTGCAGCTTGACGCGGATATCGAGCTGCATGCCGGCGTCGGCCAGGGCCTGGGCGGTGCCCGCCCCCTCGTCGTTGGCACGCGACTCGGCGGCAGTCTGCTGCCGGCGATCCTCTTCCTCGGTGATGATCACGGTATCGCTGCTGGGCACCTGCGCCGAGGCCGGTAGCTGACCGATCTCCAGGCGCGCCCAGGGCACGCTGACGTCGCCGCGCACCTGCAAGCGCTGCGGGGTGGCGCGAACCTGTATATCCGGCGCGATGCGCAGGCGGCCGTACGCCGGCATCGCTACCAGAATCGGCTGCTTCTGCCCGTCGATATTGACGTTGGCGCGCCATTCGGCGGGGTTCTGCCAGTCGGCATCGCCACTCAGTGCCAGGCGGCCATCCTCACTCTGCACGTAGCCGTCGAGGGTCGATGACTGTCCGGCCAGCGCCAGCGTCAGCCGGGCATCGGTCACCGCCACCGGCGAGACGCCACCCTTGACCTTGACCCCGTCGATCACCACGTTGCCGTTCAACGCCGGCATGGTGATGCTGCCGCCGAGTTCCACGTCGCCATTGATGGCGCCCTCCAGCTGGCTGAGACCGGCGACCAGGGGGCGATACGGCGCGAAACGCAGATCATCGATGGCGAGCTGTCCCTGCAGGCGCCCCGCCCCGGCGGGATCGTCCACCTGTGCTTGCAGATGCACCTGGCCGGCATCGGCAAGGGCCAGCGTGACATCGGTGCGAGCGCGGCGCTGATCGGCGTCGAGCGTCAACACCACCCGGGTCTCCGGCACCTGCCACGGCGCACCACGGGCATCGACCCCGGAGACCTGGGCCTGGGCATCGATATCGGCCTTGGCGGTCCAGGCCTGACCACCGCGGGACCAGCTGGCGATGAGCTTGCCGGCGGTGCTGCCGGCGACCCGCCAGCCCTCGGGCATGAAGTCATCGAGCAGTGCCATCGGAATGTCGTCCAGCGCCAGCGCCGCCCGCCCCTGATCGGCCGAGGCGGTCATGCGTTCGGTCAGGCAAAGCGCGCCGCCCTGGCGGCGATCGAGGCAGAATGGCACCAGAGTCACGCTGGAAGCCTGGAGGTCAGCGCTGAAATCGAGGGCGTCACGCAGCGCGAGATCGCCATAGTCGGTGGCCGCCGACAGCGACGCCAGGGTGCCACGATAGTGGCGATAAGCGTCATCCAGGCCGCCACGCAGGCGCAGTGAGAGTTGCGATGCCGGCAGGCCGTCGCCACCGGCCACATCGAGCGACAGCTTATGCTGCGACAGCCGCCCGTCGAGACCCAGTTCGAGGCGTCGAATCTGCTGATTGGCGGCGGCGATATCCGACGCTTGCAGGTCGACGTCGAACTGCGGGTCCGCGGTGCCGGTACTGCTGGCCTTCAGCGCTAGCTGCCCCACGCGATTGTCGCCGAAGGCAACGCCGTTGCCATCGAGATCGACCGTCACGCTGGGCTTCTTCAGCGTGCCACGGCCCTGGAACTGACCACGCAGCGCGCCGGCCAGTTGGGGCAGAATCGTGCCCAGTGCGGGGGCATCGATGCGCCCGTCGATGTTCAAGGCCTGGTCGATACTGCCGGTCGCCGTCACCCGGTTGCGCCCCTGGCGCAGGTCGAGCTGGCGAATGTGCCAGGCCATGTCGCTGTTGCCGTCGAGGCTCGCCGCCAGGCGCAGCTCGCGCTGCTGAAGGCGACCGTCGATGTCGAGCTGCGGCAGTGCCAGCTGCCAGCCGCCGTCGTGGCCCATGGCAAAAGCCGCCCGGGCCTGACCATTGAGCTGACCGGTGACCGCCTGGGTGAAGGCCTCCAGCGGCAGTCGGCTGAGATCGAGCTTGAGGTTGGCCGAGAGCAGTGGCGTCCAGCGCACGCTGCCCTGACTGCGCAGTTGACCGCCGTCGCTGGCGATGTCGAGCGGCTGCCAGTGGAACCCCTGCAGGTCGCCTTCGCCACGCACGCCCAGTGTCACCGGCGGCAGGCCCTGGCCCTGCCCGGCAAGATCGAGCCTTGCCTGGTAGGCCGCCAGCGACCCCGACAGCGACAGTGCCAGCTTGTCGAGCCGGTACTGCGGCGTCGACGCCGGTGGCGGCGCGACACCGGCAATAGCGCGGGCGCTGCGGATGACGGTGGCGTCGAGCCCCCCGGGGAGCGCGCGGAACGCGGCAAATGGCTGCGCGGCGAGCGGCCAGCGCAGGTCCTCGCCGTGCAGCTCGAGATCAAAGGGCAGCCCCGGCGCAAAGGCTTGCAGCCGTGCCTTCAGCGTGGCATCGGCTGTGCCGCTGGTGTGCAGCGTCAGCTTTAGATCGGCCAGCGTGCCGGACACGTCGAGGCTAGTCTGCTGACCATAGAGTGGCGCGCGGGTGATGCGGCTGTGCAGCGAGAGCGCGATCGGCACGTCGCCGTTGAGCTCGATCCGGGCGCTGAGCTCGGCGTGGCCATCCGGGGCATCGAGGGTCAGGCGACGAATCTCCAGCTGACGATCGACCGCCGCCAGCGACAGCGTCAAACGATCGAGCCGCTGGGGCGTGGGCCCGTTCAGGGTGACGTCGCGAATCGTCAGGCTGGGCACCTCCAGCTGTAGCGGCAGCGCAAAGTCGGGCAACTGCCGGCGCAGCGTCTGGAGCTGTTGCTCGATCGCTGCGACCCGCGGGTCGGCGGCGTCCGTCGCGGCGGCCACGTTGGCCGCCGCGGCCAGGGTCAGCGGCGACAGCACGAGTGGGGGCAGCGTCTTCGCTGACGGAGCATCGGCCGCCTTGACCTCGGTGCTGGCCGTCGCGGGCGTCTGTCCGCTGGGTGCCCCGGGTGTATTGGCCGCCGCGATGGCGGCGTGCGTCGGGCTTGCCGACGGGTACAGGCTCTCGGCCGCCGCAAGCGCCGCGGGGCTGATCACGCCATCGCCCAGCGACGCCTGCGCCTGATCCAGGCCATTACTGGTGGCGTCGGGCAGTGTGATATCGACACCCGCCAGGGTCGTCGGCGACAGCGTCAGCCGATTGCCATGCAGGCTGGCACCGGTCTCAAAGTGGTCCCAGTGCAGCGCGGTACCCTCGGCGAGTTCGACCCCCACGTCGTCCAGACGTACCTGACGGATCTCGATCGGCAGTGGCACGGCTATCGGCCCCAGCGCCCCACCGCTGTCATCCTCTGCGGGGGGCGGCGTCTGCGCATCGCTGGCCGCCAGTTGAATGCGCGCCCCGGAGATCGTGAGGTCGTCGAGGCACAGCCGCCCTTTCAACAGGCAGTCGTCGCCCCAGGCGAGGTGCAGGTGGGCCACCCGCAGCGACAGAGGACCGGCGTCGAGCGCCAGATCGTCGATGGTCAACTCGTCGAGCGGCGCGCCCTCGAAGCGCGTCGCCTGGACCCAGCCACGCGACTGCGCCTGCTCGAACAGCCAGTGCGACCCCCAGGGCGACAGCGCCAACCCCGCGAGCAGCAATACCAGTCCCAGCAGCCATAGCAGCAGCCACACCGCGAGCCGAATCAGAACTCCGGTCCGATGGAGAAATGGAGACGCCAAGAGTCCTCCTCGTCGTCAAACGGATGGGCGATGTCGAAACGAATTGGCCCCACGGGTGATATCCAGCGAATGCCCAGGCCGGCACCGGTCTTGAGCGTGTTCGGCCACCAGTCGTCGAAGGCGTTGCCGCTGTCGATGAAGCTCGCGCCCCAGAAATTGCCGCTCAGATGACGCTGGTATTCGAGGCTGCCGGTGAGCATTTGCTGGCCGCCGAGCAGCTTGCCGTCGGCGTTCTCCGGCGACAGGCTCTCGTAACCGTAACCGCGGATGCTCTGATCGCCACCGGCGAAGAAGCGCAGCGACGGTGGTACCTGGTCGAAGGTATCGGTAGCCATGGCACCGCCACCGAGGCGCCACAGGAAGCGGTTCTCGCTGCCCAGCATACGAATCCACTGGGTGCTGAAGGTGGTACGCACGAAGCGTGCATCCGAGCCCCAGGCGGGGTCCGACCACTCCAGCGTGAGCTGCTGCCGATCCCCCCAGCTGGGGAAGGTCGGATTGCGCTTGCGTGTGCGCGACCAGCTGATGCCGGGATAGAGCAGCAGCACCGCATCTTTCTGATCGGCCTGGGTGAAGTCCTCGTAGGTGGTCTGCCAGTAGAGATCCTGGCTCCAGCCGTTGGCGAACTCCCAGTGCCGTGCCAGCTGCACCGAGCTCTCGAAGCTCTTGGTATCCTCGTTGTCAACGCTCTCCAGGCCGTAGCGCAGGTGATAGCTGTCGCGCAGCGGATTGGCCAGGGGGATGGTGTACTCGCCTGAGAGGCGCTGCTCCGGCGACGACAGGTAGAGTGAGTTGGTCAGGCTGTGGCCGTAGCGGTTGAGCCACGGCATGGTCCACGAAAACTGGGTGCGCGGCCCCACGTCGGTGGCGTAACCGATCCCCACCTCGAACTGATGACGATCGGCCGGGGTCACCTCGACATCCACCGGCACCACCTTGGGCTGGCTGTCGGTCAGCTCGCGCGCGGCGCGCAGCCCCGGGCCACCGAGCACCCGCGAATTGTCCGCGGTGGTCTCGCGCCCGGTCGCCTCCTGCCACCACAGGCTGGGCGCGAACGAGGGGCTATCCTCGTTGACCCGCGGGCGCACCGCGACACCGCGGAACCAGTCGGTCTGGCCTAGGTTCTGGTTGAGGGTGGCGAGATCGCCGGCGAGATAGGGATCGCCCGGGGCGAACGGCACCATGTTGCGCAGCCGTTCGGGTTCGATCTGGCTACCGCGGAAGTGCACGTGGCCGAAGCGGTAGCGAGTGCCGCTGTCGAGCTCGAGATAGATGCGCGCGCTCTCCTCCCACGGGCGCACCTCGATGCGCTGCTGGCTGAACCGCGCATCGAAATAGCCGCGCTCGAGGGCCAGCGTCGAGAGCCGCCCCTTGAAGCCTTCATAGCGTGACTGCACCAGGGGGTCACCGACCTTGAGCGGGTTGTCCGCCATCGCCTGGGTGAAGGCGTCGTCATGGCGGGCATCGCCCTCGAGCCCGGCATCGACCTTGGTGATTCGGGTGCGCTTCCCGGGCTTGACGTCGATCACCACCCGGGCGTTGTCCTTGTCCGGATAGTGGGTGGCCAGGGTCGCGCCGTAGTAGCCGAACGCCTGCAGCGCCTGCTCGGCGCGTTGCCGCACGACCCCATCGAGGCGCTCACGGGTGGCCTGACTGTCGCCCTCCAGGTCGGAGAGGATATTGACGATGTTCTCGGCGGGGGCACCGCTGATGCCGTTCACCTCGACATCCAGCGCCCAGGCATGGCTCGCAAGGGGAAGTGTGAGTAGCGTCAGTCCCGTCCGTAGGACCTTGAGCTGGGGCATGCATCAGCCTCCGCGGCGCTGCAGTTGAGAAACGTCGGTAATCAGGCCGGTGACACGCCGGGTCAGCTGGGCGCGGCTCGCCTCCAGAGAGTCGATGCGCTCGCTCAACGCCTTCACCTGAGCGCTGCTCACCCCCTTGGGCAGATTGGCGAGTCGTGCCTGCAGTGATTCGACCCCTGCACTAAGAGCGGTCTGACCCTGGCGAAGTTCCGCTACGGCGCTGCGCAACTGCTCGAGCGATTGCGCCGAGGGCACCTTGCGTGCGGCCAGATCGTCGACCCGCTGGTCGAGGCTCGACAGCCGCGTGGTCACTTGATCGACGCGCTTCTGAAGATCGGCGCTGGGGGCCGCCTCGAGTGCCTGGGCCTGCGCCTTCTGAGTCTGGGCCAGTGTGTCCACTCGCGCCACCAGCGCCTGGGCCGCCTTGTCGTTGGCGGCCAGGACCTGATCCTGCTCGGCGAGCTGCGTCGCCTGCTGCTGCTGGGTGTCGTTCAGCGTCTGCAGGCGGGTGGCGAGCGTCGCCCGGGCATCCTTGGCGGTGCTTTCCAGCGCCGATAGCGACGTCTGCAGCGCCGTGATGACGCCCTGCTGATCGTCCACGCTGGCCTTCACTGCGGCCAGGCGCGTATCGAGGTCGTCGTTCTGCCCCTTGGCGACCCGGGTTTCGAGACTGCCGACGGCGGCCCGAGTGGCTTCGAGCTGACCGCGCAGACGGTCGAACTCACCGCGCAGGCTCTCACCCGAGGCGTCGAGGGTATTACCGGTGGCGTCCAGGCGCTGGTTGAGCTTGGCAAGTCGCGCCTCGAAGGCGTGCCGATCCTGCCAGTACTGCCAGCCACCGGCGGCGAGCGCACCGCCGAGTAGAAGTATCAGGCACCACAGGGGCCACACCCGTGGTGGCCGGCGTCCAGGCGTTGGGCCAGCGGCGTGGCCGCCACGCGCGCCGGAGCGGCGCATGCTCATGTCACTGCGGTCGGGAACAATCGTCTGCGCGGTGCGTGGGTCGTCGGAATTGGGAGGCATTGCCGTCGTGTACCTTACCGATGAAGATGCAGGCTTGAGACCGGGGATGAGCGCCGGGCAGCCGACGCCAGCGCTCACTGCGTCACGTTACGTGAAACCGCCCTTCAAGCCTAGGCTTGGCAGCCCGCGCCAGGCATGCTAGCCGGACCGGAATCAGGCGTCACAGCCACACTCTTCACCGATATCAGGAGTCCCATGCCAACGACAGCGACGCCAGGCGTCCGATTCGAACTCCCCGCGCTTCCCTTCGAGCGCCACTCGCTGGAACCTGCGCTGTCGCGGGCCCAGATCGATCTGCTCTACAGTCACTACCACCGCCATCAGTTGACGACGCTGAACGCGGCCCTCGCCGCCGACGACCCACGCTCCCTGGCGACGCTCGCCGCCGAAGGCCCCGCGCACCTGCGCCCGGCCGCGGCCCAGGCCTGGGGGATGACGCTGTTCTGGCACGGCCTGTGCGCGCGTCCGGCGCCGCCGGAGACGGCGCTCGAGCAACGCGTGGCGCGTGATATCGGCGATTGGGGGGCATTCGAGGCGAACTGGAAACAGCGCGTGATCTCGGCGGCTCCGGGGGGCTTCAGTTGGCTGGGTCTGACCCCGGAGGACACCCTGACACTAGTGGAGACACCTGTGGGCGAACTGCCGCCAGGGATACGACCGCTGGTGGCCATACCCTTGTGCGAGGAGGCCTATCGCATCGACTTCGGCCACGACCGTGGCGCCTACTTCTCGGCGCTATGGTCGCGACTCAACTGGGAGACGGTCATGCTGCTGCTCGGCCTGCCGCACGAGCGCCCACAGGCGATGCCGCCACACGCCGAGTGAGACCACCGCCGGCGGCGGTGGTCAGCGATGGCGTCAGGCGCGCCGGCCGATACCGCGATAGACGAAACCGCGCGAGGCGACGTAGGTGGGATCGAAGATGTTGCGCCCATCGAGGATCAGCGGCGTCTTCAACGCCTGCAGCAGACGGCGCCAGTCCGGGTTCCAGTAGCACTTCCACTCGGTGACCAGCATCAGCGCGTCGGCCCCTTCGCAGGCGGCGTAGAAATCGCCCTCGACGAGTTCGAGCTGCGGATGGGCCGGGTAGAGTTCAGCCAGCGCATGGAGCGCGGCCGGGTCGTGAATCTTGACCTTGACGCCCTGGGCCCACAGCGCCTCGAGAATGGTCAGCACCGGGGCCTGGTCGATACGCGCCGTGCCCGGCTTGAAGGCCGCGCCCCAGATGGCGATCGTGCGCCCTTCCAGCTCGCCCTGGAAGTGATTCCACAGCTTGCGGAACAGCGTCTCCTTCTTGCTCTCGTTGATGTCGAGCACATGCTCGAGCAGATGCGACTCGCGGCCGGTGGAGTGCTGCACATCGGCCAGCCGCATCAGGTCACGGGAGAAGTTGGGCCCGCCGAAGCCGCAGCCGGGATAGAGATACTCGAAACCGATACGGGTATCGGCCCCCATGCCCTGGCGCACGTACTCGACGTCGACCCCCAGGGAGTCGGCGAGCCCCGCCAGCTCGTTCATGAAGCTGATACGCGTGGCCAGCATGCCGTTGATCGCCAGCTTGGTCAGCTCGGCGGCCTTGCGCGGCATCAGTTGATAGACCTCGTGGCGCCGACTGAAGGCGCGCAGCAGTTCACGGATCTGCTGGGTCGCCCACTCGTCCTCGCTACCCAGCAGCCAGTGTGCCGGCCGGGTGAAGGTGTCCCAGGCGCGCCCCTCCTCGAGCCGGTCCGGCAGGGCCACCGCGATCTGACTGGCGTGGCCCAGCTGCGCTTCCAGCTTCTCGGTCTGCCCCACGGGGAAGGTCGAGTTGTTGACGATCACCAGCGGCGTCGTCTGCCGCCCCGGCACCTCTTCGACATAGCGCTCGGCGGCCTCGCGCTGATCCGGCGACAGCGCCAGCCAGTGCACCTCGGCATCACTTTCCGCCGTCACTCGATCGACGATGGCGAGCTGCCCGGAGGCCTCACCCGCGAGAATCTGATCCTTCAGGCCCGGCTCGCTGATCAGCCAGTCCGCCCGGGAGAGGCTCTCCCAGGGGAAGTCGGCGTGGGGCATCCAGGTCACCTGATGCCCTACCGAGCAGAGCGCCGCAGCGGCGGTGGCCGCTGCCAGTTCGCTACCGTGTACGACCACCCGCATGGCGTTATTCCTCGGCTGCGTATTGCTTGACCAACTCGCGGAAACCCTCGCCCAGCGTCGGGTGCTTGCGCCCCAGCGCCAGGGTGGCCTCCAGATAGCCCAACTGGCTGCCGCAGTCGTAGGTCTGCCCTTGCATGCGGTAGGCCTCGGCCCCGGATTCACGGCGCAGCGCCTCGATGGCGTCGGTCAGCTGGATCTCGTTGCCCGCGCCCGGCCGGGTCTCGGCCAGCAGCGGGAAGATCTCGCCGGGAAGCAGATAGCGGCCGATCACCGCCAGCGTCGACGGTGCTTCCTCGACCTTGGGCTTCTCGACCACGCCGGTCAGCGGCGCGCTATGCCCGGCAGCCGGCTCATCGCCCTCGAGCGCCACGATGCCGTACTTGTAGGTCAGTTCGTGGGGCACGGTCTCGACCATGATCTGCGCCTTGCCGCTCGCCTCATAGGCGGCGATCATCCCGGAGAGGTCGTTCTGCGGCGCGTTGTCGTCATCGATCAGCACGTCCGGCAGCAGCACCGCGAAGGGCTCGTCGCCGACCACCGGGCGGGCGCACAGGATGGCGTGGCCCAGGCCGAGCGCTTCCGGCTGACGTACGCTGATGATCTTGACGTCGTCGGGGATGATATTGCGCAGCTCATCGAGCAGCGCCTGCTTGCCCTTGGCCTCGAGCTGGGTCTCGAGCTCGAAATGCTTGTCGAAGTGGTTCTCGATGGCGCTCTTGGACGAATGGGTGACGAGCACGATCTCCTTGATCCCCGCCTTGACCGCCTCGCTCACCACGTACTGGATCACCGGCTTGTCGACGATGGTGATCATCTCCTTGGGGATCGCCTTGGACGCCGGCAGACAGCGGGTGCCGAAGCCGGCAACGGGCAATACAGCCTTGCGAATCATCGTATTATTCCTTCCCTTCCTGGGTGTGATAACCAGCTTTGCGCCGCGTGTAAAAGCGTGACAATCAGTATCGGGTCGCATGACCCCTATCGCCGTAGCTTAACGGCGCAGGCGCCGAAAGCACAGTCGCAGAATGTCGACACCCGGTGTCGCGTCGCAGCGTCCCTCGGGCGGGCGGCCACGGGGTTTTATCCCCGCATGGCGCCCAGCAACGTCTGCGTCCATAGTAGACTATGCCTCCAATTTGCCAGGCGTCGCCGCCAGGAGGGTGGCGACGCTGTCCATGCTGCCCCCGGCCCGGGGCAACGTCAGTCTCTCGAGTGCAAGGAATCTCTGCATGGCACAATCGCAACACGACAACGTCGATCACGCCGAAATCGCCAAGTTCGACGCGCTGGCGAGCCGGTGGTGGGATCGAGAAGGCGACTTCAAGCCGCTGCACGATATCAATCCGCTGCGTCTGGGCTTCATCGATCGCCACGTGGCGCTGGCCGGCAAGCGCGTCCTGGACGTCGGCTGCGGTGGTGGCATCCTCAGCGAGGCCATGGCCCAGCGCGGTGCCGATGTGATCGGTATCGATCTCGGTGAGGCGCCGCTGGCGGTGGCCCGCCTGCACCAGCAGGAGTCCGGGGTCGAGGTCGACTACCGCCACGTCAGCGTGGAGTCGATGGCCGAGTCCCACCCGGGCGAGTTCGACGTCGTCACCTGTCTCGAAATGCTCGAGCACGTGCCCGACCCGGGCGCGGTCGTGGCGGCCTGCGCCAAGCTGGTGAAGCCCGGCGGCCACCTCTTCTTCTCGACCATCAACCGCAACCCCAAATCCTACGTCTTCGCCATCATCGGCGCCGAGTACGTGCTCAGGCTGCTGCCGCGCGGTACCCACGACTACCACAAGTTGATCCGTCCCTCCGAACTCTCGGCCTGGTGCCGCGAGCACGGACTGCGCCTGCGCGACCAGACCGGGCTCACCTACAACCCCATCACCCGCCACTACCGCCTCGACCCGGACGATGTCTCGGTCAACTACATGGTGCACGTGACCCCCGAGTGGGGCGGCCATACGCAACATGAGCCAGCAGCGGGCGATGACGAAGGCGCACGCGGCGGGGAGACCTCGGCATGAGCCAGCTGGCGCTGCCCGCTGGCCTGCTGTTCGATCTCGACGGTACGCTGGTCGATACCGCGCCGGATCTGGCGGCGGCGACCAACCGTCTGCGCCAGCACCACGGCCTGGCCCCCCTGCCCTATGAAACCCTTCGCGCTCAGGTCTCCAACGGCGGCAGCGCGCTGGTGACCCTGGCGCTGGGGCTGGCACTGGACCACCCCGATCACGCCGCAGCGCGCGACTACCTGCTCGCACGCTACGGTGAGGCGGTCGCCGAGCACAGCCGCGTGTTCGAGGGGCTGACGCCGCTGCTTAAAGCGTGGCAGCAAGCCGGGCGCCCCTGGGGGATCGTCACCAACAAGCCGCGCCGCTATGCCGCGCCGCTGGTGGAAGCGTTGGCGCTGAACCCCGGTGTTCTGGTGTGCGCCGATGACCTGCCGGTACGCAAGCCCGACCCGGAGCCGCTGTGGTTCGCAGCCCGCGAGCTGGGCGTCGCCCCCGCAGCGTGCTGGTATGTCGGCGATCATCGACGCGATATGGAAGCGGCACACCACGCCGGCATGACCGCCGTGGCTGTGCGCTATGGCTATATCCCCGAGGACGAACCCACCGCCGACTGGCCGGCGGATCGCTGGTTCGAGAGTGGGTCGGCGCTGGCTGCCGCCCTGGTCGATATCTGAGCAGGCACAGTCTGAAACCGAGGGTTCAGTGCTCAACGGCCGCCCATCATTGGACGGCCGCTGTCTTGCCGTAGGCCCGGCCTCAGCTCTGGGGCTCAGCCGAATCTTTGGCCGAGGCCTGCTGAATGGCGTCGATCATCGCTTTGCCATGCGCTTCGATGAACTTGTCCCACACCGGCTGTACCGCCTGCTGGAAGGCCGCAGTGTCGACGTCACGGTTGACCTGCATGCCCTTCTGCTTGAGCTGCTGGACCATCGACTCGCTGCGCTGGATGTTCATCGACCGCTGCATGCGAGTGGCGTCCGCTGCCGCGTTGCGCACGATCTGCTGCTGCGCTGGGGTCAGGCTGTCGAAGCGCTGCTTGTTCATCACCAACGCCAGCGCGGCATAGGCGTGATTGGTGAGCGACAGGTACTTCTGCACCTCGTTGAAGTTGAACGACACCACGATCCCCAGCGGATGGTCCTGGGCGTCTACCACACCGGTCTCGAGCGCGGTGTAGAGCTCGTTGACCGGGATCTGCTGCGGGTTGGCGCCGAGCAGCTCGAACATGTCGTTGAGCGCGATGGAGTTATTGACGCGCATGCGCAGGCCCTGAAGACCCTTGGGCTCACGGATCGGGCCACGGTTGTTGGTCATCTCGCGAAACCCGTTCTCGGGAAATGCCAGCCCCTCGAGGCCGAACTCTCCGAGCTTGGCCATCACCTGCTGCCCCGGCTTGCCATCCAGCGCGCGGTAGGCGGCCTCGTGATCCGGGAACATGAACGGTAGTGTGAAGGCCGCCGCCTCCGGCACCAGACCCGTGAAATTGTTGAGCCCCGAGAGGGTGATATCGATGATTCCCGAGCGGGTACCGTCGATCATCTGGGCATCGTTGCCGAGCTGGCCGTTGGGAAAGATCTGAACCTGGAGCTCGCCGTCACTCTCGCGCTCGACCTCCTTCTTGAAGGCTTCGGCCAGCACCTGCTGCAGATCGCTCTGCGGCGCAGGATGGGCGAAGCGCAGCGTGGTGGCCGCAGTGGCCGTGGTCGACAGCAGTGCCAAACCGCACAGCATCGAGGCCAGTCCCAGCAGTTTCTTGTTCATGTCATCGTCTCCTTGCTCTTCCCTAGCCGATCAGCCAATGCATCGGCACCGTGATGATCTGCGGCACCAGCACGAACAGCGCCAGCAGACCGATATACACCAGTACGAAGGGGTAGACGCCGCGCACGGCTTCGGTCATCGAGGTGTTGCCCACCCCGCAGACCACGTTGAGCACGGTGCCCACCGGCGGCGTGATCAAGCCGATGCAGCAGTTGATCACGAACATCAGGCCGAAATAGATCGGGTCGATTCCGGCCTGTATCACCAGCGGCATGAACAGCGGCACCAGAATCAGGATCGCCGGGGCCAGATCCATGACCATGCCCACCAGCAGCACCACCAGCATGATCGCCGACATCAGCAGAATCGGATGCTCGACCAGCGGCCCGAGCATGGCGGCGAGTTGCTGCGGCAGCTGGGCGATGGTGATCACCCAGGAGGCGGCCATCGCCGCGCCTACCAGGAACATCACCAGCGCCGTCGAGCGCCCGGCCCGGATCAGCACGCCGAGCAGCTTGCGCGGGCTCAGCTCGCGGTAGACCAGCGCCGAGACCAGGATGGCGTAGACCGCGGCGACCACCGCGGCTTCGGTCGGGGTGAACACGCCGAAGCGAATGCCGACGATGATGATCAGCGGCAGCAGCAGCGCCCACACGCTCTCCCTCAGCGCCTTGAGACGCTCGCCGCGACTGGCACGGGGCTGGGGGGCCAGGTCCGAGCGGCGCATCATCACGCGCCAGGTGATCATCAGTGCCAGCCCCATGAACAGCCCCGGCACAATGCCGCCGATGAACAGCTTGGCGATCGACAGGTTGCCCGCCACCCCGAGGATGATCAGCGGCAGCGACGGCGGAATGACCGGGGCGATGATGCCGCCGGCGGCCAGCAGCCCCACCGACCGCGAGGCCGGATAGCCACTCTTACGCATCATCGGATAGAGGATGCTGACCAGCGCCGCGGCATCCGCCACCGCCGAGCCGGAGAGCCCGGCCAGCAGCAGCGAGGTGAGAATGGCGACATAGCCGAGGCCACCACGCCAGTGGCCGACCAGCGTCATCGCCAGGCGCACGATGCGGTCTGAGAGTCCGCCGACCGCCATCACCTCGCCAGCGACCATGAAGAACGGGATCGCCAGCAGGGCGAAGTTGTCGACCCCGTTGATCAGCGACTGGGCCAGGATGTCGGCACTGAACATCCCCATGTGCAGCATCAGCGCCACCGCCGCCGCGAGCAGTGCGAACGCCACCGGCAGGCGCAGCAGGATGGTGCCGATCAGCACCGCCAGGAACAGCCCCAGGGTCATGGTCGTGTCTCCTCGGATGCGCTGGCGTGGTGGTGGGCTTCCGCTGCCCCCGGCGCATCAGGGCCGCCGGGCAGTACGGCGCCGAGGGCGGCGGTCACGCTCATCAGTGCCCCCGAGACCACGCCGGCGAGATAGAACAGTGCCGTGGGCAACCCGGTGAGCGGCGAGATGTTGTGCCAGTTGGACAGAGTCTGGCGCCAGCAGCCGATCAGCAGCATCAGCGAGGCGACCAGGATCGCCAGCCACGCGAGCCGCCCCAGCACGCTGCGCACCACCCGCGGCAGGCGGTCGAACAGCTCGGACACCGCCAGGTGCTCGCCCTCCTTGAGACACAGCGAGGCGCCGAGCATCACGATCCAGACGAAGCCCAGCCGCGACAGCTCGATCCCCGAGCGCAACCCCGAGGCGAAACCATAGCGCAGCACCACATTGACGAAGACCAGCACCATGGTGAGTAACATCAACAGCGCGATGAGCCACTCGATACCACGCCAGAACGCCTTCAGTGTCGTCATCTCAGCTCCTCCCGCCACGTGCGAACGCGGCGCTCGCCTTCAGGGCAGGCGGTCCAGTTCGTCGATGTAGCGCTGGGTGACGCATAGGTCATGCTCCCCCAGCCCGCGATCGCCGAGGTCGTCGAACAGCCGCGAGAGTGTCGCCAGTTGTGGCGTCATCACCCCACCGCGAGCTGCCTCGTCACGGGCGAAAGCCAGATCCTTGATCATGTAGCGAGCGACGCCGGTGGGGGTGTAATCCTTGTCGATCAAACGCTGCTTGCGCGCTTCCAGCAGGCGCCCGCCGGCGTAACCACCACCCAGGCACTCGAGCAGGCGAGCGACATCGAGGCCGGCGCGCTCGGCGATCACCGTCGCCTCCGACAGCGCCACCATGGTCGAGGCCACCACCATCTGGTTGCACGCCTTGGCCACCTCGCCCGCCCCCAGCGAGCCCAGATGCACGGGATTGCCCATGCTGGCCAGCAGCGGCTGCGCGACCGTGAAGGCCTGCGCGTCACCGCCGACCATGATCGACAGCCGGCCGGCTTCGGCGCCGTCGGTCCCTCCGGAGAGCGGTGCATCGAGCAGCCGGATGCGCCCTGCGCTCGCCTGCTCGAGCTCAGCGGCCAGCTCGCGTACGCCCTGGGGCGATGAGGTGGAGCAGATTACGATCAGCAGCGCGTCACCCACACCGGCAACGATCCCCTGTTCGCCCCACAGCAGCTCGCGCAGCGGATCGAGATCGGGCAGCACCGTGATCAGCACGTCGCTGGCAGCGGCCAGCGCCCGCGGTGTCTCCGCCAGCGCTGCACCGGCGTCGATCACCGGGGCCAGTTTCTGCGCTGAGCGTCCGTACACGCTCACCTGCGCCGCCACCTCGGCAGCCAGCAGGTTGTGCGCCATCGGCATACCCATGTTGCCGAGGCCAATCATGCCGACCCGGCGCTTGCCGGGATGGGCAAAGACGCGCTCGAAGCTGGCCGCCGCAGTGTCATTGGGCCTCTCGACGGAGGCGTCATCGATGGCAGACGACATCTCGTTCACTCCTCGATCAGTGGATGTTCAGCGCCCGGCATCACGGGCATCGCGCATGGCCGTATCGTGGGGATCGGCGGCCAGGTTCATGGGGTTGGCGATACGTCGCGCCATGGCATCGAGTGCCGCCACGGCGCGCGCCTCCAGTGCATCGTCGCAGCGCTCCTCCATCAGCGAGGTACCGAGGGCATAGGCCTGCTCGCCGCTGTACTGCGGCGCCACCACCAGCGCCAGCCCACGGACCCCGGGGAAGACCTCGCCCAGGTCACGGCCATAGCCGCGTTCGCGGACCCGGGCGATCTTGGCCACCAGCGCGTCGAGGTCGGTGACCGAGCGCTCGGTCCAGCCCGGGCGGGTCGCCGGGTCAGCGAATCGCCGCCGGATCTCGGCGTCGTCGAGGCGCGCCAGCAGCGCATTGCCCACCGCGGTGATCGAGGCCGGAAAGCGGCTGCCGATGCTCGCGGTCATGCGCAGCGGCATGCGCCCGGCATGGGCGGCGAGATAGAGCACATCGGTGCCGTCGAGCACCGCCAGCTGGCAGATCTCGTCGTGCAACAGCGGGGTCTCGTTGCATGCCTGGTAGAACGCCTGGACCGGATCGACTCCGCGCAGATAGGCCCCGCCCAGTTCGACCAGACGCCGCCCCAGGCGGTAGCCGCCGGCACTGCGAGCGATCAGACCCTCGGCTTCCAGCGCCAGACAGATGTTGAACAGTGACGAGCGCGCCACAGAGAGCTGACGCGCCATCTCGCTGACCCCCAGTGCGGTGTCGCCCGCCTGCTCCAGCAGCCCCAGCACGCGGATCGATCGGGTCACCGCCGGGCTACGCTCGGCCTCCCCCGCCATCAGTAGAACTCCACCGTATCGACGCGATTGCGCAGCGGCTCCCCGTCGAGATAGCGCCGGGCGTTGTCCACGAACAGCTCGGCAATCAGGCGGTCTTCAGCGGCGTTGAGTGCCGCGGTATGCGGGGTCAGCAGTACGTTGGGCAGATCCCATAGCGGCGAGTCACCAGCCAGCGGCTCGCTGGCCGTGACATCCAGCACGGCTAGGCCGAGATGCTCGGTGCGCAGGGCCTCGATCAGCGCCGGCTCGTCGACCGCCGTGCCGCGGCCGACGTTGACGAAGGTGGCCCCGGGACGCAGCGCCGCGAGAAAGGCCGCATCCACCAGCTTGTCGGTGGCGGCGGTTCCCGGCAGCGAACAGACCACGGCATCGGCGCGTGCCGCTGCCGCGTGCAGCGCCTCCGGCGGCACGACCTCGTCGACGTGGTCGACCGCTCGGCCGTGACGCGAGACGCCGATCACCCGCGCGCCCAGCAGCGAGAGCTTGCGCGCCACCTCACGGCCGATCCCGCCGAGCCCCAGCAGCAGCACGGTCTGTTCACTGACCTGCCCCATCGCCCAGCGCCCGCTCCAGTGGTGCGCCCGCTGTTGAGCCTGGACCCGCGGCAGCTGCTTGGCACCGGCAAGCACGCCGAACAGCGCGTACTCCGCCAGTGGCCCGCCATGCACCCCCGCGGAGGTGGTGAAGGCGACCCGCTCGAGCTGCTCGCGGGAGAGTTGCGCCGCCTTCACCTGGCCGCCACCCCCCGCGGCCATCAGATGGACCCAGCGCAGCCCGGGGTTGGCCGCGACCGCGCGCGCCAGCGCTGCCGGGTCGAGGTCGGGAATGCCGTACAGCACCTCGGCATCGGCGATCAGCGCCTCGAAACGCGCCTGCGCCTCGGCGCTGCGACGGAAGGCGGGGTCGCCGGCGAAGTCCGCGGGGTGGCGCATGGGCGGCAGCAGCGACTGGTCACGGACCATCTCGAGGCGCGGCTCGCGGGCTTCGATCATGGCGCATAGCGCCTCGCTCAGCGGGGTGGCCACCGCCACCCTCAGCTTGCCCTTCGGCGATGCTGCCTGGCGCTTTTCCGCGTCGGCCGGCGACGGTGTCTGATGCATGGCTCGATCCTCGTGTCTTGTCGGTTCGCAGGCTTCGGTCAGCGGTCTTCGATGCATGGCGCCAAGGCCTCTGTCCGGATGCCGTGAGCGCGACCATTGTCCAATGAGCTGAACGTCGTTCAGCGGACTGTACAATGCTAGGCTGTAGACGTAACCCCGCCTTTGGTCGTGGTCGGGCGCCACCACCTCATCACCGGCAGTCCGTCCCCGACGCTTGAAACCGCGGGCGCAATCCGGGTCTGATGGCGGATCACAGGATGTCTGTACACGTCGATAAACACCGCATCGGGAGACAATGCATGAAGCTTTTCGATATCAGTGGCCGCCTGGCCCTGGTGACCGGCTCGTCGCGGGGGCTGGGATTCACCCTGGCCCAGGGACTGGCGCGTCAGGGGGCACGCGTGATCGTGCACGGACGCCAAGCCGAAGCGGTGGCCCGCGCCGCCGAGGCGATCCGCGCAGAAACCGGTGCCGAGGTCGACAGCGTGACTTTCGATGTCACCGACAGCGCGGCGGTGCGCGAGGCGCTGGATGCGCTGACCGCGCGCCTGGGAACACCGGACATCCTGGTCAACAATGCCGGACTCCAGCGTCGCGCCCCCTTCGCCGAGTTCGATCCCGAAGACTGGGATGCGGTGCTCGCCACCAATCTCTCCAGCGCCTTCTACGTCTCGCGCGCGCTGGCCGAGCGCATGTCCCAGCGCGGATCGGGCAAGATCGTCAATATCGGTTCGGTGCAGTCGCAGCTGGCACGCCAGACCATCGCCCCCTATGCCGCTTCCAAGGGCGGTGTGGTGATGCTGACCAAGGGCATGGCCGCCGATCTGGCGCGCTTCGACATTCAGGTCAACTGCATCTCGCCGGGCTACTTCAAGACCGACATGAACACGGCCCTGTGGCAGGACGAAGCCTTCAACAGCTGGGTGGAGTCGCGCACCCCGGCCCAGCGCTGGGGTAATGTCGAAGAGCTGGTGGGTACGCTGATCTATCTCTGCTCGGACGCCTCCGCCTTCGTCTCGGGTCAGAACATCTTCGTCGACGGCGGCATGACCTCGGTGGTTTGAGCCTCGACGGCCTGGGACCGACGAGCTGGCTGTCGAAGGCCTGATTCATTCATCACCGCCGGATAGCGGGCATGATCGCGCCTATGCCTGGCGGCGTCACACAGGAGCAACAAGGGCATGAAAGCGCTGGTGATACATGGCAAGCAGGATCTGCGCGCGCAGACCTGGGAAACCCCCGAGCCGGCCGCCGATGAGGTGCGCGTGCGCATCGCCTGGGGCGGCATCTGCGGCTCTGACCTGCACTACTACCACGAGGGTGCCAACGGCGCCTTCGTGGTGCGTGAGCCGCTGATTCCGGGACATGAACTCTCCGGCACGGTGGATCTGGATCCCGCCGGGGAGCTGGCCCCGGGAACCCCGGTGACCTTTCACCCGGCAACCTTCGGCGAGTGCCAGCCGGGGCTGGAGCAACATCCGCATCTGTGGCCACGCGGCGGCTATCTGGGGTCAGCCTCGACCACGCCGCACACCCAGGGCGGCATGAGCGAGTATCTGGTGGTCAAGCGCAGCATGATCCGCACCCTGCCGTCGACGCTGCCGCTCAAGCGCGCGGCACTGACCGAGCCGCTGGCCGTGGCGCTGCACGGCATCCGTATCGCCGGCGGCGTCGAGGGCAAGCGTGTACTGGTCTGCGGCTCGGGGCCGATCGGTCTGCTGGTGGCCGCCGCGGCGCTGGCCAAGGGCGCGAGCGAGGTGACCGCCACCGACGTGTTCGAGGGGCCGCTGGCGCGCGCCCGGGCACTTGGCGTGCACGCCACCGTGCGCATCGGCGAGGCGGAACCGGCGGCCGAGGCGTTCGATGTGGCGCTGGAGTGCTCAGGCGTACCCGCCTCGATCGACGTCGCGATCCGCGCCGTGCGGCGTGCCGGCGTGATCGCCCAGATCGGCATGATGGGTGCCGGCGCCCAGCCACTGGAACTGGCGACACTGATCTCCAAGGAGATTCAGCTGCGTGGCTGTTTCCGCTTCAACGACGAGGTCGACGAAGCGATCGAACTCCTCGATCGGGATGCGCGTTTCGATCAGGTGATCACCCACGAGATCGCCGCCGACGACGCGGTCGAGGCGTTCGATGTGGCCAAGGATGCCCAGGTGTCGGGCAAGGTGCTGGTGCGACTGTGGCCGGCATGAGATCACGCCTGGCCACCGCCGCGGCTCACTGCCGCGGCGGTTGGGCGTCGAAGGCTTCGCCGGTGGTGCCGCGGCTGTCGCGGCCCATCAGCCAGAGATAGGTGGGCATGATCGACTCCGGTGTGGGAACCCGCTGCGGATCTTCCTGGGGGTAGGCCGCGCGCCGCATGGCGGTGCGCGTGCCACCGGGGTTGATCGAATTGAAGCGCAGCGTCGAGTCGCGATACTCGTCGGCGAGAATCTGCATCAGGCCCTCGGTGGCGAACTTGGAGGTCGAGTAGGCACCCCACTCGGCGCGCCCGCGCCGCCCCACGCTGGACGAGGTGAACACCACCGAGGCGTTGGTGGACGCTTCGAGCAGCGGCAACAAGGCCTGGGTCAAACCGAGACTGGCGGTGAAGTTGACCTGCATCACCCGCGCCCACACCTCGAGATCGGAGGCCGCGACCGACTTGCGCTCCCCCAGCATGCTGGCGTTGTGCAATAGGCCGTCGAGACGCCCGAAGGCCTGCTCGAGCTTGGCCGCGACGACGCCGAAATCCTGCGCCGTGGCACTTTCGAGATTGAGCGGGAAGATCGCCGGCTGCGGCGCCTTGGCCGCCTCGATCGCGTCATAGACCGTCTCCAGCCGGCTCAGGCTACGCCCCAGCAGCACCACGGTGGCACCGTGCCGGGCGTAGGCCATGGCCGCTGCGCGACCGATGCCGGCGCTCGCCCCGGTCACCAGAATCACCTTCCCCGCGAGCAGGTCCACGGGCGGCTGATAGTCGCTTTGGCAAGGCATGCTCACCTCCTCCTGTGCGGGTGGTACTAGAGCATCGTCTTCTCCACGCCAGCAGCGTGGGCGTCAGCCACAACGCGCTGAGGCCGACCGCCTTTGGTGGTCGGCCCTCATCCGGCTGGACGGGACGCGGTCTCGCGTCCTGTCTCTATCCCTCGCTCAGCTTCAGTCTCAGTTGCCCAACTGATTGAGGAAGTCCTTCGCCATCTGCGCCGCGCTACTGTCAGGGTAGTCGCTCTGCACGCGCTTGAGCAGTTCGCGGCTGCCCGAGGTATCGCCCTGGCGTGCCTTCAACAGACCCAGCTTGTAGAGCGCATCGGGCACCTTGCTGCTCTGCGGGTAATCGTCGATGACGGTATTGAAGGCCTTGGCGGCGGCGTCGAGCTGCGACTGCGCCGAGTAGAGTTCGCCGAGCCAGTAGTGGGCATTGGGGATCAGGCTCGACTGCGGGTAATCGGCGATGAAGCGTTTGAACGAACTGACGGCGGCGTCGAACTGCCGCGCCTGTACCTGCTGGAATGCAGCCTGGTAGGCGTCGCGGCCATCGCCGCTACCACCCGCTGCCGGCGCGCTGCCACCGCTGTCAGCGGTCGTCGCACTGGCTGCACCGGCGCTGCTGTCTCCAGCACCGCTGCCCGCGGCACCGCTATTTCCGGCCCCACTGTTTCCGGCAACCTGGCTCGCCGCGCCGCTATCGACGCTGCCACTCGACATGTCACCGCTACTGCCGCTCCCGCTACCCGAGAGACGGTCATCGAGATCGAGATACTGCTTCTGAGTCTGCTGCTTCAGCTGCTCCAGCTGATAGCGCAGCTCCTCGACCTGGCCGCGCAGCTGCTGTATCTGCTGGCGGTTGTCCTGCAATTCGTTGAGGATCGTCAGGGTGCCGCCGCCGCTTTCGCGGGCCTGCGTCTGACTGTAGAAACCGCCCGACGACTGACCCGTGAGGTCATCCACGACCGGCTGCTGAGCCCATACGGACAGCGGGAGCACCAGGGCTCCCGCGCCGCACAGTCTTTTCAGACCGTGTTTCATGCTGATCTCCGTCGACTATTACTTGTAGTCGAACACGACGCGACGATTCTTCGCGTAGGCTTCTTCGGTGTGGCCCTGAACGGCAGGACGCTCTTCACCGTAGCTGACAATGGAGATCTGCGACGGGGACACGCCCTGGACGGTCAGGTACTGCTCGACCGACTGCGCACGACGCTCGCCGAGGCCCAGGTTGTATTCACGCGTGCCGCGCTCGTCGGCGTAGCCTTGCAGCGTCACGTTGACGCTCGGGTTGGCCATCAGGTACTGAGCGTGACCGCGCAGGACGGACTCGAATTCCGGGCGGATTTCGTCGCTGTCGAACGCGAAGTAGATCGTGTCGACGCTGGGACGCTGCTGGTTGGCGTTCATCTGCGAACCGTTTGCGCCCTGGCCGGAAGTCATGCCCTGACCGGACATGTTACCGGAGGTGCCATCCATGTTCCCTTCCTGGGTGCCGCCGCTGCTAGAACAGCCCGCGACCACTGCCAGTGACAGCGCGACCGTTAGCGTCTTGGCGTAAGTCTTGAATTGCATTGTCATCTCCTTGCTCAGATGTCGAATGACACTGTCGACTTTCGTCGTTTAGTTCAAATATGGCGACCATGCGGGTTCCCGCACGTCACCTTGTTGCGAGGGCAGTCGGAAGGACGCGCGTCCATCTGAAGAGACTGCCCCCAGCACCCCTTGCGACCCTTGCTGGGTAGCGAAGATTACCATGGCGCCGTTCGGCGCGACACTGGGTGATTCATCCCATCGTGTATCAGTCAAGACTGTTACACGGCTGGTGTCCAGATCCTGTTTTGCGACATGAAAACCGGTATCGTCACGGGTGATCATGAACAGCGTTTTACCGTCCGGCGAAAAACGCCCGTCAGAGTTGTAGCTGCCCGTAAAGGTGACCCGCTCTGCCTGACCGCCACTGGCTGGCATGCGATAGAGCTGGGGCGCCCCGCTACGGTCGGAGGTAAAGATCAGCGAGCGCCCGTCCGGCGACCAGTCGGGCTCGGTCTCGATGGCGCGGTTGTTGGTCAGCCGAGTGAGCTGGCGCGAGGCCAGATCCATCACGTAGATCTCCGGCTGGCCATCCTTGGACAGTGACATCGCCATCTTACGTCCGTCCGGCGACCACGCCGGGGCACCGTTGATACCGGGGAAAGAGGTCAGGCGCAGGCGCTCGCCGGTGGCCACGTTCTGCACATAGATGGCGGAGTTGCCGGACTCGAAGGAGACGTAGGCCAGTTTGGTGCCATCCGGCGACCAGGCCGGCGACAGGAGCGGATCGTCGGAAGACAGAATCTGCTGGGCGTTGTGGCCATCGGCGTCGGCGACGTAGAGCGCATAGCGCGCGTTGTCACCGCTGCCCGAGGCAGCGACATAGGCGATACGGGTCGAGAAGGCACCGCGAATACCGGTGATCGCTTCGAAGATCTGGTCGCTGATGTAGTGGGCGCTGGCACGTAGATCGCTGGCGCTGGAAGTCAGCGTTTCGCCGAGCATGCGCTTGCCACCGGCAACGTCCATCAGTTCGTACTGGATGCGATAGTCGCTACCCTGGGGCTCGATCTTGCCGACCACCAGATAACGCGCGTTGACGCGCTTCCAGTCATCGTAGAACACGTCCTTGCTGCTGCTCGGCAGCGAGATCAGCGCACTGCGGCTGAGCGGATCGAACTGGCCGCTGTGCTCGAGGTCGTCGCTGACGATCTGTGCCACATCCTGGGGCAGCCCGCCCGGCGCCTGGGACTCGAACGGCACGACGGCAATCGGAATCGCCTGGTCGCTGCCGCGGTTGATCTCGATGGTGAGATTCTGAGCCTGGGCGTTCGCCGTCAGACACAGCGCGACGAGCGAGGCCAGCCAGGCAGCCGCCAGTCGTCGCAAGCTTTGAGACATCCGTTGTTTCATCACTGTATATCCCCGGGTGTGAACTTGAGATTGAAATCGCGGAACCGTCGCTGCAGTCCGGCATCCAGCTGCTGCAGCTCACGGAACGGTGCCGCCGCCTCTACCGCCTGCGTCGCCGAGCGGTCGAAACTGGGGTTGCCGCTGCTGCGCGTCACGGTCGCCGCGAGCAGCTCCCCCGACGGCCCCAGCCGCACCCGCACCTGTGTCACCAGCGCGCCATCGGCATTGGGCGGCAAGTGCCACTGCGCCTCGACCGCACTCTTGACCAGGTTGATGAAGCTGTTGGAAGCCTGGTTCGACTGCTGAGCGTTGGCGATGCGCTCCTGCTCGTTGGCAATCGAATCGTTGAGCGCATTCTGGCTCGCCGCCTTGGCTGCCGCTTCGGCCTTTTTCTTGGCCTCCGCAGCCGCCTTCTTCTTGGCTTCTTCCGCCTTGCGCTTCTTCTCTGCTTCAGCCTTCTTCCTGGCCTCTTCCGCCTCGCGTTTCTTCTCCGCCTCGGCTTGCTTCTTGGCCTCTTCGGCCTGACGCTGTTTTTCCGCTTCGGCCTGTTTCTTGGCTGCCTCGGCCTTCTGCTTCTGGACCTGCACCTGCCGCTGCTGCTCGGCTTCTGCGGCCTTCTGCTGACGTGCCGCTTCGGCACGCTCCGCGGCTGCCTGTTCGGCCGCCTGCTGACGCCGCTGGGCCTCGGCCCGGGCGGCGTCGGCCGCTGCCTGCTGTTCGGCTTGTGCCTGGGCGGCCTGCTGTTCGGCCTGTTCGCGGGCAGCTTCCTGCGCCTGCTGCTCGGCGGCCTGCTGCGCGGCCTCCTCGGCCTGACGCTTGGCAGTACGCGCTTTGGCCTCCTTGGCGTATTGAGCCTTGTCGGTCGCGGTCACATCGCTGACCAGCGTCGCCTGCACCACCGACGAGGAGCTCGGGATCGGCTCGCTCTCCGGCAGGCGCAGCATCGTCAACAGCAGGGCCACAATGTGCACCCCGATCGCCAGGACAACGGGCAAGCCGTAGCCGACACGGCGCGTTCGCTTCGCCATGCTGACTCCTTACCCCTTGTTGTCACCCGAGGGCGGTTCGGAAATCAATCCGACGTTCGCCACGCCGGCCATCTGCAACGTGCTCATCAACGTCACCACCTGACCGTAGGAAGCGTTCTTGTCGCCCCGCACCATGACCGGCGTGTTGGGCTTGCGCTCGAGAATCGCCACGACCTGATCACCCACGGTCTGCAGGGTCACCGGTTTGTCCTTGTCACCCAGTGAGATGTAGTACTCACCTTTGCTGTCGACGGAGACGATGATCGGCTCTTGCTCCTGAGTATCGATGGGCTCCGAGGTGACCTGCGGCAGATCGACCTTGACGCCCTGGGTCAGCATGGGTGCGGTGATCATGAAGATCACCAACAGCACCAGCATGACGTCGATAAAGGGCACGACGTTGATTTCGCCCATCGGCTTGCGCCGCTGATGTCGGCTATAGGGTCCACCCATGACTCACCTCCGGCTCAGGCCGACTGACTGTTGCCGCGACCCTGCAGATTGCGATGCAGGATCGAGTGGAACTCTTCGGCGAAATCTTCGTACTCGCCGAGCAGACGGCTGGCGATGGAAGAGAGACGGTTGTAGAAGATCACCGCGGGGATGGCCGCGAACAGACCCATGGCGGTTGCCACCAGCGCCTCGGCGATCCACGGCGCAACCGTGGAGAGCGTGGCCTGCTGGGCCATGGAGAGACTCTGGAACGATCCCATGATGCCCCAAACGGTGCCGAACAGGCCGATGTAGGGGCTCGCCGAGGCCACCGTGGCCAGCAGCGTCAGATTGGCGTTGAGACGATCCTCTTCCCGCGACAGTGCCACACGCTGCGAGCGCTGCACGCCATCGAGCACCGCCTCGCTGCTGCGGGTCTTGGGCATCAGCCGGTTGAACTCGCGAAAGCCGGCGCGGAAGACATGTTCGGCACCCTGGGCGTCGTGGTTCTCCGGCACATCCTGGTAGAGCTCGTTGAGATCGATGCCGGACCAGAAGCGCTCGTCGAACTCGCGCTGCGCCTTCTTGGCCCGCGCCAATGCAAAGCTGCGCTGGAAGATCACCACCCAGGAGGCGACGGAAGCGGCCAGCAGCAGCAGCATGACCACCTGGACGACCAGGCTGGCGTTCATGATCAGATGGGGGATGGACATGGAGTCGTTCACGTGAATCCTCGAATCACTGGCTTTGAATGTCTGGCGTCAGCACCGCGCGAAGCGCTGCGGGCCACCGCCTGGGTTTCAGGTGCTGCGCGTCGACGCATGCTATATCGACCACCGCTTCGCATAATGTTTCCCCGCGATGCCGTACCGCCTGGGTGAATCGCACCGAGCAGGCGGCAAGCTTCTCGACGGCGGCGCTCACTTCCAGCCGATCGTCGAGCCGCGCCGGACGTGCATAGCGGCAACTGAGGCTATGGACCACCAGTTGTACGCCCTGTTCGAGCAGCTCACGCTGGGCAAAGCCCTGAGCATTCAGCCACTCGCTGCGGGCACGCTCCATGAATTTCAGGTAGTTAACGTAGTATACGATGCCGCCGGCGTCGGTATCTTCGATGTATACCTTGAGCGGCAGATGAAATTCACTCACCCGCTCTCGCCTCCCTCGGGCGCCTGATCATGCACCGCCAGGCCGAAGTGGGTATAGGCCGAGCGGGTCACCACCCGCCCCCGGGCGGTGCGCATCATGAGCCCCTGCTGGATCAGATAGGGCTCGATGACATCCTCGATGGTGTCGCGCTCCTCGCTGATCGCCGCCGCCAGGCTGTCTACCCCCACCGGCCCGCCGTCGAACTTCTCGATCATCGCCAGCAGCAGCCGGCGATCCATGTGATCGAGGCCGTGACTGTCGACGTTGAGCATGTTCAGGGCCTGATCGGCGATCTCCGCACTCAGCGTGCCGTCGCCCTTCACTTCGGCGAAATCGCGCACGCGCCGGAGTAGACGATTGGCGATACGCGGTGTGCCGCGGGCGCGCCGCGCAATCTCGCGGGCGCCCTGGGCATCGGCAGTCACCCCGAGCAGCCGCGCCGAGCGGGCGACGATTTCGCTCAGCTCGTCGATGGCATAGAACTCCAGGCGCTGGACGATGCCGAAGCGATCGCGCAGCGGCGAGGTCAGCAGCCCCGCGCGAGTGGTGGCGCCAACCAGCGTGAACGGAGGCAGGTCGAGCTTGATAGACCGCGCCGCGGGTCCATCGCCGATCATGATGTCGAGCTGGAAATCCTCCATCGCCGGATAGAGCACCTCCTCGACCGCGGCCGACAGACGGTGGATCTCGTCGATGAAGAGCACGTCGCCCGGCTGCAGGTTGGTCAGCATGGCGGCGAGATCGCCGGCACGCTCCAGCACCGGCCCCGAGGTCGACTTGATATCGACCTCCATCTCCGCGGCGATGATATTGGCGAGCGTGGTCTTGCCCAGCCCGGGCGGGCCGAAGACCAGAGTATGATCGAGGGAGTCACCGCGATTGCGCGCCGCCGAGATGAAGATATCCATCTGCTCGCGCACCCGCGGCTGGCCGATATAGTCGCCCAGCCGGCGCGGCCGAATGGCATGATCGGCCTGTTGCTCGCCCTGTCTCGGCGAGGCTTCGATGAGACGATCTGGTTCGATCATGTCGCCTTACCCGGCCATCTGGCGCGCCAGCGCCGACTTGATCAGGGCTTCGGTGGGCAGGCCCTCGTCGAGCCCCGAGAGCATGCGCGACGCCTCGGTCGGCTTGTAGCCCAGTGATACCAGCGCCGCCTCGGCATCGGCGAACGGGTCCTGCGGCTTGACCACGGCGTGGCTTGCCGCGTCCAGCAGCGCCCCCTGCTCTTCCTGCCAGTGGGGGAAGCGATCGCGCATCTCGACGATCAACCGATCGGCGGTCTTCTTGCCCACGCCCGGCAGTTTGGTCAACGCCTTGCTGTCGCCCTCCATGACGCAGCCGACGAAGGCGTCACGCTCCATGCCGGAGAGAATCGCCAGGGCAAGTTTCGGCCCCACGCCGTTGACCTTGATCAGCGCGCGAAACAGCTGGCGCTCCTCGTCACGCCCGAAACCGTAGAGCAGATGCGCGTCCTCGCGCACGCTCAGGTGGGTATAGAGGCGGACCTCCTCGCCCACGGCGGGTAGCGCGACCAGTGTCGTCATCGAGGTTTCGAGTTCGTAACCGACGCCGTGGACATCGACCACGATCCAGGGAGGGAGCTTTTCCAGCAGGGTGCCGTGCAGGCGTCCAATCATTCCATTCAACGTCCTTTCCGTGACGGCGTCCACTATACGCATCGCCGAATCGGCTGACTAGCTGCTGCACGGGGCCTAACCCACTCGCCGCTGCTGGCCGATGGGCTGACGGTCGCGTTCGGCAAGGGCTTCGTGAGCTGCGATCGAGAACACGGCCAGCTGCCCCATCAGCACATCGGCCAGATGGAGATCTACGTGCGCATGTTCGATGACCTCAGGCGTGGCACACCGTGGTCACCCTCCTCTATGCGCAGAAAGGATGCCCACGGCATGCGCTGGCCGGTGCTGCCGAGCAACGTGAGCTGCACTGGGTTCGCTGAACGGGTAGGACCTCTTGCGGGGAGCCGAGCTGCTGACAGGCTCGCCCCCTTGGCAAACGCTATTCAGCCCACCTGCGCCACCCAGTCATGGAGGTTGTAGTAGTTGCTGATGCGCGCCACCTTGCCATTGCTGATCTCGAAGAAGGCGCCGGCAGGCAGCACGTAGGTCTGGCCGTTGGCCGGTGGCAGGCCTTCGTCATCGGCCAGGTACTCACCGTGCACCACGAATTCGGCGGCGGCGCGATCACCGGCGGCGTTCTGCATCACCACAATGTCGGCCAGGCGCTCGCGGTAGCAGCGGTTCATCTTGTCCATGAAGGCGGCGAAGGTGGCTTTGCCGACCTGGCGCTCCCCCTGGTTGATGTCGTGCACCACATCCTCGTCCAGCAGGTCGAGGAAGGCGGGCATGTCGCCAGCGTTGAAGGCAGCGTAGTAGGCCTGAACCAGTTCGGTGGCGGTCATGGCTAAGTTCCTTGCGTAGCGTGGTTAGTGGTTGCTTGGATCGCATGATAAGTTCGCGCCTTCCAGCCGGCATAGCCGCCGGCGTCACCCTGCTGCTGACGAACGACTCCAGATGGACATTGAACTGCTCCAGGGGCCGCAGATCGCGCCCCATGTCGAAGCTCTGGCGCATTTGCGGATCACGGTCTTCCGCGAATTCCCCTACCTCTACGACGGCAGCCTCGACTATGAGGCCGAATACCTCGACACCTATGTACGCAGTGAAAGCAGTCTGTGCGTGCTGGTGCGGGACGAAGGCCGGGTAGTCGGCGCTTCCACGGCGCTGCCGCTGGCCGATGAAACCGTAGAATTCCAGCACCCCTTCCTTACCGCGGGCTGGGACCCAGCGCGTATCTTCTACTGCGCCGAGTCGGTGGTCTTGCCTGCCTGGCGCGGGCGAGGTCTGGGCGTGCGTTTCTTTGCCGAGCGCGAGGCCCATGCGCGCCAGCTGGGCCGCTTCGACTGGTGCGCCTTCTGCGCCGTGCAGCGCCCCGCCGGCCATCCGCGCCGCCCCACAGATTATCAGCCGCTGGACGACTTCTGGGCGCGCCGGGGCTATCGCCATCATCCCGAACTGCATACCCAGTATCATTGGCGGGATCTGGACGAAGCCGAGGCGTCGGCCAAGCCCATGTCGTTCTGGCTCAAGGAACTCACCGCATGATCAAGGTTGCCGCCTGCCAATATCACATCGATCTGCTGACGAGCTGGGACGCTTACGCAGCACAGCTGACCGGGTTGTGCGAGGAGGCCGCCGCGCAGGGCGCCGAGTTGCTGCTGTTGCCGGAATACGCCGGGCTGGTGCTGAGCGGCCAGTTGCCAGAAGCCGAGCGCAACGATCTACATGGCTCCATCGCCGGCATCCAGCCGCTGCTGCCGCGCTGGCTGGCGCTGTGTGAAAGCCTGGCACGACGGCTGAAGATCTACCTGCAACCCGGCTCGGTGGCCGTGCGGGATGATGACGGCCTCTACCGCAATCGCGCCTGGCTGTTCGGCCCGGACGGCTGCCTGGGCAGCCAGGACAAGCTGATGATGACCCGCTTCGAGCAAGAGCAGTGGCAGATAGCCGCTGGCAGCGGGCTCAAGGTGTTCGATACGGCGCTGGGCAAGCTGGGCATCCTGATCTGCTATGACAACGAGTTCCCACTGCTGGCGCGCACCCTGGCCGAGGCCGGTGTGGATCTGATCCTGACACCCAGTTGTACAGACACCGAGGCCGGCTTCTATCGTGTGCGCATCGGCGCCCAGGCGCGTGCCCTGGAGAACCAGATCGCCGTGCTGCAGTCGCCCACGGTGGGCCTGGCGCCCTGGTCGCCCGCACTGGACGAGAACATCGGTCGCGCCGCGCTCTACGTGCCCCCGGACTACGGCATGCCGCCCAATGGCGTAATCGCCGAGAGCGAAGCGACGTGCCCCACGCACAGCCGCTGGCTGATCGCCGAGCTGGATCTGGCCGAGGTGCGCCGCGTGCGTGAGGCGGGCCAGGTATTCATCCGCCGCGACTGGCCGAAGCAGTTCGACGACGGCCGGCTGGTGCTGCGATGAACGCCCAGCAAGGAGTTCCCGATTCACCCTTGGCCGCCTACGAACGCTCCCTCGCTGCCGGCTTCGTCGTCGATGCCGCCCAGCGGCGCACGGTCGAGGCATTGCAGCGCTGCTTTGATGCCGTGCATCGCGGTGAATGCCCATCCGGCGTTTACCTCTGGGGGCCGGTGGGGCGCGGCAAGACCTGGTTGATGGACAGCTTCTACAACGCCCTGCGCGTGCCAGCGCGGCGCCAGCACTTCCATCACTTCATGCAGTGGGTGCATCGGCGTCAGTTCGAGCTGACCGGCAATGCCGACCCGCTGCGCCTGCTGGCCGAGGAGTTGGGGCGCGAGGTACGCGTGCTGTGCTTCGACGAACTGTTCGTCAGCGATATCGGCGATGCCATGCTGCTGGGGCGACTGCTCAGCCTGGTGGTTGCGCAGAACGTGGTGCTGGTGGCCACCTCAAACCAGCCGCCGGATCAGCTTTATGCCGATGGTTTCAACCGCGAGCGTTTCCTGCCGGCCATCGCCGCGCTCGAAGCGCACATGCAGGTGGTGGCCGTGGATGGCGACCAGGATCATCGGCTGCACCCCGGCGCCGAGGTACAGCGCTACTGGGTGCGGCAGCCGCAGGTCTTGAGCGAGCTGTTCGCCCGCTTGAGCGACAATCAGCAGGTGAGTCATGAGCCGGTCGATCTGAACCATCGGCACATCGCCAACCTCGCTCACAGCCCAGCAGCGCTGTGGTGCCGCTTCGACGACCTGTGCCAACGGCCCTTGGCCGCGGTGGATTTCATCGAGCTGTGCCAGCGTTTCCCGGCCATCCTGCTCGGCGAGGTACCGCGCCTGGGCGGCGAGCCACGCGAGGGTCGCATCGCCCGAGGCACCGAGGATGGCGCCGAGCGGATCGACGCCGGGGATCGACAGCTGCCGGCACTGTCACTCAACGACGATGCGGTGCGCCGCTTCATCGCCCTGGTCGACGAGTGCTACGACCGCCGCGTGCCGCTGTATATCGAGGCCGAGGTCGCACTGGATGAGCTGTATACCCAGGGCTACCTCGAGTTTGCCTTTCGCCGCACGCTCAGCCGTTTGCGCGAGATGCAGCTGGAGCGCTTCGGCCGTTCATAGCAGCAGCATTTGCAACTCGCCGCTGACGCTGATGGAGATGCCGTCGCCACTGGATTGCGCGTTCTGGCTGGTGCCTTGCAACAAGTTGTACAGGGTGCCGCCACCATACCGGCAAACCCAACGGCGTGGCCTTCTCTTCCTATGAGTGCCGCCTCCGGCTGCCCAGCGCCCTTCATTGTGATCACCAACGCCCCGTTGGCCTGCCAGTCGAAGTACTGCCCTACTGATTCCGCGCATTCGATACCGAGCCGAATCGAATCGAAAATACTTGCCCAACGCGCCAAGCTGGCATATACACAATCAGAAGCAAATCATTACAAATATACCGGCGAACTAACATTGACTTCCGATCTTTAGAGGTGAGCGGTAGCATTGCCCGCCTTTCACAGCGCGCTCTTTGGGACTATCCCATGACGCCTGTGCGCGCACTCTTGTTGGCCCTGCTGATATCACCGGCCCTCATTGGCGTGTGTCTGGGTCAGACACGCCCGACTACCTCGCTGGACCTCGATATCCAGCGTGAGCGTCAACAATCGCTGCTCGAGGAAGCGAAGCGCTACAGCGGGGTATGAAGATCTCGCCAGAGCCCGAAACAAGGGCACCTGAACAGGCTACGCCCTGCTTCTTAATCGAAAACTTCGAGTGGTACGACGCCCACCACCTGTCTAGCGCTCGCCGACGGGCACTGACCCACCCTTTGAAGGGAAAATGTCTCAGCCTGAGCCAGATGCAAGCGCTAGCGCACAGTGCCAGCAATGCCTACATCGAACAGGGCTATGTGACATCCCTCGTGCACCTCCCCGAGCAGGACGTCAGCGGCGGCACGTTGCGCCCGCAAGCCGAAGAGGGGCGCATCGAATCCATCACGCTGGACGGACAGCAATCGCGCGGGCTCAAGATGATCTTTCCGCATGCCAAAGGAAGCGTCCTGAACCTACGCGCCCTCGAGCAAGGCATGGTATGCCTCCGCCGCACTCAAGGAGCCAGGTCTTCCGAACACTCGGAAAACCTTAATTATCGATGTCTTGGTTACTGTCGTAACTGCAGTGGGCGCGGTCGGGCCTGGCAAGCGTGGGATTAGCGTTAAAGCTCCCACTCGTATAGCCGATGCCGGGTTGAGATTTAGGCAAGAGAGGAGGTTCTGGTCTAAAGAACCTGTAAATCTCAATGTGAATAAAACATGTCAACGAAACGATCTGACAAAACCCAAACAGACTGACATGACAGGTAACACAAATTCGTAAAGGATGTAGAAAGGATTGGCACCTATTGAGTCTGACGGAAAGACAGCAAATCTTCACCATTTAACTCAAAAGCAGAAAGGAGCCATGGCTGAGATGACGCAAATATTTCATCAGAAAAGCCATGGAGTCATACACATCAACTCCAGTCGAATACCATTCAGGTATTGATCGTGAAAATTTCAAGCTGGATTTCAAAATACTGGAGAGAGAGGCAAGAGCCTTACAGGTCGCAAAAAATGACAATGAGAGATTTCGATGCCGCACTAAAAATTGTAGAAAATAATGAAGGTGACTTCATTGGAGGAATAGACGAAAGTGTCATCTTAGCGGTACAGAAGAAGTTAGGGATAAAATTTCCACCCACCTACTGCGCTTTCCTTAAAAACCTAGGATACGGAGACATATATGGTCATGAGTTTTACGGGATAATCAGCACCGACTTCGAAAACTCTGGAATACCAGATGGAGCCTGGATCACCTTGAAAGAACGTAAACAGGGGCTACCCGAAAACCTCTTTATAATATATGCAAATGGAGATGGCACATACTGTGCCATCGACACACATCTTGAAAACTCTGACCAAGAGGGAGAGGTGTTTGAGTACGGAATAGATGGCACGATTGAATTGATCGCAGAGGATTTCGGGGAGTTCTTTTTAAGGACAATATCCGAGCCTTAATTAAAGCCATTACAGAATAGAGCCGGTTTATAGCTCAAAAAACCATGAGCCTCATTGGAAAAATGAGGCTCATGATAACATATCTTCATATCCCCCCGTCTGAAGCCAAATTTAGCCATAGTAGGTTTGGTGTTACTACTCCGACCTGAAGTCGCGCCAACGATTGCGGCCAGTGCTACCGCCGCTGCGCCGGCGACCGCTGGTCGCCACCAGTCCCTGACGCGCGTAAGCGTGGGTGAGCGCGATGGCGGCGTCCTCAGGGGGGGTAAAGCATCCAGTGTGAGTAGCGCCGTTACCATATGCTGGACTTGGGCCTTCTCGGCGCCACCGGTGCCCATGACCGCCTGCTTGATCTGGCGTGCGGCGTATTCGTGCACCGGGATGCCGTGATTGACGGCACACACGATTACGGTGCCGCGGACCTGCCCCGGCTTGAGTGCGGAGTCCGGCTCCTTGGCCATGAACACGCGTTCGATGGCGAACTCCTGGGGCCGGTAGAGCCCGATCAGCTCAGAAACCCCGGCATAGACTTGGGCCAGTTTCGGCGCCAGGTCGTCACCGGATATAGAAATTGGGCGCTGTGCGCATGAATACACTCACCTCGCAGGCGGCGCGGTCGCACTGGTGTGGCTACGAGGCCATTTCCCACTCGGCACTCGCCGGGCTGGCCGCCGAGATCGGTCGCGGCAGCGCCAAAGGCGCCGTCGCCGGTGCACTCGCCGCGGAAGTGATGGCCACCAGCATGGGCAACGATGCCCTCGCCCCCGAACAGTGGAACCGCTACGCCAATAAACAGGCCCAGATTGCCCGCCTGCTCGGCGGCGTTGCCGGCGCCGTCTTCACCGGCGACGCCAAGGGCGCCTACAGCGGTGCAGATAGTGGCGAGCGGGTGCATCGCTACGATTTCCTGAAACACGAGCAGATCGCAGAATTACTCAAGGAGTCCTTGCAATGCAAAGCAAAGCAAAGCAAAGCAAACAAAAATTGCAACGAAGTGCAGGAGAAGTACCGCAAAATAAGCCTCGCCCAGCAAGATGAATTGATTGCTATCTGCGCTACCAATGCAGACGAATGCCATGAACGATACCAGACACAGATAAGAGACAGTAACAAGGCTCGAAAAGAGCTGAAAAGGCTGTCTGGGCACCTGGCTGGCTACAAGGTAGCCTTGGCGAATAAGCCTAGACGCTGGCGCAATACCCCTGCAGTATACAGAAGCTGAAGATGTGATTTCCCAAGCGGGGCTTGTGCCAAAGAATTCAAACAAAAGTACGGCTTGAACGATGAACAAGCGTTGATCGTATCGCCTGCTGCCTTGTCAGTACTAGGGGAAATTGGGCATAAAAGCTCTCTTACCCCCCATAAGCAGTCGGAAATTAATATAGGAACGGAGCTTGGCTCAGTTGGCCGCCCTAAAGTAAGCTACAAAAATCGTCGTGAGGTACACTACGGCACGGCAGGTAGTGTACGCCCAGATTGGTGTATTGGCAGCGGGTGCAGCATTGAAGTTAAAAACTATAGAATCGAGACTAACCAAAGGGGATTGGTCAACGATGTATCAAAGCAAATAACACAACGCGCAGAGAACCTACCCCGCGGCATGCAACAGCAAATAGTTATTGACATAAGAGGCCAGGCTGTAACGGAGGCACAGAGAAATGCAGTAATCAAAAGCATTGTAAAAAAGTCAGACGGACTAATAAACCCCACAGATATAAGGTTTAAGACAAAATGAGAAAAATAGGCTTTGATGGCGGCCATACATTGTATGAATTAGGACCAGCATCGGACGTCGTATTGTTTTTTGACTGTCTTAACACTTTTGTCGCAAATCAACAACCTCAAAAAAACTGGAGCTTATTGACGGATCGACTATATAGGAGATATTTGCGACAGGATGACCTAGAACCGGCTTTTTCACTAATGGAGAGGGTGAGAGAAATATTTTCCACCCTACCAGGATCTGCTATTGAGTGGAACGAACGCTTGCAGGCTAATGATGAAATAACATGGCTCGATTCAAAGCTAGACACCTTGGATGCTATTTTTTATAGATATTTCGATCTATTTTCAAAAGCAAAAGACTCGGCAATTTCATTTTTCAACGAATTTGGGATCTACCAACCAGTTAGAATACTTATCTCCAATATGCCACATTTTATCTTGGAGACAAAAAGACCTTTAAGTGAGTATGAAGAGCTCGGCTTAAACGACTCTCCATTTTGGCTTCGGCAAAACGCTACATACAATTGATAGATCTAAAAAATTCACATGACACCGGCTTTATGCTGGTGCTTCCATCTGCCCAGCTTAGAGCAACCTAAAAACACAACCCCCTGTCATTTTTATATTTTGCGAAAGACCAAGAAGCCGGCAAATATTGTCTAACAATAGATGCATAGATTTTCAGAAGAATACAAAAATCAGCCAATTTCAAATTAACTCGCTCACTCCGGTCTGAAGTCGCGCCAGCGGTTGCGGCCGGCGCTACCGCTGCTACGCCGGCGGCTGCTGGTCGCCACCAGTCCCTGACGCGCGTAGGCGTGGGTGAGCGCGATGGCCAGCGCGTCTGCGGCGTCCTCGGGGGGAGACGCGTCCAGCGTGAGTAGTGCGGTCACCATATGCTGGACTTGGGCCTTTTCGGCGCCGCCGGTGCCCGTGACCGCCTGCTTGATCTGGCGTGCGGCGTATTCGTGCACCGGGATACCGTGATTGGCGGCACACACGATTGCGGTGCCGCGGGCTTGGCCCAGCTTGAGCGCGGAGTCCGGATTCTTGGCCATGAACACGCGTTCGATGGCGAACTCCTGGGGCCGATAGAGCCCGATCAGCTCGGCAACCCCGGCATAGACCTGGGCCAGTTTCTGCGCCAGGTCGTCACCAGAGATGCGAATGCAGCCGCTGGCGACGTAGCGCGGCCGCGTGTCGCTGATATCGATCACGCCGTAGCCGGTAATCCGCGAGCCCGGGTCGATCCCCAGCAGCATCATCGTCTCGGCTCCGGTGTCGTGCGGATGATCATCGTTGGCTCAGTCATGCGCTTCATGCTTGCTCGACCTTTCTGCTCGACGGGGCTGTACGATACGCCAGGAGCGCGCCGTAGGGGTGTCTTCGGCAGACTATCCCCTCACCCTACATAAAAGAACCGGCGCCTCGCGGGGCGCCGGTTCCGATCACGCTGAACGCAGAGCGACGTTATTCGCCGGCGCTCTCCGGCTTGGCCTTGGGACGCAGGCGGATGTGCAGGTCGCGCAGCTGCTCCTTGCTCACCTCGCCCGGGGCGTCGGTCATCAGGTCCGCGGCGCTCTGGGTCTTGGGGAAGGCGATGACGTCGCGAATGGTGCGCGAACCGGTCATCAGCATCACCAGACGGTCGAGGCCGAAGGCCAGGCCACCGTGGGGCGGCGCGCCGAACTTGAGCGCGTCGAGCAGGAAGCCGAACTTCTCTTCCGCCTCTTCCTTGCCGATGCCGAGCACGTCGAAGACCACACGCTGCATCTCCTGGTCGTGGATACGGATCGAGCCGCCACCCAGTTCGGTGCCGTTGAGCACCATGTCATAGGCCCGCGACAGCGCCGTGGCCGGCGAGGCCTTGAGCGCGTCCGGCGAGCAGGAAGGCGCGGTGAACGGATGGTGCAGCGCGGCCAGGCGGCCGTTGTCGTCGGCTTCGAACATGGGGAAATCGACCACCCACAGCGGTGCCCAGTCGGCGGTGTAGAGGTCGAGGTCTTCGCCCAGCTTGACGCGCAGCGCGCCCAGCGCCTCGTTGACCACACGCGTCTTGTCGGCGCCGAAGAAGACGATATCGCCGTCCTCCGCGCCCACGCGGTCGAGCAGCTCCTCGATCACGCCTTCCATGAACTTGACGATCGGCGACTGCAGCCCGTCGAGCCCCTTGGCACGCTCGTTGACCTTGATCCAGGCCAGGCCCTTGGCACCGTAGATACCCACGAACTTGGTATAGTCGTCGATCTCCTTGCGCGAGAGCTTGGCCCCGCCGCTGACCTTGAGCGCGGCGACGCGGCCGTCTTCGGCCTTGGCCGGGCCGGAGAAGACCTTGAAGTCGACCGACTGCATCAGGTCATCTACATCGACCAGCTCCAGCGGGATACGCAGATCCGGCTTGTCCGAGCCGTAGCGCTGCATCGCCTCGCTGTAGGGCATGCGCGGGAACTCGGGGAGCGCCACGTCGAGCACGTCTTGGAACAGCTGACGCACCATGGTTTCGGTGATACCCATGATGTCGCGCTCTTCGATGAACGACGCCTCGATATCGATCTGAGTGAACTCGGGCTGGCGATCGGCGCGCAGATCCTCGTCGCGGAAGCACTTGGCGATCTGATAGTAGCGATCGAAGCCCGAGACCATCAGCAACTGCTTGAACAGCTGGGGCGACTGCGGCAACGCGAAGAAGTGGCCTTCGTGGGTACGGCTCGGCACCAGGTAGTCGCGGGCACCTTCAGGGGTGGCGCGGGTCAGGATCGGGGTCTCGATGTCGAGAAAGCCCTCACCCTCCAGATAGGCACGCACGCTGTGGGTGATCCGCGAGCGCAGACGCAGCTTCTCGATCATCTCCGGACGGCGCAGATCGACATAGCGATACTTGAGGCGGACCTCTTCGCCGACCTTGCCATGCTCGTCGAGCTGGAACGGCGGCGTGGCGGCAGTGTTGAGCACCTCCACGTCCTTGGCCAGCACTTCGATCATGCCCGTGGGCATGTTGGGATTCTGGGTGCCTTCCGGACGCAGGCGAATACGCCCGCGAATCCGCAGCACGTATTCGCTGCGCGCGCGATCGGCGGTGGCAAAGGCCTCCGCCGTATCGGGATCCACCACCACCTGAGCGACACCGTCTCGATCGCGCATATCGAGGAAGATGACCCCACCGTGATCGCGGCGGCGATGCACCCACCCGCAAAGCGTGACTTCTTGATCGATCAATGACTCGTTCAACTGGCCGCAATAATGACTGCGCATGTGGGATCCTGTGTTATGAATGCTATGGCTCAGGCCGAGGCCTTGCTCTCACCGGCAGGCTTGGCGCTGCCGCCCTCACTCGATGCCGGCTTGCTGCCGCTGTCACCGGCGAGGTTCTTCTTGCTGCCCGACTTGAAATCGGTCTCGTACCAGCCGCCACCCGCGAGCCGGAACCCGGCAGCCGACACCAGGCGCGACAGCGTCGGCTCGGCGCAGGCAGGGCAGTCGGTCAAGGGCGCGGCGCTGATCTTCTGGAGCTTCTCCAGACGATGGCCGCAGGCTTTGCACTCGTACTCGTAGATGGGCATGGTCGTGTCACTCTCTCAAAGATGCGCGATCGATTCGCGCCACGTCGCAACGGCGTCGCTGCCTCGATGCTCACGCTGCGCCACCGCTGCACCCCGTACGTCCGTCCAGACAGTCATCCGGGAGGCCAGACACTCGTCCAGGCAACAAACCGGACAACAGACAAATAGGGACGCCGCGCGGGCTTTCCAAGCCGGGATCGATACGCACTGCCGCGCGCCCTTTCCAAGCCGTGTTCGAAAGCCGCATAGTATAGCGCGCAGCAGCCGGTCGCGGGCAATATTACCGGCTCAGGAAATCGCTGTCGCCCGCCGCGACGTGGCGACCGCGGCCCCGGCCCGAGCGGGTGGCACGGGGCCAGCACGCTGGAGAGAGGAAGCCTGCATGAAAGCCGTTCTTCTGGACGCCGCATCACTCGGTGACGATATCGATCTGAGCCCCCTTCGAGCACTGGTCGACGATCTCGAGGTCCACGCGCTGACCGCCCCCGAGGAGCGCCGCGAGCGCCTTGCCGGCGCCCAGGTGGCGCTGGTCAACAAGGTGGTGATCGACGCCGAGCTGATCGACGCCCTGCCCGATCTGGCGCTGATCTGCGTGCTCGCCACGGGCACCAACAACATCGACATGAAAGCCGCCGAGCGGCGTGGCATCGCCGTGCGCAACGTCACCGCCTACGGTACCGCCAGCGTCGCTCAGCACACCCTGATGCTGATGCTGGCGCTGGCCGCCCGCCTGCCGCACTATCAGTCCGCGCTGCGCGACGGTGCCTGGCAGCGCAGCGAGATTTTCTGCCTGCTCGATCAGCCCACGCTGCAGCTCGCCGACAAGCACCTGGTGATCGTCGGCAGCGGCGAGCTGGGCTCCGCGGTGGCCCGGCTGGGTGAAGCTTTCGGCATGCGTGTGACCTTCGCCGCCCGCCCCGGCAACGAAGCCAACGACACGCGCCCTGCGCTCGCCACGCTGCTGGGCGAGCTGGATGTGCTCAGCCTGCACTGCCCGCTGACCGAGGCCACCCGCGGCCTCATCGATATCCAGGCGTTGGCGGCAATGAAGCCCGAGGCGTTGCTGATCAACTGTGCCCGCGGCGGTATCATCGACGAGCACGCTGCACTCGACGCCCTGCGCCAGGGCCAGCTGGGTGGACTCGCCGTCGATAGTCTGCCGAGCGAGCCGCCGCGTGACGGCCATGCCCTGCTCGAAGCGTTGCACGAGCCACTCAATCTCATCGTCACCCCGCACAACGCCTGGATCAGCCCCGAGGCGCGCCAGCGCGTGGTGACACTGACCGCCGACAACCTTCGCGCCTGGCGGCGTTGCCCCTGATCTCCAGCAGTGAGTTATCCATGATCTACAACTACGGCTCGATCAATATCGACTACGTCTATCGCGTGCCGCACCTGGTGCGCCCCGGAGAGACCCTGTCCAGTACCGGCTTTCGTCAGGTGCTCGGCGGCAAGGGCGCCAACCAGTCGCTGGCCCTGGCCCGCGCCGGCGGCAAGGTGACCCACTGGGGGCGCCTGGGCCAGGCCGATCGCTGGGCGCTGGAACCTCTCAGCAAGGCGGGCGTCGATACCGCCCACGTGGAGCTGACCGCCGATGCCAGCGGCCACGCCCTGATTCAGGTCGACGACCAGGCCGAGAACGCGATCATCCTCTACCCCGGCGCCAACCACGGCTTCAGCGACAAGCATCTCGAGGCGCTCATTGGCGCTGCTGACGACGACAGCTGGCTGCTGATGCAGAACGAGTGCAACGCCGCCGAGCGCATCATTCGTCTAGCCAGCGAGCGCGGCCTGGCGATCGCCTTCAATCCGGCGCCGCTGAGTGCCGAAGTGGCCGCCCTGCCGCTGTCACTGTGCCGTATCCTGTTTCTCAACCGCGGCGAGGCTGCGGCGCTGGTCGAGAAAGAGGCGGACAGCGACGTCGATACCCTGCTCGCGGCCCTGGCCGAGCGCCTGCCGGAGGTAGAGGTCGTGCTCACCCTGGGGCGCGACGGCGTCTGCCATCAGCTCGCTGGCGAGCAGATCCGCGCCTCGGCCCATGCGGTCGAGGCGGTGGATACCACCGCGGCCGGTGATACCTTCATCGGCTACTTCATGGCTGCACGCCAGCGCGGCGACGATATCGAACAGGCGATGCGCCTGGCCAGCGCCGCCTCGGCCCTATGCGTTCAGCAGGCCGGCGCGGCGCCCAGCATCCCGCTGGCCGACGCGGTCGAGGCGGCCCTCGAGAGCCTGCCGCCGCTGAGCGTCGAGCGCACCTGACTCCGTGGCCCCGGCATCGGTCGCCGGGGCCGAACCCTTGTCGCTGATCACCGCTCTTCGGAGCGCGAGAAGGCGACAACGTGAGACATCGAGACAGAGAGAGAGCATGACCACGCCCATCATTTTCGACACCGACCCGGGTGTCGACGACGCCCAGGCCATCGCCATCGCCCTGGCCCACCCGGAGATCGAGCTGCTGGGGATGACGACCACGTTCGGCAACGTCACCATCGAGGTCGCGACCCACAACGCCCTGCTGCTGGCCGAGCTGGGCGGGCAGCAGATCCCCGTGGCCCAGGGCGCCGCCACGCCCATGGTCAAGCCCAAGAACCCACCGCCGGGGCATATCCACGGCGACAACGGCCTGGGCAACATCGCCCTGCCCGAGATCAGCACCCAAGCGCTGCCCCAGAGCGCCCCGCAGTTCATCGTCGAGCAGGTCAATGCCCGTCCGGGTGAGGTGGTGCTGGTGGCGGTCGGGCCGCTGGGCAACCTCGCCGCGGCGCTGCAGCTCGACCCCTCGCTGGTGGACAAGGTCAAGCAGGTGGTGGTGATGGGGGGCTCGATCCGCGAGGGCGGCAACGTGACACCGGTCGCCGAGGCCAATATCTTCAACGACCCGCACGCTGCCAAGGCGGTCCTGGAGGCGCGCTGGCCGCTGACGCTGGTCGGTCTCGACGCGACCCACCGCTGTGTCCTCGATCCTGACAGCATGGCGCGTATCGTCGAGGCCCAAGGCAAGCTGGGGCGGGTACTGGGAGAGAGCTACGCTTTCTATCGCACATTCTATCAGCAGGCGCTGGGCATCGATGGCTGCTGCCCCCACGACAGCTGTGCCCTGGCCTGGCTGCTGCGCCCGGACTTGTTCACCACCACCCGTGGCACGCTCAGTGTGGTGACCGAAGGGCTGGCCGAGGGGCAGACGATTCTGGCCCCGCAGGCGCGGGCGTTCGTGGATGCGCGCTGGACGCGCGACGCCACCGTCGAAGTCTGCATGGGCGCCGACGGCCCGGCCGTGGTCGAGTGGATCGTCGAGACCCTGACCGCCGGCGCCTGAACGCCCACGTTCCAAGGCTCGCAGCCGGCGCCCGTCGTCCAGACGGGCGCTGGCTGGCGCGCCTTCAGCCGGTGGTGAAACTCGCCGGTGCGATCAGCGTGGCCTCATCTACGCTCACCTCGATCACGTCCGCCGCCGGTGGACCTTCCCACAGCAGATCGATCAGCTCGGCGATGGCGGTGGCCTCGCCGCGGGCGACCACCTCGACAGCGCCATCGTCCTGATTGATCGCGTGCCCCGTGAGCCCCCAGCGCTCGGCGTGGCGGCGCACGAACTCACGATAGCCCACGCCCTGCACGTGGCCGCTCACCCGGGCTCGAATCGTGCGCTTGGTCATGTGAAGTCTCCTCCTGCTCCTGCTTGCGCATTGGCGTTGGTGGTGCTTCCTGCTCCACGGTCTCCTTGCGCAGCACCTCGTGGCGCACCAGAACCGCGGTGTTGCGTGGAATCACCCGGCGGCCCTTCGAGACCACATGGGTACGCGTGAAGGCGGCGCCGTAGAGCAGGATCAGCGACGAGTAGTAGACCCACAGCAGCACCAGGACCACCGACCCCGCGGCGCCGTAGGTGGACGCCGTGGCGGTGTGGGCGAGATAGGCGGCGATCGCGTTGCGCCCCAGCATGAACAGCACCGCGGTGACCAGGGCGCCGAGAAAGACGTCACGGTAGGAGAGCACCACGTCCGGCAGCACCTTGAAGATGGCGGCGAAGAACAGCGTGACCACGGCGAGCGAGAGCGCGAACTGCGCCAGCTCGAGCAGCATCTTGCTGCCCGGCACCCAGTCGCCGGCATAGCTGAAGGTAGCCTGGACGATGATCCCGAGCACCAGCGACACCAGCAGCACGAAGCCGATCGCCAGTACCACCGCCAGCGACAGCAGCCGCTTCTTGGCGAACAGCCAAAGGCTGTTGCGATCGGGATTGGGCGCCACACCCCAGATGGTGTTGAGGGAGAACTGCATCTGGCCGAAGACAGTGGTCGCGCCGATCAGCAGGGTCACGAAACCGGCCACGGTGGGCAGAATCCCCGACGCCTGAATGCTCGACTGCGCGACGGCATCCTCGATCGCCTTGGCCGCAGAAGGGCCGAGAGTATCCTGCAGGCGGGCGACGATCTCGCCGCGGGCGGCGTCCTCGCCCAGCCACAGCCCCACCACGGTGACCGCGATGATCACCGTGGGCGCGAGAGAGAACAGGGTGTAGAACGCCAGCGAACCGGCGTAGCTGAAGGCGTTGCGATCGAGCCATAGCTTGATCGAGTCGCGAATCACGTTGAACCAGTACTGGGCGATCTTCACCATCGTCACGGCATCCTTTCCCGTCTCGTCGTCGTGGGCCCCTCGGCGTCGCGTCACCACCCTGCCCGGCCCGCGCCCACACAATCGTCATGCGCCAAGCACGGCTCTCGTTTCGCCAGTCTAGCAGCCCAGTGCGCTCCGGGCGTGTGTCCGGTCCCCGATCAGGCGCGCAGAAAGTCGCTCGGCAACTTCATCATGCGCTTCCACAGTTTCTCGACGCCGGGCTTGTGGACCAGCGAGCAGCGGTAGAGGCGAATCTCCAGCGGAATGTCCCAGCTCTCGCCGGCAGCGCGCACCAGCTTGCCGTTGGCCAGCTCTTCGCGAATGCAGAAATCGGGAATCCAGGCCAGCCCCACCCCCTGTAGCGCCATCCCTTTCAGCCCCTCCGCCATGGCGGTTTCATAGACCGTCTTGAGACGCATGCGCGCGGGTTCGTTCTTCAGCAACATGCGCACGCTGCGGCCGAGGAAGGCGCCCTGGGTATAGGCGAGAAACGGGATCGAGCCCTCGTTGTCGAACGAGAACTTGGCCTCGCCGTTGGCCTTGGGCACGCTCACCGGCAGCATCTTGACCTGTCCGATCGAAAATGACGGGAAGATCTCGGCATCCAGCTGCATGGTGGCGTAGGGGTCGTGATAGGCCAGCATCAGATCGCAATTACCCTCACGCAGGACGTGGATGGCATCCCCCACGTTCATCGCCACCAGCCGCGTGGGCAACTCGCCTACGCCCTTCTGCAGCCGCGAGATCCACTGCGGGTAGAAGGCCAGCGCCAGGGAGTGAGCGGCGACGATATCGAGCGCCTCGTTGTCCATCGCCAGGCCGCGCAGATGAGCCAGGCTGTCGTTGAGCTGCTCGACCATGTTGCGCGCCGTCACCAGGAACAGCTGCCCTTCCGGGGTCAGGCTGACCGGCGTGGTCGAACGGTCGACGAGGGTCGCGCCGATCGCCTGCTCCAGTGAGCGGATGCGGCGGCTGAAGGCGGGCTGGGTCACGTGGCGCTGGCGCGCCGAGGCGGAGAAGCTGCGCGTATTGGCGAGCGCCACGAAATCTTCCAGCCATTTGGTCTCTAGGTTCAAGGGGACTCCTTGGCGATCGGGGTTCCGCGCCGGATGCCACGGGCGCGGGTGCGCTTGAATGTCTAGGCCGACCCAGCCCTGGACGACTGGGCCCTGGCTGAGAGCGCCTTCACTGGATCGGCGACAGCAGGTAGGTGGCCCGCGACACCACCTTGCGCCACAGTGGACGCGCCGCCAGTTCCTGTTCGGTCACCTCGCGGCTATGCGCGAAATCGTGCTCCAGCATGGCCGTCACTTCGCCGGCAAAGGTCTTGTCGGGGACATAGGCGGTCACCTCGAAGTTGAGCCGGAACGAGCGGTTGTCCAGGTTCACGGTGCCGACCATGGCGGTGTGATCGTCGACCAGCAGCGTCTTCTGATGCAGGAAGCCTGGCTGATAGCGGTAGATCTTGACCCCGTTGCGGATCATCTCGGGCAAGAAGGCGAACGCCGACAGGAACACCAGCAGATGATCCGGCCGCTCGGGGATCAGCACACGCACGTCGACACCGCGCAGGGCAGCCAGGATCAGTGCATCCTGGACACCGTGATCGGGTACGAAATAGGGGCTGGTGACCCACAGCCGGTGGCGCGCGCCGTGGATGGCGTGCTGGACCAGCAGGCTCGCGGTCTCGCGGCCGTCGGCAGGGCCGGAAGGCACGATCGCCACGTGCTGAGTGGCATCCGCGACATGATGGATGCGCCAGCCAAGGGCGAGGATATCCCCGGTAGCCCAGTACCAGTCCTCCCAGAACGCCTCCTGCAGGGCCAGTACGCTGGGCCCTTCCAGCTTGAGATGGGTGTCGCGCCAGGCGCCGTAGCGTTCGACCCGGCCGAGATACTCGTCGGCGACGTTGAGCCCGCCGGTCCAGCCGGCACGACCGTCGACCACCACGATCTTGCGATGATTGCGGAAGTTGACCTGGAAACGATGGCGCCAGCCCCTTGAGGAGTTGAACGCCGAGACCCGCACCCCGGCCTCCTCCAGATCACGCAGGTAGCCCCCGGGCAGGCTATGGCTGCCGATCTCGTCATACAGGAAATAGACGTTGAGCCCGTGCTCAGCCTGATGGATCAGCTTGCGCTTGAAGGCGAGACCGATCTCATCGGCGCGCACGATGAAGAACTGCACCAGAATGTACTCTTCGGCCTGGTCGATGCCGGCGAAGAGGCTCTCGAAGGTGCGCTCGCCGTCAATGAGCAGCTCTACCCGGTTGCCGCGGGTCATCGGCATCATCGCCAGCTGCTCCACCGCACGGATACGCCCGCTCACCGCCTCCGGTCGCGAGACGTAATCCTCCATGTGCGGGCGATAGCGCTTGAGCACCTGGCGCAGTACGGTGTCACGCTCACCGCGCGCCGAGACGTAACCATAGAAGCGCGGCCGCCCGAAGATCCAGAAGATGGGCACACTGAAGTAGGGAAACAGCACCAGGGTGATGATCCAGGCCACCGCGCCCTGGGAGGTGCGGCTCGACATCAGTGCGAAGACAGCGGTGGTGGCACCCGCCAGATGGCACAGAAACAGCAGCGTACCGATGATCCATGTCATTGCCGAAACTCCACGCCGCCCTGCACCATGCACCGACTCCTGTCGAATGTCTCGATCCAGCCATCATACCCAAAAAAAACGAGAGAGCCCCAAGGCTCCCTCGTGACTGCGACGGGCGATATGTCATCGCCCGTTCACGCTCGCTCAGCCGCGTTCGGCGATGATCGCCTTCCACTTGGCCGGGCCGGTCTGATGCACTGAGGTGCCGAGATGATCGACCGCCACCGTGACCGGCATGTCCTCGACCTCGAACTCGTAGATCGCTTCCATCCCGAGGTCGTCGAACGCGATCACCTCGGCCTTCTTGATCGCCTGGGCGACCAGATAGGCGGCACCGCCCACGGCCATCAGGTAGACCGCCTGATTGTCGCGAATCGCCTCGATCGCCAGCGGGCCGCGTTCGGCCTTGCCGACCATGCCGAGCAGGCCGGTCTCCTCGAGCAGGGTGCGGGTGAACTTGTCCATGCGCGTCGCCGTGGTGGGCCCCGCTGGACCGACCACCTCGTCACCCACCGGATCGACCGGGCCGACGTAGTAGATGAAGCGATTCTTCAGGTCCACCGGCAGTGACTCGCCCTTGGAGAGCATGTCGATCATGCGCTTGTGGGCAGCGTCGCGTCCGGTCAGCAGCTTGCCCGACAGCAGTACGGTATCGCCCGGCTGCCACTCACGCACCATCTCCGGCGTCAGTGTATCCAGATCGACCCGCCGCACGCCCTCACCCACTTCCCAGGTGATCTCGGGCCAGTCGTCGAGCTTGGGTGCCGGCAGCTCAGCCGCCCCACTGCCATCCAGCGTGAAGTGCACGTGGCGGGTCGCGGCGCAGTTGGGAATGATCGCCACCGGCTTGTTGGCGGCGTGGGTCGGGTAATCCTTGACCTTGATGTCGAGCACCGTGGTCAGACCGCCCAGGCCCTGGGCGCCGATGCCGCTCTGGTTGACCTTGTCGAACAGCTCGAGTCGCAGCTCCTCGGCGCGGTTGCTGGCACCGCGGGCCTGCAGCGCCTGAATGTCGATGGGGTCGAGCAGTGCCTCCTTGGCCAGCTCCATCGCCTTCTCCGCGGTGCCACCGATGCCGATGCCCAGCATACCCGGCGGGCACCAGCCGGCGCCCATCTTGGGCAGCTGCTCGAGCACCCAGTCGACCACGTTGTCCGACGGGTTGAGCATGGCGAACTTGGACTTGGCCTCGCTGCCGCCCCCCTTGGCTGCCACGTGCACCTCGACGGTGTCGCCCGGCACCAGCTTGTGATGGATCACCGCCGGCGTGTTGTCGCCGGTGTTCTTGCGCTTGCCGTCAGGGTCCGCCAGCACCGAGGCGCGCAGGACGTTGTCCGGCAGCGTGTAAGCGCGCCGCACGCCTTCGTTGATCATGTCATCGAGGCTCAGCTCGCACGCCCAGCTCACGTCCATGCCGACATGGACGAAGACCGTGACGATGCCAGTGTCCTGGCAGATCGGACGATGACCGGTGGCACACATGCGCGAGTTGATCAGGATCTGGGCGATGGCATCGCGCGCCGCAGGGTTCTCTTCCCGCTCGTAGGCCGCGTTCATGGCATCGATGAAATCCTTGGGATGGTAGTAAGAGATGTACTGCAGCGCATCGGCCACGCTCTGGATGAGATCCTCCTGACGGATCACGGTCATCACGGCACTCCTGCTATCACGGTGACTGCCCCCACTGTTCGGCGCGGGTGGCGGGTATTCTGGTGGCCGGCATCTTACCGCAATTGCTGACATTCGGCAGGCGTGATCATGATCTCGTTAAATAAGATAACGGTATAAATTTGGGTTCTTCCTACGCTGACTTGCCCAGATGGGCCCGGTGGAGATCAGCCAGCCGGCGTATCGGGCTGGCAATGCGGGCAGCGATAGAGCCGCCGAGAGGCGACCATGAGCTTGACGATCTCACTGCCACAGGCGTGGCATGGCTGGCCAGCACGGTTGAACACCGCATGCCGCCAGCGCGCCCTTTTGAGCCCCTGACGCTGCAGGCGTCGGCGCCAGGTCGGCCGGTTGGTCACCCCGGCCTCGTGGTAGGCCTGGGCGACGGTGCGCAGCATCACCTCGGCAAGACGCCGGCGCCTGCGCGGCGACAGCCGCTCGGCAGTGATCTTGGGCGGCAGCCCGGCATAGAACAGGATCTCCGAGCGCAGGTAGTTGCCGATACCGGCATAGAAGCCCTGATCCAGCAGCAACCCGCCCAGCCCGCGGCGGCGAAACGCCGGCAGCATCAAGCGCTCGGCGACCTCCCCCGGGCTGACGTCGTGGCTGAGCAGATCTGGCCCCAGGCGTGCCAGAAACGGCTGCTGCGCGAGAGTATCGCGGGTCCACAGCGAGATATCGGAAGCGCTGTAGAGACTGGCGGCGTGGGTCGGCGTGACCAGCCTCGCCCGCAGCACGCGGGCGGTATCCGGCTCGCGTTCGCGCCGGTGCACCTTCCACACCCCGTAGAGCTGGTTGTGGGCATAGAGCACCTGATCATCGGCGAAGGTGATCAGCAGCGCCTTGCCCCAACTATCCACCGCCACCACACGGCTCTCGGCCAGCCTGGGTGCCTCCTGCGCGAGGTCGGCGTAAGCGAACCACACCTCACATAGCGGCGCGTCGATCAGCAGCTTGCCCAGGCGGTCGGCGACGCGCCGAATCTCGGGGCCCTCCGGCATGACCTCCCCTCGCCTCTCAACCCAGCTCGAGCAGACGCGCCTTGAGCGTCTGCAGCTGATCGCGCAGCTTGGCGGCCTGCTCGAACTCCAGGTTCTGTGCCGCCTCGAACATGCGATCCTCGAGCTTGCCGATCTCCTTGGTCAGCTGCGGCGCACTCATCGCACTGAGTTCGTCGCGAGTGTAGCTGCCGGGCGCTTCGGCCACGCGCTGCTCGGCGCGCTTGCGCCCGCCCTTGCGACCCGGGGCCTGGGCCCCTTCCATGATGTCGGCGACCGACTTGGTCACCGTACGCGGGACGATGCCGTGCTCCTCGTTGTGCGCCACCTGCTTGGCTCGGCGACGCTCGGTCTCGTCGATCGCCCGGCGCATCGAGTCGGTGACCCGGTCGCCATAGAGGATCGCCTTGCCATGGGCGTTGCGTGCGGCGCGGCCGATGGTCTGAATCAGCGAGCGCTCGGCGCGCAGGAAGCCCTCCTTGTCGGCATCCAGGATCGCCACCAGCGACACCTCGGGAATATCCAGCCCCTCGCGCAGCAGGTTGATCCCCACCAGCACATCGAACTTGCCCAGCCGCAGATCGCGGATGATCTCGACCCGCTCCACGGTATCGATGTCCGAGTGCAGATAGCGCACGCGCACGTCGTGCTCGTCGAGATACTCGGTGAGATCCTCGGCCATGCGCTTGGTCAGGGTGGTCACCAGCACCCGCTCCTCGACCTCGATGCGCAGGCGAATCTCGGAGAGCAGGTCGTCGACCTGGGTAGACGCCGGACGCACCTCGATCTCCGGGTCGACCAGCCCGGTGGGGCGTACCACCTGCTCCACCACCTGCCCGGCGTGCGCCTGCTCGTAGGGGCCGGGCGTGGCCGAGACGAACACCGTCTGCGGCAGGATGTTCTCCCACTCCTCGAACTGCATCGGGCGGTTGTCGAGCGCCGAGGGCAGGCGGAAGCCGTACTCCACCAGCGTCTCCTTGCGCGAACGGTCACCTTTGTACATGCCGCCCACCTGGGGCACGCTGACGTGGGATTCGTCGATGAACAGCAGCGCATCGTCGGGCAGATAGTCGAAGAAGGTCGGCGGCGCCTGCCCCGGCTCGCGGCCGGAGAGATAGCGCGAGTAGTTCTCGATACCGTTGCAGTAGCCCAGCTCCAGCATCATCTCGATGTCGTAGAGGGTACGCTGCTCGAGGCGCTGCGCTTCGACCAGCCGCTCGTGCTTGCGCAGATAGTCGAGCCGCTCGGTGAGCTCCTGCTTGATCGCATCGATTGCCGAGAGAATGGTGTCCCGCGGGGTGACGTAGTGGGTCTTGGGGTAGATGGTCATGCGCGGCACCTGGCCGCGCACTTCACCGGTGAGCGGATCGAACAGCCGGATCGAGTCGATCTCGTCGTCGAACAGCTCCACCCGTACGCCCTCGTCCTCGGCGTCCGCCGGGAAGATATCGATCACGTCACCGCGCACACGATAGGTACCGCGGCGAAAGTCGGCATCGTTGCGGGTGTACTGCAGCTCGGCGAGACGGCGCAGGAACTGGCGCTGGTCGATCTGCTCGCCGCGGTTGAAGTGCAGCCGCATCTTCATGTACTGCTCGGGGTCCCCCAGGCCGTAGATCGCCGAGACCGAGACCACGATCAGCGCATCGCGGCGTTCGAGCAGCGCCTTGGTCGCCGACAGTCGCATCTGCTCGATATGGTCGTTGATGGAAGCATCCTTCTCGATGAAGGTGTCCGATGACGGCACATAGGCTTCCGGCTGGTAGTAGTCGTAGTAGGAGACGAAGTATTCGATGGCGTTGTCGGGGAAGAAGCTCTTGAACTCACCGTAGAGCTGGGCCGCCAGCGTCTTGTTGGGCGCCAGCACGATGGTCGGACGCTGCAGCGTCTCGACCACGTTGGCCATGGTGAAGGTCTTGCCCGACCCGGTGACCCCGAGCAGCGTCTGATGCGACAGCCCCGCCCCGAGCCCACGCACCAAGCCCTCGATGGCGGCGGGCTGGTCACCCGCGGGGCGGTACTTGGAGTGAATCTTGAAGGGTTTGTTCATGATCGTTAGGTAGGGTCCAGAGCCGGTCGCTTCAAGGGCGGCGCGCGATGATCGCGATGATGAAATCTCAACGGGCGACGTAGCCCTTTCCCAGCTCGCTGACGGCCTTGATCAGCGCGCTGCGCGGGGCACTGCCTTCGACCTCGGCCCAGTCGCGGCCGATATCGACGCTCTCGACGCCATCGACCATCATCAGCGCCGTGGTGACACGATTGAGATCCTCGGGAGTGGTGACACCGTCGAGGGCCAGATTGATTCGGGACATGGATGACTCGCTAACCGCGGGATGAATTCGAAACCATTGATGAGAATAGCACCTCAGCGCCTGGGCTTTGTTTGAAAAGTCGACGCGCGAAGGCCATGAAGGGCGAAACCTGGCGAAGACGGACCGGGCTGACTTACCCGTTCACGCGGTGTAAATGCGTCTCCGGCGCCGATTTTCAACGCCGCATGGGCAAGCATAGTGCGTTTTGGACTTGACCTGAGTCCGTTGCGGACTTGACCTGGACAGCGTTGCAATATGGCACCATCGTCACCATGTTGAGGCCATTGTCGGGCCCCATGCCCCCTCGCTCGCGATGGATGGTCATCGCCGACGACCCCCACTCACCATTGACCACCGGAGTGACCCGATGCACGACTGGACGGCGCATCTCGAAGCCCAGGGCGGCGAGCCACGCGACGCGCTGCACTGGCAGTTCCCTGACGACGCCCGTCAGCCGGAGAGCAGCGCCTCGGCGCTGGTTCCGCTGACACATCTGGCCGTGCTCGAGTGCCGCGGCGCCGATGCCGCGCGCTTCCTGCAGGGCCAGACCAGCGCCAACGTCGAGCACGCCAACGGCAACCTGGCACCGCTGACGGTGTTCTGCACCCCCAAGGGGCGGGTACTGGCCAACGCCGAGCTGCTGCAGGTGGCACCCGAGCACTACTGGCTACTGCTGCACGCCTCGCTGGTGGCGCCGCTCAAGCAGCAGCTCGACAAGTACGCCCCCTTCTACAAGATGACCCTGGCCGCCCGCGACGATCTGGTGCTGCTCGGCGTGATCGGTGACACCCCGGCCACGACCGCGTGGCCTTCGACCGACTGGCACATGCAACAGCACGGAGATACGGTTGTGGTGCGCCACCCCGGGCCCCAGCCACGCTGGCTGCTGGCACTGCCTGAGGCCCAGGCCGAGGCGCAATGGGCGGCACTGACCGCCGAGCTGCCGGTGAGCGGCACCGCCCGCTGGCAGCGCGCCGATATCGCCGCCGGCCTGGCCTGGCTGACCCAGGCCCACAGCGACAGCTATCTGCCGCAGATGATCAACTGGGAGGCGCTGGGAGGCATCAGCTTCCGCAAGGGCTGCTACACCGGTCAGGAGGTGGTGGCACGCGCCCACTTCCGCGGTCAGGTGAAGCGCCGTCTAGGGGTGGCATGGCTCACGGGCGACACGCCACCGGCGCTCGGCAGCGAGATTCGCGATGGACAGGAGAAGCGTGTCGGCGAGGTGTGCCAGGCAGAGGCCGACCCGAGCGGCACCGGCTGCCAGCTGCTGATCGTGATCAGCACCGCGGCCGCGGATGATGCGCCACTCCAGGTAGAGGGCCGCGAGCTGACGCGCCAGCCACTGCCCTACCCGCTCGAACGCCTCGATCCGGAAACCCTGGCCGCTGCCAGCGAGCCCGCTCAGGCGTGACGCCGGTCAGCGCCGCGGATCATTACCTCGTGGGCTAGGCGCAGGCGAACAGACGGCAAGTATTGGCATAGGCCTGGGCAGCGACCTCGGCCTCGGGGCAGCGGCGCAGCGCGGCGACCCGCGTCAACACCTCAGTCAGGTTGGCCGGCTCGTTACGCTGCCCCTGGCGCCCGGCCGGCGGCATGTCGGGGCTATCGGTCTCGAGCACGAAGGCATCGTCGGGCAAGCTAGCGATGGCCCGCTGCAGCCGCTGGGCACGCGTATGGGTGGCAGCACCGCCCAGGCCCAGATGGTAGCCGAGATCGACGAAGCGATGGGCCTGCTGCGGGCTACCGGAAAAGGCATGGATCAGCCCCCCCGCGGGTAGCGCCAGCTGCCGCAGCCGCTTGGCGACCTGGTCGTTGGCGTGCACGCAGTGGATCACCAGCGGCAGCCGATAGTGCTTGGCCAGCTGCAGCTGGGCTTCGAACAGCTGCCACTGCCGCGGCAACGTCTCCGCAAACCGGGCATCGATGCCGCACTCGCCCACCGCGACAACCTCACGGCGCTGCGCCAGCGCCTCTCCCAGTGCGTCGAGATCCTCGTCACGATGGGTGGCGACGAAATAGGGGTGCAGCCCCAGCCCGATCACCACGTCGTCGCGCGCCGCCAGCGCACTCACCGCCGGCCAGCGTGCCCGCGTGGTAGCGGGCACCATGAAACGTCTGACGCCGACGGCCTGTGCCCGCGCCAACACCGCCTCGCGGTCGGCGTCGAAGGCGGCGAAATCGAGATGGCAGTGGGCGTCGAACAGCATCGTCAGGGCGTGGATGGCGCGTCGCTGGGCAGGTCGGCGGTGCAGTGGCCGCAGCGGGTCGCCTTGATCGGGATGGTCATGAAGCAGTAGGGGCAGGCCTTGTCGCTGGGCGCCTTGGGCGCCACCGCTTCTTCACGCTTGAGCCGGTTGATGGTGCGCACCAGCAGGAAAACGGCAAAGGCGACGATGACGAAACTGATCACCGCATTGAGGAAGAGCCCGTAGTCCAGGGTCACCGCCCCCGCCTGCTGTGCCGCCGCCAGCGACGGATAGGGCCCGGGCGTGGCGCCCTCCTTGAGCACGGCGAAGAAGTTGGAGAAATCCACGCCGCCGATCAGCAACCCCAGCAGCGGGTTCATGATGTTCTTGACCAGGCTCTGCACGATCAGGGTGAAGGCCCCACCGATGATGATGCCCACGGCCATGTCGACGACATTGCCCTTGACCGCGAATTCGCGGAACTCCTTGAGAAATTTGGAAGCCATCGACGTTCCCTTTGACTGAGTCGATCACCCGCTGCGAGACACGCCGGCCGGCGCGTCCTCCCCTAGATAGATACCCTACGCCAACAGCATGGCCCAGGCGCCAGTGGGCGACAAGCACGTTGCCGCCGCCCGATCGGTGCCCGCTGGCGCGCGCGTTCGGCGCCTTCCGACGTCGGGGCTCACGCTATCAATGCTCACGCGTCGCGCGGAAGGTGATATCCGGCCAGCGCTCCTGGGTCATCTGCAGATTGACCCGGGTCGGCGCCAGATAGGTGAGATAGTGGCCGCCGTCATAGGCCAGGTTGAGGCTCGCCTTGCGCTTGAACTCGTCGAGCTTCTTGGCGTCGTCGCAGTAGATCCAACGCGCGGTATGGACGTTGACCGGCTCATACAGACAGTCGACCTTGTACTCCTCCTTGAGCCGGTGGGCGACCACGTCGAACTGCAGCGTTCCCACCGCTCCGACGATAAGATCGTTGTTGTCCAGCGGCAGGAAGACCTGGGTCGCGCCCTCCTCGGAGAGCTGCTGCAACCCCTTCTGCAGCGCCTTCATCTTGAGTGGATCACGCAGCCGCACGCGGCGGAACAGCTCGGGGGCGAAGTGCGGGATACCGAGAAAGCGCATGTCCTCGCCGGCGGTGAAAGTATCGCCGATCTGGATTGTGCCGTGGTTGTGCAGACCGATGATGTCGCCAGGCCAGGCCTCCTCGACGTGGGCGCGATCGGAGGCCATGAAGGTCAGGGCATCGGCGATCTTGACGTCCTTGCCGATACGCACGTGGCGCATCTTCATGTTGCGTTCGTACTTGCCCGAGCAGATGCGCAGGAAGGCGACCCGGTCGCGGTGCTTGGGGTCCATGTTGGCCTGGATCTTGAACACGAAGCCGGAGAAGCGGCCGTCGTCGGAGACCACTTCACGGGCGTCGGTCTCGCGCGCCTGGGGCGCCGGGGCGAACTCGACGAAGCCGTTGAGCATCTCGCGCACGCCGAAGTTGCCCATGGCGGTACCGAAGTAGACCGGCGTCAGCTCGCCGCGGCGATAGGCATCGAGATCGAACGCGTGGGAGGCACCGCGCACCAGTTCCACCTCCATGCGCAGCTCCTCGGCCACGCTGGCACCCAGCACGCGATCCACCTCTTCACTGTCGAGGCCCTCGATGCGCTTGTCCTCGGGGATCCGGTTGCCCTGACCCTGGGTGTAGAGGTGAACGACATCGTCATAGAGGTGGTAGACCCCCTTGAAGGCCCGTCCCATGCCGATCGGCCAGGTCATCGGCGCACACTGGATATTGAGCACTGTCTCGATCTCGTCCATCACTTCGACCGGATCGCGAATCTCGCGGTCCATCTTGTTGACGAAGGTCAAAATCGGCGTGGTACGCAGGCGGCAGACCTCCATCAGCTTGATGGTGCGATCCTCGACGCCCTTGGCGCCATCGATCACCATCAGCGCCGAGTCGACCGCCGTCAGCGTGCGGTAGGTGTCCTCGGAGAAATCCTCGTGCCCCGGGGTATCGAGCAGGTTGACCACCCGCCCGTTGTAGGGAAACTGCATCACCGAGGTGGTCACCGAGATGCCGCGCTCCTGCTCCATCTTCATCCAGTCGGAGGTGGCATGACGCTCGGCGCGCTTGCTCTTGACCGAGCCCGCCAGCTGGATCGCATTGCCGAACAGCAGCATCTTCTCGGTGATGGTGGTCTTGCCCGCGTCGGGGTGGCTGATGATGGCGAAGGTACGCCGCAGTGCCGCTTCCTGGGCTATCTGAATGTCTGACATGGAGAATTCGCTGACCGAAACAGGGCACGTCGGCCGAGTGGACCGCGCGTGCGAGGGTGTAGAGAGGCTCAGAATGGGCGCGATTGTACGCGCTGGCGGCGGCGAGGTGTAGCGGCTGAGGTCTAGCACCCCCGGCACGCCCTGACGACGCCGGGGCAGTGCACGCTCACACCAGCCGCCCGGCTGCGTTACCATAGGCGGGTATTCGACCACTGGCGCGGGCGCGACGACATCGCCGATCGCCGTTGCGGAGAGATAATGTTGCAGGCGCTTCCCCTTTCGACCCCGAACCGCAACCTGGTGCGCCTGACGATCGTGCGCGGCATCACCTGGACCGGCTTCCTGGCGGCGATCATCTTCGGCATCGAAGTGCTCAAGTTCCAGCTCCACGTGCTGCCGATCATCAGCGTGATCGTCGCCATGGGGCTGTGCAACGTGGCCACCTGGTGGCGTCTGGGCCGGCCACTGGCGGTGACCGACACCGAATACCTGCTGCACTGGCTGGTCGATATCGCCGGCCTGAGCCTGCTGTTCTACTACACCGGCGGCTCGACCAACCCCTTCATCACCTACCTGCTGGTACCACTGGCGATCGCCGCTTCCACCCTGCCCTGGTCCTACGCCTGGATCATCGCCTTCGCCGCCACCGCCAGCTACACCTTCATGATGCTCTTCTACGAACCGGTGCCGCAGCTCGCCAGCGCCGAACTGGTCTCGGGCATCCAGCTGCACACCGTGGGCATGTGGCTCAATTTCATCCTCTCCGGCGGCCTGCTCAGCTTCTTCATCTTCAAGATGGCGCACGCCCTGCGCCGCCGCGATCTGACGCTCTCGCGCACCCGCGAGGCGGCACTGCGCAACGAGCAGATTCTCGCCGTGGCGACCCAGGCCGCCGGCACCGCCCACGAGCTGGGCACCCCGCTGTCGACCATGGCGGTGCTGCTCAACGAGATGCGCCACGACGCCGCCGACCAGCCGCAACTGCTCGAGGACGTCGAGCTGCTGCGTCGCCAGGTCGACACCTGCAAGCAGCGCCTGCAGACCCTGGTCGCCAATGCCGACCGTCGGCGCCTGGAGAAGCCGGAGACGCTGCGCGCGATTCCCTGGATGGAGTCGCTGATCCAGCGCTGGCTGGTGCTGCGCCCGGACGTGCATCATCAACTGGAGATCGTCGGGCGCCGTGGACAGCCCTGGATCGCAGTCGACACCACGCTGGAGCAGGCGCTGATCAACCTGCTCAACAATGCTGCCGATGCCAGCCCGGAAGCGGTCGTGACCAGCCTCGACTGGAACGTCGAGGAGCTGATCATCGATATCCGTGACCACGGCCCCGGCGTGCCGATGTCGATCGCCGATCAGCTCGGCGACACCTTCATCTCGACCAAGAGCAAGGGTATGGGCATCGGCCTGTTTCTGAGCCACGCCACCATCAACCGCTTCGGTGGTGGCGTGAGTCTCTACAATCACGAGGAGGGCGGCACCCTGACCGAGGTCAAGCTGCCGCGGGTCAGCGCCGGCGAGCAGCCCTGAGCGCCCGCCCCGACGGCCATGCCGTCGCTCTCTGCATCAACTGGCAAGGAAAGTATCGAGGACGGATAGCCATGAGTGATCAGGAACGTCTGCTGATCGTCGACGACGACGATCAGTTCTGCTTCGTGATGGAGCGCGCCATGCGCCGACGCGGCTACGAGGTGAGCATCGCCCACACCCAGGCCGAGGCGCTCGAGGCGGCGCGCCAGGCGCCACCGGATCTGGCCACCCTGGATCTCAAGCTGGAGTCGGACTCCGGGCTCAAGCTGCTGCCCGAGCTGCTGACGGTGGCGCCCGAGTGCCGGGTCATCGTGCTCACCGGCTACTCGAGCATCGCCACCGCGGTCGAAGCGATCAAGCTCGGCGCGGTCAATTACCTGTGCAAGCCGGCCGACGCCGACGAGATCCTGCACGCGCTGGATCGCAACAGTGGCGACGTCGACGTCGAGATCGCCGACAACCCACCCTCGGTCAACCGCGTGACCTGGGAACATATCCAGAAGGTGCTGCAGGAGCACGACGGCAATATCTCGGCCACCGCGCGTGCGCTCGGCATGCACCGGCGCACCCTGCAGCGCAAGCTGCAGAAACGCCCGGTGCGTCACTAAGCTCCGCTCAGATCTTCGCCTTAACCCGCTTTCGACCCCCGCAGGAGTCTCACTTGGATCACACCCAGCGCCTCGAACAGATGATTCGTATCGCCCATCAGGCCGGCGAGCGCATCAAAGATGCCCGCCGCGCGCAGGACTACTCGCAAAGCTACAAGGGCGGTGACGAGCTGGTCACCGACGTCGACGTCGCGGTCGACCAGCTGATCGCCGACGAACTGGAGGCGAACTTTCCCGGCGAGGCACGTCTGACCGAAGAGCTCTCCCCCGACCGCAGTCAGCTCGAGCGCGAAGGGCCACTGTGGGTCGTCGACCCGATCGACGGCACGGTCAACTTCGCCTACGACCACGTCCACGTGGCGGTCTCCATCGCCTGGGCGGTGGATGGCGAGCTCGAGCTGGGTGTGGTCCACTCCCCCTTCATGGACGAGACCTTCAGCGCAGTGCGCGGCCAGGGCGCCTGGTGCAACGGCCAGGCGATCCGCTGCAGCCAGGCCGACAGCCTGGCGCGTAGCCTGGTCGCCACCGGCTTCCCCTACGGTCGCGACAAGCGCGAGCCGCTGGTGCGCCGTCTCAGCCACGTTCTCGGCGCCTGTCGCGACATCCGCCGCAATGGCTCCGCCGCACTCGACCTCTGCCATGTCGCCTGCGCACGCCTGGACGCCTACTACGAGAGCGTCTCGCCCTGGGACTTCGCCGCCGGGCTGCTGATCGCCCGCGAGGCGGGTGCGCGCACCGGCCACCTCTACACCTGCCCGGACAACCTGCCTGTCGATCTCTATGGCGAGAACCTGCTGGTGAGCGCTCCGGACATCCACCGCGAACTGGGCGAGCTGCTGCGCCACGCCGACGAAGGTGGCCGGCTCCGGCACTGAGCAGCGCCCCGGGACGCGATAGCAGCGCACGGGGATAGCGCCGGATGAGACATAGTCCCGCGCAATGGGCCGAGTAGACTGACGCTATTGGCGACCCGGGGTTTAATACGAAAGAATAAGGCCCCACTGACTATTCAGTTTCACGTCATTCCCTTTTCACAGGAGACCGCTCGATGTTGACCGTCATTTTTGGCCGTCCCGGCTGCCCCTTCTGCGTGCGTGCCAAGGAGCTCTCCGAACAGCTCAAACAGGCGCGTGACGATTTCGACTTCCGCTATATCGACATCCACGCCGAAGGCATCACCAAGGCAGACATGGAAAAGACCATCGGCAAGCCGGTGGAGACCGTACCGCAGATCTTCGTCGATCAGACTCACATCGGCGGCTTCACCGAGTTCGATCAGTACGTTCGTGATCACGCCCTGATGCCGGAAAGCGCCTGAGCCACAGGCGCCTTCGACAGGTCGGCGTCCACAGCGTCCGTAAGCGACACCCCAGCACGACAACGCCCGCGACCTTATCGGTGGCGGGCGTTTTGCATCCGGCCGGTTACGCGGCTCAGGCCGCCTCGGCGTCCCAGTCGTGGCCGTCGAGATCGAGCTCGTACTGGATCGGCCCGTGGCGCGGATCGAGTTCGTTGATGTAGTGGGTCGACTCCACCAGCGGCACCAGCGGCGTATACGGCTCCTGCTCTTGCGGAGTCTTGATCGGCTCGCGCCGCCACAGGCGATAGAGAATGAACAGCGCCAGCAACAGGGCCGCGCTGCCGAGGAAGTACCACAGCCCGTCAGGCCCTGCGATATCCATCAGCAGCGAGGCGCTGAACGGGCCGATCACCGAGCCCACGCCATAGCACATCAGGATCTTGCCATTGGCCTGGATCGTCTCCTCCGGCTCCAGCCAATCGTGGGTATGAGCCAGACTCAACGAATAGAGCGTGTGCAGCATGGCGGTGTGAAAACTGGCCACAAACACCAGCAGCCAGAAGCTGGAGCGCGCGGCGAAGGTGATCAGCACCCCGGAAATCGTCATCACGATCGCCATGCACAGGATCACCTTGCGCCGATCGAAGCGGTCCGAGATCCGGCCGAGGGTCCACTGGGCCACCAGCGCCACCAGCGTGGTGATCGACATGAATTGGGCGGTCTGGCCGGTGCTCAGGCCGATCTCCTGGCCGTAGTAGGGGGTCATGGCGAAAAACGCCTGGACCATCATCCCGGCAACGAACGCTCCTGTCAGCCCCACCGGGGCGCGCTTGAACAGTTGGGCCAGCGAGATCTTCGCCGCCGCGCTGTGCTGGCCGCGCAGCGGGCCGTGGATACGGTGGATCGAGAGCGGTACCAGCGACAGCGCGAACAGGATGCCGGCGACCGAGAACAGCACGAAGGTGCCGGGATCGGCGGCATTGAGCATCCACTGGCCGCCGGCCAGCGACAGCGTCGAGATCACCAGATACCAGCCGAGCACCCGGCCACGATTCTCGTTGGTCGACTCCCCCGAGACCCACGACTCCATCACCATCAGCAGACCGGCAGTGGCCGCCCCGCCGAACAGCCGCCACACCAGCCAGGCCCAGGGATTGACCCACAGCCCATGGAGGATCGCGGTCGCCGCCAGCAGCGCCGCACAGGCGGCGAAGACGCGAATATGCCCAACGCTGCGAATGCGCTTCTCGAGCCAGTAGCTACCGGCGACGAAGCCCAGCGAGAAGCAGGACATCAACAGCCCGGCCATCTGCGACGGGAACGACTCGAGCGACATGCGTACACCGAGCAGCGTCATGATCAGGCCATGACCGAGCAGGAAACTGATCTCGCACAGAAACAGAATGGGCAGCGTCGCAGGCAGTGAGCGCAAACAGTCCTCCGGTAGATGACGACACGGCACGACGGCGGCACACAGCCACCGCTGGCCGGCGGGCCGCATCCCGCCGCGCGCGGGGTGAGGCAGAAGCAAAAGGAGCGGCATTCTAACAACTTGCCCACCCTATTCCGACTCACGAATGGCCCCCGATGTGGCGCGCCACGAATTATTCACATCTTCTGTGGATAACGCTGTGCATTTCCGGTGTCCGGGCGCGACGCTCGCCGAGCATCTCGGCATTGCACTCGGATTGATCAGATTTTCGGCACTCGCCAAACCCGGCAGCATGACGATTTTGACCCTTGACCCGCGCACCGCCATGGCCATCTGTGCAGTTCGACGACATTCCAGTAACATTGCCCCAAGTCTTTGATGGAGCATGGCATGTCGACCCTCAAGGGGCTCGTCAGCGTACTGCTGTTGATCGCCAACACCCTGTTCTGGGGCGTGCCGCTGATCGCGCTCACCGCACTCAAGCTGGTCACACCCACCCGTCGGGCGCGACTGCGCGTGCTCGGCGGGCTGCACCGTATCGCGTTGGCCTGGATTCGCACCAACAACGTCTGGATTCGCCACTGGGTGCGCCCGCGCCTCCATCGCGAGCTGCCGGAGGGCCTCTCTACGACGCAGTGGTGGCTGGTGATCGCCAACCACCGCAGCTGGACCGACATCATCGTCATGCTCTACGTGCTCACCGGCCGCCTGCCGATGCCCAAGTTCTTCCTCAAGCGCGAGCTGATACTGGTGCCCATCGTCGGCCTCGCCTGGTGGGCGCTGGAGTTCCCGTTCATGCGCCGTTACAGCCGCGAACGTCTGGCGCGCAACCCCAAGCTCGCCGAGCGCGATCGTCAGGCGACCCAGCGCATGTGTGACCACGCCCGCGAAATGCCGATGGCGATCTACAACTTCGTCGAGGGTACCCGCTTCACCGCGGTCAAGCGTCACGCCCAGTCGAGCCCGTTCGAGCATCTGCTGCGGCCCAAGGCCGGCGGCGTGGCCCAGGTGATCGGTCTGCTCGGCGAGCGCCTCGACGGCATCCTCGACGTGACCCTGCACTATCGGCGTCAGCAGCCCAACTTCTGGGACTTTCTGTGCGGTCGCGAGGGAGAAATCGCACTGGTGGTCAGACGCCTCGACCGGCCGGACTGGATGCTCGCGGGTCGTTACGACGATGCCCAATACAAGGAACGTTTCTATTCATGGCTCAACACCCTGTGGCAGGAAAAAGACGCGGCACTCTCCTCTTACTCCTGGTCCTGATCCTGCTGCTCGGCGGCTGCGCCAGCGGTGGGGGCGGCAGCGGTCGGGCCAGCCACGGCTGGATCACGGTGCAGCGCGGCGACACCCTGGGCAAGATCGCCAGTCAGGCGGATATCCCGCTGCTGCGCCTGCAGCGCTTCAACCCCGGTGTCGATGCACGGCGCCTGGCGGTGGGCCAGCGCCTGATGCTGCCCTCGCGCCAGGAGCGCGCCCCCGGCGGCGGCCCCTATCGCTATCAGGTGCGCCGCGGTGACACCCTCTACGGCGTCGCACGCTACTTCGGTGCCGACCCGCAGCGAGTCCAGGCGGCCAATCCGGGGCTCGATCCGAGCAACCTCGCCGTGGGCCAGCTGATTCAGGTACCACTTGGCAGCGCCGGCAGCCGCCGCAGCAGCGCTCACGCCAGTGCGCCCGCCGCCCGCCGCAGCCTGCCCGACCCGGGCCCGCTGCCGCGCACAGCGCACGGGTGGGCCTGGCCGCTGTCCAATTACCGCATCGCGCGCCCCTTCGGCCGCGACGCCAACGGCACGCTGCAACCGATGCTGCTCTCCACCAGCGGGCCCGCCCAGGCCAAGGCGACCAACGCCGGCAAGGTGCGCTTCGCCAGTGGCATGCGTCAGCTCGGCCAGGTGGTGATCCTGCACCACGCCGACAACATGCAGAGCGTCTACGCGTTCTGCAGCAAGCTGCTGGTGAGCGAGGGCCAGAGCGTCAGCCGCGGAGACCCCGTGTGCGACATCGCCCACGACGCCAACGCCAACAACTATCATCTGCTGTTCGATCTACGACATGGCGGCAAGCCCATCGATCCCGCGCGCGTGCTACGCTGATCGATAACGGGGTTTGTCATGGAACCGTCATCGCTTTGACGCATTGACGTCACTGGCGATACGCAGGATCTAGGAAGGGTCAACACGGTCGCACGCGCCGCCAACGCGGTCGTTCGCCGTGCAAGGGAGTGATCGTGATGCGGATAGCCCTGGTCAGCGAAACCTGGTCTCCGGAAGTCAATGGCGTGGCGCACACTTTGCGCCACCTGGCCAACCACCTCGTCGCCAAGGGCGTTACCCTGCAGGTGATCCGCCCGCAACCGGTCGGCGGCGAGCGTGACCAGCTGGCCGAGCGCGACGTTCATGTCAGGGGCATGTCGCTGCCGATCTACGCCGACGTGCATATCGGTTTGCCGTGCCGGCGGCGGCTGTTGAAGCTGTGGCGCCAGGAGCGCCCCGACGCGCTCTATATTGCCACCGAGGGTCCGCTCGGCTGGTCGGCGCTCAACGCCGCCCGCGATCTGCAGATTCCCGTGGTCAGCGGTTTTCACACCAATTTCGATCAGTACGCCGGCAACTACCATCTGGGCTGGAGCATCCCCATTGCACGGCGTGGCCTGCGCTACTTCCACAATCGCTGCGAGGCGACCCTGGTGCCCACCCAAGCCCAGCGCCAGCATCTCGAGTGCCAGGGCTACCAGCGCGTTTCGGTGCTCGCCCGCGGTGTCGATGCCCAGCGCTACGCTCCCGGCAAGCGCAGCGCCGAGCTGCGTCGCCAGTGGGGCGTCGGCCCGCATCAGCCGGTGGCGCTGTATGTCGGCCGCCTGGCTTCGGAAAAGAACATCGAACTGCTCGCCGACAGCATGGCGGCGATGCAGCGCAGCAATCCCGCCCTGGCCCAGGTCCTGGTGGGCGACGGCCCGGCACGCAAGACCCTCGCCCGACGTCTGCCGGAGGCGATCTTTACCGGCTTCCAGACCGGCGAGGCATTGGCGGCACACTACGCCAGCGCTGACCTGTTCGTGTTTCCCTCGCTCTCCGAGACTTTCGGCAACGTGGTGCCCGAGGCCATGGCCAGTGGCTTGGCCGTGGTCGCCTTCGAGCACGCCGCCGCCCAGGAACTGATCACCGATGGCGTCGACGGGCGCCTGATCGCCCCCGATGATCGCCACGGCTTCATTCAAGCCGCCAGCAAACTGAGTGGCCAACCCGCACTCTACGCCCAGCTCGGCCGTCAGGCGCGGCAACGCGCCGCCGCCCTGAGCTGGTCCAACATCGGTGACCGCTTCCTCGCCCACATGATCCAGGTCCAGAGGCCACAGCATGCTGCCGCGCACTACACGTCTCACGTTTGAACGTCTCGACCGCTTCGAGAGCCGCCTCAGCCACCGCTTCGCCGAACTTTCGCGCCACTCGCCGACGCTGTGGCTGTTCCGGCTGGTCAGCCGTGTGGGCGACTGGCCGGCGTGGGTACTGCTGTGCCTGTGCCAGCCACTGTGGCACGGCACCCGCGGCTGGCTGATCGCCGTCTACTGGGGGCTGACCACCGCGGTGGCCGCCCTGCTCTATCGGCTGCTCAAGACCCGACTGTGCCGCGAGCGACCTTACATCACCTTCTCGACCATTCGCTGCAGCATGCCGCCGGTGGACCGCTACAGCTTTCCCAGCGGACACACCCTGCATGCGGTGATGTTCACCCTGCTCACCGCCACCACCACGCCCAGCCTGCTGCCGGTGGTGTTCCCCCTGGCCTGCCTGATTGCCGCCTCACGGGTGGTGCTAGGGCTGCACTACCTGAGCGACGTCCTGATCGGTGGCCTGATCGGCGCCGGCCTCGCCTGGTCCAGCCAGGCGCTGGCAGCGCTGATCTTTCCCCCGCTTTGAGCGCTGGCGCCGCATCGCGCGGGGAGTGGCAGTGGCTCGAGACCCGACCGGTGCTGGCCCGGCTCGATACCTTTCTCTCCCCCGCGGCGGCCAGTGCGCTGCTCGACACCCTGCTGCGCGAGGTGGCATGGGAGAGCCCGGCTATCCGCGTCTACGGACGCGACCACGTCATCCCCCGCGCCCAGTGCTGGATGGGTGACCCCGAGGCCAGCTACCGTTACTCCGGCAGCCAGCTGGTACCGACCCCCTGGCACCCGACCGTGGCCGAACTGGCCACTCGGGTGCAGCAAGCCCTGGCCCACGCCGGGTTGCCGACCACCGAGTTCAACAGCGTTCTGCTCAACCGCTATCAGGATGGCCAGCAACGCATGGGCTGGCACAGTGACGACGAGCCCGAGCTGGGCCCAGACCCGGTGGTCGCCGCGGTCTCGCTCGGCGCCGAGCGACCGCTACGCTTCCGCGAGCGTCACCGGGATTCCGGGCAGCGGGCGTTCAACGTCTGGCTGCCCCACGGCAGCCTGCTGCTGATGGGCCCCGGCGCGCAATCCCGCTGGCAGCACGCCCTCACCCCGCGGGCGATCCCCGGCCCCCGCGTCAGCCTCACCTTCCGTCGCGTCTGCGGCTGAGCCGCACCAGGACACATGGCCCTGGTAGAGAGGGCGAATGCGCGCTGACAACCAGAGCGCACCGGTCCTGTTCACTGGTCTGAGCAACCCAAAAAAGCCTCCCGGGCGGGAGGCTCAGAGACGTTATCCAGGCCAGAAAAGATAACGGTATAAACCTGTCGATCGCGATCGTGAAATCGGTCTCACCAGCAGCGCTCAGCGCTGATAGTTGGCCTTGACGAACGGCATCCGGCTGACGCGCATCGGCAGGCGTTTGCCGCGCACGTCGGCGTACAGCATGGCATCGGACTGTGCCGCTTCGACCTTGACGTAGGCCATGGCCACCGGCGCGCCGACACTCGGTCCGAAGCTGCCGGAGGTGACTTCGCCGACGGCGTTGTCATCGGCGTCGTAGAGCGCACTACCCTCACGTACCGGCGCCCGCCCTTCGCCGACCAGCCCGATCCGCTTGCGCTGGTGATCCTTGGCCTGCATCTGGTGCAGGATGACATCCGCCCCGGGGAAGCCCGCCTCGCGCTCGCCGCCGATCCGGCGCGCCTTGCCCACCGCCCAGGAGAGACTCGCCTCCACCGGTGTGGTGGTGGCATCGATGTCGTGGCCGTAGAGACACAGCCCCGCTTCCAGGCGCAACGAATCGCGCGCCCCCAGACCGATCGGCTCCACCTCCGCCTGGGCCAGGCACCAGCGCGCCAGCTTCTCGGCAGCCTCGGCGGCGACCGAGATCTCGAAGCCATCTTCGCCGGTATAGCCGCTGCGGCTGATCCACAGGGTGTCGCCGTCGACCTCGAAGCGCCCGTGCTGCATGAAGGTGAGTTCGCATGCTGCAGGACAAAGTCGCGCCATCACCTGACTCGCCTGCGGACCCTGCAACGCCAGCAGCGCGCGGTCGAGCACCTCGACCTCGTGCTCGGCGTCCAGCCCGACCCGCATCAGCGCCACATCCTCATCCTTGCAGGCGGCGTTGACCACCACGTAGAGCGAATCACCGTGGTTGACGATCATCAGGTCGTCGAGAATGCCTCCCTCGCTGCTGGTGAACAGCGCATAGCGCTGGCCGCCCTCAGGGATACCCACCACATCCGCACACACCAACGTCTCCATCGCCTGAGCCGGCGACGGACCCGTCACCCGCACCTGGCCCATGTGAGAGACATCGAACAGGCCGCAGGCGTGGCGGGTGTGCTCGTGCTCCTTCTTGACCCCGAGGGGGAACTGGACCGGCATGCTGTAGCCGGCGAAGGGCACCATCTTGCCGCCCAGCTCCTGATGCAGGGCGTGAAGCGGCGTCTGTTTGAGGTCGGACATGGGGGATTCTCCAGATCGAATCGAGAGGGAAACTGCGCCGAGAGGCCGCTGCCCGAGACAGCGGCCCACCCTTGGCGTCAGTCGCGGTGGCGTTCGAGATCCTCGCCCGGCAGCACCGTCTTGCCGGCGAAGTGATCGCGGGTCAGCTTGAACACCACCGGTGACAGCAGTGCCAGCGCGATCAGGTTGGGGATCGCCATCATGGCATTGAAGGTATCCGCCACCAGCCAGATGAAATCGAGCTTGGCCATGGCACCCACCGGTACTGCCAGCACGAAGACAATGCGATAGAGCATGATCGGCTTGTCGCCGAACAAGTACTGGAAGCACTTCTCGCCGTAGAACGACCAGCCGAGGATGGTGGTGAAGGCGAAGACCGCCAGGGCGATGGCGACCACGTGCTGGCCAACCCCCGGCAGCGCACTGTCGAAGGAGAGCGAGGTCAAGCCGGCGCCGCTCTCGCCATCCAGCCAGTGGGTCGAGGTGAGAATCACCAGCGCGGTCATGGTGCACACCACCAGGGTGTCGATGAAGGTGCCGAGCATCGCGATCAGCCCCTGGCGCACCGGGTTACGGGTCTGGGCCGCGGCGTGGGCGATCGGCGCACTGCCCAGGCCCGCCTCGTTGGAGAAGATACCGCGGGCGACACCGAAACGGATCGCCGCCGCCACGGCCGCGCCGGCGAAACCGCCGGTGGCGGCGATCGGATTGAAGGCGTGGTCGAAGATCAGGCCGAAGGCGCTGCCGATCTGGTCGACGTTGATCACGAGTATGATCAGCCCCGAGACCACATAGGCCACTGCCATCAGCGGCACCAGCTTGCCCGCGACCTGGGAGATACGTTTGATCCCCCCGAGGATCACGGCCCCGGCTAGCAGCATGATGATCACCCCGGTCAGCCACGCTGGCACGCCGAAGGAGGTGGTCAGCGCATCCGCCACCGAGTTGGCCTGCACCGTATTGCCGATCCCGAACGCCGCCACCGCACCGAAGAAGGCGAACAGCCCGCCGAGCCAGGCCCAGCGCCGGCCGAGGCCGTTACGGATGTAGTACATCGGCCCGCCGACATGGTTGCCCTGGGAGTCGGTCTCGCGATAGCGCACCGCCAGCACCGCCTCAGAGAACTTGGTCGCCATGCCGACCAGTGCAGTAAGCCACATCCAGAACACCGCCCCGGGGCCGCCGAGCGCGATCGCCGTCGCCACGCCGGCGATATTGCCGGTACCGATGGTCGCCGAGAGGGCGGTCATCAGCGCGTTGAACGGTGAGATCTCGCCGTCGTTGCGGTCATCGTCGGCACTCCGACGGCCCTGCCACAGCAAGCTGAAGCCGAGCCCGAGCTTGCGAATCGGCAGCAGCTTGAGGCCAAGCTGGAGGTAGATACCTACCCCGAACAGCAGTATCAGCATCAACGGGCCCCAGACGACCCCGTTGATGGATCCGAAGATATTGGTCAGAAGTTCCACGGCAACCCCCTGTTGAGATTGTTATTGCCCAGTGCCTCGACGGCGAGCTGTGAGGCAACGTCCCAAGGTCTGTACGAAAAGTCGGCGAACGCAGGCAGTTTTCGGACAGAGCCTAGGCGCTTGTGTCGAAAAAACCTCGCAACGATAGAGGATTATGCTGCGCTTACACAATCAGACCCATGGCGGATCGGGCGACGCGGCAGCAACGACACGGAGGATGTCGCTAACCTTATGCGAAAAGGCCTGGCGCGAAAAGCATTCGTGTTTCCGATAAGAAACATGCACTCCGATCAGGAACACGGCTTGCCCCCGCCAGGCGCGCCAAACCTGGCTCGTACCGCGCGATTCCGGCCTTTCCCACCCGCCCCTTCACCACCTGCGCGGCCTGCGCGAGCCGCCAGTGGCGCGCCTCCCGCATCAAGCGGGCGGTTGCCACTGGACGTCGGCGCGTTCTCACCCCAACCTAGGGGCGTGGCGGCGGCGATCGTGGCCGTGGCGGTCGCGAGCCTATGCCAATTGACGAAACATTGATGCATAATGCTCGCCAGAGTCTCTTGTGCCGAAACACGTTTCTTATAGGAAACCCTCATGAGCGATATCCCCAACAACCTGCTCTATACCGATAGCCACGAATGGGTGCTGGATAACGGCGACGGCAGCGTCACTGTCGGCATCACCGACCACGCCCAGGAAGCGCTGGGTGACGTCGTCTTCGTCGAACTGCCCGAGCCGGGCAAGAGCCTCGATGCCGGCGACGAATTCGGTGTCATCGAGTCGGTCAAGGCCGCCTCCGATCTCTATGCGCCCCTGGCCGGCGAGATTCTCGAAGTCAACGAAGCGCTCGAGGATGCCCCCGAGACCGTCAACGACTCGCCCTACAGCGATGGTTGGATCCTCAAGCTCAAGCTGGCCGACCAGGCCGAACTCGAGTCCTTGCTCTCCGCCGAGGCCTACGCCGATCTCGTCGCCGCCGAGGAAGATCAGGACGGCTGATCCGCCCCCAGGCCCAGTCGCGGCCACCCGCCCCGCCGGGTGGCCTCTCTCTCCCACCGCCGATCCGCTGGACGCCCCATGCCTACCGATACCCGCACCCTGGCCGAGCTGGCCAACCACGACGATTTCCTCAAGCGCCACAACGGCCCGAACGGTGAAGATGTCACCGCGATGCTCAAGACGCTCGGCATGACCTCGCTGCCGACGCTGATCGAGCAGACCGTGCCCCAGGGCATTCGCCTGAACCGGGAGCTGGCGCTGGATGGCCCCAAGGGGGAAGCGGAGGCGCTCGACTATCTCAAGGGTCTGGCGCGCCAGAATCGGGTGTTCAAGAGCTATATCGGCCAAGGCTACTACCCCACCCATCTGCCGCCGGTGATCCAGCGCAACGTGCTCGAGAACCCGGGCTGGTACACCGCCTACACGCCGTACCAGCCGGAGATCGCCCAGGGGCGGCTCGAGGGTCTGCTCAACTTCCAGCAGATGGTGATGGATCTGACCGGCATGGCGATCGCCAACGCCTCGCTGCTCGACGAGGCGACCGCCGCCGCCGAGGCGATGGCGCTGTGCCGACGTGCCAACAAGAAAAGCAAGAGCGAGCGCTTCTTCGTCGCCGATGACGTGCTGCCGCAGACCCTCGACGTGCTGCGCACGCGGGCGGCCTATCTCGGCTTCGAACTGGTCGTCGCCCCGCGTGCGCGTCTGGCCGACGAGGAGGTGTTCGGGGCCCTGCTGCAGTACCCCGGGGTCGATGGTGAAGTGCCTGCGGATCTCGAAGCGCTGATCGCGGCCGCCGGCGAACGCCAGATCATGACCTGCGTCGCCGCCGACCTCATGAGCCTGGTGCTGCTCAAGCCGCCGGGCGAGATGGGCGCCGACATCGTACTCGGCAACTCCCAGCGCTTCGGCGTCCCGATGGGCTACGGCGGCCCGCACGCGGCCTATTTCGCCGCCAGCGAAGCGCTCAAGCGCTCGCTGCCGGGTCGGGTGATCGGTGTCTCCAAGGACAGCCGTGGCCGTCCCGCGCTGCGCATGGCGATGCAGACCCGTGAACAGCACATCCGGCGCGAGAAGGCGACCTCCAACATCTGTACCGCCCAGGCGCTGCTGGCCAACATCGCCGGCTTCTACGCCACCTATCACGGTGCCGAGGGGCTGCGTACCATCGCCACGCGCATCCACCGCCTCACCTCGCTGCTGGCGACGGGCCTGGCTCAGCACGGTATCGCGCTCAAGCACGACAGCTGGTTCGACACCCTGACCCTGTGCGGGGTCGACAGCCACCGCATCCAGGGGCGCGCCCTGACCCGCGAGATCAATCTGCGCTACCCCAGCGACGGCGAAGTCGGCGTGAGTCTCAACGAGACCACCACCGCGGCCGATCTGGCGGCGCTGTTCGACGTGCTGCTGGGCGACGAGCACGGCCTGTCGGTGAGCGAACTCGACCGCCAGGCCCAGCGCGACGCGATCACCGGCATTCCAGCTGCGCTGACACGCCACAGCGACTTCCTGACCCATCCCAACTTCCAGCGCTTCCGCAGCGAGACAGAGATGCTGCGCTACCTCAAGCGCCTGGAGAATCGTGACCTGTCGCTGACCCATGCGATGATCCCGCTGGGCTCGTGCACCATGAAGCTCAACGCCACCAGCGAGATGATCCCGATCACCTGGCCCGAATTCGCCAATATCCACCCCTTCGCGCCCGCCGAGCAGGTCGCGGGCTACCGTCAGATGATCACCGAACTGAGCGACTTCCTGGTCGAGATCACCGGCTATGACGCCATTTCGATGCAGCCGAACTCGGGGGCCCAGGGCGAATACGCGGGCCTGGTGGCGATTCGCCGCTATCAGCAGGCCAGCGGCGAGGGCCATCGCAATATCTGCCTGATCCCCAGCTCGGCCCATGGTACCAACCCGGCCTCGGCAGCGATGGCGCAGATGCAGGTAGTGGTGGTGGAGTGTGACCGTGATGGCAACATCGATCTGAGCGATCTGCAGGCCAAGGCGGAGAAGCACAGCGAGCGCCTCTCCGCGATCATGCTCACCTACCCCTCCACCCACGGCGTGTTCGAGGAGAGCGTCCGTGACGCTTGCCGCATCGTCCATGAGCACGGCGGCCAGGTCTATATCGATGGCGCCAACATGAACGCCCAGGTCGGCCTCTGCCGCCCCGGCGACTACGGCGGCGATGTCTCGCACCTCAATTTGCACAAGACGTTCTGCATTCCCCATGGCGGCGGTGGCCCAGGCATGGGCCCGATCGGAGTCAAGGCGCACCTGGCGCGCCATCTGCCCAACCACGTGGTGACCCCGCAGGAAGCGATCGACCCGGCTGCCGGTGCGGTCTCCGCAGCGGCCTTCGGCAGCGCCTCGATCCTGCCGATCTCCTGGGCCTACATCAAGATGATGGGCGCCCGCGGGCTGCGCGAGGCAACCGAGCTGGCGATCCTCAACGCCAACTACATCGCCAAGCGGCTCGAGCATCACTATCCGGTGCTCTATCGGGGCGCCAACGGCACCGTGGCCCACGAGTGCATTCTCGACATCCGTCCGCTCAAGGCGGCATCGGGGATCGGCGAGGAGGATATCGCCAAGCGTCTGATGGATTACGGCTTCCACGCCCCGACCATGTCCTTCCCGGTCGCGGGCACGCTGATGGTCGAGCCGACCGAGTCCGAGTCGCGCTATGAGATCGACCGTTTCTGCGACGCCATGATCGCGATTCGCGAAGAGATCGCCCAGGTCGAGAGCGGCACCTGGCCCAAGGATGACAACCCGCTGGTGATGGCGCCCCACACCATGGCCGACCTGGCAGAAGCCCATTGGGAACGCGCCTACTCCCGCGAACTCGGCGCCTTCCCCTCCCAGGCATCCCGGGAGGCCAAGTACTGGCCGGCGGTCAATCGGGTCGACAACGTCTTCGGCGACCGTAACCTGATCTGCAGCTGCCCGCCGATGGATGCCTACCGCGACGCCGTCTGAGATACACGCAAAAGTGACAGATGCATAAGAGCCACGCGTGAAAAAGCAACGGCCGCTCATCGAGCGGCCGTTGCCTTGTCCGGGGAGCGCATCGACCCGGTGTAGGGCTATGCCCCCTCTCTTCTAGCGAGACACCGCTTCTCGCTAGCCCCCTCCCTATCAGGCGTCCTCCAGAGACGGCAGCTCGCTGTAGCCGTAGAGCGAGTTGAGTCGCTGCTGGCGGAAGGTCTCGAGCAGTTGGCGATAACGCTTGGGCAGCTCGACGTCACCCCGGGTGACCAGATAAAGCGTGTCGTAGACCGGCTGCGCCAGCGGCAGCTCGCGGACCTGGCGCTGCCATGGCGAGGTTTCCAGCACCGGTCGCGAGACCACGGTGAATCCCAGCCCGCGGGCGACCGCATCCAGCACTTGCCCCACCTCATTGGTGAATCCCTGGCGCGGAAAGTGCGTCATGCTGCGAAATTCGCCACCGAAATTGTTGCGCAGCACCAGGCTGGCGTTGGTGTTGCCATCGGTATAGTTGACGAAGCCCAGCGCCTGCAGCTCCGCAAAGGTAGTACCGGCGAAGTCGGCCGGCACCACCAGGCATAACGGCTCCTGATGCCATGCCTCGAAATGCAGATCCGGCTGCTTGCCCGCCTCGGTGACGATGCCCACGTCATAGCGCCCCGCCAGCACGTCGGCGGCGATCTCTTGATTGAAGGCGAAGCTGTAGTTGACCGTGAGCCCCGGGTGCATCTGCTGATAGCCGAGCAGGAACGGGTAGAACATCAGCCCCACACTGCCCGGAGAGGCGATACGGCACTCGCCGCTATCGGGGGAGTCGTCGTCCAGCGAGTGGCGGAAGTACTCGTGCTCGGCGAACAGCTTGACCGCGTAGTCGTAGGCGCGGCGGCCCGCATCGGTGAGGGAGAATTTGCGCCCCTGGCGATTGAGCAGCGAGCGCCCGAGGTACTCCTCGAGCTTACGCACGTGCTGGCTGACCCCGGGCTGGGTCATATCGAGCTTGCCTGCGGTCTGGGTGAAGCTGCCGGTCTCGACGAGCATCATGAAAGTACGAAAATACTGGGCGTTGAACATGGAAAAACGCGGTTCACTCACGCAGGGCAGAAGGGAGTCAAAGGACGCCAAGACGTCGCTCTACTGGTGCTGGATAACGTTTCATTGTTATCTCAGGCTTGCATCGATTATAGCAATTTATACCCGGAGACGCACCGCCGCCGCCGTCACTGCGCCGCATCAGCACCCGTGTTAGCATGCCTGGACCCTTTTTTCGGATAGCTCAGAGTCCTATGTCAGATGCCTTCGCGCAACGCGCCCAAGCCGTCCAGCGCACCCTGCTCGAGATGGAAGAGAACGCCGCGGAGAACGACCTGTTCGCCCTCGGCTACATGATTCCGCAGATCGGTCTGGTCCAGGAGATGGCCGACTACGATCCTGCCGATGTGGTGGCGGAAGATTTCGATGCCACCTACTGGCAGTGGCTCGAGAGCACGTTCGCCCAGGACGGGATGAGCGACGCCGATCGCGCACAGATCGCCGCGCTGTGGCAGAGCGCCATCGACCGTACCCCCCAATAATCCCCACGTCGCCCGCCCCGGCGGGCACTTCTGCGCAAGGAAACGGCCATGCCCGAGACGCTCTCCACCATCGTCTCCCCCGAAGGAAGCCTCGAGGTTCTCTCCCAGTCCGAAGTCAACCGTCTGCGCGACACCTCCAGTAGCGGTCTCCACGACCTGCTGCGGCGCTGTGCGCTGGCGATCCTCAATTGCGACACTCCGACCGACGATGGCCTGGCGGTGATGCAGGCGTATCACGACTTCGACATCGAGGTGCTGCAGCAGGATCGTGGTATCCGCCTGAAGCTCTCCAACGCCCCGGCCTGCGCCTTCGTCGACGGCCGCATGATCCGCGGTATCCGTGAGCAACTCTCCTCGGTCCTGCGCGACATCGTCTACGTCTACAACGAGATCCAGAACAACCCTCGCTTCGACCTCGATACCAACGAGGGCGCCACCAACGCGGTGTTCCACATCCTGCGCAACGCCAGCGCCCTGCGCACCGCCCACGAGCCGAGTCTGGTGGTGTGCTGGGGCGGCCACTCGATCAGCCGCGAGGAGTACGACTACACCAAGGCGGTGGGTTACCACCTGGGGCTGCGCGAACTCGACATCTGCACCGGCTGCGGCCCCGGCGCGATGAAAGGCCCGATGAAAGGCGCCAATCTCGCCCACGCCAAGCAGCGCCGGCGTGGCGGTCGCTACCTGGGTATCTCCGAACCCGGCATCATCGCCGCGGAGTCACCCAATCCGATCGTCAACGAGCTGGTGATCATGCCGGACATCGAGAAGCGCCTCGAAGCCTTCGTGCGCGTGGGTCACGGCATCGTGGTATTCCCCGGCGGGGTCGGCACCGCCGAGGAGATCCTCTACCTGCTCGGCATCCTGATGCACCCGGACAATCGCGACATTCCCTTCCCGGTGATCCTGACCGGGCCGGCCAGCGCCAGTGACTACTTCCAGCGCATCGACGAGTTCCTCTGCTATACCCTGGGCGAGTCGGTGCGTCGCCACTACCGCATCATCGTCGACGATCCGGTCAGCGTAGCCCGCGAGATGCGCCACGGCATCGACGACGTCGCCGAGTTCCGCCGCACTCAGAACGACGCCTTCTATTTCAACTGGCGTCTCAACATCGAGCGCAGCTTCCAGCAGACGTTCGAGCCGACCCACCAGGCCATGGCGAACCTGGCGCTGCATCGTGACCAGCCGCGCCACGAGCTGGCCGCCAACCTGCGCCGGGCGTTTTCCGGCATCGTCGCCGGCAACGTCAAGGAGCCGGGGGTGCGCGCGATCGCCGAGCACGGCCCCTTCCGTCTGCATGCCGAACCCGAGCTGATGGAGCGCCTCGACACCCTGCTCACCTCCTTCGTGGCCCAAGGGCGCATGAAGCTACCGGGCAGCGAGTACGTGCCTTGCTATACGCTGGCCGCGCCACACTGAGTCCGCCCTGCGCGACGCACACCGCGCGGGCAGCGAGCCATAACGCCAACGGGCGACGGNNCCGTCGCCCGTTGGCTTTTGGGTATCAGCGCTGAGCCTGCGCTGTCTCACTCGGCCTTCAGCGGCGCCGCCATAGCCGCAGCACCACGTGCAGCACCAGCCCCAGCGCCATGCCCTGGGAGAGCGTCATTGCCCAGACCACGCCGGTTCCGCTCAGCAGATGCCAGGCGGCCACCACCACCAGCGCCACCACCAGACAGATCAGCAGGTGGCGTATGGCCCGCGGGCAGCGGCCGCGCTCTGCCGCTGACATCAGCCGCCAGACCGCCGCCAGCGCCACGCTCACCGCCACCACGAAGGCACCCAGCAGGACCAGACGGGTCTGGTCACCCAGCAGCCAATAGCGCGGCAACGAGAGCAGCATCACCAGCCACAGGCCCAGCAGCGTGCTGAAGCGGGTCGCGGTCAGCGCCCGCGCCGAGGTCGGGCTGTCACTCATGCGCCCAGCCCCTGCTCGGCGATCCACGCCTCGGCCCATGGCAGCGCGGCGTCATCCGCCATGAAGGTCTCCATGGCATCGATCTCCAGCCGCTCGCCCAGCCGCTGCGCGCCGAGATCGGCCAGGATCTCATCGAGTGCCCGGCCCGAGCCGCAAAAGGTGTCGCCATAGGAGCTGTCACCCAGCGCGATCAGGCCGTAGCGCAGCCCGTTCAGCGTCGGCGGCGTCTCCTTGAGGGCACGCACGAAAGCCACGAAATCGCCGGGAAAATCCCCGCTGCCGGTGGTCGAGAGGCAGAACAGCGCCAGATCGGGGCGGTCGTCGACCAGGTCGGCCAGCGTCGGCTGCTCGATCACGGCGACCTCGTAGCCGGCCTGCTCGAACAGCGGCGAGATTTGCTCGGCGACATCGAGCGCGCCGCCGTAGACGGTTCCTACGTAGATCTTCAGTCTGGGCATATGGGTTCGGTCTAGAGTGGGTGAAAAGCACGGGCGAACGGCCGCCGCCCGCCGTGGGCGCGAGCTTAGCACACCCGCCCGGGGCGGCTCATCCGGCGCCGGCCCAACGCAAGACCGCCTGCCGNNCGGCAGGCGGTCTTGGATGTGCGGGTCGCGCTCAGGGGTCCTGCAGCTCGCCGTCGAAGCTCTCGACCTTGGCCTTCAGCTTTTGCCCGGGTCGAAAGGTGACCACGCGCCGGGCGGAGATCGGTATCTCCTCACCCGTCTTCGGATTGCGTCCCGGCCGCTCGCGCTTGTCCCGCAGGTCGAAATTGCCGAACCCCGACAGCTTCACCTGCTCGTTCTCGCGTAGGCAGCCGCGAATCTCCTCGAAGAACGTCTCCACCATGTACTTGGCTTCCCGCTTGGAGAAGCCGAGCTCCGTGTGCAGGTGCTCGGCGAGTTCAGCCTTGGTCAGCGCTCCCATGATCGCTCCTTCGCACAGGACGACAGATCAACTGCGCAGCCTGGCGCCGAAGCGGGACTCGGCTTCGTCCACCACGGCTGCAATTAACTGATTGATTTCATCGTCATTGAGAGTGCGCGAAGGATGCTGCCAGGTCAAGCCCAGGGCGATGCTCTTGTGCCCTTCGGCCACCCCCTGCCCCTGATAGACATCGAACAGCTGCCACTGGGTGAGCCACTCGCCGGCACGCGCGCGGATCGCTTCCAGCAGCGGTGCCACGCCCACTTCGGCATCGACCACGAAAGCCAGATCCCGGCGCACCTCGGGGTAGCGCGACAGCGGCTGGAAGGCCGCGATCCGCCCCTCGAGCACCGCCTGTTGAGCGACTTCGAAGAGATAGACCTCCGGCTTGATGCCCAGCTGCGACCGGATCGACGGGTGCAGCGCCCCGATCCAGCCCTGGGCCTGGCCTCCACGATAGAGCTGGGCGGTTCGCCCCGGGTGCAGCGCGGGGTGACTGGCGGCGACGAACTGCCACTCGTCGGCGCAGCCGCTCAGCGCCAGCAGGCTCTCGAGATCGCCCTTGAGGTCGAAGAAGTCGACGCTCTCACGCCCCGCGGCCCAGCCCTCCACGTCGCGGCTACCACACACCAGCCCGCCGATCATCGGCGTCTGCACCAGCGCGTCGAGCTCACCCTGGAACACCAGGCCAGTCTCGAACAGGCGCACCCGCTGCTGCTGGCGATTGAGGTTGTGCATCAGCGCCTTGAGCAGCCCCGGGAAGAGGCTGTGACGCATCACCGACATGTCGCTGGAGATGGGGTTGGCCAGGGTCGGCGACACCGCTTCCGGCAGCAGCAGCGACTGCAGCTCGGGGGAGACGAAGCTGTAGGTCACCGCCTCCTGATAGCCACGCGAGACCAGGTGGCGGCGCACCCGGCGCAGCGGCTGCAGCGCCTCGTCGGCCGACTTCAGGCTCAGCCGCGCCTGGGGCCGCCGCACGGGCAGTCGGTTGTAGCCGTGGACGCGTGCCAGCTCCTCGATCAAATCCTCCTCGATGGCGATGTCGAAGCGCCAGCTCGGAATCTGCACCCGCCAGCGGTCGCCGGGCGCCGATGCGGTCATGCCCAGGCCGCGGAAGATACGCTGGATCTCCTCATCGGGCAGGCGCACGTCGAGGCAGGCGGCGAGGCGCTCGCGACTCAGCGCGACATCGCCGCGCTGGGGCAGATGGGTCGGCTTGCGCACCTCGGAGATCGGCCCCGGCGTACCGCCGACGATCGCCAGCAGCAGCTCGGTGGCGCGCTCCATTGCCGGACGTGTGATGTCCGGATCGACGCCGCGCTCGAAGCGGTGGGAAGCGTCGGTGTGCAGGCCGAACTGACGCGCCTTGCCCGCTACGCCGAGCGGCGCGAAGAAGGCGGCTTCGAGAAACAGGTGGCGGGTGTTGGCACCGACGCCGCTATCCTCGCCCCCCATGACGCCGGCGATCGCCAGCGCCTTGGCCTGATCCGCGATCACCAGGGTAGTGCCATCCAGCACGACTTCCTGGCCGTCGAGCAGGGTCAGTCGCTCGCCGTCGTGGGCCCGGCGCACCTCGATGCCCCCTTCGAGCACGTCGAGATCGAAGGCGTGCATCGGCTGACCCAGTTCGAGCATCACGTAGTTGGTGACGTCGACTGCCGGGTCGATGCTGCGGATGCCACTGCGGCGCAGCCGCTCACGCATCCACAGCGGCGTCGGTGCACTCAGGTCGACGTCGCGGATCACCCGGCCGAGATAGCGCGGGCAGCCCGCCTCGTCGCTCACCGCGATCGGGAACTGGGCATTGCTGCGCGCCACCACCGGCGCGATGTTCGGCTCCACCACCCGGGTCGCGGTGACGCAGCCGACTTCACGGGCAATACCGCGCAGGCTGAGACAGTCGCCGCGGTTGGGGGTCAGATCGACGTCGATGGTGCTGTCGTCTAGGGTCATCCAGGCGCGGAAGTCCGCCCCGACCGGCGCATTCGAGGGCAGCACGTAGATCCCCTCGGAGTGCCCCTCCTCCAGCCCCAGTTCGGAGGCGGAGCAGATCATGCCATGGGACTCGACGCCGCGCAGCTTGGCGCGCTTGATCTTGAAATCCTCGGGCAGCACCGCACCGACCCGGGCAAACGGCACTTTCTGGCCGACGGCGACATTGGGCGCACCGCACACCACCTGAACCGGCTCGCCGCTGCCATCCTGAACCTGGCAGACATTGAGCTTGTCGGCGTCCGGATGCGGCGCCTTGGCCACCACTTCCGCGACCACCACCCCTGCGAACACTGCGCCGACCGGCTCGATCGCATCGACCTCCAGGCCGGCCATGGTGATGGCGTCCGCCAGGGCCTGGGTATCGAGCTGAGGAGAAACCCACTCGCGCAGCCACGCTTCGGAAAACTTCATCTTGATACTCCTTGACTGGCGAAGAACTCAGTTGAACTGGCGCAGGAATCGCAGATCGTTGTCGAAGAACAGGCGTAGATCGTTGACGCCATAGCGCAGCATCGCCAGACGCTCCGCCCCCATGCCGAAGGCGAAGCCGGTGAAACGGCTGGCATCGATGCCAGCGTGGCGGAACACCTCAGGATGCACCATCCCGCAGCCCATCACCTCCAGCCAACCGCTGTGGGAGCAGACCCGGCAACCCTCGCCACGGCACATCACGCACTGGATATCGACCTCGGCGGAAGGCTCGGTGAACGGGAAGTAGGAGGGCCGGAAGCGGACCTGCAGATCGTCACGCTCGAAGAAAGCCTGCAGGAAGTCGGCGATGGTGCCCTTGAGGTCGGCGAAGCAGACCCCTTCGTCGACCAGCAACCCCTCGACCTGGTGGAACATCGGCGTATGGGTCAGATCGGAGTCGCTGCGGTAGACGCGCCCCGGGCAGACGATACGGATCGGCGGCTCCTGCGCCTGCATGGTACGCACCTGGACCGGGGAGGTATGGGTGCGCAACAGCCGCGTGGCGTCGAAGTAGAAGGTATCCGCCATGCCTCGCGCCGGATGGTGGGCCGGGATGTTGAGCGCCTCGAAGTTATGGAAGTCATCCTCGATCTCGGGGCCCACGGCGACATCGAATCCGATGTGCTGGAACAGCGCCTCGATACGCTCCAGCGTCTGAGTCACCGGGTGCAGGCCACCATTGGTCTCGCCGCGCCCGGGCAGGGTGACGTCGATGCGCTCGGCGTCCAGCTGCGCCGTCAGCGCCGCCTGCTCCAGCGCCTGACGACGCTGCTCCAGCTCCTGCTGCAGCGCCTGCTTCGCCTCGTTGATGCGCTCGCCGGCAGCCGGTCTCTCCTCCGGGGGCAGATGACCGAGCCCCTTCAGCAGCGCCGTGATCTCGCCTTTCTTGCCCAGGTAGCGCACGCGCACCTGATCCAGAGCCTGGGCGTCCTCGGCGGCGGCGATGGCCGCGCTCGCCTCGTTGACCAGGGCAGGAAGATGATCCATCCGTCGAGCTCCGCTTGTCTCTCGTGACGCACCGCGTGTCGCTGCCGCGGTGCACTCAAAAACAGGGTATGGGAAAAAAACAGGGGAAGAGCGGCTGCCCTTCCCCTGGATCGGTCACGTGACTACCACGACCCGCTAGGGGCCGAGGATGACCGGCTTATGCAGCCTTGGCTTTCTCGACGAGCGCCGTAAAAGCGGCTTTCTCGTGAACGGCCAGATCGGCCAGCACCTTGCGGTCGATCTCGATACCCGCCTGCTTGAGGCCGGCGACGAAACGGCTGTAGGACATGCCGTTGTTGCGTGCCGCCGCATTGATACGGGTGATCCACAGCGCGCGGAACTGACGCTTGCGCTGACGACGGTCACGATAGGCGTACTGACCGGCTTTGATGACCGCCTGCTTGGCTACGCGGAAGACGCGCGAACGCGCACCATAGTAGCCCTTGGCCTGCTTCATGATCTTCTTGTGACGACGACGTGCGACGACACCACGCTTGACGCGAGACATAGTACTCTCCTGACGTTAAAAAAGGTCGACCAAAGGGGCTCAGAGGTTCGGCAGCATGCGGGCCACGAGCTGCTTGTCGGCAGCGTGAACCTGCTTCATACCGCGCAGCTGACGCTTACGCTTGGTGGACTTCTTGGTCAGGATGTGACTACGGAAAGACTGCTTGTGCTTGAAGCCATTGGCGGTCTTCTTGAAGCGCTTGGCAGCGCCGCTGTTGCTCTTGATTTTCGGCATGAGTAGAAACTCCGATCCGATTTCTTTAGAAAACCCGAGGCCGGGCGTGGCACTGGCGCCACACCCCGTTCGACTTGCCCGCGGATCACTTCTTCTTGGGCGCAAGGATCATGATCATCTGCCGGCCTTCCATCTTGGGGAAGGATTCGACAGTGGCCATCTCCTCGAGATCGCCGGCGATCCGTTCCATCAGTCGACGACCGATGTCCTGGTGCGCCATCTCGCGACCGCGGAAGCGGAGCGTGACCTTGCCCTTGTCGCCACCTTCGAGGAAACGTATCAGGTTCTTGAGCTTCACCTGATAGTCACCCTCGTCCGTGCCAGGCCGGAATTTGACTTCCTTGACCTGAATCTGCTTGGTCTTCTTCTTCTGAGCGGATTTCTGCTTCTTCTGCTCGAAGAGGAATTTACCGTAGTCCATGATCTTGCAGACGATGGGGTCGGCATTGGAAATCTGCACGAGGTCCATACCGGCTTCCTCGGCACGTTCCAACGCCTCTTGCATGGGAACGACTCCCACCTGCTCACCCTCGGCATCGATAAGGCGAACTTCGTCTGCACGAATACGGTCATTGATGGGCGCGCGCTTTTCCTGAGGACGCCCGCGCTGATTATTACGCTTGATCGTTAGATCTCCGTTTGGCGATTCACGTTGCTGCTCAGTGCTGATCCGGCTTGCCTGCCTGCTCGAGCTGCGCCAGCAGCGCCTCTACCGACAGGGAGCCCAGATCCTCGCCGGACCGAGTACGCACGGCAACGGCACCCGATTCGACTTCCTTATCTCCGACAACCAGCAGATAAGGGATCTTCTGCAGCGTATGTTCGCGAATTTTAAAGCCGATCTTCTCATTCCTCAAGTCCGCTTCGACGCGGAAGCCCGCTTCACGCAAGCGCTTCAGGAGATTTTCGGCATATTCGCGCTGTGCATCGGTGATGTTCAACACCACCGCCTGGACCGGCGCCAGCCACAGCGGCAAGGCACCGGCATAGTGCTCGATCAGGATGCCCACGAAGCGCTCCATCGAGCCGACGATGGCACGGTGCAGCATGACCGGGGTCTGGCGCGAGCCATCCTCGGCCACATACTGGGCGCCGAGGCGGCCGGGCATCATGAAATCGACCTGCATGGTGCCGACCTGCCACTCGCGACCCAGGCAGTCCTTCATATGGTACTCGATCTTGGGACCATAGAAAGCACCTTCGCCGGGCAACTCCTGCCATTCGACGTCACAGTTGGCGAGCGCGGCACGCAGCGCACCTTCCGCCCGATCCCAGGTCTCGTCACTGCCCAGGCGCTTGTCCGGACGCAACGCGATCTTCACTGCAATGTCGTCGAAGCCGAAGTCTGCATAGACCTGGAGCGCCTGACGATGGAAGGCGGTCACCTCGGGCTCGATCTGCTCCGGGGTACAGAAGACGTGACCGTCGTCCTGGGTGAAGGCCCGCACACGCATGATACCGTGCAGCGCGCCGGAAGGCTCGTTACGATGGCAGCCACCGAACTCGCCGTAACGGATCGGCAGCTCGCGATAGCTGCGCAGCCCCGAGTTGAAGACCTGGACATGGCCTGGGCAGTTCATCGGCTTGAGCGCATATTCGCGCTTCTCCGACTCGGTGAAGAACATGTTCTCGGCGTAGTTGTCCCAGTGCCCGGACTTCTTCCATAGCGACACGTCCATCACCTGGGGACACTTGATCTCCTGATAGCCGCCGCTTTTATAGACCTGGCGCATGTACTGCTCGACAACCTGCCACAGGGTCCAGCCGCGGGGGTGCCAGAACACCATGCCGGGCGCCTCTTCCTGCATGTGAAAGAAGTCGAAGCGCCGCGCCAGCTTGCGGTGATCGCGCTTCTCGGCCTCCTCCAGCCGCTGCAGATAGGCCTTGAGCGCTTTCTTGTCGGCCCAGGCGGTGCCGTAGATACGGGTCAGCATGGGATTGGCGGAGTCTCCCCGCCAGTAGGCGCCGGCCAGCTTGGTCAGCTTGAACGCCTTGAGGTGCCGCGTATTGGGCACGTGAGGCCCCCGGCACATGTCGATGTACTCCTGGTGATGGTAGAGACGAATCGTCTCGCCATCGGGAATACCCTCGACGATCTCCTGCTTGTATGGCTCATCGCGGGAGACGAAGGTCGCCAGCGCCTGAGCCTTGTCGACGTACTCGCGCACGACGTCGTAATCCTGGTCGATCAGCGCCTTCATGCGCGCCTCGATCTGCTCCAGATCCTCCGACGAGATCGACTCGCCAAAATCGATGTCGTAATAGAAGCCGTCTTCGATGACCGGCCCGATCGCCATCTTGGCTGCCGGATAGAGCTGCTTGATCGCATGCCCCATCAGGTGGGCGCAGGAGTGGCGGATGATCGCCACCCCCTCCGGATCGCGCGCGGTGATGATGGCGACCTCGGCATCGTGTTCGATCAGATCCGCAGCATCGACCTCGACACCATCGATCTTGCCGGCGATACACGCCTTGGCCAGACCCGGCCCGATGGACTCGGCCAGCGCCATGATGCTCAAGGGGTTCTCGAAGGTTCTCTGGCTGCCGTCGGGCAGCGTGACAATAGGCATGAAGACATCCTTATGTTCAGTGGTGGTCCACACCAAGGACCACGTGAACGGTTCGATACGGTGACGCCGTTATCCACGATCAGCCCGCATACGGGCAGGCCGATGCTCGGCGGAAACAGGCGTCGACTTGACGATATCGCCGTGTGGCGAGTTTGGGGGCACTAGCGTAGCAGCGCCGGGGGAGCGATGCCATCGATTACGCTATCGTCCGAGGCAGGTACGGTGGGAGCGATAGCCGCAGGGAGCGTCACAACCGCCCCACAACGACAGAGGGCGCCCGAAGGCGCCCTCTTGATCACATCGATCTAGTGCGAGCTTACTTCCACTCGTCCAGTTCGACGCGACGGTTCTGGGCACGACCTTCAGCGGTGTCGTTGCTGGCGATCGGATCGCTCTCACCGTGACCGTAGGTCATGATGTTGTCAGCATTGAAGCCCTTGTTGACCAGGTACGCCTTGACGGAGTCAGCGCGACGCTGGGACAGCTTCTGGTTGTAGTCAGCCGGACCCACGGAGTCAGTATAGCCGTCGAGACGGATACGCAGCTGGGCGTTGGTGTTGGAGCTGGCCATCAGCTTGTCGGAGATGCCGTTCAGGATCGACTCGGCCTTCGGCGTGAGCTCAGCGGAATCGAACTTGAAGTTGACGTCACGCAGGATCACGCTCTCTTCACAACCCAGAGAGTTGACCTTGGCGCCGGCCGGGGTGTTCGGGCACTGGTCCTGGTAGTCCGGCACGCCGTCACCGTCGGAATCCAGCGGGCAGCCCTGGGCGTTGACTTCGACGCCAGCCGGGGTACCCGGGCACTGGTCCATGTAGTCCGGTACGCCGTCACCGTCGGTGTCGAGCGGGCAACCTACCGCGTCAACCGCGACACCAGCCGGGGTGTTCGGGCACTGGTCGCGATCGTCCGGCACGCCATCACCGTCGCTGTCGACGACGTTGGAGGAGTAGTCGGCACACAGCAGAGCACCAGCAGTCGCACCGGCAACGCCGCCCACGGCTGCGCCAGTGTCTTCGTCGGAACTACCGCTGGTTGCGTAGCCCAGACCACCGCCGATCAGACCGCCAGCGATGCCGCATACGAACGGCGAGTTGTACCACGCCTGATCGGAAGAGCTACCGGTGGACTCCATGCCAGAACTGGCACAACCAGAAAGACCGACTACCAGAGCAGAGCCCAGCAGCAGGCCAGTCGTTGATTTTTTCATGTAAGACTCCTTCTTAACACAGCGCTAGTCGTAACGGGCGTTACCCAGCGGCTTCGAGTATAGAAGCCGAATTCGTTGGGAGAAAGTCATTCCCCTCCCTCAACGACAAAGAAATCTCTCGCGATGGAAACCCATCGAGTCGAGTAGCGGTCAATGTTCCCATTGTCCCTTTTTTTCTTTGCAGCTCCGTAACAGCATTGTCGATTCCTTGCCGGTATGCAAACCCGCGTCGGAAACACTGTTCTTTTTTAGCATCATTTGCGAGATTGGCAAAGCGTGGCGACGAAAAGTTCACGCCGTTTGCGTGATTGTCGCCCCCTTGTCGGGCCACTCGGCACACAGCGTCTGCAAAGCCCGGGCAGCGTCATCCAGTCGCCCTTCGTACTGCTCGGCGATCGCCACCCGGGCAAGGTCCTCGCGATGGCGCTGGCGCGGGGTCAACTCGCTCCGCGCTCCGTGTGTGCGCAGATGCGCCGCCTGCGCCTGGACCTCGGCGATCACCTTGAAGCGCTCATGGGTCACCAGCTGGTGATCGACGATGTCCAGCAGTACCTTGCAGCGCAGGGCGCCCTCGACCAGATCCACCTGACGCTCGAGCATCGCCTGCGAAATTGCCGCCAGGCTATCGATACAGTTGCGATTGGCACGCGCGATCTCATCGCGGCGAAACGCCTCGCGTCGCCGCACCTCGCGCCACAGCCGGCGGGCGTAGAGGGCCAGCCCCACCACCACTGCCAGCGCCACCAGCAGCAGCGCGCTCACTTCCCATGCAGACATGACACTCTCCTGAACCGATCGGTTGTCTTCGCTGGCGTCGCCACGCTCACGGCGCCTACTGCCACGCCATCCGCCACGCTCCCTGGAGGTCGGCACAGGCGACGAAATCCGGGTTGAGCAACGACGCCTTGGTGTTGTAGCGCAGCGGCTGCCAGTCACGCGGGTCGACCAGCGCCCCACCCGCGCCCTCCAAGATTGCCTGCGCCGCCGCGGTATCCCACTCGCTGGTCGGGCCAAAGCGCGGATAGAGATCCGCCTCGCCGGCGGCGATGCGACAGCACTTGAGCGAGCTGCCGAGAGCTTCCACCCGTGCGCCGGGCAGCCGCTCGAGGAACGCCTGGGTGCGCGCATCGCAGTGATGGCGGCTCACCATCACCCGCGGAGGCGTACGCGACGTGCAGCCAAGTCGGGTCCAGGCCGCCCCGCCGGCCGCCTGATACCAGGCACCCGACTCGCCGCTGCCGGCCCACACCTCGCCACTACCGGGTTTGGCGATCACGCCCAGCACCGCCCGCTGCTCGTGAATCAGCGCGATATTGACACTGTACTCGTCGGAGCCACGAATGAACTCCTTGGTGCCATCCAGCGGATCGATCAACCAGTAGCGCGACCAGTGCCGCCGCGTCTCCCAAGGGGTAGCAGCCGCCTCCTCGGAGAGCACCGGCAAGCGTGCATCGTCCAGCGTCGGCAGCCCCGTCACCAATACCCGGTGGGCGGCGAGATCGGCCGCGGTCACCGGGCTGGCGTCGGTCTTCAAGCGCGTCTCCAGGCTGTCGCCGGCGACGCTCAGGATCGCCTCGCCGGCGCGCCTGCAGAGCGACGCCAAGGCGTCGAGCGAGGGATAGAAAGAAGCGCTCATGGGGTCATCCTAGGTCACCGGCGGCGCTACCGCCGTCGCCGCGCAGCGGGTGGGCAGCCGATCCAAGGACGGCCGCGACATGCACGCATGATATTAGACCACCGCACGCGCCGCACCCTCAGCGGCGGCCGGCACGGCAGGTGGAGCGTGGAAATCTGTTGATAGACATAGCCGCATGGGGTGCGGGATGTGGCACGTGGCCGACCCATGCCGACACGTCGATGAACAGTCGGAGTAGAAAATCAGGACATAAAAAAATGGCCAATCGAAGCGAATCCGATTGGCCATTTTCTCGATTTGGTCGGAGCGACAGGATTCGAACCTGCGACCTCTGCAACCCCATTGCAGCGCGCTACCAAGCTGCGCCACGCTCCGGCTCCGCCCGGGCTTGCCCGTGGGCTACCCTGCGAAACGCTGCGTATACTACCTTGCGTTTGTGGAAATGAAAAGCGCTTCTTTCATCTTTTTTATCAATCGCTTGCGGGACAGCGGCAGGACACGCTTGGTCACCGCCACAATCGACGTACAATGACCCCCTTGCTGGGCGCCCCGCCTGTCACCCCTCCACGCGCGCAAGAGGTCACCATGTCCCTGATCATCGGCATGAGCATTCTGCTCGGCTGTCAATTTCTCGGCGAGGTGCTGAGCCTGGCACTGTCGCTGCCGATTCCCGGCCCAGTCATCGGCATGCTGATCCTGCTCGTCGGTCTCATCATTCGCGGCAGCGTCCCACCCAGCCTGCGCAGCATGGGCGAAGGTCTGCTCAAGTATCTCACCCTGCTGTTCGTGCCCGCCGGCGTCGGACTGATCGAACACGTCGGGCTGATCCAGCGCGAATTCTGGGTCCTGCTGGTGACGCTGGTGCTGTCGGCGGCGGTGACCCTGTGGGTGACCAGCCAGGTGATGCAGCGTCTCGCCCACCGCGGCGGCAAAGCGCAGGAGGAGGACGCATGAGCTCGCTGCCTTTCGGCCAGGTGTGGGTCTATCTCGCCGCCAGCCCGCTGTTGCATCTGTTCGCCACCCTGATCGCCTTCGTCATCGCCAGCCGCATCAACCGCTGGGCCGGCGGCACGCCGCTGCTGCACCCGGTGATCCTGTCGATCGCCATGCTGATCGCCTTTCTGCTACTCACCCATACCGACTACCCCACCTACTTCGCCGGCGCGCAGTTTCTGCACTTCCTGCTCGGTCCGGCCACCGTGGCGCTGGCGATTCCCCTGTTCGACCAGCGCGAGCGCGTACGCCGTCTGCTGTGGCCGGTGATTGCCGGCACCCTCGCCGGCGTCGCCACCGCGGTGGTTTCGGCGGTGGGTATCAGCCTGGTCATGGGTGCCGACCATGCGACCGTGCTGTCGCTGGCGCCCAAGTCGGTGACGTCGCCGATCGCCATGGGCATCGCCGAGAAGATCGGCGGCATCCCCTCGCTGACCGCCGGTCTGGTCCTGCTCACCGGGGTCATCGGCTGCATCATTGGCCCCTGGGTCTTACGTCTGACCCGCATCACCGACCCCGCCATTCGCGGCTTCTCCATGGGGCTGGCTGCCCACGGCTTCGGTACCGCCTACTGCTTCTCCACCTACGGGGCCATCGCCGGCGCCTTCTCCGGCCTGGCCATGGGGCTCTCCGGTCTGGTCACCGCCTTCGTGCTGCCGCCCTTGGTACAGCTGTTCGGCCTCTGAGAGGGCGTTTACCCAATGCCTGCGCTCGGCGAATTGGTAGATACCCTCCGAGCCCCCACCGGCAGCGCTCGAGCGCTGCCGGTGGCGGATACGCACCTCCACCGCTGGCTGACAAAACCACAACAACTCGCAAAAGAGCGCGGGCGGTGAGTTTCGGATAATGCTCGGCGAGTTCAAGACGCGGAGAGTGCGCCCCATGGAAGTCAAAACCTTCTTCGCCCAGCGCGCCGACGGTCAAGCGCTGCCGCGCGCCGCCGTCAGCGTGCTGCCTCGAGGCAAGGAGACACTGGCAGCCGATCTCGAGGATGGCCGCGGCCAGCCGCTGCCCAATCCGTTCCACGCCGATGCGGACGGCCGCATCCAGTTCGCCGCCCCCAACGGCCACTATGTGGTGGAGGTGGATGACGGCACCCGGCGCCAGCACCTGCACGCCCAGTTCTTCGATCAGGGCGAGATCCACTCGGCCTCGGGCACCCAGCCGCTGGCCCAGGCCCTCGACCAGCGTCTGGTGGTGGTCGACAGTGTGGATACGCTGCGCGACTGGCCCGGCGCCCGGGTTGCCGACGGCTGCTGGCTGGTCTGCCGCAGCTTCTATCGCGATCGCCCCTTCGAACTGGATATCCAGCTGCAACGGGTCGCCGCGCTCGACGACTCCGCGCGGGCCAATCAGATGGCGTGGCTGCCCAGCGCCCACCCGCACCGCGACGACTTCCACCGTTTCACCCTGTGGGCCGCCGATGGCGCCGCCTATGTCCAGCCCGGCGACGACATCGATCTACTCAAGGTGGGCTTTCGCGCCGACTATGTCGATGGCAGCGGCAGCGACGAGTCGGCCTGGTTCCAGGAGACCCTGGACAAGACCCCCTACCGCACCAAGTACCTGCCCGATCTGCCCCAGGGCTGTGCGCTCTATCTGGGCAAGCAACGTATCGCGCTGCGCTCGGGCACCCGTCTGGTCGGCGCCGGAGCGCGCGCCAACAGCCGCCTGGTCAGCGACTACGTGGCCAGCGGTTTCCGCGACGGCCTGTTCCTGCTGCGCGAGCCCCACGTGATCGCCGCCTGGGCCGAGGGTCGGCCACACGGTGATCTGGAAGCCGCCTTCAGCCACGATATCCAGATCAGCGGCCTCACCCTGGAGGCACGCGACTTCTGCCGCAGCGCAGTGACCCTGATCTGCGTCCGCGACGTGCTCTATCGCGATATCCATCACGTGCGCTGCGGCGGGCTGAAGGTATTCCACGAGCTGGAGCTCAACGGACGCTATTCCACACGGGAGGAGGACCCGGAAAGCGACAACGCGGTGACTGCCGGTTTCAATCCCGAGGTGCCCGACGACCTGAGCGAGCGCGTCCGCATCAGCGACCTCTCCGGCGGCGCCGGTCGCTACACCCTCAGCCCCGGCGACAGCAGGCGCGCCGGGGCCGTGCGCCTCAACTTCGTGCGCGACTTCAGCATCTCCCATGTGCACATGGACTACTGCAACGTCTCCGGCTGGGGGGGCTCGGCACGCCCGGGCAAGGGCGGCGAGCTCCGATGGATGCGGCGCCTGCGCGACGGCTTCATCCAGGACGTCCACTGCCGCTGGACCAATGGCGCGATCTATTTCAACAACGCCCACAACGTCAAGGTCTATGGCTGCAGCGCCAAGGAGGTGAGCGACACTGCCTTCGATCTCGAGGGCTGCACCTACTGTCTGTTCGACGGCCTCTATGCCGAGAACGCGGCCAATTTCGGCATCTCGATCTTCTATGCCACCCGCGGCAACGTGATCAAGAACTTCGTCGCCCGCCAGAGCGCCAGCGCCGCGACCCTGCATGAGCGGCTCGCGGAACCCAAATTCGGCCCCGGGCTGGGTCGCACTCTGTTCCGCCGTCTGGCCGGATTCGAGGACCCGGATTTCAGTCAGGACGTGACCCTGGATACCGGCGCCTTCGTCTATGAGGGCCAAGGCTTCGGCGCAGTGATCATCGACTCCTGGGCCGACGTCACCTATCGCAACATCAGCCACCATGACGTGGTCATGGACCTGCGCGGCCACAGCAACGCCCAGTCGCCCTACCTCAAGGATTGCCGCTTCACCTTCACCCGCCCTGCCCGGGATGGTGACGTGCTGGTGGCCCTGGGTACCAACCGCGACGACTACGGCTACTGGAAAGGCGGCGCGATCGTCTCTCGGGTGCCGCAACCCGCCGGCGTGGTGCCGCTGCTGGGCCAGCTGTGCGCCTATGCCGGCACCGCGATCTTCGATGTCGACGATCTGCGCATCGACGTCCCCGGAGTCGAGACCGCGATCGCCATCTGCGATACGCGTCAGTCCGGGCGCCGCCCAGGCCACGCCTTCCGCCTCGCTCGCAACCTGATCCCGGCCCACAGCGACATCATCGATCTCGCCCTCAACCGCCAGTCGGGTGGCGACGCGCTACAGCTCGATGCTGGCGACAACCGCACCCTCGACTTCACCCCGGTGGAGGTGAAGGCGCTGAACGAGGGTGGCACCCAGCGCTACGCCGCCCTCCGCTTCGGCCTCGAAGTGGCTCACGCCGGCGACTGACGCCGGCGACCGCAGTCACACCGACAGACACGCAAGACGCCCGCCGAATTCGGCGGGCGTCTTGCTTCGAGGAGAAGCGTATGGCGGGCCCCGGCAAGGGGAAACGCGTGGACACGCCCAAGAGCGTCAGCCGAGCATCACCCGGTTGGCATCCCCCACGATACGCAAGCCGCCAGCGGCCGGACGCGCCGCACGCCCACCCTGCGGCGTGCGTGCGGGTGAAGAAAGCACAGGCAGCGCGGCGGTTGCGGCCATGGCCAGGGCAGCGCTGATGAATTGACGGCGTGTCAGACTCATGACCCCTCCTGCAGGGTGACCCGCCCACTGCCCCCGGGGGCGCTGGCGACCCAGTGCCCCGCCTCTTTCGCGGCGAATGCTAACTCTGCCTGCTCGAGGGTGCGGGCGATACGCGGCGCAGCCAGCTGCGAAAAGGTATTGGTGATGTGATGGTCGTCGCGATAGAGCAGCACCTGCCCCTGCAGCGGCCGACATACCTGGTCATCGCAGAACAGATCACTGATATCCGCGAAATAGACGTTGTCCAAGTGATAGTCGGCGGTGGGCGAGCGCCGGCTGAGCAGCGCATCCCGCGGTTTGGCGCAGGCGTCCGCGGCGTCCTGATGCAGATCGACGCACTCGGGCACGTCGAAACCGAACCAGGGGTTGTCGCGCAGCGCCAGCACCCGCACGTCACCCTCGGCCAGTTCCCGCCACGCCGCCAGATAGCCCTCGGGCACATGCTCCGCCGCGCCCTGCCCGCGGGTCGAGTTGGTGAAGACATAGTCCGGGGCGATCTGCCGAATGCGTGCGATCACCCGCTCGTTCCAGGCGTGGCAGGAGGGGTAATCCATGTAGTCGGCATCGGCGTCGAGGGAGAGCATGCAACCGCCCTTGGTCAGGGTGACCAGACGAAAGCGCTCTCGCACCGCCACCTGCTCCAGCGCCGCCAGCCACTGCTGGGCATGGGAGCCGCCTGCCAGCACCACCGTCTTGTCGGCATCCGGGTCACCGTAGCTGCACTCCACCAGCGCGGCATCCGTCGCCGTTTGATGGCAACCATCCCGGGACGACGGCGGCAGATCCATGCTCGCGATCAGGGTCGGCGGATAGACCGCCGCGTCCGCCGGCCGAGCGTTGCGCAGGAACTGATCGAGGGACGCCTCGGCGCTGGCGCGGCGCCCCTGATAGTCATGATACCAGCCACTCAGCGCCGCCAGCGGCAGCGCCAGCAGCGCGGCACAGCTCGCGTAGGCGGCGAGCCTGTGCTTCGACAGCCACGCCGAGCGGCGCACCGGATTCTCGAAGCCCCAGGTGGTCACGCCGGCCAGCAGCGCGGCGGTTGCGATGATCGCCAGCCCCGGCAGCAGCCCGACATCGAAACCGCCGGTGGCATAGCGGTAGCAGGAGAGCAGCGGCCAGTGCCACAGATAGAAAGCGAACGAGAGATCGCCGAACCACACCACGCCACGGTTGTTGAGCAGCCAGATATCACAGTGATTGCGCGCCGCGACGATGATGCCGCAGGCCGCCAGCACCGGTATCAGCGCTACCGCCCCGGGGAACGACGACGACACTTCGAGAAACAGCGCGAAGGTGAGCAGTACCACCAGTGACACCCAGCCGAGCAGCTTGGCCGCCAGGGGCGACAGCGCAAGCCGCGTCACCGCAAAGGCGAGCAAGCCCCCGATAGCGAACTCCCAGGCCCGCGTACCGCTGTCGAAGTAGGCCCAGGGCTGATTGCGCGCGGTCATGTAGAGGCTGTAACCCAGCGACAGCAGACCGACCAGCACCAGCGCGGCGATCACCCGGTACCGATAGCCCCGCTCATCGCGCCGGCCGACGCGGCCCGCCGCCCACAGCAGCAGCGGAAACAGGCAGTAGAACTGCACCTGAACCGCCAGCGCCCACAGCTGCTGGAACGGCGACGGTGGCGAGCCCTGCTGCAGATAGTCGGTGGCCGTGAAAGCCAGCGCCCAGTTCTCGAGAAACAGCGTCGAGGCCAGGGCATGCTTGATCTGATTGCGCCACATCGAATCCGGCATCAGCCACAGCGACAGTGCCACCGTGGTCACGATCACCACCGCCGCACTCGGCACCACCCGGCGCAGGGTCTTGGCGTAGTAGTCGGACAGCCCGCCCAGCGTCGGCGGCCCGCCGCGGGTCAGCGAACCGACGATGAAGAAGCCGGCGACGACGAAGAATACGTCGACGCCGCCGGAGACCTTCTGGATCCAGATGTGATAGACGGCGACCATGAGCGCCGCCACCGCGCGCAAGCCCTGAATCTCGTACAGGTAGCTTGAGCTTGAGTGTCTAGCCAACGTTCAGCTCCTTCGAACGTAACGGATGAGGGGTCAGAAGCTCAGGGTCAGTAGGCGTTCTGACCGGTGAAGCCCTTGAATACGGTGAGGAAGATGATCTTGAGGTCGAGCAGCAGCGACCAGTTGTTGATGTACCAGAGGTCGTGCTCGACCCGGCGCTGCATCTTGTCCAGGGTGTCGGTCTCGCCACGATAGCCGCACACCTGGGCCCAGCCGGTGATGCCCGGCTTGACCATGTGCCGCTGCATGTAGGACTCGACCAGATCCTTGTAGTAGTCGTTGTGTGCCAGGGCGTGCGGGCGCGGGCCGACGATCGACATACGCCCCTGCAGCACATTGATGAACTGGGGCAACTCATCCAGCGAGGTACGGCGCAGAAAGGCGCCGACCCGGGTGATACGCGGATCGCGCCGGGTCGCCTGGGAGATCTGGCCGGCGGACTCCTGGTGCACCTTCATCGAGCGGAACTTGTAGACCTGGACATCGTGGCCATTGGCCCCGGTGCGCAGCTGCTTGAACAGCACCGGCCCCGGCGACGACAGTTTCACCGCCAGCGCACAGGCCAGGCACACCGGCGCAATCAACAGCAGAATCAAGCCACCGATCACGATGTCCTCCAGCCGTTTGGCCCACTGCGCGCTGCCGGCGATGGGGCTGACACTGAGATCGAAGGCGTGGTTGCCGGCGACCTGGCTGACCCGATGGTTGAGCAGCGGAATATCGGCGAAGTGCGGGATGAAGCGAATCTCCAGCGGCAGATGGCGCAGGTTGTACATGATCGCCCTGACGTGGGCGCCTTCGGAGACGGGCAGGCAGATCCACACCTCGTCGGCGCCCGACCTCTCGACCCGCTGGGCCAGGTGGCGCGGCGTCTTCTGGCTGCGCAGCACCCGCGCACGGCAGATGCCGGCGAGCGCATAGCCCTGCTCGCGGTGGCGACGCAGCGAGCGTGCCACGTCGAGCAGGTTCTCCTCGGGGCCGACCAGAAACACCCTGCGCCGGTTCTTGGCGCTGGCGTTGTGGTAGAGCGTCAGCATCATCAACAGCGCCCGCGAGGCGCACACCAGGCAGAACGACAGCAGGAAGGTGAACACCAGCCACTGCCGCGACACGCTGTCGGAGAGCTTGAACAGATAGAGCAGGCTGGCGATCACCGCGAACACCGCCACCCATACCCACAGCAGCCGATAGACACGACTGCGCAGCCGGGTCGACCGCCACTTGCTGTAGCCGCCGCCGAACAGATTGATCAGCACCACCGCCAGTGCGACCAGCACCAGCACCAGCGCGTTGCCGCTGTCGAGCCGCGCGGTGGCGAAACGCACCTCGCTGGCCAGCACGCCTGCCAGCACTATGGCCATCACATCCATCAGCGGCGCCAGGCGCCGGACCGGATTCAGGCTTTTCATTTTGGTTCTCCCTTGAACGCGTGGTTCACCCTGAACGCGTGAGTCTCCACGAACCCGCTTGCCTCACCGAGCGCAGCTGTGACCGTTATCCGCGTCATACGCAGCGCCGACGCGCGAGATAGTCGACCACCTGCTGCGCCATCACCGCCGGCGAGCGGCTGCCATCGTTATGCAGATGCACTTCGGGCGCCTGAGGCGCCTCATAGGGCGAGTCGATGCCGGTGAAGTCAGCGATCTCGCCGTCCCGCGCGCGCCGATAGAGCCCCTTGGGGTCCCGCGCCTCGCAGGTCGCGAGCGGGGCATCGACGAACACCTCGATGAAGTCCCCCGCCGCCAGGCGCTGGCGTACCGCACCCCGCTCGCTGCGAAACGGCGAGATGAACGCCGACAGCGTGATCACCCCGGCATCCACGAACAGCCCCGACACCTCGCCGATGCGCCGCACGTTCTCGACCCGATCGGCATCGGAGAAGCCGAGATCGCCGTTCAGCCCCTGGCGCACGTTGTCGCCGTCGAGCAGGTAGGTCAGCTTGCCGAGTTGGTGCAGCCGCTCCTCGACCAGCCCGGCGATGGTCGACTTGCCGGAGCCGCTCAGTCCGGTGAACCAGAGCAGGCAGGCGCGCTGGGCGTTGAGCGCCTCGCGCTGCGACCGATCCACGCGATGGGCATGCCAGACGGTGTTGTCGCTCATGCAGGCGCCTTTTTTCCTGCCCTGCACTTCCTTGCCTTGCACTCCCTTGCCCTGCATCCCCGCGTCCCTCATTTCTTGAAAACGCCGACCAGGCGCTCGTTGTCGAACACCAGCAGTGCGCCGATCTGCTTGCTGTCCATCAGCGCCAGCGCATCCTCCACCCGGGCGGTGGGCGCGATCCGCGAGGCCTGGGGCGTCATGAAATCGAACGCCCGGCGCGTGAACACACGCTCGCCGTACTTCTCGATCGCGCGGCGTAGATCACCATCGGTGATGATTCCCCAGCGCTCGCCATGGCGAACCACGGCCATGCCGAGCTGGCCCCGGGACATCGCCTGGATCACGTCGAGCACCTGGGCGTCGGCCTCGACCAGCGGCAGGTTGTCGCTGCGCATCTCATGCTCGACCCGGCTCAGCAGACGCCGCCCTAGCGAGCCGCCGGGGTGGAAGCGAGCGAAGTTCTCTGGCTGAAAATCGCGCGCCTTCATCAGTGTCACCGCCAGCGCATCGCCCATCGCCAGCGTGGCCGTGGTCGAAGAGGTCGGCGCCAGCTGCAGCGGGCACGCCTCCTCCAGCACGCCGATGTCGAGATGGCTGTGCGCCGCCTGCGCCAGGGTCGAACCCGGGCTGCCGGTCAGCCCCACCAGGTAGTTGCCGTTGTCCTTGAGGAAAGGGATCAGCTTGACCACCTCCTCGGTCTCGCCGGAGTTGGAGATGGCAAGGAAGACGTCGTGCTCGGTGACCATGCCCAGGTCGCCGTGGTAGGCCTCCCCCGGGTGCATGAAGAAGCTCGGCGTGCCGGTACTCGCCAGCGTGGCGGCGATCTTGCGCCCGACGATGCCGGACTTGCCCATGCCACACACCACCACCCGCCCCGGGGTACGCAGGATGGCGTCGACCGCGGCGATCAGGTCGTTGTCGAGCTTGCGGGAGACTTCGAGCAGGGATTCGGCTTCCTTGGCGAAGACCTGCCGGGCGGTATCGAGATAGGTCAGATTCATAGGGACCTCCATGTGTCTCATGACCGACTGCATGACCGTTTTGATGGCCCGCGACAGCGATGGCCGGCCGCGCGACGACGTGCCCGACCCGACATCGGGCAAGGCAAGCCGCACCGGCGGCGCAGGCATCTGCTGGTGTAGCGCGGGATAGGGCTGGATGAGTGCCGGATAGCGCTGAATCAGCGCGAACGTATCAAGTCACTAGTGCAGGGGCGTCGCCCTGCCGTTCTGGTGGCCATGCCGAGTGAAAACCTCAGCATTGCCTCAGCGATACCGCCGCCATCGGGCGATGGCGGCGGCCCCCTCGGCACCCGTTGGCGCCTGGCGCCAAGGGATACACGGGGTCAATGGGGTAAGTAGGTGCCCTGCGTGGCCGAATGACTACTGGACCAGATCCCCCAGGGCGTCATCGTCCTCGAGCAGATGGGCGTACATCTCGGCCAGGGTCAGGCCGCGGGCCGAGAGCAGATCCTCGGCGATCTCGCGCGCCACGCCGCGGCCGCCACGGCTGGCGGTCACGTGAGTCGCGGCCTCGCGCACCAGCGGATGGGCGTCGGCCGGGGCATAGGCGACCCCCACCCGGCGCATCACCGGAATATCGATGATGTCGTCACCGGCGAAGCCGATACGCGCCGGCGGAATCTGCCACTCGGCGCTGATCTGGGCGATCGCTTCCAGCTTGCGGCTGAAGCCGAGCTTGATCACATCCATCCCCAGCTGGGTAGCCCGGGTGAGCAGCGGCTGGCTCGACTTGGCCGAGAGCACCCCGCTCTTGATTCCATGCTGGCGCAGCAGCCCCACCGCCACGCCGTCGCGGACGTTGAAAGGCTTGAGCGCCTCGCCCTCGGGGCCGATCAACAGCGTACCGTCGGTGAGCACGCCATCGACGTCGAACAGCATCAGCTCGATGCCACCGCGGGAATCGGCGTGGACACCGGCGGCCATCAGCGGATCTCCAGCGTGGGGAACCCCTTGACCAGATCATCGAGCGCCTTGATCTGGGCCAGGAACGGCTCGAGCTTGTCCAGCGGCAGCGCACTGGGACCGTCGCAGCGGGCACGATCCGGGTCCGGGTGCCCTTCCAGGAACAGCCCCGCCAGTCCCACGGCCATGCCGGCGCGAGCGAGTTCCAGTGCCTGGCGCCGGCGTCCGCCGGAGGCCTCACTGGCGGGATCGCGGCGCTGCAGGCTGTGGGTGACATCGAAGATCACCGGGGCATTGCCGCTGGCGTCCATCATCTCGCGGAAGCCGAGCATATCGACCACCAGGTTGTCGTAGCCGAAGCAACTGCCGCGCTCGCACAGCACGATCTGCTGGTTGCCCGCCTCGGCACACTTGTCGACGATGTTCTTCATCTGCGCGGGACTCAGGAACTGCGGCTTTTTGACGTTGATCGGGCGGCCGGTACGCGCCATCGCCACCACCAGATCGGTCTGGCGGGCGAGGAACGCCGGCAGCTGGATGATATCGGCGACCTCGGCCACCGGTGCCGCCTGGGCGACTTCATGCACGTCGGTGATCACCGGCACGCCGAACTCGCGCTTGACCGCGGCGAAGATCTCCAGCCCTTCGTCCAGACCGACACCGCGGAAGGAGTGGATCGAGGAGCGGTTGGCCTTGTCGAAGCTGGCCTTGAACACATAGGGTATGCCCAGCTTGCGCGTGACCTCGACATAGGTCTCGCACGCCTTCAACGTACTCTCCCTGTCCTCGAGCACGTTGATGCCACCGAACAGCGTGAAAGGGGCATCGTTCGCAACCGTCAGACCGGCAATGGGTACGGATTTCATCAAGCTACCTCGCTTCGATCCAAAATGGGCAATCTGGCTCTTTCCATCAGCTTGGCGAAGTTCGCCTCGCTGAACGGAGTATCCCGAAAATAGTCTTCGTTCACTAGGTAATGGTCGACATAAGCTGCCAGGCGGCGCTCGTCGAAACGCGCATAAAAGGTGTTGCCGAGAAAGGTGACCGGCTTGTCGAGCAGCTTGGCTTCGAGCCCCACGGTGGAGTTGATCGTCACCACCGACTCGGCCCCCTCGAGCAGCCGGAAGGTGTTCTCGTTGACGATCCTGAAGCCGTGCTCTCGGCGCAGCCTGGCCAGAACCGCCGGGATCGCCTGATTGATCTCCGCCGGATGCGGCTTGATCACCAGCGCAAGCCCCCTCTCCGCCGCGATCTGGATCGCCCGCTTGAGCCCGTCGATCACGCTGCCCTGGGGGTAATTGAGAATGATCTGGGCATCGGTGCTCACCTGCATCGGAAAGAACAGATAGGGCGTCTGCCAATCCATGGTGTCGAGCGCGACGTCATCGGCCTTGCGCAGCTTGGCCAGCTCCGAGAGGCCATAGGCGTTTTCGCCAGCGAGCCCGAGCAGTGCCTCGAGCCGGCAGCCCGCCACCTGCACGCACTTCTGCAGCACCGTCTTCAGATCCAGCTTGCGTGCCTGCCCGATCACGTGCTTCTGCATGCGCGCCTGGGTGTAGTCACGCTTCCAGCGGCGGAAGGCGTCGAGGTCGACCGCATAGCCGTCGAGCAGCTCCACATGGGCGTAGAGATAGGACTGCATGTCGGTGCCCTGGGGATCGGCGAAGGTCTTGTTGCCGATATTGCCGTAGCCCGTATAGAGCACATCGATCCCCTGGGCCCGGGCGTGAGCCGCCAGTGCCGACTGCGACGCCAGCCGACCGCTGGGGAGGATGTAGAGCTCCCAGCCGTGGCGCGGCTGCTCACGCTCGATGAAGTCGGCGAAGCCCGAATAGACCCGATCCGCCTGGCGTTGCGTCAGCCGCCCTGTCTTGATGCTGAAGTTGTCCTCGCGGCAGTGCCGGCCACGCCCGCGGCGCGGCATGAACACCGTCTCGCGCTTGAGCTTCAAGTAGACGTACATGATCAGATTGTTGGCCACGAAATCGACACGGCACGCCTGCGCGCCGGGGGCGGCGAAGACCCGCCTGAAGAAGCGGTAGTCTTCCGGGTTGGAGATATTGATCAGGATCCGACTATACATAGCACTGCTCGCTTGCGCGGTAGAGTTTGAGAAGCGCCGCATTCATGCTGGCGGGCGAGAATTCACGCTCGTAGCACTCCCGACAGCGACGCCCCATGGCTTCACGGTCGCTCGCCTCGAAGCGCGCCAGGGCGGCGTTCAACGACGGCGTGAAGTCGTCGAAATCGAACACCTGGCCGGTCTCGCCATCGCGCACCAGCTCCGGCAGCGCGCCGCGGTTGGAACAGATCACCGGGGTGGCATTACGGTAGGCCTCGAGCACTACCAGCCCGAATCCCTCCCAGCGGCTGGGCACGATCAGCGCCTTGGCCCGGGCGATCAGACCATCGAGGCTGGCATTGTCGAGCCAACCGAGCATTTGCATGTTCTGCTTGGGCGCGAACGCCGCCCCGGCATCCACTACGCTGCCGCCGACCACCTGCAGTTCGCCATGGGCTTCACCCCAGCTGGCGTAGAGACGGTCGAATCCCTTCTGGCGGTCGAAGCGTCCGATGAACAGGTAGAAATCCTCCTTGGCGGCGCCGACACGGGAGTCGCGGGTGTCGCGCACGCAGTTCTTGATCAACAGCGTGCGCTCGCCCATGCCCGCCTCGTTCAGCAGCGTCTGCTCATATTCAGAGATCGCGACCACCGCATCGCTGCGTGCGTAGAGCGCGCGCTCCACCCACTGGATACCGCGGCGCTTGAGCCCGCCGACCCGGTGCGGATCGAAGGCGACCCCGTGTGGCTGGTAGACCAGCTTGGCACCGCGCAGCGACAGCGGCAGCAGGCGGCAGACGAGTCCGGCGAAGGTACTGTGGACATGGACCACATCCGGTGTCTCGGCGGCCAGCGCCGCCGACAGACACGCCGCCAGGTGGCGCAGCCGCTGCGGGCGGCTCTCCCCGGGGAAGTCGTGGATGCGCACCGCTGCCCCCAGCGCGATCTCCTCACGCTGTGCCGCCGGCAGCACCAGAGAGACCCCGCTGACATCAGGATGGCGCAGCTGCTCACCCGCGACATTGTTGAGATAGGTGGCGATGCCGCCCGTCACCGTCTCGCATACATGCATGATTTTCATGAGATCACTCGCTGAAGGAGAGCATTACCAGCAAAGAAAAGATGATGAAGGTCGGCACCAGAACCAGCGCCGCATCGGAGAAGGTGGCCACCCAGTACATGACGCAGCCGATGCAGGCACTGCGGCTCACGGGGCGCGAGGGGTCGAACAGACTGCGCGCCATCACCACGTTGGCGAAGAACAGCAGAAACGGCAGCAGGCCGATCAGCCCCACGAACTCGGCGATCGAGACGTAGGGAATCTCGTAGGACCAGTAGAGTGGCGTGTGCGAGATCAGGCCGGCGTCGAAGAAGTACTGCAGGTACCCCGCCCGTCCACCCAGGTCGCTGTCGAACAGGAAGGTGATGTCGCGGCCCATCAGCCCCAGCAGGCCGACGATGCCCGGCACCACCAGGCACAGCGCAAAGCAGATCAGGATCAACTTCTTGACCGAGATGGCGCGATTGAAGAGCAGATATTCGAACACGCAGTAGACCAGCAGCAGCGCCCAGGCGGTGCGTGACAGTGTCAGCATGATCGTCAGCATCAGCCCCAGCACCCACAGCCGGCGGGTCTCGATCACGCTGTAGAGCGGTAGCAGCATGATCATGCACACGGCGTAGATGTTGCCGTTGTTGTAGGTCGAGAAGAGTTTGAACAGCCCCCCGCGATCGTTCATCTTCGCCTCCAGCGTCAGCTCCGCCCCGTAGGTGGTTGTCAGCATGGGGATCGAGAAGTACTGGCCGGTGGCGATCTTGTAGAGGAACAGCGCCAGCCCGAAGACGATGGCGAAGCGGATGCAGTGGCGCAGGCAGACGAGCAGATAGGCGATCTGCGCCGGCCCAAGGCGTTTCGACCAGACGTAGAAGAAGATCGGCACCACGATCAGTGCCATCACGTAGCCGAAGTAGATGCCCACGCTGGCAATGCCGTTGAGCAGCGTGACCGCCAGAAACAGCAGCCAGAACGGCACCAGCAGCCACAGATAACAGGCGTAGCGGTCCTGGCGGAAGAGCTGGCCACTACCCAGCATCGCCTTGAGGAACAGGATCGGGAACGTCAGCACGATCAGCAGATAGATGGTATTGAGCGGAATGCCGCCGAGGGCGACACCCGACTTGGGCAGCGCGATGGCGAAGATCGCCACCAGCGCCACGAAAACGCGCTTGGCATCGATGACCAGCATGTCTCGGGTCCGTGAGTACGAAGGGGTCATGCGGCGCTCAGGGCGTGTAGCCGAAGATCTCGAAGTCGCGCCGGTAGAGGCGCGCCGCGATCGCTGTCAGCTCGCTGTCGTAGTAGTCGCGATAGTCCCGGCGCGCGGTGGCGTTGACCACCGCCAGCGGCACCACCCGGCCGATGCGCAGATCGGCGGCGATACGCCGGTAGTCGGCATCGATATTCTCGTAACGCCCGACATAGTCGACCAGCGGCTGGCCCTGGGCGTCGCACAGGAAATCGGCCTGGGGCCGGAAGTGGATCCAGCGCATCACCCGGCGGCGATAGCGCGGCCGTGAGGCCAGTCGGCGCAGGAACTCATCGAAACCGGAGACGCCGCGCAGATACTTGTCGCGGAAGGCGCGGTCGTAGCGGCCGATGCCGCCCTTCTCGAGATAGGCGTAGGCGGAGACCAGACGGTCCAGCGGATGACGCACGAAGCCGAACTTGTAGTAGCGCGCGAAGCGTTCGGCATCGAAGCGGCGGTAACGCTCTGCCGGGTCGTGGCCGTGGGCCGGCACCCCGAACAGCGCCTGGAAGATACTGTTGCCGGCGGTCTTGGGCACATGCACGAAGACCACGTCGTTGTTCTCCTCCTGCTCGGAATAGGGGTCGACCAGGTGACGATAGAGGCGATCCCTCACCTCCAGCGGCAGACGGTCGTTGAGGCCCAGGATCAAGGATTTGGCCAGGGGGCTCTTTTTCAGACGATAGCGGGTCTGGATCAGCAGGCTCATGGCACTCCCGTCGATGAGTGATCGCAGCGTGAATCGATGCCCTGGCGGCGTCGGGCGACGCACCGGGGGCTTGACATGGCGGTGGGGTTTGGCAGCGTGTCGGCGCGGGTCAGTCACCGATCCCGCGCAGAACGGTGCGCAGATCCTTCGCTTCCCAGTGCGGGAAGTGCTTGCGGATCAGAGCGTTGAACTCGACCTCGAAGGCCTGCCAGTCGACCTCGCCACTCGCCTCGCGACCCGCCGCCGCGCCGCGGATCAGGCCCGCGCCCACGGTGACGTTGCTCAGACGGTCGATCACCACGAAGCTGCCGGTTCCCGGGCTGCGCCGGTAGTCGTCCAGCGGCACGCTCGCGGTCAGCTCCACCCGACAGCGCCCGATGGCGTTCAGCGCAAGTGCCGCCGCCGGCATCTGCGCCAGGCTGTTGACGTCGATCTGGTAGTCGATCTCCGCCACTCGCCCCGCCACTTCCTGGGTGCCCAGCTTGAAGTCGTAGAGCCGGCCGGGTTCGAGGGCGTTCTCGTGCATCCACGCGATGTCCGCTTCCAGCGCACTGGCCTGGGTCACCTCGGCATCCGCCGCCACCAGCCAGTCTCCGCGGGAAAGATCGATCTCGTCGGTCAGGGTCACCGTCACCGCCTGCCCCGGATACGCCTCTTCGAGGTCGCCGTCGAAGGTGACGATGCGTGCCACCTGCGAGCGCTTGCCCGAGGGCAGCGCCTTGACCGCCTGGCCGGGGCGCAGGATGCCGGCTTCGAGCGTGCCGCAGTAGCCGCGGAAGTCGAGGTGCGGGCGGTTGACGTACTGCACCGGCAGGCGCAGATCGGAGAGGTTGGCGTCGTGGGCGATCTCGACCGCCTCCAGCAGCTCGAGCAGCGGCGGACCGGCGTACCAATCCATCTGCTCGCTGGGGTTGACGACGTTGTCGCCCTCCAGCGCCGAGAGCGGCACGAAGCGGATGTCGCGAGCGTCGAGCTTCTCGGCGAAGGCGCGATACTCGGCGACGATTTCGTTGAAGCGCTCTTCGGAGTAGTCGACCAGGTCCATCTTGTTGACCGCGATCACCAGGTGCTGGATACCCAGCAGATCGGCGATGAAGCTGTGCCGGCTCGTCTGGGTCTGCACCCCGTGGCGGGCGTCGATCAGGATCACCGCGAGGCTGGCGGTGGAGGCCCCGGTGGCCATGTTGCGGGTGTACTGCTCATGCCCCGGGGTGTCGGCGATGATGAACTTGCGCTTGTCGGTGGAGAAGAAGCGGTAGGCGACATCGATGGTGATGCCCTGCTCGCGCTCCGACTGCAGGCCGTCGACCAGCAGCGCCAGGTCGACCTTGTCACCGGTGGTGCCGCTGGTCTTGGAGTCCCGGGTGATGGCGGCGAGCTGATCCTCGTAGATCATCTTGGAGTCGTGCAGCAGCCGCCCGATCAGGGTCGACTTGCCGTCGTCGACGCTGCCGCAGGTGATGAAGCGCAGCAGATCCTTGTTCTCGTGCTCGTGGAGATACTGCTCGATATTGTCGGCGATGAGCGAAGACTGGTGTGACATTTAAAAGTACCCCTCGCGTTTCTTTTTTTCCATCGACCCCGCCTGATCGCGGTCGATGGCCCGACCCGAGCGCTCGCTGGTGCGGGTCAGCAGCATCTCCTGGATGATCTCGGGCAGCGTCGCCGCCCGCGAC
>NZ_PZJO01000018.1 GCF_003206575.1 Salinicola endophyticus | reverse complement strand
CGATGTCGATGGCGGCACCCTGAGCGTCAGCGCGGTCAATGGCGTGGCAGGCAGCGTGGGGCAGGCGATCACCGGCTCCAATGGTGGCACCTTCACCCTCAACGCCGACGGCAGCTACAGCTTCAATCCGGGCACGGCGTTCGATCGCCTGGCCGTAGGGCAAACGGATACTACTCAGATCGGTTACACCGTCAGTGACGGTCAGGGCGGCACCGATACTGCCACCCTGACCGTGACGGTGACCGGCACCAACGATCTGCCGGTCGCTNNGCGACCGATGTCGACGGCACGGTGTCCAGCTATCAGCTCGCCACGGATGTGGGGCAGGGCAACGGTAGCCTCAGCTTCAACAGTGACGGTAGCTATACCTTCAACCCGGGCACAGACTTCGACAGCCTGAAGGCGGGTGAGAGCCGCAACGTCTCATTTGCCTACACCGCGACTGACAATGACGGTGGGGTGAGTGAACCGCAGACGGTAACCATCAAGGTGACCGGCACCAACGATGCCCCGGTGGCGAACGACGATAGCTACACCACATATGGCAATCTTGGTGGGCTTTACTCAGAGTATTTCGCCTATCAAGAAGGCGCTGACGCCGATGGCCCGAATCTTTCGAGTGTGTCTCAGGCTCAGGCCTTTATCGACGAGAAAGGCACGCCCGATGCGACCTTCGTGGCAAGCTCGCTGTTCTACAATTACATCAGCGGCAATCTGGCTAACCCCGACAATCTGAAGTCCTTCCTCGGTGTAGATGCCGATTCATTGAGCACGGAGACGCCGGCGACGGGTACCGATGCCATCCTGCGGATGCGAGGCGTCGTCGAGCTGCAGGCAGGTAGCTACTCGTTCAAGATCCTTTCGGATGATGGCTATCAGGTGAAGATCGATGGCAAACCGGTGGCCACGGTCGATCACAATCAAAGCCCAGCGACCAACGAGCACAGCTTCACGGTGGATCAGGGCGGTACGCATGCCATCGAGATCGTCTACTGGGATCAAGGTGAGCAAGCGATCTTCCAGCCCGAGCTGAAGTTCGGTGATGGCGAATACTCACCACTCGGCGACTTTGTCGTCGATTCCCCGCTGACGACCGCGGAAGATACGGCGATCTACCTGCGTCCTGGCGATCTGCTCGCCAATGACACCGACGTCGAAGGCGATACGCTGAGCGTCACGAGTGTCGGTAATGCCAGCCACGGTAGCGTCTCGTTCGCCGATGGGGCCATCGTCTTCACGCCGGAAGCCAACTACAACGGCCCCGCCACGTTTGAGTACACGATCAGCGATGGCCAGGGGGGCAGTGACACGGCAACGGTCACGTTGCTCGTGACGCCGGTGAACGATGCGCCGGTGGCGGCCGTCGATACCGGCAGCACGGGGGAGAATGCCATCCTCGATGTGCCCGCCGCCCAAGGTGTGCTGGCCAACGACAGCGATGTCGACGGCGACACCCTGAGCGTCAGTGCAGTCAATGGCGTAGCGGGTAGCGTAGGACAGGCGATCGTCGGCTCCAATGGTGGCACCTTCACCCTCAACGCCGACGGCTCCTACAGCTTCAATCCGGGAGCGGCGTTCGACCGTCTGGCCGCGGGTCAACAAGACACCACTCAAGTCAGCTACACCGTCAGCGATGGTCAGGGGGGTACGGCCACCTCGACGTTGACCGTGACAGTCACTGGCACCAACGATGCCCCGGTGGCGGTC
>NZ_PZJO01000017.1:159-3155 GCF_003206575.1 Salinicola endophyticus | reverse complement strand
AATGGAGAAGAACGAAAAGTGATACGTCTCAAGCGTATCCGGCAATTGTCGTTGTGATCGCGCGACCAGACTCCTTCGGGTTATATGGTCAAGCGATTAAGCGCACACGGTGGATGCCTAGGCAGCCAGAGGCGATGAAGGACGTTGTAGCCTGCGATAAGGCTCGGTGAGGTGGCAAACAACCTGCGACCCGGGCATGTCCGAATGGGGAAACCCACCCAGCATAAGCTGGGTATCCCACACTGAATCCATAGGTGTTGGGAAGCGAACCGGGGGAACTGAAACATCTAAGTACCCCGAGGAAAAGAAATCAACCGAGATTCCCCCAGTAGCGGCGAGCGAACGGGGAGTAGCCCTTAAGCATGTGACTGGTTAGACGAACGGTCTGGAAAGGCCGGCCATAGTGGGTGATAGCCCCGTAGTCGAAAACCTGAATATGTGAAATCGAGTAGGTCGGGGCACGTGAAACCTTGACTGAACATGGGGGGACCATCCTCCAAGGCTAAATACTCCTGGCTGACCGATAGTGAACCAGTACCGTGAGGGAAAGGCGAAAAGAACCCCGGAGAGGGGAGTGAAATAGATCCTGAAACCGTGTGCGTACAAGCAGTGGGAGCCGACTTGTTCGGTGACCGCGTACCTTTTGTATAATGGGTCAGCGACTTATATTCAGTGGCGAGCTTAACCGTATAGGGGAGGCGTAGAGAAATCGAGTCTTAACTGGGCGACCAGTCGCTGGATATAGACCCGAAACCGGGCGATCTATCCATGGCCAGGGTGAAGGTCAGGTAACACTGACTGGAGGCCCGAACTCAAGTATGTTGAAAAATGCTGAGATGAGCTGTGGATCGGAGTGAAAGGCTAATCAAGCTCGGAGATAGCTGGTTCTCCTCGAAAGCTATTTAGGTAGCGCCTCACGTATTACCGCCGGGGGTAGAGCACTGTTTCGGCTAGGGGCCCATCCCGGGTTACCAACCCGAGGCAAACTCCGAATACCGGTGAGTAGAGCGTGGGAGACACACGGCGGGTGCTAACGTCCGTCGTGAAAAGGGAAACAACCCAGACCGTCAGCTAAGGCCCCCAAATTCTGGTTAAGTGGGAAACGATGTGGGAAGGCATAGACAGCTAGGAGGTTGGCTTAGAAGCAGCCATCCTTTAAAGAAAGCGTAATAGCTCACTAGTCGAGTCGGCCTGCGCGGAAGATGTAACGGGGCTCAAACCAGATGCCGAAGCTACGGGTTCATCCTCTGGATGAGCGGTAGAGGAGCGTCGTGTAAGCCTGCGAAGGTGTGTTGAGAAGCATGCTGGAGGTATCACGAGTGCGAATGCTGACATGAGTAACGACAAGGGGAGTGAAAACCTCCCCCGCCGGAAGACCAAGGGTTTCTGTTCTACGTCAATCGGAGCAGAGTGAGTCGGCCCCTAAGGCGAGGCTGAAAAGCGTAGTCGATGGGAAACGGGTCAATATTCCCGTACCGGATGTGATTGCGATGGGGGGACGAAGAAGGCTAGGTGAGCCAGGCGTTGGTTGTCCTGGTGAAAGTCAGTAGGCTGAGAGCTTAGGCAAATCCGGGCTCTCAAGGCCGAGAGACGAGACGAACGGACTACGGTCCGGAAGTCATCGATGCCACGCTTCCAGGAAAAGCCTCTAAGCTTCAGATCACATGCGACCGTACCCCAAACCGACACAGGTGGTCAGGGTGAGAATCCCAAGGCGCTTGAGAGAACTCGGGTGAAGGAACTAGGCAAAATGGCACCGTAACTTCGGGAGAAGGTGCGCCGGCGTAGCGTGAAGAGACTTGCTCTCCTAGCGTGAACCGGTCGAAGATACCAGGTGGCTGCAACTGTTTATTAAAAACACAGCACTCTGCTAACGCGTAAGCGGACGTATAGGGTGTGACGCCTGCCCGGTGCCGGAAGGTTAATTGATGGTGTTAGCGCAAGCGAAGCTCCTGATCGAAGCCCCGGTAAACGGCGGCCGTAACTATAACGGTCCTAAGGTAGCGAAATTCCTTGTCGGGTAAGTTCCGACCTGCACGAATGGCGTAATGATGGCCACGCTGTCTCCACCCGAGACTCAGTGAAATTGAAATCGCAGTGAAGATGCTGTGTACCCGCGGCTAGACGGAAAGACCCCGTGAACCTTTACTATAGCTTCACACTGGACGCTGATGTTGCTTGTGTAGGATAGCTGGGAGGCTTGGAAACCGTGACGCCAGTTGCGGTGGAGCCAACCTTGAAATACCAGCCTGGCATCATTGGCGTTCTAACTTCGCACCGTGATCCGGTGTAAGGACAGTGTGTGGTGGGTAGTTTGACTGGGGCGGTCTCCTCCGAAAGAGTAACGGAGGAGCACGAAGGTACCCTCAGCACGGTTGGAAATCGTGCATTGAGTGCAAGAGCATAAGGGTGCTTAACTGCGAGACAGACACGTCGAGCAGGTACGAAAGTAGGTTCTAGTGATCCGGTGGTTCTGTATGGAAGGGCCATCGCTCAACGGATAAAAGGTACTCCGGGGATAACAGGCTGATACCGCCCAAGAGTTCACATCGACGGCGGTGTTTGGCACCTCGATGTCGGCTCATCACATCCTGGGGCTGAAGTCGGTCCCAAGGGTATGGCTGTTCGCCATTTAAAGTGGTACGCGAGCTGGGTTTAGAACGTCGTGAGACAGTTCGGTCCCTATCTGCCGTGGGCGTTGGAGATTTGAGAAGCGCTGCTCCTAGTACGAGAGGACCGGAGTGGACGCACCTCTGGTGTTCCGGTTGTCACGCCAGTGGCATTGCCGGGTAGCTATGTGCGGACGGGATAACCGCTGAAGGCATCTAAGCGGGAAGCCCCCTTCAAGATGAGATCTCCCTGAGACTTCGAGTCTCCTAAAGGGTCCAGCAAGACGAGCTGGTTGATAGGCACGGTGTGGAAGCGCTGCAAGGCGTTGAGCTAACGTGTACTAATGCCCCGTGAGGCTTGACCATATAACCCCAAGGGGTCTGGGT
>NZ_PZJO01000017.1:0-145 GCF_003206575.1 Salinicola endophyticus | reverse complement strand
TTCATGTCGACGTCAGTTTTGCCTGACGACCATAGCGAGTGGGAACCACCTGAATCCATGCCGAACTCAGAAGTGAAACCGCTTAGCGCCGATGGTAGTGTGGGGTCTCCCCATGTGAGAGTAGGTCATCGTCAGGCACCTATAC
>NZ_PZJO01000016.1 GCF_003206575.1 Salinicola endophyticus | reverse complement strand
AGGCAAGCGACTCGTCAAAGATTCGTTTGACCTTGAACCAAGTTTGGTCCGCTTCACTTCTGACGCCTTCGGGCAGAGGAAGAGGTAAGGACTATCAGACTTTTAACTGAAGAGTTTGATCATGGCTCAGATTGAACGCTGGCGGCAGGCCTAACACATGCAAGTCGAGCGGCAGCACGGGGAGCTTGCTCCCTGGTGGCGAGCGGCGGACGGGTGAGTAATGCATAGGAATCTGCCCGGTAGTGGGGGATAACCTGGGGAAACCCAGGCTAATACCGCATACGTCCTACGGGAGAAAGCAGGGGATCTTCGGACCTTGCGCTATCGGATGAGCCTATGTCGGATTAGCTGGTTGGTGAGGTAATGGCTCACCAAGGCGACGATCCGTAGCTGGTCTGAGAGGATGATCAGCCACACTGGGACTGAGACACGGCCCAGACTCCTACGGGAGGCAGCAGTGGGGAATATTGGACAATGGGCGCAAGCCTGATCCAGCCATGCCGCGTGTGTGAAGAAGGCCCTCGGGTTGTAAAGCACTTTCAGCGAGGAAGAAGGCTTGGCGGTCAATACCCGTCAAGAAGGACATCACTCGCAGAAGAAGCACCGGCTAACTCCGTGCCAGCAGCCGCGGTAATACGGAGGGTGCGAGCGTTAATCGGAATTACTGGGCGTAAAGCGCGCGTAGGTGGTTTGGCACGCCGGTTGTGAAAGCCCCGGGCTCAACCTGGGAACGGCATCCGGAACGGCCAGACTAGAGTGCAGGAGAGGAAGGTAGAATTCCCGGTGTAGCGGTGAAATGCGTAGAGATCGGGAGGAATACCAGTGGCGAAGGCGGCCTTCTGGCCTGACACTGACACTGAGGTGCGAAAGCGTGGGTAGCAAACAGGATTAGATACCCTGGTAGTCCACGCCGTAAACGATGTCGACTAGCCGTTGGGACCTTTAAGGACTTAGTGGCGCAGTTAACGCGATAAGTCGACCGCCTGGGGAGTACGGCCGCAAGGTTAAAACTCAAATGAATTGACGGGGGCCCGCACAAGCGGTGGAGCATGTGGTTTAATTCGATGCAACGCGAAGAACCTTACCTACCCTTGACATCCAGAGAACTTGGCAGAGATGCCTTGGTGCCTTCGGGAACTCTGAGACAGGTGCTGCATGGCTGTCGTCAGCTCGTGTTGTGAAATGTTGGGTTAAGTCCCGTAACGAGCGCAACCCTTGTCCCTATTTGCCAGCGATTCGGTCGGGAACTCTAGGGAGACTGCCGGTGACAAACCGGAGGAAGGTGGGGACGACGTCAAGTCATCATGGCCCTTACGGGTAGGGCTACACACGTGCTACAATGGCCGGTACAAAGGGTTGCGAGACCGCGAGGTGGAGCGAATCCCAGAAAGCCGGCCTCAGTCCGGATCGGAGTCTGCAACTCGACTCCGTGAAGTCGGAATCGCTAGTAATCGTGAATCAGAATGTCACGGTGAATACGTTCCCGGGCCTTGTACACACCGCCCGTCACACCATGGGAGTGGACTGCACCAGAAGTGGTTAGCTTAACCTTCGGGGGAGCGATCACCACGGTGTGGTTCATGACTGGGGTGAAGTCGTAACAAGGTAGCCGTAGGGGAACCTGCGGCTGGATCACCTCCTTAAACGATTAGCGGATCGCGAGATAAGCGCTCACAATCAATTACCTGATCGACCAAGAGCAATGACTGTTTGGGTCACGGACCCAGTGGTAAGCCGGGTCTGTAGCTCAGTTGGTTAGAGCGCACCCCTGATAAGGGTGAGGTCGGCAGTTCGAGTCTGCCCAGACCCACCAAATT
>NZ_PZJO01000015.1 GCF_003206575.1 Salinicola endophyticus | reverse complement strand
AGCTTCAATAGCGACGGCAGCTACACCTTCACGCCGGGGACGGACTTCGACAGCCTGGCCGCTGGCCAGAGTCGCGACGTCACCTTCACCTACACCGCCACTGACAACAATGGCGGCGTCAGTGCGCCGCAGACGGTGTCCATTACCGTCACTGGCACCAATGACCTGCCAGTCGCCAAGGCCGACACCCAGAGCACGGGTGAAAACCAGATACTCGAAGGTAGTGTCCCGGCGGCCACCGATGTCGATGGCACGGTGGAGAGCTATCAGCTCGCGTCTGGCTTGGGTCAGGGCAATGGTAGCCTTAGCTTCAACAGCGACGGCAGCTATAGCTTTACCCCGGGTACGGACTTCGACGGCTTGTCGGTGGGTGAAAGTCGCAATGTCACCTTCACCTACACCGCCACGGATAACGACGGCGGTGTCAGCGCCCCGCAGACGGTCACTATCACCGTCACCGGTACCAACGATCTGCCGGTGGCCAAGGCTGATACCCAGACCCTCGATGAGAACCAAGTGCTGGCAGGCAATGTGCCTGCCGCGACCGATGTCGATGGCACGGTCGAGAGTTATCAATTGGTCAATGGTGTTGGCGACAACAACGGTTCGCTGAGTTTCAACAGCGACGGCAGCTACACCTTCACGCCAGGGACGGACTTTGACAGTCTGGCCGCTGGCCA
>NZ_PZJO01000014.1 GCF_003206575.1 Salinicola endophyticus | reverse complement strand
GCTCGCGTCTGGCGTCGGTCAGGGCAATGGCGCGCTGAGTTTCAACAGCGATGGCAGCTATAGCTTCAATCCAGGGACGGACTTCGACAGCCTGGCCGCTGGCCAGAGTCGTGACGTCACTTTCACCTACACCGCGACCGACAACGACGGTGGTGTGAGTGCACCGCAAACGGTGACCATTACCGTCACTGGCACCAACGATGCCCTGATGGCGGTCGCCGATACCGGCAGCACGGGTGAGAATGCCACCCTCAACGTCGGGGCCGCCCAGGGTGNNCAGTGCGGTCAATGGTGTGGCAGGCAGCGTGGGGCAGGCGATCGCCGGCTCCAATGGGGGCACCTTTACCCTCAATGCTGACGGCAGTTACAGCTTCAATCCGGGCGCGGCGTTCGATCGCCTGGCCGCGGGTCAGCAAGACACCACCCAGATTGGCTACACCGTCAGTAACGGTCAGGGCGGCACCGATACCGCCACCCTGACCGTCACAGTGACCGGCACCAACGACCTGCCGGTCGCTCAGGCGGTCACGGCCACGACGGA
>NZ_PZJO01000013.1 GCF_003206575.1 Salinicola endophyticus | reverse complement strand
ATATAGCAGGAGAGAGGACAATGCCCATTTTGGTAGCTGATGCACTAGCCGACTGGTTGCTGAACGACTACCCAAACTCAGCAATACATAAGAGAATGCTTCACGAAAGAATACTAATCCTTTATAAGGAAAGAGAATACAAAGGGGAGAAAATATCAAATATACAAAACAAGTTCCCTTCCTCAGCACAAATAACCAATTACATAGAAAAACTAGAGAGATCGGGAGTCATAAATCCAGAGGGGGAAAAATCTTTTTTCCATAGAGAATCACGATTCTACATAATTACGGCAAAACCTCCATCTAGCACAGAAGAGGCTCTTTGCTCTATATTTCCATACGGATATATTTCATATATCACTGCTATGCAGTGGTATAGCATAACAGACAGACTTCCTAAAGTTGTTTACTATACAACGTGCAGTAAAGAAGAATGGAGAAAAAGATACTTAGCAGAAACCTTAGATAGAACTGGGCTTCATAGCTATGCCAAAGACTTGATACCTGCATTCCCTATATCAGGGAAGTATTTCGGGAAACAAGTTCACGTATCTACAACAAAAAATTATCGAGAACCACGTGAGGGGGAGAGTGGCATAAGAGTTCAAGAGATAGGCGAACTTTTCACATGTATGCTGAAGAAGCCCCAGTGGTGTGGGGGATCAACCCATGTAGTAGATGTCTATATGGAATATGGGAAGGTTTTCAAGAACAAAATCATAAAGTATGTGGACCAATATGGTGGAGCTATAGATAAAGCCAGGGTCGGGTTTCTTTTAGAGACTGTAATGGGAGTGAAGTCTAAAACAATAGAGGAGTGGAAAAAAGAAAAAGGAAATGAGCGAGGATCTTCTAGGGTTTTATTTCCAGGTGAAGAATTCAGCAAAGTTTATAGCCCTGACTGGAACTTATCGATAAACATTGAGGAGCTTGAAGAATATGGGACAATCGATTGATGAATGGGTTGATGATCCATCATCAGGGGAAAACGAATTTAGGCGGGCTGTCAGGATAATACTGAAAGCCATATCACTAGATGAAGAACTATCTGAAAACATGGTAATGAAAGGGGGGATCCTCTTAGGAATAAAATACAAAAGTGGTCGTTACACAACTGATATTGATTTCTCAACTTCTGAAAAGCTTGGCTCGCTAAATATTGAGGAGTTCGAGGAAAATCTTAACGAACGACTTTTAGAGGCTCAGGTATCTCTTGTAGAAGAAATAAGGTGCATTGTCCAAAGCATAAAAATACAACCTAAAAAAAGGCCCGACGCTACCTTCCCTTCTTTAAAGATAAGCATAGGTTACGCTAAAAAGACAGACGCTTCCAAAATTCGTAGACTAGAAAGTCTACAGTCTCCTCAAAAGGTTTCTATCGACTATAGCTTTAATGAAGTAACAGGAGAAACTGAGGATTTAGAAGTCGACAAAGAAGATGGAGAAAAGATAAAAGCCTACGCTTTGATTTCGCTGATAGCTGAAAAAATTAGATCCATATTACAGCAAGCCGCAAGGAACAGAAATAGAAGGCAGGATATATACGACTTACATCACCTCCTGAGGAGCTATGCTGATCATAGCCACGAAGAAAAGATCTTAGTCTTAGAGACATTGATACAAAAATCATCAGGAAAGGAGATTGATCATCTCCTACACCAAAATGGACTTGATGATCAAGATGTTATGGATAGATCAGCCAGAGACTACCCTTTGCTTGCCGACGAGATAGAAGGAGATCTCCCAGAATTTTCAATTGCTTATGAATTCGTCAGAGATTACTACAAATCTCTTCCATGGGAGATGGCTTAAATGGATTTACAATATTTCCGATCTCAAGGAGAGAGGCCTGAAAATCTGGATCTTTTCACCTGCTTATCCATAGGGAAATATTCATTCTTTATTTTGGCTGACGGTTACGGAGATTCTTCTGAAGAAGATATAAATAATTACCTTCAAGAAATTTGCTTCAAGTTAATCAGCCCCCACCAAAAATCGGAACTATCAGATGTTTTGAAAGACACCATTCCAGAGAGGGCATGGATGTCTATCCTCATTGCAAAAGTTTCAAAAAATGAAATGGAGATTTGTTCTATTGGAGACTGCAGAGCTTATATTAACGAAAGGTTAATCACATCTGATGACTCTCTGGCTTGGCAAAACCTGTCTAAAAGAAAGTGTTTCGGAGACGTAGCTAAGCTAGTTGCACATCACCCTCTTAGACATAAGCTGACTGATTCTATGACTCCTCAGAGAAGAAAGGATATTATAAAAAAAAGAGAGGCAATTTATAATGGTGACACTATTATCTTTTGCACTGATGGAATTTGGCCTATCTTCCATGAGGATATTTGTTCTGGATCTTTCAGTGTTAAAGATCTCGATGTAAAAACCGAAGATAACAGCTTGGCTGTAAGCATTATGTTATGAGCATAATTTTCAACATTTCGCGGCTTATCTTGACCCAATAGGCGGGAAAAAATCCCGCCTATTTCGGTCGAATCGAGGCATCCGAGCACGCAGCCATATGATAATCTCTCGCAAGCGCTGGCGACCTCGTCACGTTGCCGAGGTGGACGGCCAGCGCTGTGAACCATCCCCCACGGAAGGAGGACACACATGCCCCCGATTCTCACCGACACCTTTGGCGGCCTGTCCCGCCACTACTACCTTCGCCAACTCGCGTTCGGTGGCGGCCTCTCGGCCCTGGTCTATTTCGCGGCAACTCAAGGAGGAGGAGACTCGGTTCCCCTGGCGGTTATCCCCCTCCTCGCCCTCAACGCCTTGCTGTATCCCTACTCGCGCTTCGTCTACGAGCAGATCATCGGCTTCGTGATGGGAGACAACGTCTTCTACATCCCGCTCATCATCATGCTGCCGGTGAAACTCTTCACGATCGTGATGTGCTGGGGATGGGCCATTTTCATCGCGCCGGTCGGCCTGCTCTACCTCTACTTCCATCATCGCAAGGCACGTCGGCAAACCTCCTGAGCGCCGGCTCTGTACCACGCCCGGCTTGCCTTGATCTAACTAGGCGTGAATCCTTCACGCCTAGTGATGCCCCTCCCCTCTGGTCACAGCTCACGCCCTAGCCGGCGGATAGCGGCTTGCAGTTCTTGAAGCGTCTGCAAGTACAAGCCATCAGGATCCTCGCGTCCCCCTTCGATGAAGAGGTGCTTCACCAGCCCGCCGAGACGACGCAGCTCATTGATCGCTTCATGCGTGACCACTGAGCGCACCGGATAGTCGAGCGCCGTACTCCGAACGAACTCGGATGGGCTGCGGGCATCGGTGGACTCGACCTTCTGCAAAATCCGTCGCTTCTCGTCCTCAGTGAGCCTGACGCTGAGGTGCTTATCCCGATGGACGGGGGCCTTCGATGGTGTAGGTGATGCCATGGTGACCTCGTGAGCGGTAGCGAATGAGGTAGGGGGCTCGGGGCGAAGCCCCGAGCAAGGTGCCAGCCCGGCAAGAGAGCGAAGCGATTGCAGCGGGCGCTAGTACACGAATGTGTTACGTGGGCATACCTTGTCCGGGGCTGCAGGCCGGTTTGGCGCCTCACTTCACAGGCACGTTCTCAGCACGAAACCCCATCTGAAACGGACATGATGTCGGTGACTTAACGATCACAGTGCCGAAAGGGCAGACTGTCCGGCATCTGCAGCGCAACCCCGGCCTCGAGCAGCAAGTCGGTATCGGTTTCACCGCACTCTCGACGACGCTGCGCGGCAACGCTGGTGAGCAGTTCAAGCTCCACGCCACCCTGATCCTGTGCCGCATCGAGCAGCCACTCGATCCTGACCGGATCGGCACACAACAGGCGCACGCGATTCGGCTCCTCGAGCGCCCAGCGATCCAGCACCCGCTTCGCGACAGGGTGGCAACGGTCGCCGTCCGGGTCGCGGTAGTGCCGCAACGATTCCGCGAGCAGGGGACCGCCGATGTTCCTCGCATACTGTCCGCTATCCATCATTCACCTCCGCTTTGACGCATCTTCTGGCGACGCTTGCGCACACGCGCGGCAAGTCGCCCCCAGTCCTCGGGCTGAATCCAACGCTCGGCCCACGCCAGCAGGAGCTCCGCCTGGCGTTGGTCGCTGTAGTCTTCGGGGTAGGCCGTCAGGTCGCCGGCCAGGGCTAGCAGCTGGGTCTTGCCGTCCCGTGCCGTCAGCCGCAGGGCATCCCGCGGGCCGTTCGCCTGGGTGTGGTGGTTGGCGATCTCGGCGCTGCGGGCGAGATCCAGGGTCCTCGAGGTCGGATCGAAGGCCGCGTCCAGGAGCACGCCGAGCCACAGCCGCGCCTCACTCGGGACAATTTCACGCTTACGGGCCATCAGAGCTCGTCCTCGTTGATCAGGTCGAACACGCGACGCTTGGCATGGGTGAGATCGTTCTTGTCCAGCACGTACCACAGGAACTCGCCGGTACCGGGGCCGGTTTCCATGCCCACCGCCCCTCGATCGCGCTCGTAGCGGTACAGCCAGCGGCTGGGGGATTTCCACTCGATGACGTTGCCGTCGCGGCTCTTGTGGGACTGCTCGAGGTCGCTGATCCGCCGTAGTGCCATGGTGACTCCCCTTCGCCGAGTTGATGCCTACCAGGGTAGCACATAAGCGTGAATAAATCACGTATATTTGGGCGTTCAACGGCCCTTGCCGACCCTCATCCCTGCTAAACCCGGGCCGAAGGCCCAACCGTTCCCGCGAGGTGATCGGGATCGGCCCACCGTGGTGTAGCGCTTTAGCGGCCAGGCCTCGCCGACCAGGGCGCGCAGCCGCGAAGCGGCTCGACCGCGCCCCTCTCGACTTGTCGAGGCATCCATGGGGTTCAGGCGGCCGAAGGCCGGGCGGAGGGAGGAGGAACGACGACCGGAGGGTAGGCGGGCGCGTATGCGCTCTTTTCTGTCCTTTTCCCCTTTTCCCCTTTTAGGCTTTGTAAACATATGAAATAAAAGGTTTTTTATGGTCAAAAGGGGAGGGATTGATGGTCAAAAGAGGAGGGATTGATGGTCAAAAGGGGAGGGATTGATGGTTGAAAGGAGGAGGGAATGATGGTTATGTGTGAGCCTAATAAATTACTCACAGAATAAGCAGGAAGCACGTGCATGCAGGATGCTCAAATCTACAAGGCCAATGCGTTAGTCGAAGCCTCGTATCGGCTTAGCCTGTATGAGCAACGGATCATCCTAGCGTGCATCTCTCAAGTGCGCCGAGATGAGCCTCTGACAGATCAGAAACTCTATACCATCAGCGCTCAACAGATCTCTGAGATGACAGGCACTCGCCTAGGTACGGCCTACCAGAACCTCAAGGCCGCTTCAGAGCGCCTCTTTGACCGTCGAGTAACGCTCCATGAGGCTCCCAACGGTCAAGGGAGTACCCGAGTCAAATTAACTCGCTGGGTCCAGACAGTGGAGTATCGAGATACAGAGGGAACGGTTGCTCTGCGCTTCGGTACAGATATGGTTCCTTACTTATCCCAACTCACCGAGCAATTTACTCGCTACGCTCTAGCCGATGTAGCCAAGATGAGTAGCGCTCACGCCATTCGGCTGTACGAGCTGCTTGCACAGTGGCGTGGCAGCGGCAAACGTGAGGTCACTCTCGAGTGGCTACGCGAGGCGCTCCAGCTCGAAGATCGATACACCAATATCCGAGATCTGAAGCGGTGGGTAATCAAACCTGCCATCGAGCAGATCAACGAGCACAGCCCACTATGGGTAACGTGGGATCAACGCAAGACCGGCCGCCGCGTATCTCACCTAGTGTTCGCCTTTGGCGAGAAGCCCCTCAAAGGCCCTCAGAAGCCTCGCAAGCGCAAGGGGCAAGTCAGGGGCGGCAAGGAGGGCGAAAACGCCTCAGGATCGATCTACGGGATTCCTATGGCTGTTATCAATGCAAACGCTCGCCCAGGAGAGTCTAGCGACGATGCCGCCCACCGCATCCTCGAGGAGCGGCGGAATGCCAGAGCGTGAGTTTTTCCCGCTATAGGCCATACTGTCGGGCAACCCGACGACACAACCCGACAGTGCCCGACATGCCTCAAATGACCATAGGACGAATGGCCAAATTGTATGGCCTACACCGCTCCACGCTATATGAGGCGGTCGACAAAGGCCGTGTCACAGCTGCGTTTAACGGCAAGGGACAAAAGGTAATCGACCTGTCCGAGATGATCCGTGTTTACGGAGAGCCCCCGGGGCAGGAATCTTCTCTCCTACAAAACCCGACACCAAAGTCCGACGCCTTCCCCGACACCCCCAACGTCCTCGAAAAGTTCGATGCTCTTCTCGAGGTCGTGAAGGAACAGCGTGATGAGCTTCGGCAGCTGCGCGAGGAAGTAGCACAGCTCCGCAGACTCCCAGCTCCTACGGAGGCCGATAACTGGTCATCCCCCTCAGACCTACCAGCAGAGGATGCAGAGTTTCTTCAAGAACGCCACGTGGGCACGAGTGATGAAGATCGGCCTCAGCCCACCAACGATCACGATCCCCACGGCCTCAGAGCGCTTGCCCGATCGCTGTACCAGGATGAGAGCTGACACGCCCTCGAGGAGACCGCCGGATGCGCCCACCAGACCCACCCCGCGAGCCAGACCAGGAGCCGACCGACGAGCGCGAGCCGCTGGAGCGGTTGCGCGGCAGCGTCGGGGAGCTGATCGAGCCGTTCGAGCCGGTCGGCGAGGACGATTGGGACGCCCTGCGCGATTCCTGCCCCCACCCCAGAAGCTAGAAACTCAGCCGCTCGAACGGCCGCCCGGTGAGGGCGGTATAGGCCACCGTGTTCTGGATGTTGGCGTGGCCCAGGTACTGCTGCACGGTGCGCAGATCCACGCCCTGGTTGATCAGGTGCACGCCGCAGGCATGACGCAGGGCGTGCGGATGCCACTTCACGCCCAGCACGCGCTCGCTGAGGCGATGCAGCAGGCGCCGGAAGCCATCGGCGCTGATCGGTGCCCCGCGCTCGCTGACGAACATCAGCCCCGCGGCGCGGCCGCTGTCGCGCTGATAGCGCTTCAGCGCCCGCACGGTGTCGCCCTGGAGGGGATGGGTGCCGTCGAGGCTGCCCTTGGCGCGAGTAACGCGCAGCTCATGGTGCACCAGGTCGACGGCTGACCAGCGCAGCCCCACCAGCTCCGAGATCCGCAGGCCGTGCTCGAAGGCCAGCCGCAGCATCAGCGCGTCACGCCGGCCGTGGCGATTGTGCCGCATCGCGCCGCGCATCAGCCGGTGCACCTCGTCGCGGGTCAGGTGCTGCCGGCCACGCACCGCATCGTTGGCGGCGCGGCTGCGGACTGTCCGGGTTTCAGTGGCTGGGAGCACTGTCGGGGCGGGGTGTCGGGGCCTGTCGGGCACGGGCGGGGGCGCTCCTGGTCGCGGGAACTGTCCGGGTTTCAGTTGAAAGCCAGACAGTCGCAGTCGCTTCAAGACAGGTCAACGCAGGGGAGAAACGGCATGGTCTCATGCCTTTCCTTCCTGTCGGCAACATAAGCACATGGGGGATTAGTGGTTTTTAAAATTCATGTAATTCACGATACAATGTGT
>NZ_PZJO01000012.1:37900-99612 GCF_003206575.1 Salinicola endophyticus | reverse complement strand
GCGGCAAAAAAGTTGCGCCGCTTCGGGGCGTCATTGCTGCAGGCGACGTATGGCGCGGCCCCTGGCAAATGATCCGCCTCCAGCCAAATACGGCGACGCCCGCACAAGGCGGGCGTCGATAGACGTCGAAGGCGGGCCGGCGTCAGTCGTCCTGGGCCTGTTGGGCACCGGAGGCGCTGCGGCGTTTATCCCGGCGCGCCTTGTTGAGACGCCCCAGCGCAAACAAAGGGCCCGACACCACGTAGCAGCCAAACAGCGCGAGCAGCATCACCGAAGGCTCGATCGAGATCAGCACGAACAGCAGCACGATCACCAGCAGGAAGACGAAGGGCACCGGGCCCTTGAAGTCGATCTCCTTGAAGCTGTGGTAGCGCACATTGCTGACCATCAATACCCCGGCGGCAGCGACGACGATCGTCATCAATATCTTGAAGCCGATGGATTCGGCGTCGAAGGTGTGGAAGACCCAGACACAGCCGGCGACTACCGCCGCGGCCGAAGGGCTGGGCAAGCCGACGAACCACTTCTTGTCGGTACTGCCGATCTGCACATTGAAGCGCGCCAGCCGCAATGCCGCCCCGGAGACGAAGATGAAGGCGGCGATCCAGCCGATCTTGCCGATATCCTGGAGAATCCAGGTGAAAGCGACCAGCGCCGGCGCCATGCCGAAGGAGACCATATCGGCCAGGCTGTCGAACTCGGCACCGAAGGCGCTCTGGGTATTGGTCAGGCGAGCCACTCGGCCATCCAGCCCGTCGAGCACCATGGCGATGAAGATCGCGATCGCGGCCTTGGCGTAGTCACCGTTGATCGCCGCGACGATCGAGTAGAAGCCGGCGAACAGCGCCGAGAGGGTGAACAGGTTGGGTAGCAGATAGATGCCGCGACGACGGATACGCTTGCCGTTCTCCACCGTCTCCTCGATCACCTCGTCCTCGTCGTCGAACAGCGGCGAGGTCGCGCCGATGGTGATGGTTTCGGGCTCCTGCTCGTGGTGGCGTTCTTCCTGCGTCATGGCGGCGAGTCCTTTGATATCGAGAGCGTTCCGGTATGGAAGCCGGACAATTCTACCCACAGCCTAGCGGGAATCGCGACACATGCCCTACCCGAACGATCAAACTGTCGCCCTGGCAGCCAAACAAAAGGGGCGCGACCTCGGTCGCGCCCCTCGCATCGTGCCACGGCTTGAGCGGCTCAGTTCTTGCTCTTGTCGACCAGCTGGTTGGCGGTGATCCACGGCATCATGCCGCGCAGCTTCTCACCCACCTGCTCGATCGGATGCTCGGCGGTCTGGCGACGGCGAGCGTTGAGCGAGGCGTAGTTGCAGGCGCCTTCGGCGATGAACATCTTGGCGTATTCGCCATCCTGGATGCGCTTGAGTGCCTTGCGCATCGCCTCTTTCGAACTCTCGTTGATGATCTCGCGGCCGGTCACGTACTCGCCGTACTCGGCATTGTTGGAGATCGAGTAGTTCATGTTGGCGATGCCGCCTTCGTACATCAGGTCGACGATCAGCTTGAGCTCGTGGAGACACTCGAAGTAGGCCATCTCCGGGGCGTAGCCCGCTTCGGTCAGGGTTTCGAAACCCGCCTTGACCAGCTCGACCGCGCCGCCGCAGAGAACCGCCTGCTCGCCGAACAGATCGGTTTCGGTCTCATCCTTGAAGGTGGTCTCGATGATCCCGCTGCGGCCACCGCCGATCGCCGCGGCGTAGGAGAGTGCGATCTCCTTGGCCTGGCCGGAGGCGTTCTGGTGGATCGCGATCAGGTCGGGGATACCACCGCCGCGCACGAACTCGGAGCGCACGGTGTGGCCCGGCGCCTTGGGCGCGACCATGATCACGTCGAGATCGGCGCGCGGCTGGACCTGGTTGTAGTGGATGTTGAAGCCGTGGGCGAAGGCGACGGTGGCGCCCTCTTTCAGGTTCGGCTCGATCTCCTGCTCGTAGATCACCTTCTGGTTCTCGTCCGGCGCCAGGATCATGACCACGTCGGCGCTCTTGCACGCCTCGGCGACGCTGGCCACCTTGAGGCCGGCACCTTCGGCCTTGGCCGCAGAAGAGGAACCCTTGCGCAGTGCCACGGTCACGTCGACACCGGACTCCTTCAGGTTATTGGCATGGGCGTGGCCCTGGGAGCCGTAACCCACGATGGTGACCTGCTTGGATTGGATCAGCGACAGGTCGCAGTCCTTGTCGTAATACACGTGCATGGCAAACTCCGATATCGATACGAACAGTCTGAAATGTGTCAGGTCGGTGTAGCGATCGCGCCGGCCGCCGGAGCGGGCGGTGATCGTCGAACCGTGACGCCACGATAAGACAAGCGCCTCGTTGCGTAAAACGCTATATTTGCAATGCGACATTTCACATACGGCAACATACACACGCTATGGATTACCGCCCGCTCACCCATTTCCTGGCCCTGGCCGAACATCTCCACTTCGGCCGTGCCAGCGACGCCTGCCATATCAGCCCCTCGACCCTGAGTCGCTCGCTGCGCCAGCTCGAGGAGAACCTGGGGGTGACCCTGTTCGAGCGTGACAATCGTCACGTCGAGCTGACCCGGGAAGGCCAGCTGTTCCATGCCTATGCCCGGGAGACGCTGGAGCAGTGGCAGACTCTGCAGCGCGAGCTGATGGCGGAGACCCAGGAGCTGGCCGGTGAGCTCAGCATCTACTGTTCGGTCACCGCCAGCTACAGCTTCCTCTACCGCCTGCTGAGCGAATTCCGCCAGCGCCATCCGCGTATCGAGATCAAGCTGCACACCGGCGATCCGGCGGATGCCATTGCCCGGGTCCAATCCGAACAGGAGGAGGTGTCGATCACCGCGCGCCCACGCAGCCTGCCGGAGGCGGTGGCGTTCAAGCCGCTGGCGACCTCGCCACTGGTGTTCATCGCCCCGCGTGACGGCGCCGCCTGGCTGCCGGCCACACCGGAGATTCCGACGCCGGCCCAGTGGCGCGAGGTGCCGATGATCCTGTCGGAGTCCGGGCTCTCCCGCGATCATGCCGACACCTGGTTCCGAGCGCTCGGCGTACGCCCGCGCATCTACGCCCAGGTCGCCGGCAACGAGGCGATCGTCAGCATGGTCGGACTCGGCTTCGGCGTGGGCATCGTGCCGCGCATCGTGCTCGACAACAGCCCGCTGCTCGAACGGATCACCATCCTGCCGGTCAAGCCCGAGCTGCCCCACTACGACGTCGGCCTGTGCGTACTCAAGCGCCGTCTCAAGAGCGCCCTGATCGAAGCGCTCTGGGCACAGCTGCCTAGCTGAGCCGTGTTCGACCGTCCCCGCCGGCGTCTCATGAAAAACGCCCGGCGGAATCGCTTCCGCCGGGCGTCGTACCGCTGCCGTCGAATCGGCTACAGCGACAGCAGCTTGTCGCCGCGGGCAATACCGGACACCCCGGTCCGCGCCACTTCGAGAATGCCGATCGGCGCCATCGCCTGGACGAAGGCGTCGAGCTTGCCGGCATCGCCGGTGATCTGCACGGTGTAAACGCTCGGCGTCACGTCCACGACCTGGGCCCGGAAGATATCCGCGGTACGCTTGACCTCGTCACGGCTGGCGCCCAGCGCCTTGACCTTGACCAGCATCAGCTCGCGCTCGATATGGTTGCCCTCGGTCAGGTCGACCAGCTTGACCACGTCGATCAGCTTGTTGAGGTGCTTGGTGATCTGCTCGATCACGCGGTCGTCACCCACCGTGGTGACGGTCAGCCTCGAGAGCGAGGGGTCTTCCGTCGGCGCCACGTTCAGCGTTTCGATGTTGAAGTTGCGCTGGGAGAACAGCCCCACCACGCGGGACAGGGCGCCGGGTTCGTTTTCCAGCAGAATCGAGATGATATGGCGCATCAGGTCCGCTCCGTCTTCGACAGCAACATGTCACGCATGGAGCCCAGCGGCACCTGCATCGGATAGACGTGTTCGAAAGGATCGACATAGATATCGAGGAACACGAGCTCATGGGTATCGGCGAAGGCACGCTCCAGCGCCGGCTCCAGCTCGTCAATGGTCGTCACCTTGATCGCGGTGAAGCCATAGGCCTCGATCAACTTGGCGAAGTCCGGCAGCGACTCCATGTAGGAGTGCGCATGACGCGACTTGTAGTTGAGATCCTGCCACTGGCGCACCATCCCCAGCGACTGGTTGTTGAGGTTGACGATCTTGACCCCGACATCGAACTGCTTACACGTCGACAGCTCCTGCATCATCATCTGGAAGCTGCCTTCGCCGGTGAAGCAGACCACGTCGTCCTGCGGGAAGTTGAGCTTGACGCCCATCGCCGCCGGGAAGCCGAACCCCATGGTGCCGAGGCCACCGGAGGTGATGAAACGGTTGGGCTTGGCGAACTTGTAGTACTGGGCCGCGAACATCTGGTGCTGACCGACATCGGTAGTGACGAAGGCTTCGCCACGGGTGGCGCGGTAGACCGCCTCGATCACCTCCTGCGGTTTGAGCGCCTCGCCCGGCTTCGACGGCTCATAGAGCTTGCCTTCGCGCTCGGCGCGCCAGCCGTCGATGCTCTTCCACCACTCGGCGAGCGCATCGGGGCTGGCCGGCTCGCGATCCTGCAGCAGACTGATCATCTCGCTGATCACGCTGCCCGCGGCACCGACGATGGGCACGTCCGCCCGCACCGTCTTGGAGATCGAGCTGGGGTCGATATCGACATGCACGATCTTGGCCGTGGGGCAGAACTTCGAGGTGTTGTTGGTGACGCGGTCATCGAAGCGCGCGCCGATGGCGACGATCAGATCGGCATGGTGCATCGCCATGTTGGCTTCATAGCTGCCGTGCATGCCGAGCCAGCCGAGGGAGCAGCGGTCGCCCTGGGGGAAACCGCCGATCCCCATCAGCGTGGTGGTGATCGGAAAGCCCAGGCGCTGCACCAGATCGGTCAGCGCCTCGGAGGCCCGCCCGGTGATGATACCGCCGCCGGTATAGAACACCGGACGCCGCGCCTTGAGCATCATGTCGACCGCTTTCTTGATCTGGCCGGTATGCCCGCGGGTGACCGGGTTGTAGGAGCGAATCTTGACCTTCTTGGGATAGACGTACTCGTAGCGCTCGGTGGGCGACGTCATGTCCTTGGGAATGTCCACCAGCACCGGACCGGGGCGTCCGGTGGCGGCCAGGTAGAACGCCTTCTTCAATACCTCAGGGATCTCGCTCGGGTGCTTGATCGAGAAGCTGTGCTTCACCACCGGACGCGTCACGCCGACGATATCGGTCTCCTGGAAGGCGTCTTCGCCGATCAGGTGGCTCATCACCTGGCCGCACAGCACCACCATGGGAATCGAGTCCATGTAGGCGGTAGCGATACCGGTGACGGCATTGGTGGCGCCGGGGCCGGAGGTGACGAGCACCACGCCGGGCTTGCCGGTGGCGCGGGCATAGCCGTCGGCGGCGTGGGTCGCGGCCTGTTCGTGGCGAACGAGAATGTGCTTGACGCTATCCTGGCGAAAGAGGGCATCGTAGATGTGCAATGCCGCACCGCCCGGGTAGCCGTAGATATGCTCCACCCCTTCGTCTTTCAGGAAGCGGGCGATCATATCGGCGCCGGAAAGTAATTCCACTGGTGAGTCTCCCCTGGAGGTTCGAGTGCCACTGCGCGATTTCCGCAATCGCGTAGCGTTAATGCGGCGGTACGCCGCTACCGACGTGCCGTCGGCGCCTGATGCCATAATCCTGGCTATGGGCCCTGGGTGGGGACCCGCACTCATGGAAACCGTCACGACCAGCAGGTCGACACGGCTCCCGGCACGGCAGATCGCCGTGTGGGGTTGGCGGGGACGAGCGGGTGGCCCGTTCCCCTCTTTCCTGAGAAAGAGTTCCTTCGACAGGCGGGTAGAGGTCACGCAGAACCTACCCTTCACGCAGCGGCCAGGGGTCGCCCGGCAATGGCTGCGCCCGCAATCAGGAGTCGCCTAGATTCTCCCAGCGTTCCCGGACTGTCAACCTTGGCGGGCCCCGGCATCAGCGCTGGCACGGCGCCCTGTGGCGTGATGGGGCGAACCCCGCATTTCGCCTCCTCGACAATCTCCTCGCCCCCCTGCATGCATTCACCAATGGCCCGGGGGAACATCGGTGCATCAGCCGTTCGCCCCACCCTTGCGCTTACCGAAACGCGACGAAAGTCTACCGGCGAGTGCTCGCATCTCCGCCGATCCCTTGCTGTAATGCGCAAGCTGAATCGATTCATCTCATACAGGCCGCGCCGCTGGCCCCGGAGTAGGAGGAGTTCCATGTCCCGTATCGTCCAGTGGTCGATCACGGTAGCGTTGGCCGGTTTTCTGTTCGGCTTCGATACCGCGGTCATCTCCGGCGCCGACAAGCCCATCCAGGCCCTGTGGGGGCTGAGCGACCTGCAGCACGGCCTGCTGGTGATGTCGATGGCCCTGTGGGGCACGGTGATCGGCGCCATCTGGGGCAACTACCCCACCGACCGCCTGGGCCGGCGCGCCACCCTACTGCTGATCGGCGGACTCTATCTGGTCTCGGCGGTGGGCTCGGCGCTGGCCAGCGACCCCTACTGGTTCTCGTTCTTCCGGCTGATCGGCGGCATCGGTGTGGGCGTCTCCTCGGTGGCGGCGCCCACCTATATCTCGGAGATCGCGCCAAGTGAGCGTCGCGGCCTGCTGGTGGGGCTCTACCAGTTCAACGTGGTGTTCGGCATCCTGATGGCGTTCGTCTCCAACTATGTGATCGGCGCGCTGATCGACGGCCAGGCGTGGCGCTGGATGCTCGGTGTCGAGGCGGTGCCGGCGCTGATCTACACCCTGATGGTGTTCCGCATTCCGCGCAGCCCGCGCTGGCTGATACTACACCGCAACGACACCCAAGGCGCCGCCGCGGTACTGCGGCAGCTCGACCCTCGGGCGGATGTCGACGCCCAGGTCGCCGCGATCCGCGCCGCCGACGACAGTGACGAGCAGCAGGCGCGACCGGCGTTCTTCTCCGGCCGCTATCGCCTGCCCATCCTGCTGGCGTTCCTGATCGCCTTCTTCAATCAGCTCTCCGGTATCAATTTCATCATCTACTACGCCCCAAGGGTGCTCGAAGCGGCCCAGCTCGGCAGCAGCGCTGCCCTGCTCTCGACCGTGGGCATCGGGGTGATCAACCTGCTGTTCACCATGCTCGGCATGGCGCTGATCGACCGCCTGGGGCGGCGCACCCTGCTCTACATCGGCTCGGTGGGCTATATCGCCTCGCTGGTGCTGATCTCGCGCGCCTTCTTCTCCGGCGATCTGGGTGGTCTCGACGTGCCCTTGCTGCTGTGCCTGTTCATCGCCGCACACGCCATCAGCCAGGGGGCGATCATCTGGGTCTTCATCGCCGAGATCTTCCCCAACCAGGTGCGCGCCCGCGGCCAGTCCTTCGGCAGTTCGGTGCACTGGATCTGCGCTGCCTGCATCGCACTGCTGATGCCCACGGTGCTGGGGCACTTCAACGGCGGGCCGGTGTTCGCCTTCTTCGCCGTGATGATGGTATTGCAGGTGCTGTTCGTGATGTTCCTGATGCCCGAGACCAAGGGCGTCTCGCTGGAGGAGCTGCAGCGCCGCCTGGTACACGGCGGCAGCGACCCGGCAGCGCAGCGGCGCCAGCCCGCCCGCGCCTGAACAGACGCCCCAGGCGCGATCTCTGGCCTCGGAAGGTATCGGGGGCGTGAGAACCGCGGCCCAGACAAGACAAGAGCCCCGCCTTTCGGCGGGGCTCTGTCGTGGTCACTAGCCGTACAGCGAGTATCCGCCGACGTCAGGTCGCGAACACCAGATGGTCGCCCTCGGCGTGCACCCGGATGGTGTCGCCCGGGGCGAAGCGCCCCGCCAGCAGATCCTGGGCCAGCGGGTTCTCGATCCGGTTCTGGATCGCGCGCTTGAGCGGACGCGCCCCATAGACCGGATCGAAGCCCACCACCGCCAGCTGGGCCATGGCGTCGCTGCTGACCTCAAGCCCCAGATCGCGCTCGGCGAGCCGCTGACGCAAGCGTTCGAGCTGGATCGAGGCGATCGCCTGAATCTGCTCCTGACCAAGGGCGTGGAACACCACCACCTCGTCGATACGGTTGATCAGCTCGGGGCGGAAGTGGTTGCCCACCACAGCCATCACCGCATCACGCATCGCCGCGTAGTCGGACTCCTCGCTGCTCATGCGCTGGATCACATCGGAGCCCAGGTTGGAGGTCATCACGATCACCGTGTTGCGGAAATCCACCGTGCGCCCCTGGCCATCGGTCAGACGCCCATCCTCAAGCACCTGCAGCAGGATGTTGAAGACATCCGGATGCGCCTTCTCGACTTCGTCGAGCAGCAACACCGAGTAGGGCTTGCGCCGCACCGCCTCGGTCAGGTAGCCGCCCTCCTCGTAACCGACATAGCCCGGCGGTGCCCCGATCAGGCGCGCCACCGAGTGCTTCTCCATGAACTCTGACATGTCGATGCGTACCATCGCCTCTTCGGTATCGAAGAGGAAGCCGGCCAGCGACTTGCACAGCTCGGTCTTGCCCACCCCGGTGGGCCCGAGGAACAGGAACGAGCCGTTGGGCCGGTTGGGATCGGAGAGGCCGGCTCGGGAACGGCGCACGGCATTGGCCACCGCGGTGACCGCTTCATCCTGGCCGATCACCCGCTCGTGCAGCGCCTCCTCCATGCGCAGCAGCTTGTCCCGCTCGCCTTCGAGCATCTTGGCCACCGGAATCCCGGTCCAGCGCGACACCACCTCAGCGATCTCTTCCTCGGTCACGTTGGAGCGCAGCAGCTGATGCTCCGCCGCATCGCTGGACTCGCTCTCGCTGCTCTCGGCGATCTGCTGCTCGAGCTTGGGAATCACCCCGTACTGCAGCTCGGACATGCGTCCGAGATCGCCCTGGCGCCGCGCCGCTTCGAGGTCGATCCGCGCCTGCTCGAGCTCGGCCTTGTACTGGGCCGCCCCCTGGATGCTCGCCTTCTCGGCCTTCCACACCTGCTCGAGATCGGCGTATTCGCGCTCGAGTTCGGTGATCAGGGTCTCGAGATTCTCCAGGCGCTTGCGCGAGGCCTCGTCGGTCTCCTTCTTCAGCGCCTCTCGCTCCATCTTGAGCTGGATCAGGCGCCGGTCGAGACGATCCATCTCCTCCGGCTTGGAGTCGAGCTCCATACGGATGCGCGACGCCGCCTCGTCGATCAGATCGATCGCCTTGTCGGGGAGCTGGCGATCGGTGATGTAGCGGGTCGAGAGCTTGGCCGCGGCGATGATCGCGCCGTCGGTGATGTCGACCCCGTGGTGGACCTCGTAGCGCTCCTTGAGCCCGCGCAGGATGGCGATGGTGTCCTCTTCGCTGGGCTCGTCCACCAGAACCTTCTGGAAGCGCCGCTCCAGCGCCGCGTCCTTCTCGATGTACTGGCGATACTCATCGAGAGTGGTCGCCCCCACACAGTGCAGCTCACCGCGGGCCAGCGCCGGCTTGAGCATGTTGCCGGCATCCAGGGCGCCGTCGGCCTTGCCCGCGCCGACCATGGTGTGCAGCTCGTCGATGAACAGGATCACCCGACCCTCTTCCTTGGCCAGCTCGTTCAGCACCGCCTTGAGCCGCTCCTCGAAGTCGCCGCGGAACTTGGCCCCGGCCAGCAGCGCGCCCATGTCGAGCGACAGCACGCGCTTCTCCTTGAGCCCCTCCGGCACCTCGCCGTTGACGATGCGCTGGGCCAGCCCTTCGACGATGGCTGTCTTGCCCACGCCCGGCTCGCCGATCAGGACCGGGTTGTTCTTGGTACGCCGCTGCAGCACCTGGATGGTGCGACGGATCTCGTCGTCGCGGCCGATCACCGGGTCGAGCTTGCCGTCGGTCGCCCGCGCGGTCAGGTCGAGGGTGTACTTCTCCAGCGCCTCGCGCTTCTCCTCGGCGTTGGCATCGTCGACCTGGGCACCGCCGCGCACCTCGCTGATCGCCGTGGCCAGACGCTTGCGCTCCAGCCCGGCCTGGGTCAGCACCTTGGCCACACCGCCCTTGAGATCGAGCGCGGCAAGCAGCACCAGTTCGATCGCGATGTACTGGTCACCGCGGCTCTGGGCCTCACGATCGGCCAGATTGAACAGCCGTCCCAGGTCCTGGCTCATGCTGACATTGCCATCGAACTGGCCGACTTCGGGCAGCTTGTCGAGATAGCTCGCCAGCCCCTCGCGCAGGCGGCTGACGTCACCGCCCGCCTTCTGCACCAGTCCCTTGACGCCGCTGTCGCGCATCTCCAGCAGCGCCATCAGCAGATGCCCCGGGTCGAGCTGGTTGTGGCCACGGCCAACCGCCAGCGATTGCGCCTCGGCCAGTGCGTTCTGCAACTTCGTGGTCATACGATCCATACGCATCGGATTCCCTCCAGACGCCAGCCGAATGGGTCGGCGGCGAGTCAGTTCATCAGTTGACAGCTAGATGGAGGTATGTTTGCACAATTCAAGCGTCACGCATGAAAAATTCGCCTGCGCCAAATAGACGCAGACGAATCTCATTCATGTGGAATCTGAAACAGAAGGGAAGCCGGATAGCGCGACTCAGCGCAGCCAGATCACGCTGGCCATATGCCCGGTGCGCCCCTGGTCACGACGGTAGGAGTAAAAGCGCTCCTCGTCGCAGGCGGTGCAGAAGTGGCCGCCGCTGATCGACTGGATCCCCAGGCGCTCGAGGCGCAGGCGCGCCAGCTTGTAGAGATCGGCCATATGATGGCCGAGCCGGTAGGGGCTGCGGTCGAAGGCGCTCTCCGCCTCCGGCTGGACCGCGACGAAGGCTTCGAACACCTCCGGGCCGACCTCGAACTGGGCATTCGAGATCGCTGGCCCGAACCACACCAGAATCTCGCTCGGATCGACCCCCAGCGCGGCCACGCTGGCCTCCAGCACCCCACCGGCCAACCCACGCCAGCCGGCGTGGGCCACCCCCACCCGGGTGCCGGCGCGATCGCAGAAGAATATCGGCAGGCAGTCGGCGGTGAGCACCACGCAGGCGTAGTCACGCCGGGAGGTGACGGCGGCATCGGCCTCCGGCGGGGTCTCGCGGTACGCGGGCTGATAGCGCTGCATCACCCGCGCACCGTGGACCTGCTTGAGCCAGAACAGCGGGCGTCCATCGCCCACTTCGAGCGACAGCAGCTCACGGCAGCGCGCCACCGTCTGCGGATCGTCGCCCTTGAAGCCCTGGGGATTGAAGGCGGCGAAGTGGCCGCGACTAGGGCCGGTCTGACGCGTGGTGACGAAGGCACCGACGGTGCTCGGCGCCGCCCAGTCGGGCAGGATCAGCGTCGGCGCATCACTGGCCGGCGGGGTCATGCCCGGCAGCCCGGCATCTTCGCTCAGACTCATGCCTCACCCTCCCGGTCCTGACGCAGCGCATCCAGCAGCAGGAAGATGTCATCGGGTAGCGGCGCGCGGCACTCCACCGTGTCGCCGCTGACGGGGTGGGTGAAGCGCAGCTTGTGCGCATGCAGCGCCTGGCGCGGGAAATCGCGCAGCAGCGTCTTGAGCGACTCGCCGGCCCCGGCAGGCAGCTTGAGCCGCCCGCCGTAGACCGGGTCGCCGACCAGCGGGTAGCGCACGTGAGCCAGATGCACGCGGATCTGGTGGGTGCGCCCCGTTTCCAGGCGACAGCGCACATGGGTATGCCCGCGGAAGCGCTCCTGCACCCGGTAGTGGGTCACCGCCGGCTTGCCGCCGGCAGTGACCGCCTGGCGCTGGCGATCCTTGGGATGGCGCCCGATCGGCGCATCCACCGTGCCACCGGCGGTCATGGTGCCGACCACGATGGCATCGTACTCCCGCGACACGCTGCGCGCCTGCAACTGCTCGACCAGCGCGGTCTGGGCCTCCAGCGTCTTGGCCACCATCATCAGCCCGGTGGTGTCCTTGTCGAGACGATGGACGATGCCAGCGCGGGGGATACCAGCCAGTGCCGGAAAGTGGTGCAGCAGGGCATTGAGCAGGGTGCCGTCGGGGTTGCCGGCGGCGGGATGCACCACCAGCCCGGCGGGCTTGTCGATCACCACCACCGCGTCGTCTTCGTGGACGATGGTCAGCGGGATGTCCTGTGCCTCCCAGCGGGTTTCGGCCTCCAACTGGGCATCGAGCGCCAGCCGCTCGCCGCCGAACACCTTGTCCTTGGGCCGCACCGTACGCCCGTCGAGGCTCAGCTCGCCCTGCTGGATCCAGCTCTTGAGGCGCTCGCGGGAGAACTCGGGGAACATTTCGGCCGCCGCCTGGTCCAGACGTCGTCCGGCCAAATGCTCGGGTATGCGCTCGTCACGCTTGAGGATGTCGGCCATACGTCGGGAAGGGTTCCGTTTCGCCGGTACATTTCGCCGCTACCGGGGTTTGCTTTATAGTGAGCGGATTCGGCGGATTCTATCACGGCCGCCAGGGATTGGTTGATACGAGGATGACGATGCGATTTTCAGCGCGATTTCCCGCACTGGGTGCCCTGCTGATCTCGGGCGCGCTGCTCGCCGGGTGCGCCAGTAACGAGCCCGCCCCCGATCTGCAGGAGCAGGATCTCTACCAGCAGGCCCAGAGCTCGCTCGATGCCGGCCGTTTTTCTACCGCGGTGACCCAGCTGGAAGCGCTCGACACCCGTTTCCCCTTCGGCCGCTACGCCGAGCAGGCGCAGCTGGAGCTGATCTACGCCTACTACAAGGTGGAGAACTGGGAGCAGGCACGCGCCGCCGCCAGCCGTTTCATCCGCCTGCATCCGGATCATCCGCAGGTCGACTACGCCTACTACATGCGCGGCCTGGCCGCCTATCAGGCCGGACGCTTCAGCCTCGAAAGCCTGGAGCTGATCGATATCTCCAAGCGCGACCTGGGTGCCTCACGTGACGCCTACGTCGACTTCGGCGAGCTGGTGCGGCGCTTCCCCGACAGCGCCTATGCACCGGACGCGCGCCAGCGCATCATCTATCTGCGCAACGTGATGGCGCGCCACGAGCTGCAGGTGGCCGACTTCTACCTGCGCAAGGGCGCCTATGTCGCCGCGGTCGAGCGCGGCCGCTGGGTGATCGAGCACTATCCCAAGTCCACCGCCACCCGCGATGCCCTGGCGGTGATGGTCGAGGGCTATCTGGGTCTGGACATGCGCGACCGCGCCCAGACCGTGCTCAAGACGCTGATCGCCAACGACCCCGACAATGCCCAGCTCGATGGCGATACCTTCGAGCCCAAGCACGTCAAGGTGAATCCACCGCTCACCGCCAACGGCTGAGCCGTGGCGCCTCCGCCCCTCAAACATCACCGGAAGTGCTGGTTGATGAAGGGGGCGACCCGAAGCGGGTCCGCCATCCATGGCAGAGAACAAAAAACCGCGACCTGGTGGTCGCGGTTTTTTTGTGGCCTCGAGTCGCTCGCCAGCTAGTTGCCGGGCTGCCAGCCATTGACGATCGGATAGCGCCGGTCGCGCCCGAAGCCGCGCAGCGTCACCCGCACGCCCACCGGCGCCTGGCGTCGCTTGTACTCGTTGCGATCGACCAGTTTGACCACCTTATAGACATCGTCGCGGTCATAGCCGGCGGCGATGATCGCCTCGGCGCTCATGTCGCCTTCGATATAGCGCTCGAGAATGGCGTCGAGCACGTCGTAACCCGGCAGCGAATCGCTGTCCTGCTGGTCAGGGGCCAGCTCGGCGGAGGGTGGGCGGGTGATCACCCGCTCGGGAATCGCCGCTGACTGGGTGTTGCGCCACCTGGCCAGCCGGTAGACCCAGGTCTTGTAGACATCCTTGAGCGCATTGTAGCCGCCGACCATGTCGCCATAGAGGGTGGCGTAGCCCACCGCCATCTCGCTCTTGTTGCCGGTGGTCTGGACCATCAGCCCCTTCTTGTTGGAGATCGCCATCAGGAGCACGCCGCGTACCCGCGACTGCAGATTCTCCTCGGTGGTATCCGCACCCAGGCCGCTGAAGCTATCGGCCAGGGTGGCGGCGAAGGCCTCGACCATCGGCGCGATCGGCATCACCTCGTAGCCGACGCCGAGCAGCTGCGCCTGTTCGGCGGCGTCGGCGCGAGAGATCTCGGCGGTGTAGTGATACGGCATCATCACCGCATGGACCCGATCGGCGCCGAGCGCATCGACGGCGATCGCCAGCGACAGCGCTGAGTCGATGCCCCCGGAGAGCCCCATGACCACACCCTTGAAACCGCTCTTGTTGACGTAGTCACGCAGCCCGGTAACCAGCGCGCAGTAGAGGTTCTCCTCGCTCTCCGGCAGCGCCTCGCGCTCGCCCGGTTCGGGGCGCCAGTCCCCGTCCGCGGCGACGAAGCGCACCGGCATCAGCCCGGCCAGCCAGAACGGCGCGCGCACCGCGACCTCGCCCTGGGCATCCAGGACCAGCGAGCCGCCGTCGAAGACCAGCTCGTCCTGGCCGCCGATGGCGTTGACGTAGACCACCGGCCGGCTCACCTCACGGGCACGGGTGGCGAACAACCGCTCGCGCTCGGCGGGCTTGTCGAGGTGGAATGGCGAGGCGTTGAGGGTGACCAGGATATCGGCGCCGGCCTGCGCCGACTGCCGGACCGGTGCACCATCCCATAGATCCTCGCAGATCAGGATGCCGAGCCGCGCGCCGGCGTGCTCGATCACCAGCGGCTGGGTACCGGGTTCGAAGTAGCGGTCCTCGTCGAACACCTGATAGTTGGGCAGCGCCTGCTTGGCGTACTCACCCCGCCATTCGCCTCCCAGCAGCACACCGGCCAGGTTGTAGCGCTGGCCATCGCGCAGGCCGGGATACCCCATCACCACCAGGGTCTGCGGTGCGAACTTGGCGATCTTCTGCGCCATCTCGGTCAGCGCCTCGGCCAGACGCGGCTCCATCGCCTCGCGCAGCAGCAGATCCTCGGGCGGATAGCCGGTGAGATAGAGCTCGCTGAATACCACCACGTCGGCGTCGTGCTCGAGCTTCGCCTCACGCACGGCTTCGATCGCCGCTGCGGTATTGCCGGCGATATCGCCGACCAGCGGGTCGAGCTGTGCCATTACCAGGGTCAGGTCTTGCATGGGTCCACTCTTCTCCAGACAGCTACGACAGGGTTGGCTGGCGCCCCGAAACCGGCCTCGGCGACGTCATGACCATTTTCGCCCATGCCCGCGGCCAGGGCAAAATCCGCGCTCAGCGCGGCAGATAAGGGGTCGGGTCGACGATCGGCTCACAGCCGATCAGCTGATCGACCAGCAGCCGGGTCGAAGCCGGCGCCAGCACCAGGCCGTTGCGGTAGTGCCCGGCGTTGATGTGCAGCCCGTCGATTCCCGGCACCGCGCCGATCGTCGGAATACCCTCGGGTGATCCGGGGCGCAGCCCGGCCCAGTGGTGTTCGACCGGGCACGCCGCCAGCGCCGGCACGATGCTGCAGGCGCTTTCGTGCAGCGAGTCGAACGCCGCGGCCGTGGTCTGCTTGTCGAAGCCGACCTCCTCGAGGGTCGAGCCGGCCAGCACGCGGCCATCGGCGCGCGGAATCACGTAGCGGCCATCCTTCAGCACCACCCGCTCCACCAGCCCGGGCGGCGCCTTGAACAGAATCATCTGGCCGCGCACCGGACGCACCGCCAGGGTGACCCCGACCGACGCCAGCAACGCGCTCGACCAGGCCCCGGCGCAGACCACGGTGTGGCCGGCGCGCAGCGACCCGGTGTCGGTCTCGACCCCGCGAATGGCCGCCCCCTCTTGGATCAGCGCACGCACCTCGCGCCCCTCGTGCAGCGTCACCCCGGGGCTGGCAGCGAGACGCGCGCGCAGCGCCTGGCCCAGGCGAGGATTGCGTATGCTGCCCAGGGTCGGCATCCACAGCGCGCCGTCGAATCCCGGCGCCGCCTGCGGCTCCTTGGCGTACAGAGTCGCCGCGTCGATCCGCGACAGCGGCTTGGCGACCTCACGTGCCCAGTCGAGGGCGGCCGCGACATCCGCCACTCGCAGATAGAGCAGCCCTTTCTGACGAAACTCGGGGTCGATACCGGTCTCTTCCAGCAGCCGGCCGGCGAGTTCCGGGTAGCGCCCCTCCGACCAGCTCGACAGCGCCGAGATCGGCCGCGAGTAGCGCCACGGATAAAGTGGCGAGACGATGCCGCCGCCGGCCCAGGAGGCCTCGCGGCCACAGCGCCCGCGCTCCACCAGCGCGACCGAGTGCCCGGCATCGGCCAGTTGCAGCGCCGTCAGCATACCGATGACGCCGCCGCCCACGATCAAGAAATCCTGCTGCATGTCGATATCCCGACAAAAGCCTGAGTTTACCACTCGCGCCGCCGAGCGTGCCCGGCCCGTCCAGCTCGAGGAGATCACGCCATCGCCCCGCGTACCGTTCACCGCCTGTCGCGTGCGCCCGCCGCCCTGCGGTCGAGGAGACGCCGCCAGCGCGGCTTCACCCTGATCGAGCTGATGGTCACGGTGATAATCATCGGCGTACTCGCCGGCATCGCGATCTCCACCAGCGGCTGGCTGGAGAGCCGCCGCCTGGCGAGCGAGACCGAGGCCCTGCGCCAGCGTCTGGAAGCCCTGCATCAGCTCGCTGTCGCCACCCGCCAGCCGTGGCAGCTCTGCGCCCTCGGCACCAACGGCCAGTGCGGCAAGAACTGGAATCAGGGCTATCTATGGCATCGGGTCGACGACAAGGGTGGTCGGCTGGCAGGCGAACACCCGTTGACGGGTGTCACCCTGAGCTGGAATCGCGGCAGCCTGATCACCTTCAAAAGCACGCCGTGGGATTTTCACAGCGCCTTCGGCAGCTTCTTCATCTGCAACCCCAGCGGCGGCAACCGCCTGACGCTCAACGATGCCGGCCGGGTGACGCCGACCTATGGCGATCGCAGCGGCTGCCCTTGAGAGCCTTTGAGAAAGGCGGAACATCCTGAGCCACCCGGGCGTGGCTCAGCGCGGCGTGGTGCGCTCCGCGGCGCGCGCCTGGGCGCTGGAGAAGGTCTCGCGCACGCCGATACAGTGCTCGACCTGGCGCCCCTCTCCGGGCGCCTCTCGGTCGAGGAAGCGCTGCAGCGCACGCTGAGCCTCACGCACCTCGTCGACCTCGATCCAGCGGATGCGCAGCGTGCCGTCGGCCTGACGCACCGCACACTTGGCCATCCTGCTGTCGTCCGCCAGCACGGGCACCGGCCCCGCTAGCCACCCTATCGAAAGCCCCCCTATCGATAGCACCGCCCACAGCGCGGCGTTTTTCAACCGGCCATACCCCCGCACGCTCGGTGTTCTCGCTGCGGGTGGCACCCCATCCGGCCTCACCATGTCCCCTGCTCCGTGCCATTCAGCAGCCGCCCGGTACTGTCCTGGGAGTCGATCCACAGCACCCCGTCGCCCTGCTGCGGACTACCCTGCACGGGGGTGGCGGTCATGCGCACGTACTGCCCGGCCGGCGGCGTCTGGCCGGAGCCACCACCGGCGCAGCCAGTCTGGCTGCCGCAGACCGCCACCTGATAGTCGGCGTTGCCCAGGGTGCCGTTCGGCTGGCCGGTGAGGGTCGCCACGTCAGGGGCATATTGCAGAAACTGGCCGTAGTAGCTCTCCTGGCGCGCCATCGCGCTCTGCAACAGCGACTGGCCATCGCTGCGCCGGGAGCGCTCCACATACTGCTGATAGCTGGGAATGGCGATCGCGGCGAGAATGCCGATGATCGCTACCACGATCATCAGCTCGATCAGGGTGAAGCCACGCTGAGACTGTTTCATGGGTGCTCCGTCCGGCTGCCGGGATTCGGGACAGTGTGTCGACACATTGGATGTCGAGATAAGGGGCAATGGGTGTCGGAGTCGTGGGTACCGGGATGGCGGCCCGCGAGCCATCGCCGGCGCGGTCTCGCCGGTCGCGACGTCATGGCGGCGGCTCATACCAGTAGGTGCGGCGCACGCGATAAGGCAGCTGCATGCCGCCATCCTGACCACCCGCACCGGCTTTGATCAGCCCCGCTAGAGAGGCGGCACCGATCCCCTGCAGGTAGAGCTCGTCGCCACGCACCAGCACCGCCGGTCGCCCCAGCAGATACTCCCCCGCCGCGACCGCGCGCCGCCCCTTTTTCAGCTCGCTGTCTCCCTCGCCGACGGCGCTGACGCCCTGGCCGGTGAGCAGATCGATGCCGAACAGATAGCTGCGCCCCACCACCGGTACGCAGATCGAGTCGGGCTTGTCGGGTACGTAGGCGGAGAAGTAGACGCTACCGTCGAGGGTCACGCTCGGCGAGAGCGCCTTGGCACCGGTCAGCGGCAGACTGTAGCCGTGATCGAGATAGAGCACCCAGCCGTCCCCCGACTGCCACGCCGGCAGGCAGGCCCGCGCTGCGTCGTCACCGCCATTGTCGCCACCCGACTCGGCGCTGTCGGCATCACGATCGCAGAAGCGCTGATCACTGATGTCGGTCAACTGATCCACGGTGACCGGCTCGATCTGACCACCATCCGCCGCCGCCACACTGACCGGATCGCGCACGGCGAAGAAGGCATCGTGAACCACCGCCAACTGGCTATCCTCCCCCCCCGCCTTGGGATTGGCGCGGTCGCCGCTGCCCACCAGCAGCAGTGGCTGGCGGCGCCCCTCGACATCGAGCGCGACGAAATCGACGCTGTTGAAGAAGCGCCGATTGTCGCGCCCCCTGCCGCCGAGCGCGGCGATCTTGCGCACCCGCCAGTCGTCTGCCTCGCGGCCCGCGAGATCGAGCCGCCACAGATTGCCGCCCACGTCGGCCAGATAGATGCGATCGGCGACACCGTCGTTGTTGCTGTCGACCACCTGGGGCGGGGCGGGCAGCGCCTGGCGAAAGGTCTTGCCGTCGACGAAGTGCTCAGGCGTTAAGGGGTCGGCGCGATAGATCAAACGGCCGGTCAAGGCATCGACGATGTACAACGCGCGTCCCTGTACATCCCCCTGGGAGGCATCGCGCTCGGGATCGTCACGCCCGGGGTCGTAGCCGCCGCTGATCACGAATACCGGGTTGGCGTGTCCGGGTACCCGTGTCGGAATCGGTGCCGCCCAGCTCTGGCCGAGCTCGGCGAAGGCGCCGTCGGCGCTCAGTTGCCAGGCCAGAGCCGGCTTCGCCGGGTCGGTGACATCGAGCGCGTAGTAGTCGCGACCACCGCGCCGCAGCCCGAACGCCAGCAGCATGCGGTCGCCATCGCCGGGAGTGATGCGCCCATCCCGATCGGCGTCGATGCGCACGAAGGCGGCCGGACCATCGACGCCGTAGGGGTGGCGCGGTTGATCATCCGTGGCCTCCTGGTTGTCACGCAGCGTCGGCTGCAGCGGGGCCAGAGCGCGCGGCATGAAGGCCCACTGCTCCTGGCCGCTGTCACCGTCGACAAAGTGCAGAAAGCCGGCGTTGGTGCCGAACGCAAGATAGAGTTTCTCCGCGTTATCGCTGCGGTCGGCACCGCCGCTGCCGAGACGGCCATAGTTCAGCGCGATGGGGTCGCTGTGCAGGATGTCGCCGAGAATCCAAGGACGCGCCTCATTGCGTACGCCGTCACCATTCTCGTCATCCACGTCCACACCGCGCGCCCAGGCGATCAGCCGCGCGATTTCGGCTTCCGGCGTCCACTCCGGCAACCCCCAGTTGGCCGGTTTGCCCAGCCAGCCGGGCTCAGGCGAGAGCGACAGCGGGCGCAGCGCGCCCTGCTCCTGGGTATAGACGTGGCGCCCGTCACCGCCCGCCTCCCCCGCCAGCGAGCGCCCCACGGCCTGACGCAGCAAGGCGCCCACGCCCCCGGCTTCGACCAGGTTGCCATCCGGCGCGTCGAGGTCGAGCGCGTCGCTACCGGACCACCAAGTGTAGGCGTCCTTGCGGATATCGCCATTCTGGGCATCGAACGCCTCCTGACCGCGCGCGTCGTGCCAGGACTGCTGCGAGACGAACGCCAGGCGCTTGACGTTGCCGCTCCACCGCGGCGCGTTGTGCGGCAGGAAGCGCGGCAGATAGAGCCGGTCCAGACTCTGGGTGTTGTTGGTGAAAGCGGCGGAGACCGCCGGCGCCGAAAAGGTGGTGCTGCGCGAGAGCACGTCGTCGAGGGCGCCCTGGAAGGCGGCGTAGAGCTGGGCCGAGTTGTTGGCGGTGAAGTAGCCCACGCAGGCGTCGCGGCCATGGTAACGGGTATCCTGGCGCGTCGTCGGGCACGCCTTGCCCGGCGCCAGATTGAGCGGGCTGGCGCTGTCGACCAGCAGCCGCTGGTCGGTATCGAAGCCGATGGTATAGGTGGTCACCGGCCCGCGTGGCGTCTCGCCCTGGCTGAAGGTCTCCTGCTGCAGCATGTAGTAGGCCAGCTCCGGCAGGCAGTTGCGCTCGCGGATCGGCCGCGAAAAGGCGTCGAGCGCGTCATAGTCGGCGCAGCCGTGATAGAAGCTGCTGCCGTTCACCAGCCTTTCAATTGCGCCATTGGCAGCCGTGTCGTTCTGCGGCACGCCATCGGTCATGTAGATCAGGTAGAGCGGCTCGCACGGACGCAAGGGCGTGCGATAGGGCGAATAGCGGTAGTTGCCGTCGAGCGCGTCGCGGCTGTAGGGCGGGTTACTGTCCTCGAAAGCGCGAGGCTGGGTACCGTAGGCTGGCCGCTCGCCCTTCAGGTAGCGAAAGATCTCGTAGTAGGTCTCGCACAGCGGCGTCGAGGTCACGGGGTCGAGTTGCTCGAGCGTATCCCGCAGCGCCGCGCGCTGGGTATCGCCGCCGCTCTCGCGGCTGCCGGGCAGCGGATAGATGATCCGCCCGCCATCCGGCAAGTAGGCGTTGTAGTTGAAGATCGTCAGCCCGAAGTCGACCTGGGGATTGTCGCGCACCAGCTTATCGATCACCGTCTTGGCGATGTTGATCTTGCTGTCGTCGTCGCCACCGCCAGCGATACCGTCGAGCGTACTGCCACCGGGAGCACCTTCGCTCACGCCGCCGCCGGCGACGATGTCGCGCATGCTGCCAGAGGTGTCGAACAGGATCATCACCTGTGGCTTGGCGCTGCGCGACTCGATATCGTAGAGGCTACGGTAGATATCGGTGTCGTCGGCCCCCGCTGGCAGGGTCGCGCACAGCGTCGCCAGCAGCGCCAGAGACAGCAAGAGACGCGTTACTACCGCCTCGGACCAGCGGCGGCGGATACGGGAGGTGCGGCTGCCGCATGCGATGTGCTCAGAAGATACCCGCACGGCTGTCCCCTCCCGACGTGACGTCGACCGTTTCGACCCGCAGCCCCAACACCTGCCGGGCGTTGACGGCGGCAGCGCCACGCGCGCCGCTGGCCTCGAGCTCCAGCGGCAGGCAACTGCCGTTGGAGTAGCCGGGCACCAGACAGCCGTAGGCAGCGCGCAGCATTTCGAACTGGAGCCCGCTGCCCGCAGGCAGCGTAGGTTTATCCCCCTGCCACACCTGTGACGTGCCAGGCTTGGCGAGCTGGGCCTGCGCGCGCAACTCGGTCTGCTCGCGGCTGGCTTCATCGAGCACGCCTTGCAGTGACTGGAACAGCGAACGCGCCTGCTGATGCGCCACCCCGAGGCGGTTCTGGGTGGCCAGGGTCTCGACCAGCGCCGCGGCCACAATCGCCAGCAGGAGCAGGAAGATCAGACTCATGATCAGCGCCACGCCGCGCTGGGCATGGCGTCCGTGACGGTCACCCATTGCCGCCTCCCGGTCGATGCATCTCCAGCGGCACCACGAAGGCGAGTTCCCGATAGAGCCGGCCCCGCACCGGATCGACCCGAGTGCCATCGCTCAACGTGTACTGCTGCGTATCCTGGTAGGTGGCGCGCGTGGCCACAGAGACCACCGCTTCGATCTCCACCGCCTGGATGCGGGGTGCCATCGCCGCGCTCAGGTTGGCAGTGGTCTGCCAGCGGCCATCATTACCGCCGGCGTCGGCCACGTACCAGCGGTAGACCAGCGCCTCGACCCCCTCCAGCACCTCCTGATTGCGCAGGCGAGCGCCGGAAAGCCGCAGCCGCCGCAGGGAGGTGCCACCCTGTTGCTGGCTGAGGTAGTAGAGGCTCCCGCCATAGCGCCACAGATCCTTGGCATCGGCACGCTCGGGCTCGGCGGGCGGGGTACCGTTGAAGAAGCTCGCATAGGGATAGAAACTCTTCAGCGCCGGACCACCGCAGCCGCCGGATGCGCACGTTTCGGTCGCGTAACGGATGACCACATAGGTCTGCTTGGCCAGCGGACTCTGCAGCGAGCACGCCTTGGGCTGCGTGGTCGACGCCCACACCCCCAGCGGGCGATCGGACGCCGCCTGGGCGCTGCGCCCGAAGGCGAAGTCGCCATCGCAGTCGCTGCCCAGCGTGAGCGTACCCCGGCGCTCGGCGTCGGCGGGCACGCGGCCCCAGAAGTCAGCGCGCCGGAACTCACTATTGAAGCGCTCATGGAGCAGCCGCGTCTTGTCGGTCAGGCTGGCCCGCGCGGTGGCATCACTGGCGCTCTCGGCGCTGGCGAGATAGACCCGCGTCAGCGCCAGGATCATCACCAGCGCCAGCACCATCGCGACCATCAGTTCGATCAGGGTCGCCCCGGCCTGCCGATGGCCGGCATCGGCTCGCCCCGGGCCGCGTCCCCCGACCGGCGCCGCCATCAGGCACCCACCCAGGCCGAGAGCATCACCCAGCGCTGATGGTTGTCATCGCCCCGCTCACTCACGCACGTCGGCAGCTGCGCCGGCGCGGTCAGCCCGATGCGTGAATACCAGACCAGGGTGACCTGGACATCGACACTATCCGGGATATCGCCGGACGAGGCGCTGACACAGACCTTCGGCGCCGGCAACGCGGAGCGCCCCGTCCACGCCGTCATCCACTGGCGCAGAGCCGCGGGCGCGGCATCCTGCTGGCCGGCGCCCGTATCGAAGGTGCCGACGAAGTGCTGGCGACGCTCGGGGTCGAGCTTGGCGCGCTCGAGCAGGTCCTCCGCCATGATCGTCGCCATGGCGCGGTGGCTGGACTCCTGCCCCAGCCGCTGTTGCTGTGCCAACAGCTGCGCAGTGCCCAGCAGGCCGATGCTGAAGACCAGCATGGCGACGAGGACTTCGATGAGAGAGAGGCCGCGCTGTTGGCGCAAGCCGTGATGAGACTGGGACACACCCGGCTCCGCAGGGAGCCATCGGAAAACCGACGGCCGACAGGGTAAAGACCACCGGCACTGCCAGCGGTTACATTCTTTTACCTTGTATCGGCCAGGGAGAGAGGGAGTTTAGGGTGCGATCACGTTTCGCTGACGATGACCTGCTCGCGCAGCTCCCGCGGCATGGAAAAGGTGATGGTCTCGGCGCGCCCATCGAGCTCCTCGGGCGGGGCGGCGCCGAGCTCGGTGAGCCGTTCGATCACCCCCTCCACCAACACCTCGGGGGCGCTGGCACCGGCGGTAATACCGATGCTGGTCACGCCCTCGAGCCAGGCGGCGTCGATCTGGGCGGCGTCATCGATCAGATGCGCGGGGGTGCCCATGCGCTCGGCCAGCTCGCGCAGGCGGTTGGAGTTGGAGCTGTTGACGCTGCCCACCACCAGCACCAGCTCGCTGCCCTGGGCCAGCTCGCGCACCGCATCCTGGCGGTTCTGGGTGGCATAGCAGATGTCATCCTTGCGCGGTCCCTGGATCTCCGGGAAGCGCTCGCGCAGGGCGTCGATCACCTTGGCGGTATCGTCCATCGACAGCGTGGTCTGGGTGACGAAGGCCAGCCTTGAGGGGTCGCGCACCGGCAGCTCGTGCACGTCCTGCTCATCCTCGACCAGATAGATGGCGCCGCCGTGACGGGTGTCGTAACGCCCCATGGTGCCCTCGACCTCAGGGTGGCCGGCGTGACCGATCAGAATGCACTCCTGGCCGCGCTTGGCGTAGCGCAGCACTTCCATGTGCACCTTGGTCACCAGCGGGCAGGTGGCGTCGAACACTTTGAGCCCGCGCTGCTCGGCCTCCTGCTGCACCGCCCGCGACACCCCGTGGGCGGAGAAGATCACGATCACGTCATCGGGCACCTCGTGGAGTTCCTCGACGAAGATCGCTCCGCGTTCGCGCAGGCTGTCGACCACGAAGCGGTTATGGACCACCTCATGGCGCACATAGATCGGCGGCCCGAACACGTCGAGCGCGCGATTGACGATGTCGATGGCACGGTCGACCCCGGCGCAGAATCCACGGGGGTTGGCCAGCTTGATCTGCAGCGGGGGCCGCGTCGACGGCTGAGTCTTGGGCTGATCCTGTGTCATGCAAACCTCGCGCCTGAGCGCTGAGTCGGGGCAGCACCGGGCGCCCGCCAAGGGGCGCGCCGTGCTACCTCAATGGGTGGTGGCCGGACGCACGTCGAGGATCTCGACGTCGAAGGTCAGGGTACGCCCCGCCAGCGGATGATTGAAGTCCACCTCGACATTGCGCTCGTCGACGCTGGCGATCACCCCCGGCAGCTCGCCGCCGGCGGGGTCGGCGAAGGACATCACCATGCCCGGCTCGACCGCCTCTTCGAAGGTATCGCGTGCCAGGCGCTGGACGTTCTGCGGATTGTGCTGGCCGAAGGCGTGCTCCGGCGACACCGTATAGCTGCCGCTCTCGCCCGCCGCCATTCCGGTCATTGGCGCCTCGAAGCCCGGCGGCAGGTTGCCGTCGCCGACCTGGAAGGTCGCCGGTGACTTGTCGCGGGTGGAGTCGACCACCTGGCCATCTTCGAGTTTCACCGTGAAGTGCAGGGTCACTTCCATGCCCTCGCCGACCCGGTAGCGGTCGTCGGCAGGCTGATCATCGCGCGTCATCGAGTGTTCTCCTCATCGGTTCCCGCCGCGCTCGTCTTGGCCCCGCGCCGGGATTCGAACAGCGACTGCAGAATCAGGCCGATGGCGCCCAGGGTGATGGCGCTGTCGGCCAGATTGAAAGCCGGAAAATAGTAGCCGCCCCAGTGGAACGACAGGTAGTCGACCACATAGCCGTGAACCAGGCGATCGTAGAGGTTGCCAATGGCGCCGCCGATCACCAGCGCCAGCGAGATCGCGGTGAGCGTCTCGTGACGCTTGAGCCGGTTGAGCCACAGCGTCAGCCCCACGCTGGCGCCGATCGCGATCAGCGCGAACAGCCAGCGCTGCCAGCCGGCATGCTCGGCGAGGAAGCTGAAGGCGGCGCCGGTGTTGTGCAAAAGCGTCAGGTTGAACACCGGCAGCACCTCGAGGGGCCGGCCGTAGTCGAGATGCGCCGAGGCCAGCGCCTTGACGCCCAGGTCGAGCACGATGACCAGCAGCGACAGCCACAGCCAGCGCAGCGGACGCCGCATGCGCGCGGCGTCGTCGGCCTGGCCAGAACGGGAGGTGGCGTTGACGTCAGGCAAAACGGCGTACCTCACCCGGGCCACCCGGCAGGTTGGCGATGGAGCGGGCCGACAGCGTCGGATGCGCCGGATCGGCACCCACATCGGGACGCCGCTCCCAGCTACGCTCGTCCTTCTCGTAGGGACTCAGGCGCACCGCCAGCTTGAGCCCCTCGAGCTCGGTCGGCTGGGCATCGGCGCCCTCGCCCAGCGGCGCCAGGGTCGCCTCGGAGGTGATCAACACGAAACGCAGTTCGTCCTCGAAGCGCGACAGCAGCGCATGCAGCGCATCGTCGACGTAGAGCGTCACCTCGCTGTCCAGGGCGCCCTTGATCACGCCCTCATTGCGCGCCGCTTCGAGCTGCTTGTTGACCGCCTGCTTGACCTGGATCACCCGCTCCCAGAAGTCACGGTCCATCGCCGCCTGTTCCGGCGGCAGGTTGGTGGCATCCGCCGGCAGCGTGAACAGGCCGTCGTAGTAGGTCTCCAAGTGCACGCTCTCACCGCGCACGCCTGGGATGTTCTCGTAGATCTCCTCGGCGGTGAAGGCGAGGATCGGTGCGATCCAGCGCGCCAGCGCCTCGACGATATGGTAGAGCGCGGTCTGGCAGCTGCGGCGGGCCAGCGAGTCGGGCTGGGTGGTGTACTGGCGATCCTTGATGATATCCAGATAGAAACCGCCCATGTCGCGGGCACAGAAGTCGTGGACCTGCTGGTAGACGTCGCGGAAACGGTACTCGGCATAGGCGCGTTCGATCCGCGCCTGCAGCACCGCGGCGCGGTCCACCGCCCAGCGGTCGAGCGCCAGCATGGCGTCGCTGGCGACCGCATGCGCGGCCGGGTCGAAGCCGTTGAGGTTGGCGAGCAAAAAGCGCGAGGTGTTGCGGATACGCCGGTAGACGTCGGCGGTGCGCTTGAGGATCTCGTCGGAGACCGCCATCTCGCCGGAGTAGTCGGTGGAGGCGACCCACAGGCGCAGGATGTCGGCGCCCAGCTTGTCCATCACCTGCTGCGGCGCGACCACGTTACCCAGCGACTTGGACATCTTGCGGCCCTTCTCGTCGACGGTGAAGCCGTGGGTCAGCAGCGCCTTGTAGGGGGGGTGGCCGTCGATGGCGCTACCGGTGAGCAGCGATGAGTGGAACCAGCCGCGGTGCTGATCCGACCCTTCGAGATAGAGATCCGCCCGCGGCCCTTGGTCGTGGCCGAGCGGGTGCGAGCCGCGCAGCACGTGCCAGTGGGTAGTGCCGGAGTCGAACCACACGTCGAGGGTGTCGGTGACCTTGTCGTAGTCGGCGGCCTCGTCACCCAGCAGCTCGCTGGGGTCGAGCTTGAACCAGGCGTCGATCCCCTCGACCTCGACGCGGCTTGCCACCGCCTCCATCAGTTCGACGGTGCGCGGGTGCAGTTCACCGCTGGCCTTGTGCAGGAAGAACGGGATCGGCACACCCCAGTTGCGCTGGCGCGAGATGCACCAGTCGGGGCGGTTGGCGATCATGCTGTGCAGCCGCGCCTTGCCCCAGGCAGGAATGAAGTCGGTCGCCTCGACGCCCGCCAGCGCCGTTTCGCGCAGCGTTCGGCCGTCAGGCCCCTGGCGATCCATGCCGACGAACCACTGCGCCGTGGCGCGGTAGATCACCGGCGTCTTGTGGCGCCAGCAGTGCATGTAGCTGTGGGTGATCTTCTCATGGGCCAATAGCGCGCCCGCCTCATCGAGGGCAGTGACGATCTGCGGATTGGCCTTCCAGATCATCTGACCGCCGAAAAGCGGCAGCGTGTCGACATAGACGCCGTTGCCCTGCACCGGATTGAGGATCTCGTCGAAGCTCATGCCGTAACGGCGGCAGGAGTGGAAGTCATCCTCGCCGTAGGCCGGCGCCGAGTGCACGATGCCGGTGCCCGCGCCCAGCTCGACGTAGTCGGCCAGATAAAGCGGCGACAACCGTGCGTAGCCGGCGTCGGCACTGGCCAGCGGGTGGTGGAAGGCGATGTGTTCCAGGCTCGCCCCGGGGGCGGTGGCGAGGGTCTCGCCCTGGTATCCGTAGCGCGCGAGACAGCTCTCCACCAGCTCCTCGGCCAGAAGCAACAGACGCTCGCCGGTATCGACCAGGGCGTAGGTGAACTCCGGGTGCACGTTCATCGCCTGGTTGGCCGGGATGGTCCAGGGCGTGGTGGTCCAGATCACCGCGCTGGCCGGCTTGGGCAGCGCGTCGAGGCCGAAGGCCGCAGCCAGCGCCTCGGGCTGGGCGCAGGGGAAGGCAACGTCGATCGCATCGGACTGCTTGTCCTGATACTCGACCTCCGCCTCGGCCAGCGCCGAGCCGCAGTCGAAGCACCAGTTGACCGGCTTGAGCCCCTTGAACACATAGCCACCCTTGACCATCTCGGCCAGGGCACGAATCTCCCCCGCCTCGTTGGCGAAGTTCATGGTCAGGTAGGGGTGGTCCCAGTCGCCCTGGACGCCGAGGCGCACGAAGCCCTCTTTCTGTACCTCGACCTGGGCGGCGGCATACTCGCGGCACAGCGCGCGCGCCTGGTCGGCGGGCAGGTGCTTGCCGTGGGTGGTCTCGACCTTGTGCTCGATGGGCAGGCCGTGGCAGTCCCAGCCGGGCACATAGGGGGAGTCGAAGCCGGCCAGGTTCTTCGACCTGACGATGAAATCCTTGAGCAGCTTGTTGACCGCATGACCGATGTGAATGCTGCCGTTGGCGTAGGGAGGGCCATCGTGGAGCACGAAGCGCTCGCGGCCACGGCGCGCTTCACGCAGCTTGGCGTAGAGGCGCAGATCGTTCCACTGCGCGATGCGGGCCGGCTCCCGCGCCGGCAGGTTGCCGCGCATGGGGAAGTCGGTCGAGGGCAGATTCAGCGTGTGCTTGTAGTCGCTCATGGTGTTTTCGGTTCGCTCAGGGCTGTGTGCGTGTCGCTCGGGCTGTGGTCATACCGCTCAAGGCTGTGATCATTCCGCTCAAGGCTGTGGTCATTAAGCTCAAGGCTGTGGTCATACCGCTGGAGTGCCGGGCCGTTCACTCATCCGTGCGCGGATCGCGCGCCGGGCCCGGGGGCGAGTCGGCCACCGCAGCCTCGTGCGGCAGCGGCGCCGAGGCCAGCGGGAAGCGTGCCGCTGGCGGCGCCAGGCTGGCCAGGCCGGCGGAGTCCGTGGTCGGCGCATCCGGCGTGGCGGTGGGCGCCTGATTGATGTCCGGCGCAGCGGTGGGCGCCTGATTGATGTCGGGCGCAACGGCGGGCGCCTGAAAATAGCGCCGCGCCTGGTCCAGATCGTGATGGATCTGCCTCACCAAGGTATCGAAGTCGGCGAACTTGGTCTCGCCGCGCAGCCGTGCGCAGGGCACCACACTGAGCGACTCGCCGTAGAGTTCGAGCTGTCGCTCGAGCACGTGGACCTCGAGCATCGGCTGATGGGCGCCGACGGTCGGCCGCCAACCGATATTGGCCACACTCGGCACCCAGCTGCCGTCGGGCAGTCGAGTGGCACAGGCAAAGACCCCGCGCAGCGCCAGCGGGCGCCGGGTCAGCGGGATGTTGGCAGTGGGCACGCCGATGGTGCGGCCGAGTTGACGGTCACGCACCACCCGCCCCTGAAAGGCGAAGGGGCGTCCCAGCATGCGCGCCGCCTGGCAGAAATTGCCGCTGGCCAGCAGGGTGCGCACGCGGGTGCTCGAGACGCGCTCGTCATCGAGGGCGAAGGTGCGGGTATGCTCCACGGCAAAGCCGCGCTCGCGTCCGACCGCTTCGAGCAGCGCGAAATCGCCGGCACGATCGCAGCCGAAGCGGAAGTCGTCACCCACCACCAGATGGCGCACGCGCAGCCCATCGATCAGCACGCGCTCGATGAACTGGCGCGCGGTGAGGCTGCGCAGGGCGTCGTTGAACGGCAGGCAGAGGATGCGATCGGCGCCGTGGGCGGCGAGCAGCTCGACCTTGTCGCGCAGCCGGGTCAGCCGCGGCGGTGCCTGGTCACCGGCGAAGTACTCCCGCGGCTGGGGCTCGAAGATCACTACCGTGACCGGCAGACCCGCACTGCGCGACAGCGACTTCAGCTGCTCGAGAATCGCCTGGTGGCCGCGGTGCACGCCATCGAAGTTGCCGATGGTGGCGACACACTCGCGCGGCGCACCGCTGCGCGTGATGCCCCCGACGGGCAGGTTGTGCAAGCCTCGAATCAGTTCCATAGAGTCCATTCCCGTGTCAACGCGGGCCGCACGGCGGCAGTAGGCGACAGCGCGCCAGCCGCCGACGCCGGGGGCTTCATTATACCCGCGCCGCGCCAGCCCATCAGCCGCGCAGCCGGAAGTGTCGCAGGCGCACGCCGGTCAGCGCCAGCCACACGAAGTAGAGCGTCGCGCCGCCGACCACCAGTCCCAGCAGGCAGCCCACGCGGCGCGGCGCATGCCACGCGGTCCACTGATGCCAGTCCGGGGTCAGCCACCACAGCCCGAGCGCCATCAGCGCGCAGCCGCCGACCACCTGGAAAGCGTAGCGCCCCCAGCCCGGCTGGAAGCGCAGCACGCCCTGACGATGCAGCCCGCGCCCGAGCAGCCCGGCGTTGAGAAACGCCGACAGCGCCGTCGCCAGTGCCAGTCCGGCATGCGCCAGCGGCACGATCAGGGCCAGGTTCATCACCATGTTGGCGACCATCGCCACGATCCCGATCTTGACCGGGGTCTTGGTGTCCTGGCGGGCGAAGTAGCCCGGGGCGAGCACCTTGATCAGCATGAAGGCGAGCAGCCCCAGCGCATAGGCGCGCAGACTGCGTGCCGCCATCACCACGTCGTGGTCGGTCATCGCACCGTAGTGGAACAAGCTGACCAGCAGCGGCTCGGCCAGCAGTACCAGCGCCAGCGCCGCCGGCAGTCCGATCAGCAGCACCATGCGCAGCGCCCAGTCGAGCATGCGCGCAAAGTGCTCGCGCGACTGCTCGGCATGCCGCTTGGAGAGCGCCGGCAGGATCACCGTGGCAATGGCGATGCCGAACACCCCCAGCGGCAGCTCCACCAGACGGTCGGAGTAATAGAGCCAGGAGACGCTGCCGGAGACCAGGAAGGAGGCCAGCACGGTATCCAGCAGCAGGTTGATCTGCGATACCGAGACCCCGAACAGTGCCGGCGTCATCAGCCGCAGGATGCGCCGGACCCCGGGATGGCGAAAGCCCAGCCGCGGCCGCGGCATCAGCCCCAGCCGCAACAGGAACGGCAGTTGGAACAGCAGCTGCGCCGCACCAGCGATCAATACCCCCCAGGCCAGCCCCAGCGCCGGGTCGCTCATCCATGGCGTCAGCCACAGCGCGGCGCCGATCAGGCTCAGGTTGAGCAGCACCGGGGTGAAGGCGGGGACCGCGAAGCGCTCCCAGGTATTGAGCACGCTGCCGGCGAAGGCGGTCAGCGAGATCAGCAGCAGATAGGGAAAGGTCAGCCGCAACATCTCGGCGGTGAGCGCGAGCTTGCCCGGGTCGGCCTTGAACCCCGGGGCGAACAGCCACACCAGCCAGGGCGCAGCGGCGATCGCCAGCGCGGTGATCAGCGCCAGCACCACGCTCAGGCTGCCGGAGACCGCATCCAGTAACTCACGCACCTCGGCCCGGGTACGCTGGGTGGCGTACTCTGAGAGCACCGGCACGAAGGCCTGGTTGAAGGCCCCCTCGGCGAACAGCCGGCGCATGAAGTTGGGAATCTTGAAGGCGACGAAGAACGCATCCGCCCCGCTACCGGCCCCCAGCAGCGTGGCGATCACCACGTCGCGCACCAGACCCAGCATCCGCGAGAGCAGCGTCATCACGCTCACCACCATGCCCGAGCGCAGCAGGCCACCGCGGGTGACCGGCGTCGCCGTGCCGGTGGTGGCCGCTTCCGCCACCGCCTCGGATTCGCGCTTGCGCGTCTGTCTACTCATGCGGCCTCGTCATGCGCTCGCGCCCGTGATATTCACCCTATCCAGCCACCGCGAAGGCCCCGGAGGGTGACCGCCAGGGATGGCCGGTCACAAAAAAACCGGCCGAAGCCGGTTTTTTTCATCAAGCGCGTCCGGCTCAGGCAGCCAGCGCCTTAATTCGCTTGTTCAAGCGACTCTTGATGCGCGCGGCCTTCTTCTTGGAGAAGGCATCCTTGTCGGCGATGCGGTCGATGACCGGCTGCGCGGCCTGGAACTCGCTGTTGGCCTGAGCCTGGTCGCCAGCCTGGATCGCCTTGATCACGCGCTTGATGTAAGTGCGGACCATGGAACGCTGACTCGCGTTGTGCTTGCGGCGGTCTTCCGCCTGACGTGCGCGCTTGCGCGCTTGCTTGGTATTCGCCACCGTCGACTCCTTGGAGATGTTGACAGTCAATTCTGTAAGTAGATCACCCAGGACAGCCTCGAAACCGCTTCAGGCAATCCTGAATGAGTCGGCCGAATCTTGCTGCCGCGCTTCGTGAGAAGCGAAGCCGACCGTCGTTTCCGACAGTCTTTCACGGGCCATGTCTGAGAGGATGCGGGATTCTATCACAACGACTTTGCGCGACACCAGCTTCACAGCACCACGAGATTGTCGCGGTGAATCAGCTCGGGCGCCTCGACATAGCCGAGAATCTCGCCGATACGCTGGCTCGGCTGGCCCACCAGACGCTGGGCGTCGGCGCTCGCATAGTTGACCAGACCCTTGGCCACCCGCGCCCCCTGCTCGTCGACGCAGACCACCATGTCGCCGCGCCGGAACTGGCCTTCGACCCGCTTCACCCCCACCGGCAACAGGCTCGAACCGTGGCTGCGCAGCACCTTGACCGCACCGGCATCGAGGGTCAGCGTGCCGCGCACCTGCAGCTGCCCGGCGAGCCAGCGCTTGCGCGCCGCCAGCGGCGCATGCAGCGGCTTGAGCAGCGTGCCCAGCGCCTCGCCCTCGAGCAGCCGGGTCAACACCTGCGGCTGACGCCCGCTGGCGATGGCGGTCACGGCGCCAGAGCGCGCCGCCAGCCGCGCCGCGCGCAGCTTGGTCGCCATGCCCCCGCGGCCCAGTACACCGCCACCGCCGGCCACCGCGTCGAGCGCGGCATCGTCGGCCTCGGCCTCGGCGATCAATCGGGCCGACGGCTCATGACGCGGATCGGCATCGTAGAGCCCCTCCTGATCGGTCAGGATCAAGAGCGCATCGGCCTCGAGCAGATTGGCCACCAGCGCACCCAGGGTGTCGTTGTCGCCGAAGCGGATCTCGTCGGTGACCACGGTATCGTTCTCGTTGATCACCGGGACCACATGGAGCGCCACCAGCGTGCGCAGCGCCGAGCGCGCATTGAGATAGCGCTTGCGGTTGGAGAGATCGTCATGGGTCAACAGCACCTGGGCACTGCGCAGACCGTGGCGGGCGAAGTGGTTCTCGTAGCACTGCGACAGCCCGCTCTGGCCCACTGCGGCGGCGGCCTGCAGCTCATGCACCGCGCTCGGCCGGCTATGCCAACCGAGCCGCACCATGCCTTCGGCGATCGACCCCGAGGAGACCAGCACCACTTCGACCCCGCGCTGGTGCAGCGCGGCCATCTGGTCGACCCAGCCACCAATGGCGGCATCGTCGAGGCCGCGCCCATCGTTGGTCAGCAGGGCGCTGCCGATCTTGACCACGACCCGCCGCGCCGCCGACAGCGACGCCCGTCCCAGTTCCCGCTCCGCCGCCATCACTTCGCCCTCCGACTCTCACTGACACTGCGCTGCCCGCCAGACCTCAACGGGTGTATTCGACCTCGACGTCATAGTCGTCATCGTCGAAGTCGTCATCCTCGGCCGCGACCTCGCCGCGCTTGACCCGCAGCCGCGCCTGATGCGCCTCGACGCGTGCCACCGACTCCGCCTCCATGCGCGCCCGCATCTCGCGCTCGCGCTCGGCGAAGGCTTCGTCTTCGTGCTCCAGCTGGCGCTGTTCGGTGAGCCAGCGATGGGCCGCCTGCACCAGCGCATCGGTGCCGTCACCGGCAATCGCCGCGATGCGATAGACCGGCCCCTGCCACGCCAGCCGCGCGAGGATATCCTCGACCCGCGCCTCGCGCTCGGCCTCGGGCAGCAGATCGAGTTTGTTGATCACCAACCAGCGCGGCAGTTCCGACAAGGCCGGCGAGAAGCTTTCGAGCTCCTCGGCGATCGCCGTCACCGAGGCTACCGGGTCGGACTCGTCAAACGGGGCCGCATCCACCACGTGCAGCAGCAGGCGCGTACGGGTGAGGTGCTTGAGGAAACGCAGCCCCAGCCCGGCACCGTCCGAGGCGCCCTCGATCAGCCCGGGCACATCGGCCATCACGAAGTGCTCGTGGGTGCCCAGCTTGACCACGCCCAGGTTGGGCACCAGCGTGGTGAAGGGGTAGTCGGCGACCTTGGGCTTGGCCGCCGAGACCGAACGGATCAGGGTCGACTTGCCGGCGTTGGGCATGCCCAGCAGGCCGACGTCGGCCATCACCTTCATCTCCAGGCGCAGCTTGCGCCGCTCGCCCTCGGTGCCCGACGTGGTACGCCGCGGGGCGCGGTTGGTGGAGGACTTGAAGTGGATATTGCCGAGCCCACGCCGACCGCCCTGGGCGACCAGCACCACCTGCCCCTCGGCAGTCACATCGGCGATCACCTCGAGGGTGTCCTCGTCGATCACCGTGGTCCCCACCGGCACCTTGACGTGCAGATCCTCACCCGCCTTGCCGCTCATCTGGCGGCCCTGGCCGGGCTGGCCGTTCTGCGCCTTGTAGAAGCGCTGGAACTTGAAGTCGATCAGGGTGTTGAGCGACTCGTCGCCGATCAGGTAGACGCTGCCGCCGTGACCGCCGTCGCCGCCGTCGGGGCCACCCTTGGGCACGAACTTCTCACGCCGGAAACTGAGGCAGCCGTTGCCCCCCTTGCCAGCCTCGACGGTGATCGATGTCTCGTCGACGAATTGCATGATTCTCTCCCGGCGACGGCCTGCCGCCTCTTATGTCCCGAACACCCTTTTCGCCCCGAACACCACGATGCCTGGACGTCCTGAACGACCCAACGCCACGACAGGTGTCCGCCAGTGCAGGCGGGGATACAAAAAAGCCCCGCCTGAGCGGGGCTTTTTCAGCAGCGTTCGTGAAGTCTCAGGCGGAGACTACGCTCACGAACTTGCGGTTCTTCGGGCCTTTCTGTTCGAACTTGATCACACCATCGGTGAGCGCGAACAGCGTGTGGTCCTTGCCGATGCCCACGCCGGTGCCGGCGTGGAACTTGGTGCCGCGCTGGCGCACGATGATGTTGCCGGGAGTCGCTTTCTGCCCGCCGAACAGCTTGACGCCCAGGCGTTTCGATTCTGAATCGCGACCGTTACGCGTACTACCAGCGGCCTTCTTATGTGCCATGGTGAATACCTCTCTCTGGGGGAACGATCCGCTTAGGCGGAGATTCCGGTGATCTTGACTTCAGTGAACCACTGACGGTGGCCCTGACGCTTCATGTGGTGCTTGCGGCGACGGAACTTGATGATATGAACCTTCTCGCCGCGGCCGTGGGAGACGATCTCCGCAGCCACCTTGGCACCCTCGACCAGCGGCGCGCCGACCTTGACGTCGTCGCCGTCGGCAACCAGCAGAACCTGGTCGAATTCCAGGGTCTCGCCAGTCGCGATCTCGAGTTTCTCGAGCTTCAGCGTCTGACCTTCCTGGACGCGGTATTGCTTACCGCCACTCTTGATTACAGCGTACATGGAATCTCTCCGGGGCCCGCGTCGGGCTATCAGCTCAGTCGGGCAACAAACTTCATCTGGCCCCAACCGTTGGGCCAAGTGCGTCGACTCGTCGAAGACGGCCGCGGGGCCGTGCTTCACCAGCGGGTCAGCATGGACAGGCCACCGTCAGGGTGCGTTGACCGCACGAAGCCTTGTGGTGCCTTGCCTTGCATGACCGGTGCTCTTCGAGACCTGCGTCGAGTGGTGCCCCTTCCGGCAACCATCTAACAGGGAGCGTGACGAGTCGGGTCGCGGATTATAGCGATTGCGCATGCCCGGAGCAAGCCCACGCCCGGGCGCGGCTTGACGCACTTCGGGGCGCCACCTAGCATAGCCGCTCACGTCGCCTCTCGGCCCCGGGGCTTCGAGCGGCCCACCCGATTCCCCCTGTGACAAGCCGATCATGCAATCCAACGCTGCATCCATTCATGCGGCGGTGGCTGAGGACTTCGCCGCCGTCAATCGCACGATCCTCAGTCAGCTGGCGTCGCGCATCCCGTTGGTCGAGACCATCGGCCAGTACATCATCGAGAGCGGCGGCAAGCGCCTGCGCCCGCTGCTGGTGCTGCTCGCGGCACGCGCCCTCGACTACCGCGGCGACCGCCATATCACCCTGGCCACGCTGATCGAGTTCATGCATACCTCGACCCTGCTGCACGACGACGTGGTCGACGAGTCGAGCCGGCGGCGCGGCAAGGCGACCGCCAACGAGACCTGGGGCAACGCGCCCTCGGTGCTGGTCGGTGACTTCCTCTATTCGCGTTCGTTCCAGATGATGGTGGAAGTCGGCTCGATGCGCATCATGCAGGTGCTCTCCGGGGCAACCTGCGTGATCGCCGAGGGCGAAGTCCAGCAGCTCACCAATATCGGCAACGCCGATATCGAGGAGTCGGACTACTTCGACACCATCCAGGGCAAGACCGCGATGCTGTTCGAGGCGGCCTCCCACAGCGGCGCGATCCTGGCCGAGGCGGACCCTGACGCCGAACGTGCACTCAAGCTCTACGGCCGCTACCTCGGGCTGGCCTTCCAGTTGATCGACGATCTGCTCGACTACCAGGGCGATGCCGAGACCATGGGCAAGAACGTCGGCGACGATCTGGCCGAGGGCAAGCCGACGCTGCCGCTGATCCACGCCATGCGCCAGGGCACCCCGGCACAGGCGGCACTGATCCGTCAGGCGATCACCGATGGCGGCCTCGAGCGGCTCGACGAGGTGCTGGCGATCGTGCGCGAGACCGGCGCCCTCGAATATACCCAGCGCCGCGCCGAAGAGATGGCCGCAAAGGCCCGCGACCAGCTCGCGCTGCTCGCGCCCAGCGTCTACCGCGAGAGCATGGAGACGCTGACCCGCATCGCCGTCGAGCGTCAGGTGTGACGCGCTCACCCCAAGGAAGCTCGGCGGTGTCGTGACCACCCGCTGCGGGTGACGTGAACCTCCTCAGCGGGTGTCCGGACAGGGCGTGGCGAAAGCGGCTGGTCGCTCAAGAGAGAGTTGCAAAAGAAGGGGTTGCGTACGCGTCAGGGATGCGTATAATTCAGCTCCGTCGAGTTTGGCTCGGCGCAAAAGTCGGAGTGTAGCTCAGCTTGGTAGAGCGCTGCCTTCGGGAGGCAGAGGTCGTAGGTTCGAATCCTGTCACTCCGACCATCGTATTGAAAAATGCCCGCTTCGNNCGAAGCGGGCATTTTGCTTGTCGGGCTGCCGCCAGGCAAAAGGCCAATGGGCAGCGCCGCGGGGTAGCGCTACAGTGACAGAGCGCCGCGCACTCATCTCGCGCTGTCTGCCCCGCCCTCGCCAGGAGACCCGCCATGCCTCGTTCCCCCCGTCTCGTAGCGCTCGGCCTCGGTCTACTGCTGGTGGCCGGCGGCGCCCGCGCCGACGAGCCCCCTGCCCCGCCGCCGTGGTCGACGCAAGAGGTCACCAGCGCCCAGGCCCAGTGTCGCGCCAACCTCACCGCCACCGGCATCGATGGCCCCAAAGTAGCGCGCTACTGCGAGTGCGTGACCACCGCACTGCAGGCACGTTTCAGCGCCGCCGAGGTGCGCCGCATGAAACGCGCCCACGACCCCGGGGCCGATGACGACAACCGCCCGCCGGCGCTGGCCAAGACGCTGGAGCAGTGCTCGCCGGTGCTCGAGTCACCCTGAGACGCTCGAACGCTGCTGTTGCGCGCTCGCGTCGCCGCGGGCAGAGCGCCGATCCTGTGCCATGCTGGAGAGGACCGTCCCGATAGGACCGGCTCATCAGCAAGGGCCAGCACGCCCCCAGGTGAACATTCGAAGGAGACGGCGCATGCCCGACTCGCTCCCGACCACGGCCTCGGCGCCCCGCGGCCGCCGGCGCCACCCGCTGCCGGTCAGGCTCTGGCACTGGTTCAATCTGTGGTGCCTGGTGGTGATGCTGATGAGCGGTCTGCAGATCTTCAACGCCCATCCCGCACTCTACTGGGGCAGCGCCTCCCACTTCGACGACCCCTGGCTGGAGCTCTACGCCATCCGCGCCCCGAACGGCGACATTCGTGGCCAGACCGCCCTCGGCCCCTGGGTCTTCGATACCACCGGGGTGCTCGGCTACTCCGCGGCGAACGGACGTGAAAGCGTGCGCGGCTTCCCCGCCTGGAGCACCCTGCCCAGCTATCAGTACCTCAGCATGGGCCGGCTGTGGCACTTCTTCTTCGCCTGGCTGTTCGCGGGAGCGGGGGCGCTGTTCGTGCTCTATGCCCTGCTCAGCGGCCACCTGCGCCGCGACCTGTGGCTCTCCGGCGCCCAGTGGCGCGGGCTGGGCCGCGACCTGCTGGATCACCTGCGCCTGCGCTTCCACGGCCCCCACGGCGGTTACAACGGTCTGCAGAAGCTCAGCTACCTGGGCGTGCTGCTGGTGGCGCTGCCGCTGATGATCGTTACCGGCCTGTGCATGTCGCCCACCTTCAACGCCGCCGCTCCCTGGCTGCTGGAGCTGTTCGGCGGGCGCCAGAGCGCGCGCTCGATTCACTTCATCGTCGCCGCAGCACTGGTGCTGTTCTTCCTGATACATATCGCCATGGTGCTGCTGAGCGGCCCCTGGCGTCAGCTCAAGGGGATGCTCACCGGCGGGCCGCGCGTCACCGAGGAGCCCGCAGCCACGTCCACAACGCCAACCACCCGCAGCGGGAGAGACCAGCATGATGCGTCGTGATTCCGGCCGCCGCGACGCCTCGCGGCGTCGCTTCCTCCAGCGCTCGGCGCTGGGTGCCGCCGCGCTCGGTCTCGCCGGCTGCGACCGCCTGTCGCAGAGCGAGCAGGTTGCCGGCACGCTGAATCTGGCCCAGCGCCTCAACCTGCGCGTGCAGCGCTTCCTCGCCGGCGAGCGCGGGCTGGCGCCGGAGTATCCGGCATCGATGATCGACCCGGTGTTCCGCCCCAACGGCTCCACCGACCCGCAATCAGGGCGCTACCGGGAACTGGCGGCCAACGGCTTCGCCGACTGGCGACTGACCCTGGATGGCCTGGTGGAGACACCACTGTCGCTGTCGCTCGACGAGATCCGCGCGCTCCCGGCGCGTACCCAGATCACACGCCACGACTGCGTCGAGGGCTGGAGTGCGATCGGCCAGTGGACGGGCCCGGTGCTCGGCGATCTGCTGGCGCGCGCCGGGGTCAAGTCACAGGCGCGCTACGTGGTGTTCCACTGCATGGACCAGTTGAATGGCAAGGACTTCTACTACGAGAGCCTCGACCTGGTGGAGGCGCGCCACCCGCAGACGATCCTCGCCCACTCGCTCAACGGCGCGCCGTTGCCCACCGCCAACGGCGCGCCGCTACGTCTGCGCGCGGAGCGCCAGCTGGGCTACAAGATGGCCAAGTATCTCTCCGGGATCACCCTGGTCAGCCACTTCGACGACATCGGTGACGGCCGCGGCGGCTACTGGGAAGATCGGGGCTATACCTGGTACGCCGGTATCTGAGCCCGAATCACGCGTAGCGGGTGCCCCAGGAGCTGCGCAGCACAGGCGAGCCAGGGGCCGCCGACTTGACATTCTCGCGCCATGGTCTGCACTCAAATCCTCGCCATGACGCATGGATCTTGGCCATGGCGCGAGCACACCCAACTCCGATACGGAAGGATTCGTCCATGGCTATCCCCCGCTTCACCGCCACTGCCCTGCGCCGCGCCCTGGCCGGGCTGGCGCTCGGCTGCGTCGCCGCCACCGCCCTGGCGGCACAGAACGGCGATGCGCCCCAGCATCTGCGCGGCACCATCACCGAGGTCGGCGATCACGCTTTCAGCGTCGAGTCGCACCCGGACGGCAAGGTCCACAAGGTCACCTTCGACGACGCCACGCGTCTCGCCGGCGTCACCCGCAGCAGCCTCGATCAGATCAAAGAGGGTACCTTCATCGGCACCGCCAACGTGCCCGGCGCCGACGGCAAGCCGTCACAGGCCCAGGAAGTGGTGGTCTTCCCCGACTCGATGCGCGGCACCGGCGAAGGCGACTACCCTTGGGACACCCCCCGCGGTGCCATGCAGCAGGGCGCCAGCGGTGAGACCATGGGCAGCGACAAGATGGGCGGCGATAATGCCGGCGGTGAAAAACTGGGCGGCGCCGGCGGCGGCTCGAGCATGACCAACGGCACCGTCTCCGCCGCGACGCATCAGGGGTCCAGCGGCAAGCTCGGCGGCGCCGACAGCGCCTCGACCATGACCAACGGCACGGTCGACAGCTCCCAGGCCCAGGGTGGCACCCTGACCCTGACGGTGGACTACGGCAACGGCAGCAAGCAGATCCAGGTGCCCAGCGACGTGCCGGTGGTCAAGGTGAGCAAAGCCTCGATGGAGACGCTGAAAAAAGGCTCTGCCGTATTCGTCGCCGGTGACATGAGCCAGGACCCGATCCCGGCCAAGGTGGTAATCGTCGGTATCGACGGCACCGTACCGCCGATGTGAGGCCGCCCGCGCGCCCGAATTCAGGGCGGGAAGGGATGATAGCGGGCGCCTCGGCGCCCGCTGTCGTCAGGCGCTTTGGCTGCCGATGAAAAGCAGCCACACCAGACGCGAACTCCCTGGCGGTATCAGCCCTCCTCGCGGGCGGCGTCGCGCCGGCGCCGCTCGCGATTGCGCCGGTAGCGTCTGACCAGCGCCAGCCAGCCGGCGGCGACCAGCATCAGTGCCAGGGTCACCCCCTGCCACGGGCGCGCCGCGTCGCCGAGCCAGGTCTCGAGGGCGATGATCGCGACGAAGCCCACCGCCTGGGAGGCGATCGCCATGCGTCGCAAACCGTCGCGCTGTCCCGTCGTCGCCATCCTGCCTCCCGCTGTCCATGAATCGATCGTCTTAGCCGCGCCGCCTGCCTTCCGGCTACTGCCGAACGCGGCAGCAGTGTAGCATCGCCGCCTGCCGAGACGCGCAGCGCTTAAGACTGCAACGCCTTTACGCTAGAATGCGTCGCCCACTCCTCCCGCAGTTGAGCATACCGAGGCATCATGAGCGACTTCACCCCCGGCCAGCGCTGGATCAGCGACGGCGAAACCGAGCTGGGACTAGGCACCATTCTCAGCGTCGACGCCCGCAGCGTGACCGTGCTCTTCACCGCCAGCCAGGAGACGCGCACCTATAGCGCGCGCCAGGCGCCGCTGACCCGGGTCATCTTCGCCGCGGGGGATCGTATCGTCGATGCCGAGGGCCACACCCTCACGGTCAGCGACGTCGAGATCGATGCCGGCTGCATCGTCTACCACGGCCACGACGAACAGGGCACCGCTGCCACCCTGCCCGAAGCGCGCCTCTCCGACAGCATGCGCTTTCACCAGGCCCAGGATCGTCTGCTCACCGGCCAGGTCGACCGCAACGACTGGTTCGAGCTGCGCTACCGCTCGCTGCATCATCATCAGCGCCTCTCGCGCAGCCCGGCGCTGGGCCTGGCAGGCCCGCGCATCGATCTGATCGCGCACCAGCTCTACATCGCCGACGAGGTCTCGCGGCGCCACGCCCCGCGCGTGCTGCTGGCCGACGAGGTGGGGCTGGGCAAGACCATCGAGGCCGGCCTGATCCTGCACCGGCTGCTGCTCACCGGACGCGCCAGCCGCGCCCTGATCCTGGTACCGCCGAGCCTCACCCACCAGTGGCTGATCGAGTTGCTGCGCCGCTTCTCGATCTCGGTGACCCTGCTAGACGAGGCGCAGAGCGAGGCGTGGGGCGACGAGAATCCCTTCGACAGCGGCCAGTGCATTCTCGCCAGCCAGGCGTGGCTGTTCGCCAATCCGCAGCGTCAGCGCCAGGCCGAAGCGAGCCAGTGGGACCTGATGATCGTCGACGAGGCGCACCACCTGGACTGGACGCCCCAGGCCGAGGGGCCGGGCTACGCCTGCGTGGCGCGCCTCGCCGCCCGCATTCCGGGACTGCTGCTGCTCACCGCGACACCGGAACAGATGGGCCTGGAGAGCCACTTCGCCCGGCTGCGCCTGCTTGACCCGGATCGCTACCAGGATCTCGACCGTTTCAGCGCCGAAGAGGCCGGCTATGCCGCGGTGGCTGACGCCATCGATGCCCTCGACCGGCTGCCGGGCGAGGCTGCAGCGCTGGACGCGGTCAGCGCGGTGATCGGTGCGGGCGACGGCGACAGCCAGGCGCTGCTCGCCACCCTCGCCAATGCCGAAAGCGACGACACCCAGCGCGCCAGCGCCCGCCGCCAGCTGCGCGAGCAGCTGCTCGACCGCCACGGCACCGGGCGGGTGATGTTCCGCAACAGCCGGCGCCATGTGGGCGGCTTCCCCGAGCGCCATCTGCACACCGCCGAGCTCGACATGCCGGCGGCCTACCGGGCCCAGCTCGACGAGCTCGCCGCCGGCAACGACCATGTCGCTGCCCGCCTGCATGCCGCCGAACTCGGCCCGCGGGAGGCACGCCTCTACCCCGAGGCGGCCTACCGCGCCGTGCAGGAGGCCGCGCTACAGGCGGACACTCCGTGGTGGGAGCAGGACCCCAGGGTCACCTGGCTGATGGGCCTGCTGGAATCACTCGGGCGCCAGACCAAGGTGCTGCTGATCGTCCACTATCGTCAGAGCGCCATCGATCTGGCCGAGGCCCTGCGCGTGCGCGCCGGCGTGCAGGCGCCGGTGTTCCACGAGGAGATGAGCCTGGTCGAGCGTGACCGCGCCGCGGCCGCCTTCGCCGACGACGAGGCAGGCTGCCAGCTGCTGATTTGCTCGGAGATCGGCTCCGAGGGGCGCAACTTCCAGTTCTGCCACCATCTGGTGATGTTCGACCTGCCGTGGCACCCCGATCTGCTCGAGCAGCGCATCGGCCGCCTCGACCGTATCGGCCAGCTTCACCCCATCGATATCCACGTGCCGGTGATCGCCCACAGCCCCACCGCCACGCTGCTGCGCTGGTACCGCGACGGGCTCGACGCCTTCATCGCACCGCACGCCGCCGGTGGCGACGTGCTCGACGCCTTCGGCGAAGCGCTGCGCGAGAGCCTCGACGACGAGAGCGGGGTGGACACGCTGATCGACGAGACCCGTACCTTCAACGCCGACCGCCTGGCCCAGCGCGAGGCCGGGCGCAATCGCCTGCTGGAGTGGAACGCCTGCCGCCCCGAGCGCGCCGATGCGGTGATCGCCGCGGTGCTCGAGCAGGACAACGATCCGGCCCTGCCGCGTTATGTCGATCAGGCGCTGGATATCTTCGGCGTCGACAGCCGCGAACTGGGCAACGCCCTGACCCATCTGGCGCCCGGCTCGCACATGCTCGATAGCCTGCCCGGACTCAGCCAGGGCGACGAGGGCTTCACCGTCACCTATTCGCGCACCCAAGCGCTGGCGCGGGACGACGTCCAGCGGCTGTCATGGGAGCACCCGCTGGTCACCGCGATGCTCGAGCGCGTGCTCGACTCGAGCCTCGGCAACACCGCCCTGGCGCTGCTCAAGCACCCCAGCATCCCCGGTGGCCGGCTGATGCTGGAGCTGGTCTACCGTACCCACTGCCCCGCGCCCAAGCAGCTTCAGCTGGGCCGCTTCCTGCCCGACACCGGCATTCGCGTGCTGCTCGACGAGAGCGGGGCCAATCTCTCGGACAAGGTCAGCTTCAGCGGCCTGTCGCGCAATCTGCAGCGGGTCAAAAAGGGGGTCGCGCGGGAGCTTTTGAAGTCGCGCCACGAGCAGCTGCGCGCACTGCTGAAAAGCGGCGAGCAGGAAGCCCTCCGCGAGTTGCCGACGCTGGTCGAGCGCGCCCAGACCGAGATGCGCGACACCCTCGACGGTGAGCTGGCGCGCCTCAAGGCGCTGGCCCAGCGCAGTGGCGCGATCCGTGCCGACGAGCAGGCCGCCTTGGGTCAGGAGCGCGCGGACCTGGATGCAGCGATCGAAAGCGCCGCGCTGCGCCTCGACGCGGTGCGGGTGATCGTGACCGTGGACAACGAGCAGCGCTAGGCACCGCTAGGCCTCAGCGCGGCAGGATCGCCGCCAGCGCGGCATCGAGCGTGGGGTAGGTGAAGCGGAAACCCGCCTCCTCGAGCCGCGCCGGGCGCATGCAGGCGCCGGTCAGCAGCAGCCGCGACATCTCTCCCAGCCCCAGCTTGAGCAGCGTGGCCGGCACCCGGAAAGGGGTCGGCCGATGTAGCTGGCGGCCCAGTGCACGGGTGAACTCGGCATTGGTCACCGGCGCCGGCGCCGAGGCGTTGAAGGGCCCTTCGAGTGACGGCTCGGCGAGCAGGAACTCGATCGCCGCGACCAGATCCTCGCGATGGATCCACGGCATGTACTGGCGTCCGTCGCCCAGACGGCCGCCGGCCCCCAGCTTGAACACCGGCAGCAGCCGGGCCAGGGTCCCGCCCTCCGCGTCGAGCACCAGCCCGATGCGCACGCAGGCGACTCGGGTACCGACCTCGGCAGCCTTGTTCGCCTCGCGCTCCCACATCTCGCACAGCCGATGGGCGAACTCGTCATGCGGCGGCGTCGACTCGGTGACGTCGCGCTCGCCCTGATCGCCGTAGAAGCCCATCGCCGACCCCGACACCAGCACCTCGGGGGCATCACCCGTCTGCGCCAGATGCTCGCACAGCTCCACCACCTCGCGGGTGATATGCCGGCGAGACTCGATCAGCCGCGTCTTCTGGGAGTCGCTCCAGCGCTTGTCGGCGATCGGCTCGCCGGCCAGATTGACGATGCCTTGCGGGCGCTGGTCGGCGAACGCCGCCACCGAGTCGCCCACCGAGACGGCTGCAGGAAGCTTTTGCCGCGCGCGCTGTGGCTGGCGCGATACCACCATGACCTGGTGGCCGGCCGCCAGGGCGCGCTCGACCAGACGCTGGCCGACGAAACCGGTACCGCCGGTGATCAGAAGTCGCATGGCACTGACCTCAGTTATACAAGTATTGTACGATATTCACAGCATAGCAGCGCCAGTAGCGCGCTGCGTCATCTGCCGCGCGTCACTTCGTCACAGTCTACGCCAGGTCCCCCGCGGGCCCCAGATCGATGCCCGGATGGCTCGGGGCGCCACGGAGAGCGTGAGCCCTGCCGCGGCGCTACGGTGCCAGCCCCTACACCAGGACATGCCTGCGTCACCTGCCACCCCTGCCCCACGCACGCCATGAAAGCGGCACCGGATGCGCCCCGACCGGCCAGTCTCAGGCGCCGAGTGACGCCCTGACGACACTGTCGCGCAGCACCCCCGGAGCGCCTGAAACCGGTACTCCCCGACGGGTACACAGCGCTTTCGTATTACATTAAAATTGTACAAAACGCTTGAAGCGTACAATGCATTCACCCATGCTGGATGCATGGACATCAATATCGTCTCGCCGGAGCCGATGGATCTCGAGAGATTACGTCCCCGTGTCATTAAGAGGCCATGACAAGAGGCAATGACCGATTCATCGGCGAACCCAGGTGACGTCGCCGGAGCAGCAGGGCAAAATTGGTAAACAGCGTTTCAGAAAGCAATCCCTTAGCGTAAGTGGACCCGAAGCTCCGTGGTGACGACCTGCAGTATCGATAAGCGTTCAATTCGACGAGATGGCGCACGCAGAGACCTCGCAGGAGGACTTGCATGAGTTACAAGGCTATGGAATCCACCGCCGCGCCGCTCTACCCCATTCGTGAAGTGTCGCGCCTCACTGGCGTCAACTCTGTGACGCTGCGTGCCTGGGAGCGTCGCTACGGCCTGATTCGGCCACAGCGTACGCCCAAGGGACACCGTCTCTACGCCCGCGACGACATCGAGCGCGTCGAGCGCATTCTGCAGTGGCTCAATCGTGGCGTCCCCGTGAGTCAGGTGCGCGAGCTGCTCGATCAGCCCGAGACGGTCGAGACCCCGGCACCGCAGATGGGCGACTGGTCGAGCCAGCGTCAGCACGTGATCCATGCGGTGGACGCCCTCGACATGGGGCGGCTGGAGACGCTGTTCAATCAGAGCCTGGCGCTCTACCCGGTGGGTCTGTGTATCGCCGAACTGTGGCAGCCCACCATTCAGCAGCTGGAAGAGCGCTGGGGCGACCAGTTCGGTGCCACCCTGCAGCGGCGTCTGCTCGAGACCTTCCTGCGTACCCGTATCGGGACGCGCCTCTACCACGCCAACCAGACCAACAGCGGTGGCGAGCTGCTGATCGCGCGGCTGCCCGATGACAGCAGCGGCTTCTGGGCCATGCTGATGGCTCTGGCGGCCTCGGCGGTGGGTTATCGCATTCAGCTGATCGACGGCGAGGTGGCCCTGAGCGAGCTGCCGATGGCGGTCGACCGGCTCGGCGTCAAGGCGGTGCTGCTCGCCAGCGGCCAGGCCGAGCGCAGCGACCTGGTGCGCCGCCAGCTACCGCGGCTGGCCGAGCAGAGCGACGTGCCAGTGTGTCTGGTGGGGCCGGTGGCGCGTATTCGCGTCAGCGATTTCGAGAACACCGAGGTCGCGGTGCTGGGCGAAGACACCACCCAGGCACTCAGCCGGCTGCGCTCGATCGTCGACAACGAAGACTGAGCGCGTCCCCCCGGTGACCGTTCCCCCGAGATGGCCACAAGGAAGTGCCCATGTCCGATCTGCAACTGGTGTGGTTTCGTAACGACCTACGCACGCTCGACAATACCGCGCTGAGCGCCGCCGCCCAGCGCGGCCCGGTGATCGGGGTCTTTCTGGCCACACGTGAACAATGGCGCCGTCACCAGCACGGAGCCGCCAAGATCGAATTCATCCACCGCGGCGTGCGCGCCCTGAGCGACGCCCTGGATGCCCTCAATATCCCGCTGCTCTACCGCGATATCGGCGACTTCTCCCAGGCGCCCCAGGCGCTCGAAGAGATCGTGCGCGAGCACGATGTGACCACCCTGCACTTCAATCGCGAGTATCCCCTCGACGAGCGTCAGCGCGACGCCGCGGTGAGCGAGCACTTACATCAGGCCGGCATCACCGTCCATGATTACACCGACCATATCGCCTTCGAACCGGGTGAGCTGCTCACCGGTCAGGGCGACTACTACAAAGTGTTCACGCCATTCGCCAAGGCCTGGCATCAGCGGGTCACCGCCGAGCAGCTGGCCCTGCGCGACACCCCTGCGTGCCAATCCGCGCTCACGCTGACTCGCAACGCCATCCCGGCACTGCCCGACGCGGATCGCTCCGATCGGGTCGACGCGCATACCTGGGTCGCCGGACAGGACGCCGCGGCGGACAAGCTGGAGCGCTTTCTCGACGCGCGCGCCCGCCGCTATGCCACGGACCGCGACTTTCCCTCCCTCGCCGGCACCAGCGAACTCTCGGCCTACCTTGCCACCGGCATGATCTCGCATCGCCAGTGCCTGCAGGCGGTGATGGCCAACAACGGCGGCCACCTGGCCGACGGTGACGCCGGACTCAAGAGCTGGGCGAGCGAACTGATCTGGCGCGAGTTCTACCAGCATGTCGCGGTGGGTTTCCCCTATATCTGCCAGCACCAGCCGTTCCAGAGCCATACCGCCAAGCTCAAGTGGCGCCACAGCGATCCGGATTTCAACGCCTGGTGCGAAGGCAAGACCGGCTTCCCGCTGGTCGACGCCGCCATGCGCCAGCTGGTGGCCACCGGCTGGATGCACAACCGCCTGCGCATGCTCACGGCGATGTTCCTGAGCAAGCATCTGCTGCTCGACTGGCGGCGCGGCGAGGCGTTCTTCATGGCGCACCTGGTCGACGGCGACTTCGCCTCCAACAACGGCGGCTGGCAGTGGGCCGCCTCCACCGGTACCGACGCCGCGCCCTACTTCCGGATCTTCAACCCGATCACGCAGTCCGAGCGCTTCGACCCCAAGGCCGAATTCATCGCCCACTGGGTGCCGGAACTGGCCGATCTGCCGATCAAGTCGCGCCATCAGCCCAGCGCCAGCGAACGCCGCGCCACCGGCTATCCCCAGGCGATCGTCGATCACAAACGGGCCCGCCAGCGCGCCCTGGACGCCTTCAAGGAGCTCGACTGAGCGCCCCTCTGCCGCGCCCAATGCGCCGGCGCCCGGCCTCGTCACTCATCGGGAGAGTGCCATGACCGCATCATCCGCCGGCGTCAGCGCCGAAGCGATCGCTCACTTCCGCAGCCTGTTCCAGCCGTTGACCCATGACGGCCTGACGGCACTCGCCGAGTGCTACAGCGATGACGTGGAATTCACCGACCCCCTGCATCACCACGTCGGGCGACGCGCGGTCATGGCCTACTACCGCGAGTTGATGGCCGAGGTCAGCCACTGTCACTTCGACTTCCACCAGCAGCACACCCAGGCGGAGCGCTGCTTTCTCGAGTGGACGATGCATTATGCGCATCCGAAAGTGCGCAGCGGACGTACCTTGAGCGTGGCCGGATGTTCACACCTCACCTGGCACGATCAGCGGGTGTGTCGCCACCGCGATTACTATGACGTCGGCGAGATGCTCTACGAGCAGCTACCGCTGATCGGCTGGGCGGTACGCCGGATCAAGCAGCGACTCTAGACCGGGGCGAGCAAGTCGCCTGAGCGCCGCATGCCATCGACGATTGAAGAGAGCAGGGAGAGACCATGGCCAGCCTATCCGGAACCCGACGCATCTGGTTGACCGGCGCCACCTCCGGCATCGGCGAGGCGCTGGCCAAGCGTCTGCTCGCCGACGGCCACCGGGTGGCGCTCACCGCACGCCGGGAGGAGGCGCTCGAGGCACTGGCCGCGGGTCATCCCAACGCCCTGGTGGTGCCCGCCGATCTCACCGATCGCGCTGCGACCCGGCGTGCCGGCGCGGCGATCGAGGAGGCGTTCGGCGGGCTCGACATCGCGCTGCTCAACGCCGGCACCTGCGAATACCTCGACGTGCGCGAGTTCGACGTCGAGCTGGTCGAGCGCGTCTTCACCACCAACTTTCTGGGCACGCTCTACGCCATCGATGCCGCCCTGCCCCTACTGCGCCGTGCCGAGGGGCGCACCCAGCCCCCACTGCTCGCCGCGGTCTCCAGCGCCTCCGCCTATCTGCCGCTGCCGCGTGCCGAGGCCTATGGCGCCTCCAAGGCGGCGATCTCGCACTTTCTGGAGTCGCTGCGCCTCGACCTGGCCGCGGAAGAGATCGATGTCAGCGTGATCCACCCGGGCTTCGTCGAGACCCCGCTGACCGCACGCAACGACTTCTCGATGCCGATGCAGATCAGCGCCGAGCGCGCCGCTGAGTACATCGTCGAGGGGCTGGCCAGGCGGCGGCTGGATATTCACTTCCCGCGCCGCTTCACCTATCTGGTCAAGGCGCTGGGGGTGCTGCCACCAGCCCTGCGGCGCCGTTTCGGCCTGCGTATCGCCGGCCGCGGGCGTGACGGAGACGACGCATGAGTGGGCTGGGTACGACCTCTTCGCCGGCGGGGCAGCGCATCGCGGTGATCGGCGGCGGCATCGCCGGCATGGCCGCGGCCCACTACCTGTCGCGGCGCCACCAGGTGACGCTCTACGAGGCCGGTGCGCGCTTGGGCGGGCACACCGCCACCATCGACGTCGAGCATGCCGGCCACGAGTACGCCATCGACACCGGATTCATCGTCTTCAACGACCGCACCTACCCTCACTTCCAGGCGCTGATGGCATCGCTCGGCGTCGCCACCCAGCCCACCGAGATGAGCTTTTCGGTGCACGAGCGCGGGCGCGACTTCGAGTACAACGGCCACACCCTGGCCACCCTGTTCGCCCAGCGGCGCAATCTGCTGCGCCCGCGCTTCCACCGCATGCTGGCGGATATCCTGCGCTTCAATCGCCGCGCCATCCGCGACTTCGAGAACGACCGCCTGCCCCCGGAGCTGAGCCTGGACGAGTACCTCACGGCGGGCGGCTACGGCGAGGACTTCCGCCGTCGCTATCTGCTGCCCATGGGCGGGGCGATCTGGTCCGCCAGCGAGGCGGGCATGCGCGCCTTCCCTGCGCGCTTCTTCATTCGGTTCTTCCACCACCACGGCCTGCTGTCGGTCAGCGATCGCCCCCAGTGGTACACCGTCAGCGGCGGCTCGCGGCGCTATATCGAGCCCCTGATCGCGCCCTACCGTGAGCGGGTACACCTGCAGAGCCCGGTGAGCGCGCTACACCGCGACGCCGACGGCGTGACGTTGACCACTCCCCGGGGCGAGGCACGCTTCGATCAGGTGGTGCTCGCCTGCCACAGCGATCAGGCCCTGGCGCTTCTGGGGACGCAGGCCTGCGCGGCCGAGCGCGATATCCTCGGCGCCATCGGCTACGCCAGCAACCGCGTGGTGCTGCACACCGACACCCGCCTGCTGCCACGCCGCCGCCGCGCCTGGGCGAGCTGGAACTACCGGCTCGACGGCCGCGATGCCGAGGCCTGCGTGCCGGTGACCTACAACATGAACATCCTGCAACGGCTGGAGAGCGACACCACTTTCTGTGTCACCCTCAACGACGAGGCGCAGATCGATCCGGCGCAGATACTCGCGCGCTTCGACTACGCCCATCCACAGTTCACGCTGGCCGCGCAGCACGCCCAGACGCGCTTCGCCGAGATCTCCCAGCCGGCGCGCCGGACCCACTTCTGCGGCGCCTACTGGCGCAATGGCTTCCACGAAGATGGGGTGTGGAGCGCCTGGCGCGTGGCCCAGGCGATCGACGGCGCTGCCGCCGCACCGGCGCCGGGCGACGCCAGTCCTGCCGGCAGTGAGGTGGCCTGATGGCGTCTGCCCCACGCCGCTGGCACAGCCGGCTCGCCACCGGGCGGCTGCGTCACCGCCGCTTCGTCCCCACCCAGCACCGTTTCGACTACCGGGTGTGGATGCTGTGGCTCGACCTCGATGAGCTGCCGGCGCTGCTGGCCCGCACCCCCGGCTTCGGCACCCGGCGCTACGCCCCGGCACGTTTTCGCCGCGAGGACTATCTGGCGCCGCACGCACTGCCGCTGGCGGATGCCGTGCGCCAGCGACTAAGTGAAGAACTGGGCGAAGAGCTGGGCGAAGAACTGAATGAGGTCACGGACGGCCCGATCCGCATGCTGACCCAGCTGCGCCTGTTCGGGGTGCTGTTCAATCCGCTGACGCTCTATTACGTCTATGATCGCCACGAGCGCCTGCGCGCCGTGCTCGGCGAGGTGACCAACACGCCCTGGGGCGAACGCCAGGTCTACGCCTGTTGGATCGACGACACACGCCACCTGTGCCATGCGCAGTTCGACAAGCGTCTGCACGTGTCGCCGTTCAACCCGATGGCGATGATCTACCGCTGGCGCTTCAACCGGCCCGACGCGCGCCTGCTGATGCACATGGAAACCTGGGCCGAAGAGGCCCGGCATTTCGATGCCACCCTGACCCTGAGCCTGGCGCCGGCGACCCGGCGCGCGCTGGTCGGCGAGCTGCTGCGCCATCCGCTGATGACGCTGAAGACGATCGCCGCGATTCACTGGCAGGCGCTCAGGCTGTGGCTCAAGCGTACCCCCCTTCACGATCACCCAGGACGAGAGCAGAATTCGCCATGACCACCGCCCCCTCCTCGACCGTCGACCGGCGCCGTGACGCGCCGCGTCTGTCGCGCTGGCTGCGGCCGCGCATCCTGAAGGCGCTGGACGCGCTCGATGGCGGCGTGATCACGCTGCACGAAGGTGGCCAGCGTCACCGCCTGGGCCGCGGTGATCCCGCAGCGGCCGACACCCTGACGCTCTGCGTGCGCGTGCACAGCCCCGCGGTGTGGCGGCGCTTCGCCCTCGGCGGTACCGTCGGCGTGGCCGAGTCCTACATGGATGGCGAGTGGGAGGTCGACGACCTGGTGGCCCTGGTACGCCTGTTCGCGCGCAACGTCGAGCACGTCAACACCGGCATGGAGAACGGCACGGCGCGTGTCAGCCGCTGGGCACTGGCGGCGCTCTACGCGGTGCAGCGCAACACCAGCGCGCGCGCACGACGGCATATCGCCGCCCACTACGATCTCGGCAACGAGCTGTTCGCGACCTTCCTCGACCGCGACCACTGGATGTACTCCAGCGCCGTCTTTCCGCATCCGGCGGCGACCCTGGAGGAGGCCTCGACCCACAAGCTCGACCTCATCCTCGACAAGCTCGCGTTAGAATCCCATCACCACCTGCTCGAGATCGGCACCGGATGGGGCGGCCTGGCGATCCATGCCGCGCGCACCCGGGGCTGTCGAGTGACCACCACCACCATCTCCGAGGCCCAGTACGCCTACACCGCCGAGCGCGTGCGCGAGGCCGGGCTGGAGGAGCAGATCACCCTGCTGCGCGAGGATTACCGCGCGCTGACCGGGCGCTACGACCGCCTGGTCTCGGTGGAGATGGTCGAGGCGGTGGGTCATCAGTATCTGGAGACCTATCTCGGCTGCGTCGACCGTCTGCTCACGGAAGATGGCCTGGCCCTGCTGCAGTGCATCACCATCCGCGATCAGCGCTTCGAGGCGGCCAAGCGCGAGATGGACTTCATCAAGCGCTATATCTTTCCCGGCGGCTTTCTGCCCTCGCATACCGCCATCCTGAGCGCACTGAGCCGGCATACCCAGCTCAATGTGCTCGACCTGGACGAGATCGGCCTGCACTACGCGCGCACCCTGCGCGAGTGGCGCCAGCGCTTCGAGGCGAGCCTCGAACGGGTGCGCGAGCTGGGCTACGACGAACGCTTCATCCGCATGTGGCGCTACTACCTGTGCTACTGCGAGGGTGGCTTCGTCGAACGCGCCATCGGCACCTGCCATCTGCTGCTGGCCAAGCCCGGCGCGCGCCGGGCACCGCTCAGCGGACAGCCGTGAAACCCTCACCGGCCCTACGGTCATGAGCCCGCGCCGCCCGCTCGCGCTGGTGCTCAATGCCCTGGCCTTCCAGATCGGCTGGTTCGTCTGCGTGCTGGGCGGCTCGGTGCCGGCCATGCTCGCCCTGGCACTGATTCTGGCCGCCCACTGGCGCTGGCTGGCGCGCCCCGGCGAGTGGCGCTGGTGGCTGGGGTTCGCGCTGGCAGGCATGGCGGTGGACGGCACCCTGGTCGCCCTCGGAGGCATCCGTCTGGCTTCGGGCTGGCCACTGTGGCTATGGGCGTTGTGGCCACTGTTCGCCACCACCCTCCACCACTGTCTGGCGTGGCTCTGGCCGCATCGCTGGCTGGCGCTCGTGTGTGGCGCCGTGGGCGGGCCGCTCAGCTATCTCTCGGGGGCGGCGCTGGCCGGGGCGGAGATCACCACCTGGGCGCTGGTCGTGGAAGCGCTGGTCTGGGCGGGGCTGTGCGCCGAGGTCAGCCGGCGGCTGGGTGGGACTGGCGGCGCTCAGGCGTAGGTCGTGCTGGCCGGCTTCAAGCGCTGCGCCACGGTACCCGCGGGCTGCGGTCGGGCATAGAGAAAGCCCTGCACGTGGCGGCAGCCACGGGCCATCAGGAAACTGCGCTGTGCCTCGGTCTCCACCCCTTCGGCGATCACGTCGAGGTTGAGCCCCTGGGCCATGGCCAGTACCGCCGAGGTGATGGCGGCATCGGCGTGATCGTGGGGCAGTGCGCGGATGAACTCGCGGTCGAGCTTGAGCTTGTCGATCGGCAGCCGCTTGAGATAGGCCATCGAGGAGTAGCCGGTGCCGAAGTCGTCGATCGCGATCTGCAGCCCTTCGCGGCGCAGCGCTTCCAGCCGGGGCGAGATATCGCCGGCGCGCTCGTCGAGCAGCACCGACTCGGTGAGCTCGAGTCCGAGGTAGTGCGGAGCCACACGGTACTGGCCCAGGGTCGAGATCAGGCGCGACTCGAGGTCGCCCTGGATCAGCTGCAGCGCCGAGATATTGACCCACACCGGTACCACCACCAGCCCCTGGGCGCGCCAGTTGGCGAGCTGCGCCACCGCCTGATCGATGACCCAGGCGCCCAGCGCCGGCATCAGCCCGTGGCGCTCCGCCAGCGGAATGAAGTCACCGGGGGGGATCATGCCCTCCTGGGGATGATGCCAGCGCAGCAGCGCTTCCATGCCGATCAGCTCGCCATCGTCGAGGCGATGCTGGGTCTGGTAGTAGACCTCGAGCTGCTCGTTCTGCGCCAATGCCTGGCGCAGATCGTTGATGATCGCCAACTGACGGTCGCCTTCGACCTCCAGCGATGGACGAAAGCGGCGGTCATGGTTGCGGCCATGGCGCTTGGCGCTGTAGAGCGCCGACTCCAGGCGCTGGAACAGCACACCCGCCTCCTTGCCATCCTCCGGCGCGCGGCAGCTACCGATGGTCAGCCCCAGACGCAGGGTGTTGCTGTCGATCTCGAACGGCTCGCTCAGGTGCTGGCGCAGCCCGGCCACCCACGTCTCGTGATCGTCGAAGGTGGTGGTACGAATCACCATGAACTCGTCGCCGCCGAGCCGTCCCACGATACCGCCGGCGACCTGCGCCGCCAGCCGCTGGCCGAAGCGCGCCAGCAGGCGGTCACCGCTGTCCACCCCCAGGCCGTCGTTGATCGCCTTGAAGCCGTCGATATCGATTAGGGCCAGATCCAGACCTTCGCCGGCGCGCAGGTGACGCAGCCGGGAGGCCAGCAGATCGTGCAGCCGCCGCCGGTTGGGCAGCCCGGTCAGCGGGTCCTCGAAACCGATCCGCCGCAGGTCCTGTTCGCGCGCCTTGTGGCGGCTGATATCGGTGAACAGACCGACATAGTGTGACACCCGCCCCTTGCTGTCGTGGCAGGCGCGCACGCGCAGCCACTCGGGGTACTGGTCGCCGTGCTTGCGCTGGTTCCAGATCTCGCCCTCCCAGCGCCCGGTGGCGGCGAGTGCCTGCCAGTAGCGATCGTAGAAGGCCTTGTCATGGCGCCCGGAGGCGAGCGCAGAGGGGTCGAGCCCCTCGATCTCATCGAGGGTGTAACCGGTGATCTGAGTGAAGGCGGGATTGACAGTGAGTAGACGGTTGGCAGCATTGGTGATCATGATGCCGTCCTGGGAGAGTTCGAGCGCCTGCTCGCTGAGCCGGCGGCGCTGATGCTCGAGACGTATCTGACGCCAGCCATCGGCCAGACCGACCAGTACCAGTGCCAGCGCCGCGAGGCGAAGCATCAGAAACGGCAATAGGCTGGCGGCGGCCAGCGCCGCGAGTCCCAGCCAGACCAACGGTCGATTCAGCGAAAAAGAAGGCCACATAGATCTTCGGTTATGGTCGTTATACGAATCGACTCAGGTCGATACTCACCCACTCGCTCCCACCTCGCATCATGCCCCCTCCGCGCGCGCCAGGGCAAGCGCGGCCGGCGTCACCCACCAGGTGCGTGGCCAGGCAGGTCGTGATTGCACGCAAAAGCGCACAAGACTAGCCTTCGGCTCACGTGCATTCGCTGCCCACAGCCATTAGACTGGCCCCGCCTCGCAACCCTTGGGGCACACTCTTTTTCGATTCTCGGAACGATCTAGTGACCAGACAGCACTCTTTCAGCCACGACGATCTGCTGAAATGCAGCCGGGGGGAACTGTTCGGCCCCGGAAACGCCCAGCTCCCCGCGCCCAACATGCTGATGCTCGATCGCATCACGCAGATCAACGAGGACGGCGGCAAGTACCACAAGGGCGAGATCATCGCCGAGTTGGATATCCATCCCGACCTGTGGTTCTTCCAGTGCCACTTCCCCGGTGACCCGGTGATGCCTGGCTGCCTCGGCCTCGACGCCATGTGGCAGCTGGTCGGCTTCCACCTCGGCTGGCTGGGCAATCCGGGGCGCGGTCGGGCACTGGGTTGCGGCGAGGTCAAGTTCTCGGGCCAGATCCTGCCCGATGCTGGCCAGGTCTCCTACCACATCGAGATCAAGCGCGTGATCACGCGTCGCCTGGTCCTGGGGATCGCCGACGGCACCCTGGCAGTGGATGGCAAGGACATCTATCAGGCCAAGGATCTGCGTGTCGGCCTTTTCACCAACACTGAGACTTTCTGAGCGGGAGGCTTCCATGAAACGAGTGGTAGTCACCGGACTGGGTATCGTGTCCTGTCTGGGCAATGACGCCCAGCAGGTACTGGATGCCCTGCGCCAGGGACGCTCCGGCATTCGCTACAAGCCGGAATACGCCGAGCTCGGTTTCCGCAGCCAGGTGGCGGGGAGCGTGGAGATAGACGTCGACGCGCTCGTCGACCGCAAGCAGCTGCGCTTCATGGGCGACGCCGCGGCCTATGCCTATATCGCCATGCAACAGGCGATCGATGACTCGGGGCTGGCAGCCGACGTCGTCTCGAATCCGCGCACCGGTCTGATCGCCGGCTCCGGTGGCGCCTCCAGCGCCAACCAGGTCGAAGCGGCGGATATCATGCGCCAGAAGGGCCTGCGCCGTGTCGGCCCCTATCGCGTCACGCGGACCATGGGCAGCACCGTCTCGGCGTGTCTGGCGACACCGTTCCAGATCAAGGGGATCAACTACTCGATCTCCTCGGCCTGCGCCACCTCCGCGCACTGCATCGGCAGCGCGGTCGAGCAGATCCAGCTGGGCAAGCAGGATGTGGTCTTCGCCGGTGGCGGCGAGGAGGAGCACTGGACGCTGTCGTGCCTGTTCGACGCCATGGGCGCGCTGAGCACCGGCTACAACGACACGCCGGAGAAAGCCTCGCGCCCCTACGACACCGATCGCGATGGCTTCATCATCGCCGGCGGTGGCGGCATGCTGGTGATCGAAGAGCTGGAGCACGCCAAGGCGCGCGGGGCCAAGATCTATGCCGAGATCACCGGCTACGGCGCCACCTCCGACGGTCACGACATGGTCGCCCCTTCGGGTGAAGGTGCGGCGCGCTGCATGCGTCAGGCGCTCGCCGGGCTGGAAGGCAAGGTCGACTACGTCAACACCCACGGCACCTCCACGCCGGTGGGCGATGTCGCCGAGCTCAAGGCGATCCGCGAGGTCTTCGGTGACAGCACGCCGGCGATGAGCTCGACCAAGTCGCTTACCGGCCACTCGCTGGGTGCCACGGGGGTCCAGGAGGCGATCTACTCGCTGCTGATGATGGAGCACCGCTTCCTGTGTGCCTCGGCCAACATCGACAATCTCGATGAGCAGGCCAGCGGTTTCGATATCGTGCGAACGCGCCGTGACGACGTCGAGGTCAAGCGCGTGCTCTCCAACAGCTTCGGCTTCGGCGGCACCAACGCCTGTCTGGTGTTCGACCGCTACGACGGCTGAGCGCGGGTCAGATCGGCAGTGAAAAAGGCGCCCCTCGGGGCGCCTTTTTCGTGGCCGGACTTCTCGTTTCTGGCTGGCATCCGAGATGGTTTCACGCCCGCTGCGTGCAGCGCGCGTGGCTGAATGGGGTGGATGCCAAGCCGCGCTCAGGAGGGCAGTTTGGTCGGTGCCTCGCGCACGCCCTGCGGCGGCCGCGGCACCTCGGAGATCTCCTCCAGACGCGCCTCGATCCACTGTTCCACGTCCGCCATCACGGCATCCGGCGTACGCCCTTCGGTGGCGATCGGCTCACCCACCACCACTCTCAGCTCGCCGGGCTGCTTGACCCAGTGGCGTCCCCAGCGCTCGCCGGCATTGTGCGCCACCGGCAGCACCGGCACCCCGGCGCGGCAGGCGATCACCGCCCCGCTCTTGTTGAAGCGCCGCCGCTGTCCCGGCGCCACCCGCGTGCCCTCGGGAAAGATCAGCACCGAGAGCCCCTCGTCCAGCCGCTGCTTGCCATGGGAGAGCACCTGGCGCATGGCGGTGGAGGGCTTGGAGCGATCCAGCGGGATCGGCTTGAGCAGGCGTACCCCCCAGCCGAACAGCGGAATACTCAGCAGCTCCTGCTTGAGCACCGTGCAGATCGGCGTCTTCAGCAGTTGCAGATAGACCGTCTCCCACTCGCTCTGGTGGTTGGCCAGTACCACACAGGGCCCTTCGGGCACGCGCTCGCGCCCCTCGACGCGATAGCGCACGCCGCAGGTCAGCGACAGCCAGCGCATGATGAAGCGATTGTGGCAGTTGAACAGGCGGAAGCGGCCGCGCAGCGGCAGCATCATCCCCAGCGGCAGCATCAGCAGCCCCGAGACCAGAATCGCCAGAAAATAGCCGGCATAGAAGATCAGACTGCGAATCACGTTCATCTCTCGGCCACCGCTTCCTGGCTTCCATAGTGCTGCTGACACCAGCTATCCAGCATCAGCCCGAGTTCCACCCGCCACGCCTTCTGGTGGATGCCGAAGACATCGAGCAGCCGGCGACAGTCGAGCACCCGCCGCAGCGGCGTGTCGTGGTGCTGATTGAGCGCCTTGAGTTCACCCAGCTCGGCGGGCTGGCCGACGCCTTCCAGGCGGGTCGCCAGCTGGGTCCTGACCACCGAGACGAAGGTGTAGCGGCTGATCGGCTCGACGCCGCAGAGATGGTAGGTGCCCCAGGCGCTGGCGCCGCTGTCGAGCTGCAGCAGGATCCCGCACAGCGCCCGCGCCACCGCGCTGACCGAGGTCGGGCAGACGATCAGGTCCTGGGCCGAGCGGGTCGCCTCGCCGCCGCACAGCGCCTCGATCAGCGGGCCGAGCCAGCTATCCTCGCCGTCCAGCCCGAACAGCGGTCCCAGACGCAGGACCAGATGGCGCGGATGAGCGCGCAAGCGCTCGCCGGTGGTGACCAGCCGGCGCAGGGTCTCGTCCCGTGGCGCGGGCATCGTGGTCTCGTCGATCGGGGTATCGGCGCCATCCTCGAACAGGGTGTCCGAGACGCACCAGATCAGGGCGATCTGCTGCTGCCGGCACAGATCGATCAGCGCCTCGACGTGATCGCAGTGGGCGTAGACCTCGGCCGGCTCGGCCTGCCCCGGGTCCGACAGCGGCGGCACGATCACCGCATCCGCACCCAGTGCCGCCAGCGTGGCCGCATCCGGCAGCTGCTCGAGCGGGGCGAAGGTGATATCGCTGCGGCTCTCGGCGAGACGCGTCAGCGCCACGCCGAGGCAGTGGCGAGGATGGACGAGCAGGCACTTCACGCGGCTACCTCGAGGGCTGGTGGCTCGATGGCTTCTAGCGCGATGGCTCGCCGCTCGGTGACTTGTGCCCTTACGGCACCCGCCTCGATAGCTTCCACGCTGTTCTCTCCTTGATCTATATCGGCTCGCCGCGCGGAGATCCGGGGCGTCAGACCCGGACCGGTCGAGAGTCACCGCGCGGCGATGGGAATCTCAACAGGCCCAGCGGACTCGGGCTATGCTGGAGGCCACCGCCTTTCGACAGGAGAACCCCCATGTCCCGAGACGCCACCGCGCTGTGGGAAGTCAACGCCCAGCTGGGCGAAGGTCCCGTCTGGTCGCCGGCCCACGACGCCCTGCTGTTCGTCGATATTCTCGGCGCCCGCCTTCACGCCTGGCGCCCCGCGGACGATACCCGGCGCAGCTGGACGCTCAGCGAGGCCTGCTGCTGGCTGCTGCCGCGCGATACCGGCGGCTTCGTCGCCGGACTGCGCTCCGGGGTGGTCGAGCTCGATGTCGATCTCGAGCAGGGGCCGCGCCCGGGCAAGCGGCTGACGCCGATCGAGTGGCTACCGGAGGGCGACCGCCTCAACGACGCCAAGAGCGACGGCCACGGCCGGCTGTGGTTCGGCTCGATGGACGATGCCGAGGTCCATGCCGGCGGCTATCTCTACCGCCTCGACGGCCGCGGCCTGGTCGAAATGGACAGCGACTACCACATCACCAATGGCCCGGCGATCTCACCCGACGGGGCCACACTTTACCACAACGACAGCGCCCGCCAGACCGTCTTCGCCTTCGACCTGAGCGCCTCGGGCGAGCTCTCGCGCAAGCGCGAGCACATTCGTCTCGCCCCCGGCAGCGGCCACCCCGACGGCATGACCTGCGACCGCGAGGGCGGCCTGTGGCTGGCGATCTGGGATGGCCAGCGCGTGGCCCGCTACCACCCCGACGGCAGCCTCGACCGCGAGGTCGCACTGCCGGTATCGCGGCCCACCTCCTGCGCCTTCGGCGGCGAGGCACTCGACCGCCTGTTCGTCACCTCGGCGGCGATCGGCTGTGCCGACGAACCGCTCGCGGGGGCGCTGTTCGAAATTGCGGTGGAGGTCGGCGGCAGCGCACAGACGCCGCTATCACTGCCGGTGTGAAACGCAGCGAGCGCCGACCTCAGGCACCGTGCGGACGCAGCACGCGGCGATAGAAGCCGAGGCAGACCAGGACGAAAATCAGCAGCCCCAGCCACTTGGCGGTGCCGGCAAAGCCGGCGCCGACCAGCGCCAGCGGTGCCGGCGACCCGCTCAGCCCGATCACCCCGGCCAACACGACACCGACCAGACTCTCGCCGACGATCAGCCCCGAGGCGAGCAGCACCCCACGCCGACGTGGGCGCTCGGCATAGGTCGTCAGCTCGACGCCGCGCGCCCGGGCACGTGCGCGCAGACGCCGCTCGATCAGCCAGCCAATCACCGCACCGATCACCAGCGGCATGATGATGCTCGGCGGCAGGTAGATGCCGATCCCCACCGCCAGCACCGGCAACCGTGCGCTGCCGCCGCGTCGGCGCAGCAGCTCGTCGACCCCGATCAGCATAGCCCCCAGCGCCAGGCCGATGCCGAGCATGCCCCACTCGAGGTCGTGATCGAAGACGCCGCGCACGATCGCGGTCATCAGCGATGCCTGCGGCGCCCCCAGGGCCTGGCTCGGATCCATGCCCGGGCGCGGCATGGCGCCGGCGAAGCCGTAGGCGTGGTAGAGCAGCGAGAGCACCGGCGGGATCACCAGCGCACCGACCACACAACCGATCATCAGCGCCACCTGCTGGCGCCACGGGGTGGCCCCGACCAGGTAACCGGTCTTGAGATCCTGCAGATTGTCGTTGGCGATCGCCGCCACCGCCAGAATCACCGAGGTGACGAACAGCGCCAGCGCCGTCGGCAGGCGCTGGGCGATCGCCGGGTCGAGGCTGGCAAAGGCATCGCTGACGGCACCGAAGCCCAGCAGCATCAGCGAGACCAGGATCACCGCGACAATGCCGATGCCCGATATCGGGCTGCTCGACGACCCCACCAGGCCCGCCATATAGCCGCAGGCGGCGGCGATCAGAAACCCGAACACGCCGGCGAACAGCACGCAGCCCAGGGTCAGCGTCCACAGCCACGCCGCCGCCAGCGTCGGCGCCGCCTGATGCAGAAAGTGGGCGAAGACCAGTGTCAGCAGCACCAGCAGCAGCGCGGCCAGCCCCAGCAGCAGGCCGGCGGGCAGGTCTTGCTCGCGGCGCGGCGGACGCGCGGCAGTGCCACCGCGCATCGCCCCGAAGGAGGCGCGGATACCCTGGAGCATCGGCTTGAACAGCGTTGCCAGGGTCCACAGCGCGGCGATGCCGATGGTTCCGGCACCGATGAAGCGCACCTTCTCCGACCATAGCGCCATCCCCGCCGCGGCCAGGCCCTGCCCCGCCGCCGGGGTGATCGCGGTGAGCCAGGGCACGGCGATCCCCCAGGCGATCAGCGTGCCGATCAGCATCGCGATGCCGCCGACGATCCCCACCAGGTAGCCGGCCCCGACCAGCGCCAGCGAAAAGCCGGTAGCGAGCTGGACGGCGCTGCGCCCCACCGCGAACCAGACGCTGATGCTCTCCGCCAGCAGCCGCAGCCCGCCGCTGGCGAAGGCGAACGCCGCCGCCACGCCGGCGCCGAGGGCGATCTCGCCGGCTCCCGTCTGCTCGCGCCGGGCGCTCTCCCGCGCGGACTCGGCGCGCTGCGTCGCCTGGCTGCCGACCTCGAGGATCTCGGCCGCGGCGATCCCCTCCGGATAGGGCAGATCACTCTGCACCACCATCACCCGGCGCAGCGGAATGGTGTAGAGCACGCCCAGAATGCCGCCGATGGCGCAGATCGCCGACGTCTGCCAGAACGGAAAACCCTGCCAGTAGCCGATCATCAGCAGTCCCGGCAGCACGAAGATGATCGCCGAGAGGGTGCCCGCCGCCGAGGCCTGGGTCTGCACCATGTTGTTCTCGAGCTTGTTGGCGCCTGGCAGGCGGCAGAGCACCGCCATCGAAATCACCGCAGCCGGGATCGCCGAGGCGAAGGTAAGGCCCACCTTGAGCCCCAGATAGACGTTGGAGGCGGTGAACAGCAGGGTGATGGCGGCACCCAGCAAAACACCTCGCAGCGTCAGTTCAGGCAGCCTGACGGCGTCGGGTATCCGGTGTGACATGACAAGAGACTCTCGAGCTGGAAGACAGGGCCCGCCGGGCCCCAGCCTGGCGGCGACGAGGACGTCGGCACCGGGGTGATCATTAGAAGGCTATCGAACCCGCCATTCTAATCCGCCGCCCGCAAGGCGTCGAGTCACACCGCCGGTAAGGCGATGTCACGCGGGATGTCGGCCAGGGAAGGCGCCCATCGCAAAAACCGCCGGGAGCGGTTTTGCACGTCGCGCAGCTACGGCCCGCAGGGTGG
>NZ_PZJO01000012.1:0-37860 GCF_003206575.1 Salinicola endophyticus | reverse complement strand
CAGGGACGGCGCCCACAAAAAACCCCGCCTCGGCGGGGTCATCACCTGCCGCGCGGGCGAATCAGAACGGGATTTCGTCGTCGAAATCGTCAAAGCTGCCCGGATTCGGCGCGCCGTAGTTGGCGTTCTGCTGGTTGGGCTGCGGCGCCGGCTGGTTCTGCGGCGGACGCTGAGGCTGGTTGCCGTAGCTGCCCTGCTGGGCAGGCGCCGGCTGCTGCTGACCATAGCCGCCCTGCTGGGCCGGGGCGGGCTGCTGCTGGCCATAGCCACCCTGGGGCTGCTGCTGCGGCGCACCACCATACTGGCTCTGGGCGTAGTCACCACCGCCCTGACCGCTGCGCGAGTCGAGCATCTGCATGTCGTTGCCGACGATCTCGGTGGAGTAGCGATCCTGGCCATCCTGACCCTGCCACTTGCGGGTCTGCAGGCGCCCTTCGATATAGATCCGCGAGCCCTTCTTGACGTACTGCTGGGCGATCTCCGCCAGCTTGTTGAACAGCACCACACTGTGCCACTCGGTACGCTCCTGACGCTGGCCGCTCTGACGGTCGGTCCAGGTATCGGTGGTCGCGATGCGCAGGTTGCACACCGGATTGCCCGACGGCAGGAAGCGGACTTCCGGATCCTGTCCCAGGTTGCCGATCAGGATGACTTTGTTCACACCTCGGGCCATCGTTGTCTCCTTGCCTTACCTGCGTTTACGACGCCCTCAGGCGTCGGTTCGTTGCCATTGATTGCCGGTGATACGGGCCAGCGCCTCGGCGTCCAGGCGCTGGCGGTCGACCTTGAGATAAGCGACGCGCTCTTCGGGCACGACCATTACGTCCTCGACCCCGGCGACCGAGGCGAAACGCTCGAGCAGTGTATCGAGCATGCCCATGGATTGCGCGTCCAGCGGTACGATTTCGCTCGACAGGTGGCGCGGCGCGGGCATCCTCCACACCACCGCCAGCCAGATCGCCCCGACCACTGCAGCGCCGAGGAACACACTGTGGATACCCAGCCCCTGGGACAGCGCCCCGCCCAGGGTGCCGCCCAAAAAGGCGCCGAGGAACTGACTGGTGGAGTAGACCCCCATGGCGGTGCCCTTGGCCCCGGCCGGCGCCAGCTTGCTGATCATCGAGGGCAGCGTGGCCTCGAGCAGATTGAACACCACGAAGAAGCCCCACAGCAGCGCCAGCAGCGCGATGCGATCGCTCCCCAGCTCGCTGAACCCCAGCAGGATCAGGGTCATGGCCGCCACGGCGCCGACGAACACCGGCTTCATCTTGCGATACTTCTCGGCCACGATCACCAGCGGCACCATGGCCACGAAAGCCAGTGCCATTACCGGCAGATAGACCCAACCATGATGCGCCGGGGCGAAGCCCAGGGCCTCGAGCTGGAACGGCAGCGCGACGAAGCAGGCGGTCAGGATCAGGTGCAGGGCGAAGATCGAGAAATCGAGCCGCAGCAGATCACCCTGCATCAGGGTGGCACGCAGCTGGCGCCGATCGAGCCCGACATCGCGATGGGCCATGCGGCGTGGCGCCTTGGGCACCAGCTTCCACAGGATCAGCAGGCCGCAGGCGGAGAGCGCCGCAGTGAACCAGAACACCCCGGACAGCCCCCCGATGTCGGCGACCAGTGGCCCCACCACCATGGCCACACCGAAGGCGACACCGATCGACAGACCGATGGTGGCCATCGCCGCGGTGCGGATCTCCTCGCGGGTCTGGTCGGCGAGCAGCGCCATGATGGCGCCGGCGACCGCGCCACTGCCCTGCAGGCAGCGACCGATGATGACGACATAGATCGAGGTGGCGTTGGCCGCCACGACACTGCCGATAATGAACAGCAGCAGGCCGCCGGCGATCACCACCTTGCGTCCGAGCCGGTCGGAGAGCAGGCCGAAGGGAATCTGCAGGATCGCCTGGGTCAGGCCGTAGCCGCCCAGGGCCAGGCCGACGAGAAAGGGGGTGGCGCCGTCGAGATGGTCGGCGTAGAGCGCCAGGATCGGCAGGACCATGAACAGCCCCAGCATGCGCGAGGCATAGAGGCTGGCCAGCCCCACGATGGCGCGCCGTTCGGTAACGAGAAAACGAGATGTCATGGAAGTCACGGCTGGTGAACTCGGCAGAAGCGAGGATGAATGAGGGAACCCCCCATTTTACGCCTCGCCCGTGTCGAGTGAAAGCGCCAGGCGGCGCCAGACGCGGCGTCAGCGTCAGCCCATCGTCTTCGTCGTTACCGCAGCGACCGGTCGAGGCCGACAGACTGCTATACTGGTCGTTTCCCGCTTCGCTGCACGAGGTAGTCATGGACAGCATTCTGGTCAGGGGTGCGCGTACCCATAACCTGAAGGATATCGATGTCGAACTGCCACGTGACAAACTGATCGTGGTCACCGGCCTGTCCGGGTCGGGCAAGTCCTCGCTGGCTTTCGATACCCTCTATGCCGAGGGCCAGCGCCGCTACGTGGAGTCACTCTCCACCTATGCGCGGCAATTCCTGTCGATGATGGAGAAACCCGACGTCGACCATATCGAGGGGCTGTCGCCGGCGATCTCGATCGAGCAGAAGTCGACCTCGCACAACCCACGCTCCACCGTCGGCACCATCACCGAGATCTACGACTACCTGCGCCTGCTGTTCGCCCGCGCTGGCACGCCGCGCTGTCCTGACCACGGCGAGGAGCTGGAGGCGCAGACGGTATCGCAGATGGTCGACCAGGTGCTGGCACTGCCCGAAGGCAGCCGCCTGATGCTGCTGGCGCCGGTGATCAAGGGGCGCAAGGGTGAGCATCAGCAACTGCTCGGCGAGCTGCGCGCCCAGGGGTTCGTACGCGCCGTGGTCGACGGCGAGACCGTCGAGCTCGACGACCTGCCGACGCTGGACAAGAAGCGCAAGCACGATATCAGCGTGGTGGTCGACCGTATCAAGGTGCGTACGGATCTGCAGCAGCGTCTGGCCGAATCCTTCGAGACCGCGCTCAATCTGGCCGACGGTACCGCCATCATCCACTTCATGGATGGCGAGCAGGAGGATCTGGCGTTCTCTTCACGCTTCGCCTGCCCCATCTGCGGCTACTCGCTGGCCGAACTGGAACCGCGGCTGTTCTCGTTCAACAACCCGGCCGGCGCCTGCCCCACCTGCGACGGCCTCGGCGTGCGCCAGTACTTCGATCCGGACAAGCTGATCAGCCACCCGGAGCTGTCGCTGGCCGAGGGCGCGATCAAGGGCTGGGACCGGCGCAGCATCTACTACTTCAGCCAGCTGCAGGCGGTCGCCGAGCACTACCGCTTTACCCTAGACACGCCCTGGGAGGCGCTCGCCCGACACGAGCGCGAGATCGTGCTCCATGGCAGCGGCAACGACGACATCGCTTTCAGCTACGTCAACGATCGTGGACGCAAGGTGACCCGCGAACACCCCTTCGAGGGCGTGCTGCCCAACCTGGAGCGGCGCTACCGCGAAACCGAGTCGTCGATGGTCCGCGACGATCTGGCCAAGTACCTGGCGGTGCGTCCCTGCCCCAGCTGTGACGGCAGCCGCCTCAAGCGCGAGGCGCGCCATGTCTTTGTCGACTCGCGCAATCTGCCCGAGATCACGCACATGCCGGTGGGCGACGCCTGGAACTACTTCCGCGAGCTGAGCCTGCCGGGCCGCAAAGGCGAGATCGCGACCAAGATCGTCCACGAGATCCATGCCCGCCTGGAGTTTCTGGTCAATGTCGGCCTCGACTACCTGACCCTGGAGCGCAGCGCCGACACGCTCTCCGGCGGCGAGGCTCAACGGATCCGTCTGGCGAGCCAGATCGGCGCCGGCCTGGTGGGGGTGATGTACATCCTCGACGAGCCCTCGATCGGGCTGCACCAGCGCGACAACGACCGCCTGCTGCGCACCCTCACCCGGCTGCGCGACCTGGGCAACACGGTGATCGTGGTCGAGCACGACGAGGACGCCATTCGCGCCGCTGACCACGTGCTCGATATCGGTCCCGGCGCCGGCGTGCATGGCGGCACCATCGTCGCCCAGGGCACGCCCAAGCAGATCGAAGCCGCCTCCCACTCGCTGACCGGGCAGTATCTTTCCGGCAAGCGCCGTATCGAGGTACCACCGCACCGGATTCCGGGCAATCCGGAGAAGCAGCTGCGGCTCACCGGCGCCAGTGGCAACAACCTGCACGACGTCGACCTGACGCTGCCGCTGGGCCTGTTCGTCTGCGTCACCGGGGTCTCCGGCTCGGGCAAGTCGACGCTGATCAACTCGACCCTGATGCCGATCGCCGCACGCGAGCTCAATCGTGCCACCACGCTGTCGCCGGCCCCCTACCGCAGCATCGAGGGGCTCGACCAGCTCGACAAGATCATCGACATCGATCAGAGCCCGATCGGGCGTACGCCACGCTCCAACCCGGCCACCTATACCGGGATCTTCACCCCGATTCGCGAGCTCTTCTCGGGCACCCAGGAGGCGCGCGCCCGTGGCTACAAGCCAGGCCGCTTCAGCTTCAACGTCAAGGGCGGACGCTGCGAGGCCTGCCAGGGCGAGGGCATGATCAAGGTGGAGATGCACTTCCTGCCGGATATCTACGTTCCCTGCGACGTGTGCAAGGGCAAGCGCTACAACCGCGAGACGCTGGAGATTCAGTACAAGGGCAAGAACATCCACGAAGTGCTGGAGATGACCATCGAAGAGGCGCTCGAGTTCTTCAGTCCGGTGCCGGCGATCGCCCGTCGTCTGCAGACTTTGATGGACGTGGGGCTCTCCTACGTGCGCCTGGGACAAAGCGCGACCACCCTCTCCGGTGGCGAGGCGCAGCGGGTCAAGCTGGCTCGCGAGCTGGCCAAGCGCGATACCGGGCAGACGCTCTATATCCTCGACGAGCCCACCACCGGGCTGCACTTCGAAGATATTCGCCAGCTGCTCGGCGTGCTCCACCGCCTGCGCGACCACGGCAACACCGTGGTGGTGATCGAGCACAACCTGGATGTGATCAAGACCGCCGACTGGCTGATCGATCTCGGCCCCGAAGGTGGGTCCGGCGGCGGGCGGATCATCGCCGAGGGTACCCCGGAGCAGGTGGCAGCCCAGGAACATTCCCACACCGGACGCTTCCTGGCCCCGCTGCTGCCGTCACCCAAGGCGAGCAAGGGCAAGGCCAAGCGCGCCTGAGCGCCCGCCGGAGGCGCCTGCGGGCGCTTCCGCGGGTAGCGTGGCACACCACCAGCCTGCCACCCTGCCAGCCGTACACAGGGGCACGCCTGGAGGAGGCCGTGCCTGAAGAGACCGGTCTGCCCTCCCGAGTGACAGACATCCAGCCTGCGGACACCTGACTGCCGGCATCCCCCTTTTGGGCAGCCGGTTTGTGGGCAACCGGTTTTTGGACGACCGATTTTTGAACAGCCGTTTTTTGGACAAAAAGAAAGCCGGCTGCCCGATCACTCGGACAGCCGGCTTTGGTGCCGTTCGGCGGAAACGCGGGCGACTTACTCGTCGCCAGCAGCTTCCTGAACGGCCGGACGATCGACCAGCTCGACGTAGGCCATCGGCGCGTTGTCGCCAGCGCGGAAACCGCACTTGAGCACACGGACGTAACCGCCCGGGCGATTGGCGTAACGCGGGCCAAGCTCGTTGAAGAGCTTGCCGACGGCTTCCTTGGAGCGAGTGCGGCTGAATGCCAGACGGCGATTCGCCACGCTGTCCTGCTTGGCCAGGGTGATCAGCGGCTCGATATGACGACGCAGCTCCTTGGCCTTGGGCAGGGTAGTCTTGATCACTTCATGCTCGACCAGCGAGGTGCACATGTTCTTGAACATGGCGTGCCGATGCGAGCTGGTCCGATTCAGATGACGACCACTCTTACGATGACGCATGATTGCTATTCCTTACCAAACTGGTGATTCGAGTCGGCACTCCGGCACCGCCGAGGGCAAGCCTCAGGCGGAAGCCTTGTCGTCCTTCAGACTCGCCGGCGGCCAGTTTTCCAGCCGCATCCCGAGAGAAAGACCGCGCGAAGCCAACACGTCCTTGATTTCGTTCAAGGACTTTTTGCCAAGGTTCGGCGTCTTGAGCAGCTCGACTTCCGTGCGCTGAATCAAATCGCCAATGTAGTAAATATTCTCGGCCTTCAAGCAGTTGGCGCTACGAACCGTGAGTTCGAGATCGTCCACGGGGCGCAGCAGGATCGGATCGATCTGATCCTCTTCCTCTTCGACTTCCTGCTCTCGGTCAGCTTCGAGATCGACGAAGGCGGCCAGCTGTTCCTGAAGGATGGTCGCACTACGACGAATCGCTTCTTCGGGGTCCAAGGTGCCGTCAGTTTCGAGATCGATGACCAGCTTATCGAGGTCGGTGCGCTGTTCGACACGCGCTGCTTCGACCGCGTAGGACACGCGACGAACCGGGCTGAAGGTCGCATCCAGCTGCAGACGACCGATGGCACGGGATTCGTCCTCGTCGGAGAGCCGCACGTCGGCGGGCTCGTAACCGCGGCCCCGCACGACTTTCAGCTGCATCTTGAGATCGCTGCCGTCGTTGAGGTGCGCGATCACATGATCCGGATTGACGATCTCGACGTCGTGGTCGACGGCGATATCGCCTGCGGTCATGATGCCCGGGCCCTGCTTGTTCAGGGTGAGGAGCGCCTCGTCGCGACCATGCATCTTGATGGCCACGTCCTTGAGATTCAGAAGAATCTCGATGACGTCTTCCTGAACACCTTCGATGGCGCTGTATTCATGCAGCACGCCGTCGATTTCCGCTTCGACCACGGCACAGCCGGGCATCGAAGAGAGCAGGATGCGACGCAGCGCATTCCCCAGGGTATGGCCGAAACCACGCTCGAAGGGTTCCAGCACGATCTTGGCGTGATTCGCACTGACTTCTTCGACCTTGATGTCGCGGGGACGGAGAAACTCTGTCACTGAACGCTGCATATGAACACCTTCTCAGGCTGCCTAACGAATATCGGTACTCCAGCCGGTTCGGACCGCCGTGGCGGTCCGAACTCAGGCCTCACTTGGAGTACAGCTCGACGATCAGGTTTTCGTTGATGTCGGCAGACAGGTCGCCGCGTTCCGGGACAGCCTTGAAAGTGCCTTCCATCTTCTTCGCGTCGACGTCGATCCAGTTAACGTCGCCACGGTTGGCGGCGATGGACAGCGCCTGCTGGATACGGGCCTGGTTCTTGGCCTTCTCACGCACAGACACGACGTCGCCAGGACGCACCTGATAGGAAGCCACGTTGACGGTACGGCCGTTGACCGCAATCGCCTTGTGGCTCACCAGCTGACGCGATTCACTGCGCGTGGAGCCGAAGCCCATGCGGTAAACCACGTTGTCCAGCCGGGATTCCAGCAGCTGCAACAACACTTCACCGGTTGCCCCTTTCAGGCGCGCGGCTTCTTTGTAGTAGTTGCGGAACTGGTTTTCGAGCACGCCGTAGATACGACGTACTTTCTGCTTCTCGCGAAGCTGCAAGCCGTAGTCGGAAAGACGCTGACGGCGCTGGCCGTGCACACCCGGGATCTGCTCGGATTTGCACTTCTTCTCGAAGGGGGTGACACCGCTCTTGAGGAAGAGGTCGGTACCCTCACGACGAGACAGTTTGCACTTGGGTCCTAGATAACGAGCCATGAGTCGTTCTCCTTAAACGCGGCGTTTCTTCGGCGGACGGCACCCGTTATGCGGGATAGGCGTCGCGTCAGTAATGCTCTGCACACGGAAGCCGGCGGCGTTGAGTGCACGCACGGCAGACTCACGGCCCGGGCCGGGGCCCTTGACCAGCACGTCGACGTTTTTCACACCATACTCGGCTGCAGCGGTCGCTGCACGTTCACTCGCTACTTGAGCTGCGAACGGGGTGCTCTTGCGAGAACCACGAAAACCCGAACCACCGGCAGTCGCCCAAGAGAGAGCGTTGCCCTGGCGGTCTGTGATCGTCACGATCGTATTGTTAAAAGAGGCGTGGATGTGCGCGACGGCGTCCACGACCTGCTTTTTAACCTTTTTACGGTTACTACGCGGGTTAGCCATGTTGATGTTTCCTGATAGTTAACGTCGAAACGTTAATTATTTACGAATCGGTTTACGCGGTCCCTTACGGGTACGCGCATTGGTCTTGGTACGCTGACCACGCAGCGGAAGACCACGACGATGGCGCAGACCACGATAGCAACCCAGATCCATGAGACGCTTGATGTTCAGCGTCACGTCACGGCGAAGGTCGCCTTCTACGGTGTACTTACCGACTTCGGTACGCAGGATGTCGAGCTCTTCGCCAGACAGTTCCTGAATCTTGGTCGTCGGTGCAATACCGGCCGCGGCACAGATCGCCTGTGCGCGAGTGCGGCCAATCCCGAAGATGTAGGTCAGCGAGATCGCCGCATGCTTGTTGTCCGGGATATTGACGCCTGCAATACGGGCCATCAGCTTACTCCGAATGTTGAGCGGCTTGCTCGTTTAGTCGTCCACAAAGGGCGCAATAGCATACCCCTTTACCTCTCTTGAGGCAAGGGGCATGCCATGGCCCGCTTTCGTTGCAGCTAGGGGATCAACCCTGGCGCTGCTTGTGACGCGGTTCCGTGCAGATGACACGGACCGCGCCGTTGCGCCGAATGATCTTGCAGTTACGGCACATTTTCTTTACAGAAGCTCGAACTTTCATCGTTCTCTCCAAATGCTCTCTCGCGGAGGCTCAGCGCATCACGCCGCCGCTACCGTAGCCCTTCAGGTTCGATTTCTTCATCACCGACTCGTACTGGTGAGACATCAGGTGCGATTGAACCTGGGCCATGAAGTCCATGATCACCACGACCACGATCAGCAACGACGTACCGCCGAAGTAGAACGGCACCTGCCAGGCCACCACCAGGAACTGCGGCATCAGCGACACCAGCGTGATGTAGAGCGCCCCGAACAGGGTCAGCCGTGTCATCACCTTGTCGACGTAGCGCGCGGTCTGCTCACCCGGACGGATCCCCGGCAGGAAAGCGCCCGACTTCTTGAGGTTGTCGGCGACATCCTTGGGGTTGAACACCAACGCCGTATAGAAGAAGCAGAAGAACAGCACTGCCGCCGCAAACAGGATGATGTACAGGGGTGCCCCTGGGGAGAGCTGCTGCGAGGCGACCTGCAGCCACTCGAAGCCGTCGCTCTGACCCAGCCACTGACCGATGGAGCCCGGGAACAGCAGAATGCTGGACGCGAAGATCGGCGGAATCACGCCCGCCATGTTGACCTTCAGCGGCAGATAGCTGCTCTGACCGGCATACATCTTGTTGCCGACCTGGCGCCGCGGATAGTTCACCGTGATGCGGCGCTGGCCGCGCTCGATGAACACCACGAAGGCCACGGTCGCGACGGCCAGCAGTGACAGCGCGAGCAGCGGCAGCACGTTCCAGGCGCCATCGTTGCGCGCCAGCTCGAACGACTGACCGATCGCACTGGGCAGTCCGGCCACGATCCCGGAGAAAATGATCAGCGAGATACCGTTGCCGATCCCCTTCTCGGTGATCTGCTCGCCCAGCCACATCAGGAACACGGCCCCGGCCACGAAGGTGACGACGGCGGTGAAGTAGAAACTGATGCCGCCGGTGTAGGCGACGCCCTGACTGACCAGACCAACTGACATGCCGCTCGCCTGGATCAACGCCAGTAGCACCGTGCCGTAGCGGGTGTACTGGTTGATCTTCCGGCGCCCGGCTTCGCCTTCCTTCTTCAGCGCTTCGAGCTGAGGCGATACCGCGGTCAGAAGCTGCATGATGATCGACGCGGAGATGTACGGCATGATCCCCAGCGCGAAGATACTCATGCGCTGCAGCGCACCACCCGAGAACATGTTGAACATGCCGAGGATGGTGCCCTGGTTCTCCCGAAACAGGGCAGCCAGCTGGTCAGGATCGATGCCGGGTACGGGAATGTGGGCACCGATGCGGTACACCACGATCGCGATGAAGACGAAACGCAGGCGCGCCCACAGCTCGCTGAGGCCACTACCCATGTTCGCCGGCACGTTTCCTGACTTAGCCATTTAGTCCTCTACCTTGCCACCGGCCGCTTCGATCGCAGCGCGTGCACCTTTGGTGACCTTGAGGCCACGCACGGTAATCGCCTTGGTCAGCTCGCCGGAGAGGATGACCTTGGCGTGCTCGGTTGCGTTCTTGAGCACGTTGGCCTTCTTCAGGCTGGCGAGATCGGCGACGTCGCCTTCGACCTTGGCCAGTTCGCCGAGGCGAACTTCTTCGGACACCAGCGACTTGGCCGAGGTGAAGCCGAACTTCGGCAGACGTCGCTGCAGCGGCATCTGACCGCCTTCGAAACCGGGCTTGACCGAGCCGCCGGAACGCGACTTCAGACCTTTGTGGCCACGGCCACCGGTCTTGCCCAGACCGGAGCCGATGCCGCGCCCGACGCGCTTCTCAGCGTGCTTGGAACCCGGAGCCGGGCTTAAGCTGTTGAGTTTCATGGATTACTCTCCCTCGATTCGAACAAGGTAACGAACCTTGTTGATCATGCCGCGAACGGCGGGGGTGTCTTCCAGCTCGACCGAGTGCCCAATGCGACGCAGGCCGAGGCCCTTCATCGTCGACTTGTGCTTCTGCAGGACACCGATAGTGCTGCGGGTCTGAGTGATTTTGATCGTCTCTGCCATGGTTGCTTACCCCGCCAGTTCTTCGACAGACAGGCCACGCTTGGCGGCGATGTCTTCCGGAGACTGCATGGATGCGAGCCCCTTGATGGTGGCACGCACGACGTTCACCGGGTTGGTGGAGCCATAGCACTTGGCCAGAACGTCATGGACACCAGCCAGCTCGAGGACGGAGCGCATGGCGCCGCCAGCGATGATGCCGGTACCTTCGGAAGCCGGCTGCATGAAGACCTTGGACGCGCCGTGACGGGCGCGAACCGGGTACTGCAGCGTGCTGCCGCTGAGGCTGACCTTGACCATGTTGCGACGCGCCTGGTCCATGGCTTTCTGGATCGCGACCGGCACTTCACGCGCCTTGCCACGACCGAAACCGACCCGGCCGTTGCCATCGCCAACGACGGTCAGCGCGGTGAAGCCGAAGATACGACCACCTTTGACCACCTTGGCGACGCGGTTGACCTGCACCAACTTCTCTTGCAGATCACCGCCCTTCTGTTCGTTATTCGCCATCGTAAAACCCTTTAGAATTGCAGACCGCCTTCGCGTGCGGCATCCGCCAACGCCTTGACACGCCCGTGGTATTTGAAACCAGCGCGATCGAAGGCAACCTGAGAGATGCCGGCATCCTTGGCGCGCTCAGCGATGAGAGCACCCACTTTGGCAGCCGCATCGGCGTTACCGGTCGAACCTTCGCGCAGGCTCTTGTCGAGCGTGGACGCGCTGGCCAGCACTTTGCCGCCGTCCGGCGAGATAATCTGCGCATAGATGTGACGCGGGGTGCGGTTGACGCACAGACGGTTCACACCCAGATCGCGGATCTTGGCGCGCGCGCGGCGGGCACGACGGAGACGAGATTCTTTCTTCGCGTTCATAACCCTGCCTTACTTCTTCTTGGCTTCTTTGCGGCGGACTTGTTCGTCGCCGTACCGAATACCTTTGCCCTTGTAGGGCTCCGGCGGACGGAAGGCGCGAATTTCCGCAGCCACCTGGCCGAGCTTCTGCTTGTCCGCGCTTTTCAGCACGATGATGGTGTTCTTCGGCGTTTCGGCCGTGACACCTTCAGGCAGCGTGTAGTCGATCGGGTGGGAGAAACCGAGTGTCAGATTCAGCGTCTGGCCATTTGCCTGGGCACGATAGCCGACGCCATTGATTTCCAGCGACCGAGTGAAACCCTCGGAGGCGCCGGTGACCATGTTCTGGACCAGGGCACGAGTCGTGCCGACCATGGCCCAGCTCTTGGCCTGCTCACTGGGAACAAAGGTCAGTTGACCGTCTTCCTCGGCGACCTTCACGTCGGGATGGACGGTCAGTTCTAGCGTGCCCTGGCCGCCCTTGACGGACAGCTGGTCGCCGTCGAACTTGACCTCGACGCCGCTGGGCAGTTTAACCGGATACTTGGCTACGCGAGACATTTCTCACTCCTAGAATACGGTGCAGATGACTTCACCACCGACACCCGCCTGGCGTGCGGCGCGATCGGTCATGACACCCTGAGAGGTGGTGACGATCGCGATACCCAGACCGTCTGCGACCTTGGGCATGGCACTCTTGCCCTTGTAGATCCGCAGTGACGGCTTGGACACACGCTGGAGGTGCTCGATGACCGGCTTGCCCTCGAAGTACTTGAGGGTCACGGTCAGCTCGGGCTTGGCGCCTTCGGAGACCGCGAAGTCGGTAATGTAGCCTTCCTGCTTGAGTACGCGGGCCACTTCCGTCTTGAGCTTGGAAGACGGCATGGTGACCGTCTCCTTGGTGGCCATCTGCGCATTGCGGATACGGGTACACATATCCGCCAGAGTATCTTGCATGCTCATTTACATTGCGCTCCTGAATTCCTCGACGTGGCTTACCAGCTGGACTTCTTCAGTCCAGGGACATCGCCACGCATGGCAGCTTCGCGCAGCTTGTTACGGGCCAGACCGAACTTGTTGTAGTAACCGTGCGGACGACCGGTAATGCGGCAGCGGTTGCGGGCACGAACCTTGCTGGAGTCGCGCGGCAGTTGCTGCAGCTTCAGCTGAGCGTCGAAGCGCTCTTCGTCAGAAGCGTTGACGTCGTAGATCACGCTCTTGAGCGCGGCACGCTTGGCGGCGTATTTGTCGACCAGCTTCGCGCGCTTGAGCTCACGCTCAATCATGCTTTTCTTTGCCATGAATCCACCCTTATTGCTTGAACGGGAAGTTCAGCGCGCTGAGCAGCGCACGACCTTCTTCGTCGGTGTTGGCGCTGGTCGTGATGGTTACGTCCAGACCACGGATCCGGTCGATCTTATCATATTCGATCTCCGGGAAGATGATCTGCTCACGGACGCCCATCGAGTAGTTGCCGCGGCCGTCGAAAGACTTCGGGTTCAGACCACGGAAGTCACGCACGCGGGGGATCGCGATGTTGACCAGGCGATCCAGGAAGTCCCACATCCGCTCGCGGCGCAGGGTCACCTTGACGCCGATCGGCCAGCCTTCGCGGACCTTGAAGCCAGCGATGGACTTGCGCGCTTTGGTCACCATCGGCTTCTGACCGGAGAGCTTCTCCAGGTCGCCGATGGCGTTTTCGATCAGCTTTTTATCGCTGGTCGCTTCGCCGATGCCCATGTTGAGGGTCACTTTGGTGATCCGGGGCACCTGCATCACGTTGGCATAGCTGAACTGCTCCTGCAGTTTAGCCATGACCTCGCTTTGATAACGTTCTTTCAAGTTCGCCATTTTGCTACCCGACTCGCGTTAGGCGTCGATCTGCTTCTGCGTCGACTTGTAGATACGTACCTTGGTACCGTCTTCCTGCACTTGGAAGCCGACGCGATCCGCCTTGCCGGTCTCCGCGTTGAAGATGGCCACGTTGGACGCATGGATCGGAGCCTCACGCTCGACGATACCCCCCGGGTTGCCAGCCATCGGATTGGGCTTGGTGTGGCGCTTGATCATGTTGACGCCCGAAACGACATAACGGTCGTTCTCGAGGACGCGCTTGATCGTGCCACGCTTGCCCTTGTCCTTGCCGGCGATGACGATGACTTCGTCGTCACGTTTGATCTTGTGCATATCCGCCTCGCTCCTTACAGCACTTCGGGCGCCAAGGAAATGATCTTCATGAACTTCTCGTTACGAAGTTCACGAGTAACCGGCCCGAAGATACGGGTACCGATCGGCTGTTCGTTGGTGTTGTTCAACAGAACCGCCGCATTTCCATCGAAGCGAATCAGCGAGCCGTCGTTACGACGAACACCGCTGCGCGTACGCACCACGACGGCCTTGAGGACCTGGCCTTTCTTGACCTTGCCCCGCGGAATCGCTTCCTTGACCGTCACTTTGATGACATCACCCACGCGAGCGTAACGGCGGTGGGAACCGCCAAGCACCTTGATGCACTGCACCCGGCGCGCGCCGCTGTTGTCGGCAACATCCAGCATTGTCTGAGTCTGAATCATTGGTTTTCTCCAAACCTAATCTGACTGCACTGGTTCAGAAGGCGCTGTCGGGCTCAGCCCTTGGCCTGCTCGACCACCTCGACCAACGTCCAGGCTTTCTTCTTGGACAGCGGACGGCATTCCTGAATGGAAACCGTGTCGCCAGTCCGTGCCTGATTCGCCTCGTCATGGGCGTGCAGCTTGGTGGAGCGCTTCATGTACTTGCCGTAGATCGGATGACGCTCGCGGCGCTCGATCAATACGACAATCGATTTTTCCATCTTGTCGCTCACGACCTTGCCGGTGAGCGTCCGAGCTTTATTCGCTTCAGCCATTATTGGTCACCTGCCTTCTGGTTGAGCACAGTCTTGACGCGAGCGATGTCGCGACGAACCTGCTTGAGCAGGTGCGTCTGGCTCAGCTGGCCGGTGGCCTTCTGCATGCGCAGGTTGAACTGCTCCTTGAGCAGTTCGAAGAGCTGCTCCTGCAGCGCATCGACTGATTTTTCACGCATTTCGTTGGCTTTCATCACATCACCGTCCGTTTCACAAAGGTGGTGGAGATGGGCATCTTCTGGGCCGCCAGGGAGAACGCTTCACGCGCCAGCTCCTCGGAGACGCCTTCGATTTCGTAGAGCACCTTGCCCGGCTGGATCTGGGCCACCCAGTACTCGACGGAACCCTTACCTTTACCCATACGAACCTCGAGGGGCTTGTTGGTAATCGGCTTGTCCGGGAATACGCGGATCCAGATCTTGCCACCACGCTTGACGTGACGGGTGATGGCACGACGACCAGCTTCGATCTGACGTGCGGTGATACGACCGCGATCGGTGGCCTTGAGACCGAAGTCTCCAAAGCTCACCTTGCTGCCGCGATGCGCCAGGCCACGGTTACGACCTTTCTGCACCTTGCGGAACTTTGTACGCTTGGGTTGCAACATCGATCAGTCTCCCCTTACCTGGAACCTTTCTTCTTCGGTGCAGGTGCCTGAGCCTGTTGCTTCTGCTTGGCACGCACCTCTTCGATGCCCCCGAGGATCTCGCCCTTGAAGACCCACACCTTGACGCCGATGACGCCGTAGGTGGTGTGCGCTTCATAAGTGGCGTAATCGATGTCGGCACGCAGGGTGTGAAGCGGCACGCGACCTTCGCGGTACCATTCGGTACGCGCGATCTCGGCACCACCGAGGCGACCGGAGAGCTGCACCTTGATACCGCCGGCACCCAGACGCATGGCGTTCTGGACGGAGCGCTTCATGGCACGGCGGAACATCACGCGACGTTCGAGCTGACCGGCGATGTTCTGCGCGACCAGAGCGGCGTCGAGTTCCGGCTTGCGGACTTCTTCGATGTTGACGTGCACCGGCACACCCATCATGCGGGTGACATCCTGGCGCAGACGATCGACGTCCTCACCCTTCTTGCCAATCACGATGCCCGGACGGGCAGTGTGAATGGTGATACGGGCATTGTTGGCCGGACGTTCGATGGTAATGCGGCTCACGGAGGCGTTCTTCAAACGCTCTTCGAGGAAGCGACGCACTTCCAGATCGTTGTTCAGCTTGTCGGCATAGGCACCGCGCTCTGCGTACCAGACCGACGAGTGATCTTTCACGATGCCGAGACGAATCCCGACTGGATTGACTTTCTGACCCATCTGGTCGACTCCTACTTCTCGGCTACCTTGACGGTGATGTGGCAGGTGCGCTTCAGAATGCGATCCGCCCGGCCTTTTGCGCGCGGCTGAATGCGCTTGAGCGTCATGCCCTCATCGACACAGATGGTCGAGACACGCAGCTCGTCGATGTCCATGCCGTTGTTTTCTTCCGCATTGGCAATCGCGGACTGCAGCACCTTCTTGACCAGCTTGGCGGCCTTCTTGGGGGAGAAGGTCAGCACGTCGAGCGCTTCGGCGACCGGCTTACCGCGCACCTGGTCAGCCACCAAACGGGCCTTCTGGGCGGACAAGCTAGCGCCACGCAACTTAGCAGCGACTTCCATCTCTTAATCCTCTTGGCTCAGCGTTTGGCTTTCTTGTCCGCCGCATGACCGCGATAAGTGCGGGTAGCAGCGAACTCGCCCAACTTGTGGCCGACCATTTCCTCGGAGACGTGCACCGGGACGTGCTGGCGACCGTTATGTACCGCGATGGTGAGCCCGACCATGTTCGGCAGGATCATCGAACGACGCGACCAGGTCTTGATCGGTTTGCGATCGTTCTTTTCCGCGGCGACTTCGACCTTCTTCAACAGATGAAGGTCGATGAAGGGACCTTTCTTCAGTGAACGTGGCACAGCCGTTACCTCTTAATGTCTGTTACTTGGACTTGCGGCGACGAACGATGAGCTTGTCGGTACGCTTGTTCTTGCGGGTCTTGTGGCCCTTGGTGGGGATACCCCACGGGCTGACCGGATGACGACCACCGCTGGTGCGGCCTTCACCACCACCGTGCGGGTGATCCACCGGGTTCATCGCGACACCGCGAACGGTCGGGCGCACCCCTCTCCACCGCTTCGCACCGGCTTTGCCCAGTTGACGCAGGCTGTGCTCAGAGTTACCGACTTCACCCAGCGTGGCGCGGCACTCGGACAGTACACGACGCATCTCGCCGGAGCGCAGACGCAGGGTCGCGTAGTTGCCTTCGCGGGCGACCAGCTGAGCGCTGGCGCCGGCACTACGTGCGATCTGCGCACCCTTGCCCGGCTTCAGCTCGATGCAGTGCACCGTGGAACCGACAGGGATGTTACGCAGCGGCAACGCATTGCCACGCTTGATGGATGCGTTGACGCCGGACTCCACCGCATCGCCGGCCACCAGGCCTTTGGGTGCGATGATGTAACGACGCTCGCCGTCCATGTACTTCAGCAGCGCGATGTTGGCGCTACGGTTCGGGTCGTACTCGATGCGCTCGACGACGGCGTTGATGCCATCCTTGGTGCGCTTGAAGTCGACCAGACGATAATGCTGACGATGGCCACCACCGACGTGACGCGTGGTGATGCGGCCATTGTTGTTACGACCACCGGATTTCGACTGCTTCTCGGTCAGCGCCGCGAACGGACGGCCCTTGTGGAGCTCGTCATTGACGACTTTGACGACGTGACGACGACCGGCGGACGTGGGTTTTGTCTTGACTACTGCCATGATCCGTACTCCTGCCTTACTCGGCGCCAGAGAAGTCTTCGAGCGTTTCGCCCGCAGCCAGAGTCACGTACGCCTTGCGGTAACCCTTGCGCAGACCCGTGCCGAAGCGCGTGCGTTTGGTCTTGCCCTTGACGTTGAGCACGGAAACACCGGCAACTTTCTTGCCGAACAGCGCTTCGACGGCTTTCTTGATCTCGGGCTTGGTCGCGTCCTGGGCCACTTTGAACACGTACTGATTGTTCTCGGCGGCGCGCGCGGCCTTCTCGGTCATGTGAGGTCCGAGCAGAACCTTGTATACGCGTTCCTGGTTCATCCCAGCTTCTCCTCGAATTTACGCAGAGCGGAGACGGTCATCAGCACCTTGTCGAAGGCGATCAGGCTGACCGGATCGGCGGCCGCAGCATCGACGACATCGACGTTGGGGATGTTGCGCGCGGCCAGGTAGAGCTTCTCGTCGAGATCTTCGGTGACGATCAGCGCTTTCTCCAGATCCAGCTCCTTGAGCTTGCTGGCCAGCTGCTTGGTCTTCGGCGCGTCGACGGCGAACTCGTTGACCAGCACCAGACGCTCCTGACGCACCAGCTCGGACAGGATCGAACGCATCGCCGCACGGTACATCTTGCGGTTGACCTTCTGCGTGTAGTCCTGCGGACGGGCAGCGAAGGTCACACCACCGCTACGCCACAGCGGCGAACGGATGGTACCGGCGCGAGCGCGGCCGGTGCCCTTCTGACGCCACGGCTTCTTGCCGCCGCCACGCACGTCGGAGCGGTTCTTCTGGGCACGGGTGCCCTGACGGCCAGCCGCCAGATAGGCGGTGACGACCTGGTGCACCAACGCTTCGTTGAATTCTTTGCCAAAGGTCTCTGCGGACACTTCGACGGTGCCAGCGGCACCTGCGAGATTCAGATTCATCGGTCTCAGTCCCCTCAGCGAGCTTTCACGGCGCTGCGCACGACGACATCGCAGCCCGGAGCACCAGGCACGGCGCCTTTGATCAACAGCAGATTGCGCTCGGCATCGACACGCACCACTTCCAGGCTCTGGACGGTGACGCGCTCATTGCCCATCTGGCCGGCCATCTTCTTACCTTTGAAGACGCGACCCGGGGTCTGGCACTGACCGATGGAACCCGGCGCACGGTGAGACAGCGAGTTACCGTGGCTGTTGTCCTGGGTACGGAAGTTCCAGCGCTTGACGGCGCCCTGGAAGCCCTTGCCCTTGGAGGTACCGGTCACATCGACTTTCTGACCAGCTTCGAAGAGGGATACGGTGAAGGAACCGCCCACTTCCGGCGCTTCGTCGCTCTCGGCGAGACGAAACTCCATCAGGGAACGGCCAGCCTCGACACCCGCCTTGGCGTATTGACCAGCAATCGCCTTGGTGAGGTGTTTGGCTTTGCGGGAGCCGGTTGTGACCTGCACCGCACGATAACCGTCGGACTCGACGGTCTTGACGGCAGAGATACGGTTGGGCTCAACCTCGATCACGGTTACGGGCACGGATGCGCCATCTTCGGTGAAAACACGGGTCATGCCCGCCTTTTTACCGACCAAACCGATAGTCATGTTCAGTCTCCTATAGTGTACGGGGCTATCACCCGCTATGGCTGCCCTTTCCAGAGCATTCCACTAGCACATTGTGTGGCGTCTCACGACGCGGCGGTCGCTGCGAACTCAGCTTCCGCTAGTGTCTAGTGTTGGTTTCAGTCGAGTTTGATCTGCACGTCTACGCCGGCGGCGAGATCGAGCTTCATCAGCGCGTCGACGGTCTTCTCCGTCGGCTCGACGATATCGAGAACGCGCTTGTGCGTGCGAATCTCATACTGGTCGCGCGCGTCCTTGTTGACGTGCGGCGAGATCAGGATGGTGTAACGCTCGCGATTGGTCGGCAGCGGGATCGGACCACGCACCTGAGCGCCAGTGCGCTTGGCAGTGTCCACGATCTCCTGAGCCGACTGATCGATCAGGCGATGGTCAAACGCTTTCAGCCGGATGCGAATCTTTTGGTTCTGCATTGACGTTCTGCTCCAATGGATACTGACGGCGCGAGCCGTCGACCCACGCGTTCAAAGGACGCGCATTATAGGGGAGGCCCATTTGAGTGTCAAATAGGCCCCTCCCCGACAGCGACAGAAAAAGGGGCGCCGGAGCGCCCCTTCTCTATCCGATCAGCGAGACTTACTCGATGATCTTGGCAACCACGCCGGCGCCGACGGTACGACCGCCTTCGCGGATGGCGAAGCGCAGGCCGTCTTCCATGGCGATCGGAGCGATCAGGGTCACGACCATCTGGACGTTGTCGCCCGGCATGACCATCTCGACGCCTTCCGGCAGTTCACAGGTACCGGTCACGTCAGTGGTACGGAAGTAGAACTGCGGACGGTAGCCCTTGAAGAACGGGGTGTGACGACCACCTTCTTCTTTGGACAGCACGTAGACTTCGGCTTCGAACTTGGTGTGCGGGGTGATGGTGCCCGGCTTGGCCAGGACCTGACCACGCTCGACGTCGTCACGCTTGGTACCACGCAGCAGCGCACCGATGTTCTCGCCAGCACGACCTTCGTCGAGCAGCTTGCGGAACATTTCGACACCGGTAACGGTGGTCTTGGTGGTGTCGTGGATACCGACGATTTCGACTTCTTCGCCGGACTTGACCAGACCACGCTCGACACGACCGGTCACGACGGTGCCGCGGCCAGAGATCGAGAACACGTCTTCGATCGGCATCAGGAACGGCTGGTCGATAGCACGCTCCGGCTCCGGGATGTAGTCGTCGAGCGACTTGATCAGGTTGGCAACGGCGGTGGTACCCATGCCGTTGTCATCCTTGCCTTCCAGCGCCATCAGCGCGGAGCCGATGATGATCGGGGTGTCGTCGCCCGGGAAGTCGTACTCGTTGAGGAGTTCACGAACTTCCATCTCGACCAGCTCGAGCAGCTCTTCGTCGTCGACCATGTCGGCCTTGTTCAGGAACACGACGATGTACGGAACGCCGACCTGACGCGACAGCAGGATGTGCTCGCGAGTCTGCGGCATCGGGCCGTCGGCTGCGGAACAGACCAGGATAGCGCCGTCCATCTGGGCAGCACCGGTGATCATGTTCTTGACGTAGTCAGCGTGCCCCGGGCAGTCGACGTGCGCGTAGTGACGCACTTCGGACTGGTACTCGACGTGAGCGGTCGCGATGGTGATACCGCGCTCGCGCTCTTCCGGAGCGTTGTCGATGGAGTCGAACTGACGCCATTCACCGCCGAAGACTTCAGCGGAAACGCGGGTCAGAGCCGCGGTCAGCGTGGTCTTGCCGTGGTCAACGTGACCGATGGTGCCGACGTTGATATGCGGTTTGGAGCGTTCAAATTTTTCCTTAGCCACTGCTATAACCTCTTTACGTTAGCTAACGGTTAACCGTTCTGATTGATGACGGCATCAACGACGCTGGAGGGCGCCTCTTCGTAATTCGCAAACTCCATGGTGTAGCTTGCGCGTCCCTGGGTCTGAGAACGCAGATCGGTCGCGTAACCGAACATCTCAGCCAACGGAACCGTGGCGCGAATGACTTTGCCGGAGGTGGAGTCATCCATGCCCTGGACAAGGCCACGGCGGCGGTTAAGGTCGCCCATGACGTCACCCATGAAGTCCTCCGGGGTCACGACCTCGACCTTCATCACCGGCTCGAGCAGCACGGCCTTAGCCTTGCGAGCACCTTCCTTGATCGCCATGGATGAGGCGACCTTGAACGCGGTCTCGTTAGAGTCCACGTCATGGTAGGAGCCGTCGAACAGCGTTACCTTGACGTCGATCATCGGGTAGCCCGCGATGACACCGTTCTTGAGCTGCTCGTAGGCCCCTTTCTCGACGGCCGGCACGTACTCTTTGGGTACGACACCGCCGACGATCTCGGACGCGAACTTGAAGTGGACTTCTTCTTCGTCCTCGCCCTTGTCAGCGTCGGTCAGCGGCTCGATGCGCAGCCAAACGTGACCGTACTGACCGCGACCACCCGACTGCCGCACGAACTTGCCTTCCTGCTCGACCGACTGACGAATGGTCTCGCGGTAAGCGACCTGCGGCTTGCCGATGTTGGCCTCGACCTTGAACTCGCGACGCATGCGGTCAACGATGATGTCGAGGTGCAGCTCGCCCATCCCGGAGATGATGGTCTGGCCGGTCTCTTCGTCAGTCTGCACGCGGAAGGAGGGATCCTCCTGCGCCAGCTTGCCGAGAGCGACACCCATCTTCTCCTGGTCGGCCTTGGACTTGGGCTCCACGGCGACCGAGATGACCGGCTCCGGGAACTCCATGCGCTCGAGGATGATCTTGGCATCCAGGTCGCACAGGGTGTCACCGGTGGTCACGTCCTTGAGGCCGATACAGGCGGCGATGTCGCCGGCGTAGACCTCTTTGATCTCTTCGCGCGAGTTGGCGTGCATCTGGACGATACGGCCGACACGCTCTTTCTTCGACTTGACCGAGTTGAAGACGCTGTCACCCGACTTCAGAACGCCCGAGTAGACGCGCATGAAGGTCAGGGTACCGACGAACGGGTCGGTAGCGATCTTGAACGCCAGCGCTGCGAACGGTGCGTTGTCGTCGGCCTCACGAGTCGCGAGGGTGCCGTCCTTGTCGTCGAGCTCACCTTCGATCGCCTTGACCTCGGTCGGCGACGGCAGGTATTCGATGACGCCGTCGAGCACGGCCTGAACGCCCTTGTTCTTGAACGCGGAGCCGCAGGTCACGAGAACGATCTCGTTGGCGAGCGTGCGTGCACGCAGACCAGCCTTGATCTCTTCGATTGACAGGTCGCCCTCTTCGAGGTACTTGTCCATCAGTTCTTCGTTGGCTTCGGCGGCGGCTTCGACCATCTGCTCACGATAGGTCTCGGCGGTCTCCTGCAGATCGGCCGGAATGTCGACCAGATCGTAGTTCATGCCGAAGTTGTCTTCGTCCCACAGGATCGCCTTCATCTGCAGCAGATCGATGACGCCCTTGAACTCGTCCTCGGCACCCCAGTTGATCTGGATCGGGACGACGTTGGCGCCCAGACGCGTCTTGAGCTGATCGACGACCATGAAGAAGTCGGCGCCGGCGCGGTCCATCTTGTTGACGAACACCATGCGCGGCACTTCGTACTTGTTGGCCTGACGCCAGACGGTCTCGGTCTGCGGCTGCACGCCGGAGGAGCCGCACAGCACGACGACCGCGCCATCGAGAACACGCAGGGAACGCTCGACTTCGATGGTGAAGTCAACGTGTCCCGGGGTGTCGATGATGTTGATGCGGTGCTCGTCGAACTGCTTGTTCATCCCCTGCCAGAAACAGGTGGTCGCAGCAGAGGTGATCGTGATGCCACGCTCCTGCTCCTGCTCCATCCAGTCCATGACGGCTGCGCCCTCATGAACCTCACCCACCTTGTGGGACAGACCGGTGTAGAACAGGACACGCTCGGTAGTGGTGGTCTTGCCGGCGTCGACGTGGGCAACGATACCGATATTGCGATAACGCTTGAGTGGTGTCTTGCGTGCCACGATGGAAGTCCCCGTTGGTTAGAAGCGGTAGTGAGAGAAGGCCTTGTTGGCATCTGCCATGCGATGCACGTCTTCACGCTTCTTCACGGCAGCGCCCTTGCCTTCGGCGGCGTCGAGCATTTCGCCGGCAAGACGTTGAACCATGGTCTTCTCACCGCGGTTGCGTGCGGCGTCCACCAGCCAGCGCATGGCCAGCGCCTGACGGCGGGACGGACGCACTTCGACGGGCACCTGATAGGTGGCACCGCCGACACGACGGGATTTGACCTCGACCATGGGCTGGATCGCTTCCAGCGCCTTGTCGAAGATGTCCAGCGGCGCTTCTTTACCACGCTCGGCAACCCTGTCCAGCGCACCGTAAACGATACGCTCAGCTACGGACTTCTTGCCGCTGATCATCAGATGGTTCATGAACTTGGCCAGGCGCTCGCTTCCGAACTTGGGATCGGGAAGGATCTCGCGCTTAGCAGCAACTCTTCTTCTAGGCATGATAAGCCCTCAATTGAAGGGTCGTTCAGGTAAACCCGGCACGCTGAGGCGCTGTCGTAGCGACTCCGGCCGACCTTACTCTTATCTGACCGATAAAAATGTTGGGAGACGTCCGGGCATCAGGCCTTGGGACGCTTGGTGCCGTACTTGGAACGGCCCTGCTTACGGTTCTGGACACCGGAGGTATCAAGGGCGCCGCGAACGGTGTGGTAACGCACACCCGGCAAGTCCTTGACGCGGCCGCCACGGATCAGGACCACGGAGTGCTCCTGAAGATTGTGGCCTTCACCGCCGATATAGGAACTGACTTCGAAACCGTTGGTCAGGCGCACGCGGCACACCTTACGCAGTGCTGAGTTCGGCTTCTTGGGCGTAGTGGTGTAGACGCGGGTGCAGACCCCACGGCGTTGCGGGCAGGCCTGCAGCGCCGGCACGTCGCTAGTCTCGACGGGGCGCTTGCGCGGCTTGCGCACGAGCTGATTGATCGTTGCCATAGTGTTTTAGCTGACTCCAATGGGTTGCCTTGCCTTACGCGCGCAACGGTTGTACCGCCCCACACATAAAGGCTGCGCATTCTAATCAGTTGTCGCGAGAGCCGTCAAGGCCGCCCGCCCAGTACGGGCAGGCGGCAGGCTGACGACTTAGAGATCGTCGTCGTCGGCATCGAGCGCGGTGAGCTGGGCACCCAGCTCCTGCTCGACGTCGAACGCCGACGGTTGCAGCGTGCGCTCGGACTCTTCGCGCTTGCGACGCCGCTCTTCGTGGTGGGCGAGCCCGGTCCCGGCCGGGATCAGACGACCGACCACCACGTTTTCCTTCAGGCCGCGCAGGTAGTCGCGCTTGCCGGTCACCGCCGCTTCGGTCAGCACTCGCGTGGTCTCCTGGAAGGAGGCCGCGGAGATGAACGACTCGGTGGCCAGCGAGGCCTTGGTGATACCCAGCAGCAGGCGCTCGTACTTGGCCGGGAACTTCTCATCCTTCTCGAGGCGAGCGTTCTCTTCCAGCACCCGCACCAGTTCGACCTGGTCGCCCGGGATGAAGGAGGAGTCACCAGCATCGCTGATCTCGACCTTGCGCAGCATCTGACGCACGATCACTTCGATGTGCTTGTCGTTGATGCTCACGCCCTGCAGACGGTAGACGTCCTGGATCTCGACCGTGATGTACTTGGCCAGCTCCGCCACGCCGAGCAGACGCAGGATGTCGTGCGGGTTGCTCGGACCGTCGGAGATCACCTCGCCCTTCTCGACCGTTTCCCCTTCGAAGACGCCGATCTGACGCCATTTCGGGATCAGCATCTCGAGCGGATCGCCCTCTTTCGGGGTGATCGTCAGGCGACGCTTGCCCTTGGTCTCCTTGCCGAACGAGATCGTACCGGTGATCTCGGCCAGGATCGAAGGCTCTTTCGGCTTGCGCGCCTCGAACAGGTCGGCGACGCGCGGCAGACCCCCGGTGATGTCCTTGTTACCGGACGCCTCCAGCGGGATACGCGCGATGACTTCACCCACACCGATCTCGGCACCGTTCTCGACCGAGACGATGGCGCGGCCCGGCAGCAGATACTGCACCGGGGTGTTGGAGCCCGGCAGGGTGACGTGCTTGCCGGCGTCGTCGGCGAGCATGATCATCGGGCGCTTGTCGCGGCCGGAAGCCGGACGGTTGGCGCTCTCGATCACCTCGATCGAGGAGAGACCGGTCATCTCGTCAACGTTGCGCGTGATGGTCAGGCCTTCGGTCATGTCGGTGAACTGGGCCTTACCCTTGACCTCGGCAACGACCGGGTGGGTGTGCGGATCCCACTTGGCCACGATCCGGCCACCTTCGACGTGGTCGCCATCCTTGACCGACAGCTCGGCGCCGTAGGGCAGCTTGTAGTACTCACGCTCGCGGCCGTGGTCGTCGGCGACGGCCAGGGCGCTGGAGCGGGAGACCACCACCAGCTTGCCATCTTCGCGCTCGACCGACTTGATGTTGTGCAGACGCACGATACCGCCGTGCTTGACCTGCACGCTGTCGACCGCCGAGGCGCGTGAGGCCGCCCCACCGATGTGGAACGTACGCATGGTCAGCTGGGTACCCGGCTCACCGATCGACTGGGCGGCGATGACGCCCACCGCTTCGCCGATGTTGACCTGATGCCCGCGGGCCAGGTCACGGCCGTAGCACGAGGAGCAGACGCCATGTGCGGTTTCACAGGCGATGGCACTGCGCACCACGATCTCGTCGACACCCATGGTGTCGAGACGCTCGCACCAGGCTTCGTCGAGCAGGGTGCCGCGCGGGATCAGCACGTCGTCGGTCTGCGGGTCGATCACGTCCTGGGCGACCACACGGCCGAGCACACGCTGGGCCAGCGAGACGATGACGTCGCCGCCCTCGATCACCGGGTGCAGGGTCAGGCCGTTCTCGGTGCCGCAGTCGTGCTCGGTGATGACCAGATCCTGGGCCACATCGACCAGACGACGGGTCAGGTAACCGGAGTTGGCGGTCTTGAGTGCCGTATCCGCCAGACCCTTACGCGCGCCGTGGGTCGAGATGAAGTACTGGAGTACGTTCAGACCTTCACGGAAGTTGGCGGTGATCGGGGTCTCGATGATCGAGCCGTCCGGCTTGGCCATCAGGCCACGCATCCCCGCCAGCTGACGGATCTGGGCGGCACTACCACGGGCACCGGAGTCGGCCATGATGAAGACGCTGTTGAACGAGTCCTGCTCGACCTGGTTGCCGTCACGGTCGGTGACGGTCTCCTTCGAGATACCCGCCATCATCGCCTTGGCCACCTTGTCGTTGGCCTTGGACCAGATATCGATGACCTTGTTGTACTTCTCGCCCGCGGTCACCAGACCGGAGGAGAACTGGTCTTCGATCTCCTTGACCTCGTCCTCGGCCGCATCGACGATCGCCTTCTTGTCATCGGGGATGACGAAGTCGTTGACGCCGATCGAAGCGCCGGACCAGGTCGCCAGACGGAAACCGGTGTACATCAGCTGGTCAGCGAAGATGACCGCGTCCTTGAGGCCGGCACGACGGTAGACCTCGTTGATCAGACCGGAGATCGCCTTCTTCTTCATCGGCTTGTCGACCAGCTCGAACGGCATCCCCTTGGGCAGGATGCGGAACAGCAGCGCACGGCCGACGGTGGTCTCCTTGATCGAGACGGTCTCGGTCAGCTCGGTGATCTCGCCATCCTTCTCGTCGGACAGCCACTCGGTCAGGCGGACCTTGACCCGGGCGTGCAGCGACACGTTCTGGGTCGCGAAGGCGCGATCCAGTTCGTTGAGGTTGGCGAACGCCTTGCCTTCACCCTTGGCACCGATGCGCTCGCGGGTCATGTAATAGAGACCCAGCACCACGTCCTGGGACGGCACGATGATCGGCTCGCCGTTGGCCGGCGACAGCACGTTGTTGGTCGACATCATCAGCGCGCGCGCTTCGAGCTGGGACTCCAGCGTCAGCGGCACGTGGACGGCCATCTGGTCACCGTCGAAGTCGGCGTTGTAGGCGGCACACACCAGCGGGTGCAGCTGGATCGCCTTGCCTTCGATCAGCAGCGGCTCGAACGCCTGGATACCCAGACGGTGCAGCGTCGGCGCACGGTTGAGCAGTACCGGGTGCTCGCGGATGACGTCGGCGAGGATGTCCCACACTTCCGGCAGCTCGCGCTCGACCATCTTCTTGGCGGCCTTGATGGTCGAAGCCTGACCACTCCCCTGCAGCTTGGAGTAGATGAACGGCTTGAACAGCTCCAGCGCCATTTTCTTCGGCAGACCACACTGGTGCAGGCGCAGGGTCGGGCCCACGGTGATGACCGAACGACCGGAGTAGTCGACGCGCTTACCCAGCAGGTTCTGACGGAAACGCCCCTGCTTACCCTTGATCATGTCGGCCAGGGATTTCAGCGGGCGCTTGTTGGAACCGGTGATGGCACGACCGCGACGACCGTTGTCGAGCAGCGCATCGACCGACTCCTGCAGCATGCGCTTCTCGTTGCGCACGATGATGTCGGGCGCATTGAGGTCGAGCAGCCGCTTGAGGCGGTTGTTGCGGTTGATCACACGACGATAGAGGTCGTTGAGATCGGAGGTCGCGAAGCGGCCACCGTCCAGCGGCACCAGCGGACGCAGGTCCGGCGGCAGCACCGGCAGCACTTCCATGACCATCCACGCCGGCGCATTGCCGGACTTGTAGAAGGCTTCCAGCAGCTTGAGGCGCTTGGACAGCTTCTTGATCTTGGTGTCGGAGTTGGTCTGCGGAATCTCTTCACGCAGGCGCTCGACTTCCTCTTCCAGATCGATGTCCTTGAGCAGCGCCTGGATCGCCTCGGCGCCCATGCGCGCATCGAAGTCGTCACCGAACTCTTCCAGCGCTTCGAAGTACTGCTCGTCGTTGAGCAGCTGACCGCGCTCGAGGGTGGTCATACCCGGGTCGATCACCACGAACGACTCGAAGTAGAGCACACGCTCGATGTCACGCAGGGTCATGTCGAGGAACATGCCGATGCGCGACGGCAGCGACTTCAGAAACCAGATGTGAGCGACCGGCGAGGCCAGCTCGATGTGGCCCATGCGCTCGCGGCGTACCGCGGCCTTGGTCACTTCGACGCCACACTTCTCGCAGATGATGCCGCGATGCTTCATGCGCTTGTACTTGCCGCACAAGCACTCGTAATCCTTGACCGGCCCGAAGATCTTGGCGCAGAACAGACCGTCACGCTCAGGCTTGAACGTACGGTAGTTGATGGTCTCCGGCTTCTTGACCTCGCCGTAAGACCAGGAGCGAATCATCTCCGGCGACGCGAGCGTGATCTTGATCGCGTCGAACTCGTCAGATTGCGCCTGTGACTTTAGGACTTTCACCAAATCTTTCATGGGATCGCTCCGTTGCGGAGTTGTCATGAGCGGGGCCGCGACTCTCTCGCCGGCCCCGCAACCCGTCGCTATCGATCGACTGTGCCGGTCTTAACTTTCCAATTCGATGTCGATACCCAGCGAGCGGATCTCCTTCACCAGCACGTTGAAGGATTCCGGCATACCGGCCTGCATGGTGTGGTCGCCATCCACGATGCTCTTGTACATCTTGGTACGACCCTCGACGTCATCCGACTTGACGGTGAGCATCTCCTGCAGGGTGTAGGCGGCACCGTAGGCCTCGAGTGCCCACACCTCCATCTCACCGAAACGCTGACCGCCGAACTGCGCCTTGCCGCCCAGCGGCTGCTGGGTAACCAGCGAGTAGGAGCCGGTGGAACGCGCGTGCATCTTGTCGTCGACCAGGTGGTTGAGCTTGAGCATGTACATGTAGCCCACGGTCACCGGACGGTCGAAGGATTCGCCGGTACGCCCGTCGTAGAGCGTCATCTGGCCGGAATCCGGCAGATCGGCGAGACGCAGCAGATGCTTGATCTCGTGCTCCTTGGCACCGTCGAACACCGGGGTGGCGATGGGTACGCCGCCGCGCAGGTTCTTGGCCAGGGTGATGATCTCTTCGTCGTTCAACGAGTCGATATCTTCCTGCCGCGTCTCCTGGGTGTTGTAGACCTGCTTGAGGAACTCACGGATCTCACCCACCTGCTGCTCGCGAGCGTCGCGCAGCATACGCTCGATCTTGACCCCGAGACCACGGGCAGCCATGCCCAGGTGAGTCTCGAGGATCTGACCCACGTTCATACGTGACGGTACGCCCAGCGGGTTGAGCACCACGTCGACCGGCTCGCCGTTGTCGTCGAACGGCATGTCCTCGATCGGCATGATCGCGGAGATAACACCCTTGTTACCGTGACGACCGGCCATCTTGTCGCCCGGCTGGATGCGACGCTTGACCGCCAGGTAGACCTTGACGATCTTGAGCACGCCCGGCGCCAGGTCGTCGCCCTGGGTGAGCTTGCGCTTCTTGTCTTCGAAGCGCTCGTCCATCTCCTTGCGACGGTTCTCGAGCTGTTCGTCGGCCTGGGCGAGCAGCTCGTTGAGCGCTTCGTCCTGCAGACGCAGCTTGAACCACTGCTGTCGCGGCAGCTCCTCGAGGTACGCCTCGCTGAGGACGTCGCCTTTCTTCAGCTTGGGTCCGCCGTTGACCGCCTGACCGCCGAGGGTCCGCTTGAGACGCTCGAAGGTGGCGTCCTCGGCGATCCGGTAGGTCTCCTGCAGGTCACGCCGCACTTCGTCGAGCTGCATCTGCTCGATGGAGAGGGCGCGCGAGTCCTTTTCGACGCCATCGCGGGTGAACACCTGAACGTCGATGACGGTACCGCGCATGCCGGTCGGCGCGCGCAGCGAGGTGTCCTTCACGTCGGACGCCTTCTCACCGAAGATCGCACGCAGCAGCTTCTCTTCCGGCGTCAGCTGGGTCTCGCCCTTGGGCGTCACCTTGCCGACCAGGATGTCGCCGGCACCGACTTCGGCACCGATGTAGACCACGCCCGCTTCGTCCAGCTTGGCCAGCGCCGACTCGCCGACGTTGGGGATGTCCGAGGTGATCTCCTCGGCGCCCAGCTTGGTGTCGCGGGAGACGCAGGTCAGTTCCTGGATGTGGATGGTGGTGAAACGATCGTCCTCGACCACGCGCTCGGAGACGAGGATGGAATCCTCGAAGTTGTAGCCGTTCCACGGCATGAAGGCGAGACGCATGTTCTGCCCCAGGGCCAGGTCACCCATGTCGACGGACGGACCGTCGGCGAGGATGTCGCCGCGTGCGACGATGTCGCCCGGGCGCACGATCGGGCGCTGGTTCTGGCAGGTGTTCTGGTTCGACCGCACGTATTTGGTCAGGTTGTAGATGTCGACCCCGGCTTCACCGCCGATGATCTCGTCTTCGTTGATCCGGACCACGATGCGCTTGGCATCCACCGAGTCGATCACGCCGCCGCGACGGGCCACGGCGCAGACGCCGGAGTCACGTGCCACGAAGCGCTCCATGCCGGTACCGACGAGCGGCTTGTCGGCGCGCAGGGTCGGCACGGCCTGACGCTGCATGTTCGCCCCCATCAGGGCGCGGTTGGCGTCATCGTGCTCGAGGAACGGGATCAGCGCCGCCGCCACGGAGACGACCTGACGCGGCGACACATCCATCAGGGTCACCTTGTCCGGCGCCATGAAGGTGGTCTCGCCCTTGTGACGGACCTGCACCAGGTCGTCGACCAGCTTGCCCGACTCATCCACGGTCGCCGAGGCCTGGGCGATGATGAAGTCACCCTCCTCGATCGCCGACAGGTGCACCACCTCGTCGGTGACCTGGCTGCCCACGACCTTGCGGTACGGCGTCTCGAGGAAGCCGTAGCTGTTGGTCTTGGAGTAGGTCGCCAGCGAGTTGATCAGGCCGATGTTCGGACCTTCCGGCGTCTCGATCGGGCACAGACGGCCGTAGTGGGTGGCGTGAACGTCACGCACCTCGAAGCCGGCACGCTCACGGGTCAGACCGCCCGGGCCGAGTGCGGAGACACGGCGCTTGTGGGTGACCTCGGAGAGCGGGTTGTTCTGGTCCATGAACTGGGACAGCTGCGAGGAGCCGAAGAACTCCTTGACCGCGGCCGCCACCGGCTTGGCATTGATCAGATCCTGCGGCATCAGGCCTTCGCTCTCCGCCATGGAGAGACGCTCCTTGACCGCACGCTCGACGCGCACCAGGCCGACGCGGAACTGGTTTTCCGCCATCTCGCCGACGCAGCGGATGCGGCGGTTGCCCAGGTGGTCGATATCGTCGACTTCGCCGAAGCCGTTACGAATATTGATCAGCTCTTTGAGGACATCGAGGATGTCCTGGTTGTCGAGCACGCCGGAGCCGGTGTCGGCCTCGCGACGCAGACGACGGTTGAACTTCATCCGACCGACGCCCGACAGGTCGTAGCGGTCTTCGGTGAAGAACAGGTTGTGGAACAGCGTCTCCGCCGCTTCCTTGGTCGGCGGCTCGCCCGGACGCATCATGCGGTAGATCTCGACCAGCGACTCGAGTGCCGAGCGCGTGGTGTCGATCTTCAGCGTGTCGGAGATGAACGAACCGGCGTCCAGATCGTTGGTGTAGAGCGTCTCGAGCCGCGTCACGCCGCCCTGGCCCAGCTTCTCGACCAGTTCGGGGGTCAGCTCGGAGTTGCACTCGCAGATCAGCTCGCCGGTCTTGGCGTCGACCTGATCCTTGGCCAGCGTCTTGCCGAACAGGTAGTCCATCGGCACCTGCAGGCGCTCGAGCCCGGCACTCTCCATCTGACGGATGTGCTTCTGGGTGATGCGGCGACCTTCCTCGACGATGACGTTGCCGTCGTTGTCCTTGATGTCGAAGGTCGCGGTGTCACCGCGCAGGCGCGACGGCACCAGTTCCACGTAGATGCCGTCCGGCTCGATGTGGAAGGTGCTGGTGTCGAAGAAGGTCTCGAGGATCTCCTCGGCGCTCATGCCCAGCGCGCGCAGCAGCACGGTCGCCGGCAGCTTGCGGCGACGGTCGATACGCACGAAGACGTTGTCCTTCGGGTCGAACTCGAAATCCAGCCAGGAGCCGCGGTAAGGAATGATCCGCGCGGAGTAAAGCAGCTTCCCGGAGGAGTGGCTCTTGCCCTTGTCGTGATCGAAGAACACGCCCGGCGAGCGGTGGAGCTGGGAGACGATGACACGCTCGGTACCGTTGACGACGAAGGTCCCGTTCTCGGTCATCAGGGGGATCTCCCCCATGTAGACTTCCTGCTCCTTGATGTCCTTGATGGCCTTGTTCGAGGACTCTTTGTCGTAGATGATCAGGCGAACCTTGACCCGCAGCGGTGCCGAATAGGTCACGCCGCGCAGCTGGCACTCCTTGACGTCGAACGCCGGGGTGCCGAAGCGGTAGCTTACGTACTCGAGCGCCGCGTTGCCCGAGAAGCTCTCGATCGGAAAGACGGACTGGAAGGCCGCGTGGAGACCGGTTTCGAGACGCTCTTCCGGCGCCCGGTCCTGCTGGAGGAAGTCGTAATAGGAATCAAGCTGGATGGCCAGCAGGTAGGGCACATCCATTACTTGAGGCAGTTTGCCGAAATCCTTGCGGATGCGTTTTTTCTCAGTGTATGAGTAAGCCATCTGTATTCCCCAGCTTGTTCACCATGGGTGACCGGTGCGTGGTCGGCGCTCCCCAACGGGGGTGACCCCGTTAGGCGCTGACGGCAAGCTGCCCGGAGGGAGCTCGCCGTCGGAATTCGTCTAGTGGCTTTAACCCTGATTCGGGGGGATCCCAAGCCAGGTGGTCTAACGCCAGGCTAGCAACAACAGAAAAAGGCCGGCAGCGGGGAGGCCCGCCACCAGCCGTGGCGCTTACGCAGCGCGTGGAGCCGTGAACACAGAGTTACTTGAGCTCCACGGAGGCGCCAGCTTCTTCCAGCTTCTTCTTGGCTTCTTCGGCGTCGTCCTTGGACAGGCCTTCTTTCAGGGTAGCCGGAGCACCGTCGACGGCGCCTTTGGCTTCCTTCAGACCCAGACCGGTGATCTCGCGGACGACCTTGATGACGTTGACTTTCTTGTCACCGGCAGCGGTCAGAACGACGGAGAACTCGGTCTGCTCTTCTTCAGCAGCGGCATCGCCGCCACCCGGGCCAGCCACGACGGCTGCAGCGGCAGACACGCCGAACTTCTCTTCCATTGCAGAGACCAGTTCCGCAACTTCCATCACGGACATTTCAGCAACGGCGTTGATGATGTCTTCTTGAGTCAGTGCCATGTTACCTATTCCTAACTTTGCGGAGCGGCGGCCATCCGGCCTGCCCACTCGATGAGATTCAGTTCAACCTAGCGCAGGCGAATCGGGAGAAGTGTCGGCTCAGGCCGCCTCTTCTTCCTTCTTGTCGCGCAGGGCTGCGAGGGTACGAACCAGCTTGCCGGCAGAAGCTTCCTTCATGACGGACATCAGCTTGGCCAGTGCTTCCTCGTAAGTCGGCAGCGTTGCCAGACGGTCGATATCGGCCGCCGGGATCATCTCGCCTTCGTAGGCCAGCGCTTTGACTTCGAACTCCTTCTGCGTCTTGCCGAACTCCTTGAACAGCCGCGCGGCAGCGCCGGGGTGTTCGTAGGAGAAGGCCAGAAGCGTCGGACCTGCGAAAGTCTCGTTCAGGCACTCCCAGGAAGTGCCTGCCAAAGCGCGGCGTGCCAGGGTGTTGCGAACAACACGGATCTGGACGCCATTCTCGCGTGCCTGTTTGCGCAGATCGGTCATTGCGCTAACGGTCACACCGCGAGAGTCGGCAACTACGACGGAAAGAGCGTCCTTAGCGGCTTCACTGACCTCGGCAACAATCGCTTTCTTGCCTTCGAGTGCTAGTGGCACAGTGGTTACTCCTTCGTGCCGGGGCGACGATGTCGCGACCCGGTGGTTACCATCTCTTCCGCTTCGACTGCGGCGGAAGTCTTGGATGATGGCTGCACACCTGATTCGGCGAGCCACACCATCTGCGCAGGTTTCCTCCGGCGATGCCGGGTGCGGACATTAAGTCGGCCGTTGGCCGACACCTGCGGTCTTTGACGGTGCCCCGCCCCTTTCCGCCTCTCGCGAGACGGCGCACGGGGACCGCAAAGTTACTGCTCGGTGATCGATCACACGTAAGCGCTGTGATCGACCGTCAGACCCGGCCCCATGGTGCTGGAGAGGGTCAGCTTCTTGAAGTAGATACCCTTGGAGGTGCTCGGCTTCAGACGCTTGAGGTCGTTGACCAGCGCTTCCAGGTTGCCCTTGAGCGCGTCGGCGGAGAAGTCGACCTTACCGATGGAGGCATGGATGATGCCGTTCTTGTCGGTACGGAAACGCACCTGACCCGCCTTGGCGTTCTTGACCGCGGTGGCGACGTCCGGCGTCACGGTGCCGACCTTGGGGTTCGGCATCAGGCCGCGCGGGCCGAGGATCTGACCCAGCTGGCCGACCACACGCATGGCGTCCGGAGCCGCGATGACGACGTCGAAGTTCAGGTTGCCCTTCTTCACGTCATCGGCCAGGTCGTCCATGCCAACGATGTCGGCACCGGCTTCCTTGGCGGCGTCGGCGGCGTTGCCCTGGGCGAACACGGCGACACGCACGTCACGACCGGTACCGTTGGGCAGCACGGTGGCGCCACGCACGACCTGGTCGGATTTACGCGGATCGACGCCCAGATTGATGGCGACTTCCACCGCTTCCTTGAACTTGACGGTCGACAGATCGGACAGCAGGGAGACGGCTTCCTCGAGGGAGTAGACCTTGCCCGGCTCGACCTTCTCGCGAATCATCTGTGCGCGCTTGGAAAGCTTTGCCATGATCAGAGGCCCTCCACGTTGAGGCCCATGCTACGGGCGCTGCCAGCAATGGTACGAACGGCGGCATCGAGATCGGCAGCCGTCAGATCCGGCTCCTTGGTCTTGGCGATCTCTTCGAGCTGCTCGCGGGTCACGGTGCCGACCTTGGTCTTGTTCGGCACGCCAGAACCGGATTTGATGCCTGCGGCTTTCTTCAGCAGCACGGCAGCCGGCGGCGTCTTGGTGACGAAGGTGAAGCTACGGTCGGAGTAGACCGTGATCACGACCGGCGTCGGCAAGCCCGGCTCGACATCCTGGGTCGCAGCGTTGAACGCCTTGCAGAACTCCATGATGTTGACACCGTGCTGACCCAGTGCGGGACCGACGGGCGGACTCGGGTTGGCCTTGCCAGCTGCAACCTGCAGCTTGATATAGGCCTGGACTTTCTTAGCCATGTGGAACTCCTGTTGGGTATTAGCGCCTTGCGGCTCCCCGGTTTGGCCGGCGCATCACCGGCAACGACAACGCGACGCTGGAAGAGCGCCGCGATGAAAAAACGTGTCGACCCCGCCTTCGACTCAGTCCTTGACCACCTGAACGAACTCGAGCTCGACCGGGGTGGAGCGACCAAAGATCAGCACGCTGACCTGCAGTCGACTCTTTTCGTAATTGACTTCTTCGACCACGCCGTTGAAGTCGGCGAACGGACCATCGACCACCCGCACGGTCTCGCCCGGCTCGAACAGCGTCTTGGGGCGCGGCTTGTCGGTGCCGTCCTGCACCCGGCGCAGGATCGCCTCGGCTTCCTTCGGGGTGATCGGTGCCGGCTTCTCCGGCGTACCACCGATGAAGCCCATGACGCGCGGCGTCTCGTTGACCAGGTGCCAGGTCTGCTCGTTCATCTCCATCTCGACCAGCACATAGCCGGGATAGAACTTGCGCTCGCTCTTGCGGCGCTTGCCGTCGCGCATCTCGACGACCTCTTCGGTCGGCACCAGGATCTCGCCGAACTGATCCTCGACCTCATACAGCTTCACGCGCTCGATCAGCGAGCGCATGACCTGCTTTTCGAACCCGGAATAAGCGTGAACGACGTACCAACGCTTGGACATGAAAACTCCTAGCCAATGATTCCGGACATCGCCCAGCCGAGGACGGTATCGATGAGCCACAGCAGCAGACCGACGACGAGCACTGCGGCGAGGACGATCAGGGTCGTCTGCACGGTTTCCTGACGGGTCGGCCAGACAACGCGCTGAATCTCGCGCTTGGAGCCCTTGGCCAGATCCATCAGCGCCTGCCCCTTGGCGGTGGTGAGTCCCACGGCAGCGGCGGCAACGCACACGACGACGACGCCCAGGACACGATAGAGCAGCGCCTGATCGGCGAACCAGGCATTACCACCCACCGCGACGGCAAGCAGCAGCACGACAACGGCCCACTTGAGCGTGTCGTAGCGGGAGACTTGCACCTCGGCGTTGTGCTTCATGAAAACTCCTCAACTCAAGGCGCGATAACCGAACATGACAAGGTATCAAATATGAGCCAGCCTGGGGAAGACTGGCAGGCCAGGAGGGAATCGAACCCCCAACCTGCGGTTTTGGAGACCGCTGCTCTGCCAATTGAGCTACTGGCCTGTATCAAAATATCCGAGAAGCACCCGGAAATTTGGAGGGCGCTATGATAGCGAAGAGAGGAGGGCAAAAGCAACCCTTGGAGTGTTTTCTCTCGCCACCAAAAAAGCGAGCCTTCAGCTCGCCTTTCACAGCGTTCGACATCGAGCAATGGAGCTCATGGACGGATTTGAACCGTCGACCTCACCCTTACCAAGGGTGTGCTCTACCCCTGAGCTACATGAGCACTACACCACCACAACCTCGAACTGGAGCGGGTAGCGGGAATCGAACCCGCACCATCAGCTTGGAAGGCTGAGGTTCTACCATTGAACTATACCCGCCTACCCGCTCTGAATCCGGCTTGCCGAAACAGACCGGTTTTTCCTGCCACTTCTTGCTGCCAACAACGCAGCGGCACTGCAAAATCTGGTGGAGGGGGAAGGATTCGAACCTTCGAAGCTTTCGCGGCAGATTTACAGTCTGCTCCCTTTGGCCACTCGGGAACCCCTCCTAGCTGGCGACACATTCTAACCTGTCGCTCATCGATGTCAAGCCTCTGTTTTTATTCGACTAACAGAGTCGAGACTCGATCACCTTGTCCCCAAGGCGGGGCGCATTGTGTCAAAGCGATGAGGTGATTGCAAGCACGGGGCGCATTTTTTGTCAGCGCCCCGGGCGGATGCTGATTTCGCCCCCCATCAGGGTGAGATCGCCCTCCCCTGTGGTCACCACCAGGTTGCCGCTGGCATCCACCGCTTTGGCCGTGGCGGGATAGGTTTCCCGCGCCTGGATCACATTGACGCGCTGACCGGCAAAGGCATGACGCTGATTCCAGCCCGCCTGCCACGCCACGAAACCGCGCCGCTCGAACTGTGGCAAGAGCATCAGCAACGCATCGATGATGCCGGCGGCAAGACGGTTTCGCGAAGGTGCCGGCAGCCTGTCGGCCAGGGCGCCGGCAGGCTGACCGGCGGCCTCGCGCCCGGCAGCGCTCAGCGAGACATTGAGGCCGATACCGATCACCACCTCGCACGGCCCCTCCACATCGCCGGTCACCTCGAGCAGGATACCGGCGAGCTTGCGCCACTCCCCCTCGACCGCGATCAGGATGTCGTTGGGCCACTTCAGGGCGATTTCCGCCCCCGCCGCTTCGAGCACCTCAGCCACCGCCACGCCGACCGCCAGGCTGAGGCCCTCGAGCGCCCCCACGCCGGCATCGAAGCGCCAGCCCAGGGACAGGATCAGGCTACGCCCCCAACTGGTGCTCCATGCCTTGCCACGACGCCCCCGCCCTGCCGTCTGACTCTCGGCGAGACACACCTCGCCATGGCCCGCTCCCTGCCGGAAGCGCTCGCGCAGGTAGGTATTGGTGGAGTCGAGCACATCCTCGACGAACAGTCGCTTGAGATGACGGCGCGGCTCGGCGCTCAGCTGCGCGACGATCGACTTGCCGTCCAGCGACTCGATGGCATCGACCAGACGATAGCCGCGCCCCTTGACCGCCTCCAGGGGCAGATCCATCGCCTCCAGCTTCTTCAGCTGCTTCCAGACCGCGGTGCGCGAGACACCCAAGCGCTCGCCCAGCTGCTGCCCCGAGTGGAAATCACCATCCCCCAGCAGGCGTATCAGTTCACCGATGCTCATACCGATCGTCCAGCGCAAAAGAGAGCATTCTAACGAAATCGCTCGCCCACCGTTAACGTACCGCGCTACCGCCCTCCCCTGCCCTATCGACCACCCACCCACAAAAAGCCCCGGCGCGGGGGCGGGCCGGGGAAGTGGAGGTGTGGTATCCGGCGCTCGCGGGTCTCAGGGAGACGTCAGGGGCGAGCGCTGG
>NZ_PZJO01000011.1 GCF_003206575.1 Salinicola endophyticus | reverse complement strand
TTCCGGCTTGGCGTCAGCCTTGGCTGCGTCGACCTCGGGCGCTTCGCTCTCCGCCGTGGTGGCCGCAGCCTGTAGACGCTGCTGCTCTTCGGCAGCGGCCGGGTTCAGCGCGTGCTGGCGACTGCGGTTGCGCGGGTTGTTACGCATGCGCTTCGGCTTGCTGTCGACGCTCTCCTGCGGGGCGGCAGTGCTATCCGTGGTGTCGGCCTGACGCGACGCCTTGGGCTTGCCGGCGTTGTCGGGCTTGGCCGTCTCGGCGCGATTCTCGCTGTTGCGTTCGCTCTTGCCGCGGCTCTCCTGGCGGGGCTGGCGATTGCCCTGCTGGCGCGCGTCGTCACCGCTCTGGCGGTTATCGTTACCACCACCCTGGCGGCCGTCATCCTTTTGGCGGTTGTCGCCGCCGTTCTGACGGTTGTCGTTGCCGCCTTGACGGCTGTCGTTGCCGTTCTGGCGGTTGCCGTTACGACCACCCTCGTTGCGATTGTCGTTACCGCTCTGACGATCGTCCGACTGCCGGCGCCGGCGATTGTTGCCGTTGCCCTGGCGGTTGTCGCCACGATTGCTCTGACGGTTGTCGTTACCGGCGTCGGCCTGCTTGCCATTGTCGCCGTCACGCTTGGCACCGCCGTTGCGCTGCTGCTCGCCGCTGCGCTGCGAGTCGCTGTTACGGTTGCTGCGGTTACCGCCACCGTTCTGCGATGCCGGCTTGTCGTTGCCGCCGCTGCTGCGCGCCTGGCCGTCGCTGGCCGGGCGGGAAACCTCTTCGTCGGCGCGGCGGCGTCCGAACAGGCCGCGGAACAGCTGGATCAGGCCGCCGTTAGGCGTTGCCTGGGACTGCGCGGTGACGGGCTCGGACCTGGCCGGCTCGGATTTGGCCGGCTGCGGCTGCGACTTTGGCTGTGCGGCGGCCGGCTGGGGCGCGGGCGCTTCCGGCTCCTGGTGCAGTGAGTCCGGGGCAGGGGCGGTGTGGAGCACGGTCTGTACGGCCGCCTGGGTGCGCTGGATCGGCTTGGCCAGGCTGGTCTCCGGCTCCCTGATCGCTTCGCTCTCTACCGATAGCTCGTAGCTCGACTTGTTCTCGTCGCCCTCTTCGGAGATGTGGTCGTCGCGCAGGCGCTGGACGTCGTAGTGTGGCGTGTCCATGTCCGGGTTGGGCAGCAGCAGCACGCGCACCTTCTGGCGCCGCTCGACGTCGGAGAGCACGTTGCGCTTCTCGTTGAGCAGGTAGGTGGCGACAGGCACCGGCAGGATGGCGCGAATCTGCGCGCTACGCTCCTTCATCGCCTCCTCTTCGATCAGGCGCAGGATCGAGAGAGCCATCGAGCGCACGTCGCGGATGGTGCCCTGGCCGTCACAGCGCGGGCAGACCACGCCGCTGGTCTCGCCCAGCGACGGGCGCAGACGCTGACGCGACATCTCCATCAGGCCGAAACGGGAGATACGGCCGATCTGGACCCGCGCACGGTCGAGCTTGAGCGCATCGCGCACGCGGTTCTCCACCTCGCGCTGGTTGCGCGCCGGCGACATGTCGATGAAGTCGATCACCACCAGGCCGCCGATGTCGCGCAGACGCAGTTGGCGAGCGATCTCGTCGGCCGCCTCCAGGTTGGTCTGCAGCGCGGTCTCTTCGATGTCTGCGCCACGGGTGGCGCGTGCCGAGTTGATATCGATCGAGACCAGAGCCTCGGTATGGTCGATCACCACCGAGCCGCCGGAGGGCAGCTTGACCTCGCGCTGGTAGGCGGTCTCGATCTGGGATTCGATCTGGAAGCGCGAGAACAGCGGCACGTCATCGCTGTAGAGCTTGATCTTCTGCTGATAGGAGGGCATCACCTGGCGGATGAAGCTGAGCGCCTCCTCGTGTACCGCGGGGCTGTCGATCAGCACCTCGCCGATGTCCTGGCGCAGGTAGTCGCGCATCGCACGGATGATGACGTTGGATTCGCGGTAGATCAGGAAGGGAGCAGAGCGCTTGACCGCTTCGTCGGTGATCGCTTCCCACACCTGTACCAGGTAGTCGAGATCCCACTGCAGCTCTTCCGACGAGCGGCCGATCCCGGCGGTACGCACGATCACGCCCATCTTGTCGGGCAGGGTGAGCTGACCCATGGCGTCCTTGAGCTGGCTGCGCTCATCGCCCTCGATGCGCCGCGAGATGCCACCGGCACGCGGGTTGTTGGGCATCAGCACCAGGAAGCGGCCGGCCAGGCTGATGAAGGTGGTCAGCGCCGCGCCCTTGTTGCCGCGCTCCTCCTTGTCGACCTGGACGATGACTTCCTGTCCCTCCTTGAGTACCTCCTTGATATTGGGGCGCCCCGAGGGCTCCTTGGAGAAGTACTCGCGGGAGATCTCCTTGAGCGGCAGGAAACCGTGGCGATCGGCACCGAAGTCGACGAAGGCGGCTTCGAGGCTGGGTTCCAGGCGGGTGATCTTGCCCCGGTAGATATTGGCCTTCTTCTGTTCCCGGGCGCCGGACTCGATGTCCAGGTCGTAGAGGCGTTGGCCATCGACGAGGGCGACGCGCAACTCTTCCGGTTGGGTCGCATTGATCAGCATTCTTTTCATGACATCTCGCAAATTCAGCGTGCCGGTGGAAGGCATGCCTGAATCGGCGACGACGAACCGCAAGCGGTCGTGCTGTGCTCGCGCACATTGGTGGAGCGACCCCGCAGGAGGAACAAGCTTAGCGTGAGCCAGAAAGAACTTGGCGTGTCACCAACGCGTGGAACCGCGTCGGGACTCGAAAGGACTGCCCGGTCGCTGCGTGCCGCGTGGCGTCTTGTCCACCCGGCCACAGTCGGGTCGACGCTCGTCGAGCCCTTTGGCGTGCTGGCTGATTACCTTGGCATCTCTGCTGTCATGACCTGCTTGTCTGGGTGCTGCACGAACATGTGTTGAGTACGAAACGGTGGCGGAACATGTCACGGTGCGCATCGATCAGCCGCATCCGGTCCCGCAGACTGCCGTCTATATCACTTGGCATTGTTCGGTTCGGCGACGCCTTCCACCGATACTTGTGGGTTTCCCTGGGAGAGGTGCGCTGACGTTGTCGTCAGTGCGTGGCTCCCGCCAGGGGCAGGGCGTTCCAAACGTGTTTTGATCGACCCAGAGCGTGTGACTTTCGCTAACCCTCTGGGGGATCGAGACATTTTTTCGCTCCGGCCAGCATATTCAGGGGCTGGCGCCGACGTGGAGACGATCCACCGAGCGACATCGCAATATAACAGTAATGGCGCGCGGGCGGCAATTGAGGTCGCGCCGTCCGGGGAGTGCGTTAGAATGGCCGGCCGTCGGCACCAGAGGCCGCCGATTCGCGTTGCCGAGGAGTCAAGCATGGCCGAAGGCCAGGAAGTCCAGTTCATCGAAGTCAGCGAGTCCCAGGCGGGGCAGCGCATCGACAATTTCCTGCGCACCCGGCTCAAGGGCGCGCCGAAGTCGTTGATCTATCGGATCGTGCGCAAGGGCGAGGTACGGGTCAACAAGAAGCGGATCAAGGCCGACTATCGGTTGCAGAGTGGTGACCTCGTGCGTGTGCCGCCGCTGCGGCTGACGCCGGAGAGCGCGGTCAAGGAGGCCAGCGAAGGGCTGCGCAACCTGCTCGCCGGCAGCGTGCTGGTCGAGAGTCCCGACTGGCTGGTGATCAACAAGCCCTCGGGGCTGGCGGTGCATGGTGGCAGCGGGGTCAAGATCGGGCTGATCGAGGCGTTGCGCCAGGTGCGTGAGGATCTCGACTTCCTCGAGCTGGTGCATCGGCTCGATCGCGACACCTCGGGCTGCCTGCTGCTGGCCAAGAATCGGGCTGCACTGCTGTCGCTCAATGCCGCCATGAAGGAGCGGCGCATGGAGAAGAAGTATCTGGCGCTGGTCCAGGGGCGCTGGCCGGCGCGGCGCGATTACGTCAGTGCGCGGCTGGATCGCTACGACGCCGGCAACGGCGAACGCCGGGTACGTGTGGATGATGCCGGTAAGGTCTCGCGCACCCGATTTGCGGTGCGCGAGACGCTGCCGCGGGTCACGCTGATAGAGGCCGAGCCGGTCACCGGGCGCACCCACCAGATTCGCGTGCACGCGGCCCACGCCGGTCACCCGCTGCTGGGCGACGACAAGTACGGGACGCCGGAAGGTGCGCGCATGGCCCGGGGGCTGGGGCTCGACCGGCTGTTCCTGCACGCGCTGACGCTGACCTTCCCCGATCCCAAGAGCGGCCGCGATGTACAGGCGCGGGCGCCCTTGGAAGCATCGCTGGAGCGCGCGCTGGAGCGGGCGCGGCATGCCTCCTGAAACGCGTGCACAGGCGCTGCCGCGGGCCTGCCGCTATCGGCTGGTGATCTTCGACTGGGACGGCACGCTGATGGACTCGGCGGCGCGGATCGTCGCCTGCATGGAGGCTGCCGCGGACGAGCTCGGCTGGGTGGCACCGACGCCGGCGGCGATCCGCGACATCATCGGCCTGGGCCTGCCCGAGGCGATGGAGGCGCTCTATCCCGGTAGCGGGGCGCTGGAGCGGGACACCCTGCAAGCGGCCTTCGGCCGTCAGTTTCGGGTCGCCGATCAGGTGCCGTCTCCGTTCTTTCCCGGCGTGCCCGAGGGTATCGCGCGGCTGCGCGAGGCGTCCGAGTGCAGCCTGGCGGTGGCCACCGGCAAGAGTCGGCGGGGGCTTGATCGTGTCTTCGACCATCACGGCTGCGGCGAGTGGTTCGTGGCCAGCCGCACCGCCGACCAGACCCGCTCCAAGCCGCATCCGCAGATGCTCGAAGAGCTGCTGGCGGCATGCGAGCTACCGCCCGAAGCGGCGGTCATGGTCGGCGATACCGAGTACGATCTGGAGATGGCGCGGGCGCTGGGGATGGACCGCGTGGCGGTGAGCTATGGGGTTCATGCACGCGAGCGGCTGCTCGCCAGTGAGCCGGTCTGGGTCGCCGATGATTTCGCGGGTCTGGTCGAGTGGCTGTTGCCCGGCCCGGTTCGAGAAGGCTGCGCGTAACGCCTGACGGCACCAGGCGTTCGCATCGAACGCTGCGCATCTGGCGCAAGGAGTGAGCAGATGAGTGATCAACGACACGACGACTGGACCGATGGCCCCGAACTCTCCGCGGAGGCGGCCCAGGCCCGGCGAGAGGGGGCGGAGGCCGCATCCGGCGCCGGGAGCGAGAGTGTCAGGCTGGCGGAGATTCGGCTGCTCGACCGCTGGATTGGCGACGTGCTGGCCGAGCAGCGGCGCTCGCGGCGCTGGAAGATCTTCTTCCGTCTGCTGTTTGCCGGGGTAGTCGTTGCCGGGCTGGCGTTGAGTGCCTACAGCCTGCTGCTCGCCCAGGGGCAGGGCACCGCCAGTGGCGAGCGCCATCTCGGCGTGGTCGATGTCTCGGGGCCTATCGATGCCCAGGGGCAGGCTAGTGCCGAGCGCATCATCGAGGGCCTGCGGCGCGCCTGGCGCGATCCTGACAGCGAGGCGGTGGTGCTGCACATCAACAGCCCCGGCGGCAGCCCGGTGCAGTCCCAGCGGGTCTATGACGAGATTCGCTACCTCGAAGCCCAGGGCGACAAGCCGATCCTGGCGGTAATCGAGGATATCGGTGCCAGCGGCGCCTACTATATGGCCGCGGCGGCCGACCGGATCTACGCCTCGCCCGCCAGTCTGGTGGGGTCGATCGGCGTGATCAGTGCGGGCTTCGGGCTGCAGGGGGCGATCGACAAGCTGGGCGTCGAGCGTCGGGTATTCACCTCGGGGGAGAACAAGGCGTTTCTCGATCCGTTCTCACCCGTGGCGCCAGCGCAGCGCGAATTCTGGCAGTCGGTGCTCGACACCACGCACCAGCAGTTCATCGATGCGGTGAAGTCGGGGCGCGGCAAGCGTCTCAGCGACGATCCGCGCATCTTCTCCGGGCTGGTATGGACCGGCCAGCAGGCGCTGCAGCTGGGGTTGATCGATGATATCAGCAACCTGGAGCAGCTCTCGCGCAGTCGCCTGGGCAAGGTCAGTCTGGAGGACTACACGCCGTCGCTCGACCCCTGGTCGCTGTTCTCCAACAAGCTGACCCAGGCGGCGGCGCACTGGCTGGGGATCAGCGAAGCCGCCTCGCCGGTGCGCTATCAGCTGCCCTGAGGTGCTGCGGCCAGCGGGTCCATGCCGGCCTCGCGCAGCAGCTCGCACAGGCGCATCAGCGGCAGTCCTATCAGGGTGTTGGGGTCGTTGCCTTCGAAGCGTTCAAACAGGGCGATGCCCAGCCCCTCCATGCGGAAGCTGCCGGCGCTGTCGAAGGGGCGTTCGCGGCTGACGTAGGCCTCGATCTCGGCGTCGCTGAGCTGGCGAAAATGTACGTCATAGGTGTCGTGGGTGACCCAGTGGCGGCCATTGGCGGTATCGACCAGGGCGAGGCCGGTCATGAAGCGCACGCGCTGACCCGAAAAGCGGCGCAGGTTGGCGCAGGCGGTGGCGTGATTGCCGGGCTTGCCCAGAATGTCGTCCTCGAACAGCGCCAGCTGGTCGGAGCCGATGATCAGATGCTCGGGAAACTGCGCCGTGACCGCCTGCGCCTTGCCCAGTGCCAGGCGGTGGGCCAGCGCGGTCGGTGTCTCATTCGGGCGGTGGCTCTCGTCGATATCGGGCGCGGCCCAGGTGAAGGGAAGCGCCAGGCGCTCCAGGAGCTGGCGGCGGTAGGGGGAGCTGGAGGCGAGTACCAGTCGCGGCATGGGCTTTCCTTAATGTCTGTCGGGTCGGTGTCTGTCGAATCAGTGGCTATCGGGTCGATAGGGTGGCGAAGCGACGCCCTGGCATCCGAGTGATTGGATGATGCGGCTGTCGCCGGCTCTCCCACTGGCCACAAGAGAGAAGAGTGATTTTCAGCAGGACTTTTTTAGTCAGTCATTATTGCCAGTTTATTTTAATGGCAATCTCTTCGCGCTTGGCATGGCCTCGCCCGTTAATCTGTTTTCAGTGTGTTTATTGACGACTTGCGCGGGGTGGCAAGAAAGTGGCGTCGATGAGCACGCGAACGCCAGCGCCTTTCAGGCTATCATGTCGCCTCGTGGCGGCGCGCATGGCTACTATTGACCTGCCTCGCGCCGTCCCGCCCGGCGCCTGAATGTCTCTAGCGTAGTCGCGATCAAGTGCTTTGACAGAGACAGGTCGAATCCCTATTATGGCGCGCCTATGTTGACCAGACGACTTCCCGCGACCGTCGAGCCTTATCGCCTCGCGGCCAACCATGAGCTGCTCGAGGGCACTATCGACCTCGATGCGCTGTCGCGCCTTGCCGCCGAGATCGGTGAGCAGAGCGGACAGGCTCAGGTATCGTTGCAGTTCGGACGCGATGCTCAACGCCGGAACCTGATCGAAGGTGAGCTGTCGGCACAGTTGCAGATGCCGTGTCGGCGCTGCCTGAAACCGATGAGCGTGCCGGTGTCGAGCCGTTTCCAGCTCGCCGTGGTGAGCAGTGATGCGCTCGCTTCCGAGGTGCCGAGCGAGTATGAGCCGGTGCTGGTCGACAACGAACATCTCGACCTGCTTGGGGCGATCGAGGACGAGCTGCTGCTGAGTCTTCCTCAGGTGGTCTATCACGAAGAGTCGGCCTGTGCCGTTTCGCGTGATCAGATGCAGAGCGGAGAGAGCGCCGACGAACGGGCGCCCGCTCGAGCCGATAGCCCCTTCGACGTCTTGAAGACGTTGAAGGGAAAACTCTAAAACCGAATGACACTGACGTTGGAGTCATCATCATGGCCGTTCAACAGAACCGCAAGACCCGTTCCAAGCGTGGCATGCGCCGCGCACACGATGCGCTGAGCAGCCCGGCCCTGTCCCAGGACAAGGAAACCGGCACCACGCATCGTCGTCACCACGTCGCACCGGACGGCTACTACCGTGGTCGCAAGGTCGTCGACGTTTAATCACGGCGACTGACGCTGACGCGCGGGCGATGCGCATCGCCATCGATGCCATGGGCGGGGACTTCGGTCCCCGCGCTACTGTCGGGGGGGTACTGCTGGCGCTCCAGCGTCATCCCGACCTCGAGCCGACGCTGTATGGCCCCCAGGCCGAGCTGCGGGGGCTTCTGGCGCAGCTGGGCGCCTCGCGCGACGCGCGCGCGCGAATCTCGCTGAGCGATGCCCCCAGGGTGGTCACTCAGGCGATGCCGCCGATGGAGGTGCTCGACAACCCCTGTGCGACCAGCCTGCACGGCATGCTTAAGGCGGTGGCGCAGGGCGAGGCGCAGGCCGGTGTCAGCTGTGGCAATACCGGCGCGCTGATGGCACTGGCGCGACGTGAACTCGGCAGCGTGCCGGGGATCTCGCGGCCAGCCATCAGCACCGCTGTGCCGACGCGTCATGCCGGGCGCTGCTACCTTCTCGATCTGGGCGCCAGCGTCGAGGTGCACGCCAGGCATCTGGTCGACTTCGCCCACATGGGGGCGCTGATGTGCCGGGCGGTGGACGACGTGGCGCGCCCACGGGTGGCGCTGCTCAACGTCGGTGTCGAAGCGGGCAAGGGCGTGGCCCGGGTGCGCGAGGCGGACGCCGAGCTGCGCGGGCGGGACGCCGGTACCTTTGACTATATCGGCTACCTGGAGGGCGATGGCATCTTCTCGGGTGCCGCCGATGTGGTGGTGTGTGATGGCTTCGTCGGCAATGCGGTGCTCAAGGCCAGCGAAGGGGTCGCCCAGATGCTGCTCAAGCGCCTGCAGGAGACCTTCGAGTCTCACTGGAGTACGCGTCTTGTCAGCGCGCTGGCGCGCCCGGCGCTGATGCGCTTCAAGGCGCAGCTCGATCCGGTACGTCACAACGGTGCCAGTCTGCTGGGGCTCAACCAGATCGTGGTCAAGAGTCATGGCAATGCCAGCGATCGCGCCTTTGCCTTTGCCATCGATCGTGCGGTGCGCGAAATCGCGGTGGGGCTGCCGGACCACCTGCGCGGGGCCTGGTCGGCAGTGGCGGCGACATCTGCTATCTCGTCGGTCGATGACGTCGGTCGAGTGGATAGCGGGTCTCGTGATACGACGGGAACCGACGATTCATCACTTCAAGGGTGAGCGCGATGACGCAATCACTGGCTCTGGTCTTTCCCGGGCAGGGCTCTCAGCAGCAAGGAATGCTGCGGGAATTGGCCGAACGCTACAGCGTGGTTCGCACCACGTTCGATGAGGCTTCCGAAGCGCTGGGGTACGACCTGTGGCACGTCGTCCAGGAAGGTCCCGAGGAGAAGCTCAACGCCACTGCCTGCACCCAGCCTGCGCTGCTGGCGTCGAGCGTCGCCGTGTGGCGGGTGTGGCAGGAGCTGGAGGGGCCGCGTCCGAGCATGATGGCCGGGCATAGCCTGGGCGAGTACAGTGCCATGGTGTGTGCTGGCGCCCTGGGTTTTGCCGAAGGTATCCGTCTGGTACGGCTGCGTGGTGAAGCGATGCAGGAGGCGGTGCCGGCAGGCGTGGGTGCCATGGCGGCGGTGCTGGGGCTCGACGATGCTGCGGTCGAGCAGGCCTGTCGTGAGGCCGCCGGCGACGAGGTGGTGGCTGCGGTCAACTACAACTCGCCGGGTCAGGTGGTCATCGCCGGCCATCAGGGCGCGGTGGATCGTGCCATTGCGCTGTGCCAGGAGGCGGGTGCCAAGCGCGCGCTGCCGCTGCCGGTATCGGTACCCTCGCACTGTGCGCTGATGAAGCCCGCCGCGGCGCGAGTCGAAGCGGCGATCGCAGAGCTCGACATCAAGCTGCCGCGCTACGCCGTCTACCAGAACGTCAATGCCGAGGTACCGGCATCGGTGGAAGCGCTGCGGCAGCGTCTGGTCGAACAGCTTTACCGCCCGGTGCGCTGGACGGAGTGCGTCAACGCCATGTTCGAGGCCGGCTCCGGGGTCTTCATCGAGTGCGGGCCGGGCAAGGTCCTGACCGGACTCAACAAGCGCATTCAGCGTCAGATCAAGGGGTTGGCCGTCAACGACCCCGACACGCTGTCCTCCGCCCTCGAGCTGGCGCGCGAGGCGTTGGACGTTCAAGAGCCTTAAAGGATGACATCATGACCGAACGTAGAGTCGCGTTGGTGACCGGTGCCAGTCGTGGTATCGGTCGCGCCGTGGCCCGCGAGCTGGGGCGTCAGGGGCGCATCGTGATCGCCACCGCCACCAGCGAGAGCGGCGCGGCGCGGATCGACGAGGATCTCAAGGCCCACGATATCGAGGGGCAGGGTCTGGCGCTCGACGTCACCGATCAGGCCAGTGTCGAGGCCATCTTCAAGCGCATCACCGAGACCTATGCCGCACCCACCATCGTCGTCAACAACGCCGGCATCACGCGCGACAACCTGCTGATGCGGATGAAGGAAGACGAGTGGGACGCGGTGCTCGATACCAATCTCAAGTCGGTCTATCGTGTGTGCAAGACGAGCCTCAAGGGGATGACGCGGGCGCGTTTCGGCCGTATCGTCAACGTGAGCTCCGTGGTGGCGATGATGGGCAATCTCGGGCAGGCCAACTATGCTGCCGCCAAGGCGGGCATGGAGGGCTTCACCCGGGCGCTGGCACGTGAAGTCGCCTCGCGCGCCATCACCGTCAATGCGGTGGCGCCGGGCTTCATCGACACCGATATGACTCAGGCGTTGCCGGAAGCCCAGCGCGACGCGCTGCTGGGTCAGATTCCGCTGGCGCGCCTGGGGCAGCCGGAAGAAATCGCTGCGGCCATCGGCTTCTTGACCAGCGACGCCGCAGGCTATATCACCGGTGAAACGCTGCAGGTCAATGGCGGCATGAACATGCGGTAATCCCTCTGCGACGCGGGTTGCGTCGTCTGGGGGCGGTCTATAAACTAGCCGCAGCTTTTTAGCTGGCGGATTCGTACCATTAGGAGTAACGACATAATGAGCACCATCGAAGAGCGCGTTAAGAAGGTTGTTGCCGAACGCCTGAACGTCAAGGAAGAGGATATTCAGAACTCCTCCTCCTTCACCGAAGACCTCGGCGCGGATTCGCTGGATACCGTCGAACTGGTGATGGCGCTCGAAGAGGAATTCGACACCGAAATTCCCGACGAAGAAGCAGAAAAGATCACTACCGTTCAGGAAGCGATCGACTACATCAACGCCCACCAGTAAGGCGGTTATCTCCATCATCCGATGGGGCCCGACTGCCGGCTGGACGGCCGATGTTACGAAAGCCGCTCTCGATGAGAGCGGCTTTCTGCGTTCTAGGGCATGCACCGGCACGCCAGTGTCGCTGTGATAGCCTGTCCCGGGGTCAGTCTGGATATGCGCCGCGCGTGCTGGCGCTGAGTCCTCGACGGGCAGGGGGGCGCCCATCGGCGACGGGGATCGGGTATAATTCGCGCGTTTCGGTGTGCGGGCCGGCGGTGGGACTTGGATGGGTCGCCGTCACGGCTCGTGGCAATGACGGAGTTCGGAGGAGATTCGATGCCGCGTAGAAGAGTGGTAGTGACCGGCCTGGGTCTGGTGACCCCGGTTGGCAACACGGTCGAGGAGAGCTGGCAGCAGCTCTTGTCAGGGAAGAGTGGCATCGCGCCGATCGAGCATTTCGACACGGCAGGTTTCAACACGCGTTTCGGCGGGGCGGTCAAGAACTTCGACATCGGCGAGTACTTGAATCCCAAGGAAGCGCGCAAGATGGATCTGTTCATCCAGTACGGCGTGGCCGCCGCCACCCAGGCCATGCGCGACTCCGGCATCGCCTGCACCGAGGAGAACGCCCACCGTATTGGGGTGGCGATCGGCTCGGGTATCGGCGGCCTGCCGATGATCGAACGCAACCACGATGCGCTCAACAAGGGCGGCCCGCGGCGGGTATCGCCATTTTTCGTGCCCGGATCGATCATCAACATGATCTCCGGCAGCCTGGCGATCCAGCACGGCTTCAAGGGTCCCAACATCGCCATCACCACCGCCTGCACCACCGGCACCCACAATATCGGCTACAGCGCGCGCACCATCGCCTATGGCGATGCCGACGTGATGTTCTGCGGCGGCGCCGAGATGGCCACCACGCCGCTGGGTCTCGGGGGCTTCTCGGCGGCGCGGGCGCTCTCCACCCGCAATGACGATCCGCAGGCGGCTAGCCGCCCGTGGGATCGCGATCGCGATGGCTTCGTGCTCTCCGATGGTGCCGGGGTCATGGTGCTCGAAGAGTATGAACACGCCAAGCGGCGCGGTGCCACCATCTATGCCGAGCTGACCGGTTTCGGCATGAGCGATGACGCCTTCCACATGACGTCGCCGCCGGAAGATGGCAATGGTGCCGCGGCCTCGATGCAGAACGCGATCAACGATGCCGGCATCGATCCTTCGGCGGTCCACTACATCAATGCTCACGGTACCTCCACCTCGGCCGGCGATGTCGCCGAGAGTCGCGCCGTGGAGCGGGTGATGGGAAGTGCCGCAGACAAGGTCGCGGTGAGCTCGACGAAATCGATGATCGGCCACCTGCTGGGTGCTGCCGGCGCGGTGGAGGCGATCTTCTGCGTGCTGGCGATTCGTGACCAGGTCGCGCCGCCGACGATCAATCTCGATGCGCCCAGCGAGGGCTGTGTGCTGGATTACGTGCCGCATACCGCGCGGGAGATGAAGATCGATATCACGCTCTCCAACTCGTTCGGCTTCGGTGGCACCAACGGGTCACTGATCTTTTCGCGGGTGTGACGCGCGCATGCAGGACCTGACGCTACTCCTGGACGATCGCGGCTTTGCCTACGGTGATGGCCTGTTCGAGACTGTGCTGGTGCGCGACGGCCGGGCGCTGCTGTGGGAGGCGCATCTGGCGCGACTGGCAGAGGGGTGTGCGCGTCTGGGCCTACCGGCGCCGCCGCGGGATCGGCTCGATCCGCTGCCGGCGGCCTGTGCCCCCGGATTGCAGGTGCTCAAGCTGGTGGTGACCCGAGGTAGCGGCGGGCGGGGCTATCGCCCGCCGGCCGAGCCGACGCCACGCTGGGGCTGGAGTGCGGCTGCGTTCAGCCCCACTCCCCAGCGCTGGTTCGCCGGGGTCGAGGTGCGCCTGTGCGCGCTGCGTCTGGGGCGGCAGCCGCGTCTGGCCGGGCTCAAGCATCTGGCTCGGCTGGAGAACGTACTGGCGCGTCAGGAGTGGGACGACGACATCATAGCCGAGGGGCTGATGTGCGATAGCGAGGGCTACCTGGTCGAAGCGACGGCGATGAATCTGGTGTGGCTGCACGCGGGCCGCCTGGAAACCCCGCTGCTCGATCAGGCCGGTGTCGCCGGCACGCTGCTGGCGGCACTCGACGCCGAGACCCCGCTGCAGCGGGTGCGGGTCGAGCCGCAGCGGCTACAGCAGGCCGAGGCCGCCTGGGTCTGCAACAGCGTACAGGGCGTGTGGCCGATTCGCGTGCTGCGCGATGCCGAGGGGGCGGTGCTGCGGCGCTGGGACGTGGCGAGCGATGATCCCTTGCGCGGCCTGGCGCATCCGCTGCTCGGCTATCCCGTGGGCCCCGACGCCTGAAGAGACGGCGCGCGGCAGCGCCGTGATACCAGCGCCGCCCGGGGCATCCGGGCAGCGGCAGTGACGCCCGGTCAATCGGGCCATTTAAGGAAGTGGCATGCGCCTTCTCAAGATTTTCGTGGTGCTGATGGTGCTGGCGGCGATCGCCGCCTTCGCCGGTTATCGCTACTGGCAGTCGCAGCTCGACGGGCCCATCGCGCTCGACAGTGCGACCGTCTATGAAGTGCCGCGCGGCGCGGCCTTCTCCCAGGTGGTCGACGATCTCGCCGCACTCGGGGTCATTGCAGCGGCCTGGCCTTATCGGGTGCTGGCGCGGGTCGAGCCGCGCGCGATGCAGGGGCTGCGCGCCGGCGAGTTCCAGCTCGAGCCAGGCATGACGGGCCGCCAGCTGATCGCCAAGCTCTCCAGCGACCAGGTGGTCACCTACCGGGTGACGATCCCCGAGGGCTGGACTTTCCGCCAGATGCGCCAGCTGCTGAATGGCGCCCAGAAGCTCGAACACCGCACCGCTGACATGAGCGATGCCGAGATCATGCGTGCGCTGGGGCATCCGGACGAGTACCCGGAAGGGCGCTTCTTCCCCGATACCTATCGCTACCACAAGGGCGTGACCGATCTCGAAGTGCTTGAGCGCGCCTATACCCGGATGCACAAGACGCTCGACGAGGTCTGGGCCACCCGCGACGACGGGCTGCCCCTCGACGGCCCCTATCAGGCGCTGATCCTGGCCTCGCTGATCGAGCGCGAGACCGGCGTGCCCTCGGAGCGTGGCGAGATCGCCGGTGTCTTCGTGCGGCGGCTGGAGAAGGGCATGCGCCTGCAGACCGATCCGACCGTGATCTACGGCATGGGCGACAGCTATGTCGGCAACATCACCCGCGCCGACCTGCAGCGCCAGAACGCCTACAACACCTACGTGATCGACGGTCTGCCGCCGACGCCGATCGCCATGCCCGGGCGCGGATCGCTGGAGGCGGCACTCCACCCGACGCCCGGCGATGCGCTCTACTTCGTGGCCAAGGGCGACGGTTCGCACCAGTTCTCGCGCACGCTCAGTGAGCATAACGCTGCGGTCAGGCGCTATATCCTGAATCGCGACTGACCAGGCGGCGCTACCCGGGACTCGCCGCCCCCGCGGGCGGCCTTTTTTTCCAGCACGAGATCAGCACGAGACGACCGCATGAGCGCACAAGCAAAGCAGCAGTCACGCGGGCGCTTCATCACGCTCGAGGGCGGAGAGGGCGTCGGCAAGACGACCAACGTCGGCGTGGTCTGCGACTGGCTCACCAGTCGTGGCATAGAGGTGGTGCGCACCCGTGAGCCCGGTGGCACCTCGGGCGCGGAGGCGATCCGCGAGCTGCTGCTCGACCCCGAACGCGACGAACCCTGGGACGAGAGCGCCGAGCTGCTGCTGGTATTCGCCGCCCGCGCCCAGCATCTGGCGCGGCGTATCCGCCCGGCGCTGGCGCGCGGTGCCTGGGTGGTGTGCGACCGCTTCACCGATGCGACCTTCGCCTATCAGGGCGGCGGGCGCGGTCTCGATCCGGCGCGTATCGCCACCCTCGAGGGGTTGGTGCAGCAAGGGCTCGAACCCGATCTCACGCTGCTGCTCGATGTGCCCCTGGAGATCGCCGCGCAGCGGGTCAGCGGCCGTGGTGGCGAGCGTGACCGCTTCGAGCGCGAGCGTGAGAGCTTCTTCGAGGCGGTGCGTGAGACCTATCTCGCCCGCGCCCAGGCGCAGTCGCGCTTCGCGGTGATCGACGCCACGCCGCCGCTACCCGAGGTACGCGACGCCATCGAGCAGTGCCTCGCTTCAAGGGTGGCACCATGGCTATGAATCCCGCTCCCGCGGCGGCGCGGGTCGCCGAGCCCATGCCCTGGCAGCTTGAGCGCTGGCGCCGGCTGACCCAGCTTCAGGACAGCGGGCGCCTGCCGCACGCGCTGTTGATCTCGGGCCCCCACGGTATCGGCAAGCAGCCGCTGGTGGAGGCGCTGATCGCGCGCAGCCTGTGTCGCAACCCGGGCGAGATCGCCTGCGGCGAGTGCCACGGCTGTCGCATGCTGGCAGCGGGCTACCACCCCGATCTGCTCAGTGTCGCGCCGGTGGAGAAGTCGCGTCAGATTCGTATCGATGCCATTCGCCAGGTCAATGGCTTCGTCTCCCAGACGGCGCAGCAGGGCGGCTACCGGGTGATCCGCATCGAACCGGCGGAAGCGATGAACGTGGCCGCTTCCAACGCACTGCTCAAGAGCCTGGAGGAGCCGGGCGAGCGCACGCTGTTCGTGCTGGTGTCGGATATCGCCTCGCGGCTGCTGCCGACCATTCGCTCACGCTGCCAGCACTGGAACCTGGCCACGCCGCCCGCTGCCGAGGCCGAGCGCTGGCTGGGCGAGCGTCTCGGGGATACCGAAGAGGCCACGTTCTGGCTGCGTGTCGCCGGCGGGCTGCCGCTGCTCGCCGAGGAGCTGGCCGGCGCCGAGGCGCGCCAGCTGCGCCAGGAGCTGCGCGAGCTGTTCGATTCGCTGGTGCGCGGCGGCGAGCCGGTGGGGGAGGCGGCGCGGCTCGATGCCCAGGCGCTCGATCGCGTACTCTGGTACGGCATCGCCTGGCTCGAGGATCTGATTCGCCTGGGTCTCTCCGGCGACAGTCGCCGGGTGCGCAACAGTGATCTGCTGCCGCTCTACCGTCAGGCGGTCAAGAACGCCCGCGTGCGGGACTGGTTCCGGCTGCTGGATTACGCCCGCGAGCAGCGTCGGCTACTGGCGGCGGGAGGCAATCCCAATCCGCAGCTGGTGATGGAGGCGTGGCTGATTCGCTGGTCGGCTCTGCTGAGGTCCTGAGACGTCGGGGCGTGCCTCGAGGGGGGGGGCGAGTGCCGCTGTTGTCGAGTGGCGCCATGCGGCCGCTCAAGGGGCTTGCATGATCTCGCGGAGGGTGTTTCTGCTCATCCTGCTGAGGGCTGTTTTCCTCACCCCGCTGAGGGCGTTTTTCCTCATCCCGCTGAGGGCTCTTTCCATGACTTTGCCGAGGGCACTGCCATGAGTTCACACAAAGCACTGTCGCTGACCATTCGCGACGACGATACCCTGCACAGTGCCTATCTGGCGTGGCTGGCTCGCGGTGGGCTGTTCGTGCCCACCGAGCAGCGCTACAGCCTGGGCCAGCGGGTCTATCTACTGGTCACGCTGCCCGGCGCCCAGGAGCGCCTGCCGGTGGAGGGGGAAGTGGTGTGGTTGACGCCCGCCGGCACCGCTGACCGGCTCGCCGGTATCGGCGTGCACTTCGGCGCCGACGGTCAGGACCTGCGCGAGCGTATCGAGGCGCGGCTCAAGGCGCATCCGTCGCCGCCGGCACTCACCCGCCATACGCTCTAGGCGGCGCCTGCTCTCTAGAGCGGCTAGTCAACGCCGGCGCACGCGGGCCGGTTGTCTCAAAGAGCTCATCATTACCGTTTTCTGGATATCGTCATGTTCGTAGACTCCCACTGCCACCTCGACCGCCTCGATCTGACGCCCTACGCCGGCGATCTCGGCGCTGCCCTCGACGCGGCGCGCGCGCGGGGCGTGCAGCGCTTCCTGGCCATCGCCACCACCCTGGAGAGCGCGCCCGAGCTGGCGGCACTGACGCGTGAGCATGCCGATGTCGACATCGCGCTCGGCCTGCATCCGCTGCAGGCAGTGTCACAGGAGCCCGACGCTGCAGAGATCGCTGACTGCGCCGAGCGCCATTCGGCGGTGGCCATCGGCGAGACCGGGCTCGACTTCCACGTCGACAGCGTGCCGCACGAGCGCCAGCGCCGGCGTTTCGTGGCCCATCTGGAGGCGGCGCGGGTGCTGGAGTTGCCGGTGGTGGTACACACCCGGGAGGCGCGCGAGGAGACGCTGGCGCTGATCCGTGAGCATGGAGACCCGGCGGTGGGTGGCGTGCTGCACTGCTTCACCGAAGATCTCGACATGGCGCGCGAGGCGGTGCGCCTGGGTTACTACATCTCGCTCTCGGGCATTGTCACCTTCGCCAGCGCTGACGCGCTGCGTGAGGTGGCCCGCCGGCTGCCGCTGGATCGCCTGCTGATCGAGACCGACAGCCCCTTTCTGGCCCCGGTGCCTTATCGCGGGCGGGCCAACGAGCCACAGTGGGTGGTGGAGGTCGCCGAGTGTATCGCCGAGGTGCGCGGCATCAGTGTCGACGAGGTGGCGATGCAGACCCGGGCCAACTTCTATCGGCTGTTCCCGGGCTGCCATCAGGAAGATGCGCAGCACACCAACCCCTTTGTGTGAGGCGCGAGCGCGTTCGTCCAGGGTTTGTCCGAAAAGTCAGCGAGCGCAGGTAGTTTTCGTACAAAGCCTATCCACTCGTCACTCTCATCAGGAGCCGCCCCATGCGCCTGGATACGCTATTCCATCAGCTCGACGCCCGCGGCGTGCCGCCCCTCGACCAGTGGGACCCGGCGTTCTGCGGTGAGATGGATCTGCTGATCACCGCCGGTGGCGAGTGGATTCACGAGGGGGCGCCGATTCGCCGCCCTGAGCTGGTACGCCTGCTGAGCAGCGTGCTGCGGCGCGAGAGCGACGGCGACTACTATCTGGTCACCCCGGCCGAGAAGCTGCGTATTCGGGTCGAGGATCGCCCGCTGCTGGCGATCGATGCCGACGCGGATGCCGATGGCTGGTTTATCGCTCTGCAGTGGGGTGAGCGGCTGCGTCTGGGGATGGTACATCGCCTGCAGCTGGCGCCCGACCCCCAGGGCGAGTGGCGGCCGGCGCTGCCGGTGCGCCACGGCCTCGAGGCGCGGCTGCATCGCAATCTCTACTACCGGCTGATCGAGAGCGCCGAATGGCGCGGAGCCGAGCTAGGGCTCGACAGCGACGGGGTGTGGCAGCCCCTGGGCCGGCTGGCGGAGGACGAGGCATGAGCGAGGCCACGCACGCCGACGCCGCGCTCAACCGTGGCGCGGCGCTGACCGCCGAACAGCGGGCGGTGGTCGGCCACGTCAGCGGCCACGCCCGGGTGGCGGCGGTGGCCGGCGCCGGCAAGACCACCACCCTGGTGCAGCGGGTACTGCATCTACTCGCCAGCGGTGAGTCACCACGGCGCCTGCTGGTGCTGATGTTCAACCGCGCGGCGCGCGACGACTTCCGTGACAAACTGGCGCGGCAGGCGCCGGCGGGGGTGGCGCTGCCCGAGGTGAGAACCTTTCACTCGATTGGTCATCGCCTGACCCAGAGTCTGACCCGCTGGGGCTTTCTGCCGCCGCGGCAGCTATTGCAGGCCGACTGGCAGCATGAGCGGCTGCTGCGCCAGGCGGTGGCCCAGAGCCTCGCCCAGGCCGACGCCGAAACCCAGGAGGGGGCGCTGGAGGCCGAGCGGGTAGAGGCCTTCGCCCAGTTCTGCGATCTGGTCAAGGCCGAGATGGCCGAGCCCGCGGCGCTGTTCGAGCGCCTCGACTACACCCCGGGCGAACGTCACTTCATCGAGGCCTTCGCCATCGCCGAGTCGCTGCTCGAGGCGGCCGGCAGCATCACCTATGCCGATCTGCTCTACCGCCCGCTGCGCTGTCTCGAAGCCGAGCCCGAGGCGCGGCGGCGGGTTCAGGGCTATCTCAATCACGTCATCGTCGACGAGTACCAGGACATCAACGAGTCGCAGCTGCGACTGTTGAAGCTGCTGGCCGGGGAGCAGGCGCAGGTGATGGCGGTGGGCGACGCCAACCAGTGCATCTACGAGTGGCGTGGGGCCCGCGCCGACGCCATGCTGGCGCGCTTCGATGGTCTGTTCGGGGCCGCCAGCGACTATCCGCTCTCCTACACCTTCCGCCACGGCCACGCCCTGGCGCTGGCGGCCAACCATGCGATCCGCGGCAACGCCCAGGGCAGCGATCAGCTGTGTCTGGCCGCGCCGGGCAATCCGCAGACACGGCTCGGCAGCGGCGTGGGTGCTGCGGCGCTGCTCGACGAACTGGGCCGCTGGCAGGCGGCCGGCCGTCGCCACGACGAGGCCTGCGTGCTGGTGCGCAGCTGGTCGCTGTCGGTCTCGGTACAGCTGCAGCTGCTGCGCGCGGGCATTCCGTTCCGGCTGGCTCAGGAGTCGCGCTTCGTCTTCCGCCTGCCGCTGGTCCAGGCGCTGGCCGGCTATCTGCAGCTGGCGCGGGAGCCACACCGCCTCCAGGATCCGGGGCATCTGGGGCTGCTGTTCTCGCAGCCCACGACCTTCGTCGCCCAGGAGCGCGTGCGGCGGCTATGCGAGGCGCTCGCCGCGACCCAGCAGTGGCCGCGGCGGGAGGATCCGCTACTGGCAGGGCTCAAGCCCGGCCAGCGGCGCCACCTCAAACGCCGATGGCAGCTGCTGTGCGAGCTGCCGCGGCTGGGCAACTGGCCGCCGGCGAAGCTGCTGGCCCATGTGATCGAGGCGATCGACGCCGAGAAGGTGCTGCGGCGCTCGGCCTCGCGGCGGGAAAAGGCGGACGACGACGTGCGCCTGCTCGACGTGCTGATCGAACAGGCCGGCGAGCTGGCCAACGACCCCGATGCCTTCATCGAGCTGCTGCGCAATCCGGTGGAGAATCGCCCCGATGGCGTGCTGATCAGTACCGTGCATGGGGCCAAGGGGCTGGAGTGGCCGCTGGTCATGCTCTGGGGCCTCAACGAAGAGGATTTCCCCCATTTCAGCCGTGACAATCCGCTCTCGCCCCAACGCCTGGAGGAGGAGCGTCGGCTCTACTATGTCGCGATGACCCGGGCCCGTGAGCGGCTGCTGCTGCTGCACGATGGCGGCGAACATCGCCCCAGCCGGTTTCTCGCCGAGAGCGCAGTGGCGGAGTGCGAGCGCGTCGGTCAGGCGCTGGCCAGCCAGAGTGAGGCGAGTGTCAGTGTCAGCGAGCCGGCGCTGGTTGCGCGCTATCTCGAGCGTGTCGGCTGCCAGCTGACGCTGACGCCTGTGCCCGAGATGGCCACTGTCGCGCCGGCAGCGGGCTGGCAGGTCGGCGAGCGGCTCCACCACGCCAACTTCGGCGCCGGCGAGGTAGTCGTGGTCGAGGGTGACCCCGCCGATCCGGTGATCGAGGTGCGCTTCGAGGGCGCCGGGCGGCGCCGGCTGATCGCCTCGCGGGCCCCCTTGGCGCGGATCGCCTGAGTCGACTCGACAGCGAGTGCGGCACGGCGCAGCATGGGGTGACTCCCATGCCTGAGGCGTTGCGCCATGTCGGTACTGATCACTCCCGAAGCACTCGAAGCCCAGCTGCAGACCTCCCAGCCGCCACTGCTGCTCGATTGCCGTGCCTTTCGTCAGGACAGCGCCGAGGCTGCCGTGACCCTGCCAGATAGCCGCCGCTTCGATCTCGAACGCGACATGTCGGCAGCATCCGGCGCCGGCGGCCGCCATCCATTGCCGTCACAGGCGGACTTCACGGCGACGCTTTTGCGTCTCGGCGTGACGCCTGGGCGAGCCGTGGTGGTGTTCGACGATCAGGGTGGCCGGCTGGCAGCGGCGCGGGGCTGGTGGATGCTGGCGTGTTGGGCGGGGCACCCGGATGTGCGCGTGCTCGATGGCGGCATTCAGGCGTGGCAGGCGGCGGCGGGGGAGACGGTACCCCTGGCGCCGAACGAGGTATCGCGTGAGGCGGCGGCCGGTGCCACGGCCTGGCGGCCCGACTACCACGACACGGCCTGGATCGGGCTGGAACGGCTGGCGGCTGAGGGCGGTCAGTTGATCGACGCTCGGGCTGCCTCGCGCTTCCGCGGCGAGGAGGAGCCCCTCGACCCGGTGGCCGGTCATATCCCCGGCGCCCTGTGTCACCCCTGCGCCGACAATCTTGCCGCCGATGGCCGCTTCCAGTCACCGGCAGCGCTGGCCGCGACCCTGCCCCAGGGAGAGCGGCTGACCGCCTACTGCGGCTCCGGGGTGACCGCGTGCCACAACATCCTCGCCTATGCGGTGGCCGGCCTGGCGCTGCCGCGGCTCTATGTCGGCTCCTGGAGCGAGTGGATCGAGGATGGCGGACGGCCCGTGGCCACCGGCCCCGCCTAGGCAGGGCCGGCAACGCAGTGCGCTGGTCGGCGTTTCCGATCGAGCCTGGCGACTCCCGCTGCGGGCCTGGCCCGGCCCGCATCACATATTGGGGTAGTTGGGGCCGCCGCCGCCCTCCGGTGCCACCCAGGTGATGTTCTGTGCCGGGTCCTTGATGTCGCAGGTCTTGCAGTGGATGCAGTTCTGGAAGTTGATCTGGAACCGCGGGCCGTCGCTCTCCTCGACCACCTCGTAGACGCCGACCGGGCAGTAGCGCTGTGCCGGCTCGGCGTATTCGGGCAGATTCTTGTCGATGGGAATGCTGGGGTCCGTCAGGCGCAGATGGCAGGGCTGATCCTCGTCGTGATTGGTGTTGGAGAGGAACACCGAGGAGGGCTTGTCGAAGGAGAGCTTGCCATCCGGCTTGGGGTAGTCGATGCGAGTGGCCTCGGTGGCGGGGGTGAGGCGGTAGTCCGGCGTGGTGTCGTGCAGCGTGGGCAGCTTGCCGCCCCCGAGCAGTTGATCGACGAAGTAGTAGGCACCGCCCCCGAGGGTACCGTAGCGATGGACCGCCGGGCCGAAACTCCGGCTGGCCTGCAGCTCCTGCCACGCCCAGCTCGACTCCCACGCCTGGGTGAAGGCGGTGAGTTCGCGGCCGCCGGCATCATCCTCGGCGAGGGCCTCGAACACGCTCTCGGCGGCGACCAGACCGGACTTCATCGCCGTGTGGATGCCCTTGATCTTGGCGAAGTTAAGCGTGCCGGCGTCACAGCCGAGCAGCAGCGCCCCGGGCATGGTCATCTTGGGCAGGCAGTTGGCACCGCCCTTGGCGATCGCCCGCGCGCCGTAGGCGACCCGCTTGCCGCCCTCCAGGTAGCGCTTGAGCTGCGGGTGGTGCTTGAGACGCTGGAACTCGTCGAACGGCGACAGATAGGGGTTGCGATAGCTCAGGTCGACGATCAGCCCCACCATTACCTGGTTGTCGTCGCCATGGTAGAGGAACCAGCCGCCGTGGCCGTCGCCGCCGGCCGCCTTGTCGGTGAGCGGCCACCCGGAGCCGTGCACCACCAGGCCCGGCTCGTGCTGCTCGGCGGGCACGTCCCACAGCTCCTTGAAGCCGATGGCATAGTGCTGCGGGTCGCGGCCGGCGGCGAGATCGAAGCGCTCGATCAGGCGCTTGCCGATATGACCGCGTGCGCCTTCGCAGAACAGCGTGTACTTGGCGCGCAGTTCCATGCCCGGCATGTAGTTGGCGGTCTCGCTGCCGTCAGCGGCCACGCCCATGTCACCGGTGATGATGCCGCGCACGATGCCATCGTCGTCGACCAGCGCCTCCTGGGCGGCGAAACCGGGGAAGATCTCCACCCCCAGGGCCTCCGCCTGCTCACCCAGCCAGCGGCACAGGTTGCCGGCGCTGATGATGTAGTTCTGGGTATCATGACCCACGTTGTGCAGGCTCTTGGGCACCAGCGCGCCGGGCAGCTTCTGCGCCTTTTCCGCGTCCTTGAGCAGATAGAGATCGTCACGCGTGACCGCGGTCTTCAGCGGTGCGCCGCGTTCGGCCCAGTCGGGGAAGAGCTCGGCCAGGGCGCGCGGCTCGAGCACGGCACCGGAAAGGATGTGGGCGCCGACCTCGGAGCCTTTCTCGACCACGCACACGGAAAGTTCGCGCTCCGCTGCCTGGGCCTGCTGCATCAGTCGGCACGCCGCCGCCAGTCCGCTCGGACCCGCACCGACGATGACGACATCGAAATCCATGGATTCGCGTTCCAAACCGGTTCCTCCTTGCTAGCGCTACGGTATTGTCGGCCCGGCCTTTGCCCCGGCCGCGACCTGTTATAGGGGGGCTGCCCGCGCGCCTCGATGTTATGACGTCGCGCGCTTTGCTTATGCCAAGGCGCGGCTTCGGGCCGCGCTCGATAATGGGCTATCATCGCACTTTTCCGCCGTCGTTGTCCCTGATCCGGCCCCGCCGCCGCGGGATGGGACCACTGGCGGATTGACCCCGGCCACGTTTGACGCGAGTCTGTTGCGCGTCAATCGGTTCGGCGGAAGTATCGCGCGTTCGCGTGATGGTGAGGTTTTGTCTGTAGCCCTGTCAGTGCGCGCTTCCGCCCTCTTGCCGATCTTTTCTTCAGCCTGCGAGGACATCCATGAAAGTACTCGTCGCGGTCAAACGCGTCATCGACTACAACGTCAAGATCCGCGTCAAACCGGATCACTCCGATGTCGATCTGACCAACGTCAAGATGGCCATGAACCCGTTCTGCGAGATCGCCGTCGAAGAGGCGGTGCGACTCAAGGAGCAGGGCGTGGCGAGCGAGATCGTCGCGGTCACCGTCGGTCCCAAGGCCGCGCAGGAGCAGCTGCGCACGGCGCTGGCGCTGGGTGCCGATCGCGCCATTCACGTCGAGACCGAGGCGCGGGTCGAGTCGCTGGCCGTGGCCAAGCTGCTCAAGGCGGTGGTCGACGAGGAGCAGCCGGATCTGGTGATCCTGGGCAAGCAGGCGATCGACACCGACAACAACCAGACCGGCCAGATGCTGGCGGCACTCTCCGGCATGCCCCAGGCCACCTTCGCCTCTGCGGTCACTCTCGACAACGGCGAACTCCACGTCACCCGCGAGATCGACGGCGGCCTGCAGACGGTGGCGCTGACGCTGCCGGCAGTGGTCACCACCGATCTGCGTCTCAACGAGCCGCGCTACGCCAAGCTGCCCGACATCATGAAGGCCAAGAAGAAACCGCTCGAGAGCAAGACGCCGGAAGCGCTGGGCGTCAGCGTCGAGAGTGGGCTCAAGCTGCTCGGGGTCGAGACCCCGGCCGAGCGCAAGGGTGGTGTGAAGGTCGGCTCGGTGGATGAGCTGGTGGAGAAACTCAAGACCGAAGCGAAAGTGCTTTGAAGGGAGCGGCAGGCATGAGCATTCTGATTCTCGCCGAACAGCATGATGGCGAACTGGCGGCGGGCACGGCGCATGTGGTCGCCGCGGCACGGGCGATCGGTGGCGATATCGACGTGCTGGTGGCCGGCGAAGGGGTCGACGCCGTGGCCCAGGCCGCTGCCGGCCTCGACGGTGTGAGCCGGGTGCGGGTGGCCGACGACGCGGTCTATGCGCATCAGCTGGCAGAGCCGCTGGCGGCGCTGCTGGTGGCACTGGCGGATGACTACACCCATGTGCTGGCGGCCTCCAGTACCACCGGCAAGAACGTGCTGCCGCGTCTGGCGGCGCTGCGCGACGTGGCCCAGATCTCCGACATCCTCGAGGTCGTCAGCGACGACACCTTCAAGCGGCCGATCTATGCCGGCAACGCCATTGCTACGGTGCAGTCGAGCGATCCGCTCAAGGTGATCACGGTTCGTACCACCGCGTTCGACGCCGTGGCGGACGGCGGCAGTGCCGCCATCGAACCCGTCGCCGCCGACGTGAGCAATGCCAGCAGCCGGTTCATCGGTGAAGAGCTGGCCCAGAGCGATCGCCCTGAGCTGGGCAGCGCCAAGATCGTCATCTCCGGCGGCCGCGGCATGGGCAGCGGCGACAACTTCAAGCTGCTCGAAGGGATCGCCGACAAGTTGGGCGCTGCCATCGGTGCCTCCCGGGCGGCGGTCGACGCCGGTTTCGTGCCCAACGACATGCAGGTGGGGCAGACCGGCAAGATCGTCGCGCCGGAGCTCTACATCGCGGTGGGTATCAGCGGTGCGATCCAGCACCTGGCCGGGATGAAGGACTCCAAGGTGATCGTGGCGATCAACAAGGACGAAGATGCGCCGATCTTCCAGGTCGCCGACTATGGTCTGGTCGGCGATCTGTTCGAGATCCTGCCGGCGCTGGAGCAGAAGCTGTAACCCGCGCCTCGTCTCGATCCGAGCCGGCGCCCCAGGGCGCCGGCTTTTTCATGCGCGTGATGTGGTCAGCGTAGATGGCCGAAGTGCGCCGCTGCCGAGTGGCATGCGAGGTCGGACGCCAGGGAAGACCATCAGTGGGATGACTTGGCATCCTCCGGCAGCAGTTCTCTTGCCATCTCCATGGCTTGTTCACGTGAAGCCGCGAGCAGTAGCGGGTAGCCCCAGAACTTGGGAAAAACGGCGGCAAACGGCTTGAAGCCAAGGCGTTTTGCCGAGCTGGGTTCGATCAGAATCATGGCCAGTACCAGCCTGCGTAATTCGGCCTTGTGCTGTTTCATCCAGAGCGCAGTGCGTTTCTTCTCTTCCGGGGAGTGTTCGTGCTCTTCCGTCGGTGCGCTATCGCTCAATAGTACGAAGGGTTTGCCGCGCTGCAGATTGGCCTCGAATTCGGCGAAGTCCTCCTGGTGATCATGTCCGGGCTCCTGCGTAAAACGCATCCAGACCAGGGGGAAGTCAGAACTATCCATCGACATGGCTGGCTCCTTGGCTTTTGAGGCCGCGCCAGGTATTCGCAATGGCGAACACGCCTGGCAAGGTAATGAAGAAAACGGCTGAGAAGGCGATGTACCAACCGTCGCGCAATCCGTCGGCGATCCCGCCGAAGGTATTCAGTACGACCATCGCGGTGCCTAGGATCAGCGCCGCCCACTGCGCCCTGCGGGTTCCGATCAGCGCGAGCAGCACCGTGACGATCCAAGACCCATAGAACGCGCAAAACACCCACAGGACGTCTGGCTCGAAGGTGATCGCCGGAGTCGCTCCCTCTGCTCTTACCCAGTCGTTGACGTAGAAGAACAGCTGAAAGGTGACAAAGAGCACGGCACCTACGGCAGTGGTCAGCCAGAACAGGGCCATCTTGTTCGGGTTGTTCGTGGCCAGCGCTTGTGGCCGGCTCAAAGGGGAGTGAAGGGACATGAGGTCTCTCTCGATAATCGATGGTTGGCTATCCGCGGATAGCCGCGGCTGAAACGTTCGCCAGTCGGTAGATCAGTAGCGGTAGTCCAGCGTCACCATCACATTGCGTGGCGCGCCATATCCCACGGTGTCGAAATCGCCTTTCTGTAGCGCGTACTTCTTGTCGAATACGTTATTGACGTTGACGGCCACGTCGGTGTGCTGGGTGATGGCGTAACGCCCCATCAGTGATACCAGTGCGTAGGAGCCCTGTTCCCCGCCCAATGAGCTGGTGCCGGTGTTGGCCGCCTGGTAGAAGCGGCTTTGCCACTTGACGCCGCCGCCGAGCGTCAACGGGTGCCACGCGCCGGGCAGCTGGTAGGTGGTGAAAAGCTGGGCCGTGGTCCGCGGGAGCTGCGAATTCAAACGCTCGCCATTGCCATCCTGTGCGGTGAAGTGGGCAATACCCGCGTAGAGGTTCCAGCCAGGCCTCAGTTCGCCCTGGAGATCCAGCTCGATCCCGCGGGATTTCGTCCCATCGGCGCCGGTATAGGCCTGGCTGCCGCCTGGCGTGTAGGTACCGGCGACCTGCTGTGCCGCGTTGTCCAGCTTGGTCTCGAACAGGGCCACCGACGCATTCAGGCGCCCCTCGAGGTAAGCACCTTTGAGGCCGATTTCTGTGGTTTTCCCCTTGGACGGCGTGAGTACGTTGCCGTTGCTGTCCCGATAGTCGGTTTGCGGATTGAATAGGCGCGTGTAGCTCAGGTAGGTCGAATAGGTCTCGTCGATGTCGTAGACCAGGCCGGCATAGGGGGTGAATTCAGCGTTTTTTTCGTAGTGCAACGACATACCGTTGACGCTGTCGTCGATGTCGTAGTGGCTGAATCGACCGCCGATGATGAGTGTCAGGGGATCGGCCAGCGACAACCGGGCAGCGCTATAGACACCGCTCTGCTTGATGCGGGTGTGTTTCGGTATCGCAGCCATGGCATCGAAGTCAGGGCGGGGGAAGGCGGGGCTCAGGGTATAGACATTGACCGGTGCGGTGCCGGCATAGAAGGGCGCAATGTCCTTACCGCTGGACGTGCGGCGGGAACTCGTCGCTCCGATCACCAGTTCGTGCTGGCGGCCCAACAGGTCGAAGGGGCCGTTTGCCATGACGTCTAAGGTGTTTTGACGGCTGTGTCCTTCGGATGCCAGCGCAGCCGGATAGGCGCCGTTGGGAAAGGTGCCCAGTCCCGTGGTGCGATCGGGGCGGCCGATCAGGCCGAGCAGTTCGGCATCCTGTTCTGTACGGTACTGGTTGGCGATGGCACGGAGGTTCCAACCGTTGTCGAAGCGATGCTCGATCTCGGCAAACGCCGTCTTGTGGGTGTTGTCCCAGTGGCTCCACTCCTGCGCGTAGTTCTTGCCGCGAGAGTACGCTGCCTGCGTACCGTCGCTGAACCATAGCGGTAGACCGCCCCAGGTGGAGCCTTTCGGCGTGATGTCCTGGTAGGCATAACCCAGACTCAGCGTCGTCTCTTCGTTCAGGTCCGCCTCGATGATGCCGTAGAAGCCTTGCCTCTTCGGCTTGTAACCGTCGAGGTAGGCGTGCCCGTCCTGATATGTCCCCACCACGCGGGCGCGAACACGGCCGTCCTCGGTCAACGGCGTCGAGATGTCGGCCATGCCGCGATGGGTATCCCAGCTGCCCGCCCCGAGCGAGGCAGATGCCGAGAAGTCACGGGTCGGTCGTTTGCGCACCAGGTTGATGGCGGCGGAGGGGTTGCCGGTGCCGGTCAGCAGGCCGGAGCCGCCCCGCACGACCTCGACACGATCATAGAACGCGGTATCGATAGAGCCGATGCCGCTGCCGTTGACGATACCACCGACCTCGGTGGGGATACCGTCGTACTGCACGTTGTTGATCAGGAAGCCACGGGAATAGAAACTCGAGCGTTCGCTGTCGGACTGGTAAGACTCGATGCCCGTGGTGTTCTCCAGCACCTCCTGCACTGAATTCAACTGCTGATCATCCATGCGCTGGCGCGTGATCACCGTCACCGCCTGGGGCGTTTGCCGCAGGGAGAGCGGCAGGTGCGTCGCCGCCGCTGTCTCGCCGGTGGTGTAGGCGCCGGTGCCCTCGGTGGTCGCCATATCCCTGCGGCCCTGGATGGTGATGTCCGGCAAGCTCATCTCCGCTCGAGACGTTTTTCCCGACTTGGGTGGGGGCTGCCCTGATTCGGCAGCGAGGGCGCCCTGCGCGCTGATGAGGGCTGCGGCAGCCACCGCCGAGCCCAGCGCGGTGCGGGGCATGCGCCAGGTGGCGCTCTTGTACGGCCCTGCCTGATGAGGATGAGCGGCGGGCTCTGGGTGCCTATCGGTTGGCCAGCGGGAGGGGGCAGCAGGTGTGAACGAAGGCATCAATAAGTCTCATTTGCATTTGGGTGCCGTATTTAACAATGGAGTCAGAGCGGAGTCATGGCGAAACCCGGCCAGATTGTTATTCAGTCAGGCCAAATGTAATGAGCGTTAACAGAATGGCCGTCATGAAAAATAGTCTGGCTGATTTTCGTCATTCCGTATCGGGGGGCGTGGCGTCAGGGAGCACGATGCCGGGCGTGGAGGCCCTTGCCGCGCCGCTCAGGCGATCCGAGAGGTAGCGTGCCGGCGGCTTGCCCACCGCCTTGCGGAACATGGTGACGAAGCCGCTGGCGTTTTCATATCCCAGCTCCATCGCCACACGTTGCACGCTTTCCCCGCGGGTCAAACGTTGAAGCGCGAGAATGACATGCAGCTGCCGACGCCAGCGCCCGAAACTCATGCCAATGTCGTGCAGCAGAAGACGGCTCATGCTGCGTTCGCTCATGCCGATTCGCGTCGCCCAATCGGCCTTGGCGGTTTTGTTCGTGGGGTCGGCCAGCAGCATTCCCGTGAGGCGGCGCAATCGAGGGTCACGAGGCATGGGTAGATGCAGGTCTTCCACCGGTGCCGCCACCAGCTCATCGAGCAGGGCGGCAATCAGCCGCTCTTCCCGCCCCCCCGGTGGGTAAAGCGCGGGAAAACCGGCCGCCCTGAGTAGCAGCTCGCGCAGTAGTGGCGATACCGAAATCGTGCAGCAGGTCGTCGGCAGGTCCGGGGTCGCGCCAGGCTCGACGAACAGGCAGTAGCACTCCGTTTCACCTGCCCCGCGTGCCGAATGGGGCAGGTCTCCGGGTATCCAGATGGCGCACTGCGGCGGCACGATCCAGACGCCGTCTTCGACTTCGCAGTTGAGGATGCCGCGCGCCGAGTAAATGAGCTGTGCCTTGCGGTGCTGATGCCGCGAATTTTCCCAGTCCGCTGATACCGACTTGGCACTCAGGGCCACAACGGCCCGCGATAGGCTGTCGACATCCCACGCTACGCTGAGGTCGGTGATGGTCATGCTCGACATGATGGGTAGAGACCTGGATGGCAGAGGAGGCGTTGGCCTGACTGAAAAATATCATGAGCAACTTGTGCAATGACGTCCAGCCATGACGCAGTCAGGGGAGGATTGATCATCTCGGCCCTCCTTGAGCGCTGAGCCAGGCGTCTCCTGAGCGGCAGAGGCGCTCTTTATGCCGCTCCCCAAGTCTGGCGTACGCAGGTCCCATGGACTGGTGGAGCCGGTGTGCGACGGGCGGGCGGCGTGGTCTGGATTCTGATTGATAATTGTTCTTGTTTGTACTAGGTTGTCGTCTCACTTTTCGCTGCCTTTGTCCCGCCCCAGGGGATCTGGCGGTGGCCGTCATGGCTTCAGGTCCATTCCCACGGCTTCAGGCCCATTCGCAAGGAGATAGCGTGGTGTTTCATTCCCCGCGGAAACGAAGCCACCGCCGTGTCACGGCGCTCTGCTTCGTCGCCGCGAGTCTCGCCGGCTTGGCCGCTCAGGCCCAGGCTCAGGACTCGCTCAGTCAGGCCAGCATCGAGGCACAGCAGACCCAGGCCGCGCTGCAGCGGCGTATCGACAGTGCCGACGACGCCACCCGCGAGGCCCTCGAGCGGCTGCGTCGCGCCACGCTTCAGGCGGATCGCCTGGAGAGCTACAACGCCGAGCTGGCGCCGGTGGTCGCGGATCAGGCCCGGCGCATCAAGGCGCAGCAACAGGCGTTGGCGCAGATCTCGACCACGCGGGAAGCGCTGCCGGGCGAGATGCGCGAGATGGTCGAGCAGCTGCGCGGGATGATCGAGGCCGACATGCCGTTTCTGCGTCAGGAGCGCCTGGCGCGAGTCGATACCCTCGAGCAGATGCTCGCCAGCGATGAAACCTCACAGGCCGGGAAGCTGCAGAAGATCTTTTCGGTGTGGCGCACCGAGCTCGACTACGGTCGCCAGATGGACCAGTGGAGCGGCCCGCTGACGGGCGAGCGCGCGCCGGATGCGAAGGCCGGCAGCGACTATGCGCGCCAGGTCGACTACCTGCGGGTGGGGCGCACCGGTTTCTATTACGTCACTCCCGATGGCCACGCCGGTGGCGTATGGAAGGTTGCGAGCCAGCGCTGGGAGCCCCTCGATCGGGGCCAGATCGACGAGGTTCGCCGGGGGATTCGTATCGCCCGCGACCAGGCTGCGCCGGCGCTGCTGGCGTTGCCGGCCTCTATCAGTGTGGTGCCCGGGCAGTCGCCGACGACGGCCGATGACAAGACGGCGGCGGGCACTTCCCGGGCAGATGCGCCCCAGGCGGATGTCCCGGCGCCAGAACAGGAACAGGAGTCGGCGTCATGACCATGGATACGCTCATGGCACGGGGACGGGCGGCGCTGGCCGCGCTGGTTCTGGCGGTGTTGATGGTGCCCCAGGCTCAGGCCCAGGAGTCGACACCCGTCCAGACCCAGGAGGCTCCCAAGAGCCAGGACAAGGCGGAGGCGCCGAATACGCTGCAGCAGGTGCTGGCGCGCTTCCAGGCCGACAGTCGTGAGGCCGAGGCGCGGGACGATGCGCGCCTGGCCGCGCTGGTGGATGACCGCCAGAAGCTTGAAGCCGCGGTAGCGGACGCCGAAAAACGTCTGTCGGCGGCCCAGGCAAAGCGCGAAAAACTGGAACAGCGCCAGCGCGAGCAGCGCCAGACGCTGGCCGCGTTGAATCAGCAGCGTGGCGGCGATGCAGCCGATATCGAAGCGGTGTCGCAGGTGATCAAGCAGCAGGCCGGCGAGCTGCGTGATGCCCTCAGCGACAGCTGGCTGACGCTGGGTGGCGCGGCGCAGCTGCCGCCGCGGCTGGACGATCGCGGGTTGATCGATATCGATACCCTCGACCGGCTGCGCGGCGATCTCGCTGCGCTGATCGCGGAGAGTGCCCGCGGCGTGAGCTTCCAGGCACCGGTGGCGGCGGCCGACGGCGATGTCCAGGTGCGTCCGGTGGTGCGTCTGGGTGACAGCGTGGCCTTCAGCCAAGGCGATCTGCTGGCGCGTAATACCGATGCCAAGCTGCCGCTCGATGTCTTCCCGCATACCCCCGGATATGTCCGATCGGCGCTGCGCGACTTTCAGGCCGGGCAGGGCGAGCGCTTCTTCTTCGATCCCACCGATGGTGAGGTATTGCAGGCGATCGCGCAGCAGCCCAGCCTGTGGCAGCGGTTCCAGCAGGGGGGCTACGTCGGCTACGTGATCGTGGGGCTGGGGGCCATCGGCCTGCTGGTGGCGCTGGCGCAGTACGTCTACCTGCTCCAGGTGAGCGCGCGCATGCGGCGTCAGTTGCGCGACCCCGAGCGGCTGCGTGACGACAACCCCCTGGGGCGGGTGCTGGGGCGCTTCGGTGCGCTGGGCCCGAGCCAGGCTCCGGAGGCCCTGGAGGCGCGTCTCGATGAGGCGCTGCTGGCGGAGCAGCCGCGCCTGGAGCGGGGCCAGCCGATCGTCAAGCTGATCGCCGCGGTGGCACCGCTGCTGGGGCTACTGGGGACGGTCACCGGGATGATCATCACCTTCCAGTCGATCACCGTGTTCGGCACCGGCGATCCGCAGTTGATGGCCGGGGGGATCAGCCAGGCGCTGGTGACCACCGTGCTGGGTCTGATCACCGCGGTGCCGCTGCTGTTCGTCAATACCGCGCTGAGCAGCCGCAGTCGGCGGTTGGTCGGGCTGCTCGAGGGGCGAGCCAGTGCGGTCCTGGCCGAGCACCTGGAGGCCGCGGGCCAGGATCAGGAGAGCCATCGTGGCGTTCACGCTTGAACCGATCCGCTGGCTGATCGGCGCCGGCGGCGGAGTCCTGGTGGTGATCATGCTGGTTGCCATGGCGCTGTTCGCGCTGGCGCTGGAGCGTCTGATCTACTGGCGCGTCACCCACCGCCGTGCCCGCCGGGCGCTGATCGATGCCTGGATCCAGCGTTGCGACCACGTCAGTTGGAGCGCGCTCACCCTGCGTGAGGTGTGGACCCGTGAACTGCTGGCGCGCCTGCGCCAGCCGTTGCCGTGGCTCAAGCTGCTGGTGGCGGTGTGTCCGCTGCTGGGACTGCTGGGCACCGTGACCGGGATGATCCAGGTGTTCGACAGTCTTTCGCTCAGCGATAGCGGTCAGGCGCGGGCGATGGCCGACGGCGTTGCCCGCGCTACGCTGCCCACCCTGGTGGGCATGGCCGTGGCCGTGGTCGGGCTGCTGTTCGTGTCCCGACTGGAACAGATCATTCGGCGCGAGGATCAGCGACTGCACGATCGCATGGCCCGCGCGGTGGAGGATGCCCATGCGTAGACGGCGCCTGCGGGAAGCGAGCGACGATACCACCGGGATCGATCTGACCCCGATGCTGGATGTCGTCTTCATCATGCTGATCTTCTTTATCGTGACCACCAGCTTCATCAAGGAGAGCGGGGTGGAGATCGAGCGGCCGCAGTCGAGCGAGGCGACCGCACGCCCCGATACCCAGGTGCTGGTGGCGATCACCCAGGATGGCGCGGTCTGGGTCGACGGTGAGGCGGTCGATGCGCATCGGGTCGGCGCCAAGGTCGCCGCGCTGGTCTCCGGCAACGGTAGCGTGGTGGTTCAGGCCGATCGCCGCTCGACCACCGGACTGCTGCTCGAGGTGATGGATCGGATTCGCCAGGCCGGGGTCGACAACGTCGCCGTGGCGGCCAACCGGGATGCCGGCTGATGCGTAGGGTGGTAGGCGTGGTTGCCGGTGCTGCGCTGGCGCTGGTGCTGTTCTATTTGCTGGCACTGCTGGTGGCGCCGCCGGCACCGGACAACCAGGAGATCGTCAGCGCGGCGCCGATCGCCATGGTCGAGGCGCCGCAGCAGGCGCAGACGGCGCCGACGTCGAGTGCCGCGCCGCCACCGCCACCGCCGGCCGCACCACCGCCGCCACCGGCGGCTGCACCGGCTCCGGCGCCGACGCCCAGTCCGATCGCGGTACCCGAGCCTCAGGTGGCGCAGACGCAGACCCCGGCGCCGACCCTGGACGCCTCGCTACCCGAGCTGAGCGAGGCGCGGCCGACGCCCCAGCCAAAGCCTCAACCCAAGCCAGCACCGCAACCTCAGCCTCAGCCGCGGCCCGAGCCGAGCCCGTCGCCGGCGCCCAGTAAGGCTCAGGCGCCATCTTCGCAGCCAGCGTCGAGCAAGGGCACCCAGGCCTCACCGCGGGACGTGGGGCAGCTGCAGCCGACCAGTCGGGTCAATCCGACCTATCCGGCGCGGGCGCGGCGGCGCGGTATGGAGGGCTATGTCGAGGTCAGCTTCGTCATCCAGCCCGATGGCCGCGTGGACGGTGGCAGCCTGCGGGTGATCGACGCCGAGCCGGCCAATGTGTTCGACCGCGCGGTGGAGGAGGCGGTTGCACGCTGGCGCTTCCCGCCGGCGGACGACGTGCGCCGCGCCACCCAGCGTATCGAGTTCAAACTGCAAGGGTGACCATGGACGCGCCAGAGATTGCCACCACGTTGCACAGTACTACCCGAGCTTTCACTGCCGGCAAGCGCCGAGCCGGCTCGCGCCGTCTTGGCGCTACCTTGCTGCTGGCGCTGCTGGTGGCCACGCCGGCGCTGGCGGAGGGGCCGGCCCTGCGCGCCAGCATGATTGCGTCGCTCAAGACGCTGCAGCAGCAGCTGGCGGCGGGCGACAACGCCGCGGTGGCGTCGCGTGCCGAGGCCGCTGCGGCGCGTCTCGAGGGCGGCAATGCCGCCGATCGCTGGGCCCGGGCTCTGTTTCTGCAACTGGAAGCCAGCGCCCTGGCCCGCCAGGGCGAGAGTGCGGTCGCGGCGGCACGCCTGGCCACGGCCCGCGGCATCGCTGAGGTCCCGGCGGCGCGGCGGCTGGCCTGGCTGCGCCAGGAGGCGCAGCTGCGCCTTGCGGCCGGCCAGCGCGAGCGCGGCGCCGATCTGCTCACGCGCTGGGTCGAGGCCAGCGGTGGCGACGCCGAGTCGCGCTGGTTGCTGGTGCGCACGCGTGCCGCCCTGGGCGAGTGGCAGGCGGCGGCCAACTCGCTCGATCGCCTGCGCGCATCGGGTAGCGCCGCCTGGAACGACGCTCAGCGCCAGCTTGCCAGCACGGTCTATCAGCAGAGCGGACGCTTCGACGACGCCTTGGCGCTGCTCGGCGACGCCGCTGACTCGCCGGAGGTGTGGCGGCGCGCTGCGGGCCTTGCCCAGCGTGCCGGCGACCCCGGGCGGGCGGCGGCGATCTGGGAGAGCGGCTGGCGCCGTGGCGTGCTGACTCAGCCGCAGGATCTGGTGCAGCTGGCCGAGCTGCATATCGCAGGGGGGACGCCGGCCCGCGCGGGGGAGTATCTGGCGCGCTGGCTGGATGCTGGCCAGCTGCCGCGCTCGACCCGGAACCTGCGCCTGGAGGCGCAGGCGTGGACCGCCGCACGCGAACACGCCAAGGCGCTGGCGGCGTGGCGCGCGCTGGCTACCCAGACCGGCAGTACGGCGGACTGGCGCCAGTTGGCCGAGACCGCCTACGGCTGGGGCGAGTGGCAGGTGGTGCTCGACGCGCTGGGTCAGATCGTGCCCGCCGACGAAGTTTCCCAGAGCGAAGTGGCCCAGAGCGAAGTGGCCCAGAGCGACGTGGCCCAGAAAAGGGGCAGTGGTGTCTCGTCGGCGCAGGCTGCCCAGGGGCGCGACTGGCTGCTGATGGGCGTCGCCGCGGCCCAGCTGGAGCGGCCGCAACTGGCACGCCGGGCGCTCGAGCGTGCGGCGGCGGCGGGGGAGGCCCAGGCCCAGCAGTGGCTGGAGTCACTGGGCTGAAGAGCGGTGGTCTGCCCCGGCTGGCTGAATCGGGTGTCGGCGGCCGCTGACCCGCGACGACGCCCCGCAAGCCGGGGCGTCGTCGTATCTGTCGTTGCCAATCAGGTCGACATCCACTCAGTCGAGATCGAAGTCGCTCCACACCGGAGCGTGGTCCGAGGGCTTCTCCATGCCGCGCAGCGCGTAGTCGATACCGGCGGCGCGGGTGGCCTCGGCCAGCGGCTCGGTGACCAGGATGTAGTCGATACGCAGACCGCGCTTGGGCTCGCGATCGAACCCCTTGGAGCGGTAGTCGAACCAGCTGAACAGCTCGCTGCTGTCGGGATGGCACAGGCGGTAGCTATCTTTCAGCCCCCACCCCTTGAGCCGTTCTAGCCATTCGCGCTCTTCCGGCTGAAAGCTGGTCTTGCCCTCGCGCAGCCAGCGCTTGCGGTTCTCCTCGCCGATACCGATGTCGATATCCTGCGGTGAAATATTGAAGTCGCCCATGATGGCAAGGCGCTCGGCGGGGTCGTGGCGCGTATCGAGTAGCGTGCTGAGCCCGGCGTAGAAGGCGCGCTTGTGCGGGAACTTGGTCGGGTGGGTGACGTTCTCGCCCTGGGGGAAGTAGCCGTTCCACACCGTCAGCGGGCGGCCGTCCGGCATTGCCAGCGTGGCACCGATCAGCCGCCGCTGGGCATCCTCGGGGTCGTCGGGCAAGCCGTAGTGGACCTGTTCCGGGCGCGCCTTGGTCATCAACGCGACGCCGTAGTGCCCCTTCTGGCCGTGGATGTGGACGTGATAGCCGAGGGCCTCGACCGCCTCGCGCGGGAATTCGCTATCCTGGACCTTGGTCTCCTGCAGCCCGATCACGTCCGGGGCATGGGTCTCCACCAGCGCTTCGAGCTGGTGCAGGCGGGCACGGATGCCATTGATGTTGAACGAGACCAGGCGCATCAGTCGGTATCCTCCTGGCTGGCATCGGATGTGTGCAGCGGCAGCGGCGCCACGCTCTGGCGCTTCAGCTTGCGCTCGGCCTGCGCCTTGCGCTGCTGATCCTTCTTGGCCACGTAGCGGCGCGACGAGGTGACCTCGTCGGGGTTGTCATGGCGCCAGCGGCGGTAATCCTTGCGCTTGCCAGTGCGGATGCTGACCTTGTCGGCCAGGGAGCGGGTCTTCTTTCTGCGAGTCATTCACGCGGCCTTTGCTAGCGGCGCCCACGGCCTGAGTGCCGGGGGCATTGTCGTCTCATGGCTCCATTCTAACAGGCGCCAAGGCGACTGACAGGCCGGGCTCGCCGCCCGGCTGGCGACGTCACGCACCCAGGCTGGTACACTAGGGGCTTGCCCGCGCCGACGCCGGGCCTCGGTGTGCCGCCAGCGGCGGTGCCGAGTGGCGGTGTCGGATCGAGCGCCAGCACTGCTTCGGCGGCTCTCCATATCCGCGCGGGCTTCATCGTCAATCGAATTCGGACATTCGTCATAATTATGAGTGAGTCGGACAACACCCAGGCACCGGCACAGAACCGCAGACCCAAGCGGCGTCGACGCAAGCCTCGTAAATCGCAGTCGCGTAACGCCACCGGCTGGTCGCTGGATCAGTTCCAAGTCGCGCCCGTGGCCGGCCGCTGGCGGTTCCACGATTTCGATCTGCCGCTGGCGCTGATGCGTGCCATCCACGCCGAGGGGTTCGAGTACTGCACCCCGATCCAGGCCGAAGCGCTGATGTACACGCTGCTCGGCGGCGACGTGGTCGGCAAGGCGCAGACCGGTACCGGCAAGACGGCCGCCTTCCTGATCTCGATGCTCGCCTACTTCCTAGAGGAGGAGGCGCCGGATGGTCAGCGCGCGGGGACGCCGCGGGCCCTGATCGTCGCGCCCACCCGCGAGCTGGCGCTGCAGATCGAAAAAGATGCCAAGGCGCTGGCGCGTTTCACCTCGCTCAACGTGGCGAGTGTGGTCGGCGGCATGGATTACCAGAAGCAGCGCGAGCAGCTGGTCAAGAACCTGGACATCCTGGTGGCCACCCCGGGCCGGCTGCTGGACTTCCAGCAGAAGCGCGACATCGATCTCTCCCAGGTCGAGGTGCTGGTGCTCGACGAGGCGGACCGCATGCTGTCGATGGGTTTCATCCCCGACGTCAAGCGCATCATCCGCTATACGCCCAAGCGTGAAGAGCGCCAGACCTTCCTGTTCTCGGCGACCTTCACCCCGGATATCCTCAGTCTTTCCGAGCAGTGGACCCACAAGCCGGCCCACGTCGAGATCGAGGTGACCACCGAGAATGCCGCCAATATCGACCAGCGCGTCTATCTGGTCAGCGACAGCGACAAGCGCAGACTGCTGATCAACCTGCTCAAGCAGGAGTCGATGGAGCGCGTGATCGTGTTCGGCAACCGCCGCGATCTGGTACGTGAACTCGATGGAACGCTGCGCGAAGCGGGCATCAACGTGGCGATGCTCTCCGGTGACGTGCCGCAGAACCAGCGCATCAGCACGCTGGAGAAGTTCCGTGACGGCGAGATCCAGGTGCTGGTGGCGACCGACGTCGCCGGGCGTGGCATCCATATCGAAGATGTCAGCCACGTGGTCAACTACACCCTGCCCGAGGATCCAGAGGACTACGTGCACCGTATCGGCCGTACCGGTCGCGCCGGCGCCAAGGGGGTCTCGATCAGCTTCGTCGGCGAGGAGGACGCGTTCTCGCTGCCCGAGATCGAGGCCTATATCAAGGACAAGCTGCCCTGCGAGCAGCCGCCGGAGTCGATGCTCGTCTAAGCCATCCCGATTGACCGCTCACCCCTGTGAGCGGTCACCCTGCCTTCCCCACACAGGCCGGCCTGCCCGGAACCCGCATGCTCGACGAGACGCTCAAGCAGGAGATTCAGGACGCCTATCGACGCACGCTCGAGGGCCTGGAGCTCACGCCCCGTTACGGCCAGCGGCTGATGATCGCGGAGATCGCGCGCACCCTGGCCGGGATCGAGCACGACGATCAGGGTCGGCGCACCTCCCAGGAGCACGTCTGCGTGCTCGAGGCGGGTACCGGCACCGGCAAGACGCTGGCCTATCTGCTGGCGGCGCTGCCGGTGGCCAAGGCCCGCGGCAAGCGGCTGGTGGTGGCGACCGCCACGGTGGCGCTGCAGGAGCAGGTGCTCAATCAGGATCTGCCGCGGCTGCGCGAGCATAGCGGGCTCGATTTCGACTACGCTCTGGCCAAGGGGCGCGGGCGCTATCTGTGCGTGGCCAAGCTCGATCAGGCGCTGGAGGGCAGCGAGCCCAATCCCACGCTATCGCTGTTCGAGCAGACCATCGCCACCGATGCCGGCGGCGACTTTCCGCAGCTGGTCCAGGAGATGGCCGATACCTACGCCTCGGGCAAGTGGGAGGGCGATCGCGACAGCTGGCCGGTCGCGATCGACGACCGTGACTGGCGCCGCCTGACCGTCGACCATCGCCAGTGCACCAACCGCCGCTGCGGTCACTTCGGGGCCTGCGCTTACTTCCGCTCGCGGCGGCATCTGGAGCAGGCCGATATCGTGGTCGCCAACCACGATCTGGTGCTGGCGGATCTCGCCCTCGGCGGCGGTATGGTGCTGCCGCCGCCGAAGGAGTGCATCTACATCTTCGACGAGGGGCACCATCTTCCTGACAAGGCGCTGGATCACTTCCACCACCGCTTTGCCGTCAATGGCACCCTGCGCTGGCTGCGCACGCTGAAGAAGTCGCTCACCGAGCTGAATACCGCGCTCGCCGCCCAGCCGACCCTGGCGCGCCTGCTGGCAGCCTTTCCCGAACGGATCGCGGCGCTCGAGCCGAGTCTCGGCGAGGCCTACGCCATGGGGCATCAGATCGCCGGGCTCGAGCAGGGGGCGGGGGACGAGACCCGGCACCATCGCTTCGCCAACGGCCGCGCGCCGGCACCGCTGGTGGCGCTGGCGCAGCAGCTGGTGATTCCGTTTGCGGCACTGGCCCGCGACCTGGAGACGATGACCGAGATCCTGCGCGAGAGCCTCGACCCGGACAAGTCCACCGGGCTGTCACGGGAGCAGGCCGAACCCTGGCTGCCGCTGAGTGCGCTGCTCCACGGTCGCGCGCTGGACGCCCACGCGCTGTGGCAGGCGCTGGCCAGCGAGGACCCGCCGGATCAGAAGCCCCAGGCGCGCTGGCTCACCTTCGAGCGTTTCGGCAGCGAGCCCGAGCTGACCTTCTCGGCCAGCCCGGTCTCTGCCGCCGAGACCCTGGCGCGCCACCTGTGGGGGGCCTGCTACGGGGCGGTGGTGACCTCGGCCACACTGACCGCGCTCAACCGGTTCGAGCGGCTACAGGAGCGTGCCGGCCTGGCCAATCGCTATCGCTATCAGCGTCTGCCCAGCCCGTTCGACTACTCCCGCGCCACCCTCAGCGTGCCGCGGGAGGCGGTGGAGCCCGGCGACCCGGTGGCCCACGACCGCGCCATCGTGCAGTTCATCGAAGGGCGCGAGGACGATGAGGCGATCCTGGTGCTGTTTTCGTCGCGCAAGCAGCTCAAGAGCGTCGCCGAGGCGCTCGCCGAGCCTTGGGCGTCGCGTCTGCTGTCCCAGGACCGGCTGCCCAAGCGCGAGCTGCTCGAGCGTCATCGCAAGGCGGTGGACGCGGGGCAGGGCAGTCTGATCTTCGGGTTGGCGAGCTTCGCCGAGGGGATCGACCTGCCGGGGCGCTATCTCACCCATGTGGTGATCACCCGGCTTCCGTTCTCGGTGCCGGACGATCCGGTGGGGGCGACGCTGGCGGAGTGGATCGAGAGCCAGGGGGGGAACCCCTTCATGCGCATTTCGGTGCCGGACGCCTCGATCAAGCTGGTCCAGGCCTGCGGTCGATTGATTCGCAAGGAGAACGACAGCGGGCGTATCTCGCTGCTCGACCGCCGGGTGTTGACCCGGCGCTACGGCAAGGCGCTGCTGGACGCGCTGCCGCCGTTCCGGCGTGAGATCGAAGGCGTGGTCAAAGAGACGCCAGCCTGACCCGGCCTGTGCTGTCGCCGACATCGGCACGAGTACTCACCTTTCCGATGCCCTGACACGCCGANNCGGCGTGTCAGGGCCTGGCGGGTTCACTCTTGGGTGTCGAGACGTGCCTTGAGCGCTGGCGCGAGCTGTTCGGCCATCTGGGTCAGGCTGCGCTCGGTGGTGGGCCAGTCGATGCAGGCATCGGTGATCGACACGCCATACTCGAGCTGGCTGCGGTCAGCGGGAATCTTCTGTGCGCCCCAGCCGATGTTGGATTCGATCATCAGGCCGATGATCGAGCGATTGCCTTCGAGGATCTGGTGGGTCACGTTCTCCATCACCAGCGGCTGCAGCGCCGGGTCCTTGTTGGAGTTGGCGTGGGAGCAGTCGACCATCAGATTCGCCTTGAGGCCGGCCTTGGCCAGCTCCTGCTCCGCCAGGGTGACGCTGACGCTGTCATAGTTGGGCTTGCCGTTGCCGCCGCGCAGTACCACATGGCCGTAGGCGTTGCCGCGGGTACGGATGACCGCGACCTGGCCGGCTTGATCGATGCCCAGGAAGTTGTGCGGGCTGGCTACCGACTGCAGTGCGTTGACCGCCACGTCCAGGCTGCCATCGGTGCCGTTCTTGAAGCCGACCGGGCCGGAGAGCCCCGAGGCCATCTCGCGGTGGGTCTGGGATTCGGTGGTGCGGGCGCCGATCGCCGACCAGCTGATGCAGTCCTGCAGATACTGCGGCGAGATCGGGTCGAGCGCCTCTGTCGCCAGCGGCAGGCCGATCTCGGCCAGGTCCACCAGCAGGCGGCGGGCGATGTGCAGCCCCTCTTCGATCTCGAAGGAGTCGTTGAGATGGGGGTCGTTGATCAGGCCCTTCCAGCCCACCGTGGTGCGCGGCTTCTCGAAGTAGACGCGCATCACGATATAGAGGCTGTCGCTCACCGCGTCGGCGAGCTGGCGCAGGCGCCGGGCATAGTCGCGGGCGGCCTCGGGGTCGTGGATCGAGCAGGGGCCGATCACCACCAGCAGGCGCGGATCCTCGCGATCGAGGATGCGCTGGATGGTCTGGCGGCCTTCGATGACCGTGCGCTCGGCGGTCTCGCTGAGCGGGATGTGCTGCTTGAGCACTTCGGGAGATATCAGAACGTCCTGCGCCAGGACGTTGAGATTGTTGACCTGCTGTTCCGACATGCTGGGCCCGTTGAAATCTGCGGTTGTTCGCGCTGGGGAGACGGCGCCATCCAAGGGCGCGCGTCTGCGTGTAGAGCGCGTACTATGGCGGCTGCGGCGGGCAAAAATCAACTTTCCGCACGCCGCAGGCGGTCGCGTGGCGCTGGCCGATGACTTGATGGCGGGCGCCAAAACGGCAAGACTGGCAGGCTTTCACCGCGTGCCGCCTCCGGCTTTCTGTTAAAAACCGGGGTTCTGTTATAAGTTGCACGCCTGTCAATGAATCGCGAGTCCCACGGCTCCAGGTTGAATCATGAGCGTATTGTCACTGTCATACCCCGATCGTCACCCGCTGTTGTTCCGATGCGCCGCGCCCATGAACCGGTGGAGTGCCTGAATGGGTGCCAGAGAGACCGACCAGCAGTTGGTCGAGCGAGCCCAGAAGGGGGATACCCGGGCCTTCGATCTTCTGGTCAAGAAGTATCAACACAAGATTCTGGGGCTCATCGGCCGCTACGTGCAGGACCATGCCGAGGTCCAGGACGTCGCGCAGGAGGCTTTCATCAAGGCGTATCGGGCTCTCGGCAGCTTCCGTGCCGAAAGTGCCTTCTATACCTGGATGTACCGTATCGCCATCAATACCGCGAAGAACTACCTGGTCTCCCGCGGGCGGCGCCCGCCGGGGAGCGATCTCGACATCGCTGATGCCGAGGTGATCGATCAGAGCGGGCGGCTCTCCGACATCGAGTCCCCCGAGGCATCGATCGCCCGCGATCAGCTCGAGTCGGCGGTCTTCGCCGCGATCGACAATCTGCCCGACGATCTGCGCACGGCGATCACTCTGCGCGAGTTCGATGGCCTCTCCTACGAGGATATCGCCACCATCATGGAGTGCCCGGTGGGCACCGTGCGCTCGCGCATCTTTCGTGCGCGGGAGGCGGTCGACAAGCATATCCAGCCGCTGCTGGAGCGGGGGAATTCCGATGTCGCCAACGATGGCTGAGGCATGGGCAGCGGGCGACGCATTCGATCTTCAAATAAACATGAATCGAAAATGAACTGTCGCGGGCCTGTGGCGTCATAGTGTGTGAAAGAGACACTGATGTCGTTGTCCGGCGACGCTGCCGACAGCGATCACGGGCAAGGCACTGGCCGAGTGTGAGGGTGTGACTATGAAGCAGGTACGTGAGTCGTTTTCCGCGTTGATGGACGACGAGGGCGACGAGTTCGATCTCCGGCGCGTCTTCAAGCAGATGGAGGCGGCTTCCGGCGAGGCGGACACCTGGCGACGCTACCATCTGGCGCGCAGCATGATGCAGCGCGAGCGCGATGCGGTGGTGGATATCGATATCTCCGCCGACGTGATGGCGGCGATCGCCGAAGAGCCGGCTCCCGGCGTGGCCGAGGCGCCGGCGGCGTCCCGTCGCCACTCGTTCTCCTTCATGGGTGGCGCGGCGGTGGCCGCGGCGGTGTCGCTGATGGTGATCACCGGCGTGCAGGTCTACAACGGCTTCGGCGGTGATCCCACCGCGCCAGCCGAGATCGCGGCCAGCGGTGAGTCGCTCGCCCCGGCAGCGAGCGCACAGCCCGCTTTCGCGCTGCCCTCCGGCAGCGGCGAAGGGGGGGTGATCCCGGCGTCGATGCGCGCACCGGCCTCCAGTGGCATGCCGATCTTCTCGATGGCCGGTGCTGGCGCTGGTGGCGAGCATCACGGGCTGATGACCATCGGCGATGACGTCATGTTGCCGCTGTTCAGCGCCAGCGGCGATGCTGGCCTGGAGCAGGGCCAGGGCGCTTCGCTGCAGTCCTACCTGGCTCGACGCACGCTGGGCAACGGTGATCTGGGGCTGCTGCATGGCTCCGGCAACTACGCCAGCCAGTTGCACGCGATCGACGCCTCCGCCACGCGCTGAGCGCGAAGTTTGCCGCCAAAAGGGGCGCGGCCGTCTTGCGACGACCGCGCCCCTTTGTATTTCTTGGGCGCTCAGCCCGCGCATCGAGGGGGCTGTCGGCACTCCGCGCTGGTCTATCCAGAGACATTGGCATCGCCCGGCGCGCGACGGCCGCCGTCGGTCATTCACCGTGGCGATGCTGGGCGGCGCCCTCTGCTGGCGGTAAAGAATCTTTACATCTCGTTGAACTCTTCGGCTTTTTCCGCATCAATGAAAAGGGTGGCGGCGGCGGCATGCGGCCACTGGCGCCGTGTCCTGGGCGGGGTTCATTGTGACCGCGTTATCTCTCGCCGGGGCCGGCCATCGCAAACGTATGGCTCGTGACGAGTCTTCATGGTGTTAGGAGTGTTTAATGGAACGTATGACAAGATGGTTCGCTCCCTGGCTGGTGCTGATGATGGCGCTGCTCTCGGCGCAGGCGGCCCGCGCCAGCGACCTGCCGGACTTCACCGCACTGGTCAAGCAGGCGGCGCCGGGTGTGGTCAACATCTCCACGACCAGCACGGTCAGCGCCTCCGACGACCCCTTCGGGCAGCAGGATGTCCCCGATATCTTCCGCCGCTTCTTCGGCGATCAGATGCCACCGATGCCCGGTGCGCCGAGTGGCGAGGAGGAGCGCAAGTCGCTCGGTTCGGGTTTCATCATCCGCTCCGATGGCTACATTCTCACCAATGCCCATGTGGTCAAGAACGCCGACAAGATCATGGTGCGCCTGAACGATCGGCGTGAGCTGCCGGCCAAGCTGGTGGGTTCCGACCCGCGTACCGACGTGGCACTGCTCAAGGTCGACGCCAAGGATCTGCCGACGCTCAAGATCGGCAACTCCGATGATCTTCAGGTCGGCGAGTGGGTGGCGGCGATCGGCTCACCGTTCGGCTTCGACCACTCGGTCACCGCGGGCATCGTCAGCGCCATCAACCGTACCCTGCCCAGCGATACCTATGTGCCGTTCATTCAGACCGACGTCGCCATCAATCCGGGCAACTCCGGTGGTCCGCTGTTCAACCTGGATGGCCAGGTCGTGGGCATCAACTCCCAGATCTATACCCGCAGCGGCGGCTTCATGGGCCTCTCCTTCGCCATTCCGATCAGCGTGGCGATGAACGTCGCCGACCAGCTGCGTACCGAAGGTCACGTCAGCCGCGGCTGGCTGGGCGTGGTGATCCAGCCGGTGTCCAAGGACCTGGCCGAGTCGTTCGGGCTCGATGACACCAAGGGCGCGCTGGTCTCCGACGTCAGTGACGACAGCCCGGCCAAGAAAGCCGGACTCAAGGCCGGTGATGTGATCCTCAGCGTCAACGGGGATGCCGTCGATGACTCCACCACGCTGCCGCGGATCATCGGCAAGTTCGCCCCGGGCGCGGAGATCAAGCTCAAGGTCCTGCGTGACGGCGATACCCGCAACATCGACGTCACCGTGGGTGACTGGCCCGCGTCGCTGAGCGCCGACGGCTCGTCTGGCGGACAGTCGACCAACGACCAGACCAAACTGGGCATCGCCATCAGCGACCTGAGCGCCCAGGAGAAGCAGCAGCTCGACGTCGATAGTGGCGTGCTGGTGCGCCGGGTCGACCCGCGCGGCGCCGCTGCCGCTGCCGGCATCCAGCCGGGTGACGTCATCGTCAGCTTCGATCAGAAGCCGGTCGACAGTGCCGATGCGCTGATCAAGGCGGTCAAGAAGGTCGACGGTGACCGCGCGGTGCCGGTGCGCATCTCGCGCGACGGCAACTCGCTTTTCGTCGCCCTGCGGCTCAAGGCCCACGACAAGAAAGAGTGACGCCAGTCGCACGCGTGCCCGACGAGCCCCGCCCCCGGCGGGGCTCGTCGCGTCTGGCGCGGCCGCAGCGCACCCGGTCGCTGTCCTTGGCACAGCCATGAGAGCAGGGCCATGCCCCCAGGTTACTGCGGAAAATAGAACAGGCGTCGATTTCGGAGGCTCACACAAACGAAACTCTGGTGCGGGACTGGTACGAGCGCTACTGCGGGCCCCAGAAGGCTGGTGCGCGGGAGATCCTGCGTAGCTTCGAGCTGCACGTGTTTCCCACCCTCGGCACACTGCCTGCCGACCAGACAACGCTGCGGATGTGGATGGAGTTGCTCGAGGAACTCGCCCTGGCCAAGCCCATAATCGCAGAGCGGGTGCTTTCCAACATGAAGCAGGCCCCTATGCCAGCGGTTTGATATGGCGGTCCTGATAAGCCCCACGCAGTCCAACTAATTCCCGTCAGCATTGGCTCCGACGCTCGCTTATTCGCCCTAGCGAGCGAATGGGGTAGATCCGATGGCGCCCTTCTCAGCTATAAATGGGCCGGCCATCACTCAACCAGGTGGCGGTGTATCCAGGTTGGGACATCGACTGTTTCGAGTCCTTCGCGATAATTGAACGTCGTCTCCTTGGGCCATGCGACGCCAACGCCTGCCGCGAACACGGCGCGATACTTGAACAGGTTGTTGTCGGGATCGGCATGTAGCGCATCGCTAAGGTAGGAAATCAACCACGCTTGTCGCTTGAAAGGGCGGTCGAGCTGGCGCTCCAGCTCGTCCGCCAATTCCCCGTAGCTGATGGTGTCTCCTGCGACGAACACGGTTTCGTTCCGGAAGCGTGGCTCGTGAAACAGTATCGCTGTGGTCAAGCGTCCGATGTCTTCTGGTGTTGTCACGGTAACCTGGTTATCCCAGCTACCCAGGGCGTGAACCTCGCTCTGCTCAAGAGCCACGACGCCAAAAGCCGGTTCGAACAGAAAGCTGGTGAACATTCCCGTGGCGACAATGAGCCACTCTGTGCGGTTCTGCGCCCGGAGCAGGTCGCGCACATCAAGTTGTTCGTCGAATACGTCCTGGGCGCTACCTCGGCCAATCGTGTCGTAGTCAACGCCAAACTGCCACGGCACATAGCGCTTCACGCCGGCCTGGAGCACTGCCTGGGTAATCTTGGTCTGCGTGCCACGACCAGCCGAAAAGCCGATGCATGAAATGACCGTATCGTAGGGGGCGAGAAGGGCTGCCAGTTCATTCGTGCCGGTTGCGGCGACATCGCCAGGAACAGTCTCGACGCCCAATGCCCGCAACTGATCGATTTGCTGCTTCTTGACCGGATCGGTCGTCTCTATCGTGGATTGTCTCAACTGGACGTAGATACGCGCTGATTGATGCTTGCGAGCGTGGTTTGCCAGGTGGCGCAATACTTCGAAGCCCAGCTCCCCCGCGCCCAATACCAATATCGATTCCTTCCTGTCTGTGCGATTCATGCTATCTCCAACGTTGACGGCTTTGATCGAGGTAGCGGATGTTTGCACGTCAGGATTCCCCACATAAGTAGGTACATCAGTGATACCGAAAGACGAAGACGACCTGCTCACTCGCTCCCGGGCGCTCTGCGACGCGATGGAAGACGAGGACGACTGGCTGAAGAGAGAGGTGCTATCCCACGCCGGCAATCGCTGGGCTTTTGGGGTGATCCACGCGCTCAAGGAGGGAGGGCGGTTGAGACACGCCGAGCTTCGCCGACGGCTCGATGGCGTCACTCAGCGGATGCTAACGAGAACGCTGCGGCAGCTCGAGCGCGATGGCCTGATTCTTCGCCAGGATTATGAGGAAGTCCCGCCGCGAGTCGATTACGAGCTGACTCGGTTGGGGGAGGAATTTCTCTTGAAGATCATCCCTATGTGGCTCTGGATCTTCGAGCATGCGGAGGATTTCCGTCAGGCTCGAGAAGCTCACTCGACGGCAGCGAGTGAGTAGAGAGACGGCACGTCGCCTTGACCATTCAACGAGCCGAGTAGCCAACGGACACCCTGTGGCCACCGCCTGCCTCTCCATAGCCTTGCTTCCCCCCGGCGCGCTGTCGACTCCCCGCCCCGCCTGCGCGCTAAATGGGTCGGTTTTGTTGCGGTGATGCACATGGTGGCAGGCTGCGCCGTTGCTGAGGCTTTCCACGGTTTTACAACAAAATTTTTGATGCGGAATGGTGCGTTTTGCACCGTGGCGGGATGAGGCTGTGGCGATGGCCGTCTGCGATCTGCGTCGCGCGGCAATGAACCAAACCTCGCCGTACTAGACTGCTACATGGGCTCCGCTCGCATGGAGGGTATGGCTGGTTGATAGCCGTGTACTGGCGTTTGACGACATTGATGCGTCGTCGCGCTACAATGCCGGCCTTCCTTTTTTCCTACCAGCTCGCCGGCAAGAAAAATTCTATGTACAGGGCTGCGTACACACCCTAGGTTTCATTTGATGTCAAAAGACGAAAACTCGACTGATCTCAAGTACATACGGAATTTTTCGATCATCGCCCACATCGATCACGGCAAGTCCACGCTGGCCGACCGCATCATCCAGGTGTGCGGCGGATTGAGCGAGCGCGAATTGAAAGAGCAGGTGCTCGACTCGATGGATCTGGAGCGCGAGCGCGGCATCACCATCAAGGCGCAGTCGGTGACCCTCGACTACCACGCCGAGGATGGCCATACCTACCAGCTCAACTTCATCGATACCCCGGGCCACGTCGACTTCTCCTATGAAGTGTCGCGATCGCTCTACGCCTGCGAGGGCGCGCTCTTGGTGGTCGATGCCGCGCAGGGGGTCGAGGCGCAGTCGGTGGCCAACTGTTACACCGCGATCGAGCAGAATCTGGAGGTGCTCCCGGTCCTCAACAAGATGGACCTGCCCCAGGCCGATCCGGATAAAGTGGCCCACGAGATCGAAGAGATCATCGGTCTCGATGCCCACGACGCCGTGCAGGTGTCGGCCAAGAGCGGGCTCAACATCGACAAGCTGCTGGAGCGCCTGGTGCGCGACATCCCGCCGCCCCAGGGTGACCGCGAGGGCCAGCTGCAGGCGCTGATCATCGACTCCTGGTTCGACAACTATCAGGGCGTGGTATCGCTGGTGCGGCTGTTCGATGGCACCCTCAAGAAGGGTGACAAGATTCACATGAAGTCGACCGGCCGCGACTGGGAAGTGACCGACATCGGCTTCTTCACCCCCAAGCAGCACTCCACCGGGATCCTGCGTGCGGGCGAGGTGGGCTTCGTGATCGCCGGCATCAAGGATATCCACGGCGCGCCGGTGGGGGACACCATCACCCACGCCAAGACCAAGGACGTGCCGCGACTGCCTGGCTTCCAGAAGGTCAAGCCGCAGGTCTACGCCGGCATGTTCCCGGTCAGCTCCGATGACTACGAGGACTTCCGCGACGCCCTCGAGAAGCTCGCACTCAACGACGCCTCGCTCGACTACGTGCCCGAGAACTCGGATGCGTTGGGCTTCGGCTTCCGCGTCGGCTTCCTCGGCACGCTGCACATGGAGATCATCCAGGAGCGGCTGGAGCGCGAGTACGACCTCGATCTGCTGACCACGGCGCCGACGGTCATCTACGAGCTGCTGATGGACGATGGTGAGCTGATCTACATCTCCAACCCGTCGAAGCTGCCCGACCTGGGCAACGTCGACGAGATGCGCGAGCCGATCGTGCGCGCCAATATCCTGGTGCCGCAGGAGTTCGTCGGTAACGTCATCAGCGAGTGCGTCAACCGGCGCGGCGTACAGCTCGACATGCAGGTGCTGGGTAACCAGATGCAGCTGGTCTACGAGCTGCCGATGGCGGAAGTGGTGATGGACTTCTTCGATCGCCTCAAGTCGATCTCCAAGGGCTACGCCTCGCTGGACTACAGCTTCGAGCGCTTCGAGGCGGCCAAACTGGTGCGTCTGGATATCCTCATCAACGGTGACCGGGTCGATGCCCTGGCGTTGATCATCCATCGTGACCACGCCCATGCCCGTGGCCGCCTGCTGGTCGAGAAGATGAAGGAGCTGATTCCGCGCCAGATGTTCGATGTCGCGGTGCAGGCGGCGATCGGCGGTCACGTGGTGGCACGTTCCACGGTCAAGGCGCTACGCAAGAACGTCACCGCCAAGTGCTACGGTGGCGATGTCACCCGCAAGAAGAAACTGCTGGAGAAGCAGAAAGCCGGCAAGAAACGCATGAAGCAGGTGGGGCGTGTGGAGATCCCCCAGGATGCGTTCCTCGCCGTTCTCAAAGTGAATGAGTAGGAAACGGTCTCATGGATTTTTCGTTGTTACTGGTGGTGGCCGTCGCCATCACGGGGCTGGTGTGGTTACTCGATAGCCTGTTCTGGCGCCGCGCCCGTCGTCAGCGTCAACGCGCCGCCGCCGAGGAGAAGGGCAGCCGCGAGGCGGTGACGTACAAGGACCCGTGGCCGATCGACTACGCACGGTCGTTCTTCCCGGTCCTGCTGATCGTGCTGGTGCTGCGCAGTTTCGTCATCGAGCCGTTCCAGATCCCCTCGGGCTCGATGCGTCCGACCCTCAAGGTCGGCGACTTCATCCTGGTCAACAAGTTCGCCTACGGCCTGCGCCTGCCGGTGATCAATACCGAGATCGCCGATCTCGGCGAGCCCCAGCGCGGTGACGTGATGGTATTCCGTTTCCCGGAAGACCCCTCGGTCAACTTCATCAAGCGGGTGATCGGGCTGCCTGGCGATCACATTCGCTATGAGAACAAGCAGCTCTACGTCAACGGCGAGCCGGTACCCAAGACCCTGGTCAACGCCGACCCGCCGCAGGCGCCTGGCGAGGAGCTGCTGCGCGAGCACCTGGGGAAGGTCGAGCACGATATCTACAACAACCCGAGCATGCCCGGGCCGCAGATGCGCGAGATCGTGGTGCCCGATCATGAGTACTTCATGATGGGCGACAACCGTGACCACTCCAACGACAGCCGCTACTGGGGCTTCGTGCCGGAGGCCAATATCGTCGGCAAGGCGTTCGCGGTATGGATGCACTGGGACGGCGGTCTGCCTAGCTTCAGCACGGTGCGCCAGATACACTGAATCGCATAGCGCGAACCGACAGCGGTGGCCCGTCGAGGTCGCCGCCGGTGCGGTATCGCGACGGCGGATCGGCAACCGATCCGACCACGATGCACTCGCAAAGCGGGCGACGGGACTACCCGCGCCCGCTTTGCGTCGGACAATGAAAATGGGAATGACGTGAGTGATCCTCTGCAAGGCTTCCGGCGCCGTATCGGTCACGAGTTTCGTGACCCGTCGCTGCTGGAGCTGGCTCTGACGCACCGCAGTGTCGGCGGTTCCAACAACGAACGGCTCGAGTTTCTGGGCGACTCGATCGTCAACTTCGTGATCGGCGAGGCGCTGTTCAAGCGCTTTCCGGCGGCGCGCGAGGGCCAGCTGTCGCGCCTGCGCGCCGGCCTGGTCAAGGGCCAGACGCTGGCCGAGGTGGCGCGCGAGTTCGAACTCGGTGCCTGCCTGCGGCTCGGCTCCGGGGAGATGAAGAGCGGCGGCCACCGGCGCGACTCGATCCTTGCCGATGCGCTCGAGGCGGTGATCGGTGCGATCTATCTCGACGCCGGCATGGATGTGGCACGCAGCCGCGTGCTGGCGTGGTTCGGCACTCGGCTCGAGTCGATCGACCTGCACAACACCCAGAAAGACCCCAAGACCCGGCTGCAGGAGTTTCTGCAGTCGCGCCAGCAGGCGCTGCCCCGCTACGAGGTGACCTCGGTGGAGGGCGAGGCGCACGCCCAGACGTTCAGCGTCGAGTGTCATATCGCCATGCTCGGCGAATCGCCGACCCTCGGCGAAGGCACCAGCCGGCGTCTCGCCGAGCAGCAGGCAGCGGAGCTGGCGCTGGCCAAACTCGAACCTACCAAGAGCAAGCGCGGATGACTGAGACCTGCGGCTTCGTGGCCATCGTCGGGCGCCCCAACGTGGGCAAGTCGACCCTGATGAACCGTATTCTGGGACAGAAGGTCTCGATCACCTCACGGCGGCCGCAGACCACGCGGCACCAGATCATGGGGATCAAGACCGTCGACACGGCGCAGTTCATCTACGTCGATACGCCCGGCATGCATCTCCAGACCCGGGATCGCAACAAGGCGATCAACCGCTTCATGAACCAGGCGGCGACGCAGGCACTGCGCGACGTCGACTGTGTGGTATTCCTGGTCGACCGGACGCGCTGGACCGACGAGGATCAGGTGGTGCTCGACAAGCTGGTCCACGTCGAGGCGCCGGTGATTCTCGCGGTCAACAAGGTCGACTGGCTCGAAGACAAGGCTTCGCTGCTGCCGTGGCTGGAGTCGCTGTCGGCCCGCCGTGATTTCGCCGCGATCCTGCCGCTGTCGGCCAAGCACGGCACCAATGTGCCGGAGCTGGAGGCCGAGGTGGCCAAGCGCCTGCCGGAAGGGGTCCACTACTTCCCCGACGACCAGATCACCAACAAGAGCCAGCGCTTCCTGGCCGCCGAACTGGTGCGCGAGAAGGTCATGCGCCAGCTCGGTGACGAGCTGCCCTACCAGATGACGGTGGAGATCGAGGAGTTCCGCGACGAGGGCCGGGTGGTCCATATCAGTGCGCTGATCCTGGTCGAGCGCCAGGGTCAGAAGAAGATCCTGATCGGCGACAAGGGCGAGCGTATCAAGAAGATCGGCACCGAGGCGCGTCAGGAGATGGAGCGTGCCTTCGACGCCAAGGTCATGCTCAACCTGTGGGTCAAGGTCAAGCGCGGCTGGTCCGACGACGACCGTGCGCTGAAGAGTCTCGGCTACGATCTCGACTAGGGCAGGCGTATGCAACCCCAGCCGGCCTATCTGCTGCACAAGCGCGCTTATCGCGAGACCAGCGCGCTGGTCGACGTGCTCACCCTGGAACATGGCCACATCCGTGCCGTGGCCCAGGGCGTGCAGCGAGCCGGCAGCAAGTCACGCGCCAAGCTGCAGCCGTTCGCACCGCTGCACCTCACCTGGATCGGCGAGGGCGATCTCAAGCGCTTGCGCATGATGGAGACCACCCAGAGTGCGGTGCTGCTGGCGGGCGAGGGGCTGCTGTGCGGGCTCTACGCCAACGAGCTGCTGACCCGTTCGTTGCCCGTGGGGCTGCCGGTGGGTGAGGTCTTCGCCATCTATGCCTGGACCCTCGAGCGTCTGACCCGGCCCGCCGAGCGTGCCACCGCGCTGCGTCGTCTGGAGATCACCCTGCTCGAGACACTGGATGCCGAGCCGGTATTTGCCGACGTCGACGAGCGCCCGCTGGACCCCGCCACACGCTATACCTACAGCCCGTCGAGCCGGCGTTTCTCGCCGGTGACGGCGGATGCGCCGGGCTGGGACGGGCGCACGCTCAAGCTGCTTGCCCGTGGCGACTGGGATGCCCCGGGGCTGGCCGGCCTCAGCAAGGCGCTGACCCGGGCAGCGCTGGCACCACTGCTGGGGCCGCAGCCGTTGCGCTCGCGGGAGCTGATGCAGCGCTTGAGCCAGCGGCGGCGCGGTCTCTCCTGAGCGGCGGGCGGGCCTACTCGGCCTGCCCGCCAGGTCGCACCTGGGTGCCCCTTGATGCGCCGCAGCGCCAATCCGCCGGCCAAGCCCCCGATCTTGCCTGATCGCTTCCCCCGAGGGCGTCAATGAACGCTTTCAGGGGTAGGTGTCAGTGACAAGCTTTAGTGACAGTGTCTAGCGACAGGCTTCAGAAAAAGGAGTGACCGCATGCTTACCACCCGGATTCAACTGGGCGTCAATATCGATCATATCGCCACCCTGCGTCAGGCCCGTGGTACCCGCTACCCGGATCCGGTGCAGGCGGCACTGCTGGCCGAGGAGGCCGGTGCCGACGGCATCACGCTGCATCTGCGCGAGGATCGCCGGCATATCCAGGAGCGCGATGTCGAGCTGATCGCGGCGGTGCTCAACACCCGCATGAACCTCGAGATGGCGGTCACCGAAGAGATGATCGCGCTGGCCGAGCGCCTGCGCCCGGCGGATGTCTGCCTGGTGCCGGAGAAGCGCGAGGAGCTCACCACCGAGGGTGGGCTCGATGTGATCGCCGGGCGTGATGCGATCGCTGCTGCCTGCCGCCGGCTCGCCTCCGTGGGATGCCGGGTATCGCTGTTCATCGACCCGGAACCGGATCAGATCGCCGCCGCCCAGGCGGTGGGGGCGCCGGTGATCGAGCTGCACACCGGTGCCTATGCCGAAGCCCAGGGTGACGCCCGCGGCGTCGAGTATGCGCGTCTCGCCGCGGCGGCAGAGCTGGCCAGCGAGCTGGGGCTGGTGGTCAACGCTGGCCACGGTCTGCACTATCACAATGTCGAAGCGATCGCGGCGATTCCCGGTATCCACGAGCTCAACATCGGCCACAGCATCATCGCTCGTGCGCTGTTCGTGGGGCTCAAGGAGGCGGTGGTGGAGATGAAGCGGCTGATGGTCGCCGGTCAGGAGGCCGGACTGGTGGCCCAGCTCGAGTCCTATGATGAGGACCATGATCACGATCACTAACACGATCACGGCCACGCTCACTAGGGCTATCGCCCGGCGGCGCTGGTTGGCTCCGGCCAGGTGATCGCAGGATATCCGGCCGGTTCAGCGGGGTGGGGTGATGCCGGTGGCGTGCCGCTCGGTCCAGGCGGCGAGTTGGTCGCAGGCGTGGGTCAGTTGCATCCACTCGCGCCGGCAGTCGGCCAGCGGCGCCTGCTGCAGGCGCGTCTCCAGCGCGCGGCAGGCGGCGCTCAGCGCGGGCACGCCGCAGTAGCGGCAGCCGCCCCCGAGTTGGTGCACGGCGTCGCTGAGGGCTTCGGCGTCCGCGGCCTGCCACGCCTGCGCCAGCTTCAGGCGGTGGTGCGGCAGTTCGGCCAGCAGCAGGGTCAGCAGCTCATCGGCCAGCGCTTCACGGCCGCCGCTCAGGTGCAGGGCGAGGTCGGGGTCGACCACCGCCAGCTCCGGCTCCCCCGTGGGCTCGCTGACGCCGGGCAGATAGCGCATCAGCAGCGACCGTAGCTGGCGCTCGTCGATCGGCTTGGTCAGCAGCTGCTGGCAGCCGCCGGGCCCCTCCTCGGGTAGCTCGGCGCCAGGGCTGGCGCTCATGGCGACGATCGGCAGGTGGGTCCAGCGGCCGCCGAGGGCGCGTAGACGGGCGATGGTCGCGGCGCCGGAGGCGTCGGGCAGGCGCAGATCCATCAGTACCAGGTCGATGGCGTGGCCGGCGGCGAGCGTCAATGCCGCCTCGGCGCTGCCCGCCACCAGTGAGCTGGCACCCACGATCGGTATCAGCGCATCCAGATAGTGCTGGCTAAGCTCGTCGTCGTCGACCACCAGAATGCGCGGCTGGTCGCTGCTCGCCTGGCGCCCGGCGGCATCGAGCATGCCAGCCAGGGTGCGCCCCAGCAGATAGCGCGAGATCGGCAATCGCAGCACACTACTGCCGGACGGCAGGTGCCACGGCAGCGGCTGGGTCGGCTCGGCGTTGACTACCAGCAGGCACGGCGTGCGCATGGCATCGAAACGGCGCTGCCAGGCAGCGCTTGCGGCGGGCTCGAGATCCTGCTGATCGAGGCCGATGAGCATCAGCGCGGGCGGCTCGTCGCCGTTGGCCAGGGCGTCGGCATGGGTGATCGGCTGCGCGCGGGCCGACCAGCGCTTGAGTGCGTAGGCGAGTAGATGATCGAGGCGGGTATGGCGCTGATAGAGGCCGATCCGCGCCTGGCCGAGGTCGAACTCGGCGGGCCTGGAGAACGGTTCGCAGGCGCCCAGCGTGACGCTGGCGATCACGCTGTTGCCGCGCCGGCCATCGTTGCCGAGGCGCAGCTCGCCCCCCATCTCCCGCGTCAGTCGCCGACACACGGCCAGACCGCTGCCGCTCCCCGCGGTCTCCGCCGGGGCCGCCAGCGCACGGCGCAACTGTTCGCGGTCGCTCCCTTCGGCACACCCGGCATCCTTGACGCTGATCGTCAGCCGCACGCGCTCGCCGTCCCGGCCCGCCAGCGTGATGCGGGTGACCACATCGCCCGCAGCGCCGTACTTGACCGCGTTGCTGATCAGGTTGGTCAGCAGTTGACGCAGTGCCACCGGCTGGCCCACCAGACGGGGCGGCACCTCGTCATAGACCATGCCCAGCAGGGTGATGCCGCGGGCCTGCGCCAGCGGGGTCTGCAGGCAGTTCACCTCCCATAGCAGATCGGCGATATCGAAGGTGGTCTCCACCTGCCGACGGCGCTCGTCGCCGAGCACGTGATCGACAGTATCGAGCAAGCCGTTGGAGGCCAGATGGATATGCCGCAGCCACTCGCGCTGACGCGCATCGAGGGGGCTGTTCTCGAGCAGCCGGCAGAGCCCGAGCACCCCGGAGAGCGGGGCGCGCAGTTCGTGACTGACATAGGCCAGATCGCTGATCTCCTTGGCGGTATCGGGCCAAGCAGGGGATGAGGCAGCGTCGGGCCGAGTAGAGGGCGAGGCAGCGTCGGGCCGAGGGGTGGGCCCATTCGTCTCGGTGGGCAGTGCGGGAGCGGTGTCGCCAGGTCCGATTGTGCCAGGGTCAGTCTCGCCTGGGTCAGTTTCACCTGGAGCCGTCTCGCCAGGGTCAGTCTCGCCAAAATATGGATCGCCGGGTTTGCCATCGCGCCGATCCGCGGCGGGGTGAAGCGGCGTGGCGTGGCGCCGTCTGGCCACGCCTGCGCCCAGCAGCAGCAACAGGCACAGGCTCGAGAGTGACATCGTCAGGATGTGGTAGAGCGATCGCCCATCGGTGTCGACCGCGTCGGGGCTCAGTTGAATATCCAGCCACAGGCGCTGCGGCAGTTGCGCGGGCGTCAGCCAATCGATCGGCAGCAGCCAGCGCTGCGCGGACTCCGCATGCCAGCCGCCGGCACCGGCGTCCAGCGGGCGTGGCGGTGGGCCGGGGGTCTCGCCACTGCAGTCGGCCTCACTGCCGTCGTCATTGCGCAGGGTGACGTTGCGGATGTCGGGGTCGTTCGAGAGCTGCACCAGCAGTCGGTGGATGGTAGCGTGATCCTCGTCGCGCAGCGCTTCGGTGAGCGTCGGGACCAGCACGCGGCCCATCGTTCCCAGGTGTTCCGGCACCCGCTGGCCTCGCGCCTGCTCCAGCTGCCAGAGATGGCGGCCGCTCAAGAGCAGGACGCCGATCACCAGGATCAGCGCAAGACGTGTCAACCAGCGTGAGAGCATCGGCGGCAACAAACCCCTTGATGTCGATTAGGTTGCATCTATCGGCCGATACGGCGCGATCCGTAGCGCGCGCAGGCGGGGTGCGTGCCGTTGGGCGCCGATTCGGTCACTCGGCCGGGCGGTGCACGGTTGCCTATTGAACCATCACTACGCGGCGTTGCGAATTCGTTTTGCGTTTTCCGCCTCACCGCGGCAGGCTAGCGCTGCCCGCCGGGGCTGTCGCGTGACTACCCTGGACCCGGGGTGCCCGGCTGCCGGTGTGCGACGTTGAGGCGCATGTGGCGCGTCGTGTTCGATATACGCCGTGTTCGATATACTGGGGAGATGTTTTTCGCGTTCACCGCCAGGTGCGGTGACGGCGCGTCATGTCTACCGACTGCTAGGACATCTGCCATGGCATTTCCCACGCTCGCGCAAACCGTCGGCAATACGCCGCTGGTGAGGCTCGCCCGCATCAACGCCGGCCGCGACAACACGCTGCTGGCCAAGCTCGAGGGCAACAACCCGGCAGGCTCGGTGAAGGACCGGCCGGCGCTGTCGATGCTGCGCGAGGCCCAGGCCCGCGGTGATATCGCTCCCGGCGATACGCTGATCGAGGCCACCTCCGGCAACACCGGCATCGCGCTGGCCATGGCGGCGGCGGTGATGGGCTATCGCATGGTCCTGATCATGCCGGAGAACGCCTCCAGCGAGCGCAAGCAGGCGATGGCCGCCTATGGTGCCGAGCTGATCGGCGTGAGCAAGGAGCAGGGCATGGAGGGCGCACGCGATCTCGCCAACGCCATGATCGCCCGCGGCGAGGGCAAGTCCCTCGATCAGTTCGCCAATGGCGACAACCCGCTGTCGCACTATCGCTCCACCGGCCCCGAGCTGTGGGAGCAGACCGCCGGGCGCATCACCCACTTCGTCAGCTCCATGGGCACCACCGGTACGATCATGGGCACCTCGCGCTATCTCAAGGAGCGCAATCCGTCGATCGAGATCGTCGGTCTGCAGCCGGCGGACGGCGCCAGCATTGCCGGTATTCGGCGCTGGCCCGAGGCCTACCGCCCGGGCATCTTCGAGCCCGCCCGGGTCGATCGCACCCTCGACATCGAGCAGCACGAGGCGGAACACCATATGCGCCGGCTGGCACGCGAAGAGGGCATTCTCGCCGGGGTCTCCTCCGGTGGTGCTCTGGCCGGGGCCCTGCGTATTGCCGAGGAGGTCGACAATGCGGTGATCGTATTCATCGTGTGTGACCGCGGCGATCGCTATCTTTCCACCGGCCTCTACGCCCCGGACGCCTGAGATGGCGATGCTGGGAAAACGCCGTACGCCGGCGCGCAGACGGGAGAGCACCACCGCCCCCAGCGGGGACGCTGCGGCGCCGGGGCTCTACATCGAACGCCTGGCCCATGATGGGCGCGGCGTGGCGCGCGCGGCCAACGGCAAGACGGTGTTCGTCAGTGGTGCGCTGCCCGGCGAACGGGTCGAGGTGGCGGTGCACCGCGAGCGGCGGCGCTTCGACGAGGCCCACGTGCGCCAGCGTCTGGTGAGCGCGCCCGAGCGGGTCACGCCGCCCTGTGCCTATTTCGACCGCTGTGGCGGCTGCGACCTGCAGCACATGGATATCGCCGCCCAGCGCGAGCACAAGCGCCGGGTGGTGAGCGAGCTGCTCGCCCGCCAGGGCATCGAGGCCCCCGGCGAGGTGGGACTGATCGCCGGTGCCGATGTCGGCTACCGGCGGCGCGCCCGGCTCGGGGTCAAGCGTGACGGCGAAGGGGGTGTGCATCTCGGTTTTCGCGCCCGCGGCAGTGATCAGCTGGTCGATATTGTCGGCTGCATGGTGCTGACACCGGTGCTGGCTGCGCTGTTGGCGCCGCTGCGCGAGCTGCTGGCGACGCTGGACGTGCCGCGTCACGTGGGGCACCTGGAGCTGCTGCTGGACGATCACGCCATGCCGGTGGTGGTGGTGCGGCAGCTACGTGAAGTGAGCGAGGACAGCGAGCGCTGGCGGCGCTTCGGCGAGCACCACGGCGTCGCGGTGGCCCAGCTCCAGGGCCGTGAGCAGCCCCAGCTGCACTGGTTGGGCGCGGCGCCCACGCTGGCGGTACGCGTTCAGGGCGCCGCCCATGGGGTGACGCTGGCGCTGGCCCCGGGGGATTTCGTTCAGGTCAACGCCGAGATCAACCAGCGGCTGATCGATACCGCCCGCGCCTGGCTGGCACCGACGCCGCGCATGCGGCTGCTCGACCTGTTCGCCGGCATCGGCAACTTCTCGCTGGCGCTGGCCGGTGAGGTGTCTGCGGTGACCGCCGTCGAGGGCAGCCAGACGATGGTCGAGCGCCTGCGGGCCAACGCCGACGCCAATGCGCTACCCGCGGTGACGGCGGTGCAGGCGGATCTGAGCGCACCGGACGCGCGTCTCGAGGCATTGCTGGCGGAACACGATACGCTGATTCTCGATCCGCCGCGGGATGGCGCCGATGCCCTCTGCCGGCGGCTGGCGCAGAGTCAGGTGGCGCAGGTGCTCTATGTCTCCTGTGATCCGGCGTCGCTGGCGCGGGATGCGGCGCATCTGGTCGCCGGCGGCCTGGTGCTGCGGCGGCTGGCGGTCGCCGACATGTTTCCGCATACGGCGCACCTGGAGTCGCTGGCGCTGTTCACGCGGCGCGACACGGCGGGCGACGCTGGCGGCACCGATCACGACTGACGCGAATCACGACGAACGCAAGCATCACGAACGCGATTATCACGAACAACGAAAGCCCGGCGCCGTGTGGCTTGCCGCTCAGCGCAAGGCGGCGGCATCAACAGGCTCCAGGAGGCGAGGACAGGCATGGTCAAGGTGCGTGAGGATCAGCCGTCGGTCGGCCCCGGCGGTGTCGATCTCGAGGGGTGGCTCGAGCGGTTGAACGACGAGGTGGCGCTGCGCGATCCGCAGCGCATGCGTCAGGCGTGCGAGCTGGCGCGTGCCGCGGGGGAGAATCCGCAGGCGACAACGCTGGAGAGCGTGCCCGGACTGAGTCTGCTCACCGGGCTGGAGATGGCCGATATCCTCAGCCAGCTGCGGCTCGATCAGCCGACGCTGGAGGCAGCGGTGCTCTACCGCAGCGTGCGCCGTGGTCTGATCAGCGTCGAGGGCGTGGCCAAGCGCCTGGGGCGGGAGGTCGCGCAGCTGATCGAAGGGGTGCTCAGCATGGCCGCGATCAGCCAGTTGCAGGCGCCCAAGCAGGGGCTCTCCCAGCACAACCAGCAGGAGAACCTGCGCAAGATGCTGGTGACCATGGTCGACGATGTGCGCGTGGCGCTGATCAAGATCGCCGAGCGCACCTGCGCCTTGCGTCAGGTCAAGGACGCCTCGCGCGAGAAGCGCCTGCGTGTGGCGCGGGAGGTGTTCGACATCTACGCGCCGCTGGCACACCGGCTCGGCGTCGGCCAGGTGAAGTGGGAGCTCGAGGATCTCGCCTTTCGCTATCTTCACGAGAGCGAGTACAAGTCGATCGCCAAGCAGCTGGCGGAGAAGCGTCTCGACCGCGACCGCTACATCAAGGAGGTAGTCGCCACCCTCGAGGAGTTGCTCGAACGTCAGGGGATCAGCCAGTACCAGGTCGACGGCCGCGCAAAGCACATCTATTCGATCTGGCGCAAGATGCAGCGTAAGCACATCGACTTCTCCCAGGTGTACGATGTGCGCGCGGTGCGCATTCTGGTGCCCGAGATCGCCGACTGCTACACCACCCTGGGGGTGGTGCACTCACGCTGGCACCACGTGCCCAACGAGTTCGACGACTATATCGCCAACCCCAAGAAGAACGGCTACCAGTCGCTGCATACCGCGGTCTTCGGCCCCGAGAACAAGGTGCTGGAGATCCAGGTACGCACCTTTGCCATGCACGAAGAGGCCGAACTCGGCGTCTGTGCCCACTGGCGCTACAAGGGCACCGATCTCGACCCCAAGAGCCGCAGCTACGAAGAGAAGATCGCCTGGCTGCGCCAGGTCCTGGAGTGGCAGGAGGAGGTCGGTGAGGTCGGCGACTTCCGCGAAGGCCTCACCAGCGACGTGGCCCCGGATCGGATCTACGTCTTCACGCCCGATGGCCATGTCATCGACATGCCCCAGGTGGCGACGCCGATCGACTTCGCCTACCGCGTGCACACCGAGATCGGCCACCGTTGCCGTGGGGCCAAGGTCGACGGGCGCATCGTCCCGCTGACCTACCTGCTCAGGACCGGCCAGCAGGTGGAGATCCTCACCGCGACCAAGAGCGCACCGAGCCGTGACTGGCTCAATCCCAATCTGGGCTACGTACGCACCTCGCGGGCGCGGGCCAAGATCCAGGCGTGGTTCAAGCAGCAGGCGCGTGAGCAGAACCTGGAAGAGGGCAAGGCGATCTTCGACCGTGAGTTCCGGCGCCTGGATATCGAGGGCGTCGATCTCACCCGACTCGCCGAGGCGGTCAACTACACCAGCGCCGAGGACATGTACGCGGCGATCGGCGCCGGCGATCTGCGAATCGGCCAGGTGCTGCACCAGGCGCAGCAGAAGTTCGGCGAGAGCGACGACCAGGAGCAGCTCGACCGCCTGCTGACCAAGCCCAAGCGCCAGCCCTCGCGGGAGGCCGGTGATGGCATCACCGTGCTCGGGGTGGGTAACCTCAAGACGCTGATGGCCAACTGCTGCCACCCGGTTCCCGGCGATCAGATCATCGGCTACATCACCCAGGGGCGCGGGGTCACCATCCACCGCCAGGACTGTGCCAACGTGCTGCAGCTGCGCAGCGAAGAGCCACGGCGCATCGTCGACGTCGAGTGGGGTGACCGTGCGCGCACCCAGTATCCGGTGGACATCGAGATCGAAGCCTGGGATCGCTCGGGGCTGCTGCGCGATGTCACCCACGTGCTCTCCAGTGACCGGATCAATGTCACCTCGGTGAACACCGCCACCGACAAGCACGACAATATCGCACGCATGCGCATCACCCTCGAGGTGGATGGGCTCGAGGCGCTGGAGCGCATCTTCTCGCGCATCCAGCAGTTGCCCAACGTGATCGATGTCAAACGCCTGCGCCAGGGACAGATCCAGTGAGCCTGACCGAAGAGACCGCCGCGACCCACCGTTACACCCTCGACGATCTGCTCACGCTGATGGCCGTGCTGCGCGACCCCCGCGACGGCTGCCCGTGGGATCTCAAGCAGGACTGGGACTCGATCGTGCCGCATACCCTGGAGGAGGCCTACGAGGTGGCCGACGCGATCGAGCGCCGCGCCTTCGACGAGTTGCCCGGCGAGCTCGGTGACCTGCTGTTCCAGGTGGTCTACTACAGCCAGTTCGCGCGCGAGGCGGGGCGCTTCGAGTTCGCCGACATCGTCCACACGCTAACCGCCAAGATGCTGCGCCGCCATCCGCATGTGTTTCCCGACGGCACCCTGAACTCGCGGCGCAGCGATGGTGCTGTCGCCGAGTCCGAGGTCAAGGCGCGCTGGGAGGCGCTCAAGGCCGAGGAGCGTGAGGCGCGCAAGGCCCAGGGCACGGCGCGGGTCTCGGCGCTGGATGACATTCCCCCTGCGCTGCCGGCACTGAGCCGGGCGGCCAAGTTGAGCAAGCGCGCCGCCGGCCAGGGCTTCGACTGGCCCGACGAGCGTGGTGTCATCGACAAGATCCGGGAAGAGCTGGCGGAAGTCGAGTCGGCACTCGCCGACGGCGATCGCCAGCACGCCCAGGCCGAGGTGGGTGACCTGCTGTTCGCGGTGGTCAATCTGGCGCGGCGGCTGAAGTGTGACCCCGAGCAGATGCTGCGGCGTACCAACCACAAGTTCGAACGCCGCTTCCGCCATGTCGAGGAGGCGCTGGCACAAGACGGCGTCACCCCCGGGGAGGCCACGCTGACGCAGATGGAGCGCCACTGGCAGGCGGCCAAGGCTCAAGAACGCCCGCAGCCAGAGACAGCGGAGCGCCAGCAGGCAGAGACACCGGAGCGCGGTCCCTCGCAGTAACGCGCCGCGGTGGCTGCAGGCAGGCCTGCCGCGCTTGCCAGGGACGCCTCGCTTATGGCTATGTTTGGGTAATACTCTCTTCGTCATCCGGTCGTTGCCGCCACATCTGTCGTCGTCAGGCCGGAGTCGCCATCGCGCATCGCTGCCCGCAGAGGAACCTTCATGAGTTCAGAGCACGCCCCCATGACGTCGGACCACGATACCTCGCTGCACGAATCGCTCAGGGAAAATGTCAGGCTGCTGGGCGACAGCCTGGGTAGAACCATCGCCAACGACATGGGCAGCGACTTCGTCGATCGGATCGAGGCGATCCGCGCGCTGGCCAAGCAGGGGCGCCAGCGGGCCGAGGCGTCCGATCGCCACGCGCTGATCGACTATCTGCGCGCGCTGCCCGACGACGAGCTGCTGCCGGTGACCCGCGCCTTCAACCAGTTTTTGAATTTCTCCAACATCGCCGAGCAGCACTACCGGGCACGCTTTCGCCGGGTCGAGGACTATCGCCCCGGCACCCAGCCCGACCTGGGCGAGCTGATCGAGCGCATCGCTGCCGCCGGCAAGTCGCCCCGCGAGATCGTCGATGCGCTTGCCGGTATGCGGGTCGACCTGGTGCTGACCGCTCACCCCACGGAGGTCATTCGGCGCACCCTGATCCAGAAATACGATGCCATCGACGAGTGCCTGAGTCGGATCGAGACCAGCGGCGAGCATCCCGAGGTGCTGCAGCGCGCCCAGGGGCGACTCGAGGAGTTGATCGCCCAGTCCTGGCATACCGACGAGATCCGCCACGAGCGGCCGACACCGGTGGACGAGGCCAAGTGGGGTTTCGCGGTGATCGAGAACGCGCTGTGGCAGGCGGTACCGACCTTCCATCGTGACCTCGACGCGCTGCTGCTCGACGCCACCGGCGAGCGCCTGCCGCTGGACGCCTCGCCGATCCGCTTCGCCTCCTGGATGGGCGGCGACCGCGACGGCAACCCCAATGTCACCGCCGCGGTCACCCAGGAAGTGCTGCTGCTGGGCCGCTGGATGGCGGCGGATCTCTATCTGCGCGATCTCGACCAGCTGCGCGCCGAGCTATCGATGTGGCAGGCCAACGACGCTCTGCGCGCCGAGCTATCGATGTGGCAGGCCAACGACGCTCTGCGCGCCGAGGTGGGTGACGATCCCGAGCCCTACCGCGCGCTGCTCAAGCAGCTCACCATCCGGCTGGAGGCGACCCGTGCCTGGGCCCGCGCCCGGCTCGACGGCGAGCCGGTGGCGGACGCCCCGATCATCGAGACCCGCGCGCAGCTGCATGCGCCGCTGTTGACCTGCTATCGCTCGCTGTGTGACGTCGGTCTGGAGACCATCGCCAATGGTGTGCTGCTCGATACCCTGCGCCGGGTCGGGGTGTTCGGGGTGACCCTGGCCAAGCTCGACGTGCGCCAGGATGGCGCGCGCCACGCCCAGTGCCTCGACGAGTTGACACGCCACCTGGGGATCGGTGGCTATCTGGCGTGGCCGGAAGCGCAGCGCCAGCAGTTCCTGCTCGACGAGCTGGCGTCGCCAAGGCCGCTGGTGCCGCCGCGCTGGGCCTGCTCTGCCGAGGCGCGCGAGGTGCTCGACACCTTCCGTGTGATCGGGCGCGAGCAGCGCGAGGCGCTGGGTACCTACATCATCTCGATGGCGCAGCAGCCCTCCGACGTGCTGGCGGTGGCGCTGCTGATGAAGGAGGCCGGCGAGGGGCTGAACCTGCCCATTGCACCGCTGTTCGAGACCCTCGACGACCTCGATCGCGCCGGGGCGGTGATCGAGCGGCTGCTGGCGCTGCCGGGCTACCGTGCGGTGGCCGGTGACTATCAGGAGGTGATGATCGGCTACTCCGACTCGGCCAAGGACGCCGGCCAGCTGGCGGCGGCCTGGGCCCAGTACCGGGCCCAGGAGCGGCTGGTCGAGGTGTGCCGCGAGGGCGGCGTGGCGCTGACCCTGTTCCATGGCCGTGGCGGTACCGTGGGGCGTGGCGGCGGCCCGGCCCACGCCGCCATCCTGTCGCAGCCGCCGGGCTCGGTGAACGGCAGTCTCCGGGTCACCGAGCAGGGCGAGATGATCCGCTTCAAGTTCGGTCAGCCGGATATCGCGCTACGCTCGATGGAGATCTACACCTGTGCGGTGCTGGAGGCGACCCTGTTGCCGCCGCCGGCGCCGCAGCCGGCCTGGCGCGAGGAGATGGAGCGCCTGGCCGATATCGCTCACGCCGCCTATGTGGGCGTGGTGCGCGAGAACCCGGACTTCGTCGACTACTTCCGTGCGGTGACACCGGAGAGCGCCCTGGGTCGGTTGCCGTTGGGCTCGCGCCCGGCCAAGCGGCGCCAGGAGGGGGGCATCGAGACGCTGCGTGCGATTCCCTGGATCTTCGCCTGGACTCAGATTCGACTGATGCTGCCGGCCTGGCTGGGCAGCGGAGAAGCCTTCGCCACCCGGGTGGCCGAGGAGGGCGGGCTGGCCAGGTTGCGCGAGATGCGCCAGCAGTGGCCGTTCTTCCGCACCTATCTGGACATGCTCGAGATGCTGCTGGCCAAGTCCGACGGCCAGATCGCCGCCTACTACGAAGAGCGGCTGGTCGATGCCCCGGCGCTACGCGAACTGGGCAGCTCGCTGCGCCAGCGCCTGGTCGACCTGGAAGCGGTGCTGCTGCGGATTCTGGATCAGCGCACGCTGCTCGAGGACACGCCGCTGATCCGCCAGGCCATCGAGGTGCGTAACCCTTACATCGACCCGCTGCACGGGCTCCAGGCCGAGCTGTTGCAGCGTAACCGTGACGCCGACGGCGACATCAGCCCGGCGCTCTCGCGGGCGCTGATGGTCACCATGGCGGGCATCGCCGCCGGGCTGCGCAACACCGGCTGAGACGTGGCACTGGGCCGGGGCGAGGTGCTCGCCCCGGGACGTGTGGACAGGGGAGGTCGCCAATGGAGTTCAAGGACTACTATGCGGTGCTCGGCGTCGAACGTGACGCCACCCAGGAGGAGATCAAGCGCGCCTATCGCAAGCTGGCGCGCAAGTATCACCCCGATGTCAGCCGCGAGACCGACGCCGAGGCACAGTTCAAGGCGCTGGGCGAGGCTTACGAGGTACTCAAGGACCCGGAGAAGCGAGCCGCCTACGACCGTCTTGGGGGACGCGAGGGCGAACGCTTCGAGCCGCCGCCCGACTGGGATGCCGGCTTCGAGTTCAGCGGCGGGGGCTATACCCACGGCGAGAGTGCCGACTTCAGTGACTTCTTCGAGACGCTGTTCGGCCGCCGTGGCGGCAGGGGCGGATTTTCGGGGTTCGACGCTGGGGGTGGCTTCGAGCGCGGCGGTCGGGCCCACGGGCAGGCGCTGCACGGTGAGGATCATCACGCCAAGGTGCTGATCGAGCTGGAGGATGCCTATCAGGGCGCCACCCGCACCCTGTCGCTGCAGAGCGCCGAGCTCGACCCGCAAGGCTATCTGCGCCCGCGGGAGCGCACGCTCAAGGTGCGTATTCCCAAGGGCGTCAAGGCGGGCCAGCGTATCCGGCTCGCCGGACAGGGTGGTGCTGGCGTCAACGGTGCCGCCGCCGGCGATCTCTATCTGGAGGTGGAGTTTCGTCCCCACCCGCGCTACCGGGTCGACGGTCGCGACGTCGCCGTGACCCTGCCGGTGGCGCCCTGGGAGGCGGCGCTGGGCACCACGCTGGCGCTGACGACACCGGGCGGCGAGGTGACCCTCAAGGTGCCAGCCGGCGCCGTTGGCGGGCGCCGCCTGCGCCTCAAGGGGCGCGGTATCCCTGGCACGCCGCCCGGCGATCTCTACGTCGAGCTGATGCTGGTGACGCCCCCGGCCGACAACGAGGCGGTGGCGGCGGCCTACCGCCAGCTGGCCGAGGCCAGCGCTTTCGACCCCCGTGCCGAACTGGGAGGTAACGGATCATGACGCGACATATTCCAGCGGGCGAATCGGTGCTCGAGGGGGACAATCTCGACGAGCGTCCGCTGTTGACCCTGGGCGATCTCTGCCGCAGCTGCACCGTGCACGCCGAGTGGGTGATCGAGCTGGTCGACGAGGGCATTCTCACCCCCGCGGGGCGCTATCACGAACAGTGGCGCTTCTACGGCAGCAGTCTGACCCGGGTACGCACGGTCAGGCGCCTGCAGCGCGACCTGGGGGTCAACCTGGCCGGTGCTGCGCTCGCCCTGGAGCTGATGGAGGAGCTGGAGGCGCTGCGCCGGCGGGTCGATGGCGGGTCAGCCTGAGCCCACGAGTCACGCCCGCGGCTTGGCCTGCGGGCGTATTGCCAATCGCCGCCGCACACCTGGCGCTCAGGCCGGCGTAGCGTGATAGCAGGCGCGTAGCCGCGGTACCGCCAGGGCGTGGGTGTCGGCGAGCGCGAGCAGCGGCTGCAGAATGGCGTCGCGCTCGGTGCCCCGCCCGGCCAGCACATCCTGCAGCATCGACGAGCGGTTACCCGCGGTGGCCTCGATCACCGCGCTGACCCATCCCTGCCAGCCCGCGGCCGGGGGGGATACCTTCGCCGCCGCCATCAGCTGCGCGATCTCCGCGCACAGCGCTGCGACCTCGGCGCTCAGCGGCGGCTCGGCGAGGGTGCCGTTGAGTACCCGATGCCGCGCCGTCAGTGGATTGATCACGGCGTTGACCGCCAGCTTGTGCCACAGCTTCTCATCGATGTCGTCGCAGGCGCTGGCTGCCAGGCCGGCGCGGGTGAGAGTCGCGGCGACTGCTGCCGCCATGGTGCGGTGCTGCCCGGCCAGATCGCCGAGCCAGGTGTGGCCCGCCGCCGCGTGCACCACACCAATCGCCGGTGGCGGCTGGCGGTAAGCCGCCTCGGTGGTCGCCGCGCACAGCACCGGCCCCGGCCACTGGGCGCTCAGTCGAGGTTGGACGCTGAAGCCGTTCTGCAGCAGCAGCAGCGGGGTGCCCGGCGCCAGCTGCGCCTGCTGCAGCGCTTGCTCGGCATCGGGCGCCTTGGTGGCGACGATCACCAGCGCTGGCGGCGCCTCGGGCGATGCCAGCGCCAGGCTGCGCCAGCTGCCATCGGTCTCCTGCAGCCGCAACTGATTCAGCAGGCCGTGGCGCCCGCGCAGCGCGATCGGCCCGATGTCGTCTGCCGCGGCCAGGCGCGCCGCGAACAGCTGGCCCAGCGCACCCGCGCCGAGCACCAGCCAGGGCGCGGCGGTCATGAACTCGATCCCTTGGCGCGGCGCGTGCGTGGCTTGCCCTTGCTGGCCGTGCGTCGGCGTGACTGGCCGCCGCCGCGTTTGGCCGTCTGGCGCTTGCCGCGTGTCGCCTTGGGGGCATCCGGGGCGGCACCCTGGCGTGCGGCCTTGAGCGCCTGGTCGAGCTTGCCCGCGCTGGCCTGGCCGAGCAGTTGACGCAGATCCGCGAGCAGGGCGTCGACGAATGGCTGCGCCGCGGCGTTGCCCTCGGCGATGCTGGTCAGGCGCTGCTCCCACAGCGCGGTGCGTTCCGGCTGCGAGGCCGCCGGCGGCAGCGAGTCGATCAAGGCGTGGCCGGTCCGCGAGGCGCGCAATGCCTTGGCCTCACGCACCAGATAGCCACGGGTCAGCAGGGTTTCGATGATGCCGGCCCGGGTGGCCTCGGTGCCCAGGCCGTCGGTTTCGCGCAGGGTGCGCTTGACCGCCGGATCGTCGACGTAGCGCGCGATGTTCATCATTGCCTTGATCAGGCTGGCATCGTTGAACGGCTCCGGCGGGCGCGTCTCGCGGCTCTCGACCTCGGCGCCCAGCACGCGAGCCGCCTCGCCCTGGTGCAGCGTCGGAAGCGTGGGCACGTCGTCACGGGTGGTGAACAGCGGCTTCCAGCCCGGCTCGATGATCTCGCGCCCCTTGGCCTGGAAGCGTTCGTCGAGGATCTCGAACAGCGCCTGGGTCTCGAAGGTCTCCAGCGGTGGGTAGAACTGTGCCAGCACGTTGCGCGCGATGAGCCGGAACAGGTTGGCCTCGTCCCGGCTCAGGCGCGCGAGATCGGCCGGGCGTCCGCTCGGCGCCAGGGCGTGGTGAGCGCCGACCTTGGCATCGTCCCAGGCCTTGGAGCGCCGGCCGAAGTCGGCCCCCTGCACCCACTCTGTGAGTGTCGCGTCATGCTGGCAGGCGCTCGCCAGGGTGCGTGCGGCCTCGGCATGGTGGGCCGCCGGCAGGTAGCGACAGTCCGAACGCGGATAGGTGATCAGTTGATGCCGCTCGTAGAGCGCCTGGCACACGTCGAGCACCCGCTTGGCGGAGAGCCCGAAGCGGCGCGCGGCGTCCACCTGGAGCGCCGAGAGCGAGTAGGGCAGCGGTGCCGCTTGCCGCTTGCGGCGCTGCTCCAGCGTCGCCAGCCGGCCCTGACTGCCGGGCAGGCGCGCGACCAGCGCCTTGGCCGGTCGCGGGTCGAGCAGGCGCCCCTGGGCATCCAGCGGCTGGCTCTCGTCGGGTAGCCACCAGGCGCGCAGTTCGCCGGCGGCGACCGCCAGATCGACCCACAGCGGATAGAAGGGGTAGGGCTCGAAGGCGGCGATCTCGCGATCGCGGCGTACCACCAGTCCCAGCACCGGGGTCTGTACCCGACCCACCGAGAGCAGACCGTCGTAACCCGCCTGGCGGCCGATCAGCGTCCACGCCCGGGTCAGGTTGATGCCATAGAGCCAGTCCGCCCGCGAACGCGCCTCGGCGGCGGCGAACAGCGGCTGGTAGCGCTGGTTGTCCTCGAGCCGGGCGAGCGCCTTGGCCACCGCGGGACGGTTGAGATCCTGCACCAGTAGACGCTGCAGCGGACCGCGCCAGCCGAGATGGTCGAGCACCTCCTGCACCAGCAGTTGGCCCTCGCGGTCGGGGTCACCGGCGTGGACGACGCTGGTGGCGCGCTTGAGCAGCTTGCGCAGCACCGCGATCTGGCCGCGGGCCTGGGGGCGCGGCACCAGTTGCCAGCGGCTCGGCACGATCGGCAGATCGTCGAGGCGCCACTGCTGATAGCGGGGGTCGTAGGCCTCTGGCGGGGCCTGCTCCAGCAGATGGCCCAGACACCAGCTGACGCAGGTGTCGCCGGCCTCCAGATAGCCCTCGCGGCGCACCGCGGGGGTGGGCAGCGCGGCGGCGATGGCCCGCGCCAGGCTGGGCTTTTCGGCGACGATCAGACGCATGCGCGGTTCACTTCTCCAGATGTCGGCGGGCCCGCACCAGGGCGCGGTACCACTGGCGGTGCGGCGTGCCCACCGCCGGTGGCGCCATGCTCAGATAGCTGACGTTGGGCGTCTCGCTGCGCTCCAGGTTGACGTTGGTGAGCATCGTCAGGGTGGCTTCGCGGGCGCCATACTGGCGCTGCAGGAACGCCATCGCCGCCGGCTCCAGTGCCACCCGGTAGTGGCGCACCAGGGCCAGGGCCAGAGATTCTGCGGTGCGCGACAGGTCGGTCTCGATCTCGCGCACCATCGCCGAGCCCATGGCTGCCTTGGCCGCGGCCGAGAGATTGGGTTCGAGCTGGCCGAAATCCGCCGCGTTGGAGCTGTTGATGGCGCGCTGTACCGCGGGGCGAGAGAGCTGCACGTGGGGCTCCAGGGCCAGGAAGATCTCCACCGCCACGCGCTTGGCGGTATCGACGCCGACGCTCAACTGGGTATCGCGCTCGGCCTGATGCAGGCGGTCGCGGAAGGTGCCGATGTTGGCCTTCTCCATGTGGCGCCCGAGCAGCTTGCACACCTCCGCCTTGGCCTCGTCGTCGAGTGCGATCTTGCTCTCGCGGATGCGCAGACCGCGCCGACCAGGACCCAGGCGCAGGCGGGTAGTGCTGTCGGAGAGATTGGCGCTGAGCGCTTCCCAGCGTTCGGCCATGCGCAGGCGGTGGGCGTGGCTGCGGCCGACCGACTCATAGGCGCTGGAGACGCTCTTGTAGAGCTTGATCGCGTTGGTCAGCACCTCGGCGTTCTCGCGCAGTGTCTGGCGCTGCTCCTTGCGTCCGTTCTGGATCGCCCGCACCTGGGCGTCGATGCGCGCGCTGAGGTCGTCGATCGCCGTCACGCTGTGGGCGAGCAGGGCGTCGGCGCGCTGGCCGGAGACGCTCTCGGCCAGCGGCGTGACGGAGCGCTCGGTGAGATAGGTATTGAGCGCCTTGAGACGTGAAAGTCCGGTGGCCTGGGCGATGCGGTGGCGGGCGCGGGCCTCCTCGAGATTGTCGAAGGCGCGCGCCAGTTTCCAGCGGCCGCGGTACTCGAACGAGAGCACCGGAATTTCGCGGCCGCTGATCAGTTCGAAGGCGAGGATCACCATCTCCTCGACATCCTGCAGTGTCATCAACAGGTCGTTGTCACTCTCGATCGCCGCCATGACGCGCTCGATGAAGTTCTCGTCCCGTGCCACGCCGTAGCGCGGATCGGGCGCGCGGCCTTCGAAACGCTCGCGCAGCAGGGTGATGGCCTGGGGGGCAAGATCGAACAGCTCGCCGAACTGCGGCTCGATACGTTCACGGTAAGTGGTGAAGAGATCGCTGATACGGGCGTGCAGGCCGACCCGGCGATAGACCTCGATCTGGCCGATCAGGCGCGCGCTCTCGGGGTCGTCGAGCAGCTCCAGCGCGGCCAGCTCGACGCCGGCCGGTGACAGGTCCTGCTTGCGCAGCAGCATGGCGGCGGCCTCGCGGCGGCGCGCGTCGCCGTCGAGGCTCTCGACGATCAGGTTGCGGGTTGCCAGCAGCAGCTCCGGCAGCGTCTTGATCACCCGCTCGATGCGCTGCGAGGTGCGCTCGACGCGTCGCCCACGGGTCAGGTGGTGGAGCAGGTTGGCGAGTACGCCGAAGATGCCGGTGATCACCGTGAACGAGATGAAGAAGATGTAGTTCTCGATCGTCGGCGCCTTGCCGTAGCCGAGCAGGTAGCCGCCCCAGGCGCCGAGCAGGGTCACCGGCCCGGCGGTCCACAGGATCTGCAGCAGGCTCACGGTCCACGGCACTTTCTCCACCGCGGCGGTGATACGACGGATCTCGTCGCGCCCCTCGCGCTCCAGGCGCACCTGGGGGGTATCGCTGGCGGCGACTTGGGGGCGGCGGCGGAGAGTAGGGGGGATCAACGAGAGCAAGCTTGCTCCTTGCAAACGACAGCGGACAGAGCGGGCGGCGGCTAACTTAGCACCCCAGGTCGAGCGTCGCCAGCGCTGTTGCCGAGCGTGCTAGGATGGGGCCAATCGAACGGAGGAACGCCATGCTGACTGCTTGGGTCGAACAGCTGCTGGGGTATGCCAGTGGCGCCCTCGAGGCAATTCGCGACAACGAACACTACCCGGCACTGATGGCATGGGCGCGCACGCAAGGGGCCGAGCAGTGCGGCGGCAGTCTGGACATGGCCCAGGCGCTGGCGCCGATCATCTGGAACCAGACGCCGCTGGTGCGTCGCCAGTTCGACTGCGAGCCGCTGGCCGAGCCGCGCCCCGACGAACCCTGCTGGTGCGATTCGGGCCGTGCCTATCGCGACTGCTGCCTGCGGGTGGAGTTGCCCAGCGCCGTACCGACGCATCTGATGTGGATGCTGTCGCTGCGTGAGTGGCGCGGCGAGACATTGAAAGCCGCACTGGAGAGCCGCAAGGCGCCGGCGCAGGCGCTGCTCGAGGCGGGCATCGTCTCCGCCGAGAGCGGCAACAACGGCCGTGCCCAGCAGATTCTCGAGTCGCTGTTCGCCGGTGAGCGTGACTGGCAGGCGTTGGCCGAGCAGATCGAGCCGGCCTTCGAGATCCTGATCGATCTCTATCATGAGCGCGGTTTCCTGCGCAAGCGTGGCGCGCTGATCGAGCGGGTCATCGCCAGCGGCCCCGATTTCCTCCGTGCCGCGGCCTACGAGCGGCTCTGTCTGATGCACCTCGACAGCGGTGACCTGGCCAGCGCCCGGGAGGCCTTCCAGAGCGCCCAGCGGACGCTGCCGGACTCTCCCTCGCTGGCCTATATCGAAGCCATGGTGCTGCTGCACGAGGGCAACGTGGGCAAGGCGCGCCAGCGCGCGGCCTTCTGGTGGCGGCGGCTGGCGCGCCAGCACCACGCCGACCCCGATCAGCTCGACTTCATCGCCGAGCTCGCCGACGACCCCGAGTCGACCCTGGCCGAGCAGGTGATCAACTCCGAGGAGGCGTTGGCCGGGCCGCTGACCGCGCTGCAGGCGCTGCTGCACACCCAGCAGCGTCCACCGCGGCTGGTGCTGTCACGTTCGCCGGAGGGCGCGCTGCTCTACGAGCCCAGTCGGCGCGAGGCGTCACTCTACGCCGGCTGGATCGAAGCCTGTGAGATCGAGATCGATGAGGACGCCGCACTCGGGTTCCTCGGCGACCCCTGGGTCACCGCGCCGCAGTGGCTGCAGGGGCTGTGCGCCAACCCCGAGTGGCTCGATGCGCCCAAGGTGATGCAGGCGCTGACCCTGGCGCTGGCGAGCCGCTTCGGCAGCCTGCCGTGGATGGTCGACACCTTCTTCACCCCGCTGGCCGAGCGCTACGCTGCCTGGCTGACCCAGCTCGAGGATGCCGGCGGTACTTTTTCCTGGCACGACGCCGACAACGCCACCCTGTTGCGCACGGGCCTGGCGCTGGTGATCGGCATGGAGCGGGGTGCCGGCCCCCAGGCGCGGGCGCTGGCGCAGCGACTGTTGGCACTGGACGCCGAGGATAGCCTGGGCCTGCGTGAGCTGGTGATCGACCAATTGCTGCGTGAGGGGAACGACGACCAGGCGCTGGCGGTGAGTGAGGCTGGGCCGGAGGGCGCCGACATGCTCGGTGTGCAGATGGGGCGCGTGCTGGCGCTCTATCGTCTGGCGCGGCATGACGATGCGCGCGCGGTGCTCGGTGAGGTGTGCGCGGCCAACCCCTATATCGTGCGCGTGCTGTGCGAGGAGCGTCCGCGTCCGGCACGCTTGAGCGTCGACATGCCCGAGCCCGGCACCCGCGCCGAGGCGTGGCAGTACCGCCAACTGATGCGCGATCAGTGGGCCGCCTCGGACGGCGCGCTGGAGTGGCTCTCGCGCCAGCCCTGCGCGCGCGCCGGCGAGAGCCGCCGCAACCAGTGATCGCCGAGGGGTGTCGGCCGCCGGATCAAGGCGCCGGCGTGTCGCGCGCCCCGCCGAGTTCCGGCAGACGCCGGCCCAGCCACCACGCCAGGGCGATCGCCGGCACCCCGAGCAGCCCGCTCAGCACGAAGAAGGGCGCGAAGCCGAGGTTGGCTACGGCGACGCCCGAGAACCCGCCGATGAACTTGCCCGGCAGCGTCATCAGCGACGAGAACAGCGCGTACTGGGTCGCGGTGTAGGCGCGCGAGGTGAGGCTCGACAGGAAAGCGATGAACACCGTGCTGGCGAGGCCGTTGGCGAGGTTGTCACCGGTGATGGTGAGCACCAGCAGCGGCAGGCTCTGGCCGCCCAGGGCGAGTACCGCGAACGCCATGTTGGTCAGCGCCACGGCGATACCGCCGATCACCAGCATGCGCGCGAGACCGTAGCGCACCACCAGCAGTCCGCCGAGTACGCCCCCTCCGATGGTCATGGCGACGCCGAAGACCTTGGTCACGCTGGCGATCTCGCTTTTGGTGAAGCCCAGGCTGAGATAGAGCGGATTGGCCATCGCCGCCATCACGATGTCGCCGATGCGGTAGATCGCGACGAACAGCAGCAGGGCGAAGGCGAGGCGCGCATAGCGCTGGAAGAAGTCGGCCACTGGACAGACCACGGCGGCGATCAGCCACACCCCGGCGCGGCGCTGCCACTCGGGGCGCGATGCTCCGGCGTGCAGGAAGCGCTTCACCCGTGGGTGGAACAGCACCCGGCCCAGCCCCTGCTGGCGCGGCGGCTCGGGGCGCAGCAGCACCGTCAGCATGCCGATGCCGACCAGCGCCGCCATGCTCAGATAGGCTGTCGACCAGGAGGCGGCGTCGGCGATATACAGCGCGCCGGCGCCGGCGACCACGATGCCGATGCGATAGCCGATGATATAGGTCGATGCCATCGCGGCCTGGATCTCCGCCTCCCCCGATTCGATACGATAGGCGTCGATGACGATGTCCTGGGTCGCCGCGCCGAAGGCGGTGAGCAGGGCGAAGGCGGCGACCAGCGGTAGGTGCCCCAGCGGATCGACCCCGGAGAGCCCGACCAGGCCGGCGGCGATCAGCGCCTGCCCGAGCAGCATCCAGCTGCGCCGCTGGCCGAGCGCGCGACCCAGCAGTGGCAGGCGCACGCGGTCGACGATCGGCGCCCAGAACAGCTTGATCGAGTAGAGCATGCCGATCCAGCTGAAGAAGCCGATGGCGGCGACGTCGACGCCGCTGTCCTCGAGCCAGGCGGTGAGGGTGGAGAACACCAGAAGATAGGGCAGGCCCGCGGAAAACCCCAGAAACAGCAGGGTGATGACCGGGGCGCGCAGATAGACCCGGCACGATGTCAGCCAGTCGCGTGGCTCGCGTTGCATGCAACCTCCAGACAGGGTCCGCCGTGTCGTCGGCGGACGTGGTGACGCGAAAAATGCTACTCTAGCCGATCGTGTCGCGTCTGGCGCGGGGGATCTGGCTGCCACGCTTTTCCCTGCCCGGGCGCGCTACGGGATTGTGATCGCGATCAGGAAGACGAGCATGACCACGGAGTCGATGAAGGATGGCGATGCGCTGCCGCGCTGGTACGTGATCCAGTGCAAGGGCGGTGAATCGTTTCGCGCCAGCGAACATCTGGACAACCAGGGCTACGAGGTGTTCCACCCGGTGCTGGAAGTGCAACGGCGCCGCCGCGGCAAGCTGGTCTGGGTGGCCGAGCCGCTGTTTCCCCACTATCTGTTCATTCGCCTCGACCGTCTCGCCAGCAACTGGCGCCCGATTCGTTCCACCCGCGGCGTACTGCGGCTGGTCGGCTTCGGCCACGAACCGGTTGCGGTGCAGGATGCGCTGGTCGCGACCCTGCGTGATCGGGTCGCCGCCGATACCAGTCGCGAGGGTGCCAACGTCTATTACCGGCGTGGCGACCTGGTGGAGATCACCGACGGGCCGTTTCGCGCCCTGCAGGCGGTGTTCGACGCGCAGAAGGGCGAGGAGCGAGCCATCGTGCTGCTCAACCTGTTGCAGCAGACCCAGCGCCTGGAGCTGCCGGTGGAGGCGCTGCGCAAGCACGTCCCTTAGGCGCTGCGCAGGCGCGTACCTCAGGCGTTGTTCGAGCACGCACCCTGGGTACTGCCACGGCACTTTCCGCGCTCGCGGACCTCTTGTGCCGACTCAGAGCGGTCACCCCCGTCGGGTGCGTGAGGTTGCCACGCGTTGCAGCCGAGATTTACCCATTTCAGGAACGACCCATGACGTCAATCACCATTATCCCCGGGCGTGTCGCCACGCTGCACTACCGCTTGTGCGATGCCGACGGCCGCACCCTCGACGACTCCCGCGCGCGCCAGCAGCCGCTGAGCTATCTGCATGGCCATGGCAACCTGTTCTCGGCGCTCGAGGCACAGCTGGCAGGCGCTGCGCCCGGCGCGCAGATGCGCGTGACGCTGAGCCCCGTCGAGAGCTATGGCGAGCGTGACGAAGCGCTGGTCAGCGAGACGGCGCGCAGCGCCTTTCCCGCCGACCAGCCGCTGCATGCGGGCGCGCGCTTCCAGGCCCAGGGGCCGGAAGGGCCGCATACGGTGACGGTGATCGCCGCCGACGCGGGCAGTGTCACCGTGGATGCCAACCATCCGCTGGCCGGGCACACCCTCAGCTATGAGATCGAGATCCTCGAGGTGCGCGAGGCCACCCGTGCCGAGCGGGTCAAGGGCCATCCGCTACCGCCGGGGACTTCGCATACCGAGGTCGAGGATCGCAAGCAAGTCTGAGCGGCCGCCGGTCGCACGGGGCTCAACGCTTCACCCACCAGTAGTGATACCAGGCTGCCATCACCTGTTCCGGATAGGTGGTGCGGCCCAGGCTGCCGTTGTACCTGGCCAGGGCGCGGGTCCAGTCGCCATTCTCCCGAGACAGATAGTGGGCGAGGATGGTGCAGCCGTAGCGCAGATTGGTGGCGACATCCTCCAGGTCGTCCTGGGGACGGCCGATCTCGGCTTTCCAGAACGGCATCACCTGCATCAGTCCACGCGCGCCGACGGGCGAGCGGGCCGCGGGGCGAAAGCGGCTTTCCACGTCGATCAGCGCCAGCACCAGCTCCGGCGGCAGGGCGGCGCGGCGCGCCTCGGCGTGAATCCGCTGCAGCAGGCTCAAGCGCGCCTGACGATCGGGGTAGGCTTGGGGTTGGCGCCGGGCGAGGCGCGACTGCATGTCGAGCAGCCAGACCTGGGCATCGAAGCGATCGCCGCCGTCGGGCTCCGCGGCCATCGCCTGCGCCAGCGCCTCGATCAGTGCGGGCGAGGGTGCGGTGTCGGCGGCCAGAGCGCTGATCGAGTCGGACTGCGGTTGAGGCGTGGCCGCGGGATTTGCCGTGACCGGGAGAAAGGCCCCGGCCGCCAGCAGCAGGGCTGCCAGCGCGCCGGCGAGCGCTCGCCCGGTCAGGTGATGATCAGCCCAGGCGCTCGGCGAGGAACGCATCGAGATCCTCGACAGCGACCATGGTGACCTCGCTGTCGCGGCGCCCCTTGTACTCCAGTTCGCCGTTGTCCAGACCGCGATCGCCGATCACCAGGCGATGGGGGATCCCCATCAGCTCCTGATCGGCGAACTTGACCCCGGGGCGCAGATCGCGGTCGTCGAGCAGCACATCGATGCCGGCGGCGGTGAGACGTGTGTAGAGCGTCTCGGCGGTATCGCGCACGCGCTCGGACTTGTGCGCGTTCATCGGCACGATCGCCAGTTGGAAGGGAGCGATGGCGTCGGGCCAGATGATCCCGCCGGCGTCGTGATTCTGCTCGATGGCAGCGGCGACCACGCGGGTGATGCCGATACCGTAGCAGCCCATGTAGAGGGTGGCGGGCTGGCCGTTGTCGCCGAGCACGGTGGCATTCATCGCCTGCGAGTACTTCTGGCCCAGCTGGAAGACGTGGCCGACCTCGATGCCGCGGGTGATGGCGAGGGTGCCCTGGCCGTCCGGCGAGGGGTCGCCCTCGACCACGTTGCGCAGATCGGCGACCTCGGGCAGCGGCAGATCGCGCTCCCAGTTGATCCCGAACAGGTGCTGATCGTCGATGTTGGCGCCGGCGCCGAAATCGCTCATCAGCGCCACGCTGCGGTCGACGATCAGCGGCATCGGCAGCCCCACCGGGCCCAGCGAACCGGGGCCGGCGCCCACCGCAGCGCGAATCTCGCTCTCTTCGGCCATGGTCAGCGGCGCCTTGACCTGGGGCAGGTGCTCCGCCTTGATCTCGTTGAGCTGATGATCGCCGCGTACCATCAGGGCGACCAACCCGCCCTCGGCCCCGTGCACGATCAGCGTCTTGACCGTCTTCTCGATCGGCAGGTCGAACCCTTCGACCAGCGCCGCAATGGTGCGCACGCCGGGGGTGGGCACCTGGCGCAGCGTCTCCTGTGGCGCTGCGCGCTCGGCGCCGGCCGGGGGCAGCGCTTCGGCTTTCTCGATGTTGGCAGCGTAGTCGGAACCGGTGGAGAAGATCACCGCGTCTTCGCCGGAGTCAGCGAGCACATGGAACTCGTGGGAGCCGGTGCCGCCGATCGAACCGTTGTCGGCGAGCACGGCGCGGAAATCGAGTCCCAGGCGGGTGAAGATGCGCACGTAGGCGTCGTACATCTTCTCGTAGGAGCGCGCCAGACCGGCCTCGTCGACGTCGAAGGAGTAGGCATCCTTCATGATGAATTCGCGCGAGCGCATGACGCCGAAGCGCGGGCGGATCTCGTCGCGGAACTTGGTCTGGATCTGATAGAAGTTGGTCGGCAACTGCTTGTAGCTCGACAGCTCGCGCCGGACCAGATCGGTGATCACCTCTTCATGGGTCGGACCGACGCAGTAGTCGCGCTGATGACGATCCTTGAGGCGCAAAAGTTCCGGGCCGTACTGCTCCCAGCGCCCCGACTCCTGCCACAGCTCGGCCGGCTGCACCGCCGGCATCAGCACTTCCTGGGCGCCGGCCCGGTCCATCTCTTCGCGCACGATGCGTTCGACCTTGCGCAGGGTACGCAGGCCCACCGGCAGCCAGGTATAGAGCCCCGAGGTCAGACGGCGGATCATGCCGGCACGCAGCATCAGCTGATGGCTGACGATTTCCGCATCCGCCGGCGTTTCCTTGAGGGTCGAGATCTGTAGTTGGCTGGCGCGCATGGCGTGTTCGTTCCTGTATTCAGCAGCGATGTCCGGGATCGGCGGCGAGCCGACTGCGGCCCGGAGATGAGTCGATCGTGAGCCGGCCAGTATAGAGATGGCAGCCGCCCACGGGGAGGGGGCCAGTCAAAATCCCCGCGATCATGGATGATAAAGTCGGCGCGGGGGAGCGGTTCTCGGCGCCGGCCTGGTGACAGCTCGACCTGTCCTGGCGTGAGTTTTTTTCTATAGTGAATTCAGGGCCGCGACCGATATCGTCCGTCCGGGCGAGCGGTGGCATTCACGGAAGCCGTCGTCGGCGGCCCGCGGCGGTGGAGAGGCGCGTCATGATCAATCATGTCTGGGGACTTCTCACGCATCCCAACCGCGAGTGGCAGGAGATCAGCAGCGAGAACGAGACCGTTTCCCACCTCTACGGACACCACGTGCTGATACTGGCGGCGGTGCCGGTGGTGTGCTCGTTCATCGGCACCACGCTGGTGGGGTGGCACTTCGGCACCTCGGAGACCGGCCTGGCGGAGCGCGTGCAGGTGGCGCCCTCCACCGCCATTCTGCTCGCGATCATCTTCTATGGACTGATTCTGGCCGCGGTCTGGCTGATGGGTAACGTGGTGCACTGGCTGGCGCGGCGCTATCCGTCGCGGCCGAGTCTCAATCGCTGCGTGGTGTTCGCCGGCTACATGGCGACACCCATGTTCCTGAGCGGCATCGTCTCCCTCTATCCCATCGTCTGGCTCTGCCTGCTCGCGGGGATCATCGGGCTCTGCTACACCGCCTATCTACTGTTCGCCGGGCTGCCCTCGTTCCTCGGCATCGACCGCGGCGAGGGTATTCGCGCCTCCAGCGCGGCCCTGGCGATCGGCATCCTGGTGCTCGAAGCGCTGCTGGCGCTGACCGTGCTGCTGTGGAGCTACGGCGCCTCGCTGGTGTGATCGGAGCGCGGCCGGATGGCCGTCGTGGCCGCGCCTGGCACCCGAGGCTTCCCGACGCCCGCCATCCCTGGCGGGTGTTTTCGTGGTGCCGGGCGGTGGACGTCGGGCACGCGTTACATTAGGTTAACGCTCGACCTCTATCGCGGGACCCAACGATGTCACTGATCACCCCCAGGCGCGCCGTCGCCATCGCGCTCGTTACCAGCCTGACGCTCTCCCTCGCCGGCTGCGGCACGCTGTTCTATCCCGAACGCAAGGGCCAACTGCCCGGGCGCATCGATCCCGGCGTGGCGATCGCCGACGGCATCGGGCTGTTGTTCTTCATCGTGCCCGGGGTGATCGCCTATGCCGTCGACTTCTCCAACAACACCATCTACCTGCCCAGCGAGGCGGGCGCGGGTGTCGATGCCACCCACCTCGACGGTCCCGTCGATTCGGCCCGGGTCGATGCGCTACTGGCCTCGCGCGGGCTGCCCCGCGGCTGGCAGGAGGAGGTGGTGCGGGTCGAACGGCCGCGTGACCTGGGTCAGGCGCTGGCCTGGATCGAGTCGTCACGGGTCGATCTCGCCGCGCGCTGAGCCTCGGCGGCGGGACCCGCTCGCCGCGCTGGCGGTGTCGAGCTCAAGCTCTGCTAAGCTCTCAGGCAGGGGCGCGGCGGCGCCCTGACGCCGCCACCGCCACGATGTGGGGTGGCGGGTAGTCGCCAACCGGGCTGGCCGCCGCGCTCGACGCCGTTTTGAGAGAGAGCGCATGCGCACCTTCGAGTGTCACTGCTGTCAGCCGCCGAGTCGGCTCTTCTTCGACAATACCCGCTGTACCGTGTGCCATGCCGAGGTCGGCTGGTGTCCGGTGTGCCGTAGCGTGACTGCGCTGATCCCGCAGGGGGCGGATTATCGCTGCGCCAACCCCGTGTGCGGTGTGACCCTGGTCAAGTGCTTCAACAATGCCCACCACGGCGTCTGCAACCGCCTTCTGACACCGTGGGAAGCGGCCCGCTACCAAGGCCTGTGCGACTGCTGTCGCCACAACACGGTCATTCCCGACCTCTCCATCGATGGTCACCGCGAGCGCTGGGCGGCGCTGGAAGCGGCCAAGCGGCGGCTGTTCTACACCCTGGATCTGATGGGTCTGCCGCATCCGGCACCGCAGGACGCGTCAGCGCTGCCGCTGCGCTTCGCCTTCATGGCCGATGCCCTGCCGGACCAGGGGCAATGGCGCGCCACCGACAGTGGCGAGACGGTGTATACCGGGCACGCAGAAGGGTTGATCACGATCAACCTCAAGGAGGCCGACGACGTCGAGCGCGAGCGCCTGCGGATCGATCTCGATGAACCCCAGCGCACCCTGATCGGTCACTTCCGCCATGAGATCGGCCACTACTACTGGGATCTGCTGATCAAGGGACGCGAGGAGGCGGCGAGTCGGGCGGTGTTCGGCGATCACGACACGCCCACCTATGCCGAGGCGCTGGCGCGCTACTATGCCGAGGGCCCTGCCGCCAACTGGTCCGAGCGCTATGTATCGGCCTACGCCACCATGCACCCGTGGGAGGATTTCGCCGAGACTTTCTCGCTCTACGAGGACATCGTCTCGGTGCTGGATACCGCCGGCGATCTGGGGCTGCCCCGGGTGGCACCGGACAGTGGTATCGATGCCATGATTCTGGTCTTCCAGCGGGTCGGCGTCGGGCTCAACGAGCTCAACCGGGAAATGGGGTTGCTCGACGTGGTACCGGTGATCATCACGCCGGCGATCCGCGACAAGCTGGCCTATGTCCATGACCTGGTGACCCGCGCAGCGGCCACGCCGCCGCGCGGGTGAGGGTGGCGCTCAATCGTCGTCGTCGCCGAGGGTACGTTCCTGGGCGCTGGCAGTCTTGACCGGACGCACCACGAAGTAGGCGCCAGCGATCGCTTCATGCAGGTTGTTGAAACCGATCTGGAACTCGTCGATGAGCTGGTGCAGCTGCTCCGGGGCGCGAGCCAGGGTCTGGACGTCGGCCTCGGCGACCTCGGCGCGCACCAGCGTCGCCACCGCCAGCGGCCGGTCGTGGTTGGGCAGGGTCTGCAACTCCCAACTGACCTCCTCGAGGCTGCGCAGCACCGAGCGCGGCAGATCGTGATCCTGGAGCAGGAAGCGCAGCACATCGGGCCCGCGCACCCGCAGTCTCACCGCCTGGCGGTACATCTGGTAGGCGGTGAGCGACTTGAGCACGCTCATCCACTGCAGGTGCTCGAACGGGATCAGCTCTTCCGGGCTGCGTGGCAGCAGGTTGTCCGAGCGGACGTCAAGGATGCGCGTGGTCATGTCGGCGCGCTCCAGGTGCCGTCCCAGCGAGAGGAAGGTGCGCGCCTCGGTGTGGCTCAGGGTGCCTTCGATCAGCCCTGTCAGGGTCTGGCAGGCGCGTACCACGCTCTTGAGGAAGGGGTCGCGATGGCGCGGTTTCAGCCCGGTCTGAGTCTGCTCCTGAATCTCCAGATAGCACTGGTTGAGCTCCTCCCAGATCTCCCTCGGTACCACGTCACGGGTGGTGCGCAGATTTTCACGGGCATTGGCCAGCGAGGAGAGGATCGAGCCGGAGTGCTCCCGCGACAGGCACAGGAAGTCGATCACGTTGCGCTCGCTGCGCTCGGTGTAGAGCGCATCGAAGGTCTCTTCGCTGCCGGTGATGTCGATCAGGGTCGACCAGCTCAGCGCGGCGCGTGCCGGCATGTCCAGCAGCAGGTTGCTGTTGACGCTGATCAGTCGCGCGGTGTCCTCCGCGCGTTCGACGTAACGGGCCATCCAGTACAGGTTTTCGGCGACGCGTGACAGCATGGCTCAATCCTCCTCGGTGTCGACGATCCAGGTGTCCTTGCTGCCCCCGCCCTGGGAGGAGTTGACCACCAGCGAATCCTTGACCAGCGCCACCCGGGTCAGTCCGCCCATGGTGACATGGGTCTCCGGTCCCGAGAGGATGAACGGACGTAGATCGACGTGGCGCGGCTCGGGAGCGCCGTCGAACAGGGTCGGTGTGGTAGACAGCGCCAGCGTCGGCTGCGCCATGTAGTTGCGTGGGTCGGCCTCGATGCGCTCGGCGAAGGCGGCGCGTTCTGCCGCGGTCGCGCGTGGGCCGATCAGCATGCCGTAGCCGCCGGACTCGTTGGCCGGCTTGACCACCAGCTCGTCGAGGTGGTCGAGCACGTAGCGGCGGTCGTCGTCGAACATGCACAGGTAGCTGGGCACGTTGGGTAGCGTCGCCTCCTGGTCGAGGTAGTAGCGAATCAGCTTGGGCACGAACGCGTAGACCACCTTGTCGTCGGCGACGCCGGCACCGGGGGCATTGGCCAGTGCCACCTTGCCGGCACGCCAGGCCCGCATCAGTCCCGGCGTGCCGAGCATCGAGTCGGGGTGAAAGGCTTCCGGGTCGAGGAACAGATCGTCGATACGACGATAGATCACGTCGACCCGCTTGAGCCCATCGACGGTGTGCATGTAGACCACGTCATCGTCGTCGACGATCAGGTCGGAGCCCTGGACCAGCTCCACCCCCATCTGCTGCGCCAGGTAGGCGTGCTCGTAGTAGGCGGAGTTGTAGATGCCAGGCGTCAGCACCACGATCTGGGGCTCGTCGCCGGGACGCGGCGAGAGGCTGGCTAGGGTGTCGTAGAGCTGCGCCGGGTAGTCATCCACCGGCAGGATGCGCCCGGTCTGGAACAGCTCCGGCAGCACGCGCTTGGTCACGTTGCGGTTCTCGAGCATGTAGGAGACGCCGGAGGGGACACGCAGGTTGTCCTCGAGGACGTAGACCGTGCCGTCGCCGTCACGCACCAGATCGGAACCGCAGATGTGGGCCCAGATGCCATGGGGCGGATCGATGCCGCGGCACTGGGGGCGGAAATTGACTGACTGGGCCAGGATCTCACCGGGCAGGATGCCGTCCTTGATCACCTTCTGATCGTGGTAGAGGTCATCGATGAACAGGTTGAGAGCGTCGACGCGCTGTTTCAGGCCCGCCTCGATGCCGCGCCATTCGCTGGCGGGGATGATTCGCGGGACGATGTCGAACGGCCAGGCGCGGTCGATGGTGCTGCCTTCGGAGTAGACGGTGAAGGTGATCCCCATGGTGCGGATCGCCACCTCGGCGGCCAGCTTGCGCTCGTTGAGTTCGCTCGGGGTGAAGCTCTGCAGCATGTCGCACAGCGGCGCCGCGGCTGGCCGTGGTGCACCCCCGGCGGCGATCAGTTCGTCGTAGAAGTCTCTGCCGGGGTACTGCTGCCAATCCACATTGCCCATCGCTCAAGCTCCTGCCGGCGAATCGGTCTGGCCGGTCGTCGTGTTGTTGTGTCGTCGTCTCAGCATAGTGAGCGCTGGACCAAACTGTCACCTGTGATGTGCGGCGGCGGCCGCTGAGCTGTCGTGCCACCGTGGGCCGGGGGCGGCGTGCAGCGCCTTGGTGACAGTAGGGCGGTTGACCGGGCTGCAGGGAATGCGCCGGCGGCCGATAAGGCGATCAGAGGTGACGCCGGCAGGTGGTGGGATTAAGCTGGCGCCAGTGCATGCGGCGGTAGTTGACGCGCATCACCGTCGGCCTGGTGTAGCGGGCCGACGTCCCACGTGAGACTGGTCGGGCCGCCCCCGGGTGGTTCGCATGGTCCGGCAGGAGGCCGGACTCGACGCTGGCCGGATGTGCCCGAGCAAAGGTAGCAAGGCAGCGATGGCTGAGATCGATACCCTCACCAGGCCCTGGCTGGGCGACTATGAGACAGAGTCGGGCTTTGATCTGTTGGTGACCTCACGCGGTTCGCTGCGGCGCCGCTGGCAGCCGCTGCTGACGGCGCTGGAACGTCTCGATCCTGACACCCTGGCCCAGCGGGTCGAGGAGATTCAGCGCCTGCTGCACGAGAACGGCGTCACCTACGGGCGCTCGGCCGATGACCCCGAGAGCTTGCGCCAGTGGCGGCTCGACCCGCTACCGCTGGTGATCACGCCGACCGAGTGGCAGGGCCTGGAAGGCGCGCTACTCCAGCGTATGCGCCTGCTCGACGCGCTGTTGGCAGATATCTATGGCCCCCGGCGCATGCTCGAGGAGGGCGTGTTGCCCGCCGATGCGCTGTTCGCCAATCCGGGGTTTCTGCTCGCCTGCGACCGTCTCTACGGCAAGCGCGGGCCGGCGCTGTCACTGCTGGCGGTGGATCTGAGCCGCGACAGCGAGGGTCGCTGGTGCGTGCTCGCCGATCATCTGCAGACACCGACCGGCATGGGCTTCGCGCTGGAGAATCGGATTGCCATGGCGCGCGCCTTCCCCGGTGTCTATCGCAACGCCCCGCTGCGTCGCCTGGCGGGCTTCCTCGAGCGTCAGCACCACGCCCTCGGCGCACTCTCGCCGCTGACGCTGGACCAGCCGCGGATCGCGCTGCTGGCGCCGGGCTCGGCACACGCCAGCCATTTCGAACACGCCTACCTGGCCAACTATCTCAACCTGGCGCTGGTCGAGGGGAGCGACCTGGTGGTGCGCGATGCGCGGGTATGGATGCGCACCCTGGGCGGGCTGGAGCCGGTGGACGTGCTGCTCAAGCAGATCGGCGACGCCTGGAGCGATCCGCTGGAGCTGGAGGCCGACTCGCTGATCGGCGTGCCCGGGCTGCTGGCGGCGATCCGTGGCGGCGGTGTCGGAGTGGCCAACCCACCGGGTGTCGGCGTGCTCGAGAACCCGCTGATCGCGGCCTATCTGCCGCGTCTGTGCGAGCGCCTGCTGGGCGAGCCGTTGGCGATGGCGGGGCCCGAGTCGCACTGGTGTGGCGAGACGGCGGGGCTGGCCTGGGCGCTCGCCGACTTCGAGCGTCTGCGCTTTCAGCGCGTCGACGCCGGCCACGCGATCAGCGAACCCAAAACATTATCGCCGGCAGCGCGAGCGGCACTGCGCGAGGCGCTGGTGGCGAACCCCGAGCACTATGTGGCGTCGCGTCCGCTGGAGGGCGCCACGGCGCCGTTCATGACTCATGTCGGCGGTTCGCTGACGCCGGCGACCTTCAATCTGCGCTGCTTCGTGCAGGCGCGCTATGACGACCACCGCCATCCGGCGGGTTTCGAAGCGATGCCGGGCGGGGTGGCGTGGCAGGGGCTGCCCGGGGCGGAGATGGCGACGAGCCAGTGCGTCAAGGACGTGTGGGTCAGCGCGACCTCGCCGCAGCCCCACGTCAGCCGCCTGCGGCGTGCATCGCAGCCGTTCGTGGTCACCCGGGACGGCGCCGATCTGCCCAGCCGGGTGGCCGAGAGCCTGTTCTGGCTGGGGCGCTACGGCGAGCGCCTGGATGGCCACGCGCGGCTGCTGCGCGAAGCGATCTATCGCCTGATGGAACAGGATCAGGAGAGCCTCGCCGACCCGGCTCTGGACGATCTGCTCCGGCTGCTGGGTCTCGAGCGGGGACTGGTCGATCCTGTCCAGAGCCGCTTCCAGCACGACCGCGAGCAGCTCCTGTCGCTATTCAAGGAGAGCCATCCAGAGGCGCTGCCCAACCTGCTGGCGCGGCTGGTGGCCAATGGCCGGGCGGTGCGCGACCATCTCGGCGACGACGCCTGGCGGGTATTCAACCAGTTGCATCAGGAGGGGGTGCGCCTGCCGCAGGCGGGCATCCATGAAGGACGGCGCGCGGTGGAAGCGCTGATCACCCAGTCGGCGGCGTTCTTCGGCTTCTGTAACGAGACCATGCCGCACCATTACGGCTGGCGTTTTCTCGACATCGGGCGCTTCATCGAGCGCGCCATGCTGACCTTGCGACTGCTGCGGGTGGCGCTGATCGAGGCCCCCCAGGCCGCGCCGGAGGCCGACGGTGCCCCACTGGCCGGCGATGGCCTATGGGAAGTGGTGCTGGCGACCACCGACAACGCGAGCGCCTACCGTCGGCGCTATCGTAGCGAGCTCTATCCGGCGGCGATTCTCGATCTGCTGCTGTTCGATGAGGGCAATCCGCGCTCGATCGGCTATATGTTCAAACGCCTGGAGCGTCAGATCGCGCATCTGCCCCAGCCGCAGGATACGCCCTATCGCAGCGACGAGGCGCGGCTATTGATTCGCGCGCGCGCCGCGCTGCATCTGGCGGATCTCGACGCATTGGCCGAGAGTGCTCTGCTGCCGCAGGCGAGGCAGGCCCTGTCGATCCTGCTGGATGCACTGGCCGAGCCGCTGGCGGCGCTGTCCCAGGCGATCGAGCACAGCCACTTCAGCCATGCCGAGGCACCACGTCAGCTGATTCCGATGCAGGCGCCCTGAGGGCACGACGCCGCGCACACTGCCTGGAGAAGCGTCTCATGGCGTCTGGATCTTGGGTTGTCTAGCTCTTGGGTTGTCTAGAGAGGAGCCGCGGGTGTCGCTAGAGAGAGAAACGGACTTCATGCGCTATCGCGTCAGCCACAGTACCCGCTACGACTATGCCGCGCCGGTCTCGCTGTGCCACAACGAGGCGCGCCTGACGCCGCGGCGCTTGACCTGGCAGCTCCCCGAGCCGACCCGCTTGACGGTGACGCCGGTGCCGGCCGTGCTGCAGACGCGGCGCGATGTGTTCGGCAACGAGGTCAACTACTTCAGTGTTCAAGAGATACATCAGAGCCTGAAGGTGACCGCCGAGACCTGCCTTTCCACTGGCCCGCGGCCACAGCCACCTGCGGTCGGTGCCTGGGAAGCGGTACGTGCGACCAGCCGCGAGCGGGTGGCGTGTCGGCCCTACCAGCTCGATTCGCCATTCGTTGCCCGCCACGCGGCGCTGCGCGATTTCGCTGCCATCAGCTTCACACCGGGGCGGCCACTGCTCGAGGCGGCCGCCGAACTCAATCAGCGTATCTTCGAAGGCTTCCTCTACGATCCCGGCTACACCACGCTGGCGACACCGGTGCTCGATGTGCTCGAGGCGCGCCGCGGCGTGTGCCAGGACTTCGCTCATCTGATGGTCGGCTGTCTGCGCTCGCTGGGGCTCGCCGCGCGCTATGTCAGCGGCTATCTCGAAACGCGACCGCCGCCGGGTCAGCCGCGGCTGGTGGGTGCGGACGCCTCCCACGCCTGGAGCGCGCTCTATCTGCCGAGCTGGGGCTGGCTGGAGTTCGATCCGACCAACGGCACACTGCCCGGCGAGCGGCATCTGATCACCGGCTGGGGCCGCGACTACGGCGACGTGCCGCCGCTGAAAGGGGTGATGAGCGGCGGTGGCTCGCATGCGCTGGAGGTGGCGGTGGACGTGGAGCCGCTGGCCGTCGACCCCGCCTAGGATCGTGAGTGGCGGCCAAAGCCGGCGACTCCCAGTGCCAGCATCCCTGCGACCAGCCCCCAGAAGGCGGCGCCGATGCCGAACAGGCTCACGCCGGAACCGGTGACCAGAAAGGTGATCAGGGCCGGCTCACGCTGGGCCTCCTCGCGCAGTGCCCGGTGCAGGCTGGTGGCGATGGTCGGCAGCAGCGCCAGGCCTGCCAGGGCCACGACCAGTTCCCGCGGCAGGGCGTCGAACAGACTGCCGATCGAGCCGCCGCACACCGCCGCGAGCAGATAGAACAGCCCCGCCCAGACCGCGGCCGGGTAGCGTCGCGCCGGATCGGCGTGGACATCGCTGCCCATGCAGATCGCCGCGGTGATGGCGGCGAGGCATACACTGAAGGCCCCGAAGGGCGCCAGCAGCAGCGTGGCCAGGCCGGTCCAGATCATCAGCGGCGAGATCGGGGTGTCATAGCCTGCGGCGCGCAGCGTGGCGACGCCGGGAGCGTTCTGCGAGGCCATGCTGACCACGAACAGGGGCAGGCCGATGCCGAGCAGGCTGGCAAGGCTGAAATGGGGCATGATCGGCAGCGGCAGCGCGAACGACCAGCGCGCCGCCTCGGTATCGATCTTGCCCAGTGCGGCGGCACATCCGAGACCCAGCACCAGCACCAGCAGGATGGCGTAGCGGGGCAGCCAGCGCTTGGCGATCAGGTAGGTCGCCAGCATCACCAGTACCAGGGTGAACTCGTGGCCCAGCGAGACGAACGCATCGAGGCCGAAGCGCAGTAGCACGCCTGCCAGCATCGCCGCCGCGATCGACTGCGGAATCACCCGCATCAGCCGCGCGAACCAGCCGGTGATGCCGCAGATCAGCACCAGCAGGGCGCAGAACATGAAGACCCCGATCGCTTCGTTGAGCGAGCTGCCGGGCAGACTCACCGCGAGTAGCGCGGCCCCGGGTGTCGACCAGGCGGTGAGAATCGGCTGCCGATAGCGCAGCGAAAGTCCGATCGAGGTCATGCCCATCGCCAGACCCAGGGCGCTCAGCCAGGCCCCGATCTGACCCGGCGAGGCACCCGCGGCGGCGGCGGCCTGGAAGATGATGATCGCGGAGCTGCTATAGCCGACAAGCACGGCGACGAAACCGGCGGTGACGTGGGCGGGGCTGCTGTCGCGCCAGAAGGTTGAGTTGGGCATGGCGAAGATCTCGAAAATGATCCGTGCGTTATAACGCACGGATCTCGCGGAGGCAATGTGCGCTATAACGCACATTGCCTCTGGCGCGCGTATTGCGGAAGATAGTCGTGCAAACCGCCATGTGACGGAAGAGGAGTTGCCATGGAAGCCGATCTCGCGGCGCTGGGTCAGCGACTCAAGGCGCGTCGCCAGGCTTGCCGGATGAGCCTGGATGGCGTCTCCCGGGAGACCGGTGTGAGCAAGGCGATGCTGGGGCAGATCGAACGCGGAGAGTCGGTCCCCACGGTCGCCACGCTATGGAAGATCGCCAGTGGCTTGCGCGTGCCCATGAGCTACTTTCTGGCGCCGGGGCTGACCCCGGCCAGCCGATCATCGACCCCCTGGCATCACGATGCTTCAGGCATGACCGTGCTGCCGCTGTTTGCCTTTGATCCCGGTCTGGGGTTCGAGATGTTCGTCATCGATCTTCCTCAGGGCACGTTCAGCGAGTCGCCGGCCCATGCGCCGGGGATCGTCGAGCACGTGGTGGTGATCGAGGGCGCGATGGAGCTGGCGATCGAGGGGCAGTGGCACCGTCTGGAAACCGGCGATGCCATGCGCTTCGCCGCCGACCGACCCCATGCCTATCGCAATCTCGATGCGGCTAGGGCGCGAATCCACGATCTGATCCACTATCCGGCGGGCATGTGAGCGTTGCCAGGTGCGTCTCCTTCAATGCCTCGGGGCGGTACTTGGCGAGCAGTGCCCAGACGATCGCTGCGCTCTCTGCGTCGGGTTCGCCACGGTAGTCAGAGGGCCGAAAGTGCATCTGGAAGGCGCGCAAGACCGCCTGGGTCCGCGTATCTTGCGCGCCGCTGGCGGGCAGCGCATAACCGTAGGCGCCGAGCGCGCGCTGCAACTGCGTGAGCGTCGGCGGGCAACGGGCGAAACGTTGTCGATAGCGGGTGACGCTGGCGGCATCCGGCCAGGCACCGATGCCGGCGGCATGGAGACGCTGCCAAGGAAAGGCCGGACCCGGGTCGATCTTGCGCTCGGGGGCGATATCGGCGTGGCCGACGATCGCCGTGGGCGGCAGCCGATAGCGTCGGACGATATCACCGACGAGTGCGATGACCGCCGCAATCTGCGCTTCGGAGTAGGGCTCCCAGTCACCTGACGAGGCGTCATGGCTCGGGCCTCGGTTGACGATCTCGATACCGATCGATGAGTCGTTGAGCTGAGTGCGGTCCTCCCAGGCACTGACGCCGGCGTGCCAGGCGCGTTTCTCCTCATCGACCAACTGCCACACCAGCGGTTCGCCACCACGCTGGTCGGGTGTGCGCGCCACCACATAGTGGGCGCTTACCTTGGGGCCCATCAGCGTGCGCAGTGCGCGTGGCGCCTCGGAGTCGGTGTAGTGCAGCACCACATAGCGCACGCGCTCGTTGAACGCGCTCGACTGCTGGCGGCGATCGGCGACATAGCCGTCGCGCTGCGCCAGGCCGGATCCGGCACAGCCGGCGATGACAGTGAGTAACGTGACGAGAATCAACAGTCGCCAGGCGCGTGCGGTCGGAGTCTTACATCCCAGATATATCACGGTGTGTCATTTCCAAGCCTAGAAGTTACCAGGGACAGCTCCCGGATTGCCGACGTCTGGCAGTATCGGCCATGAGCCGCTTCAGCGCGTGGCAGGCGTTAGCATAGCGGCCTCGGCAACGCTCTGCGCCACGCACGGCGCCTATTTTGCCAGCGGCAAAAGAATACGTACCAAACGGTCCGTTTGATCGATTCAGCCGGTATCAGAAAGTTCATTATACGACGTGCCCGGAGTTGGGTTATCCCGCGGCGCGGCGGGTATCCAAGAAACGCCTTATTAACCACTGGTAAGCAAAAAAAATATCATTGCAAAAGGGTTGCATATTACGATTTTAGCGCAATAATGTGAGGGCCAATCAATCTGCAACGGAACTCAGAATGTCTCTTCTCAGTGACTACGTCAAAAAGGAACAGCTCCTTAAGCAGTTAGAAGAAGAGCTGAAACGTATGGAAGGCGACCAGCGCCTCAAGGCCGAGCTCGAATTCAAGGAGAAGCTCGAGGCCCTGATGGCGGAGTATGGTAAGTCCGCCTCCGACGTTATCGAACTGCTTAGCCCGCGTCCCAGCAGCGCTGCTGCTGCCAATTCGCAACCTGCCAGCGCCGGTGGCCGTCGCAAACGCAAGCTCAAGATCTACAAGAACCCCAATACGGGGGAAGTGGTCGAGACGCGTGGCGGTAACCATAAAACGCTGAAAGCGTGGAAGGAAGAGCACGGCGGCGACACCGTGGAATCCTGGGTCGTGCGTACCGAAGAGTGATCCGATTCGGGTCTCGGCGAGAGGTGTAGGGGCCAGACGGCATCCTGACACAGCTCTGGTCGAGCCCGAGCAGATCGCTTCAGAAAGAGCGTCTACCCTCAAGGGTGGGCGCTCTTTGTTGTTCAGTCCATGAATATCATCGTGACTTTCCGGGACCTTGTCGCATACTTGTCGGCCAGCACGCGCGGTGAGTAGCCCGCATTTAGGGCGTCTACGCGGTAGATGATTTCGTGCCGGAATTCCGCTATGCTCTTCGACGACCAGCTGAAAGCCTGTTGGGGTCCGCTTGCGACCCTGTCGAGAATGGTTCGCCCGATCGTCACAGGCGTACTCCTGCTCAGGTCATTCACCCTAACTGCCTACACCTGACGGTGTCCGGCCATTGCAGCCAACGATCGTTACTCTATGCCACGCCAACACATGAACGAACGCGATAAACTCCGTAAGTTCCGAGAATTGGATGATGCTTTTGCGCAGGCGCTACGTGAGCTCGACGGTGGTTCACGTCAGGCCTCCGCGTCCCCCGTCGACGAACGCCCGCAGTTCGAAGAGCGTCTCCGCGCGCTGATGTCGGAATATGCGCTGAGTCAGCAGTGCGTGCTCGATATGCTGACGACGCTGACCCGGTTGAAACACCTTTCTTGAATCCCGGTTGGGCTGTTTTTAAGCTTCATGCGCGTTGTCCCTTGCTGTTTCCGCCCGGCAACGTAGCGTTGCGTTATGTGAAAACGCAGCGTTGCGTTATGTAAAACCTGGATCATGAAATAGTTTATCGAAGACCGCGTTTGCGATTATCACGAGTTAAAGTGTTTCGCGACGCCAAGTGGCGTTTTATCACCTTAAACCGCACTTTTAAGCATGCCTGCGCCTGTGGCGCCAGCATGCGCAACGCCTTGCTCAGTGGTCTGTCGCCAGACATCGTCAAGTCACCGCGGGCAGGCGGAAGCTTGCGCTTTTGCGCTTCTCGGAGCGCGCCACGCAGGCCAAAACCCTTTACCATTGGCACCAGCTATCCTGCGCTCGGTCATCGTCGCGGTAGGGGTATCGCGGCGCGCGGGCGCTCTCATTCGAAGTCGAAGGAACCGCAATGCGAATCACGATTTTCGGCACGGGCTACGTTGGCCTGGTCACGGGGGCCTGTCTGGCAGATGCAGGTCACGAAGTCATGTGCATGGATATCGATGAACACAAGGTCGCGCGGCTCAAGCGTGGCGAGATTCCGATCTACGAACCCGGGCTGGAGGCGCTGGTCACCGAGAACGTGACCCATGGGCGGCTGACCTTCACCACCGATGCGCGGGAAGCGGTGGCGTTCGGGACCCTGCAGTTCATTGCCGTGGGCACGCCGCCCGACGAGGACGGCAGTGCCGATCTGCAGTACGTGCTCGCCGTGGCGCGCTCGATTGGCGAGCATATGGATGCCTACAAGGTGGTGGTCGATAAATCCACCGTGCCCGTGGGCACCGCTGACCGTGTGCACGAGGCGATCGCCGAGACCCTCGCCGGGCGTGGCGTCGAGCTGCCATTCGATGTCTGTTCCAACCCTGAGTTCCTCAAGGAGGGGGCGGCGATCGAGGACTTCACCCACGGTGCGCGTATCGTGGTGGGGACGGACGCCGAACGCGTCAAGACGCTCATGCGCGAGTGCTACGCGCCCTATAACCGGCGCGCCGAGAAGCTGATGTTCATGGACGTGCGTAGCGCCGAGCTGACCAAGTATGCGGCCAACGCCATGCTGGCGACGAAGATCAGCTTCATGAACGAGATCGCCAATCTCGCCGAGCGCCTCGGTGCGGATGTCGAGAACGTACGCCGGGGGATCGGCAGCGACCCGCGTATCGGCTATCACTTTATTTATCCAGGTTGTGGCTACGGCGGCTCCTGCTTCCCCAAGGACGTTCAGGCGCTGTCGCGTACGGCGGCACAGATCGGCTATCCGGCCCAACTGCTGGATGCGGTGGAAGCGGTCAACGAGCGTCAGAAGGCCACGCTCTTCGCCAAGCTGGAACAGGCGTTCGATGGTGACCTGGTGGGCAAGGTGGTGGCGATCTGGGGGCTGGCGTTCAAGCCCAACACCGACGACATGCGCGAAGCGCCGAGCCGGGCGCTGATGGAGGCGCTGTGGGCCGCCGGCGCCAGGGTGCGCGCCTTCGACCCCGAAGCGATGGAGGAGTGTGCCCGGCTCTACGGTGAGCGTGACGACCTGACCCTGGTCGACGCCCGAGACGAGGCCGTGGTGGGGGCCGATGCGCTGGTCATCTGCACCGAGTGGAAGTCGTTCCGCACGGTCGATTTCGCTCAGCTCAAGCAGGAACTCGCCACGCCGGTGATCGTCGACGGCCGCAATCTGTTCGATCCGGCGGCGGTACGCGACGCTGGCTTGCTCTACTTTGCCGTGGGGCGCGGCGACTCGCTCGACCGGGACGCGCCGCGCGCGCGCTGAAACCAGTCCGCCGCGGCTGGCGGGCCGCGGCGCCCTCGGTATCAGGCCCGGGTTGGCCTGACAGATCACCGACCGTTCGTGTATCGACCCAGTGAGGACGCCAGCGCATGTTGATTCCCGTGGTGCTCGCCGGCGGTGCCGGCACCCGGCTTTGGCCGATGTCGCGAGCGAGCTTTCCCAAACAGTTCCTGCCGGTGGTCGGGCCGCGCAGCATGCTGCTCGAGACCCTGGATCGCTTTGCTGGCATCGAGCCCGCCGATCCCATCGTGGTGTGCCAGGAGGCGCATCGCTTCGTGGTCGCCGAGCAGCTGCGCGGGGCCGGCTGGCGTGCGGAGATCCTGCTCGAGCCGGCGCCGCGCAATACCGCGCCGGCAATTGCCCTGGCCGCGCTGCAGGCGATGGTGCGCGATCCCGACGCCATGCTGCTGGTACTGCCGGCGGATCATGCCATCCGTGACCCCGAAGCGTTGCGTGCGGCGCTGGGGCCGGCTCAGGCGGCGGCCCGCCAGGGACGGCTGGTGACCTTCGGGGTGACGCCGACCCGCGCCGAGACCGGCTACGGCTATATCGAAGCGAGTGAGCCGCCGAGTGAACAATTCGCGGTGCCGATCCAGCGCTTCGTCGAGAAGCCCGATGCCGCGACCGCGGAAACCTACCTCGCCAGCGGGCGCTATCTGTGGAACAGCGGCATGTTCCTGATGCGCGCCGACCGCTACCTGGAAGAGCTGGGCGCACATCGCCCGGACATGCTCGACGCGGTGACCGCCGCCTGGGAGGCGCGTCAGTCGGACCTCGATTTCCTGCGCGTGGCACCGGCCCCCTTCGCCGCTTGCGAAGCCGAGTCGGTGGACTTCGCGGTGATGGAGAATACCGCCGAGGGCTGCGTGGTGGCGCTCGACGCTGGCTGGTCCGATGTCGGTTCGTGGCAGGCGCTGTGGGAGATCGCCGACAAGGATGCCGCGGGCAATGCGCTCAGTGGCGACGTCATCACCGAGGATGTTCACGGCAGTCTGATCCATGCCGAAAGCCGCCTGGTCACGGCGGTGGGGGTCGATGACCTGCTGATCGTGGAGACCTCGGATGCGGTGCTGGTGACCCATCGCGAGCAGGCCCAGGAGGTCAAGCGGATCGCCGCGGCGCTCAAGCGCGACAACCGCAGCGAGTGGGATCTCCACCGTCGTGTACATCGCCCCTGGGGTAGCTACGATGGCGTGCATCGCGCCGCGCGCTATCAGGTCAAGCATATCTGCGTGGCGCCGGGTGGGCGCCTTTCGCTGCAGCAGCACTTCCACCGTGCCGAGCACTGGGTGGTGGTGTGCGGTACCGCACGGGTGACCAGCGGGGACGACACCTTCCTGCTGACCGAGAACCAGTCCACCTATATCCCGCTGGGGATGGTGCACCGGCTCGAGAACCCGGGCAAGATCCCGCTCGAACTGATCGAGATCCAGAGTGGCAGCTATCTGGGCGAGGACGATATCGAGCGCTTCGACGACGTCTATCGACGCGACTGAGCGCCCACCTCGGGAGTCTCTGCTTCGGGGTTCTTCGCCACGGGAGTACTTGCCTCAGCGGCACGCGACTGACGCTGTCCCAAGGTATCGGCGCGCTCGCCCGCCGTGGTCAGGTGGTCGACCATCTCACGCGCGATCAGTGGCAGCGAGTCGTAGTCACGCATCCCGATCACCAGCTCGCGCTCGGCCCAGGTATCGCTCAGCGGGACCGTTGCCAGCGACAGGCTGCCGCGGTAGGCCGAGACCGCGCGCGCCGGCAGAATGCCCACCCCCATGCCGCGATCGATCATGCGGCAGATGCCCTCGAAACTGCGCACCTGAATGCGCATGCGCAGCGCGCGCTTCAAGCGCTGGGCATCCTGCTGCAACAGACTGTGCAGCGAGGAGTCCTGCTCCAGTCCGATGAAGTCGTAATCCAGCGTCTCGGCAAAGGCGATACTGTCGCGTCCTGCCAGCGGGTGGTCGCTGGCGGTCACCAGCGCCAGCCGGTCGCGGCGATAGGCGCGGGTCTGCAGCTCGGCGGCGGGGATATGCGCCGAGAAGATGCCGATATCGGTGAGCCCTTCACGCACGGCAGCGATGATTTCGTGGCTCAGGCGCTCCTGCATGTCGATGCGGATCTGCGGGTAGCGCCAGGTGAAGTCGCTCAGATCCTCGGGCAGGAACTCGATCACCGCCGAGGTGTTGGCGTGCATGCGCACGTGCCCGCGGACCCCCACGCTGTATTCGCTCAGATCCGCGGTCAGATGGTCGAGGCTATCCAGCATATGCCGCGCGTGGTGCAACAGCGCATGGCCCGCCGGGGTCAACTCGACGCCGCGCGGTCGGCGGTAGAGCAGGGTGGTCGAGAGCTGGGTCTCGAGGTCGCTGATGCGCTTGCTCACCGCTGCCAGCGCCAGGTGCTCGCGCGCCGCCGCCCGGGTCAGGCTATGCGAGTCGGCAATGGCGATGAACAGGCGCAGGGTGGTGAAATCGAGTCGCTTCATGATTGAGCTGCAGGCTGACGAAGGGGCCCCAGAGCCTAACCCAGCATTCGTCTTTGGCGAAGCCTTGCTTGACGATTGCCCAATTGTCGGCGCCGTCGGGCTACGCCATGCTGCCTGGCATCGGCGGCCGGCGCGCGCCACGCGGTATGGCGCCCGCGCCTGCCGCTGCCAACCATGGGAGAAGGCGATGTCGGCAAACGACGGTGCCCAGGCGCTGGCCGGGCTCAAGGTGATCGAACTGGGACAGCTGATCGCGGGGCCCTTCGCCAGCAAGCTGCTGGGTGAATTCGGCGCCGACGTGATCAAGATCGAGCCGCCCGGTACGGGGGACCCGTTGCGCAAATGGCGCGTGCTCAAGGATGGCACTTCGCTGTGGTGGCACGTGCAGACCCGTAACAAGCGCTCGCTGGCGCTGGATCTACGCACGGCGGAGGGGCAGTCGGTGGTGCGCCGGCTGGTGGCAGAAGCGGACATCGTGGTCGAGAACTTCCGCCCCGGTACCCTGGAGCAGTGGGATCTGGGCTGGGAAGCGCTGAGCGAGCTCAATCCGCGGCTGATCATGGTGCGCATCTCCGGCTACGGCCAGACCGGCCCCTACCGTGATCGCCCGGGCTTCGGCGTGATCGGCGAAGCCATGGGCGGCCTGCGCTATCTCTCTGGCCATCCTGACCAGCCTTCGGTGCGGGTCGGCATCAGCATCGGCGACTCGCTGTCGGCGCTCTACGGCGTGATCGGCGCGCTGCTGGCACTGCAGGAGCGCCAGCGCAGCGGCCGCGGACAGTATATCGATGTCGCCCTCTACGAGTCGGTCTTCGCCATGATGGAGAGCCTGCTGCCCGAGTACGACGCCGCCGGTGTGGTGCGTGAGCCTGCCGGCAGTGCGCTGCCCGGCATCACCCCCTCCAACGCCTACCGCTGCGCCGGCGGCGAGTACGTGCTGATCGCCGGCAACGGTGACAGTATTTTCAAGCGGCTGATGCAGGCGATCGGTCGTGCCGATCTGGCCGAGGATCCGCGTTTCGCCCATAACGATGGCCGCAGCCAGCATGCCGACCTGATCGATGGTGCGATCGAGGCGTGGACCCGTCTGCGTGCCCGCGATCAGGTCCTGGACACCCTCGAGAGCGCCCATGTGCCGGTGGGCTATCCCTATACCGCTGAAGATATCGTCGCCGATCCCCACTATCTGGCCCGCGAGATGATCGAGAGCGTGCGCCTGGCCGATGGCGACGAGCTCAAGGTACCCGGGGTGCTGCCCAAGCTGAGCCGTACCCCGGGGCGTATCCACGGCGGCGGCCCGGCGCTGGGCCAGCACACCCAGGACGTGCTCGATGAACTCGGTATCGACCGCGAGACCCAGGCCAAGATGCGCGAGCGGGGGGTGATCTGATGTCTCGAAACACCTTGACGGGGGCGGCCTCTGGCGGCATGCCGCGGGGCAGTGAGCGGGTGACGCTCAACGAGGTGGCGCCGCGCGATGGCCTGCAGATCGAGCCCCGGTTCGTGCCCACGGCGGAGAAGATCCGCTGGATCGATGCGCTCTCGCGCACTGGTGTGGCCAAGATCGAGGCGACCTCCTTCACTTCGCCCAAAGCGATCCCCACGCTGCGCGACGCCGAGGCGGTGATGCAGGGGATCGAGCGCGTCCCCGGGGTCGATTACGTGGTGCTGGTGCCCAACGAGAAGGGCGCCGAGCGTGCCCTGGCGGTGGGTGTCGACGAGATCAATCTGGTGCTCTCCGCCAGCGATAGCCACGGCCGCGCCAATCTGCGCATGAGCGCCGAGCAGTCGCTTTCGCGCTTTGCCGGCATTCTCGAGATCACCCGCGGCAGCGGGGTCCATGTCAACGCCTCGATCTCTACCGCCTTTGGCTGTCCGTTCGAGGGCGCGGTACCGCAGCGGCGGGTGATGGAGATCATCGAGCGCCTGCTGGCGCTGGGCGTTCAGGGGATCAGTCTGTGCGACACCACCGGCATGGCCAATCCGCAGCAGGTCGCGACCCTGTGCGGCGAGGTTCTGGCGCGCTGGCCCTGGCTGCCGCTGACGCTACACGTGCACGATACCCGCGGGATGGGACTGGTCAATGCCTTCAGTGCCTGGCAGCAGGGAGTGACGCGCTTCGATGCCGCCCTAGGCGGGCTGGGCGGCTGCCCCTTCGCCCCGGGCGCCAGCGGCAATGTCTGCACCGAGGATCTGGCCCACATGTTCGCCCAGATGGGCGTGGAGACCGGGGTCGACCTCGCGCGCTTGCTGGCGGTGGCCGAGCAGCTGCCGGCGCTGGTCGGTCATGCGGTGCCGGGCCAGGTGGTCAAGGCCGGTAGCGCCGAGCGGCGCTATCCGCTGCCCACGGGCAGCGGATAGCGAGTAGCGCCGACGGCGCGGCTCAGGCGCGGCTCAGGCGCTGCCCGCGGCGACTGAGTCGCGCACATGCACGGGCCGCCCATTGGCCCAGGTGGCGGCCACGGTGCGGTCGTCACCCAGCATCATCAGCGCGAACAGGCGCTCGGCCAGCGTCGTGGCACAGCTCAGGCGGCGTGACAGCAGCGGTGTGGCGTCCGGATCGAGGACCACGATATCGGCCTCGTAGCCCGGCTGCAGGCTACCGATCCTGTCCGCCAGGTGCAGTGCGCGGGCATTGCCCAGCGTCAGCCGGTAGAACCCCTGCCAGCCGGTCAGCGGCTGGCCCAGCAGTGCTCCCACCTGATACGCCCCCTGCAGGGTGCCGAAGCCCGACAGCGAGGTGCCGGCGCCGACGTCGCTGGCCAGCGAGGTGGCCAGCCCGGCATCGCGGCAGGCCAGGCGATCCATCAGCCCGCTGCCGAGGAACAGATTCGAGGTCGGGCAGAAGGCGATGTTGGCGCCGGGCTCGGCCAGGCGGCGGCGCTGGTCGTGATCCAGATGGATGCCGTGGGCGAAGGTGCTGCGCGGGCCGACCAGCCCATAGTGCTCGTAGACGTCGAGATAGTCGCGCCGTTCCGGGAAGAGTTCGGCGACCCAGGCGATCTCGCCGCGATTCTCCGACAGGTGGGTCTGCAGGTAGAGATCCGGCGCGCTGCGCAGTACCCCGCCCACGGCGTCGAGCTGCTCGCGGGTGGAGGTCGGGGCGAAACGCGGCGTCAGGGTGTAGGCGAGGCGATCGCGGCCGTGCCAGTTGGCGATCAGCCGCTCGCTGTCGCGCACCCCACCGAGGGTATCGTCGGTGAGCGCCGCAGGGGCGTGGCGATCCATCAGGACCTTGCCGGCGAGCATGCGCAACTGACGCCGCTGGGCGGCGCTGAAGAAGCTGTCGACCGAGTTCGGATGCGACGAGCAGAACACCTGGGCGGTGGTGGTGCCGGCCCGCAGCAGCTCGTCGAGGAAGCGCTCGGCGGCGTGCCGGGCGTGCTCGGCGTCGGCGAAGCGGCACTCGGCGGGGAAGGTGTAGTCGTTGAGCCAGTCGAGCAGCTGGTGGCCGTAGGAGGCCATGATATCGAGCTGCACGTAGTGGACGTGACTATCGATGAAGCCCGGCATCATCAGCTTGCCGCGATAGTCGACCACCTCGATCTCCGGCGGCAGCTGGGCGGCCAGCGTGGCGTAGTCGTCGACGGCGTGGATATGGCCGTCGACGATCCAGATCGCGCCATCCTCGAGATAACGGGTGGTGTCGGGCAGCGGCGTGTCGTCCTCGCCGGGATCGTCGAGGCAGGTGAACAGGGCGCCGCGGAGCAGTCTGTGCGAGTGGGTCATGGTGGCAAGGTCATCGTCAGCGAGCGGAGGGGAAGGCATCCCGCAGCGTGGCCGCGGGGATGCCGCGATGGTGATCGTCATCCGCTAGAGCGGGCGGTGTGGAGAGTGCCAGCAGTTCGGCGGCGACGCTGATAGCGATCTCCTGGGGGCGCTTGGCGGCAGTGGCGGCGAGCCCGATGGGGCAGCGTACCCGCTCGAGTGCCGACTCGCCGAGACCGGCCCGGCCCAGCGCCGCGCGAAAGCTCGACCACTTGCTGGCCGAGCCGATCAGCCCCAGCGAGGCGAGATCGTCACGCGGCGCCAGCGCGGCCAGCAGCCGCCGGTCGAGGGCATGGTCGTGGGTCATGATCAGCACGTGGCCGTGTCCGACCAGTGCCTTCAGCGTGGCCTCCGGCGCCTCGGCGTCGAAACCGTGGCAGTGCACCCGGGGGCCGCCGGCGCTACCGTCGAACGCCGCCGTACGGCTGTCGAACCAGTCGATCCGCCATGGCAGCGGCGCCAACAGGGCGACCAGCGCCTGGCCCACGTGGCCGGCGCCGAACAGACTCAGACGCTGCTCGGTGCCGGGGAAACTCTCGATCAGCACCTGCACGCAGCCGCCGCAGCACTGGCCCGAGCGGGCGCCGAGGACAAAGGTCTCCAGGCGGGTCTGCGGCGTGGCAGGCGCCGCCGCCAGGGTCTCCCGCGCCAGGGCGATCACCTGCTGCTCGAAATGGCCGCCGCCCAGGGTGTCGAACGCCTGGGCCGCTGTGATCACCAGTTTGGCCCCGGGCTCCCGCGGGGTCGAGCCGCTGGCCGCGACGATACTCGCCAGCACGTGGGGCTCGCCCGCCTGCTGCAGCTGGTGGAGCGCCGCGTGCCAGGGCTCCGGTGGCCATGTGGCTGCGGGGTTCTCCGGGGCTGGGCTCATGAGCGGCTCCGCTGGCGCAGGGCCTCTGCCGCCAGCAGCACGCGCTCGGGCGTTGCCGGCGTATCCAGATCCGGGCTCTCGCAGTAGTCGACCAGGCTGGCGAGGGCGTCGCGCAGCGCCGACCAGACCGAGATTGCCAGCATGAACGGCGGCTCGCCCACCGCCTTGGAGCGGTAGAGGCTGGCCTGGGAGTTGGGGTGCCCCTCCAGCAGCTCGACGTTGAAGACCGGCGGCAGGTCGCCGAAGGTGGGAATCTTGTAGGTGGCCGGGCCGTCACTGAGCAGTCGGCCCTCGGCGTTCCACTTCAGCTCCTCGCTGGTCAGCCAGCCCATCCCCTGGATGAAGCCACCCTCCACCTGGCCGCGGTCGATGGCCGGGTTGAGCGAGTCGCCCACGTCGTGGAGCACGTCGACGCGCTCCACCCGGTACTCGCCGCTCAGGGTGTCCACGCGCACCTCGCTCACCGCGGCGCCGTAGGCAAAGTAGTAGAACGGGCGCCCCTGGCCGCTGGCACGATCGTAGTGAATCAGCGGGGTGGCGTAGAAGCCGGTCGCCGAGAGCGAGACCCGGGCCAGATAGGCGGCCTGGATCAGCTCACCCCAGGCGACCCGATGGCGAGTATCGCCGTTGCCGGCGATCAGCGCCCCCTCCTGCAACTCGAGTCCCTCACGGTCCCACTGATAGTGCTCGGCGGCGAAGTCGAGCAGCCGCCGGCGCAACTGGATGGCAGCGTCGCGCGCCGCCATGCCGTTGAGATCGGCGCCGCTGGAAGCTGCGGTGGGCGAGGTGTTGGGTACCTTGTCGGTGCGCGTGGCGCTGATGCGCACCGCCCCCAGCTCGATCCCCAGCTCCCGCGCCACCACCTGGCAGATCTTGGTGTGCAGGCCCTGTCCCATCTCGGTACCGCCGTGATTGATCATCACGCTGCCATCGGTATAGACGTGGAGCAGGGCGCCGGCCTGGTTGAGATGCTTGGCGGTGAAGGAGATGCCGAACTTGACCGGCGTCAGCGCCAGGCCGCGCTTGATCACCGGACTGTGACGGTTGAACGCGGTGATTTCGTCGCGGCGCTGCCAGTAGTCGCTGCTGTGGGTCAGGCGTTCGACCACGTGATGCAGCAGCGGGTGCTGGTCGACGTGCTGGCCGTAGTGGGTGGTCTCGCGGCCAGGGCGATAGAGGTTGCGCTGGCGGATGGTCAGTGGGTCCTCGCCGCGATGCCGGGCGATATCGTCCATGGCGCGTTCGATGATCATCATCCCCTGGGGGCCGCCGAAGCCGCGAAAGGCGGTGTTGGAGGCCGTGTGGGTGCGCGCGCGGTGGCCGGTGACCCGTGCCGCGCCCAGGGAATAGGCGTTGTCGGCGTGGAACATGGCGCGGTCGACCACTGCCTCGGAGAGATCCGGCGAGTGGCCGCAGTCGCCGATCAGCTCGATGTCGCCGCCCACGATCACGCCGTCGTCATCGATTCCCAGGCGGTAGCGATTGTGGAACGGATGGCGTTTACCAGTGGCGCGGGTATCCTCTGCCCGTGGCAGGCGCAGACGCACCGCGCGGCCGTTGCGCCGGGCGAGCAGCGCCGCCATGCATGCCCAGGGCGCGGCCTGGGTCTCCTTGCCGCCGAAGCCGCCACCCATGCGCCGGTTCTCCACCGTCACCGCATGGAACGGGATATCGAGCACCTCGGCGACCAGCTTCTGGGTTTCGCTGGGGTGCTGGTTCGAGGTGTAGACGGTCACCCCTTCGTCTTCGCTGGGGATGACCAGGCATGCCTGCCCCTCGAGGTAGAAGTGCTCCTGGCCACCGACGAACTGCTGTGCTTCCAGTACATGGGGCGCTTGCGCCAGGGCCTGGGCCCAGTCACCACCGACCTGGCGGTGGGAGGGGCGCACGAACTCTCTGGCCGCGGCGGCGGCGACCGGATCGAAACGCGGCGCCCGCGGTTCGATCTCGATGACCGCGGCGCGCACGGCGCGACGTGCCGCGGCATAGCTGGTGGCGGCCACGGCGAACAGCGGCTGGCCGACGTAGCTCACGGCCGTCTCGGCGAACAGCGGATCCCCCGGGAAGACCGGGCCGATATCACGGTGGCCGGGAATGTCGCCGGCGCTGATGACGTCGACCACTCCGGGGCTGCGGGCCACGGCGTCGAGATCGAGCCGGAGCAAGCGGCCGTGGGCGACCTCGCTCAGGCCGACCATGGCGTGCAGGGCGCCCGCGGGTGCCGGTAGGTCATCGATATAGTGGGCGCGTCCGGTGACATGCTTGACCGCGCTCTCGTGGCGCGCGGCGTGGGGATGGCGCGCCTTTGGCGGGGTCGGGTCGATGGCCTCCCGCGCCAGCGGCTCGTCACCCTGCACCGGGGCCTCGGTGGCGGGCACCGGCGGGCGCGCCTCAACGCGGGTGTGATTGGCCTGCAGACGTTTAGTGAGCGTACGCATCGAGCGCCACCTCCTGGGTATCGTCGCGGCTCGGGTCGAGGGTCAGCGCCCAGCGCTCGAGCAGGTTGGCGGCGGCGGTCAGCCGATACTCGGCGGAACCGCGGACGTCGTCCAGCGGCGTCAGCGCCGCGCGCAGGGCGTGCTTGGCGTCGGCGAAGGTCTCCGAAGTGGCTGGCTTGCCCTCGAGTGCGGCCTCTACCGTGGGCACCCGCAGCGGGGTCGCCGCCATGCCGCCGAAGGCCACGCGCACGTCGTGCAGCCGCTCCCCCGTCTGACGCCAGTGGAAGGCGCCGAGCAGGGTCGAGATATCATCCTCACGGCGCTTGGAGAGTTTCCATACCCGTAGCTGTGCGTCGGGTTCGGGGCGCGGTAGCCAGATGGCGACGATGCACTCGCCCGCGCGCAGGGCGGTCTTGCGGTAGTCGAGAAAGAATGCCGAGAGCGGCAGTTCGCGTTCGCCCTCGGGGCCGGCCAGCCTGAGGCGTGCTTCGAGCGCCAGCAGCACCGGCGGGGTGTCGCCGATGGGCGAGGCGTTGGCGATATTGCCGCCGACCGTGGCGCGGTGGCGAATCTGGGCCGAGCCGAGACGTTCGAGCAGGTGGGCGAAGGCGGGGTAGTGGGCCTGCAGCAGTGGCTCCCACTCCCGGTAGGTGACCGCCGCACCGATCCACCATCCCGTTTCCTCTGCCTCGATGCGGCGCAGTTCGGCGACCTGGCGCAGATCGATCACCACGGGCCACTGTTCGAGCCGCTGGGTGGCGCCAAGCCACAGGTCGGTGGCACCCGCCACCAGCGGGGCCTGGGGGTGCTCACGGCGCAGTTGCTTAAGCTCGGTGAGGTGCTGTGGCGTATGGTAGTGGGTGGCGCAACTGGCGCGACCGAGGGCGCGCCAGGTGCTCTCCAGGCTGGCATCCTCGGCCCAGGCGGGGCGGCTGTCGGGCTGTATCGACATGGCATGGGCGGCGTCACGAATCGGGCGGTAGCCGGTGCAGCGGCACAGGTTGCCGCCCAGTGCGGCTTCCAGCGTCTGCGACGCGAGCGGGGTGGCGGGCACCTGGCGGCGCGACTCGTGCAGGGCGAACAGCGACATCACGATGCCGGGGGTACAGAAGCCGCACTGACTGGCGTGGCACTCGACCATGGCGGCCTGGGCCGGATGCAGCGCCTCACCCTGCGCCAGCCCCTCTACCGTGACCAGATGGCAGCCCTGGAGCTGATGCGCCGGCGTGATGCAGGCGTTGGCGGTGCGCCAGGGCGCGGGCTGGGCCGACTCGGCTTCGGCGATCGCCACGGTGCAGGCGCCGCAGTCGCCCGAGGCACAGCCCTCCTTGGTGCCGCAATGACCCAGCGTCTCGCGCAGCAGCTCCAGCACGCTGGTCCCGGGCGCGGCCTCGACGCACTGGCGTCGGCCATTGAGGAAGAATTCGATCATCGCTCACCCATGGTGGTGGTGTTGTCGTTATCTGGGGCATCATGCGGCGGCGCGACGGATGCCGACGCCGCATGACGAGAGCCGGTAAAAGCTGACCGATCGGTCAAGTCGTTACAGGTTCTCCGATCGCGTGCCCGGAGGCAAGAGGGTTCGGGTAAGATTGCGCGTGGACCATCGACGATTCAAGGAGAGCGCGTGAACGACTCGAGTGCAGCGGGACCGACGGTTCGTGAGCGTAACGAACGGCGGATCTTCGACGCCGCGGAGCTGGTCTTCGCGCGCCACGGCTACCGTGGCGCCAGTATCCAGGCGATCGCCGCCGCCGCCGAGCTGCCCAAGTCCAACGTGCTCTACTACGTGGGCAGCAAGCGACGGCTCTACGTGGCACTGCTGGAACGCACCATGACGCGCTGGAACACCGCGCTCAGCGACATCAGCGAAGAGGACGACCCGGCCACGGTGATCGAGGCGTTCATCCGCAGCAAGATGGCGCTTAGCCAGACGCATCCGCTCAGCTCGCGGCTGTTCGCCAACGAGATACTGCAGGGGGCGCCGTTTCTGCAGGAGACTCTCGCCGGCAGCATGCGCGAGTGGGTCGAGTCGCGGGCGGCGATCTTCCGGCGCTGGGCCGAGCAGGGGCGCATGGATCCGGTGGACCCGGTGTGGCTGATCTTCCTGATCTGGTCGGCGACCCAGCACTACGCCGATTTCGAGGCACAGGTGATCGGCATCACCGGACAGGCCCAGCTGGGGGATGCCGACTTCGCCGCGGCCAGCGACTGTCTGTGCCAGGTGATTCTGAAAGGGTGCGGGCTGACGCAGGCGTGAAGCGTGATCGCCATGGCACGATCTCCCTGCACCGTCAGGCAGTCGCAGGCGTGTGGCTGGCCAGAGAGGTCAGGGATCAGAGCGTAAGGCGTGTCTGCAAGCGCATGGATAGCGCAGCGCATTCGGATAGAAGGGGCTGTCGATAGAAGGGCGGTCTATAGCGGTACGGGCAATGGAAAGGCGTTCGGTAACGGGGGGGCGATAGAAGAAGATCGGGTAGCCGTGGCGTAGCGACACGTACGATCAAGGCGGGGAGCAGACGATGAGGGTAAAACGGCGACAATAGCACGTCGAGAACACCACGACGGAAGCGAGTCCCTTCGCACTCGACCTCCTGTCGAGTCTCGACCTTGAGCACCGGCAAGCTCCATTTGCTCTCGATCTATCCCTGGGCTCTCCCTGGCGCGATCCTTGCCATCACGCTCGATCCTTGAGCGGGGTCCCTGAGCCAGGCTTCCTGCCATGGCCATTCTAGCCGAGCGACGACGCCGACAGCTAATGACTTTTTCGTTTAAAATCCAATAATTACAAAAAGAAACAGTGCTCGGTGAGCGGGCCTGTACCCGCCAAGAGAAGCCGTTGTTTCGGTTGAAGAAAAACCCTGATGCAGCCATTCGAGACGGAAAGGAATTGTCTTCGCGCTGCCGTCCTCACGTGATTGGCGGATCGACTCAGCCTGGCGCCTCGAAAGCGACGCTGCGGATCAGGGCGATCACCTCCCGCCCCGGTGTCAGGCCCATCTCGTCGCATGCCTGTCGAGTCAGGCGGGCGCGCAGCGACTGCTCGCCGACCGCCAGGCGCAGTTCCTGGGCGCTGGGGTCGTGCGTCGAGGGGGCGGTATCGACGATGCGCGCCACGAGACCGTTGCGATAGCTGGTATCTGCCGGCATGGCCAGAGCGATCGCGACATCTCGTACCCCGACACGCAGACGTACCCCGCTGCCGAGCGGTTGATCGATACGCGGCACACGTAGCCTCTGGCCATCGGCCAGGGTGATCTGGGTGAGTGCGTAGTGGGCATCCTGGGCGCTCACTCTGCCGTACAGCCGTGATGCTGCGTCGAAGCCTCCCAGGCGACCGCCGAGATCGAGTCGCAGCAGTAGCGCATCGAGCGGGCCGTGGGCCACCAGGCGCCCGCTGTCGATGAGCGCCAGGTGGTCGGCGATGGCGGTGATCTCCTGGGTGTCGTGGCTGACGTAGAGCACGGGAATGTCGATCTCCCGGGTCAGCCGCACCAGGTAGCGCAGCAGCTCCTGCTTGCGCTCGCCATCGAGACCGGTCAGCGGTTCGTCCAGCAGCAGCAGGCGGGGCTGGGCGAGCAGCGCACGGCCGACGGCGACGCGCCGGGCTTCGCCGCCGGAGAGCGTGCCCGGCAGGCGCTCGAGCAGCGGCTCGATACCCAGCAGTGCGATCAGGTCGTCGAAGCGCCCACGGGCGGCCCGCGGCATGCCATAGGTGAGGTTGCCGCGCACACGGTAGTGGGGAAACAGGCGCGGCTCCTGGAACACGACCCCGAGTCGGCGCCGATGCACGGGTACCGCAATACCGCGCTGGCAGTGGGTCAGCCACTGCTGGCCCAGGCGCACATGCCCTGCATCCGGGCGGTCGAGACCGGCGATCAGGCGCAGCAGGCTAGTCTTGCCGCTGCCGGACTCGCCGAACAGCGCAGTGACGCCGCTTGCTGCCACCTCCAGGGCCACCTCCAGGGTGAAGTCGCCGAGCCGCTTGCGCAGATCGAGTGAAAGGGCGCTGGTGGTCGTCAGTGTGCTCATCGGTCGCGCTCCTGCAGGCGCCGCCGGGCGCGGCGGGCGAGCCACTCGGAAGCGATCAGCGAGAGCATCGCGATGGCGATGGAGAGCGAGCACATCCGTGCGGCGGCGGCCTCCTTGCCGGGTGTCTGGATCAGCGTGTAGAGCGCCAGCGGCAGGGTTCGGGTCTCGCCGGGAATGTTCGACGCGAAGGTGATGGTGGCGCCGAACTCCGACAACGCGCGGGCGAAGGCCAGCACGCTGCCGGTGAGCAGGCCGGGCAGGGCCAGCGGCAGGGTGATGGTGAAGAGGACTCGCCAGCGCCCGGCGCCGAGGGTTGCCGCGGCCGCCTCGAGCTTGGGATCGACCGCTTCCAGCGACAGCCGCACCGCGCGTACCAGCAGCGGAAAGGCCATGACCCCGCCGGCCACGGCGGCGCCCTGCCAGGTGAACGGCAGGGTGACGCCGAGCGTCGTCTGCAGCCAGTGCCCTATCCAGCCCTGGCGCCCCAGCGCCAGCAGCAGCAGATAGCCCACCACCACCGGCGGCAGCACCAGCGGCAGGTGGATGACACCATCCAGCAGTGCCTTGCCGCGAAACTCGTGGCGCGCCAGCAGCCAGGCCAGTGCGACTCCGGGGATCAGGGTCCAGCCCACCGCGCTGCCGGCGATCTTGAGGCTCAGCGCCAGCGCCTGCCATTCGGCGTCCGAGAGCACCCGGCTCAGTCGCCGGTGAGCGGCGTGAAGCCGTAGCGGGTGAAGATCCGGCGCGCCGCGTCACCGGCCAGCCACTGGCGCAGCGCCTCGGTGGCGGCGCTGGGCGCTGGGGTGACCACCGCCATGGGGTAGGTGATCGGTGTATGGCTGGCGTCGGGGAAGATGCCGACCTGGCGCACGTCGTCGCTGGCTTCGGCATCCGTCTGATAGACGATCCCCAGTGGCGTTTCACCACGCTCGACCAGGGCCATGGCCGCGCGCACGTTGTCGCCACTGGCCAGACGCGACTGCAGCGCCTGCCACTCGCCGAGGGATTCGAGCGCCTGCTTGGCGTAGATCCCCGCCGGTACGTGGTCGGTATTGCCCACCGAGAGCCGCTCGCCGGCGCCCAGTCGCGCGGCGATAGATGTGCCATCGCCGGGGGTGAAGGGCGCGATATCGCTGCCGCGCGGAGCGATCAGCACCAGCCGGTTGGCGAGCAGGTCGATACGCTGATCGACCGTGGTGCCCTGATCGGCGAGCCAGTCCATCCACTGCTCGTTGGCCGAGAGGTAGAGATCCGCCGGGGCGCCGTTGGCGATCTGGCGCGCCAGGGTGGAGGAGGAGGCGTAGACCGGTACCACCTCGACATCGTGCTGTGATTCGTAGCTGGCGATGGCACTGTTCATGGCATCGGTGAGCGAGGCCGCGGCGAACACCTGAATGCGCTCGGCAGCGCTGGCGCTGAGCGGCAGCAGCGTGAACAGCAGGGCGCCGAGGGTGGCGACGGTGCGCAGCGGTGGCATGGCATTCTCGCTATGTCTGTTTGGAAATAACGGGAAAGACTATAGACCAGGTGGGGAAGAGCGTCGACTCTCTCGCCAGCGGCACGGCCAGCGGCGGCGTATCGATGCGTCGATCAGCGGTCAGGGGGCGTCGGCGTGTTCAGTGGTCGCAGCATCGCGCGCAGGGCCTCGCTTTCCGGGGCTGCGTCGAGACGCTGTAGCAGTGCGCGGTAGTGGACGATGAGCTCGCGGGCCAAGGGGGTCAGCGTGGCGCCGCCGCGCTGGCTGCCGCCGGAGCAGGTGTCGACCAGCGGGGTGTCGAAGTGACGGCCCATGGTCTCCAGCAACTGCCACGCCTTCTTGTAGCTCAGATGCATCTCGCGGCAGGCGGCGGCGATCGAGCCGTGGTGCTCGATCGCCTCGAGCAGCGCGATCTTGCCCGGGCCGAGCACGATATCGCGCTCGGCGACCAGGCGCAGCTGGAGCTGGGGGCGGGGGTGGTGGGTGCGGGTCATCGACAGCGGGCCGTGGCAGTGGAGCGAGGCCCTACCATAGCATTCGGCCCCCGGCACACCAGACCTGAAGGCTGCGAGCGCACCATTGGGCGGTGCGCTCGCGATCGCTATCAGGCGGTGCGCGCGACGCTCGCGGGGCTCGACAGACGCCAGCGCAGCCAGTCGATCGCCACGAACAGCAGAAGGCTTGCGCCCATCACCGGCAGGGCCAGGCCCAGGGCCAGTGCCACCAGCAACACGCCCAGGCGTGGCCCCCAGCCCAGCTGCACGAACAGCGCGCTCAGGGTCTGCGGTGCGGCGCGCGTGCCGCTGGTCGGACGCCGCTGCCACCACATCCGATAGCCCCAGCAGATCAGGGTTGCCAGGCTGCCGGCCACCGCTACCAGTACCAGCTGATTGGGCAGCCCGAAGAGCACGCCCATGTGCAGGTCGATGCCCCAGCGGGTGAGCTTGGCCGCCAGCGGAAAGGTAGTGAAGTCGGTGCGATCGAGTACCGCAAAACTGTGCGGATCCAGCGCCACCTGGTCGACCTCGGTGGGCCACTCGCGGCCGATCTCGCGCACCTTCCAGGCGCGGTCCGGTGCCGAGGGCGGCTGCAGCTCGATCTTGCCCGCCAGCAGGCCGGCGTGGCGGGCCGCCGCCAGTGCGCGATCGAAGTCGGCGTCGGTGACCTGTGCGCCCATGTCCATGCCTCCCGCGCCGTGATGATGCTCGGCGTGGGGATCGGCGGCCGCTGCCTCGTGTCCCTTGAGCGAGGTGGAAACACTCGGCGTGCCCCAGCCCCAGGCATGACGCAGTTCGGCGATATTGCCGCCGGCCCATTTCGACCAGGTCAGGCCGGTGGCGGAGAAGAACACCAGCCCCAGCGCGGCCACGATGCCCAAGCTGGCGTGACGTTGGCGCCGACGCTGCGGGCTGGCCGCCGGGGCGCGCCGGGCACCGCGGCGCTGCCACCACAGCACCACGCCGCCCAGCGCCAGCAGCCACAGCCAGGAGGCAGCGAGCTCGCTGTAGAGGCGCCCGGGCTCGCCCAGCAGCAGGCTGCGGTGGAGCTGGTCGATGGTGGTGCGTAGCGGCAGCACGCCGCTGGTGCCGTAGACCGGCAGATCGCCGCGTACCGCCAGCGTCACCGGGTCGATGAACAGCGCGCGGTGCTGAAATTCGCCCACCCCGGGATCAGTGAACATCACGCGCGTGGTTTGGCCAGCCGCCGGTGCCGGGCGCACGGCGGCGGGGGCTGTGCTGATCCCCGCGGCGGCCTGGGCGGCGGCGATCTGGCGGGCCAGCGGCTGTGCCTTGCCCTCGCTCTGGGTGGTCAGGGCGTCATGGTAGACCCACTGCTCGAGCTGTGAGGTCAGCGCGTAGGCGATCCCCGAGAGCGCTGCGATCAGCAGGAAGGGTCCCACGAAGAGACCGACGTAGAAGTGCAGTCGCGTGATCATCGCGAGCAGCAGTTGGCGAGTGCGGCGGCGCTCGGCCGCCGCCATGGGGGTCGACATGGCGATCTCCGAATTGGCGACGTCGGCAGCGCCGCATGGGCGTGCCGACAGGGCCCGACGCGTTGAGGCGGCGGGCGCTGGGAAGTCAGCTCAAGACGAAGGCGCCAGGTGGTGCGCGGGGCGAAAAGCGTGCGTGCGGGTCGGGCGGCGTTTCCAGCGGCGTGGGCGCTGCCACGCTGGGGGCCGCGGGTTGCACGATGGGCGGCGGTATCACCGCGGGCGTGGCGATCCCCGGGGCGTGCAGGAACAGCTCGCAATAGCCGCAGGCCGCCAGGTGCCAGTGATCGCTGGCACTGAAGCGTGGTGTGCCGCGCTCACTCTTGGCGCCGGCCTGGGTCTGGGCGGCATCGACCACGCCCGGGGCGCCGGGCATCGAATCGGCGTGATGGCTTGGCGCTTGCAGCGCGGCACTCGGCATGCCGCCGTGCGCGGGCATCTCCATCAGACGCTGGGACTGGCTCACCAAAGGACCGACGAACGACATCAGCATGGCGAACAGCGCCAGCCAGGTCAGAGGTCGGTAGCAGTGGTGCCACAGGCGGGTCATGGCCGGAGTCCGTCGCATCGTCGGTCGACCCGCGACTCTAGCGGTTACGGGCGGTGGCGCCAATCGTCGGTGCCGGGGGTGTGTAACTATGTCGCAGGCGATGGCTCGTCAGGACGCCGCCACCTGACACTCGAGGCGGTAGCCATGCTGATAGATACTCTGCAGGCGAACGCCATGGCGGCCATCCAGCTCGAGTTTGCGTCGCAGGCGGCTGACGTGGGTGTCCAGAGTGCGTGTGGAGAGACTGCCATTCTGCCCCCATACGACCTCGAGTAGATGCGCCCTCGACAGCAGTTCTCCACTATGGGCGAAAAAGAGGCTGATCAAACGGTATTCCCGTTCGGTCAATGTCACCGGACTATCGGATAGCAGCACCTGGCGCTGATCCGCATCCAGGGCGTAGGGTCCCAGGCGGCAACGCTCGCGCTCCTGATGCTGATCCAGGCGACGGGCCAGGGCATTGACCCGGGCCACCAGCTCCAGCGGCCGCAGCGGCTTGCCCAGAAAGTCGTCGGCACCCAGCTCCAGCGCCTTGACCACCGATGCCTCCGCCTGGTTGGCCGTGATGAACAGGATCGGCCCCCGCCAGCCATCGTGGGTGCGCAGGTGGCTCAGGATATCCATGCCGCTGGCGTCGGGGAGATACCAGTCGAGGATGATGAGGTCGAAGCGCTGTGTCTTCAGCGCACGCTGGAACTCGCTGGCGCGCGCATAGGTGTGCACATGATGACCGGCGCCTTCCAGGCAGATGGTGATGAATGCCTGCTGATCGGGATCGTCTTCCAGCACGCCGATATGTATCGATGAGGTCATGCGACAACCTGTCGTTGAATGATCATTACCGTTCTCGATCCAGTCTGCCTCAGCGACATACAAGTTCCCAGCCGGAATTGGAGATCGCTCCGTCACGACGGTTTAAATTTTTATCGGCAATATGCCGATAAAAGTGTCGTGTAGCCAAGATTCTTGCGACAAGCGTGTCGGCACGCAGCCTGAGAGGACCATACGCTGCCCGATAGGTAAGAGGCTGTGACGCATCGGCGCCGGTTCGATCCTCGTCGTCCCGGAAAGGTGTCGTCTATATCGCCATGGCCCTGGGCTTCGTTCACCGGGTGCCGAAGTTGGCTGGTTCTACTGCAGGACTCGTTGATGCCAAGCTTAAAAGACGTTTTACCTCTGTTCCGGCGATTCCCCGGTGTGACTGTGGTCACGCTCCTCTTTCTCATCAGTACGCTCACCACTGGCGGCATCACCTTGGTGCGACAGCATGTCGTCGGAGAACAGTCGCCCGATGAGCTGATATGGGCTAGCCATCAGTTGAATAAAGAGAGTCACCGGATTGCGCTGCAGATCGAAACCCTTGCTTCACAGACCGATTGGCGTGCCTTGCGGCGAGACGTCGAGGGCCTATCGCGCCAGGTCGTGAGCCTGTCTCGACAGGTGGCAGGTGAGCAGAGCGACGCCCTGGGAAGCGCTGGCCGCCCAGACGAATCGCTCGGCCAGGCAGTGGATCGGCTGAGTGCGGCGCTGACTTCGCTCTCGTCGCTACCGCTGGATCGCCGTCTGGCGTCGGTCTCCGAACTTCGCCGCGAGATTACCCCCCTCCTTGCAGCGTCGGAGCGCCTGATGACGCGCGCCCACATTCAGGCCGAAGCGCTGCATCATCGCGAGCACCGTCAACTGTCACAGCTCTACGCCTTGGTGATGTTCCAGTTGGCCATGACGGTCCTCGCCGCTGCCGTACTGATCCGCGCACTCCTGCGTGAGGCGAGCGCGTGCAAGCGTCAGCTGCGGGAGCTCGAGAGTCAGCGCGAGGCGTTGAACGGTGCGCTCGAGCGTGCGGAGTCCGCCAGTCTCGTCAAGTCGGAGTTCATGGCCATGATGAGTCATGAGATACGCACGCCGCTCAACGGGATCGTCGGCATGGCGGATCTGCTGGAGCGCGAAGTCGGGTCATGCCAGGGGGAGCGCTATCTATCCGCCTTGAAGCAGAGTGCCGCCGGCTTGCAGGTGATCATCAACGATATCCTCGACTATTCGAAACTGGAGGCGGGCACGCTGGTCCTGGACCGCAGTGCCTTCGAGCTCGAAGCGTTCGTGTCTCAGATCTGTGACATCTATCGTCTCGGCAATAGTGACGTGGCGTTCGAGGCGACACTCTCTTCCGAGTTGCCCAGGCAGGTGCTGGGAGATATGACACGTATTCGTCAAGTGGTGATGAACCTGCTCGACAACGCCTTCAAGTTCACGCTGTCAGGCCGGGTCACGCTTTACGTGAGTAGGGATGAGGAAGCCTGGCTGCGGTTCGACGTGAGTGACACTGGCTGCGGTATTCCGGCCAAGAAGTGTGATCGACTTTTCGCGCCATTTTCTCAGGTGGACAGCTCGATCACCCGGCGGCACGAAGGCACCGGTCTGGGGCTTGCGATCTGCAAGCGCTTGATCAAGGCGATGCAGGGGGAGATCGCTTTCGAGAGCCGAGAGGGCGAGGGAAGTCGTTTCTGGTTCCGCCTGCCGCTGGTGGAGGCGCCTGCCGACAGCGCCGAGACCTCCGATCTCATGCCGGCGGATCTGATGCCGATGGCACTGCAGTTCTGCCATGTTCTGGTGGTCGAGGATAATCCGATCAATCAGCAGGTGGCCAAGGGGTTGATGGAGTCCCTGGGCCTGCGGGTGACGCTGGCCGAAAACGGCAGCAAGGCTCTGTCGTTGTTGAATACACAGCATGAGTCATTCGATCTGGTGCTGATGGACATGCAGATGCCCGTGCTCGACGGTGTGGAGACTACGCGGCGCTGGCGCGCCTGTGAGCAGGGGGGGCGTCTGCCGATCGTGGCGATGACTGCCAACGTCATGCCCGAAGACCATCAGCGCTGTTTCGACAGCGGGATGCAGGGGGTGATCACCAAGCCCTTCACCCGCGCCAGTCTGCAGCGAGAGCTCGCCAAGTATCTGTCGCGTCACCATAACGGCAGAGCCGGTGAGATGCCGACGAACTCACCTTGTGCCAATGGGCAGCGGACGTCGTCGGTGGACGCAACGCCGACCTATATCTGTCAGTCGAACCTGAAAGAGCTGTCGGCATCGTTGCCGAAGGCGGCGGTGGAGTCGCTCTACCGACAGTTCTTCCAGCGCCTGCCGACCCGGTTCGATGGCCTTCGCCGTGCGGCCGAGGCGCAGAATTTCGCGACCGTGCAGCAAGAAGCGCACGCCTTGAAAGGGGCCGCGGCGGCGCTGGGTTTCCGGCAACTTTCTACCCTGGCGGCACACTGCGAAAGTCTGGCAGAGCAGCAGAACAGCGAGAGGCTGCCCGCCGTCCTGCTCACCTTGATTGACAGCGGGGCACCTTCGCGGGAAGCCTTGCTCGCCTGCATGGATATCTCGCTCCCCGAGCTCGAGGTCGCTACACGCCAGGCGTGACTGGCGGGACGAGATGCCGGTACCAGTGGTCGAAATGCGCCTCGGGGAGTGGGCGGGCCAGCCAGAATCCCTGTCCCAGATCGTAGCCGGCGGCCTTGAGCAGCGCGTGCTGTTCGGGGGTTTCGATACCTTCCGCGACCACAACCATCTCGAGCCGATGGCCCAGGTCGAGGATGGAGAGCGCGATCGCCTCGGCGCGCTGGTCCTGTTCGATGCGGGAGATAAAGCTGCGGTCGACTTTCAGCTCGTCGAACGTGAGTCGGTGCAGTTGCATCATGGACGAGTAGCCGATGCCGAAGTCGTCCAGTGACAAGCGACAGCCGCGCTGGCGCAGCCCGGTGAGGATATGCTTGGCATACCCCAGGCACCCCAGCGTGGTGGACTCCGTGACTTCCAGAATGAGGTCGTGGGAGGAGATGTCGTAGCGACCGATCAAACTATCGAAAGCCTCGAACAGGCCGGCTGACCTTATCCACGCCGCGGGCACATTGACCGAAAGGCTGAGGTTCCATTCCAGTTGTCGCCATCGCTGCAGCTGGCGGCAGGCGAGGGTGAGCACCTGCCAGGTCAGCTCGACCATCATCTCGTGCCGTTCGGCCAGGGGAATGATGACATCGGGTGAGATGACACCACGACTCGGCTCCTGCCAGCGTAGTAGCGCTTCGGCGCCGACCACACGATTGAGGTTGAGGTCGAACTTCGGTTGGAAGACCAGGAACAGCTCATTCTGGGTCAGCCCGCGGGTCAGATCCTCCGCGGTGGGGGCATTGGGTTTGCTGTTGGCCGGTATCAGCCAACGCGCCAGATCCTCGATGAGCTTCGACTTGTGCAGAAAGCCGAGCATGCCGAGACCACGCTGGTTGCCGTAGCGAATGATGCGATCCGCGACGTCATGGCTGCACTCGCTGAGAACGAGAATACTGGCATCGATCTTCAGGTCGAAGAGATACTCCAGAATATCGAACCCGGTAAATTCCCCCAGCGAAAAATCCAGTAATATCAAATCCACCTGTAATCTGTGGGGCGATCTCGCCAGTTCTTCGAGGCCCTCGGCGGTGTCCACGCCGTAGCCTCGTTGAAGCAGCAGGTGCTCGCAGAGGTCGCGAATGTCTGGGTCGTCATCGACGATCAGAGCGAGTCGACTCATGGCAGGATCCTCCTGGAAGCACTTTGGTAAGCATTGCCAGCCAGGCCATGTCTGACAGGTACGCTGCTTGCCCATACGGCATTGAAAATCGGCTCGCTGGACCTCGTTCAGATTGTCAGAAAGATGGCCCGGAGGACGAGCGGAGCAAGTCACCTGCTCATTGATATCGCCTGAGCGGATGCGCCAGCCCGGTCCGCGCTTTCGCCGATTTCTGCCTTGGCGATGCGTCCCGGTCTGGCCTTCGTTTGTCGGCTTTCAGATAAAGCCTAAGGGATGTCTGCCCGTTGCGATATCATATATTAGAAGGAGGCCCACTCCTCTTCGGCTTTGGCAGGGTTTCCTGACTTCTGCTGCGAGACCCGCCCCGAGGTGTTTTCCGGCGCTGTGGGGAGTCGCGGAGCGGGTGTGGCGGTATCAGCGGCCGTGGCACTCAGCTTGAAGCTCCCGAGCAGATCGTTCAGCAGCGCGACCTGATCGCGCATTTCCGACGCGGCCGCACGCGACTGTTCCACCATCGAGGCATTGTGCTGGGTCATGCTATCGAGATCGGAGACTGCCGTATTGACCTGACTGATACCCACGCTCTGCTCTTTGGTCCCGGCACTGATTTCAGCGATGACGTCGTTGACCCGCTGGACGCTGATCATGATCTTCTTCATCGCTTCACCTGCCTCGTCCACCAGGCCTGCACCACTCTGAGTGTGGGATACCGAGGTGTCGATCAGCTCTCGGATCTCGGTAGAGGCGGCACTGGAGCGGCTGGCGAGGGTTCTCACTTCCTGGGCGACCACCGCGAAACCGCGCCCATGTTCGCCGGCGCGGGCCGCCTCTACCGAGGCATTCAGCGCCAGGATATTGGTCTGGAATGCGATACTGTCGATCAGGCTGACGATATCGCTGATCTGAACCGAAGATTGGCGAATGTCATTCATCGTGGCGATGACCGCCTGCATGGTTTGCTGGCCGGCCTCGGCATCCTCCAGGGTTTCCTGTGTCAGAACGATGGCCTGTTGCGAGGAGTCCGCCGTATTCTTGACCGTGGCTGAGATCTGCTCCATCGAGGCCGACGTCTGTTGCAGGTTGGAGGCTGCCTGCTCGGTCTTGGCAGACAGATTGGTGCTGCCATTGGCAATCTCATTGGCGGCGACATTGACCGATTCCGTGCTGCTCCGGACCTCCTGAAGGACACCGTCGATACGGGCAATGAAGTCGTCGACACGGTTGGCGAGATCGCCTATTTCATCCTTTCTTTCACTGGCAATACGCGCGGTGAGGTCTCCATCGCCTTCGGAAATCTCGCGAACCCGCGCCGTTATCTTGCGCAGAGCCTTGGACATCAGTACCGGCCCCGCGAAGGCCAGTGAGACGGCGCCCACCAGAACGAGCAGACTGAATATCAGTACGAAGATACCCTGGGTGTTGGCCCATCCCAGAACCTCATCCTCGACGATGTGAACTCTCTCGAGTGTGGAATTTCCTGCGATGTCCAGAATGTCTCGCATATCATTCAGGGCAACGATGGAGGCGTTGTCCGCCTGATGACTAGCCGCTTCCGAGTCACCAAGTTTGTGTAGTCTCAGTGTCTCCGAGGACGCTGATGCCCAGGCCGCGTATCGCTGGGCGAAGTCCTGGGTACCTTGGACGATATCGGGATAGTCGTGCATCAGCTTCTGGAAGGCGAGCATCCTATCCTGAACCTGTTGCACGTTCTCCTGATACGATGCCTCCAGCTCTGCTGCGCGAGGCGACTCGGGCGTGGTCAAGAGATAGTCCAACTCCGCAGCCCTGGCCTGATAGATGTCTCTATCGGCATTGAGTACTGTGTTCGTCGCTTCGTTGAAGGTATCGCTGAACTCCATGAGACGCGATTTCAGCGCATCGATGAGACGATAGTCCGCTGCGCTCAAGATGAGTAGTGCTATGGGCACCATCAAGAAGGCCAGCGTATATTTCACGCGAATCTGGTGTAGTTTTTCTAACATGGCATGGGCCCCCTGCGTGGCTGGTAAGGAGGAATGTAAGGCCCGTTTCCATCGTTAGTCGACTAGCGTTCCCGATTGTTTACACTTGTTGACAAATTGGCTCTTCGGGCCCCATTTGAGGCATGCCATCAGGCGCTTTCTGCCGGAAATTTTGCCGGTTGCCATTTTCGCGTTCGGGGCGCGCCGTGCGTGGATATCTCGTCTCTAGTTCGCGATGGCATGCCCCTCATGGGCCAGCAACCAGCGTTTGCGCTCGAGCCCGCCGGCGTAGCCGGTGAGGCGGCCATTGGCGCCGATCACCCGGTGACACGGCACCACGATCGCCAGTGGGTTGCGGCCGTTGGCGGCGCCCACTGCACGGGTCGCGCTGGGGCGGCCGATGGCCTGGGCCTGTTCGGCATAGGAACGGGTCTCGCCGAAGCCGATCCTGGTCAGCGCTTGCCATACCTGACGCTGGAAATCGGTGCCTGCGGGGGCGAGTGGGAGATCGAAATGGGTAAGCTCCCCCGCGAAGTAAGCATCGAGCTGCTGCGCACAGTGGCGGGTCAGGGCACTCGGTCGGGCGTTATCGCTGGCATTGGTGACGAAGCCGACCCAGGTCAGGCCGGCCTCGCTGGCACGGATCTCGATCTCGCCCAACGGCACGCCGGTGGGTGGGGTGTAGTGCTGACACGCTCCGAGTTGATGGTCGAGCGGGCGAGGGGCGACGAACGAAAGCGGTGTGTTCATATCACGGTGTCCCACAGTTGCAGAGTGAGGTAGCTGCGCCAGGGCGCGGCGCAGGCGGGGTCGAGCGGCTGTGGCTGTGGCTGATGCGCCAGCGCTCGGCGCAGGCCGACATCGCCGTCGAGCCAGATGTCGGGATCGCTGAGGCCACGGAAGGCTGCGACCTTGGCGGTCCAGGGGCCGATGCCCTTGAGTCGCTGCCAGCTCGCGGGGTCATCACCGAGCTCGCCATCCCGATAGGCGGTGGCGAAGCGCCTCAGCGTCTCTCGCCGCGCCCCCGGCAGCTTGAGGAAGGCCAGATCGCTGGCGGCGATCGCCGCCGGCGTGGGAAAACGGCGGCGCCCGGCGGGATCCTGCTCGCCCAGCTGATCGACCAGCTGCTGCTGCAGCCGGACGGCGGCGGCGATCGAGATCTGCTGACCGAGTACCGCACGCACCCCCGCTTCGAACAGGTCCCAGACCCCGGGCAACCGCAGGCCGGGGGTCAGTGCGAGCCCCGGCAGCGCCGCGGCGAGATGGCCTTCGATCGTCTGGGTGTCGGCATCCAGATCGAGCAGCCGACGCAGGCAGCGGACCACGGTGTCGAGGACGGAGAGATCGCTCAGCGCCAGACTGACGCTGAAGGCGTGGCGTTCTGGCAGATGGCGCGCGGTGAAATGGCCGGTGACCTCGCCCAGGCGGAAGGTGCGTCCGAAACTGTCGTCATCGATCCACTCGAGCCCGGCAAGCCGATGCAGCGCATGGAAGTGGCGCAGGCGCGCCCAGTGGTAGGGCGGACGATAGGTGAGCGTCAATGTCAGCGGCGCCTGCGGGTCCGCGCGCCGGCGGCGCAGCGTGCTGGGAGTGAGGTGTAGCTGGCGCTGGAAGGCGTCGTTGAAGCGGCGCAGGCTGGTAAAGCCGCTGGCATAGGCGATATCGGTGATCGGCAGCGCGGTGTCGTGAAGCAGCTGCTTGGCAAACAGGCACTGGCGATAGAGCGCGTAGGTCTTGGGCGATACCCCCAGGTGACGCTGGAACAGCTGGCGTAGATAGCGCTCACCGATACCCAGGCGCTGGCACAGTGCGGCCACACTGCCGTGCTGCAAGCTGCCGGCATCGATCAGTGCCAGCGCCCGGCTCAAGGTGGTGTGGGTGCCGCGCCAGGGGGGCGAGTGGGGGGCGCTATCCGGGCGGCAGCGCAGACAGGGTCGGAAACCCGCGGCCGCGGCGGCGATTGCCGAGCCGAAGTAGCGCACGTTCTCCTCGTGGGGAGGTGTCACCGGACAGATCGGGCGGCAGTAGATACCGGTGGTGACGACCCCGATGAAGAAACGACCGTCGAAGCGTGCATCCCGGGCCAGGCGCGCCCGACGGCACTGCTCGGGGGTGAGCGAGAACGGGGCGTCGAGCCCAGGTGCGTTGGGCCTGGGGGCGTCGAGTTCAGGCGCGCTGGATTTAGGCATGCTGAGTTGAGAAGCGTCGTGCATCGAGACGAGTCCGGCAGTCCGGTAGTGACCCCAGTGTAGCGCCTGAGGTCGGGCGAACTCGCCGGATTCGGCACGCTAGTGGCTCCCCGTTGGCACCAGCATGGGCATTTGGGGCCAATGTTTACCGCCGTATTCTCGAGCGCTGGTCGTTTGCGCACCAAGCCTAGGGGGCATCCCACACCTGATCGTAGTCCTCCCAGTAGTGCCCCATCTCGCGATCCTGGGTCAGTCCGTAGAGAGTGTATCTCCGCGCCAGGCGCGCGCCGCCGTCACGGGTCAGCGGCTGCCAGGCAAGGGTAGTGGCGCTGCGGCTCGAGGTATCGAAGAAGGCATCGAAGGGAATCGAGACGTAGAAGCCCTTGTCGAAGCTGCCCTCGCCATAGGCGTCGCCGGCATCGGTGAAGGTGGACCAGGCGCCCACGCGCACGCCGGAGTCGAACTGGCGCGAGAGATCGAAGGTGACCCCCAGGTCGCCGGCCAGATAGCGCCCCACGCTCACCTGGGCAAGAACGTCCTCGACCCCGGTCTCGATATAGGCGGTGGCGTGCCCGGTCCAGGTGGAGTAGTCGCGCAGTCCGAAGCGCTGATCGAAGTCGCGCTGCTTGACCCAGTTGAGATCGACGCCGAAGGCGATCGGGCTGTCGAAGGGGCGATAGAGCACCTCGCCGCCGCCGCCGGCATACATCATCTCCAGCAGTCCGGCGTAGGCCATGCCGTACCAGTTATCGCCAAGGCGCGCGGTACGGGTGTACTGCAGGTTGTAGATGCCGAGACTGGTCTGGTCGAGATAGTCGCCGATATGGGTGCGCACCCGCGGCAGCTTGGAGTCGGCGATGTAGTCGTAGCGCTCCAGGTTGTCGAACAGGTTGAGCGCCAGCTGGCCGCTGAACCAGCCGTTGGCGTCGGTGCGATAGTTGGCATCGAGCTTGGCATAGAGCTGGTAGAGAAAGCCGTCCGGACCGCCGATGTTCTGATTGAGGCCCGGTGACAGCCGCCAGTCGAAGCGCTCGAGATCATCGGCATAGAGCAGCTCGCCCTTGGGCGCGCTGTCGCGGGGTTGGGTCAGGGTGGTGGCGTAGAGTCCGTAGTGATACTGCTGGTCATAGGCCGCCGAGGCGGCGGCGCGGCGGAAGGCGTGGCGATCGTGGACGTCGTCGCGCAGGCCCATGCCGGCGCTCTGCCAGCGGTAGCGGTAGGTGTCGATGTCGTCGGCGGTGCGGTTGTTGAGAATGCGGTTGGCGCGCCCCTCGCTGGCCATCAGCGAGCGGTAGCGCGTGGCTTCCGCCTCGACCACCAGCTCGTCGTTGCGCCGGGTGATGCGGCGGACCCGCATCCCGGCGTTGGCCTGGAGATCGTGGCTGACCGCCTGCCAGTCGTCGGTGGTGCGCGCGGGTGGTGGGTTCACCGCCAGCGGCCGCGGATCGCCGGTCTTGGCCTGGCTCGCGCCGGCCAGATTGGCGCTCAGGGTAAGGCTGAGCATGGCGGTATCGCCGCGCTCCCATCCCGCCGCCAGCGAGAGGTGCTCGCCGAGGCGCCAGCGCGCGCCCAGGTTGAGCGGCGAGCGCTGGCGCTGCGGGTTGTCGAGGGGCTCCGAACGATAGTCGTTGCCGTCGTATTCGAGCTGCAGTGTCAGCGGTTCCCACGGGGTCTGGTACTCGATCCCGCCGAAAACGCCGATATCGCCGCTGAACAGATCGCCGAACTCGAAGTCGCCGGCCTCTTCCGGGTTCTCGCTGCGGCGCGAGTCGAAGCGCCCCGAGAGTGCCGAGAGCGGATTGCCTAGCCCGCCGCCGGCGCCCAGATAGCCCCAGCCGAGCCCCAGCGTGAAGTCGAGATCGTTCCAGCGCTTGCTCGCCACCAGATATTCGCTGCCGAACAGCCCGGTACCGCCGAAGTCGCGAAAGCCCAGTGCCAGCGCCGGGGTGTAGCGATCTTCTCGATGGAGCCTGAGCTTGAAGTCGATGCCCTTGTCGAGATAGTCCCGTTCGGCGTCGCCGGAAGCGCGGTAGTCACGGTTGCCGATCGACGTGTAGCGGAAGCCCGCCTCGAGCCAATCCATCGGCTGCACGCTGACCTGATAGCGCGAATAGGGCGAGACATGGTTGTAGTGCAGCGAGATCTCGCCCAGGGGCGCCATGCGCGCGCTGGGTGTCTGCATCAGGCCGACACCCCCGAAATCGCTCTGGGACGCGCCGAGCTCGGCAGCGGCATGGGGCGCGGCACCCAGCAGCAAGGGCAGCGAGAGCCCCATGGCGGGGGTTGCGCGGCGCAACGCGCGGGAACGGCGGGAGGTCGGAAGCATCATGCTTGGGGCGTCGTCAGTCGGTGGCGGTGGTAGAGCCTGAAGCAGCGTCGGGCGTGAAGGTGTGGCAGGTATCGCCGGGCAGGCGCGTGGCCAGGAAGTCGGGCAGGCTGGCATCGACCCAGCGCGCGCTCACCTCATTCATAGGAAGTTGCAACACCACCCGGCTACCCGGCACCAGCGTGGTCGATTCACGGTTCCACGCTGCCATGCCGAGACGGCGTATCCCGCCACGCGGATCGATCAAAGCCAGGCGTTCGCTCTGTGCACGGGCGGCCTCGGGCAGTGCCTCCAGCAGCGTCTCGGTGGTCATCCCGGGGTGCCAGTCGAGTCTCGTCACCCCCTGTGGAGTCCACACCTCGACCCAATTCGGCGTCTCGCACCAGCCGAGGCGATCGAGATCGGCCAGTGCCGGCATCTGGCGCGGATGCGCCATCAGCCAGCTGGGGTCGACCCGTCCCGGAATACGTGCAAGCGTCCGTCCGTCGAGTGCCCGCGACCACGCGTCGAGCCCGCTGGCCAGGGCAGGCTGTCGCTGTAGCCGGGCCTGCATGGCGAGCCCGTCGAGTTCGGCGAGCAGGCGCCTCTGCACTTGGTGCGCCGAGGCGTCGGCGCGCTCGGCACCGACATAGGCGAAGGGCCAGTTCACCCGGGCCTGGCGCGACAGCGCCGACCACGCCTCCAGCAGCGTCGTGGCCGGGGCCGTGCGGCCCTGGATCTCGATGGTGAAGGAGGCCTCGTCCGCCAGCGGCGCGGCCGCGGCATCGAACGCGAGTGCGCCCAGCGCCAGCAGGCCCAGCGCGAAGGTAAGGGGAGATCGCATGTTCTGGTCGTTTCCCTGACGGTGTAACGGCGCTGCGTGCCGATCCTTCGGCATGACAGTCACCAGGGACGGGCGATCTGCCACGTCAGTGTCGGTGCGCCCGGCCACGGCTGGCCGGCGTAGGCCCATAGCCGGCGATCCTCGGGATCGCGCCATAGCGTCGCCTCGGTGGTGGCGCCGCCGGCCCAGTGCAGCGTTTCCTGACAGCGCGCCAGCCGGCGCCGGGTCAGCGGCAGGTCGACCGACGTCGGTGCTGCGCAGCTGAGTTGTGCCCGGGCGCTGTCCTGGTGCAGAGCGCCCTCGGCATCCTGCCACTGGCGCTCGATCCGGTAGTGCGTCTCGCTGCCCGGCTGACGCCACGGATAGGGCGGCGGCGTCCCCTCGGCGCTGAGGATACGGGTGCCCAACAGCTCGTTGCGCAGCCCGGCACTGTTCACCGGATAGCCATCCTCGAGGGCCAGTGTGGCGCCGTCGCGAAACTGCCAGTAGGTCGTCGCGCCGCGCTGGCTGGCCAGTACCAGCAGTCCGCCGTGGCCGTCCACTTCCAGTGCCAGCGAGGCGTAGGGCAGGGCTGCGGCCTGGGTCGCCACATTGGGCCCCCGCAGGCTGGCGACGACGTCACTGGGAGAGCGCTGGCTGCCGATGGTGCAACCCGACAGCGCCAGTGCGAGACCCATGAAGAAGACCGCCCGAGGGCGGCCTTCCCGGCAATGCTGAGCCAATACGCGCATCAACGTGTGCCGGTCGTACCGGTGGTGCCGGTGGTACCGGTACCACCACTTCCATCGCTTCCGCCAGCGGCAGCCAGTGCGCCCACCGACGAGGCGGTGGTGCTGGCGCCCACGGCCGAGGCCGTCGACGCGCTGGCGGCGGTACCTACGCCGGCTGCGCTGCCCGTAGCGACTTCCTGGGCTGCAGCGAACGAAGAGACCGCCATGAAGGCGACTGCCAAGATGGCTCGCTTCTTCATAGGTAGCTCCTATCTGAGTGGAAAGATAAACGAGTGCGATTAACGCCCCGCCCGTGGCCCGAAGACCGATGACATTCTTGCCAATATTATGCGGCGGAGCAATCGGAAGTTGTCAAATCATGGCTATCAATAAGAGTGCAAGTCGTGATGGCACGAGAGTGAAGGTCATTTTAGCCAGGTGCTTGTCTCAGTATTGAGAAGAGAATCGAGAGTTATTGTTACGAAACGGTGACCGTGGGCGGTGGTACGGCGATGTCGAGGGGGAGTGTTGCGTGTCGTTTGGCAACGTTTTAACGGGTTTTGTAAAAACCTAAATGGAGTTGTCAGTGATTGGCGACAGGGGGGCTGTCGCTGGCAGGTGTGCACCAGAAAGGGCCTATTGGCGGGCAGTGTTGCGACATTATCACGCCTCGCTCTGTGGGGGAGTAAGACCAAAGACCAAGCCGCCTGGTGTGGTTTCGAGAGATCTGCAAGCCATTGAAAATTGGCTTTAATAGAGTTTTTGCAAAGGTATCTAGCGGCGCTTGAGGTCACGCTCAGGCCCGCTCGGGGAGTCGGATACCGCACCTGTTGGGTGCTTGCCACAGATAACCTGTCGCCATTTCGTTACAGCCGGCTAACGCGAATGTGGACATCAAATACGCAAGAAAATGATTTTTCACCGAGGTCATGCGGTCTCGCCCATGGTTGCGTAATTCTCATGTTTCCAGAAGGTGTCTTTTTATGAAGTTGGCACGACTTTGGCATTGCTTGAATGAAGGCGAGTTACCGCGAAGGATGGCTCGGCTTAAATTGCTCTCAATCAGGGCGATTCACTAAATCAAGAGCTTCATGAAGGGCTTCGGGGAATGCCATGACAACCTCGGGGCGGTAGCGTGTTTAAATTTAATTTTGTCGGGTCTGTCTCTCTTTTGACGTATTGAGTCAATGCACTGATGCCATGCAAGCGGCGTCAGCAAGATAGGGATTCAGGGGCAAGGAAAATGCTGCCGCAGGCAAGCGGCGTTGAGCGACAGGGATGGCGCGAATGGCAGAGGCGAGCGGGATGAGACGCAAGAGTCAAAGGGTGGGGCCGGAAACGGTCGGGCCGGCGCGAGGCAGGTCTCTGATGAGAACGGCCGGCGTTGGACGAGGCCTTGCCGGTCTCGCCGCACTGCTGCTGGTTACCGGTCTCAGTGGCTGCGCCTTCGCCCCCGGTGGCCATATCGGCTATGAGACTGACTCGGCGCCCATCGACGATCTGGTCGATGTCGAGCCGATCACGCTGGGGCTGGTTCGTACTCAGCAAGCCAGCGCGGGGAGTGCCGGGAAGCCCGATCCGACGGCGCTGAGTCGCGCGGTCGAAGGCGCCGGGGAGGGGGCGTCTGCTTCGCCCTATCAGTATCGCGTCGGGGTGGGTGACGTGCTCTCGGTGACGGTCTATGACCATCCCGAACTGACCATTCCCGCGGGCGGCGAGCGCCCCAGCACTGAATCCGGCAGTACCGTCGGCAGCGACGGCACCATCTTCTACCCCTATGTGGGTCGAATGAAGGTGGCCGGACGCACCGTGGATGCAGTACGTGACGAGCTGCAGCGGCGGCTGACGGCGTATATCGCTGCGCCCCAGGTCGACGTCAAGGTGGCCGGCTTCAACTCCCAGAAGGTCTATGTCACCGGCGAAGTCGACAAGCCCGGGGTCATGCCGGTCACCAACGTGCCGTTGACGCTGCTCGACGCCATCAACCTGGCTGGCGGCATGCGCGAGAGTGCCAACTGGCATGACGTGGTGCTCACCCGCGGCGATGAGATCGAGCATATCGATGTTCATGCCATGCTCCAGGACGGCGACCTCAGCGCCAACCGCCGCCTGCGCGATGGCGACGTGGTGCACGTCCCCGATCTGGGCAACCAGAAGGTGTTCGTGATGGGAGAAGTGGTCGATCCGGTCTCGCTGCCGATGGGCAACTCGCGGCTGTCACTAACCGATGCACTCTCCCAGGCCGGCGGCATGAACGAGGCGGAGGCCGATGCCAAGGGGATCTTCGTGATTCGTCAGGCACCCGCCGCCAGCGGCAAGCTGGCGACCGTCTATCAGCTCGATGCGCGCAACGCCACCGCGCTGGTGCTGGGCACCCAGTTCATGCTCCAGCCCACCGATATCGTCTATGTCACCGCCGCGCCGCTGAGCCGCTGGAACCGGGTGATCAACCAGCTCACCCCGACCATCACTTCGGTCTATCAGGTGACCCGTGCCACGCGTGATTTCGACGAACTCAGGGACGGTAACTGAACCATGTTCCAGCGCATTCTGGTGGTCTGCATCGGCAACGTCTGCCGCAGCCCGGTGGCGGCGGCGCTGCTGCGCCAGCGCTTCCCCGGTCGCCGGATCGAGTCCGCGGGGCTGGGCGCGCTGGTCGGCCAGGACGTCGACCCACGTGCTCGGCGGTTTGCCGAGCGCGACGGTCTGACCCTCGATGTCCACGCTGCACGCCAGCTCGATGGCGACATGCTCAAGGACGCCGAGCTGGTTCTGGTGATGAGCGAGGGGCAGCGCCGGGCGATTGCCGAGCGCGATCCGGCGGTCACGGGCAAGACCCTGCTGTTCGGGCGCTGGCTCGCCGAGCCCGAGATCCCGGATCCCTATCACAAGAGCGAGAGCGCCTTCGCGCACGTCCATGGCCTGATGGTGAGCGCTGCCGATGGCTGGATCGGCAAGATGCCGGAACGATGAAAGGATGCAAGGACCCACGATGACTCACGCCTCGAACCCGCAGTCGGGAAATCAAGCCTCGACGCCATCGGCGAGCGCGCCGCGCAGCCACGAAGAGATCGATATCCGGCGCCTCTTCGGGATTCTGGTCGATCACAAGAGGTGGGTCTTGGCGAGTGTCGTCGCCTTCGCCCTGCTGGGTCTGATCTATGTCAGCGTGGCGACCCCGATCTATCGCGCCGATGCCCTGGTACAGATCGAGAGCGCGTCACCCGGCAACAATCCGCTCAAGGAGGTCTCGACGCTGCTGGGCCAGGAGCCGCCGACACTGTCGGAGATCGAGATCATCCAGTCGCGCATGGTGCTGGGGCGCGCGGTCGACCTGCTCAATCTCGACATCTCCGTAGCCCCGGTGACGCTGCCGGTGATCGGCAGTCTGCTCGAGCGCCAGGGTGTCTCGCGGCCCGGTTTTGCTGCCGGCTGGCGCTATGCCTTCAGTGGCGAGTCGATCGCCGTCAGCGAGATGCCGGTGTCCCAGGCCTACGAGGGGCAGCCGTTCCGACTGCGGGTGCTCAACAGCTATCGCTATCGCCTGTTCGATGCCGACGGCAACGACCTGGGCGAAGGCAAGCTGGGTGAACTGAGCAACTTCGCCCACGGCGGGGTGGCACTGCGGGTGACCTCGATCGACGCTGCCGCCGGTGCCACCTTCGAGCTGCGCCACGGCTCGCGCCTCGCGGCCATCAATGCGCTGCGCGGGCGCCTGGCAGTAGCCGAGGCGGGCAGCGAGACCGGCATTCTGAGCTGGAGCCTCACCGGCACCGATCCGCAGGAGACCGAAAAGACCCTCAACACCATCGCCGATATCTACTATTCGCAGAACGTTCAGCGCCAGTCCGAGGAGGCGCGCAAGAGCCTCGAATTCCTCGACGGCCAGGTGCCCAAGATCCGCGCCCAGGTCGACCGCGCGGAGGAGAAGCTCAATCGCTATCGCGAATCCCAGGACAGCGTCGACCTGTCGCTGGAGACCAAGTCGGTGCTCGATCGTCTGGTCAATCTGGAGGCCCAGCTCAACGAGCTGGAGATGAACGAGGCCGAGATCGCCCAGCGCTTCACCAAGAGCCATCCCACCTACCAGGCGTTGTTGGAGAAGAAGGCTCAGCTCCAGCGTGAGCGGGCGAATCTCGATCAGCAGATCAAGGGGATGCCCAAGACCCAGCAGGAGATCCTGCGTCTCAAGCGCGATGCCGAGGTCAACAACGAGATCTACGTGCAGCTGCTCAACAAGGTGCAGGAGACGCGCATCGCCGAGGCCAGCACCGTGGGTAATGTCCGCGTGCTCGATTCGGCCCAGGTCCAGGCGACCCCGGTGGCACCCAACAAGCCGCTGCTGCTGGCGGTGGCGGTGATCGTCGGTCTGATCGTCGGCGTCGCGGGAGTGTTCCTGCGCGCGCTCTTCCATCGCGGTATCGAGACCCAGGAGCAGATCGAGGAGACCGGGCTGGCGGTCTATGCGACGGTGCCGTTGTCGGACGAGCAGCGCAAGCTCAACCGCCGCGAGCGACGTGATCGCCGTGGCTCCCGGCGCGACCCGCGCCATCCGCAGGGGCTGCTGTCGCTGCGCAATCCCGCCGACGTGTCGGTCGAGGCGCTGCGCGGCTTGCGCACCAGCCTGCACTTCGCGATGCTCGAAGCGAACGACAATCGCTTGATGATCACCGGCCCCAGCCCCGGCGTGGGCAAGAGCTTCGTCAGCGTCAACCTGGCGGCGGTCTGCGCCCAGGCCGGTCAGCGCGTGCTGGTGGTCGATGCCGATATGCGCAAGGGGCAGGTGCACAACGTCTTCGGCGCGACCTCTGAGTCGGGACTGAGTGACGTGCTGGGTGGCCGACTGACGCTGGACGAGGTGATCCGCGGGGTCGGCGAGTGCGAAGGGCTGGCTTACGTGGCCCGGGGCACGGCGCCGCCCAACCCCTCGGAGCTGCTGATGGGGCCGCGCTTCAGCGCCTTCCTCGCCACCGTCAGTGAGCGTTTCGACCTGGTGATCGTCGATTCGCCGCCGATTCTGGCGGTCACTGACGCTGCGATCATCGGCAAGCAGGTCGGCACCTCGCTGATGCTGGTGCGCTTCGAGCGTAATCCGGTCAAGGAGCTGGAGCTGGCGATCGGTCGCCTGCGCACGGCCGGGGTCGAACCGCGCGGCGCCATCCTCAACGCGGTCGAGCGCAAGGCGGCAACCGCCTATGGCTACGGCTACTACCACTACAACTACCAGTGATCCCGCGAGCCGCCATGAAACCCATCACCATCGACGCAGCCAGCGCCCGACACAGGAGCTGCGCCACGCCGCCAAGGGCCGCGAGGATGCACCCATGACGCCAGCGTTCGCGGCGATCCGCAGCCGGCTGCGCGGTGAACTCGTGGTCAACCTCTGCCGCACTTTCGCTGCACGCGGCGTGGCTGCCCTGGGCACGGTCATGCTCGGGGTGGTGCTGGGCCGGCTCTATGGCGCCCAGGGGGTGGGGCTGTTCGCACTGGCGCAGAGCCTGATCTTCGGCGCCGGCATCATCGCCTGTTACGGCCTCAACGGCTCGCTGATGCGCTATGTCAGCCAGGACAGCGACAGCCCCAACGTGCGCTGCTATCTAGGCTGGGCGCTGATGCGGGCACTCGCGCTGAGTGTGCTCTTCGCGCTGGCGATCTGGCTGCTGCGTGCGCCGATCGCCGGTGTCTTCGCCGCGCCCACGCTGGGCGAGATGCTGCCGGCGATCGCCGTGGCCACGCCGGCCTTCACGCTCTCGTTCGTGCTCGCCGGGTTCCTTAAGGGGGCCAGCATGCCGGCGCGTGCCAGCCTGCAGGAGAATGGCGCCATCTCGCTGTGGGCGGCCATCGCCATTCTCGCGCTGGCGCTGCTCGGCGACAGCCGTTCGCTGGTACTGGCCAGCTGGGCCTTCTGCGCTGCCGCCTGGCTGGTCTTCGCCCAGGGCGCGCTGCATACCCTGCGCTGGTTGCGCCGACACGCGGCGGTGATCCGTGGGGCACCGGACATGGCCACGCTGGCCAACAAGGGCACCTTCTTCGCCACCGCCCAGAGCTTCATCATGCTCAACCTGTCGATGTTCCTGCAGCAGGTACTGGGAATGTTCATCGCCGGTGCGCTGCTGAGTCACGTCGACCTGGGGCTGTTCAAGTCGGCGGAGCGGGTGGGCATGATCATCAGCTTCATCCTGCTGGTGATCAACGCGGTCTTCCCGCCGCGCTTCTCGCGGCTCTACCACCAGGGTGACCACCCTGCGCTGGCGCGGCTGGCGCGTCAGAGTACCCGGGTGGCCACGGGCATGGCGCTGCCGCTGGCGCTGCTCTGTCTGCTCTTCCCGGCCTGGGTGCTGGGCTGGTTCGGGCCCGAGTTCGGCGCCGCGGCGCCGCTGCTGCGGATCATCGCCATCGGTCATCTGGTCAATGTCGCGACCGGTTCGGTGGCTTTCCTGCTGACCATGACCGGCCGCGAGCGGCTGATGCGCAACATCTCGCTGATCTGCGCCACCCTGGGGCTGATCGCCTTTTTGGTCCTGATTCCGCTGTTCGGCGCGCTGGGGGCGGCGCTGTCGCTGGCCCTGGTGCTCTCGCTGCAGAACGTGGTCGCGGCACTCTTCGTCTGGCGCGACATGGGCATCGTCATGTTGCCGCTGACGCTCCCCGGGTGTGCGGTGACCGCTGGTGCGCCGCGCCGCCGGCACCACACCCCGCCGTGAGCAAGACCAGGAGTCGCACGAACATGAGCCATCACTCCCACGGGACGGGCAGGACGACGGAAACCTCTGCGACGTCGTCTGCCGGGGCTGACACCGCGCACTGGGCAGATGCGGCAATGCGTCTGCCGGTGGCGGCGCTGCTGCAGGCGGTGCACGAGGCCGGCGACCGGGTCATGGCGATCTATCGAGGTGATGCCCAGGTGATCTGGAAGGCCGACGACTCGCCGCTGACGGCGGCCGATCTGGCCGCCCACGATGCCCTGGTGCAGGCGCTCGCGCAGCATACCCCGGGTTACCCTGTGGTCTCGGAAGAGGCCGCCACAGCCACGCTCGAGACCCGCCGCAGCTGGTCGCGCTATTGGCTGATCGACCCGCTCGATGGCACCAAGGAGTTTCTCAAGCACAACGGTGAGTTCACCCTCAACGTGGCCCTGATCGAGGCGGGGGTGCCGGTGTTCGGCATCGTTCACGCCCCGGCGCTGCCGGCCGGCCCGACCACCTGGTGGGGCAGCGCGCACGGCGCTTTCAAACAGGTTGGAGCGGGGGTGGTCGAGCGGATCGGCGTGCGCGTTCTGCCCGACCCCGCGGCTGAGGCCTGGATCGTGGTGGGCAGCCGTTCCCACGCCACGGAGGCGGTCGAGGCCTTCTGCGCGGGGCTGCCGGCGCATCGCCGCGCCAGCCTAGGCAGCTCGCTCAAGCTGTGCCTGGTGGCGGAGGGGCGTGCCGATCTTTACCCGCGTCTGGCACCGACCTGCGAGTGGGACACCGCGGCGGCCCAGGCGGTGGTGCTGGCGGCGGGGGGCGAGGTGCTAGAAGCCGAGACGCTGGCGCCGCTGCGCTGTACCCAAGGTGACAGCTACGTGAACCCTGCTTTCATTGTCTGCGCGCAGCGTGATGCGCGCTGGGAAAGCGCGCTGCGCCGTGCCCTGTAAGGCACGCTGCCATGCCTGGCGGCACCATCCATCGCAAAGAAGACGTTATTGCCGTGCGCCAGGAAAGCGCGCACTGACCGTGGCGCGTGCCACCACTTGCCGCAGCGCGAGTGCCGGCACGCGCGGATAGGGACATCAAACCGTACGGAACCCCTCATGCTGGAAATCTCTCCGGAACGTCAAACCCACCTCAAGCAGCTCGAGGCGGAGTCGATGCACATCATCCGCGAG
>NZ_PZJO01000010.1:33018-246673 GCF_003206575.1 Salinicola endophyticus | reverse complement strand
GCGGCAAAAAAGTTGTGCCGCTTCGAGGCTGCTGGCCCCTGAGGCCCGAGTGACAGGCTCTGACGCCATCCACCATGCTGGTCGTGGTCATCGATCATGCGTTTTTCCTGACCATTGCGCTCCAGCCGTGCGAGCAGTGATAGGAGAACTTGGTCAGCGCGTGCGGGCCGCGCCATAATTGGTAAAACCACTTGCCTGCAAGGAGGTCGCGCGTGCCGCCATCATCCCTGCGCCAGCCGCGCCTGGCCGACGTCATCACTCAGCGTCTGGAGACGCTGATCCTGGAAGGCAGCCTCAAGGCGGGCCATCGCCTACCATCGGAGCGTGAGCTCGCCGAACGCTTCGGTGTCTCGCGCCCGTCGCTGCGCGAAGCGATCCAGAAGCTCTCGGCCCGTGGTTTACTCACCAGCCGCCAGGGCGGCGGCACCTATGTCAACGAGCGTCTCAGCGACAGCTATGGCGATCCGATCCTCGAGATGCTGTCGCGTCATGACGAGTTCTATCTCGACGTGCTCGAGTTCCGAGATGCCATGGAGGGTATTACCGCCTATCACGCGGCGATGCGCGCGACTCCGGCGGACAAGGAGATGCTGCAGCAGCGTTTCCAGGCCCTGCGCGACAGCTATACCGACCCCGGCCAGCAGAGTGACGCCCTGCGCGAGGCCAAGGCCGATGCCGCCTTCCACCTGGCGATCGCCGAGGCGGCGCACAACGTGCTGATGCTGCACACCATCCGAGGCCTGTTCCAACTGTTGGAGAAGAGTATCGTCGCCAATCTGGCGCATCTGTTCGAGCGCCCCAACGCGCGCAGCCTGCTGATGGATCAGCATCGTGCACTGCTGGAGGCGATTCTGGAGGGCCGCGCCGAGGATGCCCGGCATCTCGCCCATGAGCATCTCGGCTATGTCAAGGAGGGGCTGATGGAGATGCAGCGCGCCGAGTTCCGTGCCCAGCGCGCCGAGCGCCGCACCCAGTTGCTCAAGGGCACGCCACCACGTTGATCACTCACCGCTCAGGTGGCGGTCCTTGAGCTTGACGTAGTTCCCCGCCGTGTAAGCGAAGAACTCGCGCTCCTCGGGCTTGAGCGGGCGCAGCGGCTTGGCCGGGTTGCCGGCATAGACATGGCCGCTCGCCAGCCTCTTGCCCGGCGGCACCAGCGCGCCGGCAGCGATGATCACCTCGGACTCGACCACGGCGCCGTCGAGCACGATGGCGCCCATGCCGACCAGCACCCGATCCTCCACGGTGCAGCCGTGCAGCGTCGCCTGATGCCCCACGGTCACCTCGTCGCCGATGATCAGCGGATGCCCGCCGGGGTTATAGTCGCTGGCGTGGGTACAGTGCAGCACGCAGCCATCCTGCACGCTGGTGCGCGCGCCGATGCGGATGCGATGGACATCGCCGCGAATCACCGCCATCGGCCACACGGAACTGTCGTCTCCCAGCGCCACATCACCGAGCACCACACTGGTCTCGTCGATGAAGACCCGCTCGCCCAGACTCGGGCTCATGCCCTGATAGGTTCTCATTGCCATGGATTGCACGCCTCTCTTCGCTCGACGCCGCCCGGCGCCGAGGGCCGTGGTTGGTTTCTATATCAGGCTCGACAACAGCACGACCGCCGTCAACGGGATCGACACGTAGCGCACCACGCCGCGCCACAGCCGAAACCCCGTCGCCGGCGCCCCCAGCGCCGAGGCTGCGGCTTCGGGTAGCATGCGCCAGGCGGCGAAGATCGCGATCAGCAGCCCACCGATGGGCAGGAAAATGTCCGGGGGCACGGTCGAGACCAGGGCGAAGAAGTTCATCTCGCCGATCCAGTGCACGTCGGCCAGGGTCGAGAACGAGAGCACCGAGAGCAGCCCCACGCCCCACACCAGAGCACCGATCAGCAGCGCCGCCCGCCCGCGGCGCCAGCCGGCACCGATCAGCATCGCCACCATCGGCTCGGCCAGATTGATCGAAGAGGTCCAGGTCGCCACCAGCAGCAGCAGGAAGAAGGCTCCCAGCCAGATCTGGCCACCCGGCAGCTCGCTGAAGGCGATCGGCAACGTCACGAACATCAGCCCCGGCCCCTCGGTCGGATCGAGGCCGTGGGTGAACACGACCGAGAAGATGGCGATACCCGAGAGCAGCGCCACCGCAATATCCAGCAGGGCCACCGCGCAAACCGCCCGCGGCAGGCTCTGTTCATCGGGCATGTAGGCGCCGTAGGCCATCAACGCACAGGCGCCCACGGCGAGGGTGAAGAAGGCGTGCCCCATGGCGTTGAGCACCACATGGAGATCGATCGCCGCCGGATTGGGCGTGAACAGCCACGCCATCGCCGCACCGAAACCGGCAGTGGTGACGGCATATCCCCCGAGCACGATCAGGATCACGTAGAGCAGCGGCATCATCACATTGTTGAGCTTTTCCAATCCGTTGCTGACCCCGGCGGCAACCACCGACATGGTCAACAGCATGAACAGCGTGTGATTGAAGGTCATGCGCAGAGGATCGGCGAGGAAGGTGTCGAATGCCGAGCCGATCTCCGCTGGCGTGCGATCGACGAAGCCACCGTTGACCGAATCGACCAGATACTCGATCGACCAACCGGAGACCACCGAATAGAACGAGAGGATGAAGAACACGGTGAGCGCCCCGAACAGCCCCACCCAGCGCCAGTGCGGGCTGACCCCGGCCTCGCTGGCGAGATACGCCAGCGCCTGCATCGGGCTGCGCCGGCCGGCGCGCCCGATCAGGATCTCCGCCATCATCATCGGCAGGCCCAGCACCACCACGAACAGGATGTAGAGCAGCAGGAAGGCCGAGCCACCGTTCTCCCCGGTCATGTAGGGAAAACGCCAGATATTGCCCAGCCCCACCGCGGCGCCGGTCACCGCCAGAATGAAAGCACGGCGGGAGTGCCAGCGCTCCAGGGTTTCGCTCATCGTCTCGTCACCTCATCTTGGCGGGGCACCGTCTCTACCGGGCCATCCATACGGGGCCATCTTCACGGATAAAGGAGGCGAGCCTATCAGGGCTCACCGCAGCGGCCAATCCTGGCATCGCGCGGTGGCGAGAATGCTGACCGCCGCTCTGACTGCCACCCCGGCCGCCGCGTTGAAAGGCAAGGCCATCCCCCCCATATACTGTGGCACCGATTCTTCGTCCGAGGTGATCATGTCGCACAATCCGCTGCTCGACTCCTGCACGCTGCCGCCGTTCGAGGCGATTCGCCCCGAGCACGCCGTTCCCGCGATCGAGAAGATCATCGCCGACAACCGCACCGCGATCGACGCCCTGGCCAATCAGCAGACGGTCACCTGGGACTCTCTCGCCGCGCCGCTGGAGGCGCTCGACGACCGCCTCTCCCAGGCTTTCTCGCCGGTATCGCATCTCAACTCGACAATGAACAGCGACGCCCTGCGCGACGCCTATCAACAGTGTCTGGCCCTGCTCTCGGAGTACAGCACCTGGGTCGGCCAGCACACGGCGCTGTTCCAGGCCTTCGAGCGCCTGGCCCAGAGTGAGGGTTTCACCGCGCTGGACGAGGCACAGCGCAAGGCGGTGGACAACACCCTGCGCAACTTCCGCCTTGCCGGTGTCGATCTGCCGAGCGAGCAGAAGCGCCGCTACGGCGAGATCCAGGCGCGGCTCTCCGAACTCGGCAACACCTTCTCCAACCAGCTGCTCGACGCCACCCAGGCGTGGCACAAGACCCTGCCCGACGCCTCGCGCCTGGCCGGCCTGCCCGAGAGTGCGCTGGAGATGCTGGCCGCCAACGCCGAGGCCAAGGGCGAGTCGGGCTACCGCATCACCCTCGATGTGCCCTGCTTCCTGCCGATCATGACCTTTGCCGAGGATCGCGAGCTGCGCCAGGAGGTCTACACCGCCTACGTCACCCGCGCCTCCGACCAGGGTCCCAACGCCGGAGCCAACGACAACGCTCCGGTGATCGAGGAAATTCTGGCGCTGCGTCACGAGCTGGCCCAGCTGCTCGGCTTTGCCACCTACGCCGACTACTCGCTGGAAACCAAGATGGCCGAATCCCCCGGCCAGGTCCTGGGCTTTCTCGACGATCTCGCCGAGCGCGCCCAGCCCCAGGCGCGACGCGATATCGGCGAACTCGAGACCTATGCCCGCGACACCCTCGGCATGGACGAGCTGGCACCCTGGGACATCGGCTTCGTCAGCGAGAAGCTGCGCCAGGCGCGCTATGACATCTCGCAGGAGCAGCTACGCCCCTATTTTCCCGCGCCGCGGGCGGTGGACGGCCTGTTCCGCGTGGTCGGCAAGCTCTACGGCATCCACATGGCCGAGAACCCCGACGCGCCGCGCTACCACCCGGACGTGCGCTACTTCGACGTGCTCGACGGCGACACTCCGATCGCTGGCTTCTATCTCGATCTCTACGCCCGTGAAGGCAAGCGCGGTGGCGCCTGGATGGATGTCTGCCGTACCCGCCGCCAGCGTGAGGATGGTTCGCTGCAGCTGCCGGTCGCCTACCTGACCTGCAACTTCACGCCGCCGGTGGGCGGCAAGCCGGCGCTGTTGACCCACGACGAGGTGCTGACACTGTTCCACGAATTCGGTCACGGCCTGCACCATATGCTGACCCGGCAGACGGTGGCCGACGTCTCCGGCATCAGCGGCGTGGCCTGGGACGCCGTCGAGCTGCCCAGCCAGTTCATGGAGAACTTCTGCTGGGAGCGCGAGGGACTCGACCTGATCGCCGGCCACGTCGACAGCGGCGACAAGCTGCCGGATGCGCTGCTCGACAAGCTGCAGGCGGCACGCAACTTCCAGTCGGCGATGCAGATGATGCGCCAGCTGGAGTTCTCGATGTTCGATCTGCGACTGCACCATGAGCTCGCTACCCCCAGCGCCGCCGACGTGCAGGCCCTGCTCGATGCCGTGCGCGACCAGGTATCGGTTGTCCCCAGCGTCGACTTCAACCGCTTCCAGAACGGTTTCTCGCATATCTTCGCCGGCGGCTATGCGGCGGGGTACTACAGCTACAAGTGGGCCGAAGTCCTCTCGGCGGATGCCTACAGCGCCTTCGAGGAGGCCGGCATCTTCGACGCCGAGACCGGCCAGCGCTTCCGCAGCGAGATACTAGAGCGCGGCGGCTCGCGCGATGCCGCTGAGCTGTTCAAGGCATTCCGCGGTCGCGAGCCGAGCATCGAACCGCTGCTGCGCCATACCGGCATCGAACCCCGCGACGCCGCCTGACGGACGTCGCCGACACGCACCCTGCGACGCGGGCCGGCCAGCCCCGCCCGCGTCGCCAGCGAGGTCAGCCATGACTCATACCCCCAAACGCTTCATCGCCGGCGCCATCTGCCCGCGCTGTGCGGCCATGGATCGCATACGCAGCTGGGAGCAGAACGGTATCCGTTACCGCGACTGTGTCAGCTGCGACTTCTTCGAGCAGTTACCGGTGGAAGACAGCGCCCAGAACGAACTGCCGACCCGGGTCAACCAGCCGCGTGAGACGCAGAAACCGGCGCGCGAGGAGATCAGCACGGTCAAGATCATCGACCCCGGTACCCGCCACTAGGCACTAGGTGCTGACCGGCCTGGATCGCCTCATCCCGCCGCGACGACCTGGGCCATCAACTGGCTCAGATCGTCACTGCGCCAGGTGGGCACCTGCTCAAGTGCCGGGTCCATGGCCTTGCCCGGGCGCGCCACGAACGCGGTACGCATGCCCACCGCCTGGGCGCCGATCAGATCCCAACCATGTGCCGCCACCATCACCATCGCCTCGGGCGCGACCGACCAGTGCGCCGCCGCCGCACGATAGGGCTCCGGTGCCGGCTTGTAGCGCTCGACCTGATCGACGCTGAGAATGGCATCGAAGTAGGCTGCCAGCCCCGCCTGGGCCAGCTGATGCTGCGCCGCCGCGCTGGCGCTGTTGGTCAGGGCGGTGAGCGTATGACCCTGCTGGCGCAACCCGGCCAGCGCCTCGACGGCATCGGCATGCGCCGGCATGCCGAGTACGCCGTCGACCAGCGCCTGCTCGTCGGCGGGCGCGATCGAAACCCCATGCTTGGCGCCCAGCTGACGCAGCGCGCTCTTGGCCAGCTCGGCGAAGGGCGCGAAATGCCCGACCAGATTGGCAGTCATCCAGGTTTCCTGAAGGATCAGGAACCACTCGCCGCGGCGCGCCTCGGTACTGAACCAGCGCATGAACAGCGGGTCCAGCGCGGCGGTGTCGAGCAGCGTTTCATTGACGTCGAAGACCAGATGCACAGGGCCTCTCCCTTGGGTGGTTGGCCCCTCAGTGTAGAACGCAATGCCTAAAGGCGTGGCCGCCTAGCGCCCCAATCCCCATCCCAGTCCCAGGCCGTGTGTCAGCACCTCTCGCAGTACCGCCAGCGGCGGCAGCCAGGCGATCAGATGCACCGAGGTCAGCAGCAGCATCAGTGAACTGCCGGGGGCCTTCCAGTCGAACGGCTTGAGCGCGGTGCCGAAGGAGCGCTTGAACCGCGCCCCGGTGAGATCGACGCTGTAGAGCTCGTCCAGCGCCAGATGGATGAGAAAGCCGAGCGTCAGCGCCAGGCCATGCAGCCAGGCCAGCGGCGCCGGCTGGCCGAGCAGGGTGAAACTCGCCGCTGTCGTCGTCAGCCCGCTGAGTGCCGCCGCCAGCAGCGAGTGCCACAGCCCGCGATGCACGGTGAAGCGGGCGAACAGCGCGCTGGCCAGATAGCGCACCGCCAGATAGGTGGCCCCACAGGCGGCGAACAGCTGCGCCGGCGTGACCCGATGCTGCAGCAGCAGCACCGCCACGACGATGGCGATCAACGCCAGGATCTGAAAGATCAGGCGCACCGCGCGGGAGTTGTCAGCATCGATGTCGGGCAGAATGCCGCCGAAGGTCACCAGACCGGCGATCGCCGCCGCCTGCCACAGCCCATAGAGCGACGCCTGCCATCCCGCCTGGGAGACCACGAGTCCCCCCACGCTGGCGACCCCGAAGTGGGTGCGAAAGTTGGCCATCGGTGCCGCCGCTCCAAGACTGGATAAATAGCCAGATTATGCGGCTTGCGACCTATGGAAAACAATAGCTTAGACAGCGGCGTTTCGGATATCAGCCATGCCGCACCCGAATTCCGGCGATACCCCGCCGATTCGGCATGAGCCCGCACACGCCACGGCCCCGCCGAAGCGGGGCCGTGGAAGGAGTACCGGTGCCGAGCGGTACGACGTTACTTGATCACGCCGCAGGCAACGCGCGCCCCGCCGCCACCCAGCTTGGGTTGATCGCTGTAGTTGTCGCCGCCTGAGTGGATGACGAAGGCGTGGCCGGAGAGATCCGCTTCGCTCAGGCGCGGCGCCAGCACCGGGGTGGTGGCGTCGCCCTGGGCATCCACCGCCAGTACCGGCAGATCACCGAGATGGCCGGCATCACTGTACGGCCCCTGGTGAGAGTCGGTCTGCTCGGGATCGAAGTGGCCGCCCGCGGCCCCTGCCGGGGTCACCTTGCCATCGCTCTCGCTGGGATCGCAGCTGGCGTTGGTGTGCAGGTGAAAACCGTGGATACCGGGCTCGAGACCGGAAAGCTCGGGCGTCAGCAGCAGCCCGTAATCGGTATCCTTGGCGGTGATGGTCCCGATGGACTCACCCACCCCTTGGGTGGAGACGCTATGCATGTCGACCTGGGTATCGGCCTGTGCCAGCCCCGCCAGCGTCAGCAGGATACCCGCGCCCAGGGCGCTCGCCATCGTCCGTTGCATCGTTCACCTCCGATTCGACCGTGATGTGCTGAACGGGCCAGCCCATTGCTCGCCCGCCGCTCTCAACCTAGTCGAAGTCGCGCGACGCTGCGACGTCCCGATCTCACGCCAGATTGTCGAGAATGCGCAACGACGGGGCGGCCTGATTGAGGGTGTAGAAGTGCAGACCCGGCGCCCCGCCATCGAGCAGACGCTGGCAGAGCCGTGATACCACCTCGGTCCCGAAGGCCTGGATGCTCTGCTGGTCGTCGCCGTAGGCCTCGAGCTGCTTGCGCACCCAGCGCGGAATGTCGGCGCCGCAGGTGTCGGAGAAACGTGCCAGCTTGCTGTAGTTGGTGATCGGCATGATGCCGGGCACGATCGGCGTCTCCACGCCCAGTGCGCGGACCCGATCGACGAAGTGGAAGTAGGCGTCGGCGTTGAAGAAGTACTGGGTGATGGCGAAGTCGGCGCCGGCCTTCACCTTGCGTGCGAAGTTCTCCAGATCACGCTCGACGTCCGCCGCCTGCGGATGCGCTTCGGGATAGGCCGCCACAGCGATCTCGAAATGGTCGCCGGTCTCGGCGCGCACGAACTCGACCAGCTCGTTGGCATAACGCAGCTCACCCGCCCCGCCCATGCCCGAGGGCAGATCACCGCGCAGTGCGACCAGGCTCTCGATGCCCGACTCACGATAGCGTCCGAGCAGATCGCGTATCGCGGCCTTGTCGCTGCCCACGCAGGAGAGATGGGGGGCTGTAGAGACGCCACCCTGGCGCAGCGCCTCGACGGTATCGAGGGTGCGCGCCTGGGTCGAACCACCGGCACCGTAGGTGACCGAAAAGAAACGCGGCGAACGCGCACTCAGCGCATCCCGCGTGGCGGCGAGCTTTTCCCGCCCGGCCGCGGTATTGGGGGGAAAGAACTCGAAGCTGATACCCAGGGGGAGATGCGGATTCATGCGCGCCTTCGTCTCGAAATCGGATCAGGAGGGAGAGGTGCCGGCTCGGGCCAGCGGACGCCCGTCACGACCCGCGCGAGCCTCTCTACGACATGGGCTCATTGTGCCCGCCGCCCTGGGCCCCGGCCAATGAAACTTTCCGCGGCCCGGCATGAAAACCGGTCATGCAAGCGCCTTCACGCATGACGTTCGATCGGGCCGCGTCAGGGGCGGAATCAGGGATGGACACCCGCGTGGCAGTCGCCACCGGTACGGCAGGCGGCGGTCTCGACCTGGAGCGTGGCGTGATGGATCGCGAAGCGCTCCTGCAGCACCCCATAGGCGCGCTCGATGACCGCATCGTGCTGATCGGCCGAGGCGATCACCAGATGCGCGCTGAGCAGCGGGTCCTGCGGCGTGAGGCCCCAGACGTGCATGTCGTGCAGCCCGCTGACGCCCTCGACCGCCAGCAGCGCCTGCCGGATCTGATCCACGTCGAGCCCCTCCGGGGTGCCTTCGAGCAGGGTGTGGGCGGAACGCCGCAGGATCGTCCAGGCCGCCCGCAGGATCAGCCCGGCGGCGAGCACCGAGAGCAGCGGGTCGATCGGTGTCCAACCGGTGAGCAGGATCACCACCGAGGCCACGATCGCCGCTACCGAACCAAGCAGATCGCCGAGTACGTGAAGCAGCGCACCGCGCAGGTTGAGATTCTCCTGATCGCCCCCGTGGAGAATCTTGAACACCACCAGATTGACCAACAACCCGAGTACGGCGATGACCATCATCGGCCCGGCCAGCACCTCCACCGGTTGGGTGAAACGCTGCACCGCGGCGATGAAGATCCACACTGCGATGCCGAACAGGGTCAGCCCGTTGACGAAAGCGGCAAGCACCTGGAAACGCTGATAGCCAAAGGTACGCCGGGTATCCGGCGCACGCCGGCCCATGGCGAAGGCGAACAGCGCCAGGCCGAGCGAGAAGCTGTCGCTGAACATGTGCCCGGCATCGGCCAGCAGCGCCAGCGAGCCGGACACCCAGCCACCCACGACCTCCGCCAGCATGAAGCCAGCGGTGAGCAGCATCGCCCATTTGACCCGCTTGGCGCTGTCGGCGGTCACTTCAGGCGTATGGTCGTGATGATGGTGATGGCCGCCATGATCGTGATGATGATCATGATGGTGGGCGTGGTCGTGATGAGCGGGCATGGCGCGCGTCCGTCTAACGTGTCCTGCAAGGGTAGCGCACACCCCTGACGCTATTGTATTACACCCCCGCCCCGTCAGCGGCGTCGCCGGCGCACCGAACGGTGCCGGCGGCCTGCACGATGGCGTGCCTCAGCGCCATGGACGCTGGCGCCAAAGATCCCAGGCAATGCCCACCGCGATACCGACACCGATACCCCAACCCCACTCGCCGCTGGCCAGCCACACTGCCATGCCGGCGACGATGCCGATGAGAGAGCCCTGCATATGACCTCCGTTTCGCTGAGCGCGCTGCGCTGAAAGGATCGACGCTTCCGCGACACGGAAAGCTGGCGCATGATGCCATGGGAGACGACGGTGAAGACAGCCAGGGGATAGCATCAGGGCAAGGCAGTCATGAAGAGACAACCCTGAAGAGACAGCCGTGAAGAGATGGTCAAGGAAGGGAGAGACACCCTAGGGAGCCCCCCAGACGCAGACGAACGAAAGGTCCGGCAGCAGATCGGAAAGAAGAGGCAGACAGGAAGATAGATCGAAGGCGAATTGGGTGGCGAACGCCGCCCATCAGAGCTCACCCCGCAGTCCTTTGCGGTCACGCCGCTTGGCTAAGTGAGCCCGCTCAGCATGCATCGTCTCTGGGCGGTAACCAAGGCAAATATGATAATCCCCGCATCACTTTTGCTAATAACAATACTTAAGTTCCCTTAATCATGGAGTTATAGCCGAACAACGGTTCAATAACCCCTGTCATTTTTTGTATCTGAGAAAGAGTCGCAGGAACAGAGGCTTGCGCTCCGCATCCGGCCCCGCCCTACAGGCATTGGCGCCCAGCCCGGAACGAAAACGACGACGCCCGCATCAGCGGGCGTCGTCGTGTGGTGGCAGACCGCTGCCAAGCAGCCGTCAGTTGCCGACCGGAGCCTGCTGGGGCGGCTTGGCCTTGGCCAGCAGGAACAGCACCACGGTGATCACCGCGCCGACGACATCGCTGGCCAGCCCCGGGAAGATCAGCGCCAGCGCGCCGATCGCCGCCAGGATCCGCCAGAAGGGATTGAGCGGCCGGCGTAGATAGCCCTCCACCGCCACCGCCAGCAGCAGCACCCCGATCACCCCGGTGACGATCACCCACAGCGTGTTCCACAGGGTGGCATCGATCATCAGCATGCTGTGCGCGAACACGAACATGTAGGGCACCACAAACCCGGCGATGGCGAGCTTCATCGCCTGGAAGCCGGTGGCATTGGGCGAGCCACCGCTGATGCCGGCACCGGCATAGGCGGCCAGCGCCACCGGCGGCGTCAGGTTGGCGAACAGCCCGAAGTAGAACACGAACATGTGGGCGACGAAGATCGCAGTGTCGTTGCTTCCGGCCAACTCACGGAACAGCGGCAGGTTGAGCAGGATCGGCGCCGCCATGGTGCTGGTGATGATATAGGTGGGGATGCTCGGCAGCCCCATGCCGAGCACGATCGAGGCGATCATGGTCAGCACCAGGGTGACCAGCAGCTGAATCATCGGGATCGGGATCTGCTGGCCCAGAGTGACCACCGCGTCGGCGGCGTCCAGGGCGATACCGGTCAGGGTGGCGATGCCCACGATGATCCCCACCGCGCCGCACGCCACGGCGACCGGAATGGCGTTGCGCACGCCATCGGCCATGGCATCGCGACAGTCGGCGACATCCATCTTCTCGGCCACCATGCCGAGCTTGGCGCGCAGCGCATTGATCGCCACCGGCACCAGAATCACCAGGAACAGCGTCCAGCGGCTGGCCGGGAAATTGGGCAGCGGGTTGCCGGCGAACAGCGCGCGCAGTTGCGGCTCCAGGATCAGGAGCACCAGGATCAGGGCGAGCCCCACGGTGACCCGGCGGGTACCGCAGATCAGCACGGTGGCGGCGATCGACCAGAAGGCGGCGAAGAACGGCGCGCGGCCGTCGAACAGCAGCCACAGCAGCACCGCCATCGGCACCAGCAGATGGCCGCGCTTGAGCATCACCGTCTTCAGCGGTGTCAGCTGATCGCGCGGAATCCCTTCGAGGCCGTTGCGCATGGCGCGCAGATGGACCTGGAACAGCACCCCGAGATAGTAGAGCAGGGCCGGGATGATGCCGGCCAGGATCACCTGGGTGTAGGGCACCGACAGCACCTCGGCCATGATGAAAGCCGCCGCGCCCATGATCGGTGGCAGGATCTGGCCGCCGACGCTGGCAGCCGCTTCCACCGCCCCGGCGAAGTTGGGCTTGTACCCGGTCTTCTTCATCAGCGGGATGGTGAAGGCGCCGGTAGTCACCACGTTGGCGATCGCCGAACCGTTGATCGAGCCGAGAAAGCCGCTGGCGATCACCGCGACCTTGGCCGGGCCGCCGCGGGTGTGCCCGGCGATCGCCAGTGCCAGGTCGTTGAACAGCTGGCCCAGCCCGGACTTGCCGAGGAAGGCACCGAACAGAATGAACAGGATGATATAGCTCGCCGAGACCCCGATCGCGGTCCCCAACAACCCCTCGGTGATGAACACCAGATGCGAGGCGATCTGGCGACAGGTGGCGAGGATGATGTTCTCGTTGAGCACCGGGTAGAACGACAGCTTGGCGTAGAAGCCGTAGAGCAGGAACAGCGTGGCCAGGATGGTCAGCCCCCAGCCGGTGACCCGCCGAGTGGCGTCGAGCACCAGCAGGATCGCTACGAAGCCGACGACCATGTCGGTCTGATTGATGCGCCCGGCGGAAGCGATCACCCGGTCCGAGACCACCAGCATGTAGACCCCGATGGCGAACGCCACCAGCGCCAGCGCCGCGTCGCCCCAGGGCACCCGGTCACGCGCGCCGCGTCGCGTCAGCGGATAGAGAATGAAGGCCAGAGCCAACAGGGTATAGAGGTGGATACTGCGCTGGGCCACGTCCACCAACGGCCCGGAGAACGAGGTGTAGAGGTGAAACAGCGCCAGCAGCACGCTGATCACGGTGACGAACTGGACCACCACCAGCGGCAGCCGGTCGCGCACCAGACTCTCACGATCGAATTTCTCCAGCGCCTCCTTGACCGAAGGGTCCTCGGGACCATCGGCGGAAAGCACCACTTTTTGTTCTGACATATCGATTCCCTACGTCTAGTTGAGCCAGGGTACCCACGGCCGCAGCAACGCCGGGAGTACCTGCCACAAAGGCGCTTTTATCACAGAAAAGGTCAGGATGGGGGGCGGAGCATGGCGCGACAGCGGAATCACGTGGCCAGCGAAGATCATGCGGTAGTGCTCCTCCACCGCCGCCTGGATCGCCAGCGGATCGACCACTCGATCGATGCCGGTCATCACCACCCAGCCATTGTCGAGATGGGTCTCCTTCCCCGCATGGGCAGGCACACCCGCGCCGAAGGTCTTGAAGCGGGTACCGGTGATCTCGATCGCGCCGTCGGCGGTGATCCGGTACCACTCTTCCCAATCCTCCTTCTCCACCGAGTGCATCCAGCGGATCTTGAAGGTGGTGCCGGCCCACCCGGGCAGTGCCAGGCGCCACTCGGCGCCCTGCTTGACCGCCAGCCAGGGAAGCGGATACACGACGGTGGCGATCCCGAGCAGGATCGCCACCGTCATCACTAGGCGCCGTACGACAACTGCCTGCGCTCGGCAATACGGCGTTAAAAATCGGCTCAAGATACTCATTTACACCGAGTAAACTCCGCTCCTTCGCCGATTTTTGCCTTGTCTTGCCTTCGCTCGCCGACTTTTCGCGCAGCCCCCAGGCGCCAGCGCCGGCGCATCACGCCCCGACCGCGGGCGTCACGCCGCACGCAGCATCATCAGGACTGCGGTTCCTTGTCCTGAGCGTTATCGCTACCCGAGGCTTCGCTGCCCATGCTGTCGCTGGTCGACGCTTCGCTACCCATGGCGTCGCTGTCGCTCTGCGACTTGGTGGCGTCGGCGCCATCATCAGACTGCGAGGCGAGGGTGGCGTAGTAGGCTTCGGCGCCCGGATGCAGCGGTACCACCAGGTTCTGGTTCATGCTGGCGGGATCGAACTGCTTGAGCGCGCCGACGGAGACATTGCCCGACTCGAGATAGTCGTGGAAGCGCTTGGTCAGATCCTCGGCGACGTCGTCGCGCATGTCGCTGCCGACGATCATCAGATTGCGAATCGCCACGGTATCGACCGCGTTGCCCAGGTCATAGCGCTCGGGCGCGCCGGCCGGAATCTCGTAGTTCTCGTAGTACGGGTACTTCTCCAGCAGCTTGCTGGCGACATCGCCGCTCACCGGCACGAAGGTGATGTCGGTGCTCTGCATCAGCCCGGTGATGCTGGAGTTGGGCACGCCGGAGGTGAAGAACGCCGCGTCCAGGTTGCCGTTGCTCATGCCGGTGACGCTGTCGGCGTAGCCGGTATGGCTGACCTGGGCCAGATCGTCGTAGCTCAGGCCGGCCGACTCGAGCACCTTGGCCGCGCTCTGCTCGACCCCGGAGCCGACCTTGCCGACGCCGACTCGCTTGCCCTTGAGATCGGCGATGCTGTGGATGCCGCTGTCCTCGGTCGCTACCACCTGCACCACGTTGGGATACATACCCGCCAGCGCCTTGATGTCGGCCGGGTTGCCATCGAACTGGTTCTGCCCCTTGATCGCGTCATAAGCCACATCGCTCATGACGATAGCGATCTGGTTGAGGCCGTCGGTAATGTTGTTGATGTTCTGCACCGACGCACCGGTGGAGACCACCTGGACATTGCCGACCAGATCACTGGCTTCGAACACGCTCTTGAGCGCGCCGCCGATCGGATAGTAGCTGCCGCCGGTACCGCCGGTACCGAAGATCAGATTGACCGGCTGTGCCTGGTCAGCCGAGGCGGTGTCGCTGGAGGAGGACTGGTTTGCGTTCTCGCCTTGGGCGGGGGTCGACTCGCTCTGCTGCGACGTCGACGATGTCTGGCTCTCGCTGCTCGCCTTGTCGTCGGCGTCATCGCCGCAGCCCGCCAGCAGCGCACCGGAAAGACCCAGTGCGGCAAACAGCATCCCTGTACGTAGCCTCATGGTATACCCCGTCTGTTGAGTGTGATCGCGTCGCGTCCGCGCGTGGCGCCCTCATTGGCCCACTCGCGGGCATTTGTTCTTGGCCTGCGGTCCATGGCTTGGGTTCCATGGTCCGTCATCCGCAGCCTGGCACTGCGCGACAGGCACCCAGAGTAAGCAAGGCCCGCCCGCGATACCATGCCGGGCCCGAGGACTACGACCAAAGTCTAATCCTTCTGCGCCTCTCCCGCCGCCAGTACCCGGCCCACCACTCGGCCGATGGTCAGCCCCTGGACGACGATCGACACCAGCACGATCAGGTAGGTGACATTGAGCACCACGTCGCGCGCCTCGCTGGGGGGCAGCGACAGCGCCAGCGCCACCGAGATGCCGCCGCGCAGGCCGCCCCAGGCGAGCACCGGAATCGAGCCGCGCCGGAAATGGGTGTGCGCCAGCGTCACCGGCACCGCCACCACCAGCCAGCGTACCGCCAGCAGCAGCAGGATCAGCGGCACCGCGACCCACAGGTAGTCGACCCGGAACGGCAGCGCCAGCAGCTCGAGCCCGATGATCACGAACAGCAGCGCATTCAGGATCTCGTCGATCAGCTCCCAGAAATCGTTGAGGTGCTGGCGCGTCTGCGGTGACATCGCATGGGTCCAGGCGTGGTTGCCCACCACCAGCCCAGCGACGACCATGGCGATCGGGCCGGAGACGTGCAGATGCGTGGCCAGGGTATAGCCACCGAGTACCATCGCCAGTGACAGCAGTACCTCGACCTGATACTGATCGACCCGCTTCATCAGCGCGTGCACGCCGTAGCCGAGCAGCAGCCCGAACAGCGCGCCGCCTCCGGCCTCCTCGGCGAACAGCCAGATCGCATGCCAGCCTAACAGCGACTCACCACTCTCCGCCGCCGCCAGCAGCAGCGTGAACAGCACCACCGCAACCCCATCGTTGAACAGCGATTCGCCGACGATGCGCACCTCCATGTCCACCGGCGCGCCGGCACCGCGCATGATCCCCAGCACCGCCACCGGGTCGGTGGGCGAGATCAGCGCGCCGAACACCAGGCACCAGGGCAGTGCCACAGGCACGCCCAGGGCGGCCAGCAGCCAGTGCGAGGCGACCCCGATCAGCAGCGTGCTGGCGAGCACACCCAGGGTCGCCAGCACGCCGATCGAGACCCAGTAGTCGCGCAGCTTGGCGACATCGACGTGGAGCGCGCCGGCGAAGAGCAGAAACGACAGCATGCCGTTCATCAGCAGGCTGTCGAAGTCGAGCGCCTCGACCCAGCCCCGCGCCAGTGCCGCGGGTGCCTCCCAGCCCAGCGCTGCCAGACCCTGCATCGCCAGTGACAGCAGCAGTGCGCTCAGCATCACGCCGATGGTGGCCGGCAGCCGGATGTAGCGTTCGTTGAACCAGGCGAGCCCGGCGGTCACGGTCAGAATGATCGCGGCGAGTTCGAGCACGAGGGCCTCCTAGTCATACGTAAATAGCCATGCGTGAAGTGCCATACGTAAATTGCCATGCGTGAATTGCCATGAGTGAAAAATGATACCCGCGACGTAAACGGGCCCGCCGAAGCGGGCCCGTGTCTGCGTCACAGGTTAAGAGCGTCGGACGCCCGAGACTCAGAGACCGGCGGCGGCGCGCAGCGCCTCGGCGCGGTCGGTCTTCTCCCACGGGAAGGCGGTGAAGGTCTCTGTCTGGCGCTCGCCGTTGACGTCGGTCCAGGTATAGCTGGTCTCGAACGGTTCACGCCCGAAGTGGCCATAGGCCGCGGTGAGGCGATACATCGGGTGCAGCAGATCGAGCATGCGGGTGATCGCATAGGGGCGCAGATCGAAATGCTCGCGCACCAGCTCGATGATCTTGGCCTCGGCGATCTTGCCGGTACCGAAGGTATTGATCGACACCGAGGTCGGCTCGGCCACGCCGATGGCGTAGGAGACCTGAATCTCGCACTTGTCGGCGAGCCCCGCGGCGACCACGTTCTTGGCCACGTAGCGCCCGGCATAGGCGGCGCTGCGGTCGACCTTGGAAGGGTCCTTGCCGGAGAAGGCACCGCCGCCATGGCGCGCCATGCCGCCATAGGTATCGACGATGATCTTGCGCCCGGTCAGACCGCAGTCACCCACCGGGCCGCCGATCACGAACTTGCCGGTGGGGTTGATGTGGAAACGGGTACCGGTGTGGATCCAGGCTTCCGGGAGCACGTCGCGGATGATCAGCTCCTCCACCGCCTTGCGCAGCTCCTCCTGAGAGATCTCCGGATCGTGCTGGGTCGACAGCACCACCGCATCGACGCCGTTGGGCTTGCCGTCTTCACCATAGGTGAAGGTGATCTGGCTCTTGGCGTCCGGACGCAGCCAGCCCAGGGTGCCGTTCTTGCGCAGCTCGGCCTGACGCTCCACCAACCGGTGCGAGTAGTGGATCGGCGCCGGCATGTAGGAGTCGGTCTCGTTGGTGGCATAGCCGAACATCAGCCCCTGATCGCCGGCGCCCTGGTCCTCCGGCTTGCTGCGATCGACGCCCTGGGCGATGTCCACGCTCTGCTTGCCGATCAGGTTGATCACGCCGCAGGTCTCGCCGTCGAAACCGACATGGGACGAGGTGTAGCCGATATCCAGGATCACCCGACGCACCAGTTCTTCCAGATCGACCCAGGCGGTGGTGGAAATCTCACCGGCGACGATCGCCACGCCAGTCTTGACCAGCGTCTCGCAGGCCACACGCGCCTGCTTGTCACGGGCGATGATGGCGTCGAGCACGGCGTCCGATATCTGGTCGGCGATCTTGTCGGGGTGGCCTTCGGAGACGGATTCGGAGGTAAATAGAGAGTATTCGCTCATGCGTACGGTGATCCCTTCGTTCTCGGGTTGCGGCTCGCGGGCAAGGCCGCCTGACAACACAGCGGCGTCGTCGCTCGAATGAACGGATGGAAACGACGCACGGCATCCCCACACCGGCCGCGCCGGGAGAGGATCGAATGTTTGCACACAGAATAGCGACGCCCTGGGGATAAGCCAAGCACGCGCCGCGGGGGCAGGCATGGCGCCGGCGTCGCAGCGTCTACCCGATCATCCGCCATGCCCCTCGCAGCCCACCCCATGTACCTGAGCCACCAGTTCGCGAATGCCCCGCTCAGGGTCGTCGCGCTGCCAGGCGTTGCGCCCGAAGATCACCCCGCGGGCGCCCCCCTCGAACGCTTGGTCGGTGAAGCGCGCGAGTGCCGCGTCGTCCCCCATCGCCGCACCGCCCAGGATCAGCACCGGCACCGGGCAGCTCTCGGCCAGCAGGCGCATGTCGGCGACCTCGCCGGTGAACTGCGCCTTGACCAGATCCGCCCCCAGCTCGGCGGCGATCCGTGCCACCCGCGCGATCCGCTCGGGATCGAGACGGCCGCCCTCGCGCTCGCCCCACACCACCGCCTCGACGATCAGCGGCAATCCCAGCGCCTCACAGCGGCGCGCGGTCTGCGCCACCCGGGCCAGATTGTCGGCCTCCCGCGATGGATCGGCGTACCCCGAGATCAGGCACATCACCACCGCATCGGCACCCAGTGCCTGGGCCTCCTCAGGGGTCGCGAGCAGGCGCTGGTGCTCCTCGCCGGCGAGGGTGAAATCCCCCACACAGGGGTAATCGATGCGCACCACCGCTGCCGGCGCCTCACGGCAGGCGAACAGCGCCGCATTCTGCTTGAGCAGCCCCGGCGACAGCAGCACCGCATCGGGCCCGGCCGCCGTGATCGCCGCACACACGCCAAGGGCGTCGCGGGCGTGATCCACGGGCCCCGCCAGCAGGGTACGATCGAACGCGACCATGCAGCTGCGCCCGCTGTCGCGGCGGAACAGGCGACCACGGCGCAACTGCGCGGGGCTCATCGTCGGGTTCATTCTCTCTCTCCTCTCCCGTGCTGACTCAGGCCGAGCCCAGCGCCACCCCATGCTGCTCGCGGGCGATCGTATGGACCCGTGCCACCTCCGCCTCGCGACGCGCCGCCGACCAGCCCAGCGCCGTTCCGCAGTGCGTCGCCACGTCTTCCACCACCGCGGCCGTCAGCCGCGCCGAGAGCGCAATGGGCAGGCGCCGGAACAGCACGTCGGCCAGTCGCTCGACGCGCTCGAAGCGGCATACGAAATCGATCTCGCCCACCCGGTAGTCGGGCAGCGAGGCCAGCGGCTGCTGGCCCTCGGTACAGGCCGCGCAGTGCGCCGCCACCGCTTCGCCACGGCTGCCGTAACGCTCGAGCAGCACGATCGCCCGGCGCCGGTCGCCAGCGCAGGCTGCCGCCACCCGGCTCAGCCAGACATCGCGGGCGGCCTCGTCATGGGGGTAGTCGTGGCCGCCACCGATCGCCAGTTGCTCGGTGCTCAGATCGCGCCGCCGCTCCAGCCGTGCCAGCACGTCGTCGGCCACCTCGGCGGCGAAACCGCGGAAGGTGGTCCACTTGCCGCCCACCAGCGAAAGCAGCGGCGTCTCGCCGAGCCGATCCTCGCGCACCGCGTGGTCGCGGCTGATCTGGCCGGGGTCGTCGGCATCGCTGCGCGGCAGCGGGCGGACACCGCTGTAGCGGTAGCGCACCCGCTCGGCACCGATATCCAGATCCGGAAACAGATAGCGCACCGCCTCCAGCATGTAGTCGCGCTCGTCGTCGTCGCACACCGCCCGGTCGGGGTCGTCGCAGCGGATATCGGTCGCCCCCACCAGCACGTGCTGCATGAACGGATAGATCAGGCAGATCCGCCCGTCGGGGGTACCGAAGTAGATCATGCGACCATCGAGCTGACGCCGGATCTCGGGCACATCGACGATCAGGTGACCACCCTTGGTGCCGCCGATATAGGCCGTCTCGCGCCCCAGCAGCCGGTTGATCTCGTCGATCCAGGCGCCGCCGGCGTTGATCACGATGCGCGGGCGCACCTCGAAGGCCTCACCCGTGGCATCGCTGAAGTGCAGAGTGACGCCCTCGGTACCGCCCTGCCCCGCCTGCTGGCCGGCCACGGGCTCGGGGGCCGCGGAGCCCAGAGTCACGGAGTCCAGGGTCGTGTAGTTGAGCGCCAATGCCCCGCGGTGGGCGCGGCAGCCGTCGTCGATCAGCTCGAAGCCGAGCCGCTCGGCCTGGGTGATCGCCGCGTCGTAGTAGGTGTGCAGCGCCTTGACGTCGTTACGCACGTCCGGCAACGACTCGCGCACCCGGCGCCCGAAGAGCACCGAGTGGCGCGGCATGCTGCGAAAATGGCGCCCGAAGAAGTCGTAGAGCGTGAGCCCCACTTCGCTGATCAGCACACCGCGGTCGTCGATCTTGGCCGGACGCCGCAGGAAGCGCTTGAGTGAGGGCCAGATACCGCCGAACCAGCTGTGGGTCGGCATCGCCGTGCGCAACGGATGGACCACATGCGGGGCATTGCGCAGTAGCAGATTGCGCTCGCGAGTCGACTGCGCCACCAGCCGGAACTCGCCGGTCTCCAGATACTTGAGCCCGCCGTGGATCAGTCGCGACGGCGCGGCGCTGGCACCGGCGCAGAAGTCCTGCTTGTCGACGATCAGTACATCGACACCCTGCAGCGCCAGATCGCGGAATAGCCCGGCACCGTTGATACCGGCGCCGATGATCAGCACCTCGACGTTGGGGTCGTTCGCCAGGCGCTCCCGCGTGGCCTGGCGACGGGTCGGTATATCGCCATCATGAGCCTTCATGGGCGCTCTCCCGGATCGGGTAAAGAAGTGTGGGCAGCGGAGCTGTCAGCGACAGACGCCTGGGCAGCGGCAGTCTGGGAGGCATCCACCGATGCCTCACTATCGAGCATCCCCCATAGCGGGCGCAGGCACTCGACCAGCTGCTGGTAGCGTTCGAAACGCACCTGGCACGCCTGCTGGCGCTGCGGGTCGGGGCGGTAGCACTGCTGCGGCTCGCACAGCGCCGCCGCCGCGGCGATCGAGGGAAACACCCCGGCGCCGACGCCGGCACAGATCGCCGCGCCCCAGGCGGCGGCTTCCTGGGTCCGCGCAGTCTCGATCTCGCGCCCCAGGGTATCGGCGAACAGCTGCGCCAGACGCGGCGAGTGGCTGCCGCCGCCGGTGATCCGCGTGCGCCGGATCGCAAAGCGCGAAGCCAGCGCATCCACGTGCACGCGGTGGTTGCAGACCACACCCTCGAGGATCGCGCGCAGTACATGACCGCGCTGGTGCCACCCCTGCAGCCCGAAGAGACCGGCACTGGCCGGCTCCGCATAGGGCGAGCCGTACAGGAAGGGGTGATAGACCAGCCGTGAGTCGCTGTCGAAGGCTTCCTCCAACGCCTCCTCCATATCGGCCAGAAACGCTGCCGTGCCGCCATCCCCGGGACGCCCCCACTGGCGATGGAACCACTCGAGATTGCTCGAAGACGCCGGCGAGATCGCCATGTTGAGCCACTGCCCCGGCCGCAGGCCGTTGCGTGTGGCCCAGCGCGCATCGGGGCGCGGCGCATCGGAGAACACCTCGTTGATACTGAAGGTGCCGGCGGCGATGGTCAGGCTGTCGCTGTCGACGTTGCCCAGTCCCAGCGCACTGGCGGTGACATCGTGCAGCCCGGCGGCCACCGGCGTACCGGCGACCAGGCCGGTCGCGCGCGCCGCCGCCGCGGTGACCCGGCCGACGATCTCCTCGGGCATGCGGATCGGCGGCAGCGCCTCGGTGACCGGCTCGATGCCGAGCAGCGAAAGCCCCTCGCGGCTGTAGCGCTGGGTCTGCACATCGGTGTAGCCGCTGCTCGCCTCGGTGAAGTCGGTGGCGACCTCGCCGGTCAGCTTGAGCCGCAGCCAGTCCTTGCAGGTCAGCACGTGGCCGAGGGCAGCGAAGCGTTCGGGCTGCTCGGCGCGCATCCACGCCAGCAGCGCTACCGGCGAGAACGCGAACGGCACCTGGCCGAGACGCGCCAGCGCCTGATCTTGCACGCCTTCTTGGCACCAGCGCTCGACCACCCCGGCGGCGCGACTGTCGAGGGAGGTGATGCCCTTGCCCAGCGCCTCGCCGTGGCGGTCGACGGGGTAGAGACCATCGCCGTGGGCGGTCACGCCGACCGCGAGAATCTCGCTGGCGCTGACATCGGCCTGGGCCAGCGCGTCTCGGATGGCCGCCGCCGCACCGGCCCAGACCGCCTCCATGTCGCGCTCGACCCAGTGCGCCTGGGGATGTTCCAGCGGGCAGGATTGCCGCCCCACCCCCACGACGTCACCGGCGAGATCGAAGATCACCGCCTTGGTCGAGCTCGAGCCGCCGTCGAGCCCCATCAGATAGCCTTGCGCCACGCCTGCCTCCTGACTCTGTAGAGACGCGATGAGCGCCGGCCGACGATCGACCGACTTCCGCATTTCTAACATCGAATTGTGACGAAGCAGCGTTAGACGATGGTGTTACTCCATACGCAAGTATTGATTAAACTCTTTATTTTCAGATAATTAAAAAATTATCGCAGGTGACACCGACCGCTAGACCAAAGTCATGGAACAAAAAATCACGTCAAAATGTTATGAATGGGCGTAGATTTCCGGGAACGACTTCAAGGAACGACTTCCAGGGCCCCTGCCCGTTCATTCATCCGGGAGAGCCGCATGCCAAGTCCCGCCCCTAGTACTGACGCGCGTAGCGCCACCCCGCTGCCCGACACCATGCACGCCGTGGTCTGCCACGGGCCGGGCGATTACCGGCTCGAGCGCGTGGCCACGCCGCGCCCGGGGCCACGGGAGCTGGTCCTCAAGATCCACGCCTGCGGCATCTGCGGCAGCGATCTCAAGTGCCGCGACGGCGCCGCCATGTACTGGGGCGACGGCGAGCGTTTCGCCGCCTTCGTCAAGCCGCCGATGATCGTCGGCCACGAATTCGCCGGCGAGATCGTGGCCCTCGGTGAGGGCGCGGCGGAACACTTCGGCGGCGTGACGCTGGGCCAGCGCGTGGTGCCGGAGCAGATCATTCCCTGCCGCCAGTGCTTCTACTGCCAGCGCGGTCACTACTGGATGTGCGAGGTGCACCATATCTTCGGCTTCCAGGGCGGCGTCGCCGATGGCGGCATGGCCGAGTATCTGCGCGTGCCCGAGAATGCCGTGCTGCACCCGGTGGACCCGCGACTGTCGATGGAAGATGCTGCCTTTCTGGAACCCCTCGCCTGCGGTATCCATGCGGTGAACCGCGCCGAGATCCAGTTCGACGATACCGTGGTGATCGCCGGCGGCGGCCCGATCGGTCTGGCCATGGTCCAGCTCGCCCGGCTCAAGACGCCCAAGCGGCTGATCCTGGTCGACACCCATGACGACCGCCTCGAGCTGGCCCGGGAGTATGGCGCCGAGCACGTCTTCAACCCGCACCGAGACGACATCGCCGGCGAGGTGCGCGCCCTCACCAACGGCTACGGCTGCGACGTCTACATCGACGCCACCGGCTCGCCCAGCGGGGTGATCCAGGGGCTGGAGGCGCTGCGCAAGCTGGGGCGCTTCGTCGAATTCAGCGTGTTCAAGGAGCCGACCCAGGTCGACTGGTCGACCATCGGCGACCGCAAGGAGCTCGACATTCGCGGCTCGCACCTCTCGCCCCACACCTATCCGGTGGCGATCGACCTGCTCGCTCGCGGCCTGGTGACCACCCAGGGCATCGTCACCCACCGCGTGCCGATCAGCGACTTCACACGCGGTTTCGAGATCGCCGCCCAGCGCGACTCGATCAAGGTGGTGCTGACCCAGGATGCCTGACACCCCTAAACGCCAGCGGGACGCCACCACCCGCCGTCAGGCGCTGCTCGACTACGTGGTCCAGGCCGGCGCGGCGCAGGTCGACGAGCTGGCCACGCACTTCGGCGTCAGCCGCATGACGGTACACCGCGATCTCGATGCCCTCGCCGCCCAGGGCATGGTCAACAAGCAGCACGGCGGCGTCACCACCCGCGCCTCCAGCGTCTTCGAGAGCAACTTCGCCCTGCGCGCCCAGCTCGCCGCCGGCGAAAAGAGCGCCCTGGCGCGCGCCGCGCTGGAGGAGATCGCCGCCGGCGAGGCGCTGATTCTCGACGACTCCACCACCTGCGCCGCGCTCGCCTCGCTGCTGCCGGGGCGCACGCCGCTGACCGTGATCACCAACGGCCTGGAGAGCATCGAGCGGCTCAAGACGGCCAGCGATATCCGCCTGATCACCCTCGGCGGCGACTACCAGCCGCGTTTCAACGCCACCTTCGGCCTGCTCTGCGAGCAGACCCTGGCCAGCCTGCGCGCCAATGTCGCGGTGCTCTCCGCCTCGGCGATCCTCGGCACCACCGCCTACGTGCAGGACCCGGCGGTGACCCAGATCAAGCGCGCCCAGATGGCCGCCGCCGAGCGCCGCATCCTGCTGGTGCACAGCGCCAAGTTCGGCCACAGCGCACTGCACCGGCTCGCCGATCTCTCCGAGTTCGATCTGGTGCTGGTCGACTCAGGCCTGGCGCCCCCCCAGCGCGAGGCGCTGGACGAAGCAGAAATTCGCTATCGTCTGATTCGGCGCTAAGCCGCCACACCCGCCACCACAACGAACTCGCCGCGGGGGACACCCGCGGCGAGAAGAGGTCACGACAGGCGGCCAGGCCGCCAGGGATCACTGCTTGAGTACGAAGGGCGAGACGTACTTGTCGACGTTGTCCGGGGTGATCAGGATGCAGTCGAACAGGTGCTTTTCACCCTTCAGGCCGGTGCTGCCGGTCTGGATATACTTGTCGGCCATCTGCACCGCGGCCTTGGAGAAGATCGCCACCGGCTGCAGCACGGTGTAGGCGAGCTCGCCGGACTTGACCGCATCCACCGCATCCGGGGAGCCATCGAAGCCGCCGACCACGACGTCCTTCAGCTTGCCGGCCTCCTTGAGCGCGGCGATCGCGCCGAGGGCCATCTCGTCGTTGCCGCTGATCACGCCCTGAATGTCGGGGTTCGCCTGCAGCAGGCTCTGCATCTTGTTGTAACCCTGGGTGCGGTCCCAGTTGGCGACGTCTTCACCCACCTTCTGCAGATCCGGGTACTGGCTCAGCACGGTGCGATAGCCGTTGGAGCGGGTGGCGGCGTTGTTGTCCGAAGGTGCGCCCTTGAGCTCGACGTACTTGGCCGAGTCGCCCACCGCCTGGACCCACTGCTGGGCGCCCAGCGCCGCCCCCTGGGCGTTGTTGGAGACCAGCTGCGCCTTGGCCAGGCCCTGCTGGTTGATCTCGGCATTGACCAGGAACACCGGAATGCCGGCATCGACGGCTTTACGCACCGCACCCACCGAGCCGTCGGCATTGGCCGGGTCGAGAATGATCGCCTTGGCCTGGTTGGTGATCGCAGTATCGATCTGGCGGCTCTCGGCGTTGGTATCGCCCTTGTGCGCGCTGACGTTGGCCGAGTAGCCAAGGTCCTCGGCGGTCTGCTGGGCGACCTTGCCCTCGGTCAGCCAGTAGGGGTTGGAGGGATCGTTGACGATGATCGAGATCAGCCCCTTGTCCTGCGCCAGTGCGCTACCGGCAAGCAGTGGCGCACTCAGGGCGAGGGCTGCGATCAGCAGGCGTTTTCCTGTCTTGAGCATGATGGTCACCCTTCTTTTGCGGTTGTCTGTCGTTATACGAGTCGTTATCTGAGTCAGTGGCGTCGAGGGGTGCGGTCTAACACCGCCTCAATGCTGGGTTGCCGGCTTGACGGCTGGGCTTTTCCCATCGCCCGGGGGCTGCCCCGAAGACGCAGTGGGAGAAGAGGGAGTCGCGGACGTCTGCGCGGCCTGCTTGCGCCGCCCGCCGTACTGAATGCTGTTGAGCAGCACCGCCAGCACGATCACCGCGCCGGTGAACACGGTCTGCCAGTAGGAGGAGACACCGATGATGACCAGGCCATCGGAGAGGAAGCCGATGACGAAGGCACCCAGCAGCGTGCCGCGCACGCTGCCGCGGCCACCGGTCAGCGCCGCGCCGCCGATCACCACCCCGGCGATCGCGGTCAGTTCGTAGGTGGTGCCCGCGGTGGGGCCAGCGGAGGTGAGCTGCGACGACAGCACCAGCCCGGCGATCGCCGCACAGATACCCGAGAGCACATAGACCGAGACCTGGACCCGCTTGACCGGCACCCCGGAGAGTTCCGCGGCGCGGGCGTTGCCGCCGGTGGAGTAGACCCAGCGTCCGAACGGCGTACGCGCCAGCGCCAGCAGAGTGACGACCGCCACGATCGCCAGCACCCAGACCCCCACCGGCACGCCGAACAGCCGATTGAAGCCGAGCCAGTCGAAGCCGGTATTGCCGAGCGCCGGATCGCCGCCGAGGTTGTTGTAGGTCAGGCCGTCGGTCATCAGCAGGGCGACCCCGCGGGCGACATAGAGCAGCCCCAGGGTGGCGACGAAGGCCGGCACCTTGAAGTAGGCGATCAGCACGCCGTTGATGGCGCCGATGAAGGCCCCCACCGCGCAGGTGAGGATCACCACCACCCACACCGGCGGATAGAGGGTGACGCCGAACGCATCCAGCGTCACGCCCTGCATCAGAAAGCCCGCGACCACCCCGCACAGACCCAGGGTCGAGCCCACCGACAGGTCGATGCCGCCGGTCAGGATCACCAGCAGCATGCCGATGGAGAGCAGCCCGAAGATCGCCACGTGGGACGACATGGTCAGGAAGTTGCCGGTCGAGAAGTAGACCGGCGACAGCAGCGAGAAGATCACGATGATCGCGATCAGGGCGAAGAAGGCGCGCCCTTCGAGCAGCATGCGCCCCAGATCGAAGCCCCCGCCCTGACGCCGCGCTGTGTGGCTATGGTTGGACATAAACGACTCCCTCATGAAATCCAGAACGTCTGTCGGCGCTACCCGGCACCCGGGCAGCCCTGAAGCGGTGGGACGCTCAGGCGACCACCGACTCCCCGGAAGCGGCCATGATCTGCTCCTTGGAGACATCGGCGCCGAACTCGGCAGCGATGTGTCCGCGACTCATCACCACGATGCGGTGGGCGATGCTCAAGCACTCCCCGACCTCGGAGGTGGAGAAGATCACCGCCAGGCCCTGGCGGGCCGCGCCCTCGGCCAGCAGCTTGAACACCTCGGCCTTGGCCCCGATATCGATGCCGCGGCTGGGCTCGTCGAGCAGCACCACCCGCGGATGGGTCGCCAGCATCTTGCCGATCACCACCTTCTGCTGGTTGCCGCCGGAGAGCGAACCGATGTCGGCGCGGGGGCCGTCGGTCTTGATGTGCACGCTGGCGATCGACTCGTCGATGACCCCGCGCTCGCGGCTGCCGGAGGTCAGAAGCCCCTTGGTGAAGGCCTTGATACTCGCCAGCGACAGGTTTTCGCCCACCGACATGGTCTGCACCAGGCCATCGCGCTGACGATCCTCGGGCACCAGCACCAGGCCGTTGTCGATGCGCTCGGCAATGCTCAGGCGGGAGATGTCGCTCCCCTCCAGCAGCACCCGCCCGCCGGTCAGCGGTACGCGCCCGGCGATGCACTCCAGAAGCTCGGTGCGCCCGGCTCCCATCAACCCGTAGATGCAGACGATCTCGCCGGCACGCACCGCGAGCGAGAGACGGTCGACCACCGAGCGCTCGGGCACGTTGACGTCGGCCACGCTGACCTCCTCGATCGCCAGCGCCACCTCGCCGATGGTGTGCCCGGTGGGCGGCGAACCGAGGTCGAAGTTGTCGCCCACCATGTTGCGCACGATCCACTCGAGATCGATGTCGGCACGCTTGGCGTAGGCGGTCATCACGCCGTCGCGCAGCACCACGGCGTGATCGGTGATGGTCAGCGCCTCTTCCAGGTGGTGGGAGATGTAGACGATCGACACCCCGCGACTCTTGAGATCGCGAATGACCCGGAACAGCACCTCGACCTCGGAGGCGGAGAGTGCCGAGGTTGGCTCGTCCATGATCAGAATCCGCGAATTGACCGACAGCGCGCGGGCGATCTCGACGATCTGCTGCTGGCCGAGACGCAGATCCTCCACCGGCGTCAGCGGATCGATCGGCTCGTCCAGCGCCTCCATCAGCGCCCGCGTCTGGCGCACCTCCTCGGCGAAGTCGATCCCCGTCGGGCCCTTGATCTCGCGCCCCATGAAGATGTTGTCGCGCACGCTCAGATTGGGCGCCAGGCTCAGCTCCTGGTGAATGATCGAGATGCCCAGCCGGGTGGCGTCAGTGGTCGAGGCGAAGCGCACCGGCTCGCCGTCGAGCACGATCTCGCCGGAGGTGGGCTGGATCACCCCGGAGAGCACCTTCATCAGGGTCGACTTGCCCGCCCCGTTCTCGCCGAACAGGGTGGTCACCTGGCCGCGGAAGACATCGAAGTTGACCGTCTTCAGCGCCTGAACGCTGCCGAAGGACTTGGCCACGTTGCGCGCCGAGAGCACCACTTCGTCGTCGCGCCGGGCGTCATCGGTCTCGGCGCCAGAGGTCGGCGCGGGGGCGTTGACGTGACTCATTCGACGTCCATCCTCACCGGCGTCACCAGCCAGTTCTTGGGATTGATCAACTTGAACACGCCGGTCACCGTCACCGTCCTGCCGCTCAGGTCGGCGGTATCGATGTCCGCCAGCACGGCTTCTTTCATGGCGTCGTTGATCGAGGCGCCGGCATTCTGGTACTCGATCTGGTTGGTGAACTCGCCGAAGCTGATCTCGCCGGTGGCGTCGCGCAGGTCGGTGCCGTTGATCGCCGGGCCGGTCTGCAAACGGATCGTGATCGCCTCCGGCACCCCCTCGGCCGCCACCGTGTAGATACCGGAACGCGCCTCGCCTACCACCCCGGTAAAGGTCACCGGTACCACCGGGCCGAAGCCGTCGCCGACGCCATACTTCTGCCCCGCGGCGCTGGCGTCCTCGAGCACCGCGGTGGCAAGCTCAGCGGCCGGCACCGCGCGCTGCTCCACGCTCTTCTGGATCGCCGGGAAGTGCTCGCTGCCGTAGGTAGCGGCGGAGAAGCCGCCGGCCAGCTCGGATTCGTGGCCGATCTCGACCACCGTGGTATCCCACGCCATGGCAGCGATGACCGCCACCACCACAGCCCCCAGAATCACCCGCCTGCGTGTCTTGCCGGGCCTGCGCGGCCGGGCTGCAACGGTTGTACTCATGACCAGAGCCCTCCTGTCAGGCGCTGTTCGCCGCCGCCCGCCGATCCGACGGGCGGCCATTCACGTTCAGGGGATCAGCACGATCTTCAGCGACTTGGCCCCGCTCTTCATCAGCTCGAAGCCCTCTTCGTACTTCTCCAGCGGCAGCTTGTGGGTGACCACGCCTTCGGTGGGGAAATCACCGTTGCGGATGCCCTCGATAACCAGCGGATAGCAGTAAGGGCCCAGGTGGGAGCCGAGCACGTCGAGCTCCTTGCGGTCGGAGATGATGCTCCAGTCCACACTGACCGGGTCCTTGAACACGCTGAACTCGACGAAGCGCCCCAGCTTGCGGATCATCGACAACCCCTGCTCCACCGACTTGGGATGGCCGGTCGCCTCGATATAGACATCGCAGCCGTAGCCGCCGGTCATCTCCTTGATGATCGAGACCACGTCATCGCGCTTGGGGTTGAGGGTGAGGTCGGCACCGAACTGCTTGGCCAGTTCCAGACGCTCGTCGAACAGATCGAGCACCACCAGCTTCTCGGCACCGGCCTTCTTGGCCGCCCCGACCATACCCAGGCCTAGGGTGCCGGCGCCGGAGAGCACCACCACATCGCCCAGCTCGATCCGAGCACGCTGCACCGCATGCAGCGAGCAGGCGTAGGGCTCGATCAGGATCGCCTGCTCCAGCGGCAGCTCTTCGGGCACGTGATAGTTGATCGCCTCCTTGGTGAACTTCATGTACTCGGCCATGCCGCCGTTGACATTGTTCTGGAAGCCGTAGAGATCGTGCTTCTCGCACATCCAGTACTGGCCGCGGTTGCAGAAGCGGCAGTTCCAGCACGGCACGATCTGCTCCGAGATCACCCGGTCGCCGGGCTGATAGCCCTCGACCTGGGCGCCGACCTTGACCACCCGCCCGATGAACTCGTGCCCCGGAATCATCGGCGCCTTGATGTAAGCGGGCTGGGTCTCGTCGCCCCAGAAGCTGGGCGCGCCGTCATAGGACTTGATGTCGCCGGCACAGATGCCACACCCCTCGACCTTGACCAGAATCTCCTTGTCGTCGATCTCGGGTACCGGCACCTCTTCATAGCGGTAGTCACCAGGGGCGTAAGCCACCACGGCTTTCATGGTCTTGGGGATGGCGTCGCTGGCGTCGTGCTGCGCGGCTGTGGCGGTAGCGTCGGACATGATCGTCTCCGGTGCTTAAACACATGATCAACATTCGGTCATATGTTTTTAGCGCAATCGACGAAACCGCATCAACGACAGAGGCTGCTTCAGCGCATAAGACTTTAGCCAAACGCCAATCAAGCCATTGTTATTGAAGGATTTAAAAACCACTTACTCCATCGACCGAGACCAAAGTTGCAACGCGAGTTTGTCGATCGATCCTGAGCAAGAACGGCATTTCAGGCCGCGCAAAATGATCCTCAACAGATCATATGTTCAATAACGCTTTCAAAAGCGCGCCACACCAAGCCCCAAACCAGCGATACCGACACGAATACCCAGAGCGAGCTGCGGCCACAGGGAGACAACCACAACGACAGCGCCCGCGACTCCTGTAGAGCCGCGGGCGCGGGATCCTTGCGGATATCGAAGTGGAGAGGTGCCTGCTTCGAGGTCAGCGCCGCTCTCGCTCGTAGGCCTCGATACGGTCGATCTTGGGCTGCGAGCGGCCACCCGGCTCGTACTCGCTGGAGAGGAAGGTCGTGGCGATCACCTTGGCCAGCTCGACCCCGACCACCCGCGCCCCCAGAGTCACGATCTGGGCATCGTTGCTCTTGCGCGCCCGCTCGGCAGAGTAGGTGTCATGGGCCTGGGCCGCGCGAATGCCTGGCACCTTGTTGGCCGAGATCGCCACACCGATCCCGGTGCCGCACATCAGCACACCGCGGTCGAAGCGCCCCTCGGCGATCGCCTGGGCGATCTCGAAGGCGACGTCCGGATAGAGGACCGGCTTGCCATCGTGGGTGCCGAAATCCTCGACCTCGTGACCGAGCGCACGCACATGCTCGACCATCGCCTGCTTCATCTCATAGGCGGCTTCGTCACATCCCACCGCCACTCGCCACTGCTCTGCCATCGCTCACCTCCGGTTGCCGTCTCTGACGTCGGTTGTCGACGGCGACATCATAGACCGAGCTCGCTCATATGAACAAACACCATTCATATGATCGAAAATAGACCCTCTGGAAGCATCAAAGACTCCCAACATCTGCGCAAAATCAGTCCATTAGGCGCGAGGAATATGCCTTGAAAAGGCCGTCAAGCCGCACAAAAACGCCACCAAAGTCGCATATCCGCCGCCTCTGTCACCGCTATGATGAAGCTGAAACGGCGCACCAAACCATATGCGCACACACAGAACAAAATATCACCCTTGATCCCGCGGTCGTTTCGGCCCAGCCAGCCGCACCGTTATCCAGTCATCCAATTCGGGAGCGTCGGTCATGACACGCCTCTACAACGATCCAGTGAACTTCGTCGACGAAGCCACCGCGGGCTTCGTCGCCGCACACGCCCAGCGGGTCTGTCAGGTACCCGGCGGGGTCATCCGCAGCACCCGCAGCGAGCCGGGCACCGTCGCCGTCGTCATCGGCGGCGGCTCCGGGCACTACCCGGCGTTCGCCGGTCTGGTGGGTCAGGGGCTGGCCCATGGGGCGGTGATGGGCAATCTGTTCGCCTCACCCTCGGCACAGCAGGTCTACAACGTGTGCAAGGCAGCCAACAACGGCGGCGGTGTGCTGCTGAGCTTCGGCAATTACGCCGGCGACGTGCTGCACTTCGGCCAGGCCCGGGAGCGCCTGATCCGCGAGGGCATCCCCTGCGAGATCGTCGCCGTGATCGACGACATCTCCAGCGCCGACCGCGAGGAGTTGCACAAGCGCCGCGGCATCGCCGGCGACCTGACCGTGTTCAAGGTGGCCGCGGCGGCGGCCGAGGCCGGATACTCGCTGGAAGAGGTGGTCCGCCTCTCGCGCGCTGCCAATCTGCGCACCCGCTCCATGGGCGTGGCGTTCGACGGCTGCACCCTGCCCGGAGCCGACGATGCCCTGTTCCACGTGCCCGCGGGCAAGATGGCGGTGGGCCTGGGCATCCACGGCGAGCCGGGTATCAGCGAGCAGGACGTTCCCAGCGCCGACGCCCTGGCGGAGCTGCTGGTCTCGCATCTGCTCGAGGAGGTGCCGGACGGCATCGAGACGGTGCGCGGCGCCCGCGCCGCGGTGCTGCTCAACGGGCTCGGCGCGATCAAGTACGAAGAGCTGTTCGTGGTCTATCGCCGGGTCCATGCCCTGCTGCTGGAAGCGGGCATCGAGATCGTCGAGCCCGAGGTGGGGGAGCTGGTCACCAGCCTCGACATGGCCGGCGCCTCGCTGACCCTGTTCTGGCTCGATGACGAGCTCGAACGGCTGTGGCGCGCCCCCGCCGATACCCCGGCCTATCGCAAGGGCAGCCTCAATCCGGCGCCGCCGATCGATACCGCGGCGCTCGACATTCCCGATGCCGACGAGATTCCCGCCGCCAGCCAGGCCTCCAGGGCCGCGGCGCGCTGTGTCGAGCAGGCACTGCGCGCCACCCGCGAGGTGATCGATGCCAATGTCGACAAGCTGGGCAAGCTGGATGCCATCGCCGGTGACGGTGACCACGGTATCGGCATGCAGCGCGGCGCAGTGGCCGCCGCCGAGGCAGCCGAACAGGCGCTGGCCCGCGGCGCCGGGGCCGGCACCCTGCTGCGCCAGGCCGCCGAGGCGTGGTCGGACCGCGCCGGCGGCACCTCCGGTGCGATCTGGGGCGTCATGCTCGACGCCCTGAGCCTGACCCTGGGCGACGACGCCGCACCGCAGGCCGAGCACTATGCCCGCGGGGTAGCCAAGGCCAAGCAGGACGTGATGGAATTCGGCAAGGCCAAGCTCGGCGACAAGACGCTGGTCGATGCGCTGGTGCCGTTCAGCGACGCCTTGAGCCAGCGGATCGCCGCCGGTGATGATCTGGCCGACGCCTGGGGCGCCGCCACCCAGGCCGCCCAGGCCGCCGCCGAAGACACCCAGACACTGAAGCCCAAGCTCGGCCGCGCCCGCCCGCTGGCGGAGAAGAGCCTGGGCACGCCCGATCCGGGCGCCATTTCCCTGGCGATGATCCTCGATGCGGTGCATCGGGTCATCGCCACCGCCGACTGAGGACGCCATGGCCGCGCCGACGATCACCCTGGGCATCAGCTTCAAGATGTACTTCGGCTACGCCCAGACCCTCGCCTGGTGTCGGCAGATCGCGGCCTGCCTGCCGCGCTACCCGGCCGTCGCCGACGGCCGGGTAGCGCTGTTCGTGCTGCCCAGCTTCCCGGCCATCGCGCCGGTGCTGGAGATCTTCGCCGACACCCCTGTCAGCGTCGGCGGGCAAAACCTGTATCCGGCGCCAAACGGTGCTTATACTGGCGAAGTGAGCGGGGCCATGCTGGCCGAGATGGGCTGTCGCCATGTCGAAATCGGCCACGCCGAGCGCCAGCGCCTGTTCGGCGAGGATGCCGCGAGCATCGCTGCCAAGATGCAGGTGGCGCTCGACCACACGCTGACGCCGGTGCTGTGCGTCGGCGAGGCCGAACGCGGTACACCGCGGGCCGCGGTCGAGGCGTGCTGCGAGCAGATCATGCAGGCGCTCGACCAGGCCACGCCGGCACAGCGCCGCCAGCCGCTGGTGATCGCCTACGAGCCGCACTGGGCGATCGGTGCCGCCGAACCGGCATCGCTTTCGCATATCGCGGCGGTCTGCCAGGGTCTGCGTGAGCAGCTCGACACTCACCCGGCAGCCAGCGTGATCTACGGTGGCAGTGCCGGCCCGGACCTGCTGACGCGGCTCGCCGGACGGGTCGACGGCCTCTTCCTGGGGCGCTTCGCCCACGACCCGGCCGCCTTCGAGGCCGTCGTCGGCGAAGCCTGCTCGCTGGTGGCGGCCCGCTGAATTCATCGCGCCACCATCCATTTACGATCTAGGGGATTCGATAGCCAATGCCATCTCGCCGTCAGCTAGCCAACGCCATCCGCGCGCTCTCCATGGACGCCGTGCAGCAGGCCAATTCCGGCCACCCCGGCATGCCGATGGGCATGGCCGACATCGCCGAAGTGCTGTGGAACGATCACCTGAAGCACAACCCCGCGAATCCCGACTGGGCCGACCGTGACCGCTTCATTCTCTCCAACGGCCACGGCTCCATGCTCCACTATTCGCTGCTCCACCTGACCGGCTACGACCTGCCGCTGGAAGAGCTCAAGCATTTCCGCCAGCTCGGCTCGAAGACCCCGGGCCACCCGGAGCACGGCCTCACCCCCGGCATCGAGACCACCACCGGGCCGCTGGGTCAGGGCCTGGCCAACGGGGTCGGCATGGCGATCGCCGAACGCACCCTGGCAGCACAGTTCAACCGTGACGACCATGAGATCGTCAATCACCGGGTGTGGGTGTTCGCCGGCGACGGCTGTCTGATGGAAGGCATCAGCCATGAGGCGTGCTCGCTGGCGGGCACCCTGGGTCTGGGCAACCTGACCGTGTTCTACGACGACAACGGCATCTCCATCGATGGCGAAGTCAAGGGCTGGTTCACCGACGACACCGCCCAGCGCTTCGAAGCCTACGACTGGCACGTGGTGCGTGACGTCGACGGCCACGACGCCGAGCAGATCAACCGCGCCATCGAAGAGGCCAAGTCGGTCAGCGACAAGCCGACCCTGATCATCTGCAAGACCGTGATCGGCTTCGGCTCGCCCAACAAGGCGGGCAAGGAAGAGAGCCACGGCGCCGCCCTGGGCGAAGACGAAGTCGCGGCTGCCCGCAAGCAGCTCGGCTGGGAGTCGCCGGCGTTCGAGATCCCGGACGAGTACTACCAGGCCTGGGATGCGCGGGAACGCGGCGCCAAGCTGGAAGCCGACTACGACGCCAGGCTGGCGGCCTACGAAAAGGCCCATCCGGCACTCGCCAAGGAACTCAAGCGTCGCTACAGCGGTACGCTGCCCGACGGCTTCGACGGTGATGCCCTGGTCAAGCGGGCCCAGGAGAAGTCCGAGAAGCTCGCCTCGCGCAAGGCCTCGCTGGCCGTCCTCAATGAGCTCGGACCGGACCTGCCGGAGCTGTTCGGCGGCAGCGCCGACCTCGCCCCCTCCAACCTGACCCTGTGGAAAGGCGCCAAGGCGATCAGCAAGGAGGACTTCGACGGCGGCTACCTGCACTACGGCGTGCGCGAGTTCGGCATGGGCGCGATCGCCAACGGCATCGCCACCCACGGCGGCTTCATCCCCTACGACGCCACCTTCCTGGTGTTCATGGAGTACATGCACAATGCCGTGCGCATGTCGGCGCTGTCGCACACCCGGGTCATCCACGTCTTCACCCACGACTCCATCGGTGTCGGCGAGGATGGCCCCACCCACCAGCCGATCGAGCAGCTCGCCGACCTGCGCAACCTGCCGGGGCTGGCCACCTGGCGCCCGTGCGACGCCACCGAGACGGCGGCGGCCTGGGTCGAGGGGCTCAAGCGTGAGAAGGGTCCCACCGCGCTGATCTTCTCGCGTCAGGACCTGGCGGCGCAGTCGCGGGACGACGCGCAGCTCAAGCAGATCCGTCGCGGCGGCTACGTGCTCAAGGAGGCCGAGGGCGGCAAGCCGGAGCTGATCCTGATCGCCACCGGCTCCGAAGTCGGCCTGGCGATGGACGCCGCTGCTGAACTCGAAGGCAAGGGCAAGCGCGTGCGCGTGGTATCGATGCCCTGCACCACCGAGTTCGACGCCCAGGACGCCGCCTACCGCGAGTCGGTGCTGCCGGGCGACGTGCGCAAGCGTCTGGCGATCGAAGCCGCCATCCCCTCCACCTGGTACAAGTATGTGGGCCTCGACGGCGACGTCATCGGCATGACCACCTACGGTGAATCGGGCAAGGGCGCTGATCTGTTCAAGCACTTCGGTTTCACGGTCGACAACGTCGTCGCCCGCGCCGAGAAGCTGCTCGCCAACGCCTGATCCCTCCGGTTCTCCCGTGCGGGGCGTCACCTCGCCCAGAGCGGGAAACGTCAGCGCAAACGCCCGGCCAAGGCCGGGCGTTTGCGTGTGCGGCCGCTGTCCCGCCCCGTTCTCGTCTTGCTTTCCCTCATCGCTTTAGATCATCCTGAAATGGCTGTCGTGTGTGTCGACCAGTCCACTGGCCTTAGCGTCGGGACCGGCAGAGCCCCCGACACCCATACCAACAACAACACTCAGCGTGGCAAACGTCATGGCCCTGCCTGGCGCCACCCTAGCGAGAGCAACTGCATGACTTTCCAATATGGACTCGACGACTTTCGTCACGTCGTCACCGGCGCCGCGCTAATGGCCAGCGGGGGCGGCGGCAGTTACCACGACGCGATGCGGGTACTGGAACAACTCGAGGCGAGCGGCTGGTCCGGCAGCGTGGAGATCAAGGATTACGACGGCGCCACCGACGCCTGCGTGCTGGCCATGATGGGATCGCCAGATGCCGCCGAAGATCTCTCCCTGGCGGCGATACAGCGGGCGATGAACAACACCGTAGACGCCTTCCGGACCCTCTGCGGTACGGCACCGACATGTGTGATTCCCGTCGAAATCGGGCCGATCAACTCACTCGTCCCACTGATCGCCGCCCTCGGCGACACCCCGGTCAAGTGGGTCGTCAACGGCGACGGCAGTGGACGCGCGGTGCCGGAATTGCCGCAAACCCTCTATAGCGGAGCCGCGACTCTCACCGCCAGCCCCTGCGTCCTGGCCGATAACGCCCAGCGTGCCGAGGACGCACGCTCGGTGCGCCTGCAAGCCGCCACGGCCGCCGACGTCGAATCCCTGGCGGGCAGTGTGGTCGCTGCGTTCGGCAGCTATGCCGGCATCATGCTGTGGCCATCCACCGCGGCCAATGGCTTCGCGCTCACGGATCACTATCTGTCCGGTACGCTGGAGCAGGTCCGAGCGCTGGGGGCGTATATGGAGGACGCCGACGGCCCGCACACCACCGAACATATCGTCGCCAAGCTCGAATCGCTCACTGGTCGAAGCGCGACGAGTGCGCTCACCAACGCCTATATCACCGAGGTCACGCAGTCGACGAACGGCGCCTCCCTCGATGTCGGCATCATTCGCCTGGATGACACCCCCGATCCGCGCGACAGCACCTCCACGCACTACCTCTACAACATGAATGAAAACCTGATCCTGTACGCTGCCCAGGATGGCGCCCCCGTGATCATCGCGCCGGACTCGATCTGCTACTACTCGGAAGCCACCGGCCGCGGCTTCTCCAATGCCTTCGACGATCTGGCGCCTTATCATGACCGGCAGACCGGCAAGAGCACCGGTGTGCCGGTCAGCGTCATCAGCATTCGCGCCGCCTCGGCCTTTCGCGACGCCGCCGGTGTTTGCGACTCCTTCGCCGGCCTGCTGCGACGCATCGGTTATGCCGGCGGCCCCCTCAAAGGCCCTGCATGAGTGATTTTCCTGTGGATGAACAGGACCTCTACAAGAAGCGTCTGCAATTGACCCTCGAAGCCAGCGGGCTCGATCTGTGGGAAAACAACCTCTCCACGGGAGAGGTGGTCTTCGGGCTGACCAAGATCTTTGCCGACCTCGGCTATGACAAAGAGGAAGAGGCCGACGAAATCGGCGACATCTTTGCCCTCATGCACCCCGATGACGTTGCCTCGGTCGAACAGGCCATCGATGAGCACATCAAGGGTCGCACCGAGCGCTACTACAGCGAGTTCCGCATCCTTGCCAAGGATGGTCAGTGGGTGTGGTATGCCAACTACGGCAAGCTGATCGACGACGCGGTCTTTGGTGATCGCTTCATCGGTGTCAGCTTCAGTCTCGCCGACAAGAAGCGCCACGAGGAGGAGCTGCTGGCGCTGAATACCCGGCTGACCGAGCAGAACGCTCAACTCGAGCGCATGAACCTCGAGCTCCACGCCCTGGCTACCCGCGACTCGCTGACCGGCGTCTACAACCGACGCCACCTGATGGAGATCGGCGAGCGCGAATACCAACGTTCGCGGCGCTTCGCGCACCCGCTGACGCTGCTGCTCATCGATATCGACTTCTTCAAGCAGGTCAACGATACCTGGGGCCATGTCACCGGCGACCTGGTGATACGCGCCGTCGCCGAGTGCTGCGCGCAACAGGTACGCGAAGCCATCGATACGGTGGGTCGGATCGGCGGCGAGGAGTTCGCCATCGTGCTGCTCGAGACCTCGCTGGAGGCAGGCCTGACGCTCGCCGAGCGGATACGCCAGTGCATTGCCGACATGACCGTCGCGACCTATGACGGCGAGGGCGAGGCCTCGGTCACCCTGAGCATCGGCGTCGCCCAGCTCACCTCCACCTGCCGCTCCTTTCACGATCTGATGGTGCTCGCCGATCGCGCCCTCTATCGCGCCAAGCACGAAGGACGCAACCGGATCCAAGGGCACGACGTCGCCACCTCGGCCTCGTAGTGGGTGACGATCTCGCGCCGGCCGGCAGGTGACGTGGCGCAGGCGACTGCGCTGCGGATCAGCCCTCGCCGTCGTCGACCCGGGTCGCCTCGTCCAGACGCAGGATGGTGTGGGCATTGGTGACGCTGGTGGCGAGGGTGTCGATCACCCCGGTGCGCAGCGCGCCGAGAATACCCGCCGCCTTGGTGTTCTCGGCGGCGATGGCGATGACATCGGGGATCCGCGCCAGATCGGTGATGGTCAGGCCGATCACGCGGCCCTGCATCGGCGTCATCGACGGGCGTCCGTAGATGTCGATGAAGTCGTAGCCCATCATGTCGCCGACGGTGCCGGAGAGGCGCGCTTCGGCGGTCTCCTGAGGCGAGAACCAGCCCATGCGCACCATGTTGCTGTTCTCGCTCAGATCGCCGATGCCGATCAGGGCGAAATCGGCACGCCGCGCGCGATCGAGGGTCTGGCGGATGGTGGGGTTGTCGTACATGGCGTCGCGCAGCTCGAGATTCTGCACCAGCGCCGGCGCGTAGAGGGTTTCGCTGTCGCCACCGAACTTCATCGCCAGGCGCCGGCAGATATGGTCCGGGTTCATGTACTCGCCGGCCCGCACCGAGCCGCCGATGGCGCAGACGAAGGAGCAGTTGCGCTGCCCCTGTTCGAAGGCGTTGTCCGCCACCGCACCGACGTTGCGCCCCATGCCCACGGCGACGATGGCGCCCTCGCTCAGGCTGCGCGAGAGGTGGTCGGCGACCAGGCTGGCGACATTGCCGCGCTGCACCTCGGGGTCGGCGTGGTCGAGGGCGACCAGCGCGCGCTTGATGCCGAAGCGGCGAATCAGCGCCTGCTCGATCTCAGCACTCACCGCCGGATGCTGGCGCACGCGCACGTCGACGATTCCCTCGCCCTGGGCTCGCTTGAGCAGCCGCCCGGCCTTGACCCGCGAGATGCCCAGGCGGTTGGCGATCGCTTCCTGGGTCTCCCCCTCGATGTAGTAGAGGGTCGCGATCTCGGTCATCAGCGCGATCTCGGCGGTGTCGTTACGCTCGCTCATGCGGTCTCGGTCCGGGTGGCGTGTCAGGGAGTCGGGGCGGGCGGCGGTCGAGTCCACGGTGCACGCCCAAAGATGCCGCCACACGATACCACAGCGCGCCCCGGCGACGGCCTTCCGCGCCCGCGGTGAAGGGCGTAGACTATGGGCGAATGTCGACGGGTACGCCCGCCGGCATCGGTTCTCAGGGCGGGGTGGAAGTCCCCACCGGCGGTGATGGCAGCGCGCTTGCGGGCTGCCCAAGCCCGCGAGCGCCGGGCAGCGAGCCACGCTGGTTGCCCGGGTCAGCAGATTCGGTGCGATTCCGAAGCCGACGGTCACAGTCCGGATGAAAGAGAACGGTGTCACTTGCCCATGTCGATTCGGTCCACCGACCGCCCCCGGCTGACACGCCGAGTGCTACGGTGCCTGCCGTCTTTCGCGTACGCCAAGCGCGCCGCAGCCCTGATTCTGGTTACCTCGACCATCACAGGAAACGACCATGAATCAGTCCACCTCCCCGCAGCTCTCCGCGCAGACGCGCGCCCAGCGCATTGCCTTCATCCGTGCCGAGTGGCATGACGATATCGTCGGCAACTGCCATTCCGCCTTCGTCGAGCGCCTCCATGAGCGCGGCTTCGATACCGCCCAGCTGGAGACCTTCAGCGTACCCGGCGTGTTCGAGATCCCGCTGCAGGCCAAGCTGCTGGCCAAGAGCGGCCGCTATGCCGCGATCGTCGCCTCGGGCTTCGTCGTCGACGGCGGCATCTATCGTCACGATTTCGTCTCCACCGCGGTCATCGACGCCATGATGGCGCTGCAGATGGAGCAGGAGATTCCGGTGATCTCCGCGGTGCTGACCCCGCACCACTTCCACGAGCACGAGGCGCACACCGCCTTCTTCCGCGAGCACTTCCTGAGCAAGGGCGCGGAGGCCGCCGAGGCGTGCCTGGCGACGCTGGAGAATCTCAATCAGGTGCGCAAGCTGAGCGTCGACTGACCACTCGCTACGCGCTGGCGTCACAGAGCCTGGCGCCATGACAGCTCAAAGCCCACGCCATCGGCGTGGGCTTTGTCGTCATGTGGCGCGTCGTCGAGACGAGACGCAGCGGCTAGTTCGAACCGCTGGCTCGCCCCGCTCTCTCGACCTGCTTACTCGACCAGGCTGCTCGCCTCGCGGCGCCGGTTGCGCACCCGCAGATAGATCGCAAAGGCCACCGAGACCGCGATCAGTACCCACAGGAAGACGGCGATCGGGCTCTTGGTGAAGAAGATCGTCAGGTTGCCGTAGGACTCGATGCTCTTGACGAAGTAGACCTCCGCCGACTTGCCGAGGATGAAGCCGATGATCAGCGGCACCACTTCCAGGCCGATTTTCTGCGCCACATAGCCGAACACGCCGAAGATCAGCAGCGTCCAGACGTCGAACATGATGCCGTAGTTGATGGCATAGGCACCGACCACGCACATCATCACGATCAGCGGGTAGAGGATGTACTTGGGCACCTCGATCACCTTGGCGATATGGCGGATGGCAAAGTACATGATGCCGAACATCAGGACGTTGGCCGCCACCAGGGCGATGATCATCAGATACCAGGTGTCCATGTTGTTGCCGATGAACAGCGGGCCGACCTGGATGCCCTGCAGGGTGAAGGCGCCGATCAGGATCGCGGTGGTCGAGTCCCCGGGAATGCCCAGCGACAGCAGGGGCACCAGCGCGCCGCCGGTGAGCGCGTTGTTGGATGACTCCGAGGCGACGATGCCCTGGGTCGCGCCCTTGCCCATCTGCGACGAGTCGCGGGAGAAGTTCTTCTCCTGACTGTAGGCGAGCACCGAGGCGGCGCTGCCACCGACCCCGGGGAGCATGCCGACGAAGGTGCCGATCCCGGAAGAGCGGATCAGGTTGACCAGTTGCCCCTTGAAGATCGAGAACGAGAAGCGCGCACCGCCCTGGAGCTTGATCCGGCCCTGCCCGGGGGCATCGGCGAAGCCGTTCTCGGCGTCCAGCAGGATGGTGCTCAGCCCGAAGATACCGATCAACACCGGCAGCAGCGAGAAGCCATCGATCAGATAGTACTGCATGAAGTCGAACATCAACCGCGGCTCACCGTTACCGCCCTCGGTGATCGAGTAGGTGCCGATCAGGCTCAGCCAGACACCGAGCACCCCGCTGAAGATACCCATCAGCATGTTCGAGCAGAGCGAAGCGATCACCGTCAGCGCCAGCAGGATGATCAGGAACTTCTCCACATAGGAGAACTTGATCGCGAAGTCCGCCAGTACCGGGGCGAAGAAGAACAGCACCGCGGCGCTGAACAGCCCGCCGAAGATCGACGCCACGATCCCGGTCTTGAGCGCACGCTCGCCCTCGCCGCGCTGGGCCATGGGGTAACCGTCGAAGGTGGTGGTGATCGATGACGGCGTGCCGGGAATGTTGAGCAGCACCGCCGGCACCATCCCCCCCGAGATGCCGCCGACGTAGAGCCCCAGGAGCAGCGCAATACCGTTGACCAGGCCGAAGGCATAGGTCAGCGGCAGGCACACCGCCACCGCCATGGTCGCGGTCATGCCGGGAATGGCGCCGAAGATGATGCCGATCAGCGTCCCGGCGGCGATCAGCGTGAAGAACATCGGTGTGAGATGGGACAGAATGTCCATGGGTCGGATCTCCGGGTCAGGGCAGCGTGATGCGGAACAGCTGCGCCAGCACGTACCAGGCGATGGCCGGAGCGATCAGCGCATTGAGGGTGATGATCAGCAGGATCCGGCGGGAGAGGCGCTCGGCGTAGAGCAGCGAGAGCGAGAACACGAACAGCACCGACATGATCAGAAAGCTGTAGCCGGTATTGGGGAAGACGTCGCTCAGCACCCCCATGAGATAGAAGTAGAGCGTCACCAGCACCAGGGTGCCGAAGAAGCGCTTGCGGTCGAAACTGCCTTCGCGCCCCCCCACCACGCGCCCGGCATGTCGCAGCGCAGGCATGATGCGGCGATAGCGGGTCACCAGGATCATCACCAGCAGGATGCCCAGCAGCGTGGTCACGATACGCGGAAAGAAGAGATGGGATTGGCTGAAGTCGATGGTGACATCGAACAGCGATAGCCAGTGGCTGTCCATGAGGAGTGGCTCCTGTGCCGGGTCATGCGCCGGCGGCGTCTAGCGTGGGATCGACAAGGGATCGAAGGCGCCGGCCGGGCATGGCCGACGCCAGGGAGCGAGCCTAGGGTTTGCACGAAAAGTCGACGAGCGTCGGCCGTTTTCGCGTGAAGCCTAACCCTTCAGGTCGTCGATGATGGTGCGATACTCCTCGTTCTTCTTCTCGAGATAGGTCGCCGCCTGCGCGGATGGCTTGAAGTCGGGAATGAAGAACGAGCGCTTCTGCTGCTTCTGGATCTCGCCCTGGTCATAGATGTCGGCCAGCGCATTGTCGATGCACTTGACCGCGGCCGGGTCCATGTCCTTGTTGTAGAGGAAGAAGAACTCCTTATCGAAGGTGAAGTCCTGGCCCTCGCCCATCGGTACCTCGACGTTGGGCGTCACATACTGCAGCAGCTGCTCGCGGGTGGTATCACCCATGCCCGCCGCTTCGGTCTGGGCGACAGTGTCATGGCGGGCGGTAATCCAGACGAAGCGCATCGCCTTCTGATCATCCGCCGGCAGCTGGGTATACTGCTCGTTGGCCTGCACCGAGCCGTTGATCACATCGGCGGCACCATCGAACAGCAGCTGGTTCTTGTCCGCCTGGGAGCCGGTATTCACCGCGACGATATTGCCCTCCTTGCCCGGATACTTCATGCGCACCGCGTTCTTGAGCGCCGAGAAGCCGATTTCGGAGACGCCACCGGGCTGGATCGCGACTCGGATCTGCTTGCCGTTGCCGGCCGCGGCCATGATGTCGTCGAGGGTCTGGTAGGGCGAATCCTTGGGCACCAGATAGGCGTTGCCCGGGTTGATGGCGATGGTCGGCCCGATGAGGTACTTGGTGAAGATATCGGGATAGCCGTTGACCCCGTAGAGATGCCCCAGATAGGCGCCATCGTGGAAGATCATGATGGTGTTGCCGTGACGGCTGCGCTCGAGCGCCTGAAAGGCCGGCATCACGCCGACGGCATCGACCTTGGCGTTGATGTCGAGCTTCTTGGCCAACTGGTCGACCACGATACTCGAGTTCTGATAGGTGTCGCCCCCGGTCGAGGTCGAGCCGATCACCACCCGCAGATTGCCCGGTAACGGGCAGTCATCGGCGGCTTGGGCCGAGGTCGTCAGGCCGATGGCGGCGCTGGCCAGCAGCGCCAGGCAAGCTTTGCTCCAGATCGGTTTCATGCTGCGTCTCCCCTTTCCCCGGCCGGCTCTCGCGTCGAAACGCCAGGCAGGGCGTCTCGCCAGCGGCGGGATATGAAAATGATAGCGTTATCATTCAACGCGACAGCCACGGTAAAAGAGGTAGGCTTTGTCATACAATTCAACTTAGGTCGGCAGACCAAAGTCGATGAACCGTGCAGATGTCCGGCGCCAGAACGTCAAAAGCCCGGCCTGTCGGCCGGGCTCCTACTGCTGACAGCGCCGTGAAGGCGCCCTGTCGGATCAGGCGATGCTGACGTCCTTCGACAAATAGACGTCCTGAACGGCGTTGAGCAGCTCGATACCCTCCTTGAGCGGCTTCTGGAACGCCTTGCGCCCGGAGATCAGCCCCATGCCGCCGGCGCGCTTGTTGATGACCGCGGTGCGCACCGCTTCGCCCAGGTCCGACTGCCCCTTGGAGCCACCGCCGGAGTTGATCAGCCCGGCGCGCCCCATGAAGGCGTTGGCGACCTGGTAGCGCGCCAGGTCGATCGGGTGATCGCTGGTCAGCTCGCTGTAGACCTTCTCGTGGGTATGGCCGAAGCCGATCGCCTTGTAGCCGCCATTGTTCTCGGGCAGCTTCTGCTTGACGATATCCGCCTTGATCGTCGCCGCCAGGTGCACCGCCTGGCTGGTGAGGTCGGAAGCGACGTGGTAGTCGACACCATCCTTCTTGAACGCCGGGTTGCGCAGGTAGGACCACAGCACGGTGACCATGCCCAGCTCGTGGGCGCGCTCGAAGGCTTCGCTGATCTCCTGGATCTGGCGGCGGCACTCCGGCGAGCCGAAGTAGACGGTCGCGCCGACCGCGATGCAGCCCATGTCGTGGGCCTGCTCGACCTGAGCGAACAGGGTCTGGTCGTACATCGCCGGCAGGGTCAGGCTCTCGTTATGGTTGAGCTTGAGCATCAGCGGGATCTTGTGCGCGTAGCGCCGCGCCACCGAGGAGAGCACGCCCAGGGTCGAGCAGGCGCAGTTGCAGCCGCCCTGCAGCGCCAGCTCGAGGATGTTCTTGGGATCGAAGTAGGCCGGGTTGGGCGCGAAGGAGGCGCCGGCGGAGTGCTCGATGCCCTGGTCCACCGGGAGGATGCTGACGTAGCCGGTACCGCCGAGGCGGCCATGGTTGAACAGCGTCTGCAGGTTGCGCATGACGTGCGGGCTGCGGTCGCTGTCGGCGAAGACGCGATCGACGAAGTCCGGGCCGGGCAGGTACAGATCCTCTTTCTTGAACCCGCTACATGTGTAGCTCAGCAGGCTGTCGGCCTCGTCGCCCAGCAGCTTGGCAATATCGGTCATGGTGCGTTTCCTCTGTCCTCAGATGGTACGTCGGGGAGTCTCGACGGGTACGGCTTCCCTGCCGCTGCCCGGGGCAACGGCTCGCAAGACGGTGATGGCGACGCCGGACCGCCGGGTTCCTCGCCCCGCCGGAGGCGTCCACCGCGCGCTCGACGGCTGCCCCCTCTCCGTCACGACGCCTCGAGCGCGGTCGAACGGGCCCAGAATAAGCGACAACGCGGCTCAGTTCACGCCTTGCGCACGACTTGTCTCGGCTGTCGCCATTCGCTGACGCCGCGCGGGCCTTGGCAACGACGGCCCCATAGCGTGTCACGAGCGGCGCGACGACGCGGGCTGAAAATCGTCATCGGAAAGTGGGATCACGACGCGATCTGCTACGCTAGCGGCTTTTACCAGCGGCTGTTCCGCCTTTTCGGAGATGCACCATGTCCGTGCTGCGGGGTTTTCTGTGGCTCCTCGCCTTTTTCCTGCTGGGCCAGACTATCGCCCTGTGGCTGCCCATCGCCCTGCCCGCGGGGGTGATCGGCATGCTGCTGCTGACGCTGTGGTTCTGCCAGCGCGGCGGCATGAACACCGATGTGGTCGCCATCAGCCAGCCGCTGATCGCCATGCTCGCGCTGCTGATCATGCCCGGTGTGGTCGAGATCTTCTTCGTCGCCGGGCGCTTCGCCGATCAGGCCGGTGCCATTCTCAGCGCACTGCTGCTGGGTACCCTCGCCAGCGTCGCCTCCAGCCTGTGGCTGATGCGCCGCTGCCTGCCGCCGGAGACCCCGCATGAGTGAGCTGGGCATGTCCCTGGCGGCACTGCCGCAGACGTGGTTCGCCACACCGATCGGCGCCATCGCGTTGACCCTGGCCGCCTACTTTCTCGGTGTGCACCTGTTCAAGCTGCTGCGCCACCCCAGCTGGTGCCCACCGGTGATCATCGCCGCGCTGCTGATCGCCGCGGTGATCGCGCTGCTGCCGATCGGCATCGACGACTACAACCGCGGCGCCGCCTGGCTGATGCTGCTGCTCGGGCCGGCCACGGTGGCGCTGGCGGTACCGCTCTACCAGCAGCTGGGGCAGATCCGTGCGCTGTGGAAGCCGATCGTGCTGACACTGCCGCTGTCGGCCACGCTGGCCTCCTGCTACGCGGTGCTGATCGCCTGGCTGCTGGGCGCCCCGCGGGAGGTGCTCGCCTCGCTGGCGCCGAAATCGGTGACCTCGCCGATCGCACTGAGCCTGACCCAGGAGCTGGGCGGCTCCACGGCGCTGCTGATGGGCGCACTGATGACCACCGGGATCACCGCGATCTTCGGCGTCGAGTGGCTGAGCCGCTGGATGCGCATCCGCGATCAGCGCCTGATCGGTCTCGCCCTGGGCATCAACGGCCACGCCCTGGGCACGGTGCGCGCCTTCGAGATCAGCCACCAGGCCGGCGCCTTCGCCTCCCTGGGCATGAGTCTGACCGGCGCCTTCACCGCCATCGTGCTGCCGCTGGTGTGGCATCTCTGGGCGTGAGCCGATGCCTACGCTGACATAGCGGCGACCCGGATAGGAAAGACGACGTCGAGATGACAGACGACGCTGGGGTGAGAGGCTACGCTTGGGTGACACCCACGGCATGGAAGCCCGGCGATGACACTTTCGAGCGATAGCGGTCAGGGGCGCCCGACCCTGGTCCTGATGCACTTCTTCGGCAGCTCCCACCGCGAATGGCGCGAGGTGATCCGCCAACTCGACCCGGCGGCACGCGTCGCCACCCTGGATATGCCGGGCTTCGGCGACGCCCGCGACCGCCCCGGCTACGACGTCGCCGCCATGACCCGCCATGTGATCGCCGAGGTGGAGGCCGCGGGACTCGACGAGGTGGTGCTGGTCGGTCACTCCTTCTCCGGGCGCATCGCAATGACCGTCGCCGCCGAGCGCCCGGCCTGGCTGCGCGCGCTGGTGCTGATCGCCCCGTCGCCACCCGGCCCCCAGGCGATCAGCGCCGAAGAACATCGCTTCCAGCTCGACTTCGACTTCAGCGAGGCCCAGGCGCGGGCCTTCATCGACGGCGCCAGCGCGGTGACGCTCGATCCGGCGCTCTACCAGCGCGCGGTGGAGGACGCGATCAACGCCACCCCGGCGGCGTGGCGCGCCTGGCCCGAGCACACCTACGCCGAGGACTGGCGCGAGCGCGTCGGCGTGCTCGACCTGCCCGCCTGGGTGCTGGTGGGGGATCGCGACCCCTCGCTGCCCCCGGCGGTGCAGCGCGAGTCGGTGATGCCGCACCTGAGCGCCGGCGAACTGGAGATCTTCCCCGGCTATGGCCATCTACTGCCGATGGAGATGCCCGCGGCTCTGGCCGCGCGCCTCGATGCCATCGCGGCCAGCTGCCGCTGAGGCCGGGAGCCGGGTTCGGCCCCTGCGGCGGCGCAGTGAATGCGCTAACATGCCTGCCTTCGTGAATCTCTCGAACGGGCCCCGGCATGACGTATCGCATTGCCATCAACGGCTACGGGCGGATCGGCCAGAGCGTGCTGCGCGCCCTGGTGGAACGCCCCGAGCTGCCGTTCCAGGTGGTCGCCATCAACGAGCTCTCCGAGCTGGAAACGCTCGCCTATCTGACCCGCTACGACACCACCCACGGCCGCTTCCCCGGGCACGTCGAGACGCGCGGCGGCGCGCTGGTGGTCAACGGCCAGGCCATCGCCATCCGCCGCGCCGCTGACCCCGAAGCGCTGGATTGGGGCGACCTGGGGGTGGATCTGGTGCTCGAGTGCTCCGGCAGCTTCAAGGATCGCGCCACCGCCGAACGCCACCTGCAGGCCGGCGCCGCGCGGCTGCTGTTCTCGCAGCCCGCCGAGGCGGACGTCGACGCCACTGTGGTCTTCGGTGTCAACCAGTCGACGCTGACGGCGGCTATGCGCGTGGTCTCCGCCGCCTCCTGTACCACAAACTGCCTGGTGCCGATCCTGCACGTGCTCGACCGCCACTTCGGAGTCGAGCACGGCGTCACCACCACCATCCACTCGGCGATGAACGACCAGCCGGTGATCGACGCCTACCACAACAGCGACCTGCGCCTGACGCGCTCGGCGATGCAGTCGATCGTGCCGGTGGACTCCGGTCTCGCCCGCGGCATCGGCCGTCTGATGCCGCACCTGGCGGAGCGCTTCGAGTGCCTCCACGTGCGCGTGCCGACGATCAACGTCTCGGCCATGGACATGGCGATCTCGCTCGCCCGGGAGACCGATGCCGCAGCGGTCAACGCCTGCCTGCGCGACGCCAGCCTCGGCTGCTATCAGGGCCTGCTCGGCTACACTGACGAGCCCATGGCCTCGGTCGACTTCAACCACGACCCGCGCTCGGGTATCGTGGACGCCACCCAGACCCGCGTCGCCGGGGGCCGCCTGCTCAAGGCGCTGTGCTGGTTCGACAACGAGTGGGGCTTCGCCAATCGCATGCTCGACGTGGCCCACCACTGGCTCGAGTGCCCATCCTCCGCTACCGCCTCTCCTCGCTAGGTTCTGTACGAAAAGTCGACGAGCGAAGGCAAGACAAGGCAAAAAGTGGCGAAAGAGCGGAGTTTATGGGCATAAATGAGCATCTTGAGCCAATTTTTAACGCGGTATTGCCCAGCGTAGGCCGTTTTCGTACAAAACCTAAGGAAGGAACGCATGAACGTGCATAAGATGACTGAGCTGGATCTCTCGGGTAAGCGCGTCCTGATCCGCGAGGATCTCAACGTGCCGGTCAAGGACGGCAAGGTCACCAGCGACGCGCGCATCCGCGCCAGCCTGCCGACCATCCGCGCCGCCCTCGACGCCGGCGCCCGGGTCCTGTTGATGAGCCATCTGGGCCGCCCCACCGAAGGCGAACCGGCCGACGAGTTCAGCCTCGCCCCGGTCGCCCGGCATCTCAGCGAGCTGCTGGGTCAGCCGGTACGCCTGGAGAAGAGCTACCTCGAGCAGCCGGTGGAGATCGCCGACGGCGAAGTGGTCATGCTGGAGAACGTGCGCTACAACCGCGGCGAGAAAAAGGACGACGAGGCGCTGGCCAAGGCCTACGCCGCACTCTGCGACGTCTACGTGATGGATGCCTTCGGCACCGCCCACCGCGCCCAGGCCTCGACCCACGGCGTCGCCCGCTTCGCGCCCCAGGCCTGCGCCGGCCCGCTGCTGGCGAGCGAGCTGGAAGCACTGGAGCAGGCGCTCAGCGCGCCCAAGCGCCCGATGGCAGCGATCGTCGGCGGTTCCAAGGTCTCGACCAAGCTCGAGGTGCTCTACGCCCTGGCCGAGAAGTGCGACCAGCTGATCGTCGGCGGCGGGATCGCCAACACCTTCATCGCCGCGGCCGGCCACAATGTCGGCAAGTCGCTCTACGAAGCCGACCTGATCGACAAGGCCAAGGCGCTGATGGCCAAGGTCGAGATCCCGCTGCCCAGCGACGTGGTGGTGGCCACCGAGTTCTCCGAATCCGCCACCGCGACGGTCAAGCCGGTGGACCAGGTCGGTGACAACGAGATGATCCTGGATATCGGGCCGGAGACCGCCAAGCGCCTGGCGGCACTGCTCGGCAGCGCCGGCACCATTCTCTGGAACGGCCCGGTGGGGGTGTTCGAGATCGACCAGTTCGGCAAGGGCACCGAGACCCTCTCCCATGCCATCGCCGACAGCCCGGCGTTCTCGATTGCCGGCGGCGGTGACACCCTGGCCGCCATCGACAAGTACGGCATCGCCGAGCGTGTCTCCTACATCTCCACCGGCGGCGGCGCCTTCCTCGAGTACGTCGAAGGCAAGACCCTGCCTGCCGTCGCCGCGCTCGAAGCCGCCGCACGCTGAGCGCGGGTGGCCAACCCGAAGACGATCGCGCCGAATCCCGCGGCCGCCAGGNNCCTGGCGGCCGCGGGCATTCTGTTCGCCGGGGCGCTGTGGGGGCTCTACTGGATTCCCATCCGCCGCCTCGAGGCGCTGTCCCTGGGCGGCGTCTGGGGCTCGCTGATCGTCGCGCTCACGACCTGCTGCCTGCTCATCCCCTGGGCGCTGGCCGGACGTGAACGGCTGCGCCGCTGCCATCCGCTGGGGATACTCGCGGTGCTGCTCGGCGGCGCAGCCTTCATGTGCTACTCGGTGGGCCTGGTCCAGGGTCAGGTCGCCGTGGTCATCCTGCTGTTCTATCTCACCCCGGTGTGGAGCTCGCTGATCGAGCGACTGTGGTGGCGCTGGCCGCTCACCGGCCGACGTCTTGCCGTGATCGCCCTGGGGCTGGCCGGCCTGACACTGGTGCTGGGCGCCGCCGGTTCGCCGCTGCCGCGCACCCTGGGCGACTGGCTGGGGCTGGTCTCCGGCCTGCTCTGGGCGATCGCCTCCAGCGGCATGCGCGCACGCAGCACCCTCGGCCCCGGCGAGGGCAGCTTCGTGTTCGCACTGGGAGCGCTGCTCGGCGCGCTGGCACTGACACCGCTGCTCGGCCCCTGGCCCGGGCTGCCGCCGATGCCGGCGCTGGGTCAGGCCGTGGCCTGGATCGCCGTCTCCGCCATCCTGTGGTGGGCCATATCGCTGGCGATCGTGGTGTGGGCGGCCAGCGTGCTGCCGCCGGCGCGCCTGGGCATTCTGATGATGAGCGAAGTGCTGGTGGGGGTACTCTCGGCGGCGCTGTTCGCCGGCGAGCCGCTCAGCGCGCTCCAGCTCGGCGGTGCGCTGCTGGTGATCGCCGCGGCGGTCCTGGAAGTGGCGCCGCTGCCGGGCCGTCGTCTTTCGGGCACGGCCCGCTGAAGACGATTCGATGGCGTACCTGAGGAGAGCCCACGAAAAAGCCGGCTACATGAGCCGGCTTTTTGCTGTTCGTGGCGGAGAGGGAGGGATTTGAACCCTCGATACCCGCGAAGGTATGCCGCATTTCGAGTGCGGTGCATTCGACCACTCTGCCACCTCTCCTGACGCAAAGGCCAACAACGTTCTGAAAGCACTCACAGGGTGCCGCCAGAGGTTACCGGCGTTTCGCGGTGACGAAGCATAACAGAAAATACCCGCATCGTGTGAAGCCCCCCGGCATTTTTCGGGGCAAAAACCGCCACCTGCGCTAGGGCTCCGCGCTCGAGAGGGTGTTCACGAACTCGCCGAGCGCAGGCCGTTTATAGGCACCGTCTCAGGGGGCGACCTCCGCATCGCCCTGCCCGCTCTCGCTCAGCGCACGCTGGACCATGCCCTCATGCTTCATCCGCGCCAGGAACGCCTCGACGTAGTCGGCGACCTCGGCCTGGGCGCGGGGCAGCGCCATGCACTGCTCGATCGCAGTGAAGCGCCCCGGCAGCACTCGATAGCCGGGGTGTGCCTCGGCGTAGCGGGTCAGCGGCTGGCGCACCCCGGCGGCGGCGTCGAGCCCCTGCTCGACGAACCTCTCGATCGCCGCCGCCGAGGTGGGCGCGCGCACCAGCTCGGCGTGCTGGAGGGTGCGCGAGAGATAGAGGTCGTAGGCCGCGCCCTCGCCCACCGCGATGCGCACACCGTCACGGTCGAGCTCATCGACCTGGGCGAACGGCGCCGCCTCGGGGACCAGATAAGTGCCCTCGATCAGCACATAGGGCGAGGTGAAGTGGATCGTCTCGGCGCGCTTGGGATCGCGGGCCAGAAACGCCAGCCGCCAGTCGGCGTGTTCGAGATCGGCGACCACGGCGCCGGCGGCCTCGTAGGTGACGAACGCGACAGCCACATCCAGCTCCGCCGCCAGCGCCCGGGCCAGGGCCGCGGAGACCCCGCCCGGCTCGCCATCCTCACGGCGCTGGGCCAGTACCGGATTGCCGTAGTTGATCGCCACCTTGAGCCGCCCTTCCGGCGCCAGCAGGGCCCGAACCTGACCTTTCGATGTCTGCATGATCACTCCCGATGGCCGAGACTCGGCGCGCTGTGAAAGATGGGCAGACAATAGCCCCCTGCCGGCATCAAGTCATCTTCGACATGAGTCCCAGCAAAAAGCCCCGCCGAAGCGGGGCTTGAAGGCCAACGGCAACACCGGCAGCGGGAGCGCGCCGCCCGACCCTGCCAGCGGATGCGCCTCAGGCGGTGCGGCCGGGCAGGAACCTGGCCTTGAGCCTGCCTGCGAACAGCGGGATGAACGCCACCGCGGCGGCAGCGATCCACAGCCCGATCGAGAGCCCAGACTGCCACAGGATGGCGAGATCGCCACCACTGATCGACAGTGCCCGGCGCAGGTTCTCCTCCATCAGCCCGCCGAGCACGAAGCCCAGCACCACCGGTGCCAGCGAGAAGCCGAACTTGCGCAGCAGATAGCCGAACACACCGATGACCAGCATCAGGTAGATCGCCATCAGGTCGGAGTGCAGCTGATAGACGCCGACGAAGGCAAGAATCGCCACGCTCGGCACCAGCAGCCAGCGCGGGACCTGCAGCACGCGGGCGAAGACCCCGGCCAGCGGCAGGTTGAGCAGCAGCAGCATGACGTTGCCGATGTAGAGCGAGGCGATCAGCCCGCCCACCACCATCGGCTGCTCGCGGAACATCATCGGCCCCGGATTGATGTTGTAGAGCATCAGCGCGCCGAGCAGGATCGCGGTGGTGCCGGAACCGGGGATGCCGAGGGTCAACATGGGCACGAAGGAGCCGGCGGCGGAGGCGTTGTTGGCCGCTTCCGGCGCCGCCAGACCGCGCATGTTGCCGGTGCCGAAGCTGTTGTCGTGGTCGCTTATGCGCTTCTCGGTGGTGTAGGCCACGGCGCTGGCAACGGAGGCGCCGGTACCCGGCAGCACGCCGATGACGAAGCCGATCACGCTGGAGCGCAGGATCGCCCACTTGCAGTAGAGCACCTCACTCATCTTGACCATGACACGGCCGATCGGCGCCATCTCGCCATCCTGATCGTGGCGGAAGGCGTGCTCGAGCATCAGCAGGATCTCGCTGACCGCGAACAGCCCGATGATCATCACCACGAAGTCGATGCCGTCGTAGAGCTCGGGCATGTCGAAGGTGAAGCGCAGCACGCCGGTGCCGGAGTCGACCCCGACGGTGGAGATGAGCACGCCGAGCACGGCGCCGATCAGCGTCTTGAGCGGGTCCTTGCCCATCATCGCCGACATCGAGGCGAAGGCGAAGATCATCAGCGCGAAGAACTCGGCGGGGCCGAACTTGACCGCCACTATCGCCAGCAGCGGCGCGAACAGGGTCAGCCCCAGGATCGCCACCGTGGCACCGATGAACGAGCTCACCGCGGAGAGCCCCAGCGCCGGGCCGGCGAGGCCCTTCTTGGCCAGCGGATGGCCATCCAGCGTGGTCATCACCGCGCCGGCGTCACCGGGCACGTTGAGCAGGATGCTCGACATGCGTCCGCCGTACTCGGAGCCGGTATAGATGCCCGCCAGCAGAATCAGTGACGACTCCGCCGGCAAGCCGAGGGTGTAGGCCAGCGGCATCAGGATGGCGATGCCGTTGATCGGGCCGATGCCCGGCAGCGCACCGAACAAGGTGCCCAGCAGTGCGCCGAGGAAGGCGAGCCCGAGATTGAGCGGCGTCAGCGCGACGCCGAAGCCCTGGATCAGGAAATCGAACATCAGTTGGCTCCCAGCAGCGGTTCGATCCAGCTACCGGTGGGTAGCGAAATGCCCAGCGCGTAGGTGAACAGCAGATAGCTGCCGAGGGAGAGCAGCACGCCGCCGACCAGTGCCTTGGGCGGTGACGCGCCGAACAGCCAGGCGATCGCCACGCTGACCAGCGCAGTGATCAGCAGGTAGCCGGCCTGGATGAACAGTGCGGCGTACACCACCAGCAGCCCCATCACCACCAGCAGGCGCAGCAGCAGCGCCCCGCTGGGCCATTCGCCGTTGGGCCCCGGGCGCACGAACAGCACCACCGCGAGCAGCGCCAGCAATCCCGCCAGCAGCAGCGGGAAGGCCTTCGGACCCACCGGGTCGTAGCTGAACGGCACCTCGAGATGCCAGGCCTGGACGGCGATGAACGCCGCCAGACCGAGCAACAGCAGACTCAGGATTCGGTCGGCGGCGTGTGTCATTGGGTCAGACCCACTTCCTTGGCCAGTTGCGAGAAGCCGGCGACCTGCTGCTTGACGTACTGGTCGAAGTCATCCCCGAACTTGCTCATCGGGAACAGCCCACGGCCTTCGCGCAGCTTGGCGAAGCTCTCGGTCTGGCTCAGCTCGCGCAGACGCTCGACCCACGCCTGATAGGCTTCGTCGCTGACCTTCGGACCCATGTAGTAGCCGCGCCAGATCGGCCATTCGACGTCGTAGCCCTGCTCCTTGGCGGTGGGGATGTCGGCATAGGGGCCACCCTGACGCTCTTCGGCGAGTGCCGCGAGGATCCGCACTTCACCGCTGTCGAGCTGCGGCTTGAGCTCGGCCAGGTCACCGGTGAACACCTGGATGTGCTCGCCCAGCAGTGCCGCCAGCGCCTCGCCACCGCCCTCGAAGGAGACGTAGCGCAGCTTGCGCGGGTCGATGCTGGCGGATTTCGCCATCAGCGCCGCCTTCATCCAGTCCTGGCTGCCGATCGTGCCGCCGGCCCCGATCACCACGCTGGAGGGATTCTTCTTCAGCGCCTGCATCAGCTCGTCGAGGTTCTGCCAAGGGGCGTCGTTACGCACCACCACCGCACCGTAGTCGACCCCCAGCGCACCCAGCCAGCGCACATCGTCGACCGACTGCTTGGCACCGAACTTCTTCAGCGCCAGATTGAGCGCGGCACCGGTACTCGCGGCGACGATCAGGTTGGGGTCGTCGTTGCGCACACCGGTGACGTGGTTATAGGCGACTGCGCCGATCCCGCCCGGCATGTAGGTGACCAGCATCGGCTCGTCGATCAGCTTGGCCTCCTGCAGGCCATTGGCAGCCAGACGGCAGGTGAGGTCGTAGCCACCGCCGGGCTTGGCCGGGGCGATACATTCGGGGGGTTTGGCCTGGGCCTGGACAGCACCGGCCAGCAGGGCGCCACCGGCCACGGCGGCGGCCAACCAGCGGCGAAGGGAAGATGATTTCGGCATGCTCAGCGTCTCCTGGATTGTTATGCTCGCTATCCGCTCGGGCTCTCGTCGGCATCGGCCTGTGAGCGACTTGTCAAACAGCACCTGGGCGATGCTAGGCCGCCAACCTTTCATCAACCTGTCATCTAAACCTTTGGTCTAATTAAGACATTGGTCTTAAAGGCCTGGGGCTCGAACGAGCGGGGGCTTGAAAGCACGCCCCAATAGGCTCGCGGGCTGGCACGTCTTATCTGGCACTGTCGATCTCGTGCTTGCGAGCTGACACTTTCCACACCCGGCCCGGAGGCCCGTCATGCACTTGCTGGTCATCGAGGACGATCCGCTGCTGTCGCGCTCATTGGGCGAGGCGATGTCCCGCGCCGGCTATGGCATCGATGCGCTGACCCGGGTCGAGGACGCCTGGCAGGCGCTGCGCCAGCGCCGCTTCGATCTGATCCTGCTCGACCTGGGCCTGCCCGACGGCAGCGGGCTCGAGCTGCTGGCACGCCTGCGCGACACCGGCGATGCCACCCCGGTGATGATCCTCACCGCCCGCGATGGGCTCGAGGATCGTGTGCGCGGGCTCGACCTGGGCGCCGACGACTACCTGGCCAAACCCTTCTCGATCAGCGAGCTGGAAGCGCGAGTGCGCGCGCTGCTGCGGCGTAGCCAGCAGCGCATCGACGACCGCCTGCACTTCGCCTGCCTGACCCTGGACACCCACGCCGCCAGCGTGTGGCTGGCGGGGGAACCCCTGGACCTGCCGCGCCGCGAGTTCCGCCTGCTCGAAGCGCTGATGCTCAACGCCGGGCGCATCGTGGCCCGGGAGAGCCTGGAGGATCGCCTGTTCGGCTTCGAAGCGGTGGGCGCCAACGCCCTCGAGGTCTACGTCAGCCGGCTGCGCAAGCGGCTCCAGGAGACCCCGCTGGCGATCCGCACCCTGCGCGGGCTGGGCTACCGGCTGGAGGAGCGCCGCGAGTGAGCGTGCCCCCGGTGTCGCTCAAGCGCCGCCTGGCGCTGTGGCTGATCGCGATCGTCGCCGGGCTCGGCACGCTGCTGCTGATCGAGGCCTACACCAGCGCCCACAAGGCCGCCGACCGCGCCCTCGACGGCCAGCTCGCCGCCGCCAGCCTGACCATGGCGGAGTCGCTGCAGTGGCCCGACGGCCAGCCCACCCTGGAGATGCCCGCCTCGGCGCTGCAGATTCTCGCCACCCAGTGGCAGGAGCGGGTGTTCTACTGGCTCCAGGCCGACAACGGCCGACTCATCACGCGCAACGCCGAGCTGCCGATCAGCGCCGCCATGCGCCGGGCCGCCGGCCATCACCCGGTGTTCTACGACGCCGACCTGGACGGCGTGCCGATCCGTCTCCACGGCCGCGAGATCGACTCCGCCGGCTGGGATACCCAGGAGCCGGTGCAGCTCTGGGTCGGCCACACCCGCCGCGGGCGCGAACTGCTCGCCGGCGAACTGTTCGAGAAGAGCGCGTCGCGCTTCGCCGCCATGGTGCTGATCACCGCGGCGCTGCTGATGATCGCCCTGCGCGCGCTGCTGGCGCCGCTGGAGCGCCTGCGCCGGGCGCTGCGCGACCGCCACCCGGACGACGTCGAGCCACTCGCCCTGGAGGTCCCGCGGGAGATGCGTGAATGGGTGGATACCCTGAACCGCCTGCTCGCCGATCAGCGCGATCGTCGCGCCACCCTGCTGCGCTTCATCGCCGACGCCTCGCACCAGCTGAAGACGCCGCTGGCGGGGCTGCAGAGCACCTCGGAGCTGGCCCTGGCCAGCCCCGACCCGGCAGCCTGGCGGCGCGCCCTGGGTGAGGTCCACGACAGCGCCAGCCGTACCAGCCGGCTGGCCGGCCAGATGCTCAGCCTGACCCGTCTGCGCCATCTGGGCCCCGATCAGGAGCGCCAGCCACTGGCGCTGGATACGCTGCTGCGTGAGGTGGTGACGGAGTGGGCCGATCGCCAGGAGAGCCGCGATCACGATCTCGGCCTGGCGCTGGCGTGCACCTTGCCCGCCTGGGTCGCCGGCGAGTCCTGGGCGCTGCACGAGCTGCTCAACAATCTGATCGACAACGCCTGCCGCTATACCCCACGCGGCAGCCAGATCACGGTGACGCTGCGCGATCTCGCCCCCGGCCGGCTGATGCTGTCGATCGAGGATGACGGCCCCGGGGTCGAGGCAGCGGCGCGCGAGCGCCTGACACGCCCGTTCGAGCGCGGCCAGCGCCAGGACACCGAGGGCTCGGGGCTGGGCCTGGCGATCGTCGACTCCATCGCCCGGCGTCACGGCAGCCCGCTCGAACTGAGTGCGGTGAGCCCGCACGGGCTGCGCCTGTCGCTGACGCTGGTGCGCCTCGACCCGCCTGACTCGGCCCCCGACACGCACACCCCTGACACCGGAGCACACGCATGAGCCACCCGCAGCGCCAGCGATCGGCCGCCCTGGCCCGCCTCTGTCTATCGCTGGGATGGGGTCTGTGGCTAGGGCTGGGATCGGGAGTGCCATCCGCCATGGCCGAGCCGTTGATCGTCGAGGCAGCGCTGGATCGCCCGGTGTTCCAGCCGGTGCTCGACGCCTTCAGCGCCGAGTATCCGCAGATCACCCTCGACTACCGCGACAGTTCATCGCTCGAGGCCGACCGCCGGGCACGCGACCCCGAGGCACCACCGGACGTGGTGATCAGCTCGGCGATGCCGTGGCAGCTGGCGCTGAGCAACGAGGGCCGGGCGCAGGCGCTCGACAGCGTCGAGGCCCAGCACTGGCCCGCCTGGGCCAAGTGGCGCAACGAGGTGTTCGGCTTCACCTTCGAGCCGGTGGTGATGGCCTATCGGCTGGAACTCGCCTCGCACATGCTGCCGCCGACCACCCACCGCGATCTGCTCGATATGCTGACCCATGACCGCGACTGGCTGCGCGGGCGCGTGGTCACCTACTCACCCCGCGACAGCGGCGTCGGCTACACCCTGCTGCAGCAGGATGCCCGCTACACGTCACGTATCTGGGATCTGGTCGCGGCGATGGGGGCCGCCGACGTCGATCTGGCCAAGAGTACCCAGGAGATGCTCGAGGGCCTGAGCGCAGGCCGCTACTGGCTCGGCTACAACCTGCTCGGCTCCTACGCCATGGTGTGGGCGCAGAACCACCCGGACATCATCGTGCAGGTGCCCAGCGACTACTCGCTGGTGCTGATGCGGATGGTCTTCGTCCACCGCGATGCGCCGCACCCGGAGGCCGCACGCCGCTTCGTCGACTTCCTGCTCAGCCAGCGCGGCCAGCACATCCTGGCCGGAAGCACGCCGCTGTTCAGCGTGCGCGACGACGTCATCGGCCCCTACACCGCCCAGCGCCTGCGCGATCAGGTCGGCGACCACCTCTATCCGATTCCCGTCAACGCCACCCTGCTCGCCTTCGTCGACCCCCTGCGGCGCCAGGCCTTTCTGCGCCGCTGGGACCGCGAGCTCAACATCCTCAGCGAGTGAGCCGCGCCCTAGGTGCTGTCTGAAAAGTCGACAAGCTCAGGCGCGCGGCGGCGCGTCATCGTCGATCCGGCACTGGCCGCTGTCACAGGGTGCACAGCGCTGGCGACCGGTCAGCCAGCCAGAGAGCAGATAGCGGCGTGGCGCGAACCAGCGGTAGACAAGGTCCGCCAGCGGCTTGATCAGCGGCCAGCGCAACGGTGCGGTGAGCCAGCCACGCCCCACCAGCGACCAGGCCCGGTGGGTCACATCGAGCCCGCGCAGGCGCTCGCCGCGGTAGTACCCGAGCAGGATCGCGCTGGCGTCCGCCGGGTCGACATCGGGCCAGCGCTCGCTGAAATCGGTGGCGTGGATATCCTCGAAGCGGATGCGCCGGTGGCGATCCAGCCGCCGCAGATGGCTGATCTCGTGGACACACAGGGGGCAGGCACCATCGTAGAAGAGTGTCAGCTCGCTCATGGGACTCTCTCCTCACAACGTTATCGGTGACCACAAGCGTAGCGGAAAAGGCCGCGTCTCGAAGCCGATAGGGCACGGCGCGGCGCGAACAGTGTCACCTCGAGACCGCCATGAGGCGACAGCGCCCAGCGACGAGCGCGTCGGTAGCGGTTTTTGACTTCGATGACGCAGCCGCTGTCGCCACCCGCCGCTGGCCCTGCCGAGCCGTTGATATCGCCCGCCTCGTCGGAGAGCGCCTCGTCCAGCTCATCGTCACCGAGGCCGAAGACGTTGGGCCATGACGCCAGTGGGCAACCTAGACCTTGGCGGTACCGGCCAGCTGGCTCGCCAGATCGTGGGCGTTCTCTTTGGCACGCGGTCTGGCGTGACGCGTCTGCAACGCCGACTCATCGGTCGGGGCGAGCTCGATGTCGAATATCACCTGCGAGAAAGGCCCCTCCAGTCCGCGCTGCTGGATCTCGTCGGCGTCCTCGATGCGCTCGGCGGGGATCACCAGCTCTTCGCGGGTGGCAAAGGCGAAGTCGTCGAAGGTGTAGGGGTCGCCGGCCAGATTGATCTGGGTGGTCAGGTGCTGGTGGCCGGGCGACGAGATGAAGAAGTGAATGTGCGCCGGGCGTCGGCCGTGGCGCCCCAGCGACGTGAGGACGACATCGGTGGGCGAGCCCTCGGGGACGCCATAGCCGGAGGGAATGACGCTGCGGGCGGTGTAGCGGCCGTCGCTGTCGGTATAGAGGGTGCGGCGCAGGTTGTACTCGGATTGCGACGGGTCGAAGAACGAATAGCCCCCCTTGTCGTTGGCGTGCCAGATCTCGACCTTGGCGCCCTGGATCGGCGTGCCGTCGACGTCGCGCACCTGGCCGGTGAGCCACATGGTCTCGCCTTCGGTGGCCTCATCACTCATGCGGGCAAAGCCCTCGGCTTCCGGGGCGCCGGCCACGTATAGCGGGCCTTCGATGGTGCGTGGCGTACCGCCGGTGCGCTTGGCTTCGGCGTCGATGGCGTCTCGGCGCATGTCGAGAAAATGATCGAACCCAAGGCCCGGCGAGAGCAGACCGAACTGGGTCTGGCTGCCGAGGGCATTGAGCAGATTGACGGCGGCCCAGTACTCCTCCTCGGTGACGTCGAAATCGTCGATCAGTCGGAACAGATCGCTCACCAGACGATGCACGATCTGCTTGGACCGTGCGTTGCCACCCGACGCTTCCAGCCCGCTGATCTTGGCCAGAAAGTCCTGTACCTCAGGGGTATCGAAGATCTTCACGCTCATGGGTATCACCTCTTTGTGTCGTTTGAATGTGCCACGGTCAGACGGCCTGGTGATCGGTCAGCTGTCGTCGTCACGAATCGAGGAGGGATGACGACACAGCGGACGGACCTGAATCTCCATGTAGGGAAACAGCGGCAAACCACTGATGATGCGGTGCAGGGCCTCGTTGTCCTCGACATCGAAGATACTGACGTTCGAGTAGCTGCCGGCCACCCGCCACAGATGACGCCAGGTACCCTCTCGCTGCAGCGTCTGGGAGTAAGCCTTTTCGGTCGCCTTGATCTCGGCGGCCTTCGCTTCGGGCATGTCACTTGGCAGATGAACGCGCATTTCGACGTGAAACAGCATGGGACTTCTCCGGATCAGGGGCGGGTGTAAAAGCGCAGCCGGTCTTCATCGAGGGTGATCCCCAGGCCCGGACCGCTGGGCAGGTCGACGCCGAACTCGTGGTAGCAAAGCCCCTCGGTGACGATGTCGTCCTGCAGCAGCAGCGGCCCGAACATCTCGGTACCCCACTCGAGCGACGGCAGTGTGGACCAGGCGTGCAGCGAGGCGGCGGTGCCGATGGTGCCTTCGAGCAGGGTGCCGCCGTAGAGGCCGACACCCGCACTCCGTGCCAGGTGAGCCAGTTTGAGGGCGCCGCGTGGCCCACCGGCCTTGGCGATCTTGAGCGCGAAAGCACCGCTGAAACCGGCGTTCAAGAGTGTCAGGCCATCGCCGGCGTCCTGAACGGCTTCGTCGGCCAGCATCGGCACTCGGAAACGGTTGGCCAGACGCGTGAGCCCGGACACCTGGCGGGCGGGAATCGGCTGTTCGATCAGTGCGACGCCGGCCGCCTCGAGTGCGGAGATCCCCTGAACGGCAGTGCTTTCGTCCCAGGCCTGATTGATATCGACCTGCACACCGGCGCGCCCTTCGAGTGCCGCGCAGATCGCCTCGGTATGACGCAGATCCTCACCCAAGGCGTTGGCACCCAGCTTGAGCTTGAACTGGCAGTGACGGCGCTCGTCCAGTCGTTGAAAGGCTTCGTCGATGTCCTTGCGGGTATCGCCGCTGGCCAGCGTCCACAGCACCGGGAGATGGTCATGCACCGCGCCGCCCAGCAGCGTCGCCACCGAAACGCCGAGGCGCTTGCCCTGAGCATCCAGCAGCGCCGTTTCCAGTGCCGAGCGGGCGATGGCGTTGCCGCGCGCGTGACGGTCGAGGCGGGCCATCAGCGCATTGAGGTTGTCGGCCGGCTGACCGATCAGCAGCGGGGCCAGCCAGGCATCGATGTTGCACTGGATGCTCTCAGGGCTCTCCGCGCTGTAGCTCAGCCCGCCGATGGTGGTGGCTTCACCCACACCTTCGATGTCATCGGAGCTGCGCAGGCGCACGATGACCAGCGTCTGGCGGGCCATGGTGGTCATGGACAGCCGATGCGGCCGAATGGTGGGCAGATCGACGAGCTGGGTGGAGATCGAAGAGATGACGGGGGGCATGGGCGCCTCTTGTCCAGACGATGGCCAGTGAAGTGACCTAAGTCTGATTGCGCCCACGAGCGGCGAAAAATATCGTTTGGGTTCTTTCCCATACTTTGAAGGTATGCATGGAACTGCGTCAGCTACGCTACTTTTGTGCGGTCGCCGAGGAGCTCAACCTCACCCGCGCGGCCCAACGACTACATATGGCGCAGCCTCCCTTGTCTCGGCAAATCAAGCAGTTGGAGACAGAACTGGGGGCACCGCTATTCACGCGCCGGGCACGTGGGCTGACACTGACCCACGAAGGCAAATTCTTCCTCGAGCACGCGCTGCAGATTCTGGAAAAGGTCGATACCACCGTGACGGCCACGCGGCGCATGGCGCGGCGCGGGCACCAGGTGTTCGGGATCGGTCTGGTGGGATCCCTGCTGTTCGGTCAGCTGCCACAGCTGATTCGCCGACTGCGACAAAAGGATGACATCGAACTCCTGCTGCTGGAGCTGACCACGGTCAGTCAGGTACAGGCGCTCAAGGCCGGCCGCATCGACATCGGCTTCGGCCGCCTCTGGGTCGATGATCCGGACGTCGTGCAGGAGATCCTGCTCGACGAGCCGATCGTCGCCGCCCTGCCAGCGGCGCATCCACTGGCGGGCACCCGCCCGACACTGGCTCAGCTCGCCGCCTATCCCCTCATCATCTACCCGGCCGCGCCACGTCCGAGCTACGCCGATACGATCCTCAGCCTGTTCCGCCTGCGCGGGCTCAAGGTACAGGTGATCCAGGAAACCAACGAACTCCAGACCGCACTGGGGCTGGTCGCCTCCGAGCTGGGTTTCAGCCTGGTTCCGGAGCAGGTCATGCGCATGCAGCGCCGCGAGGTGGCCTACGCCCGCCTGGCCGAGGAGAACATCACCTCGCCGATCATCTGCAGTCGTCGGCGAGAGCCCGTGACGCCCGCGATGGCCATGACCAACGATATCCTGAAGGCGCTGTGGGGCAACCGGCTCAGCGGACGTTTCCCCCCCGACGGATAGCCCGGATACAGTGGTCGACAGCGGTCGGCGTATCCGGCGTCCAGCTGACATCCACCTGACGCCTAGCCACCCTTCCGACCGCCAGCACGACTCTCCCGACCGCCACCGACACCCTCCACCAAGGTCGTAAGCGTTCGCCCGTCGCGAAGCCTCGCTTTGCCGAACGTCAATAGCCAGGGCGCAAACGCGCTGGCTATAGTCCACGGTCGAATTCGTCGTGCGCCGACGCACGCACGCCATCGGGGGAACACATGAAAAAACGGATTACCGAACCGGTCAAAAAGCCCGCCGTGTGGATCGGCTTCGGCGTGCTCTTCACCCTGGTCACGCCCTGGTACTTTCCGGCCGGATCCTGGTCGCCGCTGTTCTGGGGCATTCCCTACTGGGCGCTGATCATCATCGCGGTGTCGCTGGCGCTGTCGATTTTCATCACCTGGGTGGTGCTGTGCCAGTGGGATACCGGCGCCGACGAGACGGAGGATGAGCGATGAACATGGAGCTCGCTTTCGGCGGCTGGTCGGGGATTCTGGTCCTGGGGCTCTACGGCGGCCTGATGCTGGCGGTGGGGCTGTTCGCCTTCCTGCGCCACCGCGGCGTGCGCGAGAGTCTCGACGAATACTATCTGGGCGGACGCGGCCTCGGCGCCATGGTGCTGTTCTTCACCTTCTTCGCCACCCAGTACAGCGGCAACACCGTGGTCGGCTATCCGCCGACGGCCTACCGCCTGGGCTATCAGTACCTGGTGTCGGTGCCGTTCTTCATCATGATCATCATGGTGTATCTGTTCTTCGCCCCCCGGCTCTACTCACTGGGGCGGCGCTTCAGCCTGCTCACCCCGGTGGACTGGATCGACCTGCGCTTCCGCTCCAAGCGGGTCAGCGTACTCGCCGCCATCCTCATGCTCTACGGCCTCGGCAACTATCTGCTGGAGCAGTTCGTGGCCATCGGTCAGGGCGTCTCGGGGCTCACCGGCGGCACCATCCCCTATCAGGTCGGGGTGATATTCTTCATCGTGATCATGGTCGCCTACAGCTGGCTCGGCGGCATGCGCTCGGTGGCCTATACCGACACCATTCAGGGCCTGGCGCTGCTGTTCGGGGTGTTCACCCTGCTGATCGGCTCGCTGATCTATCTCGGTGGGCTGCCCAGCGCCGCCGCGACCATGGCCGCCAACGCGCCACAGAAGCTGGGGGCGCCCACGGGCACTGCATTGACCACCTGGTTCTGCCTACTGGTGCTGGTGGGGATCGGCGCGGCGATCTACCCCCACGCCTTCCAGCGTATCTTCTCCGCGCGTAGCGAACGCACTCTCAAGCGCTCGTTCATCCGCATGGCCTACATGCCGTTTCTGACCGCGGGCGTGGTGTTCATGGTCGGCATCATCGGCATCAGCGCCTTTCCCGATCTCACCACGGCGCAGTCGGAGCAGCTGGTGGGCATGCTCGCCAACGCCCTGGCCAACCAGAACGCCTTCTTCTACTGGGCCATGGTGCTGCTGTTCGGCGGGGTGATCGCGGCGATCGTCTCCACCGCGGATTCGGTGCTCTTGACCTTCTCCTCGATCATCTCCCACGACCTCTACGGCCGCTACGTCGCCCCCGACGCCAGCGAGTACCGCAAGATCCTGGTGGGCAAGCTGGTCGGTGTCGCCGCGGTGGTGGTGCTGGTGCTGATCGCCTGGTATCCGCCGGGCACGCTCTATCAGATCTTCGTGCTCAAGTTCGAGGTGCTGATCCAGACCGCCCCAGCGCTGATTCTGGGCCTCTACTGGCGGCGCCTGAACACCCAGGCGGTGTTCGTCGGCATGCTCGCCGGCACTATCCTGGCGGCCGCCTTCACCTTCGCCGGCTACCGCCCGCTGGGGGTGTTCAGCGGGCTCTGGGGGCTGTCGCTCAATCTGCTGCTGTGCGTCGGGGGCTCGCTGCTGTTCGGCGCCTCCCCGGCCCAGCGCGAGCGCGCCGAAGAGATCATCGCCTTCCCACCGTCGGCGGCAGCGGCCCGCGCGGTCTGAGCGCCCAGATCGCGTCTCATCCACACACCCTCCGCGTCACCTACCGGACACGCCTTCGCCACTGGCGAAGGCGTGTTCGTCTCAGCGCCTTCTCGTTTCTCTCTCCTCTCCCCCAGCCTCTCCTCGCCCCAAGCTTTCCCCGCTCCCGCTCTCCTCGGGACGGCAGTGCCTTACTCCAGGGTCTCGTAGGGCAGACCGACGTAGTTCTCGGCGATCGTGGTCAGGCCGGCGTGGGAGCCGAGGCTGTAGTCGAACTCCGCCTGGCGCACCCGCTCGTCGAAGTCGAGCGGCTGACCGAAGTCGTGCAGATGACGCGTCATCCACCAGGAGAAGCGCTCGGCCTTCCATACCCGGCGCAGGCAGGTGGGCGAGTAGCGCGGGATCAGATCGGTGCGCCCCTGGTGGTAGATGGCAGCGAACAGTCGATGCAGCACGCTCACGTCGCTGGCGGCCAGATTGAGCCCCTTGGCGCCGGTGGGGGGAACGATGTGCGCGGCGTCGCCGGCCAGGAACAGCCGCCCGTGCTGCATCGGCTCGGCGACGAAACTGTGCAGCGGCGCGATGCTCTTCTCCAGCGACGGCCCGGTGACCAGCTGCGCTGCCACTTCCCGCGGTATCCGGCGCGACAGCTCGTCCCAGAAACGGTCGTCCGACCACGCCTCGACCCGCTCGCCGGCGGGCACCTGCAGGTAGTAGCGGCTGCGCTCGGCGGAGCGCATGCTGCACAGCGCAAAGCCACGTTCATGGCGAGCGTAGATCAGCTCATGGTGTACCGGCGGGGTATCGGCGAGTAGCCCCAGCCAGCCGAACGGATAGTCACGCTCGAAGGTGGTGAGCTTCGTCGCGGGGATCGACTGGCGCGAGACGCCATGGAAGCCGTCGCAGCCGGCGATGTAGTCGCACTCGAGGCGCATCCACTCGCCGTTGTAGCGGCATTCGAGATGGGGCGACTCGCTCTCGATGCCGTGCAGCGCCACCTCCTCGGCGTCGTAGAGGGTGGTCAGCCCGGCCTCACGCCGGGCCGCCATCAGATCGCGGGTGACCTCGGTCTGGCCGTAGACGGTGACTCGCTTTCCCCCGGTCAGCGCGGCCAGATCGACGCGCACCCGGCGCTCGCCCAGCGCCATCTCGAAACCGTCGTGGGGAATTCCCTCGGCGTCCACCCGTGCCCCGACCCCGGCCTGGTGCAGCAGCTCGACCATCCCCTGCTCCAACACGCCGGCGCGGATACGCCCCAGGACATAGTCCGCCGAGCGCCGCTCGACGATGACGTTATCGATACCGTGACGATATAGCAGCTGTCCCAGCAGCAGGCCGGCGGGGCCGGCGCCGACGATCGCGACTTGCGTGCGCATGATGCCTCTCCTCCAATGGCGGGCCACAGCCCGAAATGGCACTTTTCACCACCATTGTTCGCCATCGAAGAGCCTCGAATAAGGCAAGATTCCTAGCCAAAATGATCATTTCCACGGATAGGCACCTGACTTTAGTCTGATCCCGGGAGAGACCCCAGCACGCCACGACCCGAGGGCTATCAGCATGGTGACTTCACCGCCCGTTCCCACCTATCAGCTCTACGGCGAGACTCGCCACTGGCCCACCCCGGACCTGCTCCACTGCGAGACCATCGCCGAGCGCAGCCGGCTCTATGCCTGGCATATCCGCCCGCACCGCCACGCCGATCTGATGCACCTGCTGCTGCTGCGCGAGGGCCAGGTCGAGCTGCAGCTGGGCGACCTCGAGGCCGCCATCGACACGCCGGCCATGATCTGCGTGCCGGCCACCGTGATTCACGGCTTTCGCTTCTCGCCCCAGACCCAGGGGCATATCGTCACCCTGGCGCAGCCGCTGGTGGCGCGCCTACGCGAACGCCTGCCCCAGGCCGAGGTGCTCGACGCCGCCACTCACTATCCGCTGGCGGCACAGGCCGAGGCCGCGCCGCTGGCACAGCTGATCGCACTGCTGGATAGCGAGTACCGGCGCGCGCCGGGGGGCACCCAGGAGGATCGCGAGGCGATGCTGACGACCCTGATCGAGGCGGTGACGCTGCAGCTATGGCGCCGCGCCAGACGCCGCCAGCGCCTCCCCAGGGCCGGCCAGGAGCGCGGCGAGCGTCATCTCGAACGCTATCGGCAACTGATCGAGACCCACTTCGCCGACCAGCCCTCGATTCCCGAACTGGCGGCCGAACTGGGCATCGGCGACGCCCATCTCAACGCGCTGTGCCGGCGGCTCACCGGCCACAGTGCACTGCAGCTGCTGCACGCACGGCTGCTGCTGGAGGCCAAGCGCCAGCTCACCTATACCCAACAGAGCATCGCCCAGATCGGCGAGCGCCTGGGCTTCACCGAACCCACCTACTTCACGCGCTTCTTCAAGCGCGGCACCGGCATGACGCCGCGCGCCTTTCGCCAGCGCAGCGATGCGCGGGGATGAGCGCCCGGCCTCGAACATTCGCTTTACCAGCCCTTCTTGTCACAGCACGCGGAGAGCCACGCCCCTGAGTGGTGCATTTAGCGAACCAGGATGGTGCATGAACCGCGTGCGCCCGCCGACCCGACTCGCCCCGCCGCGGGCCGCTCGTGCGGATGACACGCGTTATCGACACGCCAGCGATCGAAAACCGACAACCGCGCCCCGTCTTTGGTCATCCGACGAATAGTGGAACGCACCTTGCTTCATGGAGGATTCAGGCAGGGGACACACTACTGTTCAGGCGAACATCATGCGGAGAACGTCATGGAAACCTCGGATTACCCCTTGAGCGAAGTACCCGACAGCGAACGCAAGGGGCTGCTCTCCACCTCGGCGGTACTGCTCGGCTTCACCTTCTTCACCGCCACCATGTGGGCAGGCGGCTCCCTCGGCAGCGCCTTCTCGTTCGGCCAACTGCTGTGGGTGATCCTCATCGGCAACCTGCTGCTGGGCGCCTATGCGGCGGCTCTGGCCTACATCGCCTGCAAGAGCGGTCTCAACTCGGTACTGATGGGGCGTTTCTGCTTCGGTGAGGTGGGCAGCAAACTCTCCGACGCCCTCCTCGGCTTTACCCAGATCGGCTGGTACGCCTGGGGTACCGCCACCATCGCCGTGGTGCTGGTCAAGACGCTGGGCCTGTCGGCAGCGCTGGAGACGCCGCTGATGGTGCTCTTCGGCATGGCCTTCTGCGTCACCGCGATGATCGGCTTTCGCGGGCTCGACCTGCTGTCCCGGGTCGCCGTACCGGCGATGCTGCTGTTCATCCTGATCAGCCTCTACACCGGCATGGTGGACGTGGGCGGGCTCTCCGGCCTGGCGGGTCAGACGCCCAGCACGAGCATGAGCGTCGCCGCGGCCATCACCGTGGTGATCGGCACCTTCATCAGCGGCGGCACCCAGGCCACCAACTGGAGCCGTTTCGCCCGTACCCCCAGGGTCGCCGTGATCGCGACGCTGGGCGCCTTCTTCGTCGGCAACGGCCTGATGGTGCTGACCGGGGCGCTGGGCGCGATGATCTATCAGCAGGCGGATATCGTCGATGTCATGCTGGCCCAGGGCTTCGTGACGCTGGCCGTGCTGATGCTGTTCCTCAACATCTGGACCACCCAGGACAACACCATCTACAACTTCGCCGTGGCCGGCTGCAACCTGCTGCGTACCGACAAGCGCCGGGTGGTCACCGTGACCGGCGCCGCCATCGGTACCGTGCTGGCCGTGGGCGGCATGTACAACCTGCTGATTCCGTTCCTGGTGCTACTCGGCACCTTCATCCCACCGATCGGCGGCGTGATCATGGCGGACTTCTGGCTCAACCACAAAGGCCGCTACCCGGCGCTGGCCGAGGTCCGCCTGCCCGCCTTCAACGGGACCGGGCTGGCCGCCTATGCGATCGCCTCCGCGGCGGCTTACTTCTCGCCGCTACTCCCGCCGCTGGTGGGTGTCATCGTGGCGGCCGCGAGCTACGCCGTGCTGCTGAAGCTGCCCCTCAACGCCACGCTGCCGAGCCCGGCCAAGGAGTGACATGGCACTCACCCGTGCCGGGATAGCGGGCTGGACCCAGGGCACGGCATGCCAGAGCGATCATGCCACCGCCAGGTGTCAGAAATCGAAGAACACCGTCTCGCCCTCACCCTGCAGGCGAATATCGAAGCGGTAGCAGGGACGCCCCTCGCGCGTCTCCCGGGTCGCGATCAGGGTCTGGCGCCGGGTGACGGATTCGATCGCGTTGAGGATCGGGCAGGCAGCGTTGGCGGCCTCTTCGTCGTCGAAGTAGAGCCGGGTCTGGAGCTGGATGTTGATGCCCCGGGCGAAGATCGCCAGGTTGACGTGGGGCGCCATGCGCCGGCCATCCGCCAGTGCCACCGCCCCGGGCTTGAGGGTCGCGAAGCGCCACTCGCCGTCGTTCTCCGCGGTGGCGGCGCTGCGCCCGAAGCTGTTGAAGGGCGCGGCGAGATCGAACTGGCACTGGTATTCGCCATCGGCGTCGGCCTGCCAGGCCTCGAGCAGCGCATCGCGTACGGTGTCGCCATTGCCATCGATGACCCGGCCGACGAGATCGATGTGCTCGCCCTTGGCGCCGTCGCCGGCAAGCCGCGGGCCGATCTCTTCATCGCGCGGTGGCAGGCCGGCGAGTTCCAGCGCAAGGCCGATATGCACATAGGGCCCGGCAGTCTGCGAGGCTGTCTCCTTGAGCAGGGTGTCGGCTAGCGGGCGCGAATTGGGCTGATGCATGACGGACTCCTTACCCCTGATTCTCGAAATAGGTCTGCACCGCGCCGCGCACCACCAGATCGAAGCGGTAGGCGAGGCAGTCCATGCTGCGGCTGCGCGCCATGTCGAGGCGCCCGGTCATGGTGGCGACCGCCTCCGGGTCGCGCAGGGTGTTGACGATCGGACACAGCGGGATCAGCGGATCGCCCTCGAAGTACATCTGGGTGATCAACCGAGTGGAGATCGAGGGTCCCATCACCGAGACGTGGATATGCGCCGGGCGCCAGCTGTTGACGTCGTTGGGCCAGGGATAGGGGCCGGGCTTGATGGTGCGGAAGCGGTACCAGCCGTCGGCGTCGCTCAGGCAGCGCCCGACGCCGCCGAAGTTGGGGTCGAGCGGGGCGAGATAGCGATCCTTCTTATGCCGATAACGGCCGCCGGCATTGGCCTGCCACATCTCCACCAGGGTCTGCGGCACCGGCTTGCCGAACTGATCCACCACGCGGCCGAACAGCAGGATACGCTCGCCGATGGGCAGGCCGGCCGTGCCCGCCAGGGCGGGGTCTTCACGGAAGTTGAGCAGCAGGTCGTTGTCGTGGGGCCCCAGGCGCAGGCTGGTGAAGTCGGGGCCGGCGAGTTCGGAGCGCGTCGGCGCGACCAGGCTGACCAGCGCCTGGCGCGGCGAGCGCGCCACGCTGGTCTTGTAGCCGGGGGCGTGGGCCGGGGGGTGCCAGTTGTGGTCGCGGGGCACGAAGCGCGTGTCGTCGTTGTGGGGCATGGGCCTCTCCAGCTCGTCGATGGCTCCATTCTCCCCCACCACCACCGCCTGCCAAGTGAAAGCCTCGCGCCCGGACATAACCGGGGGGCTATATCGGGCAAAGGTCGAAGATCGGTCAAAGCTCAAGGTGCGCTCAAAGATCGAAAGGCGTCTGGCCGTCGGCGTTCACCTCGGCGTCGTCAACGTCAGCGTCACTCACCTCAGCGGCGATCTCTCTCAGGCACGCCTGCAGCTGTTCGGCCCCGGCGCTCAGCGGCAGCGATAGATTGGTGCACAGGCCGAGCGCCCCGCCATGGGCCTCCAGCGCCACCTGCAGACGCACCAGCACGCCGGCGGCGAGGTCCTCGCGCACCGCGTCCAGTGGCGCCACCCACACCGCGTCGGTGGCCAGCACGTAGCGCCGGCTGAGCGACAGCGAGAGCGTCTCCAGCGCGATCGGCGGGCACCAGCCGCCCTGCTCGACCCAGAAGCGCTCGACCTGCTCGCGCAGTGTGGTGGCCTCGGGTGGAATCACCCAGGCGGCCTCGGCCAGCGCCGCGGCATCGATATCGACCTCCGCCGCCACCAGCGCATGACCGGCGCGCGCGACCAGGACCAGCGGCTCGTGGTAGAGCGGCTCGAAATGCAGCCCGCGAATCTCGCGTGCCTCACTCATCCGCCCCACCACCATCTCCAGCTCGCCGAGCCCCAGCCGCGAGAGCAGGTAGGCGCTAGAGCCGGTGGTCACCTGCACCCGCACCCCGGGCAGCGTCTGGGCAAGCCGCACCAGCGCCCGGGGCAGCAGCCCCTGCTCGACGCTGGAGAGCGCGCCGAGACGCACCACCGCCTGGGCGCTGGTCTGGTGCACCGCGCGGAAGCCGGCATCCAGGCTGCGCAGCGCCGGGCCGGCATGGCGCAGCAGCATCGAGCCCGCCGCGGTCAGCGTAACCCCCGAGGGGCTGCGGGCGAAGAGCGCCGCACCGACAATCTCCTCGAGCTCGCGGATGGTCTTCGACATCGCCGGCTGGGTGATCGAGAGGGTCTGCGCCGCCCGCGCCATGCTGTTGAGCCGAGCCACCTCCTGGAACGCCATCAGGTGGCGCAGCTTGACCCGGGCATTGAGCATCACGGCACTCCTGAAGCGGGATTCACGCGGGCCGCGGCGGGCCCGGATGGCGATCAGCCACGATGAGAGCCCAGCCGCGTGGGGGCGTCAACCGCCCCAGCCGTGCTGCTTGGCCAGGCCGAAGGCGTGGTTGGCGGCCGGCACCCCGGCATAGACCGCCACGTGCATCAGTACCTGGCGCAGCTCGGCTTCGCTCAGGCCGATCCGCTTGGCGGTCTTGAGATGCAGCACCAGCTCCTCGCGCCCCAGCGCGGCGAGAATCGCGGTGGTGATCATGCTGCGCTCGCGATGGTCGAGATCGGGATCGCTCCACAGCTCCCCCCAGGCCAGCCGGGTGATCATCTGCTGGAACGGCCGGTCCAGCGAGGTCGCCTGCTGCGCGGCACGGGCGACGTGGTCCGCGCCGAGCACCGCCTGACGGGCCTCCATGCCGGTGGCGAGATCGACGCCCTGCGCCTTGGATGCGGCCGGTGACAGCCGTGTCAGCAGCAACTCCACCAGGCGCGCCGGTGCCTCCAGCGAGGGCACGTGGCCCACGCCCTCGAAAATCGTCGGGGCCTCGGCCCCACACTCCTCGGCCAGCGCGGCGAGGGTCGCCGGTGGCGTGGCGCCGTCTTCGCTACCGCCGACCAGCGTGAGCGGCACCGCTTGCGTCGCCTCACCGGCGTTGGCGCCCAGACGCCCGACGAAGCTGTGGCGGCCGAGCATCTCGCACATCAGCGCGTAGGACTCGGCCTCGTTGCGCGACATCGCCACCCGCCAGCCGGCAGCCAGGGCGGGGTCGCCCTCGACGCTCGCCGGCGCGAACCAGCGCGGCACGATCTCCGCGCTCATCGCAGCCAGCCCCTCGCTGCGTACCCGGTCGGCGCGGGTCTGCCACATCTCGGCACTGCCGATCACCGCGCCGGTGTTGGTCAGGGTCGCCGAGTAGAGCCGCTCGGGATGTGCGCTCAGCAGCTGCTGGCCGATCACGCCGCCGATCGAGGTGCCGGCGAAATGGAAACGCTCGGCCCCGGCGAGATCGGCCAGGGCCAGGGCCTCGGCGGCCAGCGCCGCCGGAGTGATCTCGCCCCGCGCTACGGGCCAGCCGGCGCTGGCGCCGTGTCCCGGCAGATCCCAGGTGAGCACGCGGAAGCGTCGAGTCAGCGGGGTGATGACGCTGTCCCACACCGCCTGGCTCATCCCCAGCGGGTGGGCCAGCAGCAGCAGCGGCTGGGTGTCGCCACCGAGCAGACGATAGGCGACGGTGCGGTCATCGAGCGTGACGAAAGGCATGACGAGGCTCCTTGGTTCGAGTGCGCGCAGGCAGTTGGCGTAAAGAACATAGGCGCTGTATGAAAAGTCGACGAGCGTGGGCAAGACAAGGCGAAAATAGGCGAAAGAGCGGAGTTTACGCAGTGTAAATGAGCATGTGACTCGCTCCGCTCGCCCTTCGGGCCGTCCTACGGACCTTCTGAACGTTGTTCAGTGAGCCGATTTTTAACGCCGTATTGCCGAGCGCAGTCCTTTTCAGACAGTGCCTAGGCGAAAGCCGCCAGGGCGACGAAAGTCCCCGCAATGGCAACGCCCGAGATCACCAGCCAGATCAACAGATAGCCCATGATGTCGCGAGCCGAGAGTCCGGCCACCCCAAGCAGCGGCAGGGCCCAGAACGGCTGAATCTGGTTGGTCCAGCCGTCGCCCCAGGTGAACGCCATGATGGTGCGCGCGGGGTCGGCGCCGAGGGCGTAGGCCGCCTTCATCATGATCGGCCCCTGGATTGCCCACTGGCCACCCCCGGAGGGGATGAAGAAGTTGACCGCCCCGGCGGAGAGGAAGGTCCACAGCGGGAAGGTCTCCCGCGAGGCCACCGAGATGATCGCCTGGGAGAACTGGGTGACCAGATCGGCGTGGGTCATCATGCCGGCGATCCCGGCGTAGAGCGGGAACTGCACGATGATCCCGCGGGCGGCGCCCACCGCCTTCTCCACCGCGCCCAGGTAGGCCGCCGCACTGCGGTGCAGCAGCAGCCCCAGGGTGAAGAAGATCAGGATGACCGTATTGAGATTGATGCTGAAGTCACCCTTGACCACCTCACCGAGCAGATAGACCGCGGCGAGCAGACCCAGGAACAGCGTCGGCAGCCGGCTGTGTTCGAGCCAGTCGGAGAAACTGCCGTCGCCGCGCTGGGCCGGCGCCTCCTCGGCAGGGTCCGCCGCCTCCAGGCGCACGATCTGCTCCGGCTGCTTCTGCAGCATGAAGAAGCCCACCAGCAGGGCCAGCAGCGCCAGCGTCAGGGCGATGTTCCAGCTGGCGTAGAGGGTTTCGGAGACCGGCACGATGCCGATCGCATCCTCCATGAAGTGGCCCGGCGTGGCGATCACCAGCGGGATCGAGGTCGAGGGCCCGCGTACCAGTTCGCCACCATAGGCGGCGGCCACGATCAGCGGGAAGTGCACCGCCACCCGGCGCCCCATCTCGCGGGCCAGGATCGCCCCGGCGACCATGCCGAAGCCCCAGTTGAGGTAGTAGCAGACGAAGCTGACCACGATGGTGATCGCCAGCGCCTGGCGCGGCGTCGAGGCCTGCCGGGTGAGCGCGCCGAGCAGGCGCTGCATCACCGGCGTCAGCGCCAGCACGTAGCCGGTCAGCAGCACCAGCACCATCTGCATGCCGAACTTGAACAGCGAGGAGAAGCCCTCGCCCCAGTACTGCGCCATGTCGAGCGGCGTACGCTCACCGAGCACGATGCCGAGCACGAAGACGATGGCGGTGAGAATCACCGCCAGCACGAAGGCGCTGGGCAGATAGCGCTGCACCAGACGCACGGAAAACTGCGTCACCGCTTGCATCGAGGTTCCCTCTGTTATCGGGTTGTCGTTATGGGTAGTTGCTGGCGGGCGTCACACCCGCTCGATCACCGTGGCGATGCCCTGCCCCACGCCGATGCACATGGTGCACAGCGCGAAGCGCTGGCGGCTGCGCGCCAGCTCGTAGGCCGCCGAACTGATGATGCGCGCCCCCGACATGCCCAGCGGATGGCCCAGCGCAATGGCGCCGCCGTTGGGGTTGAGCCGCGGGTCGTCGTCGGCCACGCCGAGCTCGCGGGCACACGCCAGCACCTGGGCCGCGAAGGCTTCGTTGAGTTCGAGCACGTCCATCTGATCGAGGCTCAGGCCGAGTCGCGCGAGCAGCTTGCGCGTCGCCGGCACCGGGCCGATGCCCATGATGCGCGGCTCGACCCCGGCAGTAGCCATGCCGTGAATGCGCGCGATGGGTTCGAGCCCGAAGCGAGTGAGCGCCGCTTCGCTCGCCACCAGCATCGCCGCCGCGCCGTCGTTGACCCCGGAGGCGTTGCCGGCGGTGACGCTACCGTTCTCGCGGAACGGCGTCGGCAACTTGGCCAGCGCCTCCAGCGTGGTCTCGGGGCGAGGATGCTCGTCGCGGTCGAAGATCAGCGGCGCCTGCTTGCGCCGCGGAATCTCGATCGGCACGATCCCCTCGCCCAGCCGGCCGGCCACCTGCGCCGCCTCGGTCAGCTGCTGCGAGCGGTAGGCGTAGCGGTCCTGGTCCTCGCGCGAAATACGGAACTGCTCGGCCACGTTCTCGGCGGTCTCGGGCATCGAGTCGACCCCGTAGCGCTTCTCCATCAGCGGATTGACGAAGCGCCAGCCGATGGTGGTGTCCTCCATCTGCTGATTGCGCGCATAGGGGGAGCCGGCCTTGCCGATCACATAGGGCGCACGCGACATCGACTCGACGCCGCCGGTGAGGATCAGCTCGGCCTCGCCGGCACGGATCGCCCGCGCCGCGGTGCCGATGGCGTCCATGCTCGACCCGCACAGACGGTTGATGGTGGAACCCGGCACGCTGGTGGGCAGCCCCGCCAGCAGCGCCGCCATGCGCGCCACGCTGCGGTTGTCCTCACCGGCCTGGTTGGCACAGCCGAGGATGACGTCATCGATCGCCGCCGGATCGAGCTGCGGATGCTGCGCCAGCACCGCCTCGAACAGCCGCGCCGCCAGATCGTCGGGGCGCACGCTCGCCAGGGCGCCACCGAAGCGGCCCACCGCGGAGCGCAGCGGGCGACACAGAAACACTTCGTTCATGCCTGCGCTCCCGTCTCGTTGCCGGCGTGGTGGCGTGCGGTGCGAGCCTTGAGTTCGCGCAGCACGTTGAGCTCCTCGGCACCGGGCTCGGGGGTGGTCTCGAGCCGCTCGGCGAATCGGATCTCCCAACCGGTGGCCTCCTGGACCTGCTCGGCGGTCACGCCAGGGTGCAGCGAGACCACCACCAGCTCCTTGGTCTCGGGATCGGGCTTCATCACGCACAGATCGGTGATCACCCGGGTCGGGCCGCGACCGATATTGGGCACGCCGTCACGCGCGCGGCCGTCGCGTCCGAAGCCGACCGTGGTGACGAAGTCCACCGCCTCGACGAAGGTGCGCCGGGAGTGCTTGACGGTGATGAACACTTCACCCGCATTGGTGGCGATCTCAGGGGCTCCGCCGCCACCCGGCAGCCGCACCTTGGGCTCGCGGTAGTCACCGATCAGAGTGGTATTGAGATTGCAGTAGCGGTCGATCTGCGCGGTACCCAGGAAGCCGACGTCGACATGCCCGCCCTGCAGCCAGTAGCGGAACATCTCCGGCACCGAGACGGTGGTCAGCGCGGTCTCGCACAGCTCGCCATCGCCGATCGACAGCGGCAGGACATTGGGCTTGGTCTGCAGGGTGCCGGACTCGTAGATCAGCACCACCTCCGGGGCATGGGTCAGGCGCGCCAGGTTGGCCGCCTCGGAGGGCAGGCCGATACCGACGAAACAGGTGGTGCCGTTGGCCAGCGCCCGGGCGGCGGTGACGGTCATCATTTCCGCAGCGGTGTAGTCGAGGCTCATCAGGCAGCTCCTCCAGCGTGGTAGACATGTTCCTCGAGCCAGGCGGCGAAGGCCTCGCGGTCGCGGGCGATCTCATCCCAGGCCTTGTAGAAGGCGTTGTCCCGCGGGTAGTAACCATGGGCGTAGGAGGGGTAGGCGCCCTGCTCGGCCACGGCGATGGCATCGATCGCCCAGCCAGGAATGACGCAGGCGTTGGGCCCCGCCTGCAGCTCATCGACCACCTCCTCGACGGTGACAATGCTGTGGCGCGCCGCCAGCACCACCTCCTTCTGCACGCCGATGATCCCCTCTACCAGCACGTTGCCGGCGCGGTCCGCCTTCTGCGCGTGGACGATACCCACGTCAGGGCGCACCGCCGGCACCGCGGCCAGGCGCTCACCAGTGAACGGGCACTCGATGAACTTGATCTGCGAATTGACCTTGGGCAGGTCGCTGCCCACGTAGCCGCGCAGCACCGCCAGCGGCAGACCGGCGGCGCCGGCCTCGAAGGCGCAGGCCATGGCGGCGTGGCTGTGCTCGAAGATCTCCAGCGGCTGCGGATACCCCTTCTCCACCGCGTCGCGCAGGCGGTGCAGCGAGCCCACACCGGGGTTGCCGCCCCAGGAGAAGATCAGGCGACGGGCACAGCCGGCGCCGATCATCTGGTCGAAGATCAGATCCGGGGTCATGCGGATCAGGGTCAGCTCGCGCCGCCCCTGGCGGATGATCTCGTGCCCTGCGGCAAACGGAATGAGATGGGTGAACCCTTCCATGGCGAGGGTTGCCCCATCCTCGACGTAACGCGCCACGGCGTCGTGGAGCGAGAGGAATTCGGCCATCGTGCGCGACTCCCTGTTAGGTGATGGGCTGTCAGGTGACGGGAAACCAGCGACCGCCAGCGCGGCCCCCGGTGGGTATCGACATTCCCAGTGACACTGGCAAATGTTCGCATTGCGAACAACGGTTTGTGATACGAACACGCTATCCCCACCGTGACCCGCGGTCAATCGCACAACGCGAAGAGGCCTCCATGGAGGCCTCGCCGAGATCGTTGCCGACTCGCTGAAGTGCGTCGACGATGTCTTGCAGAACAGTAAGTTAGGAGGGATCGAGGCGCATCAGCACGCGCATGACCTGGGCCTCGCTACTACCAATGTATAAGTCGATCGTCAGCGCGGCACGCAACGCAGCGGCATCGAGCGTCGCGTCCTCCACCGCCGCCGCCACCTCGGGCTGGGCCAGCACCACCTCGGCGTAATCACGCTGCTCGCGGCGCGCCGTCTCGCCGGCCTCGCGGGCGATCCGCTGGGCCGTCGCGCTGGGCAGCGCTTCCCCCAGCAGACGCGCCGCCGGCTCCGCCAGCACCGCCCCGCCGCTCAGGCGCAGGTTGCGCGCCATCGCCTCGACGTGGACCTCCAGCCCCGCCAGCAGCGGCGCCAGCGAACCCAGTGCCCCCTCCACCAGCAGCACCCCATCCAGCAGCGGCGCCCACTCCGCATGCCACTCGCCGAGACCGCGCTCCAGCGGCTGGGCCCCGGCGTTGACCACGGTGGCATGGGCCGCGTGTACCTGACGCGCGGCGGCGCGGATGCGCGCGCAGGCGACCGGATTGCGCTTGTGCGGCATCGATGACGAGCCGCCCACCCCCTCGGCGGCGGGCTCACTGAGTTCGGCCACCTCGCTCTGGCACAGCAGGGCGATATCCAGCGCCACCTTCTCCGCCGCCACCGCGGCGGCATCGAGGGCCCCCATCAGCGCCAGCAGCGGCTGGCGGTCGGTGTGCCACGGCAGCAGCGGCGCCGCCAGCCCGAGCCGCGCAGCGAGCCCGGCCATGATCTCGAGCCCCTGGTCGTCGAGCCCCGAGTGCACCCCCACCGCACCGCCGAACTGCACATAGAGCCCGCCCTCGGCCACCGCTGCCAGGCGCGCGTCGGCGCTCTCGAGCCCCCAGGCCCACTGCGCCACCTTGGCACCGAAAGTGATCGGCAGCGCCTGCTGCATCAGCGTGCGCCCGATCATCGGTGTCCCCCGGTGACGCCGCATCAGCGCACAGGCGGCACGCCGGCTGCACGCCAGATGCTCGCGCAGCGCCGCCAGTCGCGGGCGCAGCAGCAGCATCAGTGCCGAGTCGACGATATCCTGGCTGGTGGCGCCGCGATGGAAGTGCCGCCGCAGCGACTCCGACAGTCGCGCCTTGGCCTGTTTGACGAAGGGGATGGCGGCATTGCCGCCGTTCTCGACCTCGGCGGCCAGCGCCGTCAGATCGAACGCCGCTAGCGGCAGTGCCGCAGTGAGCGCGTCCGCCGTTCCCGCCGGCAGCAGCCCACACGCCTCCTGCTCCGCGGCCAGCGCCAGCTCCACCTCGCGCATCGCCGCGACGACCTCCCTGGCCTCGAGGGCGGCGAGGCCGGCGGCACTCATGAAGGGGTGGCGGAACAGGGTGTCGTACATGGAGGGATCTCCCGGCGCGCATCGCGTGGCGAACGAATGTTCGTGATACGCACCCATGCTAGGTCGACGCGCGTCGACAGGGCAAGCGCGGCACGGTCATGCCCCGCGGCGCGGGCAGTACCGACACAACCCCGGATCGGCGGCGGTCACGGCGTATCCGGTTTCGCCATCGCGTCGGTCGCCAGCCTCCGGATGAACCGGGCCGCGTGCTCGATGGCCGGTTCGGCGCGCACGATACCGAGATGGCCGATCCCGTCCAGCACCTCCACGGTACCGCCGAAATGGTCGGCGACGGCCGGCCCATAGGCGTCCGGGTGCATGCTCTCGTCCTCCGCGCCCACCAGCAGCAGCGCTGGTACCTCGATGGCCGCCAGATCCTGGCGCCAGTCGCGCGGTTCCATCGCCTGCTGCAGGCGGTAGGAGTAAGCGGGGGTCGAGTACTCGTCACGACGCGACTCGGGGATATTGAAGCGCACGACGTTGCAGCCGGCGGCGGAATCGAGCCCGAACCGACTGACGATCTCGATCAGCACGATTCGCCCGACGTTCGCCTGGGCCCAGCCACCGGCGCCGGCGCGCGAAGTCGGCGCCTTGTGGCCGAGGTATGGCGCCAGCAGGACATAGCCGTCGACGAGACCGGCGAAACGCCCGCCGGCCATTCGCACCGCCAGCCCCCCACCGGAGGAGTGACCGATCAGCACGACCCGGTCGACCGGCCATTGCCCGCGCAGGTGCTCGATCAGGTCGGCCAGGTCGCGCTGCGGCTGTTCGACATCGTCGACATCGCCGCGGCGGGCGGGCCTGCGCCCGTGCCCGCGGATGTCGGGCGTCACCACATGCGCGACGCCCTGCTCGGCCAGCGTACGGGCCATCGGTTCCAGGTAGCGGCTGTCGGCGCCGGAGCCGTGCAGCACGATGGCGAGCGTACGGGCGTCACCGTCGGGATACGCACGATAGTCGAGTTCGTTGCCGTCGCGAGCGGTGAAGTGTACGAGCGGCGCCGGCTCCAGGGCGTCCGTCACCCCGGCGTAGTCGAGCCCGCCCGCGGTGGTACGCGCCGGCCAGCACCAGAGCCAGGCAACCGCGGCCGCGAGCGAGACGACAACACCACAGAGGATGATGGTGGGCGTATGCATATGCTCTCCCGTGCGCCATGGGCGCCGATGTCGTTATGGCGCCAGTCGACCATCGCGTCGCACGAGGATCTGTCGACGAGCCCGCCGAGATACGATACCCCATCGAGCAGATCCCGACGGGGCGCGGGGGCAGACCGTCGCCGCAGTCACCCGCCGGCGCCGCCCAACAGCTGCTGGTGATAGTGGCGATAGAGCGCCGGCGTCTGGGCGTCGACCTCGGCCGCCCGAGCCGGTTCGCCCCAGAATAGCTTGAAGGCGTCGACGCCCTGGAACACGAACAGGCTGACCCCGCTGATCACCGCGGCGCCGGCGGCCTCGGCCAGGGCGATGAACTCGGTGCGCGCGGGCACGTAGACGGCATCGAAGATCCACTGGTCAGCGCGGATCAGCGACCCGGGCAGGGGGCAGCCAGGACTCTTCTCATGACCGATCGGGGTGCAGTTGACCAGCCCGTCGCACTCGCCGGCCAGCGCAGTGAGGGCCTCGGGCGCCACCGCCCGCGCGGCGAACCCGGCCGCCGCGAGCTGGTCCGCCAGGGATTCGGCCTTGGCACGGTCGAGGTCCAGCAGCAGGATCTCCTCGGCGCCGAGCTGGCCCAGTCCGAAGGCCACCGCCTTGCCCACCCCGCCGCTGCCGAGCATCAGCACCCGGCCCGGCGCGCGCTCGCCCAGCGTGGCGCGGTAACCGGCCAGGAAGCCGGTGAAGTCGGTGTTCTCCGCGTGCACCCCGTCGGCACCGAAGATCAGGGTGTTGGCGGCCCCCACCAGCCGCGCGCCCTCACCGGCGCTGTCGGCCAGCGCCAGCGCCTGCTCTTTATAGGGGTAGGTGACATTGACCCCGCGAAAGCCCTGGGACCGCAGCGCATCCACCTGCGCCGGCACCGAAGGGGGTGGGGCGATCAGCGCATCGAACAGCGTGTAGCTTACCGACACGCCGATCAGCCGGCCGAGACGCCGGTGCAGATCGGGCGCGCTGGAGTGTTGGATCGCCTGGCCGATCAAGCCCAACTGCATGTGAGAGCCCCTATTGCGAAGAGATGATAGACAAAGGGTTATGATAACCCGGCCACCAAGAGGCCGCGGCTTTCAGGCATAATCGGCACCCGGTGGGTGGGCGCCCCGGCGCTGGCCGGCCATCAAGGCGTGCTCGCCCCCCGAGCACCGCCACTCGCAGAACGAACAACAGTACGCTGACACACCCGAGACAATATCCAAAAGGCTTCTCCCATGCTCAAGCACACCCTCACGGCGCTGGCGCTGGCCACTGGACTGACGGCGACCTCGCTGGCCGCGGCGGACTACCCCGAGCACAACATCCAGGGCATCATCCAGTGGGGCGCCGGCGGCGCCACGGACAACGTGGCACGCAGCCTGACCCCGCACGTGGAGGAGGCGCTGGGCACCAAGATCATCCTCAACAACCGTCCCGGCGGCACCGGCGTGATCGGCATGAACGCGGTCATGCACAAACGCCCCGACGGCTACACCGTGCTCTACGGCGCCGAGAACCCGCAGCTCTATCCGATCATGGGCCTGGCCGATTTCACCTACGCCGACATGCAGCCGATCAACGTCATCGCCCAGGGCCTGGTGATGATCGCCGCCCCCGCCGACAGCCCGTTCGACAGTTTCCAGGACCTGCTCGACTACGCCCATCAGCACCCCGACGAGCTGCGCATGGGCGACACCGGTGCCGGTGGCCTGCCCAGCACCCTGCTGGCGATGATCAACTCGGTCGATAGTCTCAAGGTGCGCAGCGTCACCTTCGGCGGCGACGGCCCCGGCATCACCGCCATGCTCGGCGACCATATCGACTTCATGCCGCTGAGCCTGGCCGCGGCCAAGGAGCAGATCAAGGCCGGCCGGCTCAAGGGTCTGGCGGTGTTCACCCGCGAGCCGGTCGATGGCCTGCCGAACACCCCGCCGATCACCCAGGCGCTGCCCGACATTGCCGCCTACCTGCCGTGGGGCCCGTTCTGGGCCGTGGCGGTGCGCAAGGATACCCCGGAGGCGATCGTCGACACCCTCAGCGACGCCTACGCCAAGGGCGTGGCCAACGAGCAGTTCCAGCGCTTTCTGTCCGACAACAGCGCCAAGTCGCTCAACCTGCAGGGCGCGGAGGCCGAGCAGTTCCTGAAGCGCTGGCAATCGGTGACCGCCTGGGCCCTGGAAAAAGCCGGCTCGGCCAAGGTCTCGCCGGAAAGCGTGGGGATCCCCAAGCCCTGAGGCATGCGGGCCCGAACGCGCCTGATCCTGACGACGTCTGATCCTGAAAGCGCCCGGGCCTGAAAACGCCCTTGCCTGAAAACGATAGACGCGCGCCGCCCCGCCGCACATGAGCGCGGAGCGGCGCGCCATTCCGCCCACCCTCGACGGCGCCGAACGCCGCCGACCTGGAGTGTCGCATGTCACACCCCCCGCCACTGAAGGCCGGCGAGCGCGCCTTCAATCTGCTGCTGCTGCTGTTCAGCGTCGGCGTGTTCTACGAGGCCTATCGCATCTCCGGCTTCGATCTGCCCAACTCGGCGGGCGCCTTTCCGCTGCTGCTGGGGGCGATCATGATCGTCACCATGGTCTCGATCCTGCTCGGCCAGCGCCACCATCCCCGCCCCGCGGCCGGCGGTGTCCTCGGCGAGTGGCGCCAGTTCCTCGCCACCCACTTCCCGCTACCGGTGGTGCTCTTCTCGCTGCTCGCCGTGGGCTATCTGCTGGCCCTGCCGGCACTCGGTTTCATCGCTGCCACGGCACTGTTCCTGCTCGTGGCCCAGCTCTGTCTGCGGCGCGGCCACTGGCTCAGCGCCGTGCTCGTCACCGTGCTGATCACCGCGGTGATCTATGCGCTGTTCACACTGCTGTTCCAGGTCTATCTCCCCTGAGAGGGTGTTTACAAAATGTCTGCGCTCGACGATACGGCGTTGAAATCGACCTCAAAGTACTCATTTACACCGCGTAAACTCCGTCTTTTCGGCCGATTTCGCCTTGTCTCGCCTTCGCTCGTCGAATTTGTACCCCCCCCTCTGAGCCGCCAGCGTTTCGCCAACGAGGTTTTCCATGGGTGATACCCTCTCTTTCTTCCTGATGTCCTGGCTCGATCCCTCGCTGCTGATCCTGACCGCGGTGGGCACCCTGGCCGGGATCTATGTCGGCGCCATTCCCGGTCTCTCGGTCACCATGGCGACGTCGATTCTGATCTCCTTCACCTTCTCTTGGGACGTCAACGACGCCCTGGCGCTGATCGTCGGCATCTATACCGGCGGCGTCTACGGCGGCTCGCGGACCGCGATCCTGCTCAACATTCCCGGCGCCCCCTCGTCGGTGGCCACCGCCTTCGACGGCTATCCGCTGGCCCAGCAGGGCGAGGCCGGCCGCGCCATCGGCCTGAGCACGGTGATGTCGGTGATCGGTGGCCTGCTCGGCACCCTGGTGCTGGCCAGCGTGTCGCCCTTCCTCGCCGACATGGCCCTCGAGTTCGCCCCGCGCGACTACTTCCTGATCGCCGCGCTGGGCCTGCTGCTGGTCGGCAGCCTGGCCGCCGAATCGCTCTCCCGCGGGATCTTCGCCGCCGCCCTGGGCGCGGTGATCGGTCTGGTCGGGCTCGATCCGGTGACCGCCGACCCGCGCTTCACCCTGGGCAGCATGCAGCTGATGGGCGGCATCCACTACGTGGTGGTGATGATCGGCATGTTCGGGGTCGCCGAGGCGTTCTTCCAGCTGCACCAGCTCGATACCCAGCCGGTGCGCCAGAAGGTGGACAAGATCCTGCCGTCGCTGAGTCTGGTGCTGAAGTTTCTGCCGCTGTCGATCCGCACCTCGCTGATCGGGGTGATCGTCGGCGCCCTGCCCGGTACCGGCGGCGACATCGCCTCGCTGTTCGCCTACGACCATGCCAAGCGCACGGTGAAGAAGCCGAGCAAACCGTTCGGCGAAGGTGCCTACGAAGGTCTGGTGGCCCCGGAGACCGCCAACAATGCCGCCGTGGGCGGGGCCTACGTGCCGATGCTGACGCTGGGCATGCCGGGCGATGCGGTGACCGCGATCATCATCGGTGCGCTGACCATCCACGGCCTCAACCCCGGCCCGATGCTGATGATCGAGACGCCCTACATCTTCTGGTTCACCGTAGGCAATCTGGTGCTGGCCAACCTGTTCCTGCTGCTGTTCGGGCTCACCGGCATCAAGCTTTTCGCCAAGGTGGTGGAGCTGCCCAAGGCGATCCTGATTCCGCTGATCCTGGTGCTCTGCGTGGTCGGCACCTACTCGCTCAACGGCAGCATGACCGAAGTCTACTGGATGCTCGGCTTCGGCCTGCTGGGCTACTTCATGAAGGTGTTCCGCTTCCAGATGGGGCCGGTGATCCTGGGCGTGATTCTGGGCCCGCTGATGGACAAGTCCTACCGCCAGGCGATGGCCTCGGTGGGCAACGACAGCGCCGCCTTCGTCAGCGCGCTGTTCACCCATCCGCTGTCGCTGGTGCTGACCCTGGCGGTGCTCTTTCTGCTGCTCGGCCACTCGCCGCTCAAGCGTCTGTTGCGCCGGGAGAAGGCCGCCTGACGACGCGCGCTGCGTCAGCGTCGGCGGCGGCCGAGGGGTTTACGCCTCCAACGTGAAGTGGCCGACGACCTGATTGAGCGACAGGGAGCGCTGTTTCAGGTCGTGGGCAGAGTGGGCGGTCTGTTGGACCATGGAGGCGTTGTCCTGGGTGGCCTGGTCGAGCTGGGCAATGGCGACGTTGATCTGCTCGATGCCCCGCGTCTGTTCATGGGTGGCGGCAGTGATCTCGGCAAACAAATCGTTCACCCGCTGAATGCTCCGATCGATATCCTGCATGCGCTGTTTGGCGGCATCCACCAACGCAGCCCCGTTGCTCACCTGGGCGTTCGACGCCTCGATCAGCCCCTTGATCTCGTTTGCGGCGGTGGCCGAACGGTTGGCGAGCTGGCGCACCTCTCCCGCCACCACCGCGAAACCGCGTCCATGCTCGCCTGCCCGAGCGGCTTCGACGGAGGCGTTGAGCGCGAGAATATTGGTCTGGAACGCAATGCTATCGATCAGCGTGACGATATCGCTGATCTTGTCCGCTTCCGCGCTGATCGCCTGCATGGAGACCACCGCATCACCAATGGTCTTCTGGCCTGATTGGGAGGTGTCGCTGGCACTGCTCACCAGCACCTTGGCCTGCTCGACGCTATCGGCGGTCTGGCGCACCGTGGCCGTCACCTCCTCCATGCTGGAAGACGTCTGCTGCAGCGCAGCGGCCTGCTCTTCGGTGCGCGACGAGAGCTCCTGATTGCTGGCGGCGATGTCGCCGGCGCTATGGTCGACCGCCGAGCTGGTGGCATGGATCTCCTGCATGGCCTCGTGCAGCTTGTCGCGCATCTGGCGAATGTCACACAGCAGGCTGTTCTGATCGTTAGGGCGCAGTGTGATGGGCGCGGTCAGATCCCCCCTGGCAATGCGTTTTACCAGCCCCGCCGCGTACTGGGGTTCTCCGCCCAGCCGGCGCAGAATGAGCGAGATCATGCCCCAGAGTGCCAGGGTCGCCAGGGCACCCGCGACAATGCCCACCAGAACGCTCTTTAGAATCTGGTGCATGATGGCGCCGTTCACGTCGCCGACGAAAACCCCGCTCGCCACGTAGGCATCCCACGCGGGAAAGGCGGCGGCATAGGCGCGCACTTTCGGCTTGGTATCGCCGTCGCGGGCGAAATTGGAGTAGTACTCGGTAAAGCCGCTACCCGTTGGCCGGGTTTTGTCCAGTATGGCTTGAAAGATCGGCGTGCCATCCGGGTCTCTGACCCGGGAGAGATCCTCGCCCACCTGGCGCTTGGGGTGAGCCAGCATGTGCAGGTCGCCGCTGAAGGCGAACAGATAGTTATTCTTGCCGAAGCGCACATCGCGTAGCGTGTCGAAGGCTTGCCGCTTCGCTTCCTGCATGGAGAGCTGGCCCTGTTCGGCGAGCTGGTGGTAGTGCGCCAGCGTGGAGACCCCGATATCCACGGCGGTGATCATGCGCTTTTCGCGTTCGGCATAAAGCTGAGCGCGACTCTGAAGCGCATTGATGCCGATCATGACGGCCAGAATCAGCCACAGAATGGCCACCCCCAGCAGCCGTTGGCGGCGCAGCGACAGGGCAGAGAGCCAAGTTCGCGTAGCGGTGCGTGAATCCGATGGCCCTGGACGGGCATCAATGCCGGTCGACGGAATGACGGAAATACTCATTGTCGGTAGCCTCTCTTATCAGTTCAGTATGTTCCCTTGCGGTGCCGCTGCCTGGGCAGCATGGCACGGGACTAATGCTAAAGTATGACTCGAGACACTACCTGCGGCTCGACAACCCTCCGCGCGGGCCTCTGCCGCGCGGGAGAATGCTGCCGGTGCACGCATCACGTCGGCGACCGCGGCGCTCACTCACGCCAGATGGGATTGCTCCAGGCGCGACGCCCGGCGGCGTCGATCAGCGTCACGCGGATCCAGTCTCGCCGGGCAAAGCGCGCCAGCGGTAGGCGGGTCCGGGTCATCGAGTGGCCGTGAATCGCGCTGGCCGCCGTGCCCGAAGCCTGGACGATGACCGTGCACACCGCCGAGGAAGCGATCTCGACCGCCTCGTCCTCGACGACGATGTCCTCGAAGCGTGGGCCCTGAGTCGCGTAGAAGTCACCGCGCTTGAGCGCTTCCAGCAGCCGTTCCGGGGTATTCGCCTCGGCCTTCACCTCCACCCAGCCACCGAAGTGATCCGGCTCGGTGAAGTGTGCATCGTCGGTGGCGATCAGACTGAGCCGCCGCCCTTCGGTCAACAGCAGGTCGGCGATCGCCATGCCGTCGCCGCGATCGCACCCCATGGCACAGCCATGGTTGTAGATCTCCACCGCATGCGCCGCCTCGATGGTGCGCGCATCGTCCAGCGTCAGCCCCGACCACTGGGGATGCGCGATGGCCACGAAGGCACCGGCCTGACATGCCCTGGCGGCGAGTTCGGGGCCACTCTCCTGGCCGTCGACCGGCTGAAAGCTCGGCGTGTGGGAGGGCGCGAAATCCAGCGGCAGCCCCACCGCCAGCAGATGCCAGAGTTCGCCATTGCCCATCGCCCCGCTGTGCAGCTCGGCACCCAGCAGCGTGGTGAAGCCCTCGTCACGCATGGCGCGCGTATCCGTGACGGGATAGTCGTACATGCCGATGAAGTGATCGGTCAGGGCGATGAAATCGTACCCCTCGGCGCGATAGCGTCGGCAGACCTCGGCGGCGTCCAGGGCACCATCGGAGAACGTCGAGTGGGTATGCAGGTTGCCGCGATAGAAGCGGCCGGGGCGGGAGAAGGCAGTCGGTCTCATGGGAACTCTCTCTTTTGTCATCGACGCATGGGCACGCAAGGACGCATGGCGTCAGTCATCGAGCAGCAGGACGTCGCCGGCGGAAAAATGCACCGCGATGCGTTCTCCCGGGCGCGGCTCGAGCGTCCCGGCCTGATTGAAGATGTCGCAGGCGATCCGCTGGCCCGCCACCTCGGCCTGGACGCGGATCACCGAGCCCAGAAAGCGACAGTCGAGCACCTCGCCATCGAGGGTGACGTCGTCGGCACCGTGGGGCTGGATGCCCAGCGTTTCCGGACGCAGGGCCAGGGTGATGGTGTCACCCGCCGCGACCGCCGCACGCTGCGCCAGGGCCGGCACGCAGAAGCGCTGACCGGCCATCTCGACGAGCGCCTCGCTCGGGGCCACCACGCGCGCCTCGAAGGTGTTGAGGGTGCCGACGAAATTGGCCACGAAGCGTGTCGCCGGGCGGTTGTAGATCTGCGCCGGCGAGCCGATCTGGTCGGCGCGCCCTTGATGCATCACCACCACGCGGTCGGAGATCGACAGCGCCTCCTCCTGGTCGTGGGTGACGAAGACCGTGGTGATGCCCAGCTCACGCTGGATGCGGCGAATGTCGTCGCGCAGCGCCACGCGGATACGGGCATCCAGCGCCGACAGCGGCTCGTCCAGCAGCAGCACCCGGGGGCGCGGTGCGAGCGCGCGGGCCAGGGCGACACGCTGCTGCTGGCCGCCCGACATCTGATACGCATAGCGCCCCGCCAGCGGTTCGAGATCGATCAGCGCCAGCATCTCGCGCACCCGGACATCGATCTCGCGCTTCGCCATGCCGGCGATCTTCAGCCCGAAGGCGACGTTGTCGTAGACGCTCATGTTGGGAAACAGCGCATAGCTCTGGAAGACCATGCCGATATGCCGGCGATTGGCCGGCAGCCGGGTCACCTCCTCGTCACCGATACGGATCACACCGGCGGAGGGCGTCTCGAAACCGGCGATCATGCGCAGGACCGTGGTCTTGCCGCAGCCGGAGGGGCCGAGGAAGGCGATGAACTCCCCCTGCTCCACCTCGAGATCGAACCCGGCGACGGCGGTATGCTCGCCAAAGCGCTTGCCCAGGGCCTGCAATTGCAAAAAACTCATGAGACTTCCCGTTCCTTCTTGGTCGCGCGCCCTGCCCACAGCCGCGGCAGCACACGCTGCCCCGGCTTGCGCAGCGCAAAGAACTGCATCAGTGCCATGCACACCCAGGTGATGACGAAGGCCAGGATCGCCAGCGCCGCCGGCTGGTAGGCGTAGTCCTGCCCCATCTGCACCAGATAGGGGCCGAAGGCGGGGCGACTCAACAGACTCGCCATGACGAACTCGCCCAGCGAGATCGACAGCGTCAGGAAAGCGCCGGCCACGATCGCCGAACGCACGTTGGGAAAGATCACGCTGACGACGATACGCCAGCGCGAGGCGCCGAGACTCTCCGCCGCCTCGGTCAGGGTGACGATATCGATGGCCGCCATCCCGGTATCGACGGCACGGAACATATAGGGCAGCGCGAGCACCACATAGCCGATCACCAGCAGCAGATCGAGGCGCCCATCGCTGGTGGTCAGCGGCAGCAGCGAGCCATCGCCGTAAAGACGCATATAGCCGAACACCACCACGATCGGCGGAATGATCAGCGGCAGCAGGCTGGCGAACTCGACCACACCACGCGCCCGGGGCAGTTTCAGCCGCACCCAGTAGACCGTTGGCACCACCAGCAGCGTCCCCGCCAGAATGGCCAGCAGCGAAGCCACCGCCGAATAGGAGAGGCTATCGAGGAAGCGATCGCTGCCGAACAGCCAGTGATAGGCGGCGAAGCTGAGCTCGCCGCGCTGCATGCCCAGCGAGAACTGGAAGGTGGCATACAGCGGCAGCAGGAAGTAGCCCGCCGCCAGCAGCACGATGCTCCACGACAGCAGCGGCCAGCGTGTCACGGGCGCCCCCTTGCCGAGCCTCATCGCTGCCACCGCTCGGCGCGGGCGCGCAGCACGAAGTAGAGCAGATTGGTCACCACCATGATCGCCACCATCCCCAGTGCCAGTGCGAAACCGAGATTGGGGTTGTAGAGCACGTTGCCGCGGATCTGCTGGAACAGCAGGATCGGCACCACCGGGAAGTTGGCACCGGTCAACGCCACCACCGTCGCCAGGGTCCCGAAGGCGTTGGCGAACAGCAGCATGAAACAGCTCAGCACCGACGGCGTCAGCACCGGCAGCGCGACCCGGCGCCAATACTGGGCGCGGCTGGCGCCGAGACTCTCGGCCGCTTCCTGCCACTCGCGCTTGAGCCCCTGCATCGCCGGAGTGATGATCAGCAGCATCAATGGCAGCTGAAAATAGAGATAGGTCAGCGCCAGCCCCCAGAAGGAGAACAGGCTGAAGCCGCTGGCGTAGAGGTTGATCCCGAACAGATCGCGCAGCAGTACGGTGACCAGTCCCAGCCGACCGAGTGTGGCAATGAACGCGAATGCCAGCGGCACGCCGGCGAAGTTGGAGGCCACGCCGGAGAAGGTGGTGAAGGCGTGCCGCAGCCAGGAGGGCAGGCCGCCATGCACCAGCGCATAGCAGACCAGCAGCCCTCCGAGCGCACCCAGCCCGGCGGAGACCAGGCTGAGGCGAATCGACAGCGAGTAGGCGCTGGCGATCGTCGGCGACGCCAGCGCGCGCAAGTTATCGAAGGTGAACTGCCCCTGCGGGGTCTGAAAAGCCCCCTGCACCAGATAGAGCACCGGCAGCACCAGAAACAGCAGCACGAACAGCGCGAACGGCAGCAGGCCCAGCCAGCGCCACAGCGGCGAACCCATCAGGTTCGCCCCCTCTGCCCGCACCCGGAGAAGGCGGTGCGCCATTACTGGACTCCCATCTCCCGCGCCCAGTTATCGGCCACGGCCGTCTTGGCTTCGGACTGCGCCTTCAGGGTGGGGAAGATCGCCTTGCGATAGTTCTCCGCCGGCGGCAGGCGATCGAGCAGCGCCTGCGGCACGACATCGCGCTCGACCATATCGTTGAAGCGAATCGGGTGGCAGTACCCCTTGAGCCAGCCGAGCTGACCCTCATCGGAGTAGAGATACTCCATCCACAGCTTGGCCGCGTTGGGGTGCGGCGCATAGGCGGAGATGCCCTGTACGTAGACCCCCGCCACCACCGCATCGCTGGGCACGACGACATCGATCGGCGGGTTGCCGTCGAGCTTGTCGCGCATCGCCAGCAGGTTGTAATCCCAATCGAAGTAGATCGGCGTGGTGCCCTGGGCGATGTTCTGCGCCGTGCCATTGACCGGCACCAGAATGCCCTTGTCCTTGAGCTGCTTGAAATAGGCGATACCGGCATTGAGCGCATCGGCGCCCGCCTTGCCACCGTTGGCGATCCCGGCGGCGTAGACGGTCATCATGACGCTGTTGCCGGTGCGCGGATCGCCGGCCAGGGCCACGCCGTTGGTGTACTCGCTGGCGTTCAGATCGGCGAAGCTCTGCGGCGACTCGGGGTAGATGTCACGATTCACACCCATGGCGAGCACGCCGTAGTAGTCACCGTACCAGTAGCCCTCGGCATCCTTGGCGTCATCGGGGATCGAGTCCCAGGTCGAGACCTTGTAGGGCTGCAGCAGGCCATCCTGCTTGGCCACCGGCCCGAAAGAGAGGCCCACGTCGATCACGTCCGGCGCCTGGGGGCCGGTATTGCCCTTGTTGGCCTTGATCGCCTGCAACTCGTCGCCCGATCCGGCGTTGGGGTTGAGCTCATTGACCTTGATGCCGTACTTCTTCTCGAAGCCGGCAATGACCTCGCCATAGCCGCACCAGCTATGCGGCAGGGCGATGGTGGTCAGCATGCCCTCCTGCTTGGCAGCGTCGATCAGCTGCTGCGAGGGTGCCGCCTGGGCGGCACTGGAGACCATGGCAGTCAACAGCAGTGACCCTGCCAGGCAGGAAAGCGGGTTGGGACGGCGGCGAGGCAAGGCATTCATCGGCAGGCTCCAGGCGGGTCGGGGAAGTCGCGGCAGCCGATCAGGCATGCTTTGACAGGCCAAGAATCCTGCTCCGTCACCATGACAGCACCGTGACCGGCACATGACGGCAGCATGACCAGCATACGGCGCAGGCCAATAGCCTCCCTGGGCTCCGGCGCGATCTGAACGGATGTTCGCCAAGCGAACCTTGCGTAAGATGGGGGTACCGACACCGCCTCGCGAATGGAAGGAAGAGATCAGCATGGATGCCGACGAGACGCTCACCCCCGAGGATCGCGACTTCGTGACCGCCCTGGCCAGCGGGCTCGAGGTGATTCTGGCCTTCGACCAGCGCACACCGCGCATGACGCTGAGCGAGGTCGCCACCAAGACCGGCATGAACCGCGCCCGCGCGCGGCGCTTTCTGCTCACGCTGCATGCGCTGGGTTACGTGCGCAAGCAGCAGCGCACCTTCGAGCTGGCGCCCAAGGCGCTGCAGCTGGGCTACGCCTTTCTCTCCTCCAACGGCTATCGCACGGTGATCCAGCAGCATCTGGAGGCGATCACCGAGGCCACCGGCGAGTCGTCGTCGATGGGCGTGCTAGACGGCGACGACGTGACCTACGTGGCGCGCTCGGCGGCGCCACACCGGCTGATGTCGATCTCACTGGCGATCGGCACGCGGCTGCCGGCGGCCTACACCTCGATGGGCCGGGTGCTGCTGGCCCAGCTGCCGGCGGCGGAGCACGACGCCTTCCTGGCACGGGTCAACCTCCAGCGCCATACCGAGCACAGCCTGACCGACAAGGCCGCGCTGCGCGACTGCCTGGCCCGGGTCCGCGAGCAGGGCTACTGCGTGGTCGACCAGGAGCTGGACTCCGGCCTGCGCTCACTGGCGATCCCCGCCTTCGGCGCCCACGGCGAGCTGATCGGCGCACTCAACGTCAGCACCAATGCGGCACGCGTCGAGCTCGCCACCCTCACCGAGACCTTCCTGCCGCTGCTGCGCGAGAAGGCGGCGCAGATCGCGACCCAGGTCAACTGACCCCGGCACCGATCGCACTTGCCCCGAACGTCGCCGAGGATCATGCTATTCGACCTAAGTCTAAAGCCTGATCCTCTCCACCTCTTCGAGTCCCCGCCTTGAGTCACATCTTCGGCGCCATCGTGCCCATCTTCATTCTGCTCGCGATCGGCTATCTGGCCGTGCTCAAGCGGGTCGTGGACAAGGCACACATCCAGGGCATGGGCCGCTACGTGATCAATATCGCGCTGCCCGCGCTGGTGATCCAGGCACTGCTGCAACGCCCGCTGGGCGAGGTCTTCAACGTCCCCTACCTGCTCGTCTACGGGCTCGGCTCGGGGCTCGCCTTCGCCCTCACCTTCGCCCTGGTGACACTGCGCGGCAACGCGCCGCTGGCGCGCCGGGCGATGTACGCACTTGGCACCTCGGCCTCCAACAGCGGTTTCATCGGCTACCCGGTGGCGGTGCTGGTGGTCGGTCCCAGCGCGGGCATCGCCCTGGCGCTGAACATGCTGATCGAGAACCTGCTGGTGATCCCCACCGCGCTGGTGCTGGCGGAGCTGGCAAGCCAGGCCCGGGGCAGCCTGTGGGCGACCATCCGCCCAGTGGCGCTGCGCATCCTGCGCCATCCGCTGATCCTCGCCATCGCCGCCGGCAGCCTGCTCGCGGGGCTCGATCTGCACCCGCCGGCGCCGCTGGCGCGGGTGCTGGAGATGCTCGCGGCGTCATCATCGCCGGTGGCGCTGTTCGTGATCGGCGGCACCCTGTGCGGACTGCGCGTGCGCGGCATGGTCAAGCGGGTGACCCGCATCGCCCTGGCCAAGCTGACCCTGCATCCGCTGTGCGTGGCGCTGATGGTGATGCTGATACCGGGCCTCGACCCGGTGCTGGCCACCGCCGCGATCGTCTTCGCCTGCGCACCGATGCTGTCGATGTACCCGCTGCTGGGGCAACGTTACGGTTTCGCCGAGATGGGCACCGCGGCGATGGTGATGGCCACGCTGCTCTCAGCCCTGACGCTGGCGGTGGGGATCTGGCTGTCGAACCAGTGGCTGCTCGGCACCGGCTGACAAGTACGGCGCTCCACGGTTTGAGACGTGCCGCCCTCAGCCGGCTGCCTGCAACGCCCGTTCGAGCCGCTCCCAGCCGGCCAGCGCGGTCATTCCGGTGGGCATCACGCCGAGCACATCGCTGAACACCTCCAGCGAGATCGGCCCGGCATAGCCGGTGCGCGCCAGCGCCGCGATGAAACGCTCGACCTCGAGCTCTCCCTCCCCCGGGAAGGCGCGCCGATGGCGGCTGACGGTCTGCAGATCTTCACGCAGCGGTGCCGGCGCGTCGGCCAGCTGCACCAGCCCGATCCGCGCCGCCGGCAGCGCAGCCAGGGTCTCCAGCTCCAGCCCCAGGGCCAGCACGTGGTAGCTGTCGAGCACCAGCGACAGCGCCGGATGGTCTGCCAGCGTCACCACCTCCCACGCCTGGCGGTAATCGTTGACATGCCGGCCCCAGCACAGCGCTTCATAGGCGATGGTCATGCCGCGCGTGGCAGCCCGTTCGGCCAGCTCGCCCAGGCTGTCGGCCGCTGCCGTCAGCTCGGGGCGCGCCTCGGCCAGGGTGGTACTGGTCGCCAGCAGCTGGGTGCCGCCCAGGTCGGCGAGGGTGTCGAAGTGGCGTGCGGCGCGGTCGAGCATGCGCCGGTGGGCCTCTCCGGTGAGCCCTTCGGCGTCGCGGAACGGCTGCAGGGCGACCACCGCGAGCCCGAGATCGCGGCAGTGTTCGCCGATGCGCCGCGCGCTGTGCGTATCGCGCTGCAGATCGTCGACAAAGATCTCGACGCCGCCGAAACCGGCCCGGGCGATCGCCTCCAGCCGGCTCATCAGCTCGCCGCTCAGGCACAGCGTGGCCATGGCGCGCATGTCTCCTCCTCCCATGACGGGCATTTCCGATATCGCGGATGGCGCCCCGCAGCGGAACCGCCGGCGCCCAGGCTATCAGCGTAGCCGCTAGCGCGGCCGAGGGCGCAAAGGTGGGCGCGGTCCGGCCCCAGCGGGCTGATATACTGCCCGTCGCCTCGTGTCCGTACAGCCCAGGAGCCCTGCATGTCCTCAGCCCATCCGCCGCTGGCGTGGCGTCACACCGTCGCCGCGCTCGCCGTGCTCACGGTCTTTGCCCTCCTGCTGGGCGCGGGGCTGGCGCCGCTGACCCGGGCGGCCATGGTGGTGGGCTTGGGGATCGGCCTGTGGGCCACCGGCTGGCTGCCGCAGTGGCTCACCGCCCTGGTGTTCTTCACCCTGTGCATGGCCGCCAAGGTGGCCCCCGCGGCGGTGACCTTCTCGGGTTTCGAGTCGGCGGCGACCTGGCTGGTGTTCTCGGGCATGGTGATCGGCGCGGCGATCAATCACACCGGGCTGGGCGAGCGTGCGGCGGTGCGGATCGGCCCCTATCTGGCCTCGGGCTATCCGCAGGCGGTGTTCGGGATCGGTCTCGCCGCACTGCTGGCGTCGTTCGTGATGCCCTCCTCCATGGGTCGCATCCTGCTGCTGACGCCGATCATGCTGACGCTGGTCGAGCGCCTGGGCTACGCCCCCGGCGACCCGGCACGCAGCGGCTTTCTGCTCAGCGGTATCATGTCGAGCTTCCTCCCCGCCTTCGCCATCCTCCCGGCCAACGTACCCAACAACGTGCTGATGGGCACCAGCGAGGCGGTACTCGGCTTCTCGCCCAGCTACGGCCACTACTTCCTGCTCCACTTCCCGGTGCTGGGCCTGCTCAAGTGGCTGCTGATGCTGGGCCTGATCCTGCGCCTGTTCCCTGCTGCGCCGGGGCCGCATCAGACGTCGGCGGTGGCACCGACGCTGCCCGAGGGGCGTCCCAACCTGATCATGGTGGCGCTGCTGGCATTCGCCGTGGTGATGTGGATGACCGATGCCTGGCACGGCATCTCGCCGGCCTGGATCGGCATGCTGGTGGCCTTGGTGTGCCTCTACCCCGGCAGTGGCCTGCTGCCGCCCAAGCCGCTGGCGCAGATGAACCTGGAGCCGTTTCTGTATGTCGCCGGGATCGTCAGCCTCGGCGCCCTGGCCCATGCCAGCGGCGTCGGCGCAGCACTCGCCGGACATCTGCTGGGGGTGCTGCCGCTGGCCCCCGGCGCGGATGCCGGCAACTTCGGCTGGCTCGCCGGCCTCGCCACCCTGCTGGGGATGCTGGCGACGCTGCCGGGCATCCCTGCGGTGATGACCCCGCTGACACCGCAGCTGGCCGAGGTCACCAGCTGGTCGCCACAGGCGGCGGTGATGATCCAGGTGCTCGGCTTCTCGACCATCGTGCTGCCCTATCAATCGCCACCGCTGATCGTCGGCCTGCTCGCCGCCCGGGTGGATCTGCGCCACGCCATCCGGGTCACCCTGCCGCTGGCACTGATCACCATCGTGCTGCTGTGGCCGCTGGACTATCTTTGGTGGCGCTGGCTGGGCGCGTTCTGAGCCCTGGTAGACAGCGGCTGCATCCAGGCGTCGACAGCCTGCGTATGCGCTTGTGAGGCTCGGCGAACGGCGTCGGCCAGTGCACCCCAGGGGCACGGAGACAGGGCCCGCCAGCGCGAGCCATGCGCCAGAACAGGGAGTACCCGCGATGTTGATCAAGATCCCCCAACCCGGCGACCTGCGCGAGTCGGACGTCACCCCCGAGTCGGTCTACCTGTCACGGCGGCGGTTCCTCGGCGGCCTGGCCGGCGTCGGCGCGGGCCTGGCGCTCTCCGGACGCGCGCAGGCGGCCGCCGCGGACTACACCGACGTACCCGCCGGCCATCCGCCCGCGTGGCTCGCCGGGGAGATCGAGCGTGCCCAGTGGGATGCGGTGGTACCGCAGGACCCCGAACTGGACAAGTTGACCCCCTATCAGGACGCCTCGACCTACAACAACTTCTACGAGTTCGGCACCGGCAAGGGCGATCCGTCGAAGCGCGCCGACTCGCTCACCACCCAGCCATGGAGCGTGGTGATCGATGGCGAGGTCGACAACGGCGGGCGCGTGGCGCTGGAGGATCTGATCACCCCGTCACGGCTCGAAGAGCGCATCTATCGCCTGCGCTGCGTCGAGGCGTGGTCGATGGTGATCCCGTGGCTGGGGATTCCGCTGGGCGACGTGATCGCACGTGCCAAGCCCACCTCCAAGGCCAAGTACGTGCGTTTCGAGACCCTGGTGCGGCCCCAGGAGATGCCGGGGCAGGACTCCGCCTTCGCGCTGATCGACTGGCCCTACACCGAAGGGCTGCGCCTGGACGAGGCGATGCACCCGCTGACGATTCTCGGCGTGGGCATGTACGGCCGCGAGCTGCCCAACCAGAACGGCGCCCCGCTGCGCCTGGTGGTGCCCTGGAAGTACGGTTTCAAGAGCATCAAGTCGATCGTGCGAATCTCGCTGGTGAGCGAGCAGCCGGTCAACTCGTGGCAGGCGATCGCCCCCGACGAATATGGCTTCTATGCCAACGTCAATCCCCAGGTCGACCATCCGCGCTGGAGCCAGGCCACCGAGCGGCGCCTGCCCAATAGCCTGTTCAACCCGCATATCATCGATACCCGGATGTTCAACGGCTACGCCGACCAGGTGGCGAGCCTGTATACCGGCATGGACCTGAGGAAGCAGTTCTGATGGCCACCCCGCGCTCTACGCTGACGCTGTGGCGCGTCGCGGTCTTCTGCATCGCCCTGGCCCCCCTGCTCTACTGGAGCTATCAGGTCGCGCTCAACGCCGCCGGCCCCGAGCCCGGGCGCTACCTGCTGCTCAATATCGGCCAGGGCACGCTGTGGATGCTGTTCGCCACCCTGAGCCTGACCCCGCTCGGCAAGCTCACCCGCTGGAAAGGCTTCGCCCTGATCCGGCGCCAGATGGGGCTGTGGACTCTGGCCTACGCGGTGGCCCACCTGCTCTGCTATGCGCTGTTCATACTCGGCCTCGACCTGAGCCGGCTGGGCAGCGAGATCGTCCGCCGCCCCTATATCATCGTCGGCATGCTGGCGCTGCTTGGCCTGGTGGCGATGGGAGTGACCTCCAACCGCGCCTCGATGCGCCGACTGGGCAAGCGCTGGAAGACGCTGCACAAGCTGGTCTACCTGGTCCTGGCGCTGGGCCTGCTGCACTTTTTCTGGGTGGTGCGCGCCGATCTCGGCGAGTGGAGCCTGTACGCCGCGATCGGCGCCGGTCTGATGCTGTTGCGGCTGCCGCCGGTGGCACGCCAGCTGCCCAGGCTGCGCCAGCAGGTCAAGCGCGAGCGGCGCCAGCCTGGCTGAGCCCCCGACCGCCGGCACGGCATTGCCCGGCGGCCGCGCTTGAGGCACGCTGCGGCCTGGCCGCTCGTCAGATCCCCGGACACCCCATGCCCAGCGTCGATATCACGCTCGATCTCAGCCTCGACCAGTGCCGAAGCTACTACGCCGGCGCGGTGGAGAGCATTCAGACCTACACCCTCGATGGGCGGCGGGTGCGCTTTCCCGCCCGCGCCCTGCACCGCCTGGTGAGCCATGACGGCGTACACGGCCGCTTTCGGCTGTATTTCGATGGGGGTGGGCGTTTCACCGCCATCGTGCCGCTCTAATCGTGCCGCTCTAGCACTGGCGGGCGTCGGTCTCCGAATGAAGAGCACAAAAAAGCCGGCTTGCCCTGGGGCAAGCCGGCTGGTTCGCGTTCGACCGCTACGCTGGTGCGTGGTCTAGCCCACCCATACCCGCGCGTTACGGAACAGCCGCATCCAGGCCCCGTCCCGGGTCCACTCGGCCGGCCGCCAGGAGTTGGTGACCGCGCGGGCGACCCGCTCCGGATGGGGCATCATGATGGTGACGCGTCCATCCGGCGTGGTCAGCCCGGTCACCCCGGAGGGCGAGCCGTTGGGGTTGGCCGGGTAACGCGTGGTCACCTGGCCGTCGTTGTCGACATAGCGCAGCGCGATCTGGCCGCTGCCCTGCATTCCGCGCAAATGGCTGCTGTCGGCGAACAGCGCACGCCCTTCGCCATGGGCCACCGCCACCGGCAGGGTCGAACCGGCCATGCCGGCGAACAGGATCGAGGGGGTCTGTTCGACCTTGACCATCGATACCCGCGCTTCGAACTGCTCGGAGTGGTTGCGCACGAAACGCGGCCAGCGCTCGGCCCCGGGGATCAGCTCCTTGAGCTGCGAGAACATCTGGCAGCCGTTGCACACGCCCAGCCCGAAGGTGTCCTCGCGGGCGAAGAAGGCAGCGAACTGGTCGCGGGCCCGCGGATTGTAGAGCGCCGACTTGGCCCAGCCGCCGCCGGCGCCGAGCACGTCGCCGTAGGAGAAACCGCCGCAGCCGACCAGCCCCTTCATCTCGTCCAGGGTGATGCGCCCGGCGAGGATGTCGCTCATGTGCACGTCGACCGCCTCGAAACCGGCACGATCGAAGGCCGCCGCCATCTCGACATGGCCGTTGACCCCCTGCTCGCGCAGGATGGCGACCCGCGGCCGCACGCCCTGGTTGATGAAGGGCGCGGCGACATCGTCGTCGACGTCGAAGGTGGGGCTGGCGGAAAGCCCCGGATCGCGCAGGTTGAGCAGGCCATCGAACTCGCTCTTGGCGCTCTCCGGATTGTCGCGCAGCGCCTGCAGGCGGTAGCTGGTCTCCGACCAGGTGCGCTGGGCCATGGCTCGGGTGGTCTCGAGCAGCGGCTCCTCGAACAGCGTGACGCGCACCTGATCATCGTAGCGCGGGCGCGCGATCACGCCACAGGTGTCGATCCCGGCGGCGGCGAACTGTGCCAGCACGAACTCGGTCTCGTGGCGATTGACCTGGATCACCGCGCCCAGCTCCTCGGCGAACAGCGCATCCACCGCGCCCACCGCATCGTCGGTCAGCCAGTCGAGCTTGATCTCCAGTCCGCCGTGACCGGCGAAGGCCATCTCCAGCAGGGTCACGATCAGCCCGCCGTCGCTGCGGTCATGGTAGGCCAGCAGCTTGCCGTCGGCGTTTAGACCCTGGATGACGTTGAAGAACGCCACCAGATCCTCGGCTTCGTCGAGATCCGGGCAGACATTGCCGACCTGGCCGTAGACCTGGGCCAGCGCCGAGCCGCCGAGGCGGTTCTGGCCGCGCCCCAGATCGATCAGGATCAGGTCGCTCTCGTCCTGGTCGAGACGCAACTGCGGGGTCAGCGTCGCGAGCGCATCGGTGACCGGGGCGAAGCCGGTGATATCCAGCGTCAGCGGCGCGGTGACGCTCTTCTCTTCATCGTCGGATTGCCAGGCGGTGCGCATCGACATCGAGTCCTTGCCCACCGGCACGGCGATGCCGAGCTGAGGGCACAGCTCCATGCCCACGGCGTGCACGGCATCGTAAAGCGCCTGGTTCTCGCCGGCATGGTCGGCCGCGCTCATCCAGTTGGCGGAGAGCTTGACGTCGGAGAGCGCGGCGATCGGTGCCGCCGCCAGGTTGGTGATGGTCTCGGCCACCGCCAGGCGGGCGCTCGCCGCCGGGTCGATCAGCGCCACCGGCGGGCGTTCACCGGTGGCCATCGCCTCACCGGCATGGGTGTCGAAGCTGGCGGTGGTGACCGCGCAGTCGGCCACCGGCACCTGCCACGGCCCGACCATCTGGTCGCGCGCCACCAGGCCGGTGATCGAGCGGTCGCCGATGGTGATCAGAAAGCTCTTCGACGCCACCGTGGGCAGCCGCAGCACCCGGTCCAGCGCCTCGCGCAGGTCGAGATTGTCGAGTCCGAGGCCGGGCAGGTTGAGGGTGTGACGCTCGAAGCTGCGCTGCATCTTGGGCGGCTTGCCGAACAGCACGCTCATCGGCAGATCCACCGGATCGGCCTCGAACTGGTCGTCGCGCACGCTCAGATGGTGCGCCTCGGTGGCCTCGCCGACCACCGCGTAGGGGCAGCGCTCGCGCTGGCAGATGGCATCGAAGCGCTCGAGCTGGTCCGGCGATACCGCCAGCACGTAGCGCTCCTGGGCTTCGTTGCACCAGATCTCCAGCGGGCTCATGCCGGGCTCGGCATTGGGCACCGCGCGCAGATCGAACAGGCCGCCGCGGCCACCATCCTTGACCAGCTCCGGCAGCGCATTGGAGAGCCCGCCGGCGCCGACGTCGTGGATGAAGGCGATGGGATTGGCCTCGTTCAGCGCCCAGCAGCGGTCGATCACCTCCTGGGCGCGGCGCTCGATCTCGGGGTTGCCGCGCTGCACCGAGGCGAAGTCGAGATCCTCGCTGGAGGCACCCGACGCCATCGACGACGCGGCACCGCCGCCGAGGCCGATCAGCATCGCCGGGCCGCCCATCACGATCAGCTTGGCACCGACAGGGATCTCGCCCTTGAGCACATGGGCGTCGCGCACGCTGCCGTAGCCGCCGGCCAGCATCACCGGCTTGTGGTAGCCGCGGCGCTCGATGCCCGCCGCCCCCACGGCGTCGAGCTCGAAGGTGCGGAAGAAGCCGTTGAGGTTGGGGCGGCCGAACTCGTTGTTGAACGCCGCACCGCCGATCGGCCCCTCGAGCATGATGTCTAGGGCCGACTGGATACGCTCGGGCTTGCCGTAGTCGAAGGCTTCCCACGGCTGCACGAACTCGGGGATGCGCAGGTTGGAGACGGTGAAGCCGGTCAACCCCGCCTTGGGCTTGCCACCACGGCCGGTGGCGCCCTCGTCACGGATCTCGCCGCCGGCTCCGGTGGCCGCCCCCGGGTGCGGGGCGATCGCGGTGGGGTGATTGTGGGTCTCCACCTTCATCAGAATGTGGATCGGCTCCTGGGTCGCGGCGTAGACCTGGGTCTCGGGCGCGGGGAAGAAGCGGCCGGCGCGGCTGCCCTCGATGATCGCGGCGTTGTCGCTGTAGGCCGAGAGCACCTTGTCGCTCGACTGCTCGAAGGTGTTCTTGATCATCTTGAACAGCGAGTGGCTCTGCGCCTCGCCGTCGATCACCCAGTCGGCGTTGAAGATCTTGTGGCGGCAGTGCTCGGAGTTGGCCTGGGCGAACATCATCAGCTCGACGTCGGTCGGGTTGCGCCCGAGCTCGCCGAACGCCGCGACCAGATAGTCGATCTCGTCGTCGGCCAGGGCCAGCCCCAGCTCGCCGTTGGCAGCGGCCAGCGCCGGGCGCCCGCCGCCGAGCACGTCGACCGTGGCCAGCGGCACCGGCGCCTGCTGCGAGAACAGCTTGGCGGCATCGCTGGCATCCTGCAGCACGCTCTCGGTCATGCGGTCGTGAAGACAGGCGATCAGCGCGGCGAAGGCCTCGGCCTGGGGCGCCTGCCGGAAGGTCACGCGGTAGTCGATACCTCGTTCGAGCCGGGCGACCTGAGTCAGACCGCAGTTGCGGGCGATATCGGTGGCCTTGGACGACCACGGCGAGATGGTGCCGATCCGCGGCACCACCAGGAAACGGTGGCCGTGCGCCGCGGCGTCGTTGCCTGCCGTTCCACGCGCCTGCGTGTCGTGGCCAGCCGGCGTGTCGTGACCGTAGTCGAGCAGCCGCTCGAGGGTCTCGCGGGCCGCGGCGTCGAGATCGTCACGATGGTCGACGAAATGGACGTAGTGGGCTTCGAGGGTCTCGACTTCGGGCACTGCGTCGCGCAGGTCGGCGAGCAGCTTGGCGTGACGGAATGCAGATAGCGCGGGAGCGCCTTGCAATTCGAGCATGGCGAGGAAAGCCTCCAGGACGGTCAGGGATCGCGTGGCTGTCTGAGCGCGGATCGATCGGGCGAATCGGGGCAGCACGGCCGAATCAGGGCGCCATGATACTGGAAAGCGGCGCCGCTCGCTAAGCCCGCACCGCGGGCAGCGCCGAAACCGCGCCTACCACCAATCGCACCTTAATTAGCGCCCGCCGGCGCGCCCGCGGAGGAGATGACATCGGCGCCGCGGCCGGCTATGGTGTGGCGTCACGCCGTGACCGATCCCATCGCATGCTCCATCTTTCAAAGCGCCTGCGTGCTGCGTTGACGGTACTGCTGGCCCTGGCCACCCTGCTATGCCCCGCCGAGCTGCTGCCGCGCCTGGGCGACGGACTCGATTCGATCCGTCAGCGCGACTTCCTGCAGGTCGCTACCCGCAATGGCCCGATCACCTTCTATCAGGGTGGCCATGGGCCGACCGGCTTCGAGTACGAGCTGGTGCGGCGCTTCGCGCATTCGCTGGGGGTCAGCCTGGCGGTCAAGAACGACAGCCGCATCATGGATGTGCTCGACGACGTCCGCCGGGGCACGGCCGACCTCGGCGCGGCCGCGCTCACCCTGGATCAGAGCCGCAGCGGGCTGCGCTACAGCCAGCCGATCCTGACCCTGCAGCCGCTGGTGGTCTATCGCCGCGGGCTGCCGCCGGTGCGTACCCTCGATGACCTGCTCAATCTGCGGATCGGTGTGATCGCCGGCTCCGGCAGCGCCGCCGCGCTGCGTGCCCAGCAGCAGAATCTGCCCGGCCTGGGCTGGCGCGAAGCCGACGATCTGGCCATCGCCGATCTGCTGGAGATGGTCGAGCGCGACGATCTCGATGCCGCGGTGATCTATACCCACCAGTTCAAGCTCAACCGGCTGTTCTTCCCCAACGTCGAGCGCGGCTTCGCCCTGGGCAAGCCGCTGACGCTGGTCTGGGCGTTCTCCGCCAGCCAGCCGCTGGCGCTGCAGCAAGCAGCCAACCGCTTCATCGCGGAGCAACGCTCGAGCGGCGATCTCGACGAGCTGATCGGGCGCTACTTCGGCCACGACGACTATCTCGAGTACGTCGGCGCGCGCCTGTTCATTCGCCATGTGCGCAACCGCCTGCCGCGCTTCGTGCCCTACTTCAAGGAAGCCGCCCGGGATACCGGCTTCGACTGGCGTCTGCTCGCCGCACTGGGTTATCAGGAGTCGCACTGGCGGCCGGATGCCACTTCGCCCACCGGCGTGCGCGGCCTGATGATGCTGACCCGACCCACCGCCGACGAGATCGGCATCGACAATCGCCTCGACCCACGCCAGAGCGTCGACGGCGGCGCGCGCTATCTGCTTCACGTGCGCGATCGGCTGGACGCCTCGATCCCCGAACCCGACCGCACCTGGATGGCGCTGGCGGCCTACAATGTGGGGCTTGGCCACCTCTTCGACGCCCGCACCATCGCCGCCCAGCGCGGCGGCGACCCCGACCGCTGGATCGACGTGCGCGAGGCGCTGCCGCTGCTGCAGCAGCGCGAGTGGTATTCGCAAGCCAACCATGGGTATGCTCGGGGCGGGGAGCCGGTGATCTACGTGCGTAACGTGCGCCGCTATTACGAGATATTGAAGTACGTCAATCGCAGCCAGCAGCAGTTCGATCAGTTGGGCCAGCGCACCTTGGACAGCGACACCATGACGCCGCTGGAAATCGTCACGCCCCTGATGTAAGCCGTGGCCGGTGCAGCCACGCACTCTGTGGCTGCACCTCTAGGAGCCCTCTATCACCTATGCGCTTGGTGTCCAGTCTCACACTCTACCTGAGCCTGCCGCTCATCGTCTGGACACTCTGGTCCGGGGAGGACCCCGCTCAGCGCTGGGTGCTGGCGCCACTGCTGGGACTGCTGGCGCTGGGCCAGTGGCTCTCCTGGCAGCGCTGGATCGCGCTCAGCCGCTGGCTGCTGATCCCCACCGCGCTGGTGACCCTCGGTATCCTCGCCAGCGTCATGATCAGCGAAAGCTGGATCGCCACCGCCACCTGGCAGGGCTGGCTCGACCGTCTACCGGGTGACTGGACCCTCTACCAGGTAAGGCCCTCGCCGCTGACGCTGGCCGCACTGTTCACGCTGATGCTCAACCTGCTGCTGCTCAGTCGGCTAGGCCTGGGGTCGCCGGTGCTGCTGCTGCTCGTCGCCGGCTGCACGGCGCTGGTGAGTGCGCGTTCGCTGCTGCCCGCACCGCCCCATGCGAGCGCGCTTATCGGCGCACCACCGGCGCTGCTGGCGGCACTCTGGCTGCTCTGGGGCAGCCAGCTGGCGCGCCTGGTGGCGCCACTGATGCGCTACTGGCAACGGATCCTGCCGCCGCTGGCGATCGCCGGTACGATCATGCTGGTCGTGCTGTTCGGCTGGCAGCAACAGCGCCAGAACGACAATGACCGGCTGTTCGCCCAGATCGCCAACGACGGTGACCGTATCGCCACCCTGCTCGCCACGGAGACCGAGGCCCACCTCAAGGCGATGCGCCGCTTCGCCAGTTTCTGGGACATGCTCGGGCAGATTCCCACCCGCTCCGAGTGGGAGCGTCAGGCCAAGCGCTACTACGAGGATTTCGGCTACTTCCGCGATATCGCCTTCATCGATCGCGACGGCAAGGTGCTGCGCGTCTATCCGCTGCGCGGCAATCAGTCCCTGCTCGGCATCAACCTCTATCAGAGCCAGGCTAGGGCCAACGCCGTGCTCGACCGGCCGCTGGTCTACGGCATCGAGGGGCAAACCGGGATCATCGATTTCCTGCAGGGGGGGCGCGGCGTGATCAGCTACCTGCCAGTGCGCGATATCGTCGATGGCGAGCTGCTGGGTGCGGTGGGCATGGTGGTCAGCGTCGACAACCTGCTCAAGTCGCTGCTGCGCCAGACCCATAGTCGCGACCGCGCGATCATGATACTCGACCACAAGCAGGTCTATTTCCACGGTGGCCCGCTGGCCAACCTCTCGGACTGGCGCTATCAGCGCCCGGTACGGATCGGCGCCGACACCCTCCTGCTCAGCGTGCAGCCCGATCTCGATCTGCTGCTGCGCCAGCGCGACCGGGTACCGGAGATCACGCTGGTCTTCGGCCTGGTGCTCGCCTATCTGGTCTACATGGTGCTCTACGTCTATCGCCGACTGGCCCAGCAGCACCGCCTGGTCAGCCAGACCAACGATTCGCTGCGCCACGAGATCGCCCAGCGCGAGCGGCTGCAGGGCGAGATCGAGTGGCTGGCACGCCACGACGAGCTGACCCAGCTACCCAACCGCCGCCAGTTGATGAACTGGCTGGACGAGCACCAACAGGCACTGCCGCTGGCGCTGATGATCTGCGACCTGGATCACTTCAAACGTATCAACGACCATTTCGGCCATTTGACCGGCGACCGCTACCTGGCCACCGTCGCGGCGTGCTGCCGCGATAAGATCGAGGAGGCTGGCGGTATCTTCGCGCGCTACGGCGGCGAGGAGTTCGTCGCCTGCGTGCCCCGCTGCAATCGCCAGCAGGCGCGGCATCTGGCCGAGTCGCTGCGCCTCTCGGTGGCCGAGACCGAGCTGGTACAACCCGACGGCCGGCCGTTGACCCTGAGCATCGGCGTCAGCGTGACGGGCGGCGGAACGCTGCAGCGTGAGCCGCTGTTCCAGGCCGCCGACGAGTCGCTCTATCGGGCCAAGCAGAACGGCCGCAATCGGGTCGAGATCGACGGCCTGGCGCTATGAGTCGGCCGCCCGACGGGCCTGGAAGAAGCCCTTGAGCAGGCGCCGCGACGGCGCGGCCAGCACGCCTCCGCGCACCTCGATACGATGGTTGAACCAGGGCTGCGCGAACAGATTGGCGCGGGACTCGGCCATGCCGCCCTTGGGCTCGGCGGCGGCGTAGACCAGACGCGCCAGGCGCGCGTGGATCATCGCCCCGGTGCACATCAGGCAAGGCTCCAGGGTGACGAACAGGGCGCAGCCGTCGAGACGGTAGTTGGCCCGCGTCAGGCTGGCGTCACGCAGCGCCTGGACCTCGGCATGGGCGGTGGGGTCGTGGCTGGCGATGGGCCGATTGTAGCCACGCCCGATCACCTCGCCGGCGGCATCGACCACCACCGCGCCGATCGGCACCTCGCCCGCCGCCAACGCCAGTTGCGCCTGCTCCAGCGCCCGATGCATGTAGAATTCGTCACTCTGGGTCATGCGCTACCCGCTCGTTGGATCGCCCTTGGCGCGCGCCTGGGCAGGCACGCCGACCATCACTACCTTGATCAATACCGCTGTCACCACTGCACGCAAGGATACGCGAATGAGCCAAGCGTTGGATGATCTCGTCACCCTCCTGGGTCTCGAAGCCCTGGAGGAGAATCTGTTCCGCGGCCAGAGCCAGGATCTCGGCCTGCCTCAGCTGTTCGGTGGCCAGGCGCTGGGGCAGTCGGCCGCCGCCGCCACCCGCACCGTGCCCGAGGATCGCTACCTGCACTCGCTGCATGGCTACTTCCTGCGCCGCGGTGATGCCGAGCTGCCGGTGATCTACTCGGTCGACCGCGTGCGTGACGGCGGCAGCTTCACCACCCGCCGCGTCACCGCGATCCAGAAGGGCAAGCCGATCTTCTTCTGCAGTGCTTCCTTCCAGGGGCGCGAGAACGGCATTCACCATCAGACGAGTGCCCCCGAGGTCGAGCATCCCGAGGCGCTGCTGGCCCGCGGTGAGGCGGTGCATCAGCGCTTCCGCAATCACCCGGTGGAGTTCATCACCGTCGAGGAGCGCCACGCCTGCCCGCCGTCGCGGATGATCTGGTTCCGTCTCACCGGTGGGGCGTTGCCCACCGATCCGGCCCTGCACCGTTATCTGCTCGCCTACAGCTCCGATTTCAACCTGCTGCTGACCAGCCTGCTGGCCCACGACGTCACCCTGGGCGACCCGAACCTGCGCATTGCCAGTCTCGATCACGCGCTGTGGATCCACGAGGACCCCAAGCTCGATGACTGGCTGCTCTACGTCATGGATAGTCCCTGGGCGGGCGGCGCGCGCGGCTTCGCCCGCGGCAGCTTCTATGACACCCAGGGTCGCCTGGTCGCCTCCACCGCCCAGGAGGGCATGGTGCGGGTCAGCGAGCACTGAGCCGACGCAAAAAAAGCGCGCGGCCCGGAGGCCGCACGCTTGCATCATTACCCTGGGAGCTTGTCAGGCAGCGCACCGCACGCCGACGGACGTACCTGGATGCCCTGACTGGCCCGGCGAATCGCCGCCGGGCCATCCCTTGGGCTTGCCTCAGGCTGCCTGAGCCTCCTTGAGCGAGGCCATGTCGATGACGAAGCGGTACTTGACGTCACCTTTTTGCATCCGATCCCACGCTTCGTTGATCTGATCGATGTTGATCATCTCGACGTCGCAGGTGATGCCGTGCTCGGCACAGAAATCGAGCACTTCCTGGGTTTCCGGCATGCCGCCGATCAGTGAGCCGGCGAGCACGCGACGACGGAACACCAGGTTGGCACCGGAGATGGCCGGGTCGATCGGCTCCAGCAGTCCCACCAGGATATGCGTGCCGTCCGGCTTGAGCGCCTCCAGGTAGGGATTGATGTCGTGCTGTACCGGCACCGTATCGAGCATGAAGTCGAAGGTCTCGGCGACCGCCTGCATCTCGTCGTCGCTGGTGGAGATGACCACGTGGTCGGCGCCCTGCTGCTTGGCTTCGACCTTCTTCGACTCGGAGCGGGTGAACAGGGTCACTTCCGCGCCCAGCGCCTTGGCCAGCTTGACGCCCATGTGGCCCAGGCCACCCATGCCGATCACGCCGACCTTGTCGCCCGGCTTGACGCCGTAATGCTTGAGCGGCGAATAGGTGGTGATGCCGGCACACAGGATCGGTGCCGCGGACTTCAGGTCGATGCCATCGGGCATGCGCACCACGAAACGCTCGCTGACCACCACCTTGTCCGAGTAGCCGCCCTGGGTCAGGGTGCCGTCGTGCTTGTCGGGGCTGCCGTAGGTCATCACGAAACCTTCGGCGCAGTAGTTCTCCAGACCATCCTGGCACGCCTTGCACTCGCGGCAGGCGTCGACCATGCAACCGACGCCGACCAGATCGCCGACCTGGTACTGACTGACGTCGTCGCCCACCGCGGTGACGCGCCCCACGATCTCGTGACCCGGGACGACCGGATAGGAGGCCATGCCCCAGTCGTCGCGGGCGAAGTGCAGGTCACTGTGGCAGACGCCGCAGTAGAGAATCTCGATCGCAACGTCGTCGGGGCGCGGGGCGCGACGTTCGAAGTTCCACAGCGCCAGCGGCGAGCTGTCGGAGTGGGCGGCATACCCTTTGGCCGGTGTCTTCTCGCTCATGAGGGAAGCTCCTTTTCGGGGTCGCTTGCGACCCGTGAATGACGCGACGAAGTGTGGTGCATCGCGGGCCGCGCCGCCATGCTCGATCCTGCCAAAGGTCTGCCGGATTCTGCTTATGGAAAGCTGATTTCGGCACGTCTTGCGTAAAAAATGTGCACAATACCCCGAAACCTAACTACACTTAGCCTTCCAGGCGGCCGTCATCCCGGTCCGCCGGGCCACAAGATACCGCAGCGCAGGGGACCCGCCGATGCTCGAGATACGCTCACCACTGCTCGACCGCGCGCCGTCGGCGGCGCCGGCCGGCCGCATGCCCAACGACACGGTCTCCGCTCGTCGACTGGCCGAGGCGATCGCCCCGCTGGTCAACGGCGAAGGCTTTCTCGATACCGCCGTGGAGGGAGTGCGCCTGATCGCTTCGCACTGCAGCTATCCACGTACGCCGCTGATCTACGAGCCGGGTATCTTCGTCATCGCCCAGGGCGACAAGATCGGCTACCTGGGCGAGCGGGTGATCCATTACGGGCCGGGCAACTATCTGGTCCAGGCGCTGCCGATGCCCTTCGAGTGCGAGACGCGCACGCCGGAGAACGCACCGATGCTGGGAATCAATATCGCCTTCGATCCCCTCACTCTCAGCGAGCTGGTGCAGCAGTTGCCCGAGTCGGGGCGCGAGCTCGGCGACCCGGCGCCGATGGCGGCGGTGGAGCTGGATACGACCATGGAGGCGTGCGTGCTGCGTCTGATCGACTGCCTCGGCGACGCCACCGAGAGCCGGGTGCTCGGCCCGGGGCGCGTGAGAGAGGTGCTGTTCGCCGCGCTGCGCGGGCCCCAGGGGCCATCGCTGCGCCAGCTGGTGCAGCGCCAGGGCCAGTACGCGCGGATCATCGACGCCCTGAACTATCTGCATCACCACTTCGCCAGCGGGCTGACGGTGGAGACCCTGGCCGCCCAGGCCAACATGAGCGCCTCGCACTTCCACCACCACTTCAAGCGCACCACCCAGCAGTCGCCGCTGCAGTATCTCAAGCGCCTGCGGCTGCTCAAGGCGCGGGCGCTGCTCGGCCAGCAGCGCATGAACGTGGCTCGCGCCGCCAGCGAGGTGGGCTATCGCAGCACCTCCCAGTTCAGCCGCGAATACAAGCGCTACTTCGGCGTCAGCCCCTCCCGGGGGTGAGCCACGGGCCCATGTTCGGGGCGCGGCAGGCAAGGCCGCGCCTGCGGACCGAGGTCAGAGGCCAGCCAGCCCGCGGATCAGGTAGTAGCCGCCCACCACGGTGACGATCCAGCGCGTCCAGGTGCGAAAGCCGCTGTCGCTCAGGCGGGTCAGAATCAGGTTGCCACTGCGCGTGCCGAGCACCGCCAGCGGCAGCCCCAGCAGTACCCAGCCCCACGCTTCTGCGCCCATGGCGGCGGCGGCCTGCCAGTAGAAGACGATCTTCAGCGAGTGCGCGATCACCTGGATCGAGGCCTTGCTCGCGACCACCGTGCGACGGTCGAGATGGGTTCGAATGAAGCCGATGTCGATGGTCGGCCCCGACACGCCCACGGCGATGGTCAGGCCGCCGGAGACCACGCCACAGAGCACCGCATGGCTGGGGCGCGAGACATCCAGATGGAACCAGCGCTTGGGGATCCACACCATCACCGGCATCAACCCGAGCACGATCAGCACCACCGTCTCGCTGGGGTGGTAGCGCACCAGCGCCAGCGCCAGCGCCGCGATCGCCACCCCGACGGCGATGCCACCGACGATGCGCCAGTCGATGAAGTGTCGCGACAGCCACGCCCGCGAGGCGTTGGCGGAGAGCTGGACCACCCCGTGCACGGCGATCGCCGTCGCCGCCGGCAGCCAGGCGAGCAGAAAGCCGAGCAGGACCAGCCCGCCAGCCATGCCGAATATCCCGGAGAGCACCGAGGTGGCGAAGACCACTCCCAGAAACAGCAGTGAAATGGGTAGGGTCATGAAAGGTCTATACTCCCAAAATAGTCCTGCCCCGGCCCGGCCTCGCGCGCCGGCGCGCCCTTGACCCGACAGTTGTTCACTGAAGGATGATCCGCATGCCCTGCCCCACCCGCTCGCAGCAACCGCTTTGCCGATTCTCGCTGGCGTTCCTGGCCGTCGCCGTGACGACCTCGCTGGCCCTGACCGCACTGCCCGCCCGGGCGTCGAGCCCCGCGGCCTGGGAAGACCAGACCCGCGACGTGATCGCCCAGTGCACGGACGCCAGCCAGTTCACGGACGCCGAACCGGCCGGCGCGCCGGTGCTGTTCGACGATGAGGCCGGCACCACCGCCCTGCTGCTCCAGGGGCACTACCCGCAGCAGCACATGAACGGCCGCGCGGAGCAGGAACTCTGCCTCTATCTGCGCGCCAGCCAGGAGGTCTTCATCGCCCCCGCCGACAAGCTCACCGCGGGCGCGGACGCCATGCCGGATACGCCGACGGACACCACTGACGATGCCAGCAGCGACACCAGTGACAACGCTAGCCAGGCCAACACGCCGGCCGGCACGGGTGACGCCGCGCCCTGAAGCGTAGCCAGGTTCTGCACCTAGAGTCCTCGCGCGCAGGCAGGTGCCGTACAACGCCTAGCGCGTGCCCAGCAGGCGCTGGTAGAACGTCAGATCCAGCCAGCGCTCGAACTTGTAGCCGACCTCGCGCACGGTGCCGGCGTGGCTGAAGCCGAGGCGCTCGTGCAGCGCGATGCTGGCGACATTGGTGGCGTCGATGCCGCCAATCATGCTGTGGTAGCCCTGCGCCTCGGCGCGCCTGATCAGCGCCTCCATCAGGCAGCGGGCCACGCCACGCCCGCGATAGTCGCGATCGACGTAGACCGAGTGCTCGATGCAGTAGCGGTAGGCGGCATGGGGCCGAAACGGCCCATAGCTGGCGAAGCCCATCAGCCGGCCGCTAGCCTCGTCGAGCACGCCGAGGATCGGCAAGTCACCTGCGTGTTTGGTGCGGAACCACTGCTCGATGACATCCAGCGTGCGAGGCTGATACTCGTAGAGCGCGGTGGTGTTGAGAATGGCGTCGTTGAAGATCGACATCACGGCGTCGCCATGGGCGTCGAACTGGCACTCGATCGGGGTCATGCGGGGGCTCGTCCATATCATCGTGATTCGGGTCGACGCGCCTTTGCAGGGTCGCGTCGCAAGCGCAGGCGGCGCGCGGGTGCCGCCCGCCGGCGGGATCAGTAGAGTGCCGTCGCGCGCAGCGTGGCCAGCGCCCGCTCGCGGCTATCCTCCAGCACCAGCCGATCGCCGCGGCGCGACAGATGCCGGGTGCGCGAGAGCACGTCGAGCCAGTCCTGCTCCTGCCCCTGCAGCGCCCCGGGGCAGGCGCGGCGGGTGGTACCCAGAGCCGAGAAACTCAGTGCATCGCCGGTATGCTGGTAACGCCCCATCAGCCGATTGCAGCCGGTCGAGCCACGCACGTGGCCGGCGGCGTTGAATACCAGATGCGCCTCGCGCTGCTGGTCATCCACCACCGCCGACTCGCCGCCCAGACTCTCCAGACGCCAGTAGGTATCGACCAGTGACTCGCTGGACGCCGGCGCAGTGTGGCCGGCACAGCCACCGAGCAGGCTTGCCAGCGCGAGCCCCAGCAGGGCGAGACGCAGGGAGTTGGGCAGCGTGAACATAGATAGAGACCTCCGGCGACGGATAGGACGGCGCGCCGCCTCGGTGGCACGCCGCTCGCAGCGGTGTGTACGAAAAGTCGGCGAGCGCAGGCCGTTTTCGTACAGAACCTGAGGCTATCTTCGCCCGACCTGGCCACTGTCGACAACTCGCGCCCCGTTCCGGGATCAGGTCAGTGGCTTTCGATCATCGCGGTCAGGTCCTCGGCGATCAGCGGCAGGCTCTCGCGCCAGGAGAGATACGGGGTCGAGGCGGTGCCGTTGATGAGCACCGCAAAACTGCCCCAGCGCCCCTCACGGGTGCGGAAGTAGCCGGCGATGGCGCGCACCGTGACCGGCTCGTTGAGAGTGCCGGTCTTGAGCATCACGTGATCCTGGAACACTTCGCTGCCGCGACGGATGAAGTGCATCGGCCCGTTGGTCGGCACCTGCATGCCGGCGACGAAGGTGGGGAACAGCGAGGCGTTGGCGTACATCGCCGCCAACAGCGCGTCCACGCTGCGCGCCGAGACGCGGTTCCCCGGGGTCAGCCCGCTGCCGCTCTTCAGCGTCGCTGGGCCGTGCCCCGGCAGGCCGGCGGCGAAGCGTTCTAGCATCGCCCCGGCGTCCGCCAGCTGCTGCTGGGAACCGACGGTGAGATCCATCGCCAGGGTGTCGGCCATGAAATTGTTGGAGTAGTTGAGGGTGCGCAGCAACAGCTCCTGCAGCGGCTTGCCTTCGACCGCGGCGAGCTGCGTGGCGGTCACCGGGGGCGGCTGCTGGCTCACCGCATAGCCGCGACCCACCGCCACCCCGGACTGCTGCAGCAGCGCCAGCAGCGTCTGGCCGGTCTGGTCGGCGGGGTCGGAGCTGGCCTTGTAGATCGCCTGGGGGAAGCTGTCGGCCGGAATCTGACCACTGACCTTGAGGGTGTCACCCTGGCTGTCGGTGACCCGCGCGGCGGAGAGACTCAGCGAGCCGTTGGCGGCGACCGTGCGCACCTGATTGTCGACCCGCAGGGTCGGCGTCACGGTATCGCAGCTGGTGATCCGTGCCGGCTGGCCCACCGCACCCGGCGCCACCGTGGCGCACCAGCTGCCGTAGTTGATCGCCGCCGACGACAGCAGCGCGCTGTAGGCGTTGGTGCCACGGGTCCGTGTCTCGCAGCGGTCGGTGGTGGTGCAGCGCACCGGACCGAAGCGCCACTGGCTGATCACCAGTTGGCCATCGACACGCTTGACGCCGCTCTCGCGCAGCTTCTGGATCAGCCGCCACAGCTCCTCGGAGGTGAGCGCCGGGTCGCCACCACCCTCGAGCACCAGGTCTCCGTGCAGGGTGCCGCCGGGATCGACGCTGCCGACCGAGACGAAGCGGGTGGTGAAGCGGTGCTGCGGGCCCCAGCGGTCGAGCGCCGCCGCCGCGGTATAGAGCTTGGTCACCGACGCCGGCGACAGCGCGCGGTCGGGGTCGAGCGCCCCGAGCACCTCGCCGCTGCCCAGCAGGCGTGCCTGGGCACTGATCGCAAAGCCCTTGTCGGCGAGCTGGGCGACGTGATCGAAACCCGCCGCCTGCGCGGCCAGCGAGAGCGTGGAGAGCGAGACCAGACAGGAGGCCAGAAAGCCCCGATACAACGCTTGCCGCATGATGAGAACGTCCGCACTGGGTGGAATGATTAGCGCATTAGTCAAAACCGATGCGCCGAGACTAGTCGAGATCGACCGCATAGCGCCACAGCGTCTGGCCACTCTCGGCATACTTGCGCTCGAACGGGGTCAGGAAAGTCTCCTCGGGGGTGAACGCGCCCCACTCGCCACGCCGGCCGCACAGTGTTTCCACCGCCAGCGCGAACTCCTCGACGTAGATCGCCCAGTTGGAGCGCAGCTCCAGCCGGCCGCCCAGCGCGATCAACGTCGGGAAGACCGGGTGACCGTGCCAGCGCTTCTTGAGCTGGGCGCTCTTGGGATAGGGGTTGGGATAGAGCAGATAGTGGTGCGCCGGGCGCCAGCCGGCATCCTGGGCCAGACGCCAGAAGTCGACCAGGTCGGCGCGTACCAGCAGCGCATTGACCGGCAGCTCGCCGTGGTCGCGGGAGAGCCGCTGCTCGCTGCGGTCGACCCCGATCACCGCGTGGTCGGGATGGGAGAGCGCCAGACGCCGGGTGGAGAGCCCCACCCCGCAGCCGGCATCGAGGATCAGCGGCTTGCCGCTGACGGTGAGCCAGGCCGCGGCGACCTCGAAGGCGTCGCGGGTGTGCTGGGCCGGCGGACGTTGCCATACGCTGGCGCGTGCACGCGCGACGCGCGCGGCGAGATCGCGATGGGGCCCACTCTGGTTACTGACGATAGCGCGCGAAGACGATTGCATGGCAGGAACACTGACGACCGGAAAGACCCGCCAGTCTACCAGCCTGAAAGCCGACGATCCTGCCACGCGAACCCTCCTCTCGGCACGGCCGCGGCATGACGACACGCACGCGCGGGTGTATCATCCCAGCCCACATTCAGCCAATCTTGGCAATACGCCCTTCGAAGGCAGGCGCGGTTCACCGTGTTTCGTCGATTCCCGCGATCGGCACGCGCCCTGTCGGGAGACGCCCTTTCTCGTCGCTGCGTCACTCCCTGTCTCGAAGAGCCCGATTGCCCCCAACGCTCACGAGGGACGTGGCTTGTCACATTTACCGGTGATCGTCGGCATGGGCGGCGTCAATGCCGCGGGAAGAACCTCCGGGCACCACGCCTACCGCCGCACGATTCTCGAAGCCCTGCCAGAGACGGCACAGACCCAGACCCTGGTGGCCCTGGCCACCCTCATGCGCCTGGTTACCCGCAGCGCGGATGGCGGCTGGGAGAACGCCGAGGGCGAAGCCCTCGACGCGCCCCAGATCGTCGCCCGCTATCGCGAGCACATCCTCGCCCACACCCTGATCCGCCGCATCGAGAGCGACGCCTTCGGCGCCGCGGGCATCCCCGGCAACCGCGAGCTGGCGATGACCTTCGCCGAACCGGTGCGCTTCACCACCTCGCGCCGGCAGCTGCCGCAGCCGCTGCCGGCGGGCTGGGAAGTGCGCGAGATCGACCGCCACACGGTCGAGGTCGCGGTGCCCGCGGGGGCGCTGCAGGCGCTGCTGCCGGAGCGCCGCCAGGCCGCCGTTCGCGCCGCCGGCCAGCTGCCGCTCGGCTTCGCCCCGGACACCTTCTATCGCAGCGTGCACCACCCGCGCGGGCTGTCGATGGCGATTTTCGGGGTCAGCGACTGTCTCGGCCAGAGCGGCCTCGACTGGGAGCGCGTGCGCGGCCAGCTCGACCCCGATGCCATCGCAGTCTATGCCGGCAACTCCATCGGCCAGCTCGACGATGCCGGCTGGGGCGGCATGCTCAAGAGCTTCGTCACCGGCAGCCGTACCACCTCGAAGCAGATGCCGCTGGGCTATGGCCAGATGCCGGCCGACTTCCTCAACGCCTACGTGCTCGGCAGCGTGGGCGCCACCGGCGCGATCCAGGGCGCCTGTGCAACCTTCCTCTATAACCTGCGTCTCGGGGTCGAGGATATCCGCCAGGGCCGCCGCCGCATGGTGATGGTCGGCACCAGCGATGCCCCGGTGACCCCCGAGATCATCGAGGGCTTCCGTGCCATGAGCGCGCTGGCCGACGACCAGAGCCTGATGGCGCTGGATGCGCTGGAGCTGCTCACCGACGCCGACTACCAGCGCGCCTGTCGGCCGTTCGCGCGCAACTGCGGCTTCACCATCGCCGAGGCCTCGCAGTTCGTGCTGCTGATGGACGATTCGCTGGCGCTGGAGACCGGCGCCCAGATCCTCGGCGCGGTGCCGGACGTGCACGTCAACGCCGACGGCTGGAAGCGCTCGATCTCGGCCCCGGGCATCGGCAACTACATTACCCTGGGCAAGTCGGTCGCTCTGGCGCGTTCGATCCTCGGCGACGACAGCGTGCGCCAGCGCACCTATCTGCACGCCCACGGCACCAGCACGCCCAAGAACCGCACCACCGAGTCGCACATCTTCGATCAGGTGGCGCGCGCCAACGGCATCGAGAACTGGCCGGTGGCAGCGATCAAGGCGTTCATCGGCCACTCCCAGGGCAGTGCCGCGGGGGATCAGATCGCCAGCGCCCTGGGCACCTTCGCCCACGGCTATATTCCGGGCATCCCGACGCTGGATGCGGTGGCCGACGACGTCTTCGCCGAGCGCCTGCGCTTCTTCCGCGAGCCGCTGGCGTTCGAGGCCGACGCCAGCTTCATCAATGCCAAGGGTTTCGGCGGCAACAATGCCACCGGGCTGCTACTCTCGCCGGCAGTGACCGAGCGTCTGCTGGTCAAGCGTCACGGCCAGCGCGCGGTGGATGCCTGGCGCGGGCGCCGCGAGCAGGCGCTGGCCGCCTCGGAACAGTACCGCGAAGCCGCCGACAGCGGCCGCTTCGAGGTGATCTATCGCTTCGGCGAGGGCGTACTCGAAGGCCCCGAGCTGGAGGTGGGTGCCGACGCCATCCGCATCCCCGGCTATGCTCAGCCGGTATCGCTCAAGGCCGACAATCCCTTCGGCTCGCTCGAGTGAGCCCACGCGAGCGTGCGCTGCGGCGGCAACCGGCAGGAGAGTGAGTGCATGAATACCGTGGTCTATCCCGGCACCTTCGACCCCATCACCAACGGTCATCGCGATCTGATCCAGCGCGCCGCGCGGATCTTCGACAAGGTGGTGATCGCGGTCGCCGCCAGCCCGCGCAAGCAGCCAGCGCTGGCGCTGGCCGAACGCGAGGCGCTGGCACGCGACGTGACCGCCGACTGGCCCAATGTCGAGGTGGTGGGCTTCGACGGCCTGCTCACCGAACTGCTGACACGGCTCGACGCGCGCATCCTGCTGCGCGGGGTGCGCGGCGCCACGGATTTCGAGTACGAGCTGCAGCTGGCCAACATGAACCGCGCCCAGTCGCCGGACGTGGAGACGCTGTTCCTGACCCCGGAGATCCAGAACTCCTATCTCTCCTCGACCCTGGTGCGCGAGATCGCGCGCCTCGGCGGGGACGTTTCCCAACACGTATCGCCGTGCGTGGTCGACGCACTCCGCCGGCGCTTCGCGATAGACGGCGCCTGAGCGCCGCGAGGACAGCCACATGGCCCTGATGATCACCGACGAATGCATCAACTGCGATGTCTGCGAGCCGGAGTGTCCCAACGACGCCATCTCGCCCGGCGAGGAGATCTACGTCATCGACCCCGCGCGCTGCACCGAGTGCGTCGGCCACTTCGACGAGCCCCAGTGCCAGCAGGTGTGCCCGGTCGACTGCATTCCGCTCGACCCCGAGCGCCCGGAGACGCGTGAGCAGTTGATGGAGAAGTACGAGATCATCACCGCCGCCTGAGCGGGTCGCGGTGGCCGCTGCGCCAGCGCACGCCTCTTCCCCGCCTGCAAGGATGCCCGTGGCCAGCCAGGACACCCCCCGCTACTCCACCCGCCACGTCTGGACGCTGGCGTGGCCGATCATTCTCTCCAATATCACCGTGCCCCTGCTGGGGCTGGTGGATACTGCGGTGGTCGGCCATCTGCCGGATTCGCGCTATCTCGCCGCGGTGACCCTCGGCGCCACGCTGTTCAGTTTCCTCTACTGGGGCTTCGGCTTCCTGCGCATGGGCACCACCGGCCTCACCTCGCAGGCGGTGGGCCGCGAGGACGACAGCGACGTGCGCCTGCTGCTGGCCCAGTCGCTGGTGATGGCGACGGTGATCGGGGTGATGCTGATCCTCTTCTCGCGACCACTGATCGCCGGCGGGCTGTGGCTGCTCGATGGCAGCGAGACGGCGATGCAGCTGGCCGCCGACTACGCCCATATCCGTATCTTCTCGGCCCCAGCGGTGCTCGCCAACTACGCCATCCTGGGCTGGTTCATCGGCCAGCAGAAGACGCGTATCACCCTGGCGATCCTGCTGCTGACCAACGGCGTCAACATCGTCCTCGATCTGCTGTTCGTGGTCGGCTTCGGGCTGGCCAGCGATGGCGTTGCCTGGGCCTCGCTGCTCGCCGACTACACCGCCCTGGCCTTCGGCCTGTGGCGGGTAGCGGTGCACTGCCGTCAGCTCGGCGGCTCGCTGTCGCGCCAGGCGCTGCGGGTGTGGGCACACTACGCCGCGCTGATCCGGGTCAATCAGCACCTCTTCGTGCGCACCCTGGGCCTGCTGTTCGCGCAGGCGTTCTTCACTGCCCAGGGGGCCAACTTCGGCGATACCACCCTGGCCGCGAACGCGGTGCTGTTGCAGTTCATCATGCTCACCTCCTTCGCCCTGGACGGCTTCGCCAATGCCGCCGAGGCGCTGACCGGGCGCTCGGTGGGCCGGCGCGCTTGGGACGACTTCGGCGACGCGGTGCGCGCGGCAGGCAAGCTCTCGCTGCTGGTGGCAGGGGGCGCGATGGCGCTGTTCGCCCTCGGCGGCGACTGGCTGATCGCGCGGCTCACCGACCTGCCAGAGGTACGCGCCACCGCCAGCGACTACCTGCCGTGGATGATCGCCATGCCGCTGCTGGCGGTCTGGAGCTATCTGCTCGATGGTGTCTTCATCGGTGCCACCGAGAGCCGCGCCATGCGCAACTCGGTCTGGCTGGGTCTGGCCGTCTATCTGCCGGTGTGGTGGCTGACCCGGGGCTTCGGCAACCATGGCCTGTGGTTCGCGTTCCTGGTCTTCACGCTGGTGCGCTCGGCCACCCTCGGTGCCTGCTATGTGCACTATCGGCGAACCCGCTGGCGTGCCGCCCCCAGGGCCGAAAGTGCCGCGGAATCAGTCAGCTAGTCGTCGACCAAGGTTGACTAATCAAGGCTCGGGGAATGCATTAGGCTGTACTGAAAACAACAGCGAGCCCCGTCGCCATGCTGCAGAAACTCTCCCGCCCCGCCGTCAAACTGGTCGAGCGCTACCTGCCCGATCCCTATATCTTCGTGCTGCTGCTGACACTGGTCGCCGCGCTGGCGGCGGTGCTGTTCGAGCAGCAGTCACCGCTGGCGGTGATGCGCTACTGGGGTGACGGCTTCTGGGGGCTGCTGGCCTTCTCGATGCAGATGCTGCTGGTGCTGGTCACCGGCTTCATGCTCGCCAGCTCACCGCCGGTCAAGCGCCTGCTCGACGCCCTCGCCGGCCTGGCCCGCTCCCCCGGCAGCGCGATCGTGCTGGTGACCCTGGTGTCGCTCGCCGCGAGCTGGATCAACTGGGGCTTCGGGCTGGTGATCGGGGCGCTGTTCGCCAAGGCATTGGCACGCCGGATAAGGGTCGACTATCGCCTGCTGATCGCCAGCGCCTACTCCGGCTTCGTCGTCTGGCACGGCGGCCTGGCGGGCTCGATCCCGCTCACCATCGCCACCCCGGGCCACTTCAGCGAGGCCCAGATCGGTATCATCCCCACCTCGCAGACGATCTTCTCGCTCTACAACCTGCTGATCGTCGGGATCCTGTTCGTGGTCATGCCGTTGATCAATCGCTGGATGCTGCCGGACGAGCGCGAGAGCGTCTACGTCGAGCCGTCTCAGCTCGCCGAGCCCGACAGCGCCGCGCCGACAGGCACCCCGCGCCCCGCCGACCGGCTCGAGAACAGCACCCTGCTGTCGTGGCTGGTGGGCATCCCGGGGCTCGTCTATCTGATCCACTACTTCGTCTTCGCCGACGGCGGGCTCAACCTCAACAGCGTCAACTTCCTGTTCCTGTCGCTGGCGATCGTGCTGCACCGCACCCCGCGCAGCCTGCTGACGAGTCTCCAGGAGGCGATCAAGGGCGGTGCCGGCATCGTCATCCAGTTCCCCTTCTACGCCGGCATCATGGGCATCATGATGCAGTCGGGGCTGGCGCAGTCGCTCTCCGAGATGTTCGTCGCCATCGCCAGCGCCGACACCCTGCCCTTCTGGTCGTTCATCAGCGCCGGCGTGGTCAACCTGTTCGTCCCCTCCGGTGGTGGCCAGTGGGCGGTGCAGGCGCCGGTGATGCTGCCCGCGGCCCAGGCGCTGGGCGCCGATGTGGCGCGGGTGGCGATGGGGGTGGCCTGGGGTGACGCCTGGACCAACCTGCTGCAGCCGTTCTGGGCCCTGCCGGTGCTCGCCATCGCCGGGCTCAACGCCAAGGACATCATGGGCTTCTGCCTGATCCAGCTGGTGGTGACCGGGGTGATCATCGGGTTGGGCCTGACGTTCTTCTAGGTCCCGTTTGAAAAGGACTACGCTCGGCAATACGGCGTTAAAAATCGGCTCACTGAACAACGTTCAGAACGTCCGAAGGACGGCCCGAAGGGCGAGCGGAGCGAGTCACATGCTCATTTACACCCTGTAAACTGGAACGCCAGCCCGGTCCGTCTTCGCCGATTTTTGCCTTGTCTTGCCTTCGCTCGTCAGCTTTTCAAATAAAGCTCATGCCCATAGGTATCGTGTCTGAACGCACCGCAATACGGGTAGTCACCCCGGATCTGTGGTACATCTGGCCCACGACAATACTGGGTCAGACAACGCCGAGGACACCGTGACGCCCGACGATTTCCCGCGACAGCACGAGCTGTCGATGACCGTTCTGATGACCCCCGACATGGCCAACTTCAGTGGCAAGGTGCATGGCGGGGCGATTCTCAAGAAGCTCGACGAAGTCGCCTACGCCTGCGCCAGCCGCTACTCCGGCAGCTATGTGGTGACACTGTCGGTGGATCAGGTGCTGTTCAAGCAGCCGATCCATGTCGGCGAGCTGGTCACCTTCCTCGCCATGGTCAATCATGTCGGTCGCTCGTCGATGGAGATCGGCATCAAGGTGCTGGCCGAGTCGATCCAGGAGCACGTGATTCGCCACACCAATAGCTGCTACCTGACCATGGTGGCGGTCGACAGCACGGGACACCCGGTCGAGGTGCCACCGCTGGCGTTGAAGACCCCGATACAGAAGCTACGCTTCGAAAAGGCCGCGATGCGCAAGAAGCTGCGCAAGCAGGAAGCCGAAGAAGAGCGCAACGCCACGACCGCCTACCGCCAGGGCCACCACGACGAGTGAGCCCCGGCGGTGGCACCGACAAGGAAGTCCGATGCCCGCAAGCGCGCCTCACGCCGCACCCACCAAGCGCCCGATCAGCCGCTTCAGCGAACGCCTGCTGCTGATCTGGGATATCGCCGTAGTGGTGCTGGTGGCAATCAATCTGGCCCTGCTGCTGTTCGACAGTCTCTACCTGATCCCGCCGCTCAATGAAGCCTTCGAGGCGCTGGCGCCGGGGCTCCACCACGCCTATCAGGTCAACGTGCGCGAGCACTTCTTCCGCATCGATCTGTGCTTCGTGGCGATCTTCATTCTCGATGTGCTGCTGGGCTGGATCATCGCCATCGCCCAGCGGCGCTACGCACGCTGGTTCTTCTACCCCTTCGTGCACTGGTACGACGTGCTCGGCTGTATCCCGCTCGCCGGGTTCCGCCTGCTGCGCGTACTGCGCGTGGTGTCGCTGCTGATCCGGCTACAGCGGCTGGGCGTGGTCGACGTGACCCGCTGGCCGCTCTACCGCTTCTATCGTACCTACTATGGCGTGGTGATGGAGGAGCTCTCCGACCGCGTGGCGATCAAGCTGCTGGGGGATATCCAGCACGAGATCCGTCAGAGCGACCACCTCACCCGGCGCGTCTCCGAGGAGGTGATTCAGCCACGCAAGGCGGCCCTGGTGAGCGAGATCGCGGCGCGCCTGGAGCGCACCATCGACAAGAGCTACGCCGAGAATCATCGCCAGGTTCACCGCTACGTCTCGGCACTGGTCGCGCGCACTCTGGAAGAGAATGCCGAGCTGCGCCGGCTCAAGCGTCTGCCCCTGGGCGATGCCGTGGCCGAGGGGCTCGAACGCAGCCTCGACGATATCGCCAACCGGGTGGTCCACGAGGCGATCGACGGCCTGCGCTCGCCGCACTTTCACTCGCTGCTGGCCGATCTGGTCGGCAGCGGCATCGATGCCTGGCTGCGCGTCGACAAGACCACCGATCAGGTGACCCAGCAAGTGCTGATCGACGTGCTCGAACTGCTCAAGCAGCAGGTCGCGGTGCAGCGCTGGAAACTCGAGATGGACCCGGAGCGTACCATCCGCGAGCGCGATGCCGCCCGCCAGGCCGCCGGCGAGCGCTGATATCGCCCAGACAGTGCGTGCAGGCGCCCCTGCCGAGGGCGGCGGAAGCGCCGCCCTCGGCAGGGGCCGGAGGGAGTCGAGCGTCGGGAGGTCGGGCTACTGCGGGTCGGCGGGGCGCCCGACCATGCGCTTCAGGGTGTCGTCGCGACGCCCGAAGTGGTGATGCATCGCCATCGCCACATGCCCCAGGATCATCAGCGTGATCAGCCAGGCGATCGGCTCGTGGACCATCCCCAGCGCTGCCGCCCAGGGTACGTCGGCGCCGGGAATCAGTACGCTGCCGAACGCATGGACACCGTAGCCGGAGCCCCAGGTCATGAGCACGCCGGAGAGCGGCATCATGATCAGCAGCGCGTACATCAGCACGTGTGCCCACACCGCCATCCGCTGCAGGCTGCCATCGTGAACCGGACGATGCCCGAGCTGCGACAGCGCCCACAGCGTGCGGATCGCCATCAGCGCGAGCACGCTGACCCCAATACTGGTGTGCCACGGCAGAATCATCTGACTGAAGGCGTTGCCATCCCACACTTCGTGCAGGAACACGCTGGAGAGCTGGACGATGACCAGCGCGGCCACGACCCAGTGCAGAAAGCGGGTCGCAGAGCCGTATACCTGGGGGGAGTCCTGCAGCATGGCGAAGGTTCCTTGTCGAGTCATCTCGTCCTGTGAAGGCGCGGATCATACGCCAAAACACGCGCCACCGCCTCTCAGCGGCGGCCGCTACCGCCCTTCACCCCTCGCGCCCTGGCGGCTTGCCGCGTCAGCCGCAGGCGAGCGACAGAATCCGGCGCTGGTCGTCGACCCGGATATCCAGCCGCCCGGGGCGGTGATCCATGGTGACCTGCTCACCCGGCTGGATCACGCGGATCTCGTCGGCACGGGAGCGGTCATCGATCCAGCGGCGGGTGGTCTCGTCGAGGATCTGACCGTTCATGCTGCCGACCGCCTGGGCACCGCAGCTATCCGCGGGCAGCGGCTTCATCATCGGCGGCGGGGGCGGCGCCTCGTCCGGTGCCGGCGCGGTGCTGCAGCCGGCCAGAAGCAGGCTGCCGAGCAGCAGGGTCGTGGCGGGGATCTTCATCGACATCTCCTTTGTACAGGGGGAAAGCGTCCTTGATTGGCTCCAGATTAGCACCTGCGACGCGGGAGAACAGCGATTGGTCGCTAGCGGATCGGCCCGCTAGACTCTCACCTAGCGTGCGGGGCAGTGTATCCCGCGACCATCGACAGCGACATCGACGACAATACCGGCGTGCCGCCAAGGCCGCCCAGCCAGGGACGACATCATGCGCAAGCTCCTCGCCATCGGCCTCGCCGCCGCCACCCTCACCGCCGCCACGGGCGCCGCTCACGCCGCCGACGCGCCGATCCGTGTCGCCTCCAAGATCGATACCGAGGGGTCTCTGCTCGGCAACATGATCGTCGAGGTGCTCGAGAACGCCAAGCTGCCGGTGGAGAGCCGCCTGCAGCTGGGGCCGACCAACATCGTGCGCCAGGCGCTGCTCTCCGGCGATATCGACCTCTACCCCGAGTACACCGGCAACGGCGCCTTCTTCACCGATACCACCGACGACCCGGCGTGGAAGAACGCCGCCGAGGGCTACGCCAAGATCCGCGAGATGGATCTCCAACAGCACCAGCTGGCATGGCTGACCCCGGCCCCCGCCAACAACACCTGGGCGATCGCCGTGCGCCAGAACGTCGCCGATGCCAACGATCTCAGCAGCATGGCCGACTTCGGGCGCTGGGTGGACAACGGTGGTGAGGTCAAGCTGGCCGCCTCGGCGGAGTTCGTCGAGAGCGATGCGGCCCTGCCCAGCTTCCAGCGCGCCTATGACTTCACCCTCGACGAGGATCAGCTGCTGGTGCTCTCCGGCGGCAACACCGCGGCGACCATCCGCGCCGCCGCCGAGGGCACCAGCGGCACCAACGCCGCCATGGTCTACGGCACCGACGGCGCCATCGCCGCCGCCCAGCTCAAGGTGATGGACGACCCCAAGGGGGTGCAGATGGTCTACGCGCCGGCCCCGGTGGTGCGCGAGTCTGTGCTCGAGGCGCACCCGCAGATCGCCGAGCTGCTCAAGCCGGTGTTCGCGTCCCTCGATCGCGAGACCCTGCAGCGCCTCAACGGCAAGATCCAGGTCGACGGGCTGCCGGCCAAGCAGGTGGCGCACGACTATCTGACCCAGCAGGGCCTGCTGGAGTGAGTCCGGCATGCCTCGGGAACACACCCCACGGGTGATCGGCAACCGGGTACTGCTGACCCTATGGCTGGCCGCAGCCATTGGCGTGGCGCTGCTGCCGTTCGCCACGCTCTCGCCCAACCGGCTGGTCTCGGGCCAGCCGGTGATGCTATGGCAGGCGCTGCCCGTCTGGCAGCTCGGCGGGCTGGGGCTGATCGCGGCGGGACTGCTACTGGCCGCGCTGGCGCGACCGCTGCCGCCACGCGCCGCTGACTGGCTGGGGCTGGCGCTGACGCTGCCGCTGCTCGGGCTGGCCCTCTTCGCCCTCGGCGACTACGCCCAGCGCGCCCTGGCCGAGGCCTCCCCCGCCGCCCGGGTCTCCCAGGGCGGCGCCTTCTGGCTGCTGCTGCTGGCGGCGGCGCTGATCGCCGTGGATGCGCTGCAGCGCCTGCGCCTGGGGCTGCTGTCGCGGGCGCTGTTCGCCCTGCTGGCGCTGGGCCTGATCGGCGCCTGCCTGGCGAGCGACCTGCTCGCCCCGCTGTCGCTGATGCGCGAATTCGCCAACCAGCGTGACATCTTCGTCGCCCAGGGCCTGCGCCATTTGTCCCTGGTCGGCGGTGCGCTGCTGCCGGCGCTGGCCCTGGGGTTGCCGCTGGGGCTCGTGGCAACCCGCAGCCGGCGCTGGCGCGATGGCCTGTTCAGCGTGCTCAACGTGTTCCAGACACTGCCTTCGATCGCCGTGTTCGGGCTGCTGATCGCACCGCTGGCGGCACTCGCCCACGCGGTGCCGTGGCTGGGCGAGCTGGGTGTCAGCGGCATCGGGGTAGCGCCGGCGATCATCGCCCTGGTGCTCTACTCGCTGCTGCCGGTAGTGCGCAACACCTACGCCGGCCTTGCCGGGGTGCCGGCGACGACGCTGGAGGCAGCCCGCGGCATGGGCATGACCTCGCGCCAGATCCTGTGGCGGGTGGAGCTGCCGCTGGCGCTGCCGGTAATCCTGTCGGGGCTGCGTATCGTCACCGTGCAGGCGATCGGGCTCACCGTGGTGGCGGCGCTGATCGGCGCCGGCGGCTTCGGCGCCTTCATCTTCCAGGGCCTGGGGCAGTACGCCATCGACCTGGTCCTGCTCGGCGCCATCCCCACCATCGTGCTGGCGGTGATCGCCGACTTCCTTCTGCAACTGCTGGTGGCCGCGAGCCGCCCGCCCGGCACCCGTTGACCCGGGGGAACCCCATGATCGAACTGCAAGGGCTGACCAAGACCTACGCCGGCAAGCGGGTGGTCGACGACGTCTCACTGACGCTTCAGAGCGGCGAATTCGGCGTGCTGATCGGGCCTTCGGGCTGCGGCAAGTCGACCACGCTGAAGATGATCAACCGCCTGATCCCGCTGAGCGAGGGGCGCATTCTGATCAACGGCGACGACGTCACCCAGCTGCCCGTGGAGCAGCTGCGGCGGCGGATCGGCTACGCCATCCAGTCCACCGGACTGTTCCCGCACTGGAGCGTGGCGCGCAACGTGGCCACCGTGCCGCAGCTGCTCAAGTGGCCCAAGGCGCGCATCGATGATCGGGTCGATGAACTGATGACGCTGTTTCAACTCGACCCGGCCGAATTCCGCGACAAGTACCCACACCAGCTCTCCGGCGGCCAGGCGCAGCGGGTCGGGGTGGCCCGGGCGCTCGCCGCCGACCCCGAAGTCCTGCTGATGGACGAGCCCTTCGGCGCGGTCGACCCGCTCACCCGCGAGACGCTGCAGGCGGAGATGAGGCGCGTCCACGCCAAGACCGGCAAGACCATCGTCTTCGTCACCCACGACATGGACGAGGCGCTGGCCCTGGCCACGCGTATCGCCCTGCTCAACGGCGGCCGTCTGGTGCAGTACGAGCGCCCCATCGAGATGCTGGTCGATCCCGCCGACGACTTCGTGCGCGAGTTCATCGGCCAGGCCGATCTGGGTCTCAAGTTGCTGTCGCGACGCTTTGTGCACCAGTACCAGCGCCGCGCCCGGCTGGCGCCGGAGACCGGGCTGGAGCGTCTCGACGAGCACGCCTGGCTGGTCGACGCCGAGGGCCGCCCCAGCGCCCTTGCCGGCGCGCGGCTGGATGACGCCGACGCCATCACCCGGGTCAAGCCCGAGTGGATCGCCACCCCCGAGATGAGCATGAAGGAGGCGCTGTCGCGGATGGTGTGGTACCGGGTGACCGCGCTGCCGGTGGTGGACCGCGAGGGGCGTCTGATCGCCGAGGTGGGCATGCCGGGGGTGATGGGCATCGAAGGCGACGGCGGTGCCATCGAGGCCGCGCCATGAGCGTCGCCGCCAACCGCACCGGCCGGCTGCGCCGCGCCGCCGCCGGCAACCTCACGCTGGCGCTGCTCGCGCTGCTGCTGGTGGGGCTGACGCTGGGTATGGGCCAGTTGGAACCGCTGTTCCGGGCGCTGTTTCCCGATCTCAGCCAGCCGCTCTACAGCCGCGACAGCTTTCTCAACCTGATGCTGGCGCATATCGGCCTGGTGCTGGTGTCGTCGCTGATCTCGGTGAGCGTCGGCGTGGCCGCCGGGCTCTTCGTCACCCGCCCCGCCGGGCGCGAGTTCGAGCCCATGGTGTCGTCGCTGGCCGCGATCGGGCAGACCTTTCCCCCCGCGGCGGTGCTCGCCATCGCCGTTCCGCTGGCCGGGTTCGGCTTCACCCCCACGATCATCGCGCTGTCGCTCTACGGCCTGCTGCCGGTGATCCAGAACACCATCGCCGGGCTCGGCACGGTCCCCGCGAGCACTCGCGAGGCGGCGCGCGGCAACGGCATGAGCGCGCTGCAGATCCTGTGGCGGGTGGAACTGCCGCTGGCGATGCGGGTGATCATCGCCGGGATTCGAGTCTCGGTGATCATCAACATCGGCACCGCCACCATCGGCTCCACCGTCGGCGCCAAGAGCCTGGGCACGCCGCTGATCGCCGGCCTGGTGGGCAATAACCTGGCCTACGTGATCCAGGGTGCGCTGCTGGTGGGCCTGCTGGCGATCGTCACCGACCTGGCGTTCGAGCGCCTGGAGCGTCGATATTCGTTCGGGGGATAAAAGCCCTACTTGAGGATCTCGGAAACCATTGGAAGATCGATGATATAGCTCCAAGTATTTGGACCGACGACATTGAATCTTCGCTTCAAACTTTTTTCACTTTTCAGCGACAGCTTATGGATGCATTAGATGACACCTGAGGTACAGCTCAATACGTCCTGAAATGCTGCTTCTCTCAAGCGATCGAGACGGAGGCAGCTCTCGGAGCCCGACAGTTCACCGTTACATTCCGTACTGATCCACTTCACGAGGAATCGTTTTTGAATCTCGTCCTCGATAGTGCATGCCTCTCGTTGACCACGACCTTTTCCATCAGCGACCACCGACTGCCAGTGCTCCCTGCTATACCAAGGACTGAATTCGACCCGCGGCTCTATCGACGCATGGCTGACCAATTTATCCAGATCGGCGGGTAGCGCATTCAGCAGTGCCGCACGGAGTCCAGGGGTCGCCCATCGCACGAGCGCGCGGCCACAATCCGGGGTAGCCGTCGGGTCGAGATTATCGGGACGCATGAGAATGCGCCCGGTCAGATAGCGTCTGGTATTCGAAGGATTGGCTTCGATGTGACCGCCAGAAAACCCAACAATTTTCAGCGGCTGACTGGCAAAAAGACCTCCAGCGTCACTTCGAAGCATAGCGCCATTGAGAGCACCAGATCTCAACGTATGGCCAAAAAGCAAGTCCCAAACGGCATCGAGATCGATCCGCATCTCCATACTGAATGAACAAGTTTCCCCACCGATCCGATCCGTGAGAAAGCCGCCCCATGCCGCGTCGTTAGTGTTGATCACAATGGAAGGCGGCAACAGCACGACATCAAGAGTCTTATCATGGAGTTCGAGCCGCGCCCGCAGCGTGCTCGGCACATGAGTCCCGACGGCCTCCAGTGCGGCCTGAGTCATGTAAAGCGAAGCGCCTGGCAGAACGCCGCCCATGACGATGTCCATTTTCCCTTGATCGAAACGATAGAAGCTAGGCACCTCATCGCGATCTAGGTGGGAGCCATAACGGCTTTTTATTTGATATTTTATTTCACGCACTCCGATGCGCATCAACGGGGTCAGCAGCTCCACTAACGCCGCCCGCGCCTCCGGTGTATCTTCGCGTAATGTCAGTATTATGCGAGTCGTGTTGTAACCACTAAACTTGTCCATAGCGTGACGAAGTTCGGAAACGCTAGGCGTGGACAAGACGACCCAAACTAGAGGCCCTAGCGTAGCGACTGTCAGCAGCCATCCCCATCCCGGGGGCTGTTTAGATTTTTTATCCTTTCGCAACCCCATTTGCTTAGCAACTCTATTTACAAGCAAACCCATGAGCGCCAGAAAAAACAGCATTGCAAGAGGAATAACAAAAGCCATGACGACAGAGAATATAATCTGAAGCATGCCCATACGCGTAAGGTCTCTATCTGACGCCACATAATTAGGAGCAAAATTACCAGAACTTGAATATGAACTGAAGCGCTGGAGGTTTTCTGAGGAAAGCGGCTACCTCCGTGTGCGATCATCTGATGCATAAAGCCGCGCCTACCGTGCCATGTGCAGCCTGCGCCGGCTCGATCTCACCGCGCGGCTGAGTGAGATCCGCTGCCCCACCCTGGTGGTGCATGGCGACCGAGACCCGGCACGTACCTGGCAGCACGCCATGGCACTGGACGAGGGCATCACCGGCGCCCGCCTGGCGCGGCTCGACGCCGGCCACACCCCGATGCTCGAGTGCCCCGGCCGGCTGTCGCAGGCGCTGGGCGACTTCCTGACTAGCCGAAATACTGGGCGCCATTGATATCGACAATACTCCCCGAGACAAAGGCAGCGCCGTCACTGGCCAGCCACAGGGCAGCCGAGGCGACGTCTTCGGGCACCCCGGCTCGCCCGGCGGGAATCCCGGCGATGGTATCGCGCTTGGAGGCCTCACTGGTGAAGGTCGCGTGGAACGGAGTGGCTTCGATAAAGCCCGGCGCCAGGGCGTTGACGGTGATGCCACGCCCGGCGACCTCCTTGGCCAGCCCGCGGGTGAAGCCGAACAGCGCGGCCTTGGCAGTGGCATAGGCGGTGGCACCGGGGTGGCCGCCGTTGCGCCCGGCCAGCGACGACAGCGTGATGATGCGCCCGCCCTCGGCGCCGAATAGTGGCAGCAGGTAGTGGGTCATCAGAAACACCGAGTCGACGTTGAGTGTCTGCACCTGACGCCACAGGGTATAGGGCATCTCCTCGATGCCAGCGCGCTGCACCAGACCACCGGCGTTATTGATCAGAATATCGACCCGGCCGCACTCGTCCCGCAGCCAGCCGGCGAAGTCGGCCACCGCCGCCTCGTCGGTGACGTCGAGCGCCCGTGCCAGCGCCGGTTCGCCACCGCTGGCGGTGAGCCCCTCGAGCGCCGCGGCATCGGGCTGATGCGTACGATAGGTGATCACCACGCGGGCCCCGGCCGCCGCCAGCGCGCGGGCGATGGCGTAGCCGATTCCCACACCACCACCGCTGACCACGGCGATACGGCCCTGCAGCTGCGATTCAGACATCGGGTTCCTCCTGGAAGAGACAGTGGTTTGACAGCGATGGCACGCCCGGGAGGCGAACGTCACGCGTCTGCAACAGGAGTCAGGATAGCGCCAGATGGGATAAGCGATGTCGGCCGTTGTCGTGTACGACCTAGGCGTCAGTGATCAGGCGCAGCCACAGTGCCGGGCTGGCGCCACCGCGCGCCTGGGTGTCGATCCAGCCGGCAGCTTCGAGCTCGGCGGCGGCGCGCCTGACCAGCGCGTGCTCGATGCCCAGATGACGCGACAGCTGGGCGCTGGATAACCCTGCACGAGACAGCTCTGAACGGGGCTGCGCTGAATGGGCACTGTCAGGACTGGCCAGCTCCGCCCTCTTCCCCGGGCCGGCGCCGCGCAGCGACGCCAGCAGCAGTACCGCCAGCGGATCGAGCTCGGGGTGTGCCGCCTGGAGCGCCGTGAAACGACGCTCGAGGGCGGCGATATCGAGCTCGGGTTGCCCGCGCTCAGGCAAGGCGCGCGCTCGCTGCCAGACGCACGGCGACCGACTTCGATGCCGGCGTGTGGCTCTGCTCGCCCTTGTGATCGAGCGGGATCAGCGGATTGGTCTCCGGATAGTAGGCAGCGGCGCAGCCGGCGGGCGTGTCATAGGCGACGATCTTGAAGCCGTCGGCACGCCGTGTCACGCCATCCTCGGACTCGCCGATCAGATCGACCCACTGCCCGGCGGCGAAGCCCAGCCGCGCGATATCCTCCTGATTGAGGAAGATCACCCGGCGGCCGTTCTCGATGCCGCGGTAACGGTCATCGTAGCCGTAGACCGTGGTGTTGTACTGGTCGTGGGAGCGCATCGTCTGCAGCGTGATCCAGCCCTCCCGGACGGCGAGGCGCTGGTGCATCACCTCGGCCGGCAGCGCATCGTCGGAGAACTCCGCCTGGCCGCTGGCGGTGTCGAACTCGCGCCGCGCCACCGGGTTGGCCAACCAGAAGCCGCGCGGCTCACGCACCCGGGTATTGAAGTCGTCGAAGCCGGGAATCACCGCGGCGATATGCTCGCGAATGCGGTCGTAATCCTCGCGCAGCGTTGCCCACGCCACGCTGTCCTCGTCTCCGAACAGGCGCTCGGCGATGCCGGTGAGAATCGCCACCTCGGAGCGCAACGCCTTGTCCGCCGGGCGATTGATGCCCGCCGAGCCGTGCACCATGCTCATCGAATCCTCGACCGTGATCAGTTGCGCCTGACCCGCCGCGTTGCGATCGATCTCGCTGCGCCCCAGGCACGGCAGGATCAGCGCCTCGCGCCCGGTGATCAGATGGCTACGGTTGAGCTTGGTACTGATGAAAGCAGTCAGCGCGCAGTTGGCCATCGCCTGCTCGGTGACGCCGCTATCGGAGATGGCGCGGGTGAAGTTGCCGGCCAGGCCAATGAAGACCTTGCCCGGCTGGTCGCGCATCGCCTTGACCGCGGCCACCGAGTCGACCCCGTGGTGGCGCGGCATGGGGCACTGATAGTACGCCTCCAGCGCGTCGAGCAGCGCATCCGCGGGTTTCTCGAAGATCCCCATGGTGCGATCGCCCTGGACGTTGGAGTGGCCGCGCACCGGCGAGGTGCCGGCGCCGGGCTTGCCCAGGTTGCCGCACAGCATCAGCAGGTTGACGATCTCGCGCACGGTGGCCACCGAGTGCACATGCTGGGTGATGCCCATGGCCCAGCAGGCGATGGTGGCACGCGAGCGGGCATAGAGCTCGGCAGCCTCGCGCATTTCGCGCACCGACAGCCCAGACTGCGCCTCGAGATCGGCCCATTCGGTGGCCTCGACCCGGACCCGGTAAGCCTCCAGATGCGCGGTGTGCGCGGCCAGGAAGGCGTGGTCGAGCACGGCATCACCGGCGGCATCGCGCTCGAACAGCGCCTTGGCCATGCCGCGCACGGCGGCCATGTCACCACCCAGCTTGGGGCGGAAGTAGAAGGTGCTGATGCGATGGCTGCCGTTGTGCAGCATCTCCATCGGCTTCTGCGGGTCGGCGAACTTCTCCAGACCGCGCTCCTTGAGCGGGTTGAAGGAGACGATGGTGGCGCCGCGCTCGGCCGCTTCGCGCAGCACACCCAGCATGCGCGGGTGGTTGGTGCCGGGGTTCTGGCCGAACACGAAGATCGCCTCGGCGCGCTCGAAATCCTCCAGCCGCACGCTGCCCTTGCCGGTCCCCAGGGCCGCGGTGAGCGCCACACCGCTGGCCTCGTGACACATGTTGGAGCAGTCCGGCAGGTTGTTGGTGCCGAAGCGTCGTGCCAGCAGCTGGAATATATAGGCCGACTCGTTAGCGGCCTTGCCCGAGGTATAGAAGATGGCGTCGTCAGGGGTCGGCAGCGCCTTGAGTTCCTGCGCCACCAGGTCGAGCGCGGCCTCCCACGTGATCGGCTCGTAGTGATCGGTCTCGGCGTTGTAGCGCATCGGCTCCACCAGCCGCCCCTGATCCTCGAGCTGATAGTCGTCCCAGGTCTTGAGTTCGCTGACGCTGTGGCGCGCGAAGAACTCGCGCGTGACGCGCTTGGCGGTGGCTTCCCAGGTCACCGCCTTGACCCCGTTCTCACAGAACTCGAACGACGAGCCGTGTTCCGGGTCGCCCCAGGCGCAGCCGGGGCAGTCGAAGCCGTCGGGCTGGTTGAGCTTGAACAGCGAGCGCGCGTTGAGCAGCGGCGAACGGCTGTGCCACAGATGCTTGCCCACCGACTTGAGCGCGCCCCAGCCGCCGGCCGGGTTGCGATAGGAGAAGACCTTGGGATCGCGGGCCAGGCCCGCCAGCGGCGGCTCTTGGGCGGCTACGGAGGGGGCGTCAGGGGCTTGGCGAGACTGGGACATGGGGTTCCTTGCTGCGTGAAGGCGTGCGCGCGGCCACCTCGCCAGCGGCCGCGCGGCGCGCGCTGACAGGAGATCGCCTCGATGGCAGGGGCGAGACCGGCTGGAGATCGGGCCATACGGGCGTGAGGCGACAGATCGCCGCCCGGCGCCCAGGCATCGATTAATACCAAAGTATAATGTGCAAGTATAGTACGCCCGCTAACTAGTGGCTGTCGATACAGCCACCACTGAGGGCGTCAAGGCATGGCTTATCGGCCCCGCCGCGCCGAGCTTGAGCGCGTCGGTCCGAGACTTGGTGGATCGGAATAGCGGATCGGGCCAGCGGATCGAAGGATCAGCGGTCGCCTCGGCTCATCAGTTCGAGCCGCCGGCCGCGGTGGCAGTTGATCAGGGTGAGATTGCAGGCACGCGCCACTTCCACCGCCAGGCGCGAGGGGTAGGAGAGCGTCGCCAGGGTGGCGATGCCCGCGCGGACGCTCTTCTGCACCAGCTCCAGGCTGCAGCGGCTCGAGGTCATCGCCCAGGCGGCCTGACGGCCCTGGCGCAGCCCTTCACCGATCACCTTGTCGAGGGCATTGTGACGGCCGATATCGCGACCTGCGGCGATCAATTCGCCGTCGGCGGCGAAGCTCAGGGCCAGATGCATGCCACTCTCGGCACGTGCCTCCAGCGACGCCAGCCCGGTGCGCAGCGCCGTCGGGGCGGGAGGGCTGGCCGGCGCCAGGCGCGTCAGCCCGAACAGCAGCTGCGACTCCTCCTGCACGCCGCAGGCGCCGCAGCCACTGGTGGTGGTGGTGGCCCGCGCCTGCCCTGCCGCGCGGCGCTCGATACGCGCCGCCACGCCCAGGCGCACGCGGTGGCCATGGCGGCTGTTCTCGCAGGCCAGCGACTCGATATCGGCATAGCGGTCGATCACCCCTTCGCTGAAGGCGAATCCCACGGCCAGTGCCTCGAGCTGATCCGGCGTCGCCAGCACGGTGGCGTAGGCGGTGTCGTTGAAGAGAATCGAAACCGGCCGCTCCTGCGGCCCCGGCAGCGCGGCGAGATCGGTCTCGCTGCTGTCGTGGTAGGCGTCGGGAGCGTCATCGCCCTCTGGCTGAGAGACGGCCTGGGGCATGGAATGAGGAGAATCTGGCGTCATCGGCTGTCGCGGCTCTTCACGGGAAGCGGAAATCGAACCGAGCGGAGTTCGGTGGACGGAAAGATCGAGCGTAGCGGAGAGAATGCGCGAAGGGATAGCAGCAAGGCGGTATTCAAGGTCGTGCACGAAGCGTCCGGCGGCTCGCCGCCGGACGCTTCCCACCTCAGTTGGCGGCGTCCTGTACCGCTTCGCCACCCTCTTCGATGTCCTGGCCCGCGCCGCTGACGGTATTGCATCCGGAGAGGATGCCGGCACCCAGCAGGGCGAGCAGAGACAGCGCAATGAGTCGTTTCATCGTTATCGTCCTCCTTAACGTTTCTTGGCGAGTGGCCCGAGATGCCACCGGAGCCGGATTCTGGCCGGCTCAGTGTCAACATAGCAGAGGCGCACCCGGTGCGCGTCGTCCCCGGTCGCCGGCGCCCAGCCGCGGCCGAGGCGCTCGACGCCGGCGCCTGGCCGCCCGTAGAGTAGGCGCTTTCTGACGCCGATCTGCCGGAGCCGCCATGCCGATCTTCACCCTCGACCCCCGCCTCGCGCAGGATAGCCTGCAAGTCACCGACCTGGGGCTGTGCCAGCTGCGGCTGAGCCGCGATGCCCGCTACCCCTGGGCGATCCTGATTCCGCGGCGCCCCGAGGTGATCGAGCTCTACCATCTCGAGACCGAGGAGCAGGCCCAGCTATGGCGCGAGGGCACGCGCCTGGGCGAAGCGATGATGCGCCACTACGCGGGCGACAAGCTCAATGTGGCAACGCTGGGGAACATGGTGCCGCAGCTGCATCTGCACGTGATCGTGCGCACCCGCGGGGATGACGCCTGGCCGGGGCCGGTCTGGGGCCAGGGCGAGGCGCGCGCCTATACCGAGGCCGACCTGGAGACCCGCCGCGGCGAACTCGAGCGGCTGGCGCGCGAGGCCGGTCTCCTCGCCTGAACTCAGGAAGCGCTATGTGCCCCCGGCAGCAGCGGCGAACCCGAAGCCGCACCCGGCGTCCCGAGAAAGGGCGCGCCGGGTGCCGGGCCCTGCTGCCACTGGGCCAGGCTGAGCGAGAGGCCCAGCGCCAGGATCACCGCGCCGCCGGCAAAGCCGACCCAGGCGCCCCACGGCCGACGCCCGGAGAGCGGCGCCAGGCGCCGCTGGGTCCACTCCCGCGCCAGCACGCTCGCCAGCGCCAGCGATGACACCGTCAGCGCGGTGCCCAGCGACATCGCCAGTACCGCCACCACGCCCTTGCCGAACTGATCCAGCAACGCCGAGGCGCCCAGCAGCAGCACCGCGCCGCTGCAGGGGCGAATGCCGATGGAGAGCACCGTCAGCGCCGCCGTACCCCAGGCCTGGGCGCGCTGGGGTGAAACGTGATGGTCATGGCCACAGCCGCAACCGGCGCCGTGATCATGGATATGTTCATGGCTGCGATCATGAGCGTGATCATGGTCATGAGCGTGACCAGCCGCCGCCCGAGGCGCGGCGTGCCAGCGCCACAGCCGACGCAGCGAGCGCCAGCACAGCCACAGCCCGACCAGCGCCACCATCACGAAGCTCGCCAGTTCCGCCTGATCGACGCTGGCCATCGCCTCGCGGGTCAGCCAGCCGAGCCCGAACACCAGCACCGCGACCAGCGCGATCGCCATCAGCCCCTGAAGCAGCGAGGCGAGCGCGGAGAGTGCGATGGCGCGCCGCCAGGCCCCGCCCTGGGAGGCGAGATAGGTGCTCAACACCACCTTTCCATGGCCCGGCCCAGCGGCGTGGAAGACGCCGTAACCGAAGCTGACACCGAGCAGCACGCTCCAGGTGGCAAGCCCCGGTGCGCGGTCGATGGCGGTGATCGCCGCGGTCAGGGCGTGATAGAGATCGCGCTGCCACAGCACCACCTGCACCGCCGCCTGCTGCCACCAGCCGAGCCAGTAGATCAGGGCGGCGGCGAGCAGCACACCACCCAGTGCCAGCGCCATGCTGCGCCAGGGGGTCAGCCGGGACATCGAATCTCTCCGGTTTCGGCGAAGAAGCGCCCCAGATTGGGCTCGCCGTTATCGGTCTTGTCGAGCATCGCCGCCTCCATCACCTTCTGCGGATCGGGCTTGGCCTTGACGATACGCGTGGTGCAGCCGGGCGGCGCGTTGGACAGGGTCAGCGCCTCGGGTAGCGGCTGGGAGCCGTCGGCATTGGCCTCGTGGACCATCTCGATGTAATAGGTGGGATCGAAGACACGATAGCGCAGCAGGTGCCCGCCCAGCGCCACCGGCTGCGCCAGCGGCAGCACGAACTGGAACACCAGCCGCTCGCCGTCGATCTCGGTGTTGGTGTCGACCACCTCGGCCTGGGCCAGTTCGCGCCCGTCGAGATCGATCCAGGTCAAGTTGTGCTGGGTGGCGAGGTTGTTGCGGATCTCGGTGCCGAGGGCATCCAGCCGTACCGCCATGCTGCTGTCGTCATCGACGTTGGACAGCTCCTCCATCACCACCTGGCTGTAGAAGGGGTCCATGCGCCAGCGCTGACGCAGCGCCTCCAGCCGACCCTGGGCGTCGAACTCCCCGCGCACGCTGATATCGACCCAGCCGTGGGGGTGGGCCGACGCCAGCAGCGGCCAGCCCAGCGTACACACGCCCACCACCACGCCCAGGGCCAGATTCAGGTTCAGCCACCGTGTCAGACCCCGTTTCAACCTTTGGCTCACCCCCTGGCTCAGCCTCTGGTCAAGACGCCGCCGAGCCAGATGAGGCCGAAAGGCATGCGACTTGCCGGTCACGGCAGCAGCCCCAGGCGGCGCTGCACGTCGATGAACAGCGGATCGAGCGCGGCGGCGTCCAACGGCTGACCGCCGCGACGCCCGCTCAGGGTGAGATAGGTATCTCCGTTCTGCAGTACCAGCCCCGGCGGGCGCTGGCTGCCGCCGCTGACCTCGGCGTGCACCTCGTAACCACTGCGCGAGGCGAGCACCGCATCGATCTGGCGCAGGTCGCCGTCGGCCTGACGAATCACGAAGCCGCGCTCGGCGAGCATCGCCAGGGTGGCGCGCAGGGTGGCATCTTCGCTGGCGCTGACGGCAATGCTGCGCGGCTGCGCCGGCGGATTCACAGCGCAGCCGGCGAGCCCCAGCAGCAGGCCCAGGATCAGCGCGCGGCACAGGCCCACGCTACCGCGGCGCGGGAGGGCGGGCAGCAACCGGCTCATGGGCTCACCCCCGCCGCCGGCGCCGCCAGCCGGGACTCGATCGACTGGCGCAACTGGGCGCAGAAGCCGGGCTGGTTGTAGCTGCGCGCGTCGATCAGGTAGCCGTTGTGGTCGACCACCACCGAATCGCGATCGACAAAGGTGGTCGCCTCGGGGGTGACCACCGAGACCCGCTCGATCTGCACCGGATCGGTGTTGTAGCCGCCGCCGAAGCCCTGGAAGACGCCCAGCGAGTAGCCGTGGCCCCCGCCAAGGCCGAAGCCGCCCCAGAAGCCGGTGCGTCCGAAGGGGCTATCGACCGCCCCCAGCCCGGGCTGGGCGGTGCGCCGCTCGGCGCTGACCAGGCCCAGCTTGGCGTCGGTGTCGAGCACCTGATAGCCCTGCTGCTCCAGCGCCTGGCGGGTGGCGCGCAGGCGCGCCAGGGTCTCCCCGGTGGCCGGCCACTGGCAGGCGGCGGGCAGTGAATCCGACCGGTTGGCGGCCAGCGGTGCCGGCGTGGCCAGCGACTGGCAGCCGCTGGTCAGCGCCACCACGGCGCCGACGACGAGCCAACCGGTGGAGCCTGGACGCGTCGCGCGGGGCCACCGGCAACGCCAGGATGATGGTTTCATGGCACTCTCCTCGAGAGGCAACGGCGAACAGCGTGAGCATGCCAGTTGGCCCTTCGCCGGTCCATGTCCATTAGGCGTTGCACGAAAACTGTCTGCGCTCCACCGCATGCCGCGGGCAGGGCCGTCGCCGCGGCCGTCGAACGACGCTATGCTGGTGACGCCACTGCCCCCACGCCGTCAGCCACAGCCGAGGATTCGATGAAGATCGTCATTGCTCCCGACAGTTACAAGGACGCGCTCAGCGCCCGCGAGGCCGCCGCCGCCGTGGCCCGCGGCATCGCCCGCGAATGGCCCGAGGCGAGCCTGCACGAGTGCCCCATGGGCGATGGCGGCGAAGGCACGCTGGATGCGCTGCTTGCGGCCACCGGCGCCGAGCGGCGCCGTGCCCGGGTACAGGATGCGCTGGGCCGCCCCGCCGAGGCGCACTGGGGCTGGCTCGCCGCGTCGCACACCGCCTTCATCGAACTGGCGGAGGCGAGCGGGCTGCAGGCCCTGACGCGTGACGAGCGCACCGCCCTTCACAGCACCACCCATGGGGTCGGCGAGCTAATTCTGGCCGCACTGGACGCCGGCGCCCGCCACTTGGTGCTGACACTGGGCGGCAGTGCCACCAACGACGCCGGTGCCGGCATGCTGGTGGCCCTCGGCGCCCGGCTGCTGGATGGCGACGGCCAGCCGCTGCCCGCGGGCGGCGCGGCGCTGGCCGAGCTGGCGACACTCGATCTCGATGGCCTCGACCCGCGGCTGGCCTCATTGACGGTTCAGACCGCCGTCGACGTCGATAACCCGCTGCTCGGGTCCCAAGGGGCCAGCGCCATCTTCGGCCCGCAGAAAGGCGCCAGCGACGCCGACGTCGAACGTCTCGACACGGCGTTGGCGCACTTCGCCGACCACGCCGCTCAGGTCCTCGGCGAGGACCACCGCGAGCTGCCCGGCGCCGGCGCCGCCGGCGGCATGGGCTTTGCCGCCCGCGCCTTTCTCGCTGCCGAGCTGCGCCCCGGCATCGAGCTGGTCATGGCACAGGTCGGGTTCGATGCACTGCTCGCCGGCGCCGACTGGGTGATCACCGGCGAAGGTCAGCTCGACGGTCAGAGCCTCTCCGGCAAGACACCGATCGGGATCGCCCGGCGCGCGCAGCAGGCCGGGGTGCCCAGCGTGGTATTGGCCGGTCGGCTGGGCGACGGCTGGCAGGCGGCCTTCGACCACGGCGTCACCGCTGCCTTCGCTCTCGCCGACGGCCCGCTCACCCTCGACGCCGCGCTGGACCGCTGTGCGGCGCTGCTGGAGGACAACGCCCGCAGCCTGGCACGGGTGTGGCGCGCCGAGCGCGAGCGTGCCTGAGAGGATATCCTCTTCCCGCGGACGGCTATGATATCTCAGAGGGTGTTTACAAATTCGACGAGCGAAGACAAGACAAGGCGAAATCGATCGAAAAAGCGGAGTTTACATGGAGTAAATGAGTACTTTGAGATCGATTTCAACGCCGTATTGTCGAGCGCAGGCATTTTGTAAACACTCTCTCGGATAGTCGGGGCCTATGCCGGCCATACCCAGGCTTGGCTGGGCAGCGGCGGCATGGCGGCATACACTTTGGTCGCGCCCATCTCTTTCTAAGGAGGAATGTCATGTCGGATACCAACGCCATCGGCCTGCACGCATCCGCAGCCGAGCAGCTCGCGGAAAAACTCAACGCGCTGCTGGCCAACTACCAGATCTTCTACATGAACACGCGTGGCTACCACTGGAACGTCAAGGGCGAGCAGTTCTTCGAGCTGCATGCCAAGTTCGAGGAGATCTACACCGACCTGCTGACCAAGGTCGACGAGGTCGCCGAGCGTATCCTGACCCTGGGCTACCAGCCGCTGCACGCCTACAGCGACTACTTCTCGGTGTCGAAGATCCAGGAGGACACCAAGGTCTCCGACGGCAAGCAGTGCGTGCGCGGGCTGGTCGAGGGCTTCCAGGTGCTGATCGAGCTGCAGCGCGATCTGCTCTCCCAGGCCAGCGACGCCGACGACGAGGGCACCGCCTCGCTGGCGAGCGACTATATCCGCGAGCAGGAGAAGACGGTCTGGATGCTCAACGCCTACCTCGGCTGACGCGTTCGCTCTCACCGCCGCTGACGACGACGATGCCGCCCTCCGGGGCGGCATCGTCTTTTGGGCCCGGTTTATCTCGCCGATAGTCGCGTTTCATTAAACTTCGCCCCGCCCCAGCCGATGTTGTGCGTTACCCACCATGAGCCTTGCAACCCGGCAGGCTCGCGGCTTACTTCCCGCACCGCGGAGGCAGACCATGTCCCTCGATACTCCCGCCGACAGCTCCGACTCACTCGCCGCCCCGCCACTGGAGGCGCTGTGGCAGGCGGTCAACCGCTCCCAGGCCGTGATCGAGTTCGATCTCGACGGCCACGTGCTCGACGCCAACGCGCGTTTCCTCGAAGCCATGGGCTATCGCCGCGACGAGGTGGTGGGGCAGCACCACCGCCTGTTCTGCGATGAGCGCTACGCCCAGAGCCGCGCCTATCAGGAGTTCTGGACGCGCCTGGGGCGCGGCGAGTTCGTCAGCGGCGAGTTCAAGCGCGTCACCCGCCAGGGCGAGGATATCTGGCTGCAGGCGACCTACAATCCGGTGCTCGATGACGAGGGCAAACCGCACAAGGTGATCAAGCTGGCCTCGGACATCACCCTGCAGAAGCGTGCTGTCGCCGAGTACGAGGGCAAGGTCAAGGCGATCGATCGCGCCCAGGCGGTGATCGAGTTCGATCTCGACGGCCATGTGCTCACTGCCAACCAGCACTTCCTCAATACCGTGGGCTACACCCTGGATGAGATCGAAGGGCGTCACCACGCGCTGTTCTGCCAGCCGGACTACGCCAAGAGCGACGACTACCGCCAGTTCTGGGCGCGGCTGCGCCAGGGCGAGTTCTACAGCGGCGAGTTCCGCCGTCTCGACAAGCGCGGTCACGATATCTGGCTGCAGGCCAGCTACAACCCGATCCTGGACGCCAGCGGGCGCCCCTACAAGGTGGTCAAGTTCGCCCACGACGTCACCGCCGAACGCCTGCGCAACGCCGAGTTCGAGGGCCGGATCAACGCCATCGACCGCGCCCAGGCAGTGATCGAATTCGACCTCAAGGGCAATATCCTCGCCGCCAACCAGAACTTTCTGGATACCCTGGGCTACCACGCCGACGAGATCGAGGGTCAACACCACCGCATGTTCTGCGCGCCCGATCATGTGGTCAGCCGCGAGTACCGCGACTTCTGGCTGGCGCTGAGCCGTGGCGAACTGTTCGACGGCCGCTTCATGCGTCTGGGCAAGCATGGACGCCGGGTCTGGATCCAGGCTACCTACAACCCGATCTTCGATGCCGACGGCAAGCCCTACAAGGTGATCAAGTTCGCCACCGACATCACCGCCGAGGTCGAGCTGGAGGAGCATATCCAGGCCCAGACCGAGGCCATGAGCCAGTCGATCCACGCGCTCAACGCGTCCATTGCCTCGATCGCCGAGAACACCCAGCTAACCCGCTCGCTGGCCCGCGAGACCCAGCAGGAGGCCGGCCGCGGCACCCAGTCGCTGAACGATTCACGCGAGGCGATGGCAGCGATCCAGAAGTCGTCCGAGGATATCGATGCGATCGTCAAGGTGATCGGCGAGATCGCCTCGCAGACCAACCTGCTGGCGTTCAATGCCGCGATCGAGGCCGCCCGCGCCGGTGAGCACGGGCTGGGCTTCTCGGTGGTCGCCGACGAGGTGCGCAAGCTGGCCGAGAAGTCCGCCGACGCCACGCGTCAGATCAACCGTCTGCTGGGCGAATCGCTCAAGCGTATCGACAGCGGTAACGCCGTGACCCAGCGCGCCACCGACTCGTTCGCGCGCATCGTCGAGGGGGTGGCCCAGACCACCGACTCGATCGAGGAGATCGCCACCACCGCCAGCGCCCAGCTCGAGACCGCCAATCAGGTGGATACCGCGATCCGTGAACTGGCCCGGGCGACCCGCGGCGAGGAGCGGGCGAAATCATGAGCGCACGCGTCTTCGGCATCCTGCGCGTCGGTGCCGGCGATGTCGCGCTCGATGCCCACGATCTGCAAGAAGTAGTGCGCCTGGAGCGCCTGCCACCACCACGGCCGCGGGCGCCGGCATGGTCGCGGGGCACACTGTCGCTGCGTGGCCAGCCGCTACCGCTGGTCGACCTGGCAGGGCTGCTGCAGCTCGATCATGACGTCTCGGCAGCGTCCACTCTCGATACCCCTGATAAACGCCATGTCGACGGCGCCCGGAGCAGTGGCCACAGCCAGAGCAGGTCCCAGGCCAGCTTCGTCGCCGTGGTGGCGCATCGCGGTGCGCGTTTCGGGCTGTGTGTGAGCCAGATCGTCGACGTGATCGAAGTGCTGGCTGACCAGCAGCATGCGGTGAGCCACGGCGACGGCAGCACCCTGGCACTGACGCCTTCGCTGATCGATCACCCGAGCCTGGCAAACCCGGCGTACCTGCTCGATCTGGATGCGCTGTTCGCGCTGGAAGAGATGGTCGCGGTGACACCGTCGCCAGCGCTGACCGAGCGCCAATCGTCCGACGCTTCGGCGCCGCCGACACTGACCAGTGACGCCACGCCGACGCGGATCAGCGCCCGGCGCTGGCTGATCGTGGAGAGTGGTGGCCAAGCGCTGGCGCTGGATACCGAGATCGTCGGCGAGGTCGCCAACTGCCCCGAGATCGAACCGCCGCCGATCGAACTCGACGCTTACCTCGGCAACGTCACGCTGCGCGGTGCACGGCTGCCCCTGTTCGACCCCGGCGAATTGATCGGGCGCGCCCCGCAGCGCTCACGGCCCAGCTACATGGTGGTGCTCGCTGGCCCCGAGGGGCGTCTGGCACTGGCCCTGGAACACGTCACCGCGCTCAGTGCCGACGGCACCCTGTCGCCCGCCGGCCCGGGGCAGCCGGCGGCGGTGGCCGGACTGGTCATCGGCCCCACGGGGCGCGATGCGCTGGCGCTCGATCACCGGGAGCTGCTGTCGGCGCTCAATCTGAGTGCGCTGGCGCGCCTGCATGCGCGGCTCGACGGCACCCAGACGGGCAGCTCGGCCGCCGAGCACCAACCCCGGCGACGCTTCGCGCTGGTGCGCTTCACCTGTGACGGAGACTACACCACGTTGCTCGATCAGCTCGACGCGGTCGACGTCGCCCCCACCGACTATCTCAAGAGCGGCGGTGACCCGCGCTTCGTCGGCGTCTGGCGCCGTCACGGGCACAGTGTGGCCCTGGTCGATCTGCGCCACCTGCTGGGTCGCGACGCGTCGCGCCCACCCCAGCACGTGCTGATCGCCGACAGCGGCCAGGGGCTGATCGGCTTTCTCGCCGACGCGGTGCAGCGCATCGACTACGTCGAGGCGGCCGAAGAGAGTCTGGTGGTGCGCTGGCGCGGTGACATCGACCCCGAGGCCCCAGCGATCGAACGCGCCAAGCGGCTGGTGGCGCTCGGCGTCGGCGCCCGCCATCAGGTGATGGCGATGATCTGCCTGCAGGGCCTGGCCATGGACCTGGCGGCGAGCAGTGCAGCGCTGCCGAAAGCCGACGACACCGCCGAGTCCGTCTAATCCGACCTGCCCGGCTCCGAACGGACTCGCGTACCCGGTGCGGCATCGCTCTCGCCGCTACCGGTATGCGCGCCGTCTTCGGCGCGCTCGCTCTCGCCATGGCCACTCTCGCCATGGCCACTCTCGTTAGGGCCGCTCTCGGCGTGCTCACCCTTGGTGTGCGCATCCTCGGCATGCCCGTTCTCTTCGTCTTCACCCACGCGACTCGCGTCGGCGCCGCGCGGCGCTCGATCGAGTGCCGCTTCGTCAGCGTCTGCCCCCGCCTCCCGGGTCAGATGTTCGGGCAACGCGCGCTTCATGCGTACGCCGAGCTTCTCCAGCGCCAGCGCCTGGCCAACCAGGCTGCCCTGGCCGGTGGCGAGCCGCCCCATGGCCTGGTCGTAGCTGCCCCGGGCACGGCCCAGGTGGCGCCCGACATCCTCGAGACTCGAGACGAAGCCCTGGAACTTGTCGAGCAGCTTGCCGGCGCGCTCGGCAATATGACGCGCGTTCTCGTTCTGGCGCTCCAGGTTCCACAGGCTCGCCACGGTGCGCAGGCTGGCAAGCAGCGTGGTCGGCGTGACCACCACGATGTCGCGCGAGAAAGCGTCCTGGAACAGGGTGTCATCGAACTGGAAGGCGACCGCGAAGGCCGGCTCGATGGGCATGAACAGAAACACGAAGTCGGGCGAGCGCAGCCCCGGCAGACGCGGGTAGTCACGCCCCGCCAGCCCGTCGATATGCGCGCGGATCGCCTGCACGTGGGCGCGCAGCGCCTGCTCGCGCTCGGCGTCCTCCTCGGCATTGACGTAGCGCACATAGGCGTTGAGCGAGACCTTGGCGTCGACGATCAGATGCTTGTCGTCGGGCAGGTAGATCACCGCATCGGGGCGCTGACGCCCCTGCTCGCCCTCGATCGAGACCTCGCGGCGGTACTCGATATCGCGGCGCAATCCGGAGCGTTCGAGCACCGACTCCAGCATCACCTCGCCCCAGTTGCCCTGCATCTTCTTGTCGCCCTTGAGCGCTCGGGTCAGGTTGGCCGCCTCTTCGGTGATCTGACGGTTGAGGGTGGCGAGCTGGTCGATCTGCACCTTGAGCGTGGTGCGCTCGCGCACCTCCTCACCGTGAATCTCCTCGAGACGCTGGCGGAAGCCGCTGACCTGCTCGCGGAAGGGCTTGAGCAGCGCCTCGAGGCTGTCTCGGCTCTGGGCGCTGTAGGCACGCTGGCGCTCGTCGAAGATCCGCCCCGCCAGCGCCTCGAACTCCTGGGCCAGGCGCGCCTTGGCCTGCTCCAGAAGCTCCAGGCGCTCGGCATGCTGGCGCTGCTGCTGCTCGTTCAGGGTCTCGAGTCGACCATAGCGCTCGCGCAGATCGGCCAGGCGCGCATTGAGACTCTCCACCTGCTGGTCGCGCTGGGCCAGTTGACGCTTGAGTTCGGCCTCGCGCTCGCGCAGTTCGTCCTGCTGGGCATCGCTCTGGGCCAGCTCCTGCTCCAGGCGCTGGCGCTGGCTCTCCGCCTCGCGCAGCCGCGCGCCGAGCCCTGCCCCCCTCGCGCTTGCCTGACGCCACTGCCACAGCGCCACCCCGCCAGCCAGCGCCAGCACACAGGCCAGCCCCCAGGCGAGCGCCACCGTATCCGCGTTCATCGCGCTCTCCATCCGCTCATGCCCTCCATGATCCTACCGCCGCCCGCCAGGGCCGCCTTGCACTCTCGCCCTCATGTTCCACACTGAGGGGCGGGCAACACGTGGACCGGGATGGCCCACGACCCCATACACTCCATGACACATCACGACCAGGAGGTCACGATGGCTCAGCAACTCAACGGTAAACGCGTCGCCATTCTCGCCGCCGACGGCTTCGAGGAGTCCGAACTTGCCTCTCCCCGCGCCGCACTGCAAGGCCAGGGCGTGGAAACTCACGTCATCACTCCGGACGGCAAGGGTATTCGCGCGTGGGCCGAGACCGATTGGGGTGACACCTACGAGGCCGACAAGGCACTCGATGCCGCCAACCCCAGCGACTACCATGCGCTGGTACTGCCGGGCGGCCTGTTCAACCCGGACACCCTGCGCCTGAACGACAAGGCGCTGGCCTTCGTCAAGGCGTTCTTCGAGGCCGGCAAGCCGGTCGCGGCGATCTGCCATGCGCCCTGGATCCTGATCAACGCTGGCGTGGTCGAGGGGCGCAAGCTCACCTCGGTGGCGTCGGTCGCTCAGGATCTCAAGAATGCCGGTGCCCATTGGGTGGACGAACCGGTGGTGGTCGACAGCGGCTTTGTCACCAGCCGCACACCGAAGGATCTCGATGCCTTCAACGCCAAGCTGCTCGAAGAACTGGCCGAAGGCCGGCACAGTCATCAGCACGCCTGAGCGTCACCCCGCACGAGACCGAACGCCCGCCGTCAGGCGGGCGTTTTCGTGTGCTTTGCGGGATCGCCCTGTGCTCCGCATACTCAAGGCACTCGACCCAGGAACCGCCAGCCCGTGACCCACTTCACCTCTTCATCGCGCCGCCTGCCGCGCCTGTTCATCGGCAAGCTGGCCCACTTCGCCAAGAAACTGGTGCGCCTGTTCACACGGCCGGTGCGCCGAGACAGTGGCCGTGGCGGGGTCGTGGTGCACCCATTTCGCGGCTATGGCTCCCAGCGCGAAGCCTTCATCATGGGGCGCGTGTTCCGTCAGCCAGGCCGCCTGCTGGCGTGGCAGGAGGGCGGCATGATGCAGGACGTGGTCGATATCGCCCGCCGCGTAGTACGCCGCGGCATCGCCGAGGCGCGGGTCGACATCCGACTCGGCGCCACCCACGCTTCGGTGACCACCGACCGCGATGGCTACTTCTATGCGCATATCGAGATCACCCATACCCTCCCCGCCGACGCGATCTGGCACACCGCCAAGCTGCAGGTGATTTCCGAAGAGGACGCGATCAGCACCGAGACCGAGGTCTACATCCCCCCGGCCAGCACCGACCTGATCGTGATCAGCGATATCGACGACACCGTGATGTACACCGGGGTCGCCAACAAGCTCAAGATGCTCTATCGGCTGTTCGTCGAGACCGCCGACCGGCGCACCGCCTTTCCCGGTGTTGCTGCGCTCTATCGTGCGCTCTACGGCGGTGTCGAGGGCAATCGCAAGCGCCCCATGCTCTATGTCTCGCGCGGGCCCTGGAGCATCTACGAGATGCTCGAAGCGTTCTTCAACATGAACCGCATTCCGGTCGGCCCGATCCTGTTCCTGCGTGAGTGGGGCATGACGCTCAAGCGCCCCTGGCCGCGCAAGGCGGAAGAGCACAAGTCGGACGTGATCCGCAACATGCTGGCGCTCTACGAAGACCTGCCCTTCGTGCTGATCGGCGACAGCGGCCAGCGCGACCCGGAGGTCTATACCGAGATCGTCAAGGCGCACCCGGACCGGGTTCGCGCGATCTATATCCGCAAGGTGGACGACGACCCGGCGCGCGACGCCGCGATCGCAGCGCTGGCCGAGGAGCTGCGTCAGGCCGGCTGCGAACTGGTGCTCGCCCGCGACAGCGTGAGCATGGCCGAGCACGCCCGCGACAAGGGGCTGATCTCGGAGGAGGGTTGCGAGGCGGTACGCGCCGATACCCGCGCCCAGCAACAGCGAGAGTGATGCGCTGTGGCGGTGCTCTGACACCATGGATGGGATGAGGCTTCAGGCCCGGGGCGCGCACGCCATCAGCGCATCGATATCCCCCGAGACGATGTGCGCCAGGTGTTGCGTAATGGTCTCGATGGGCCAGTCCCACCAGGCAAGTTCGTTGAGCCTGGCCACGTCTTCCGCCGCGAAGCGCTGTTTGATCGGTTTGGCCGGATTGCCACCCACGATGGTATAGGCCGGCACATCGGAGACCACCACGGCGCGTGAAGAGACAATGGCACCATTGCCGATGGTGACACCTGGCATGATCAGCGCGTCGTAGCCAATCCAGACATCATGACCGATGACGGTGTCACCCTTGAACGGCAAGTCACCCGCTTCCGGCATGACCTTTTCCCAGCCGTTGCCAAAGATCTGGAAAGGATACGTGGAGATGCCTGAGAGCTTGTGATTGGCACCATTCATGATGAAGGTCGCGCCACGCGCGATGGCGCAGAACTTGCCGATGACCAGCTTGTCGCCAATGAATGGGAAGTGGTAGAGGACGTTGCGTTCGAAATTCTCCGCCCCTTCCGGGTCGTCGTAGTAGGTATAGTCGCCGACGACGATATTCGGATTCCGCACCGTATTCTTGATGAAACAAACCTGCGGGAACCCTGCCATGGGGTGCTTGGTGTCTGGGTTCGGACCGTGCACGGCGTTTCTCCAACGACTTTTCCAACGCGTTTCTTCAACCCCAGGGGAGCAGTCGCACTCCGCCGCGGGGTGTCGAAGCGCGCTGTCGTTGTCAGGCCGGCGTCATGGCGCCGCCGACCTGAGGGTGCCTATCCGTATGGCGCTTGTCAGGCGGCGCGGCCGGAGCCGATATCCGCCACCAGCGCCTTGAGGACCCGCCAGAACTCCTCGACCGAGGCGATCTCGGTGCGCTCGGTGGGCGAGTGGGCGCCGCGGATCACCGGGCCGAAGGAGATCATCTCCAGCTGCGGGTACTTGCTGCCGATGATGCCGCACTCGAGCCCGGCGTGGATCACCTTGACCGCCGGCTCCTGGCCCAGGGTCTCCTGGTGCAGACGCTTGAAGCGGGCCAGCAGCGCGCTGTCGGCGCTCGGTGTCCAGCCCGGATAGCCGTTTTCGACCCGAGTGCGCGCGCCGATCAGCCCGAAAAGCGCGGTAAAGCGGTCGGCCAGGTTGCGCGTGGCGCTGTCGCGCAGCGAACGCACCAGCGCGCAGAGGTGGAAACGCCCGTTCTCCAGCGTCACCACGCCGAGGTTGTTGGACGTCTCGACCACGCCCGGCACTTCCACGCTCATGCGCTCGATGCCGTAGGGCGAGGCATGCAGCGCCGCCACCAGCAGGTCGGTGGCGGTGTCGGTCAACGCCTCGGCCTCGTCGCAGGAGAGCTCGCCCGGCGAGAGCGTCAGGGTGACGCCGTCGTCGACACCGGCCAGCTCGTCGCGGTAGAGCGCCTGCAGCTCGGCCAGGGTCGCTTCCAGCGCCGGCAGATGGCTCGCGTTGACCACGATGGTGGCGAAGGCTTCCCGCGGCAGAGCGTTGCGCAGGGTGCCGCCGTGGTAGTCGACCAGACGGATGTCGTACTCCTCCAGTGCCCGCAGCGCGCGCACCAGCAGTCGGTTGGCGTTGCCCCGCTCCTTGTGGATATCGACCCCGGAGTGACCGCCGACCAGACCGGTGAGCGCGAGACGCCGCATCACCTCTTCCTCGTCACAGCCGCGCATCGGCAGGTCGGCATCGATCACCACGTCGGCACCGCCGGCGCAGCCGATGTAGACCTCGCCGCGATCCTCGGAGTCGAGGTTGAGCAGATAGCGCCCTTCGAGCCAGCCCTCGTCGAGACCCAGCGCGCCCTTCATCGAGGTCTCTTCTTCCAGCGTGAACAGCGCCTCGATCGGCCCGTGGGCGATGTCGTCGGTTTCCAGGATCGCCAGCGCAGCGGCCACGCCGAGGCCATTGTCGGCGCCCAGGGTGGTGCCACGGGCGTGCAGCCAGCCCGCGTCGACGTAGGTGTCGAGCGGGTCGTTGAGAAAGTCGTGGGGGCGGTCGGCGTTGGCCTGGGTGACCATGTCCAGATGGCCCTGGAGAATGATCCCCGGCACCGACTCGCAGCCGGGCGTGGCCGGCTTGCGGATACGCAGGTTACCGCTGCTGTCGCGATCGTGGGCGAGCCCCTGGGCATCGGCCCACTGCTCCAGCGTTTCCACCAGTCGGGCTTCGTGCCCCGAGGCGCGCGGCGTGTTGCACAGGGTACGGAAATGACGCCAGACGGGTTCGGGGGAGAGCGTTAACAGATGATCGTTCATGTCGATTCCGGCCTCGCCGACACCGGCAGGCGGCGGCAGGCTTCCAACGGTGAAGGAAGAGAAGGGCCCGGCCCGCAGCGCGGCGGGCGGCCTGTTTCTGCGTGCCAACACCTTACTCGCCCGGCGCCGGCTTGACCATATCGCCGCCTTCACCGGCCGCTGCGAGCAGGCCACGGGCGAGCGCCCGGGCGCTCTCCTGGCGCCCCCGCCGGCCGTCGTCCGAGAGGCGTTCGTCATGGCCCTGGAACAGGGCCGCCACTGCGGTGGCAATGGCTGACGGCGTACCCAGCGCTGAGGCGGCATCGCCGCCCGGCGCATTGTCCGCCTTGACAGACGCCACCTCTCCCCCGGGCACGGGCTGGCGTCGCCACCAGTCGAGCCACGCCTGGCGCAGCCAGGGCCGCACCAGGGCCAACTCGCCACCACCGGCGGCAAACCAGGCCAGTCGCGCCTCGACCACCGAAGAGGCCGGGTCGGGCTCCCCTTCCCACAACAGTGCCGCCGCCACCTCGGGGTCGAGATCCCGCGCCGCCTGGCTGAGCAGATCCGGCAGCAGCAGACGGAAATCCATTGCCATGGTGGCCAGCGCATCCCGCGCCACAGGCGTCAGCCCCCGCCCCAGCATCAGTGCCGGCTCGCCGCTGGCCGCCTCGCGGGTCAACCCCAAGCGCAGGCTCACGAACCCGGCCCGGCGCCAGAAGGCGATCAGCCCCGGTTCGGCGCCGAAGCTGACGCCGAGCCGACCGACCCCTGCGGCACTGGCTTCCTCGGCCACCGCAGCGAGCAGTTGGCTGCCCACACCACGGCGGCGCCAGGCCGGATGCACGGCGATCCGCATGAGTCGCCACCAGCGCACGCGGGCCGCGTCGAGGTGGCCGCCATGGAACGCCAGCGACTGCGCCATCAGGTGCCCCCGCGGGCGGCGTCTGCCTTGGTGGATCTCCTCGGCCAGGGCGGCGTCGAAGCCCCCCTCCGGCTGGACCACGGCGATCGCCACCAGCGTCTCGCCGAGCATCACCGCCGGCAGCATGACCTCGGGGCCGTCGAGCAGATGACGCAGATCGCTGGGCGCGGTGCGGTAGTGGGCCTGCACCAGCAGTCCGAAGACCTGGGCCAGCCGCTCGGGGTCCGCCGCCAGTGCCTCGCGGTCGAGCCAGACCACCTGCGGCGCGTGGCTGACGGCGCTGGCCGCCACCGTTTCGGCGCTCGCCGCCTCGGCATCGAGGCACAGCAGATCGCGGGTCAGCGCCTCCAGCGGGTCGCCCTCGGCCCAGCGCACCGGCGCGCTCAGACGCAGCCGCCGCCAGCCGGGCGTCAGCCGGTCGAGACGCTCACGCAGGCGCACCTCGAAGCCACGCCCGGTGCCTTCGTAGCCGTGCACCGTGGTAGCAAAAGCGAGCCGCGGAAAGCGTTCGAGCCAGCGGATCAGCCGGGGGGCAGGGATCGCCGCCGCCTCGTCCACCAGCAGGGTCGGCGGCGAGTGCGGGTCGACCTCTGCCTCCTCGAGCGCGGGCAGCACCCGCTCCGGCGGCAGCCAGGTGATTTGCGCCGTCTGCCCCGCCAGGGCCAGGGTGAAACCCGCCTCATCCACGCGGCCTTCCGGCAGCAGCGCCACGAGGCGCGCAAATAGCGGCGCCACCGCCTCGCGGGAGGGCGCGGTCACCCAGAGCTGCCGCTCGCCCTGCTGCAGCCGGCGCGCCGCGGCGATCCCCAGGGCGGCGCTCTTGCCGCGCCCGCGGTCGGCGACCAGCACCAGCGGCCGGCGCCGGCGCAGCCGGGTCAGCCGCGCCACCGCCTCGGCCTGATCGGCGGTGAGACAGTCGGTGTCCCTGCTCGTCGGTGTCGATGGCGGTGTCTGCGCCTGTGCCGGGCCACCCGCCGATAGCGTCGCCCGCCCCGCCCGCGGCAGTGCCGCGTCGGGCGTCCACACGGCCACCGCTTCTGCAGCCGTCAGCCCCCGCGCCACCCGGCGCAGATAGCGCGCCTTCAGTATGTCCGCCGCGTGGGGCCACTGGGTCAGCCGGCGGTAGTCGGCGTCGCCCCGCCACGGGCCCGCCTCGGGGGTGAGCCAGTGCGCCGGGGTCAGCAGCACCAGCCAGCCGCCGGCGAGGACAGTACCGCTGAGCGCACCGAAAGCGTCGGGGTCGAAGCCCCCCTGGGGCGAGGCGGCATCGACGACCACCAGATCGTGTTCCTGGCCCAGCCGCGAGCGCGCCCTGGATGCAGCGATCCGGGGTATGTCGGGCGACACGCGCTCGCTGGCCGGGCCGACCCACAGCGGCGCGCGCCAGTCGCCGGCGGCGATCCACGCGGCAGCGCGCGTCAGCGCCGTGCCGGGGTCGGCGGCGATCCACAGGACCCCGCGCACCCGGCGCTCACGCAGCCCGTCACACTGCGCACGTAGCCACGCGGCCAGCGGGCTCACGTCTTTCTCCAAAGAGATCGCCTATCCAAAGAGATCGCCGAGATCGGGTTTCAACGTCGGGCAGAAGCGCGCCAGAACCAGCGCCAAGGCCACGCCGCCAAGGGTCAGCAGTATCGGCAACCAGCTGAAGGCCACCCCGGAGGAGACATAGAGATAGAGAAAGAACAGCGACATCACGCCGCCACCGAGCAGGCGCCCGGCGCGCGCGCCGGCCAGGTAGACGCTGACCAGCACGCCGAGGCAGGGGATCAGTACACTGCACAGGTTGATCACGAACTCGCGTCCGGACGCGGCGACACCGGGCAACAGCAGGCGCGCCGCCAGCTCCCATACCAGCAGATAGATCAACACCGGGGCGGCGAAGGCGCCGATCAGGCGCGATACGGTACGAACGGGCTCATCGGCGCCCGGCTTGGGCGAATGCGGGGTCTGCATCATGGATTTCCGAAACGGGTTGGCAAGAGCGGCGCGGCAGTCGTGGCCACGCCACCGGCGTCTGGCGCTATTGAATCATCCGCGCCGCCCGCCTGCATCTCCCCCGCCCCGCCTCAGGGAATCACTGCATAAATGCCTGCGCTTCATCTCGCTCGACGATTTATTCAGCGCTTCCTCAGTGCTCGATGCGCTTGAGCAGCAGCACCAGCGGCACGCTGAGCAGATAGAGACAGCCCATCCACAGGAAGATGTCGTTGTAGGCGAGCACCTGGGTCTGCACGCCGATCCGCTGGCCGAGCATCGCCACGGCGCTATGGTAGGGGTCGGCGACATGCCCCATCAGTATCGCCTGGTAGTTGGCAATCTCCTGCTGGACCACCACCCGCCCCTGATCGAGGGCCGGAATCAGCTGGTTCCAGTGGTAGTCCTCGCGCCAGTCGCGCACGGTATCGAGCATGGCCAGCCCGACCGCGCCGCCCAGGTTACGCATCACGCTGAACAGCCCCGCGGCGTTGCCCAGCTCCGCCGGCCCCAGGGTGCCCAGGGCGATACGCGAGGCGGGGATGATGCACATGATCATGCCGGTGCCGCGCACGATCTGCGGCCAGAAGAACTGCCAGAAACCCGATTCACTGGTGAGATTCGAGTTCATCGCCGTGCCGATACCCACCAGCAGCAGGCCGAAGAAGAGCAGCACGCGCAGGTCGACCGAGTTGGTCAACCGCCCCACCACCGGCGCGGTGAAGAACATCGCCACCCCGGTGACGAACATGACCTCGCCGATCTGCAGACTCGAGTAGCCGCGCACGCCGCCCAGGAACAGCGGCATCAGATAGACCAGCCCGTACATGGCGATGCCGACCACGAACACCAGCCCGGTGCCGATCGAGAAGTTGAGGTTCTTGAACGCGCGCAGATCGACGATCGGATGCTCACAGGTGAGCACCCGCCAGAAGAAGCCGATGCAGGAGGAGACACAGAGCAGGGTCATCCACACGATCAGCTCGCTCGAGAACCAGTCGTCACCGGGTCCCTCCTCGAGCACGAACTCGAGACTGCCGAGGAACAGCGCGATCAGGATCAGCCCGCTGAAGTCGAGCCGCTTGGCGACGCTGGCGTCACCCTTGTCGACGTCGAGAAAACGCCACACCGCCAGGGTGACGAAGATGCCGGGAATCACGTTGACCAGGAACAGCCAGTGCCAGCTGAAGATCTCGGTGAGATAGCCGCCCACGGTGGGGCCGATCGACGGCGCCAGGGTCACCACCATGCCGATGATGCCCTGCACCGTGCCCATCGCCCGGCGCGGGAACAGCGAGAAGCTGACCGCCTGGGTCAGCGGAATCATGGCCCCGCCCATGAACCCCTGGATCGCACGCAGCACGATCAACTGATCGATGCTGGTGGCCAGCGCACAGCCCAGGCTGGCCAGGGTGAAGCCGGCGCACGAGATGACGAAGGCGACCCGGGTCGAGAGCCAGCGCATCAGCACCCCGGAGAGCGGGATCATGATGATCTCGGCGATCAGATAGGAGGTCTGGATCCACGAGATCTCATCGCTGGAGGCGGAAACACCGGCCTGGATCTCATTGAGCGAGCTGGCCACGATCTGGATGTCGAGGATCGCCATGAACATCCCGAACACCGCCGCAATGAAGCCGAAGCGGTGGTGCCAGGAGGGCATCTCCTGCGGGCCGCCATTGGCGGGCGGCGCGACCTCACTCATGCCGCGTCACTCCTCACGGGGTGCTGTCGTCGAGCGCGGGACCCGGATCGAAGTAGATCGCCTGACCGTCGACCTGACGTGTATCCACCGAGGGCTCCACCGAGAGCCCCGCCTGCAGCCGCCAGAGCTGATCCTTGGGCCCGGTGATGCGGATCTTGACCGGTACCCGCTGCACGATCTTGTTGAAGTTGCCGGTGGCGTTGTCCTTCGGCAGCAGGCTGAACTGGGTGCCGGTGGCCGGCGCCACGCTGTCGACCTTGCCGGTGTAGGCGATATCCGGGTAGGCGTCGACCTCGAGGGAGACCGGCTGCCCCACGCGCATGCGCTCGATGTCGGTCTCCTTGTAGTTGGCCACGACATAGGCACTGGAGGTCGGCACCAGCTGCATCAGGGTCAGCGACGGCTGGGCCAGATCACCGGCCTCCACCGTGCGGTTGCCGACCACACCAGCGCGCTGGGCCACGATGCGGGTCTTGGTGAGCTGGTTCTGGTAGTAGTCGATATCGGCCTTGGCGGCATCGCGCTGGGCCTGGGCACTCTCCACCGCGGCCTGATCGGCGCTCAGCCGGCGCTTGGCCGACTCGACGCTGGCCCGGCGCGCCGCCAGCGTGGCCTGGGCCACGCGCAGCGAGGCGCGGTCGTCGTCCAGTTGCTGGCGCGAGGCGTAATTCTTCGACGCCAGCGACTGCGAGCGTTCGAGGTGCTGGCGCGCCTGGGCGACGTCGGACTCCGCTGCGCTCACCTGCGCCTGGGCTTCGTCGATGCTGGCGCGGTCGAGCTCGATCTGGCGCTGGGCCTGGGTCACGCCGGCGACGTTGACCGCAAGCTGGGCCTGGGCCTGGGCCAGTTGGCTGCGGGTATCGCGATCGTCGAGCTGGACCAGCAGCTGGCCCGCCTCGACGCGCTGGTTGTCGGTCACCGCCACCCGCGTCACCTTGGCCGTGAGCTCGGCACGCACCGCCACACTGTCGGTGTGAATGTAGGCGTTGTCGGTGCCGACGAAGAAGCGTCCGGTATGCCACCAGTGCCACGCGAAGACGAGCGCGGCGACCGCCAACACCACGACCGCCGCCGCCGTGTAGAGCTTTTTCTTGATCTTCATGCCTTGATCTTCATGCCTTGATCTTCATGCCTTTGACTGGGTGCCGGAGACACAGGCGCGATTAAAGTGTAGTGTATGCTACACTATCTTTTGTAAAACGCCACCGCCATCGTGTTGCGGTTGGCAACGCACCCGGCGCGCCACACCTTCACCGAGGCCACCGCAAGCCCCATGCCCTCAACCGATGCCCCCCGCCCGCTGATGCCCACCACCGAGCGCGGACTCAAGCGCCGCGACGCGCTGATGGACGCGGCCCAGAAGCTGTTCCTCGAGCGCGGCTACGGCCAGGTCAGCGTCAACGACATCGTCGCCGAGGCGGGCGGCTCGCTCTCCACCCTCTACCGTCACTTCGGCAACAAGGAGGGGCTGTTCCAGGCGATGATCGAGCGCCGCTCCCACTACCTCTATCAGGCGCTCTCCGCCGAGGGCGTCGACGGGCTCTCGATCGAGGAGGCGCTGCAGCGCCTGGGGGTCACCCTGCTGATCAAGGTCACCGACTGCGAGACGCTCGGTATCTACCGTGAAGTGGTGGCCGAGAGCCCGCGCCAGCCCGAGCTCGGCCAGCTGTTCTATGCCGCTGGCCCGGGCCGTGTGCGCCAGGCGCTGGCCACCTATCTCGAGCGCCAGATGCGCGCCGAACGCCTACCCCGGGGCGATGCCGTCGAACTCGCCGGCATCTTCCTCGGCTCGGTGCTCGGCGAGCTGCACCTGACCCAGCTGCTGCAACTGGAATCGCCGCCTTCACAGGCGGCGATCGAGCAGCGCGTGGCGCGCTGCGTCTCCCTCTTCGTCGGCGGCTTGCGCTACGCCGAGGCGTGATCGGCGAGCAGCGCCTCGATGGTCACCGGCAGGTCGCGGTAGCGCTTGCCGGTGGCATGATAGAGCGCATTGGAGATCGCCGGCGCAATGCCAGTGAGTCCGATCTCCCCCACCCCGCGGGCACCGAACTCGTTGAACTTGAAGTCCGGATAGTCGAGCAGCTCGACGTCGATCTCGGGGATGTCGGCGTGCACCGGCACGATGTAGTCGGCCACGTTGGCGTTGATCAACCGAGCGTCGCGGGGGTCGTAGTCGAGCTTCTCGAACAGCCCCATGCCGATCCCCATGACGATGCCACCCTCGACCTGATTGCGCGCCGTGGGCGGATTGATCGCGCGGCCGATGTCCATGCTCGACACCACCCGCGATACCCGCACCCGTGAGATCCCCGGGTCGACCCGCACCTCGACGAAGTGGGCGCCGAAGGAGCGGAAACTATACTGTTTCTTCTCCTCGCCCGGGGCGCTGCTGCCCTGCCCGTTGACGCTGGACAGGCGCATGGCCTCGAGCACCTCGGCAAAGCGGTAGCTGCGCTCACCGTCGCTGAGCGTGCCCTCGGCCACCGTCAGGCTGTCGGCGTCGCAGCCGGCGAACACCCCATCGTGGCCGGTCGCCACCTCCTTGAGCGCGCCCAAGGCATCGCGGACCGCCGCCGCCACGGCGGGCAGCGTGGTCGCAGTGGCCATCGAGCCCCCCGAGAGCGGCCCCGCCGGCAGGCTGGTCTCGCCCAGCTTGACCTCGATGTCAGCGAGGGCGACGCCGGTCAGCTCGGCCACCGTCTGGGCCACGATGGTGTAGGTGCCGGTGCCGATGTCCTGGGTGCCGCAGGCCGCGAACAGGGTGCCGTCGGCGCGCAGCTCGACCCGCGCCTGACACGGCTGACGTCCGGCGAACCAGGTGCAGGCGGCCATGCCGTAGCCGATGATCTCGTCACCGTCGCGCATCGCCCCGATCCCGGGGTCGCGTTGGGCCCAGCCAAAGCGCTCGGCGGCGCTGTGCAGGCACTTGTCGAGCTGCTTGCTCGACCACGGCAGGCCGCTCTCCGGGTCCTTATGGGCGTAGTTGCGCAGGCGCAGCTCCACCGGGTCCATCTGCAGCGCCACCGCCAGCTCGTCCATCGCGGTCTCCAGCGCGAAGATGCCGGAGACCTCGCCGGGCGCGCGCATCGGGCAGGGCGTGCCGTGGTTGAGCGCCAGGATGCGCTGGCTCACCGCCAGGTTGTCGCAGGCGTAGAAGCTCGGCGTGGCGCTGCCGCAGGCGTCGACGTAGCGGTCCACCAGCGAGGTCTCGGTGGTGGAGTCATGAATCACCGCGCTCAGGCGGCCATCGCGATCCGCCCCCAGCCGCAGGCGCTGGCGTGAGGCGGGCCGGTTGCCACCGCTCGTCATGTCCTGGGGCCGCGGCAGCACCAGCTTGAGCGGTCGACCGAGTTCACGCGCGGCACCGGCGGCGGCCACCGCGTGGGGCCACATGAACAGCTTGTTGCCGAACCCGGAGCCGATGTAGTGGGAGATGACCTCGATGTTCTCCTGCGCCAGATCGAAGATCCGGGCCATCGCGTTGCGCTGGTAGAACACCCCCTGGCTCGACTCGTGCACCACCAGCCGGCTGCCGCCATCGCGCCACTCGGCCAGGGTGGCGTGCATCTCCATCTGCAGGTGGCTCTCGGCGGCGATGTGATAGACCGCATCGACCTTCACCGCGGCCCCGTCAAACGCGGCTTCCGGATCGCCGCGGCGGGTGCCGGCGTCCTTGAGCAGCTCCCCTTCCGAGTGACTGTCATGGGCACCGTCGAGCAGGCTGGAGATCGCGCCGGTCTCCTGGCGGTAGCGGGCCACCACGCGCTGGGCCGCGGCGCGGGCCTGGGCGAAGCTCTCCGCCACCACCAGTGCGACGTACTGGCCGTGGTAGTAGATGCGCTCGCCCTCGAACGGCAGGCGCACCTCGCTCACCTGATCGCCGTGCCCCATGCTGTTGGGCGAGCGGTGCAGGCGCGGGAAGTTGGCGTGGTGGAAGATATCGACCACGCCGGGCATCGCCAGCGCCTCGTCGAGTTCGAGCCGTTCCAGCGTGCCGTGGGCGATGGTCGCCGCGACCGGATAGCCGTAGAGCATGCCCTCGATGCTGAGTTCACCGGTATAGCCGGCGCGTCCGGTGAGCTTGAACTCGCCATCGATACGCGGCGTGCGCTGGCCGACGACCTTGGGCTGGTCGAGTGTCGACTGGTTCAGATCGTTCATGCCTGGCTCTCCTGGGTATCGGTGCGGCCCTGGCCGGTGTCGTCCTGGTCGGTACCACGCTGTGCGGCGCGGCTGGCGTCGCGCAGGGCACGCACGATCGCCTGCTTGGCCAGGTCGACCTTGAAGGCGTTGTGCGCCCGCGGCTGGGCATCGCGCAGGGCGATCTCGGCGGCGCGCTCGAAGCTCTCCAGCACGGCCGGCTGGCCGGCCAGGGCAGCCTCGGCCTCGCTGGCACGCCATGGCTTGGTGGCGACGCCACCGAGGGCGAGCCGCGCCTCGGTGATCCGCTCGCCATCCAGCTTGAGCTGCGCCGCCGCCGAGGCCAGCGCGAACTCGTAGGAGGCTCGATCGCGCAGCTTGAGATAGTGCGACCCGGCTGGCGCCAGCGGCGCGTCGAGGGTGAGCGCGGTGATCAGCTCGTCCGCGGCCAGATCGTGCTCGAGATGCGGGGTGTCGCCGGGCAGCCGGTGGAAGTCGGCGAACGCCACCTCGCGCTCGCCCGACGGCCCCTCGAGGGTCAGGGTGGCGCCGATGGCGGCCAGCGCCACACACATGTCCGAGGGGTGCACGGCGATACAGTCGGCGCTGCCACCGAGCAGCGCGTGCATGCGATTGATGCCGTCGCGGGCATCGCAGCCGCTGCCCGGCTGGCGCTTGTTGCAGGCGCTGCCGACATCGCGGAAGTAGGGGCAGCGGGTACGCTGCATGAGGTTGCCGGCGGTGGTCGCCATATTGCGCAGCTGGGTCGAGGCGCCCGCCAGCAGCGCCTGGGAGAGCAGCGGGTAGTCGCGCTTCACCTCAGGGTGATGGGCGAGATCGGTGTTGGTCACCAGCGCGCCGATCTTGAGTCGGCCATCCGCCAGCCGCTCGACCGCCTTCAACGGCAGCGCGTTGATATCCACCACCGCTGCCGGACGCATGACATCGAGCTTGACCAGATCGAGCAGGGTAGTGCCGCCGGCGACAAAAGCCGTCTCGGCGTTGCCGTGCTGCGCGGCGTTGCCGACGCTCTCGGCGCGGGAGAAGTCGAAGGCTCTCATGGGGTCTCCTCCCCGGCCTGGCTCGCGGCGTCGTCGGCCAGGGTCGCGCGCGCCTGCTGGATCGCCGTGAGGATGTTCTTGTAGGCGCCGCAGCGGCAGATATTGCCGCTCATCGCCTCTTTCACCGCGGCATCGTCGCTGCCGATGCGTGGATCATTGAGCAGCGCCGTCGCCGACATCATCTGCCCCGGGGTGCAGTAGCCGCACTGGAAGGCATCGCAGGCGAGGAAGCTCTGCTGCACCGGGTGCAGCTCGCCCTCCCGCGAAAGCCCTTCCACCGTGGTGACGTGCTGGCCTTCGCACATGGCCGCCAGCCGCAGGCAGGCGTTCATCGCCTGACCGTCGACGTGCACGGTGCAGGCACCGCACTGACCGTGGTCGCAGCCCTTCTTGGTGCCGCCGAGGCCGAGCTGCTCGCGCAACACGTCGAGCAGCACCGCGTTGGGGGCCACGTCCAGCGAGACCGGCTGCTGGTTGAGGGTGAAGTTGACGTTCAGGGTGGGCGCGGGGGGCTCGCGCCGGGTCGGGGAATGCACGGAATCGTCCATCATGCCGGCTCCTCATCGGTGATCGAGGCGCGGCCACAGTGCGCGTCACTGCGCTCGGCCACGCCCCGCGGTCTGGGGCGACTCACGTGAACGCCACGGTTTGGGGCAGGCGGCACCGACGCCGCGCTGGCGGGCGCCGGGCACACTGCGGCCGGGAACCAATGGGTGTCACGGGAATCCATGCAGGGCGGGGCGCTGTCAGGACGCCATCGCCGTGTCGACTGATCAGCATAGACACCCGAGCGCCACCCCGCCCGGAGATGTCCGGAAAAGTCGCCGCCGGCCTTCCCCGCGCGTCGACTTCGGTTAAGCTTGGCCGCGCCCGCCACCCGACCCACCCAGCAAGGACGACTCACGACCGCCATGAATACGCTGATCCTGGTCCTGATTCTGCTGCTGGTGGCTTCGGCCACCGGCGTCATCACCCGCTTCGTGCCGGCGCTGCCGACGCCGCTGGTGCAGATCATCCTGGGCGCCCTGCTGGCCTGGCCGGCGGCCGGACTGCACGTCGAGCTGGAGCCGGAGATCTTCCTGCTGCTGTTCATTGCCCCCTTGCTGTTCGCCGATGCCCGACGCTTCCCGCAGCGTGAGTTCATGAGCCTGCGCGGCCCCATTCTGGCGCTGGCGCTGGGGCTGGTGCTGTTCACCGTGGTCGGCGTGGGCTACTTCATCCATCTGCTGTTCCCGGCGCTGCCGCTGGCGGTGAGCTTCGCCCTGGCGGCGATCCTCTCGCCCACCGACGCGGTGGCAGTGTCATCGATCTCCGGCCGGCTGCGGGTGCCGCCACGACTGATGCGCGTGCTCGAGGGCGAATCGCTGATGAACGATGCCTCCGGCCTGGTGGCGTTCAAGTTCGCCGTCGCCGCCGCGCTCACCGGCACCTTTTCGCTGGTCGATGCCACCTTCAGCTTCTTCATCATCGCGGTGGGCGGGCTGGTGGTGGGGGCGCTGCTGGCCTTGGGCTTCAACCTGCTGCGCACCCGCCTGATCGAGCGCCATCTGGGCGAGGCGACCACGGTTCAGGTGATCCTGCTGGTGCTGCTGCTGCCGTTCGCCGCCTATCTGCTCGCCGAGCACCTGGGGCTCTCCGGCATTCTCTCCGCGGTCGCCGCGGGCATGGTGATGAACCGCGCCGACCTCAAGCGGGTCGGCCAGCTGAATGCGCGGATGCAGACCCAGAGCGTGTGGGAGATGCTGGAGTTCGTGCTCAACGCCCTGGTGTTCCTGCTGCTCGGCTTCCAGCTGCCGGCGATCATCAACGGCGCATTGGATCACTCGCTGCACGATATCGGCGACTACGAGTTCCTGCGCCTGCTCGGCTACGTGGCGATCATCTCGCTGGCGCTGCTGCTGTCGCGCTTCCTGTGGATATGGCTGGCCAGCGAGGTCGGCCTGGCGCTGACGCGGCTGCGCGGCCTGATACATGGCCGCCCGCGGCTGCCGCCCCCCGACGACAACGGCCGTCTACCCCTGCGCCTGATGCTGGCGGCGACCCTGGCCGGTATCCGCGGCACCATCACCCTGGCGGCAGCGCTGTCGCTGCCGCATCTGATGGAGAACGGCACCCCCTTCCCCAACCGCGAGCTGCTGATCTTCCTCGCCACCGGCGTGATCCTGTTCACCCTGATCACCGGCAGCATCGGCCTGCCACTGGTGCTGCGCAATCTGAAGCTGCCCCGCGACACCCGCGAGTTCGACGAGGAGCGGCGCGCGCGCATCGCCGGTGCCGAGGCGGCGATCTACCGTATCGAGCGCTTCCACCACGACCGCACCGGCGAGTTCGCCCGGGCCCAGACCAACGACGAGACGATCATCGCGTTCAACGACATCAGCGCTCAGCTGATGGCCTACTACCGCGAGCGTATGGCGCTGCACTCCACCGAGACCGCCACCCCGCAGCTCGCCACCAGCCGTGAGCTAGAGCGCGAAACGCGGCTGGAAGCGCTGCGCGCCGAGCGCCGTGAGTATTACAAGCTTCGCCAGCGCCACCGAATCAACGACAATGTGCTCAGAAAGCTGGTGCGCGAGGTCGACCTCGCCGAGGCCGCGCTGACCAGTGACGAGGGCCAGGCGGCCCACTAGGATTGGCTAAACGACATGTTCGACACAGACAGGAGAGAGGGATGAGACGCCCGATGTCACGCTGGATCACCGCCGCGGGCCTGGCCCTGATGAGCTTCGCTACCGTTACCGCCGCCAGCGCCCAGGAGACGCCGGCCGCCGCGGCGGTACCGGGCTTGATCGCCACCCCGGTCGAAGGCAGCGTGCACCAGGTCGCCGGCCGCTTTGCCAATAACGTGCGCACCAGTGGCATGACCATCTTCGCGCGCATCGACCACCGCCAGGGCGCGATGTCCCGCGATATGGCCATGCTGCCCAACGAAGTGATCGTGTTCGGCAATCCCAAGACCTCGACGCCCCTGATGCAGTGCGCCGCCACCGCCGGTATCGATCTGCCGATGAAGGTGCTGATCTGGCAGGATGCCGATGGTCAGACCTGGCTCGGCTACGACGACCCCCAGTGGATCGCCACGCGCCACGGGGTCGGCGACTGCCCCGCGGTCGCTCCGCTCAGCCGCGAGATGCAGGCGCTGGTCGACGCCCTCAAGTCGTGACCGCGAAAGCCGTCAGGCGCGCAGCCCGGCACTGCTGAAGCCGCCATCCACCGCGAGTATCTGGCCGGTCACGTAGGCGGCCTCGTCGGAGAGCAGGAAGGCGACCACGCTGGCGACCTCCGCGGGCTGGCCATAGCGCCGGAGCGATACGCGCTCGTGCCACTGCGCGCGCACCTCATCGGTATGCAGGGCTCGCGCCAGTGGCGTATCGATCGGCCCGGGGGCCACCGCGTTGACCCGGATCCCCTGGGCGCCCAGCTCACAGGCCATGACCCGCGTCAGCGCATCCTGCCCCGCCTTGGAGGCGCCGTAGGCGCTGCGCCCCTTGTTGCCGCAGCTGCCGGAGATCGACGAGATATTGACCACACAGCCCGGCCACCCGCGCCCGACCCAGTAGCGCGCCAGTGTCCGCGACACCACGAAGGCGCCGACCAGGTTGACGTCGAGGATGCGGCGAAACTCCGCCACTTCGGTGTCGAGGGTGGCCTTGTCGATGCCGATCCCGGCACTGTTGACCAGCGCGGTCAGCCGATAATGCGCGGCCAGGGCGTCGACCGCCGCCGACACCGCCTCTTCGTCGGCCACGTCACAGGCGCAGGCGGCGTGGCTGGGCAGGTCGAGCTCGGCGCACGCCCTGGCCAGCCCCTCGGCCGAGCGATCCAGCAGGCAGACCGCCCACCCGCGCGCCTTCAGCATAGAAGCGATCGCCAGGCCGATGCCCGATGCGCCACCGGTGATCACCACCGCCCCGCCGCCTGCGGCCTGCGCCGGGGCGTTTCCAGCGCCCGTCGGGTTCATCTCAGGCTCTTGGCTCATGCCGCTGTCTCCGTATCGGGCAACCACTCTTCCAGCGTCACCTCGAAGGTCACGCAGACCGGATTCCAGCCCGCCAGAAAGGGGCCGCCGTAGACGTTGCCCTGGGTGTCGGCGACGATTCCTGCCAGCGCTGCCACCGGCGCGCCGTCCGGTCCCGAGCGCACCTCGCCGGCGATGCTCACCACCTCCACCGCGGGCCCGGCGACCTGCTGGTAACCGCCGTCGCGCAGGCCGAGGCTGGCGTCGATCAGACTCCCCAGACCACCACGCACGAAGGCGTGGCGGAACCCTTCGGCGAGGCAGAGCTTCTCCACTCCCTGCACCAGATCCTCGTTGGGTGCGATGCGCGCGTAGGCGACCCGCCCCATGCGGCCGGTCTCGGTGGTCGCAACCCGTGTCGTATCCGTGGTGGCCATCTCAGGACTCCTTGAAGGGCTTCAACAGAGGGATGTTGGTCTCGTCGTCGAGGGCCTGGCGCAGCTCGAAGCCCTCCAGCGCGGTCACCAGCACCGGAATCGGCTGCGCGCCGACGATCGAGGCCTGCGGCACGATGTGCCCACCCTTGACCTCGCCGCTCGCGACGCGCACCGACGCATGGCAGTGCACCAGGGCCTTTCCCTGCATGTCCTTGCCCAGGGTGGCGTTGCCGAACACCAGATAGGCCGCCCCCGCGTCGATCGGCGGAGAGTAGGCGATGACCGCATGACCGCTGGGGTCGGGGGGTGCCACGCAGTACTCGAGGCGTGCGAACTGGCCACCGAGAATGGTGGTCGAGGCGCTGGTCACGCCGATCTCCGCCAGCGGCCGCACCAAGGCGTCGTAGAGCGACAGCCCCGGCGCCAGCAGCAGCCGGATGTGGCGACCGCTCTGGTGATGCATGCTGTGAATGCGCACCGGGCTGAAGCGCCCGACATGGCGCAGCATGCGCGGGCGGTGATAGCCGGCGTGAAGCGACTGGGTCATGGGGTTGCCTCCCGGCGTTCGACCGCCTGCCGCACGAGCTGCTTGGTGATCTTGCCGTAACTGGACTTGGGCAGGCTGTCGAACAGGTGATAGCGCCGCGGCACCTTGTAACTCGCCACGTGCGCCTTGACCCAGCCTTCGAGCGCCGCCAGATCGAGCTCGGCCCCCTCCCGCGGGACCACCGCCGCCACACCGATCTCACCCCAGCGCGGGTCCGGCATGCCCACCACTGCGACCTCGCGGATATCCGGATGGGTGAGTATTTTCTCCTCGATCTCGCGCGGGTAGATATTGGAGCCGCCGGAGATGTACATGTCCGACGCCCGCCCGGTGATGTAGAGAAAGCCTTCGTCGTCGAGATGGCCCAGGTCCCCGGTACGGAACCAGCCGTTGCGGAACGACTTGGCGTTGGCCTCCGGGTTGGCGTAGTAGCCGGCGAAGACGCCGAGGCCGCAGACACAGATCTCGCCGCTCTCCTGCGGCGGCAGTTCACGGCCGGCCTCGTCCTGGATCGAGACCTGCATCGCGGTACGGTCATAGCCGCAGGTGCCCACCTTGAAGCACGCGTCATCGGCGCTGTGCAACTGCGGTGGCAGCACGGTGATATTGCCGGTCACTTCGCCCAGCCCGTAGTACTGCACCAGCACCGGCCCCAGGCGCGCCAGCGCACGCTGCTGATCGGCGCGGTACATCGGCGCGCCGGCGTAGATCACGTAGCGCAGGGAGGCCGCCGAGTAGCGTTCGGCCGCGGGGTCCTCCACCAGCAGCTTGACGATGGTGGGCACGGTGAACAGGTTGGTGATGCGGTGGGCGTCGATCAGCGCGAAGATCTCCTCGGCATCGAACCCCAGCGCGCTCGGCAGCACGGTCTTCACCCCGCGCGCAAGCTGGGTCAGATAGTGGATCCCCGAGCCGTGGGAGAGCGGCGCCACCACCAGGCTGGCGTCACTCGCCTGATCGGTGCCCGGCATCAGATCGCAGAGATGGTTGGTGACGATGAAGCCCATCTGGCCGTGGGTGAGCACCGCCGCCTTGGACTTGCCGGTGGTGCCGGAGGTGAAGAAGAACCAGCACGGGTCGTCGTGCTCGACGTCCACATTGGCACAGGTCTGGCCCAGATACGCCGCCACCAGGGCCTCGTAGCCGGGCTCGCCGCCCTCGGGCGTTTCGCCCAGGCAGAGGGTCAGACGCAGCGCCGGGTCGGCCGCCGCCATGGCGCGCCGATGGTGCTCGAACTCCGGACCCACCACCAGCATCTTCGCCTGGGTTAACTCGGCGAGCCAGGCCGCCTCTTCCGGCGCGATACGGAAGTTGGCCGGCGCCCAGATCGCCCCCAGCCGAAACGCGGCGAGCTGCGTCTCGATCATCTCGAAGCCGTTACGGCTCTGCACCAGCAGGCGGTCACCCTTTTCCAGCCCATGCGCCCGCAGCCCCAGCGCCAGTGCACTGACACGCTGATCCAGCGCGCGCCAGGAGAGCGTCCTGTCGCCCATCACCAGCGCCGGCTCCTCGGGGTAGCGCCGCGCCGCCTGGGTGAGAAAGTGGGCCAGATTCATCACCCGCCGGCTCACCGGCGCGAGGCCGCCCACGGGATGCTGCCGGGTATCGCTCATCGCACGCGCTCCAGAATGCTGACGTAGTTGGCCACCGCGGCGCCACCCATGTTGAACACGCCGGCAAGACCGGCCCCGGGAATCTGCATGTCACCGGCCTCGTGCATCAGCTGCATGCAGGCCAGCACGTGCATCGACACGCCGGTCGCCCCCACCGGATGCCCCTTGGCCTTGAGCCCGCCGGAAGGATTGACCGGCAGGCGCCCGCCCTTGTGGGTCCAGCCCTCGCGAATCGCGCGATGCCCCTCGCCCCGCGGCGTCAGGCCCATGGCTTCGTACTCGATCAGCTCGGCGATGGTGAAGCAGTCGTGGGTCTCGACCAGATCGAGATCATTCAGGCCGAGCCCGGCCTGATCCAGCGCCCCCCGCCAGGCCCTGGCCGCCCCCTCGAAGGCGGTCGGATCGCGACGGCTCAGCGCCAGCACGTCGTTGGCCTGCACCCGGGCGCGAAAGCCGATCGCCCGGTGCAGCGCCTGCGCGGTCTGTGCATCCGCCAGCACCAGCGCGGCGGCGCCATCGGAGATCATCGAGCAGTCGGTACGCCGCAGCGGATCGGCCACCAGCGGATTGCCCTCGTCGGCCCGGTTGCAGCGTTCGAAGCCGAGATCGCGGCGCACATGGGCCAGCGGATTGGCGACGCCGTTGGCGTGATTCTTGGCCGCGATCATGGCCATCTCCTCGCGGCGGTCGCCGTAGCGCGCGAAGTAGTCGCTGGCGATGCGCGCGAAGACGCCGGGAAAGCCCCCCGGTGCCTGCTCCTCACGGCGATAGCTGGCCCCCAGCAGGATCTCGCCGACCGCGGACGAGGGCAGCGCCGTCATCTTTTCCGCACCGATCACCAGCGCGATCCTGCCACGGCCGGACTCGATGAAGTCCATGCCCGCATGAATCGCCGCGGAGCCGGTGGCGCAGGCGTTCTCCAGCCGCGTGGCCGGGGTCGAGGCCAGTGCCGGTTCCCCCATGCCGACCAGTGCTGCCTGGAAATCCTGCGGCGAGAAGCCGTTGTTCATGACGCCGACGAAGATGGCATCGACGGCCTCCGGGGTGATCCCGGCGTGCGCCAGGGCCTGGGGCGTGACCTGCGCCATCATGGCTTCGGTATCGGCCTCGGGGCGCTTGCCGAACGGCAGATGTGCCCAGCCGACGATCGTGGCTCGCGTTGACATGTTTTCTCCGTATTCCATAAAATGGAATTAAAAAATATGATATCAATTACGCTATTCGCCGATTAGAGCGCCTTCAATCGAAAGATGGCCGTTATATACCAAATAATTAGGCCACATTATGGAACGACAGGAGCCAGCCATGAGTTCAGGCCATATCCAGGGCGCGCAGTCCACCTATCGCACCCTGCAGGTCCTGCGTGCCATTGCCGGAGAACTGGGCAGCGGCGTGTCACTGGCCTACATCACCCAGCGCACGGGACTCTCCAAGCCCACGGTTCATCGATTGCTTCAGGCGCTCATGGCGGAGGGCATGGTCGAGAAGAGCGATGAAGAGGGTTATTTCCTGGGGCCGGAGTGTTACGCCCTGGGGGTGATCGCCAACCAGCGCTATGGCCTGAGGGAGATCGCTGCGACGCCGGTCGCGCGCATTGCCGCCGACACCGGCGACAGCGCCTTCTTCTGCCTGCGCAGCGAGTGGCACTCGCTCTGCCTCATCCGGGAAGATGGCAGCTACCCGATCAAGACCCACGTACTGCAGCCCGGCACGCGCCTGCCGCTGGGCGTGGGTGGTGCCGGCATCGCGATGCTGGCCGCGATGAGCGACGACGAGGTGGAGCAGTGTCTGGCCGCCAATGCCGAGGAGTGCGCAGCACACTTCCCCAACGACCAGCGCGCGGATCACCTGCCGCGTATCGCCGAGTGCCGCGCCCTGGGCTACGGCATCAATCGTGGCTCGGTGGTGGCGGGCTCCTGGGGCATCGGCGCCGCCGTGCGCGACCGCCATGGGCGTGTGCTCGGCGCGCTCTCGGTGGCGGCGATCGAGAGCCGCCTGCAGCCCCAGCGCCAGCGCGAGCTCGGCCCGCGCCTGGTCGAGGCCGCCAGAACGCTGGAAGCCAAGATCCATCGCGCCCAGCGCATGCGCTGAGCGCGGGCCTCGCCTGCCCTCTCGGCATTGGCAACCGCTCAGCCCGTGGCGGCACGCAGCGACAGGCCGCCATCCACGCGCAGGCTCACCCCGGTGATATAGCGAGCCATGTCGGAGGCCAGAAACAGCGACGCATTGGCCACGTCCCAGGCATCTCCCATGAACCCCGTGGGACACTGGCGATGGCGCGCTTCGAGCATCGCCGCGGTGTCGCCGCCATAGGCCGCGGTGAGCGGCGCGTGAATCATCGGCGTATCCATCAGCCCGGGTAGAATGCAGTTGGCGCGAATGCCATCGGCCGCACACTGGGCCGCCAGATTCTCGGTGAAGGCGATGATCGCTGCCTTGGACGCGGTATAGGCCGAGTAGGCGAAACCGATCCAGCGCACCGCCGCGATCGAGGAGATATTGACGATGCACCCGCCGCCCTGGCGCCGCATGATCGGCAGCACGTGCTTGCAACTGAGGAAGACACTGGTCTGATTGATCCGCAGCACCTGCTCCCATGCCGCCTCGGAGGTCTCCTCCGGCCCGCCGGTGATGGCCATGCCGACGTTGTTGTGCAGCACATCGATCCCGCCGAGGACGGCGGCGGCGCGCTCGATCATCGCCGCCACCTCCGCCGCCTGGCCCACGTCCGCCTCCAGCGCCTCGCACTCACCGCCCGATTCGCGAATCAGGGCCTGGGTCTCACGCGCCGCCGCCAGATCGCGGTCCACCGCCACGACCCGCGCCCCTTGGCGGGCATAGGCGACCACTGCGGCCTTGCCGTTGCCCCAGCCGTCACCGCAGGCACCCGCCCCCACCACGACCACGCGCCGGCCGGCCAGCAAGCCGCCGGCGGCGAGCGCCCCTGCATGGCGCGGTGCGCCGCCCAGCGTCTCATTCGGCATGCCGCACCTCCTCGATCGCCTGCTGGAAGGTGTCGACCAGTGCCGGCCCCACCTTCTGCGACCAGCTGTCGAAGGTCTGGCGCGTCGCCTGCTGGAAGGCGCCGAGCTGGGCGTCGTCCAACTGCGTGATCTCCATGCCATGCTCGGCCAGGGTGGCGTAGCCCGACTGCGTCTGCTCGCGGGTGAGTGATTTCTGATAAGCCATCGCCTCCTGGGCCGCCTGATGCATCGTCTGCTGCATCTCGGGGCTCCAGGCATTCCACTTCTCCTCGCTCACGGCGAGAAAGGCGGGGTCATAGGAGTAGTGCCAGGCGGTCAGATACTTCTGCACCTCGTAGATGCGCTGCGGCACGATGACCGCCCCGACGGGGTTTTCCTGGCCATCGACCACGCCCTGCTGCAGCGCGGCAAAGGTCTCGGTCCACTGGATCTGCTGTGGATTGGCCCCCAGCTCGTCCATGACATCGATGAACATCGGGCCGGCCACGCGGATCTTCATGCCGCGCAGGTCGGCGGGGGAGGAGACCGGCTTGACGCTGTTGGTCAACTCGCGGAAACCGCTCTCCCCCCAGCCCAGCACGACGAGACCGTGCTCAGCCATGATCTGCTCCATCCGCCGTGCCGGCTCTCCCTGGAGCGTGGCGTCGACCTCCGCATAGTTGCGATACAGGTAGGGCAGCGAGAACACCGCCATCTCGGGGATCAGCGGGGTGACCGAGATCGCCGTGGAGAGCACGAAGTCGATATCGCCACGCCCCACCATCTCGGCTTGTCGCAGCTGATCGCCGCCGGCGAGCACCGCATTGGCGAATACCTTGACCTGCGTCTGCCCCTGGGTCGCGGTATCGACGAGCTGCGCGAAACGCGCCGCTCCCATGTTGCGACTCGTGGCGTCGCTGGTCTCACTGGATAGTCGCAGTGTCTCTGCCGCCACGCCGGTGGAGACCACCAGCAGAAGGCTCCCCACGACAGCGCCACTGGCCCTCAACACGCCGATCTTCACGTTACAAAACAACGCCATAACACCCTCCGATTCGTGTGAAAGCGCCACCGCAAAGACGCCGGCGCCTCCCGAGAATCGGGAAAGCACTCGCCACCCCGCAATACGACCTACTGACTAAATTTCATATAATGGAATTTTTGAAAACCCCAGAGGTGGATAAATATCGGAGAACTACGAAGAAAGGACTATGAAATAGAAAAGCCATTTTGATGATAATCAATCGATTAGGATAAAAACGACTCAAGGCCGCCCGGGTGTTTACAACCATCGTCCAATTCCCCGACACGACCCGCTCGTCCAATCTGCCAGCGACAAGCCATAACAATTCCACTCTACGGAACGCGAGACACCCCATGATCAAGCGTACGCTGATTCCGCTGGCCGTCGCGGCATGTACCACCCTGCTGTCGCTCTCGGCCCATGCCGATACCTATCGCCTGACCCACAACACCTCCGACGCCACCTCCTGGCAGAAGGGCGCCGAAAAGTTCAACGAGCTGCTGAAGCAGGCGTCCGACGGCGATATCGGCGTGCGCATCTTCCCCAATGCCGTGCTCTCCGGCGGCGACCAGATGAAGCAGGCGGAGATGGTGGGCCGTGGCGATATCGACTTCGTCATCACCTCGGCGATCAACGTCACCCCGCTGATTCCCGAGATGGCGGTCTTCTCGCTGCCCTATCTGTTCTCCAACTACGCCCAGGTGGACAACGCCATTCAGGGCGCACCGGGGGACGCGGTGAAGGAGATCGCCCGCGACAATGGCATCGAGATCCTCGCCTGGGGAGAGAACGGCTTTCGCGAGCTGACCAACAGCGTCAAGCCGGTCTCCTCCCCCGCCGACCTGCGCGGCATGAAGATCCGCGTGGCCGGCCCGATGTACATCGATGTGTTCGATGCCCTGGGCGCCAATCCGCAGCAGATCCAGTGGACCGAGACCTTCTCGGCACTGCAGCAGGGCGTGGTCGATGGTCAGGAGAATCCGGTGGGCTCGATCATCGTGCCGCAGCGGCTCTACGAGGTGCAGAAGTATCTGACCGAGTGGCACTACTCCTACGATCCGATCTTCATCGGGGTCAGCGAGAAACGCTGGAACGGCTGGGATGCCAAGACCCAGGCGCTGGTCGCCAAGGCGGCGCAGGAGGCCATGGCCTATCAGCGCGACCTGGCGCGCGACCAGACCCGCAGCGGCGTCGAGACGCTGAAGCAGCACGGCATGACCGTCACCACCCTGGACGCGACCCAGCTCGAGGCGTTCAAGCAGGCCACCAGTGAGGTCTACGACCAGTGGGCGGCACGCGTGGGCGAGGATCTGGTCACGCAGTTCGAGCAGGCGGTCAAAGACACGGCTAGCCAGTAACGAGACGATCAACACGGGAGCGCAACGCTGATGCGATCGGTCTGGCACCATTTCGAGGAAGTGATCTGCGGCTGCGTGTTTCTCGGCATGACTCTGCTGGGCTTCATCAATGTCGTGGTACGCAACCTCACCAACTACTCGCTGGCATCCACCCAGGAGCTGATCATCAACGGGATGGTGCTGCTGACGGTGTTCGGTGCGGCGATCGCAGCCAAGCGCGGCCAGCATCTGGCGGTGACGGTGCTCTACGATATCGCCCCCGCCCGCTTCAAGCGCGTGCTGGTAGTGGTCTCGACCCTGCTGGTGCTGGTGACCCTGGTGCTGTGCACGCTCTTTACCGTGACCCTGCTCGGTCACCAGTACACCAGCGGGGTGGTCTCCAGCGCCCTGCAGGTGCCGCAGTGGTACTACACGCTGATCGTGCCGCTGGGCTTCGTCATGCTGATGATCCGCCAGCTGGAGCTGGCGATCGCCGAGCTGCGCCGTCCGGGAGGTGTCGCATGCTAGACCTCTCCGCCGGTACCCAGATGATCATCCTGTTCTTCGTGCTGGTCCTGATTCGTGTGCCGGTGGCGTTCAGCCTGGCGCTGTCGGCCATGGCGGCGATGTACATCATGGGCTTCGGGCTCGACATGGTGGGCGACCTGATCGTCTCGGGCATCGCCAAGTATTCGCTGCTGGCGATCCCGTTCTTCATCCTCGCCGGCAATATCATGGGGATCACCGGCATTGCCGAGAAGATGATCAACTTCTTCCGCACTCTGGTCGGCGGGCTACCCGGTGGCATGGGCCTGGTCGGTACCGTGGTGTGCCTGTTCTGGGGCGCGGTGAGCGGCTCGGGGCCGGCCTCGGTGGCGGCGATCGGGCCGCTGATCATCCGCGGCATGGTCGCCGACGGCTACTCGCGTGCCTTCGCCGCGGGCCTGGTCTGTACCGGGGCGGCGCTGTCGCTGATCATTCCGCCCTCCATCGGCCTGGTGATCTACGGCATCCTCGCCGGCACCTCGATTTCGGATCTGTTCCTGGCCGCCATCCTGCCGGGCCTGATGCTCGGCCTGCTGATGCTGTGCGCGCTGCCGTTCGCACGGCTGAGCGCCACGCCGCCCTCGGCGAGCGAGAGCGCCAGCGCGGATGCCGCCTTTCTGCGCGCGGTGGGCGAAGGCAGCGGTCTGCCCTACGCCACGCGCCTGCTGCGCGCCTTCCGCGAGGCGTTCTGGGGCCTGCTGACGCCGGTGGTCATCCTGGGCGGCATCTATGGCGGCCTGTTCACCCCCACCGAAGCGGCGATCGTGGCCACCGTCTTCGCCATGTTCGTGGGCTTCTTCATCTACCGCACGCTCAGCCCGCGGGCGCTGTTCGCCTGCGTGGCGGCCTCGGCGGGGTCCTCCGCGGTGGTCATGCTGGTGGTGGCGTTCGCCAGCCTGTTCGGCTGGGTGGTGGTGGTCGACGGGCTGGTCGGCAACTACTCGGATGCGCTGCTCGGCATCAGCCAGAGCCCCTGGGTGATCGTGCTGATGATGCTGGTCATCCTGCTGCTGGCAGGGATGTTCATGGACGCCATCACCATCATGTTCATCACCCTGCCGATCTTCATGCCTGTGGTGCAGCAACTGGGCCTCGACCCGACCTGGTTCGGGGTGGCCTTGATGACGGCGCTCTCCATCGGCCTGATCACCCCGCCGGTGGGCATCAATCTGTTCGTCGCCGCCAATATCACCGGGCTGCCGCTGGGCCAGATCGCGCGTGGGGTGATCCCTTTCCTGATCGTGTCGCTGATCGGGCTACTGATCGTGGCCTATGTGCCGGCGATCTCGCTCATCGCGCTCTAGCCCCACCGCACCTAGCGCGGCGTCACCGAGACCGACGACGACAAATAGCCAGACCAAGACGAAGACCCAGACAAAGACGCCGGCCCTGGGGCCGGCGTCGATGCGTTCTGGATCTGGCTCAGGCCGTGCGGGCCTCAGGCACATCATCCATCAGCTTGTCGAGGGTGATCGGCAGCTCGCGGATACGCTTGCCGGTGGCGTGGTACACCGCGTTGGCCACGGCGGCGGCGAGCCCGGTGATGCCGATTTCGCCGATACCGCGGGCCCCGTACTCGTTGAACCGGGTATCGGGGTAGTCGAGCAGGATGACATCGACCTCGGGCTGGTCGGCGTGGACCGGCACCACGTACTCGGCATAGTCGTTGTTGACCGGACGACCGTTGCGGGCGTCGTATTCGGTCGCCTCGAACAGCCCCATGCCGACGCCCATGACGATTGCGCCCTCGACCTGGTTGCGTGCGGTGGTCTCGTTGATCACCCGGCCGACATCGATGGCGCTGACCACGCGGGCGACGCGCAGATGCGAGATGCCCGGGTCCCAGCGCACCTCGACGAAGTGCGCGCCGAAGGAGCGGTAGGAGTATTGTGCATCAGCCCCCTCGGTGTGGGCTTCACCATCGGCGCTGCCGTAGCGCGCGGCGCCGAGGATGTCGGCAAAGCTCACCTGCTTGCCATCGGCGTTGCGCAAGCCGCCCTCCGCGACCTCGAGCTCGTCGCTGGCGACCCCGGCGAAGGCACCATTGGTGCCGGTGGCGTAGCGCTTCATCTCGTCCAGTGCGACCCGCGCCGCCTTGGCGATCGCCGGCAGCGTGGTCGCCGTGGCCCAGGAGCCGCCGGAGACCGGGCCATCCGGATAGGAGGAGTCCCCCAGTTCGACCGTGATCCGCTCCAGCGGCAGGCCGGTGAGATCACTCACCGCCTGGGCGACGATGGTGTAAGTGCCGGTGCCGATGTCCTGGGTGGCGCAGGAGGCCAATGCGGTACCGTCGGCGCGCAGCGAGACCCGCGCATCGCACGGGCGCTTGAGCGCCTCCCAGTTGCACGCCGCCATGCCGTAGCCGACGATCTCGCGCCCCTGGCGCATGCTGCCGATCTCGGCGGAGCGTTCGTCCCAGCCGAAGCGCTCGGCGGCACGCTGGGTCGCCTCGACGATATGGTTGCTGGAGAAAGCGAGATCCAGGCTCTCGTCGCGCTCGGCGTAGTTGTCGAGGCGGAAGGCGAGCGGGTCGGCGCCGACGGCCACGGCCATCTCATCCACCGCCGACTCCAGCGCGAACAGCCCCGGTGCCGCACCGGGGGCGCGCATCGAGGTGGGCGTACCGCGATTCACCTGGGTCGTTGCGTGGCTGACGGTGAGATGGGGGCAGCTGTAGAGACTCTTGGTCACGCTGCCGCAGGTCTCGACGTACTGGTCGGTGAACGAGGTGGTGTTGATCGACTCGTGGCGCAGGGAGACCAGCTTGCCGTTGCCATCGGTGGCCAGGCGCAGCCGCTGGCGCGTCTCCGGCCGGTGGCCGGTGGTGGTGAACATCTGCGCCCGCGGCACCACCAGCTGTACCGGGCGCCCCAGCTCGCGCGCGGCGGCGGCAGTGGCCACGGCATGGGGCCAGGTCCACAGTTTGCTGCCGAAGCCGGAGCCGATGTAGGGCGCATGCACGGTGACCCGCTCCGGCGGGATGGCGAAGATCTTGGAGAGCGCGTTACGCGCCATCACCACGCCCTGGGAGGCATCGAAGATCGTGAGATGATCGCGCTCCCACCACGCCGTGGAGGCGTGCATCTCCATCGGGTTGTGGGTCTCCACCGGCGTCCGGTAGGTCACGTCGATACGCTGGGCGGCACTGTCGAAGGCCGCCGCGGCATCGCCGCGTGAATGGTCGCCTCGGCCGGCCCGGGTGCCGTGGGCGGCCACCCCCTGATCCAGGTTGGCGAGTGCGTGGTCTTCGGCGTAGCTGACCTCGACCTCTCGCGCCGCGGCGCGGGCGTTCTCGAAGGTATCCGCCACCACCAGCGCCACGAACTGCCCGGCGTAGTAGATGCGCTCGTCCTCGAACGGCAGACGCGTCTCCTCGACCTTGTTGCCCTGAGCGAAGCTCGACGGCGAACGGTAGAGCTTGGGGAAGTGCCCGTGGTGAAAAATCTCGATCACACCGGGCATCTGGCGTGCCCGAGCCACGCTCAGTTGACTCACCTTGCCGCTGGCGATGGTGCTGAACACACCGTAGCCGTAGACGAGATCGGCGGGCTGCTGGTCGGCGGCGTAGTGGGCACGGCCCGAGAGCTTGTCGGGGCCATCGATCCGCGGCACGCCGGCGCCGATGATCGCACCGAAGTGCGGGGCAGTGGGCTTGTCGTCACTCATCTGGGTCTCTCCTCGCCGTGGCTCAGGCTATGGTCAGATCGGTCAGGTTGCGTACGATCGCCTGCTGGCCGAGGGGAATCTTGTAGGCGTTGTGGGAGTAGGCGACGGCATGCTCGAAAGCGAGCTTTGCGGCGTCGGCAAAGCGCTGCTCGCTCGCCGGCTCACCCTTGAGCGCCGCCTCTACCTCCGGCGCCCGCCACGGCTTGGTGCCGACGCCGCCCAGCGCCACCCGTGCTTCTCTAACGGTGTTTCCATCCATCTGCACGATTACCGCGCTGGAGGCGAGCGCGAACTGATAGGACTGGCGATCGCGCAGCTTGAGATAGGCCGAGCGGCTGCCGGCGAGCGGGGCGTCGAGCACCACATGGGTGATCAGCTCGCCGGGCGCCAGCGCGTGCTCGCGCTGCGGCGTGTCACCGGGCAGCAGGTGGAAGTCGGCGAAGTCGATCTCGCGTCGTCCCTCGGGGCCTTCGACCTGCACCTTGGCGCCGATCGCCGCCATCGCCACGCACATGTCCGACGGGTGAGCGGCGATGCAGCTGTCGCTGGTGCCGAGCACCGCATGCACCGAGCGGTTGACGCCGCCGATCGCGGCACAGCCGCTACCCGGCTCGCGCTTGTTGCAGGCCGAGACACCATCGCGGAAATAGGGACAGCGCACCCGCTGCATCAGATTGCCGCCGGTGGTGGCCTTGTTGCGCAGCTGGGTCGAGGCTCCTGCCAGCAGCGCCTGGGAGAGCACGGCGTAATCCTCGACGACACGCTTGTCACGGGCCAGCGCGGTGTTGGTCACCATGGCGCCGATACGCAGGCGGCCGTCGTCCAGAGACTCGATCCGGTCCAGCGCCACGCCATTGATATCGACCACCTTGCGCGGCTGCATGACATCCAGCTTGACCAGATCGAGCAGCGTGGTGCCACCCGCCAGGAAGGCAGCCTGGCCATCGCTGCCGTGGGCCGCAATCGCGGCCGCCGGGTTCTCCGCCCGGGCATAATCGAAGGCTCTCATGCCGGATCTCCTGCAAGTTTGCCACGCGCCGACTGGATCGCCGCGACGATGTTCTTGTAGGCGCCACAGCGGCAGATGTTGCCGCTCATCGCCTCGCGTACCTCGGCATCGCTGGTGCCGATCGCGTCATCGTTGAGAATCGCCACCGCGCTCATCATCTGCCCCGCAGTGCAGTAACCACACTGGTAGGCATCGTGCTCGAGGAAGGCCTGCTGGATCGGGTGCGGCTGACCATTCTGCTCGAGCCCTTCGACCGTGGTGATGGCGTCGCCGTCGTGGGTAACCGCCAGACTGAGGCAGGCATTGATCGCGGTGCCGTTGACCAGCAGCGTGCAGGCCCCGCACTGACCGTGATCGCAGCCCTTCTTGGTGCCGGTGAGACCGAGACCATGGCGCAACGCGTCGAGCAGAATCACGTTGGGGGTCACGTCCAGTTGCTGGCGCCGGCCGTTGACGATCAGCGTGATGCGCTGCCGGCCCTCGGCCGGCGGGACATCGGTCTGGGTCTGCGGCTGGTCCGGCGAACCGGCATAGCTCACCTGGGACAGCGCCGGTGCCGCCGCCATAGCGAGACCGGAAGCCCCCGCGGACTGCAGGAAACGCCGCCGCGCGGGAGAGCGGGGCTGGGTGTCGCGGCGGGGATCGAAGTGATCGACCCCCGGCGTCGCGCGCTCGTTGTCATCCATGTCTGAGATCCTCATCAAGGCTGTGCCGCTGCCGGCATCATTGTCTTTCTCACGTGGCGTTCTGGCGCGTCGTGCTCGCGTGTCTGTCGAGATGCCCTGTCGGGTGCGGGGCTGGCGCTTGCCGCTCGAGCGGCGATGCGCGCGTCTTGTCCCACGACGGCCAGCGCGAGAGGCGGTATGCCAGGCGGGGCGCAGGCACGCAGGGTGTGTCAGGCACCGCAGCGCGATGTCGAAGGGCGGCCAGTCGTAGCACTGACGTTAGGAAAAGAGCGGCATCCATGCCAAATCATTGGCGTAATTCGCGCAATTCACGCAGAAATGGGCATCATCCACAGGCCCGCGGCGCGGCTGGCCTTTTGCTCGGGCCTGCCGTATGTTTTCGCCCAACTGCATCGTCACAGGGATCAGAGAGATGAGTGTTTCACGTCATGGCGTCCGTCTGCTGGCGCTCGCCGCCGGCCTCTCCACCGCCGCCGCGGCCAGCGCGGCCCAGCCGACCTGGGAAGGCAGCGTCGGCGCCGGCGCCCTCTACGCGCCGGACTATCAGGGTAGCGACGACTACGAGTGGAGGGCCTGGCCGTCGCTGGATGCGACCTACGGCAACACCTTCTTCGTCAGCGTGACCGACGGCATCGGCTGGAATCTGGTGCGCGAGGGCAAGTGGCGGGTCGCGCCCTTCATCGGCTACACCTTCGGCCGAGACGACACCGGCGACATCCGCGCCCTGGATCAGGTCGACGGCGGCGCCACCGCCGGCCTGCGCGCCAGCTATCTCGACGACACCTGGCACTACAGCGCCGCCGCCGAGACGCCGTTCACCGGTGACCTCGACGGCTATCGGGTCAAGTTCGCGGCGACCCATGTCGCCCGCCTCGGCGAGCGCGCCGCCTTCACCGTCGGCCCGCGCTTCAGCTACACCAGCGCGGCCTGGACCGACGATCTGTTCGGGGTCTCCGCCGGAGAGAGTGCGCGCTCGGGGATTCGTGCCTACGACCCGAACGATGGCTACTTCACCCTGGGCGCCGATGCCACCCTGAGCTACTACCTCACCCGGCAGTGGTCGGTCACCGGCCTGGTCGGCGTGGCACGCCTCACCGGCGACGCCGAGGATAGCCCGATCGTCGACGACCTCGGCGACGCCACCCAGTGGCACGCGGGCGCCTTCATCAACTACCATTTCTGATACCGGCCACCGTTGACATCGCCAGGGGCGTGCCACGCCGCCCCATCAGCAAAAACGCCCGCCCCGGCATCGGCCGGAGCGGGCGTTTTCGTCTTGCCACGGACAGCGCTGGGGGTGATGCCAAAAGTCGGCGAGCGACGTCCGTTGTCGTACCCAGCCTAACGACGCTTCAACTCGGCACCGAACTCCAGCATGCGATTCAGCGGTACCAGCGCCTGGCGTGCGATCTCGGGATCGACATGAATCTCCTGACCACAGCCGTTGGCGTCCTCCAGCACCGCCAGGGTGTTCTCGAGGCCGTTCATCGCCATCCACGGGCAGTTGGCGCAGCTTCTGCAGGTGGCGCCATTGCCCGCCGTGGGCGCGGCCATGAAGGTTCTGTCCGGCATCAGCTGCTGCATCTTGTAGAAGATGCCGCGATCGGTGGCGACGATGAAGCTGGGGTTATCGAGCTTCTGGGCCGCGCTGATCAGCTGCGAGGTGGAGCCGACCACATCGGCGATCTCCACCACCGAGGCCGGTGACTCCGGGTGCACGAGCACCGCGGCCTGCGGATGCAGCGCCTTGAGATCGAGAATCCCCTTGGCCTTGAACTCATCGTGGACGATGCACTCGCCCTCCCAACAGAGCACGTCGGCCCCGGTTCGCTCGCGCACATAGTTGCCCAGATGGCGATCCGGCGCCCACAGGATCTTTTCGCCCTGCCGGTCGAGGTGATCGATCAGTTCCACCGCGATCGACGAGGTCACCACCCAGTCGGCACGCGCCTTCACCGCCGCCGAGGTGTTGGCGTAGACCACCACGGTGCGCTCCGGATGCTGGTCGCAGAAGGCGGAGAAGGTGTCCGCCGGACAGCCGATGTCCAGCGAACAGGTCGCCTCCAGCGTGGGCATGAACACCCGCTTCTCTGGGCTCAGGATCTTGGCGGTCTCGCCCATGAACCGCACCCCGGCAACGATCAGCGTGGTCGCCGGGTGATCTTTGCCGAAGCGGGCCATTTCCAGCGAGTCGGCGACGCAGCCACCGGTCGCTTCCGCCAGCGCCTGGATCTCGGGATCGGTGTAGTAGTGCGCGACCAGCACCGCGTTACGCGCCTTCAACTGCGCCGCGATACGCGCCCGATAATGCGCCTTGGCGCCCTCGTCGAGCGTCGGCTGCGCGTGGCCCGCCAGATGCTCGCGAACGCGATCCCGCTCCCGTTCCGCCATCGCTTCGTCTCCGTCAGTCCTGCAGCCACTCGGTGTGGAAGGTCCCTTCGCGATCGACACGCTTGTAGGTGTGAGCGCCGAAGAAGTCGCGCTGGGCCTGAATCAGGTTGGCCGGCAGTTTTTCGCTGCGGTAGCTGTCGTAGTAGGCGATAGCCGAGGAGAAGGTCGGCACCGGAATGCCGTTCTGCACGGCATGAGCGATCACGTCCCGCAGCGCCGACTGATAGTTGCCGGCGATATCGCCGAAATACGGCGCCATCAGCAGGTTCTTGAGCTCAGGATTCTCCTGATAGGCATCGGTGATCTTCTGCAGAAAGCGCGCGCGGATGATGCAGCCGGCGCGGAACAGCTTGGCCACTTCGCCATAGTTCAGGTCCCAGCCATGATCCTCGGAGGCGGCGCGCATCTGGGCGAAACCCTGGGCGTAGGAGGCGATCTTGCTGAAGAAGAGCGCCTTGCGCACCTTCTCGATGAACTCGGCCTTGTCGCCCTCGAAGGTCTTCTGCGCCGGGCCCTTGAGCACCTTGGACGCTGCCACACGCTCCTCTTTCAGCGCCGAGATGAAGCGCGCGAAGACCGATTCGGTGATCAGCGGCAGCGGCACGCCGAGATCCAGCGCGCTCTTGCTGGTCCACTTGCCGGTACCCTTCTGCCCCGCCGAGTCGAGAATGATATCGACCACATCGTGATCGCTCTGGTCATCCTGCTTGGTGAAGATCTTGGCGGTGATATCGATCAGGTAGCTGTCGAGTTCGCCTTCATTCCACTCACTGAACACCTCGGCCAGCTCGGCATTGGAGAGCCCCAGCGAGCCCTTGAGGATCGCGTAGGCTTCGGCGATCAGCTGCATGTCGCCATATTCGATGCCGTTGTGGACCATCTTGACGTAGTGGCCGGCGCCATCCGGGCCGACATAGGCCACGCAGGGCTCGCCGTCGTCGGCGCGGGCAGCGATCTTCTCGAGGATCGGCGCCACCATGTCGTAGGCTTCCTTCTGCCCACCCGGCATGATCGACGGCCCTTTCAGCGCCCCCTCCTCGCCACCGGAGACGCCGGTGCCGATGAAGTTGAAGCCCGCCTCGGAGAGCTCCTTGTTGCGGCGAATGGTGTCCTCGAACGGGGTGTTGCCGCCGTCGATCAGGATGTCGCCCTGGTCGAGATGCGGCTTGAGCGACGCGATCGTCTTGTCGGTGGCATCGCCGGCCTTGACCATCAGCAGAATGCGCCGCGGCGTCTCCAGCGACGCCACGAACTCCTCGACGCTATAGAACGGTTTGAGCTTGCTGTCACCGTTCTCGGCCATCACCTCGTCGGTCTTCTCCGCCGAGCGGTTGTAGATCGACACCGTATAGCCGCGACTCTCGATGTTGAGCGCCAGATTGCGCCCCATGACGGCCATGCCGACCACGCCGATTTGCTGTTTGGCCATGGAATTGATGCTCCTTGCAAAAATGAAGCCGCCACGCGGCGATGAACGTCACCCGCTGACGGATGCTCCCTATTGTAAGGCAGAGCGGGCGTTCCGCCGAATCGCCCGCTGCCCAGCATGAGGCCACCTGGCTGGCACGCTTCCAGCCCGAGGTCAGTGCGCCTCGTCCCAGTTGGCGCCGCTATTGGCATCGACGATCAGCGGTACCTTGAGTTCGGCGGTGCGCTGCATGCGCTGGCGCACGGCGGCGATGAAGTCGTCGCTCTGCGCCTCGGCGACTTCGAACACCAGTTCGTCGTGCACCTGCATCACCATCCAGGCGTCGAACTCGGCCTGGCCCTGGGCCGGGTTGAGCCAGTGGTGCACGTCGATCATGGCGAGCTTGATGATGTCCGCCGCGGTGCCCTGCATCGGCGCATTGATCGCGGTACGTTCGGCGGCCTGGCGCCGGGCGTGGTTCTGCGCCTTGATCTCCGGCAGGTAGAGCCGGCGCCCGAACACCGTCTCCACGAAACCATCCTCCGCCGCCTGGGCGCGAATCCTGTCCATGAAGGTGGCGACCTTGGGGTAGCGGTCGAAGTAGCGATCGATATAGGTCTGCGCCTGGCCACGCTCGATGTGCAGCTGCTTGCCCAGGCCCCAGGCGCTCATGCCATAGATGAGGCCGAAGTTGATCGCCTTGGCACTGCGCCGCTGATCCACGGTGACCTTCTCCAGCGCGACACCGAAGACTTCGGCGGCAGTGGCGGCGTGGATGTCCTGATCGTTGGCGAAGGCGTCGAGCAGCCCCTTATCGTCGGAGAGATGCGCCATGATGCGCAGCTCGATCTGCGAGTAGTCGGCAGCGACGATACGGTAGCCGTCGCGGGCGACGAACGCCTGGCGGATCTTGCGCCCCTCTTCGGTGCGAATGGGGATGTTCTGCAGATTGGGGTCGGAGGAGGAGAGCCGTCCGGTGGCGGTGACCGCCTGGTGGTAGCTGGTGTGAAGCCGCCCGGTGGCGGGATTGACCAGCCGCGGCAGCTTGTCGGTGTAGGTCGACTTGAGCTTGGTCATGCCACGGTGGGCCATGATCAGCTTGGGCAGCGGATAGTCCAGTGCCAGCTCTTCGAGCACCGCCTCGGCGGTACTCGGCGCGCCCTTGGGGGTCTTCTTGATCACCGGGATCTTCTGCTCCTCGAACAGGATCTCGGCAAGCTGCTTGGGCGAGCCGAGGTTGAACTCCCGGCCCGCCAGTTCGAAGGCTTCACTCTCGAGCTCGCGAATGCGGGTTTCCAGCGCCTGACTCTGGGCATGCAGACGCGCCGGATCGAGGGCCACGCCGCCGCGCTCCATGTGCGACAGCACCGGGATCAACGGCCGCTCGATACGGTCGAGTACTTCGGCCAGACGCCCTTCCGCCTCGAGCTTGGGCCGCAGTTCGCGATGCAGACGCAGGGTGATGTCGACATCCTCGCAGGCGTAGGGCACGGCTTCCTCGAGCCCGATCTGATCGAAGGTGAGCTGCTTGGCGCCCTTGCCGGCGATCTCCTCGAAGCTGATCGTCTTCTCCCCGAGGTACTTGAGCGCCAGCGAATCCATGTCGTGGCGCGTCGCCGTGGAGTTGAGCACGTAGGACTCGAGCATGGTGTCGATCAGCTCACCGGCGACCTGGATGTCGTAGCGCGCCAGCACCGAGATATCGTACTTGAGGTTCTGCCCGATCTTGGCGATGTCGGGGTTCTCGAGCAGCGGCTTGAGCGCCGCCAGCACCGCGTCGCGGTCGAGCTGGTCGGGGGCATCCAAATAGGCGTGGGCCACCGGAATGTAGGCAGCCTCATGGGGTTCGAGCGCCAGCCCGATGCCGACGATATCGGCCTCCATATAGTTGAGGCTGGTGGTCTCGAGATCGAAGCAGAACGCCTCGCTCGCCGCCAGGCGCTCGACCCAGGCGTCGAACTCTGCCTGGGTGAGCAGGGTGTGGTCTTCGCGTGTAGCGCTGGCCTGCGCCGGGGCTGCGTCGACATCGTCGCTCGCGACCGCGGTGCCCGAGACGACGTCGTCCACGCCCTCGTCCTTGCCTTCGAGCAGCTCGCCCAGCCAGTTCTTGAACTCGAGCTGGGTGTACAGCGCCTTCAAGGCGTCGCGGTCCGGCTCGGCCAGATGCAGCTCGTCGAGCCCCACCGGCAGCTCGCAGTCGGTCTTGATCGTGGCCAGGCGATAGGAGAGGAAGGCCTGCTCGCGGTTGGCTTCGAGCTTCTTGGGCAGCGTCTTGGCGCCGCGGAAATCGAGCGTGGTGACGCGCTCGAGATCGGCGTAGATGGTGTCCAGGCCGCCGCCCATGCCCTGGAGCAGACCGAGCGCGGTCTTCTCGCCGACCCCGGGTACTCCCGGGATGTTGTCGACCTTGTCGCCCATCAGCGCCAGGTAGTCGATGATCAACTCGGGCGGAATGCCGAACTTCGCCTCCACCCCGGCCACGTCGAGGGTTTCGTCCTTCATCGTGTTGACCAGGGTGATGTGCTGGTTGACCAGCTGGGCCATGTCCTTGTCGCCGGTGGAGATCACCGCATCGCGTCCGGACTCGGTGGCGAGCCGGGCCAGCGTGCCGATGACGTCGTCCGCCTCGACCCCCTCGATGCACAGCAGCGGCAGGCCGAGCGCCTTGACGCACTGGTGCAGAGGCTCCACCTGGGGCCGCAGGTCATCCGGCATCGGCGGCCGATGGGCTTTGTACTCGGCGTAGATCTCGTCGCGGAAGGTCTTGCCCTTGGCGTCGAACACCACCGCCATGGGGCTCTGCGGATACTGCTTGATCAAGCTCTTGAGCATCGCCAGCACCCCGCGCACCGCGCCGGTCGGCTGGCCGTCGGCGGTCGACAGCGGTGGCAGGGCGTGAAAGGCGCGGTAGAGATAGGAGGATCCGTCGACGAGGACGATGGGAGCATCTGCCATGAGCTGGGGCATCCGTGACTGGCTTTCGATCGCCTCATGATACGCAAGGCGCCGCTCGGCGTCAGGGCACGCCGCCGGCGATCGGGAATCCACGCCTGCGCCTGCGGTCGAAGCAGGTGCGGATGGCCGCGATCCAGCGCTAGACTAACCACCGCCAATGGAGGTGACCGCCATGCCCACTACGCTATCGCACACCATGCTCCGCGCGCTGCCGGGCCTACTGCTGGCCGGCCTGCTGGCCGCGACCGCGCTGCCCCCCGCGGCTCTGGCGCAGAACACACCGACACCCGAGATCAAGACCCATAGCGACGCCCAGCAGACGGTCTCGGAGTATCGGCTCAACGGTAAGCTTTATGCCATTCGCGTGGCGCCGAAGTCGGGACAGGCCTATTTCCTTTATGACGCCGACGGCGACGGCAACTACCAGCGCCGCGACACCGACACGGTGCCGGTACCCGAGTGGGTGCGCCGCGAGTGAGCCGCCGAGGGCGCTGCCGCATCGCCGCAATCCACACGAGGGCAACAACGCACGCGAGGTAGGAGCGCGCCGCCTCAACCGCTACAATGCGCGGTTTCCGCTCCCAGATCCGATATTGCCATGGCCGTATTCACTCCCCTCGACGACGCCCAGGTCGCTGATTTCCTCACGCGCTACGCCGTCGGCGATTTCGCCGCGCTGAAAGGCGTCCCCCAGGGCACCGAGAACAGCACCTTCTTCGTGACCACCGACCAGGGCGAGTGGGTGCTGACGCTGTTCGAGCAGGGGGAGTTCGAGGACCTGCCGTTCTTCGTCGATCTGCTCGACTATCTGGATGCTCAGGGCCTGCCGGTGCCGGGGCCGGTCCACGACCGCCAAGGGGTCGCCCTGCAGCGTCTCGCCGGCCGCCCGGCGCTGCTGTTCCCGCGCATGCCCGGCAGCCACCCCAGCGCGCCTAACCTGGCCCAGTGTGCCGCGCTCGGCGATGCACTGGGGCGCATGCACCAGGTATCGCAGCGGTTCACCGGCCAGCGCGACAATCCGCGCAACCTGGCCTGGCTGCGCCGCCGCCATCGCGAAGTGCTGCCCCATCTGGAGAGCAGCGACCAGGCGCTGATGCGCGAAGAGATCGCCGCCTACGCCGCGGCCTTCGCTGTCGCCGACCTGCCGCGCGGTGCCATCCATGGCGATCTGTTCCGCGACAACACCCTCTACGACGGTGACCGCCTCGGCGGCATCATCGATTTCTACAACGGCTGCACCGGCGAGCTGCTGTTCGATCTGGCGATCGTGATCAACGACTGGACCAGCGACGCCACGGGCGAGATCGACCACGCGCGTTACGACGCCATTCTCAGCGCCTATCTGGCTCACCGCCCGCTGAGCGATGCCGAGCGCGCGCTGTGGCCGCTGATGCTGCGCATGACCGCACTGCGCTACTGGCTGTCGCGCCTGCTGGTGATCCACGTCGACCCGCCCGCGCACGACATCACGCCCCACGACCCGGCCCGCTTCCGCACCCTGCTGACGCGACGGCTCGAGGGTGAGGTCCCGCCGTTGCCGGCGTGAGCGCCGGGCGCTTTTTCGACTAGGCTTGTGCGGGGCCGCACCAGCGACACCTGTTTCGGAACGCTGCCAGAACAGCCTGGCGGCCCTGGGCTTTTTTCCTGAAATTCATGGTTCCCGACACAGTGCAACGGCATAATGCGCGCCATCGTCACCCGGCGCGCTACCTATCTTTTCGCCGGGACTTCACCGCCGGTCCATCGGAGAGCGTCATGCCGAATCCTTCTCCCGCCGCACAGGCCCGCCGCACCTACAATATCGATCAGTGGGGCAGTGGCTACTTCGACGTCGACGACCAGGGACGCACGCTGGTACGCCCGCTGGGCAGCGAAGTCCCCGGCCCCAGCATGGTGCTCGATACCCTGGTCGACAAACTGCGCGACGCCGGCCTGCGCCTGCCGGTGCTGGTACGCTTCATCGATATCCTGCACGACCGGGTCGAACAGCTGTGCATGGCGTTCGATCAGGCGATGCAGGAGGAGCGTTATCAGGGTGGCTATACCGCGGTCTACCCGATCAAGGTCAACCAGCAGCGCCGCGTGGTCGAGGAGATTCTGGCCACCCAGGAGCGCGGTCATGGCCGTGTCGGTCTGGAAGCCGGCAGCAAGCCGGAGCTGATGGCGGTACTGGCGCTCTCCGGCGACGGCCCCTCGGTGATCATCTGCAACGGCTACAAGGATCGCGAGTACATCCGCCTGGCGCTGATGGGCGAGAAGCTCGGCCACAAGGTCTACCTGGTGGTGGAGAAGTACTCCGAGCTGAGCCTGATTCTGGAGGAAGCGGAGAAGCTCCAGGTGCGGCCGCGGATCGGCGTACGCGCGCGCCTCTCCTCGGTGGGCAAGGGCAAGTGGCAGGATACCGGCGGCGAGAAGTCGAAGTTCGGTCTCACCGCGACCCAGATCCTGACCATCACCGAGCGCCTGCGCGATGCCGGTGCCCTCGACAGCCTGCAGTTGGTGCACTTCCACCTGGGCTCGCAGATCGCCAATATCCGTGACATCCAACGCGGCCTGCGCGAGTGCGCGCGCTTCTACCACAGCCTGCGCGAACTCGGTGCGCCGATCGATACCGTCGACGTCGGCGGCGGTCTTGGCGTGGATTACGAAGGCACTCGCTCGCGCAGTTTCTGTTCGATCAACTACTCCATGCGCGAGTATGCCAGCAACGTGGTGTGGGCCTTCAGCCAGATCTGCAACACCCACGAGCTGCCGCACCCGCAGATCATTTCCGAGTCCGGACGCGCCCTGACCGCCCACCATGCGGTGCTGGTGACCAACGTCATCGGCGAGGAGCGCATGGGCCACATCGAACCGGAACGCCGGGTCGGAGAGGACCCCCACGTCGACGAGCTGTGGCGGGTCTATGATCGGCTCGAGGGCATGCGCGAGCCGCGCGATCTGGTCGAGGCGTACCACGACGTGGTGCAGGCCGTGGGCGAGCTGCAGGATCGCTTCGTCATGGGGCTGGCCGATATCCAGGCCCGCGCCGAGGGCGAGTCGGTCTACTTCGCGGCCTGCCAGCGTCTGCGCGACCGTCTCGATGGCCGCAACCGCGCCCATCGTGACATCGCCGATGAGCTGGCCGAGAAGCTCGCCGACAAGCTGTTCGTCAACTTCTCGCTGTTCCAGTCGCTGCCGGACGTCTGGGGGATCGACCAGGTCTTCCCGGTGCTGCCGCTGACCGGCCTCGACCATACTCCGACCCGGCGCGGCGTGATCCAGGACATCACCTGCGACTCCGACGGGCGGATCGATCTCTACGTCGATGGCCAGGGGCTCGAGAGCACGCTGCCGCTGCCCGAGTGGGACGATGACGACGACAAGCTGCTGGGGCTGTTCCTGGTCGGCGCCTACCAGGAGATCCTGGGCGATCTACACAATCTGTTCGGCGATACAGACTCGGTCGACGTGGCGCTGGATGCCAACGGCGAGTGGCACCTCTCCCACGTGCAGCAGGGCGACACCGTGGCCGCGGTGCTGGGCTACGTCAACTTCGATGCCGAGGCACTCAAGCAGCAGCTCACCGAGCAGCTGATCGCCAGCCCGCTGAGCGTTGAAGAGCGCGAGCAGTTCGTCGAAGAGCTCTCCGCCGGCCTGAGCGGCTACACCTACCTGGAGTGAAGCGCCGCCGCCAGGCCAGCCCCATGCCAGATGCAAAAAACCGCGAAGCGATCGCGGTTTTTTGTGCCCGGCGTTTTTTGCGTCCGGTGCCGGTGCACCGACACCTTCATGTGCTTTATCGGGTGCGCGTGCCGACATCCAGCCCCAGCGACAGCGACAGGCCAAGCACCGCCTCCCGCGGCAACTTGCCGACGCCGGCCGGGGTCCCGGTCAGCACCACGTCGCCGGGCTCGAGGGTGAAGGTGCGGGTCATCTCTTCGAGCAGCGCGGGCACCGAGAACAGCATGTCGCTGAGCTTGCCGCTCTGCTGGCGCTGGCCATTGATATCCAGATGGAAAGAGACGCTGGCCCAGTCGGTGTCGGCGTCCACCGGCACGAAACGCGACAGCGGGCAGGCGCCATCGAACGCCTTGGCGCGCTCCCACGGATGGCCCTTCTCCTTGAGCGCCGACTGCACGTCGCGCAGGGTGAGATCCAGCGCCAGGCCGGCGCCGGCGATGCCTGCGAGCGCTTCTGCCTCGCTCGCTTCGCTCAGGCGCTCACCGATCAGCAGCGCCAGCTCGGTTTCGAAGTGCACCTCGCCATGAGTGAACTGTCGGGCGATCGGCGATTCGAGCTCCACTGCACTGGTCGCCGGCTTCATGAACAACAACGGTGCACTGGGAACCGGATTGTTCAGCTCAGCGGCGTGCTCGGCGTAATTACGCCCCACACAGAGAATCTTGCCCAGTGGATGCCCGGTCTCGCTGCCGTCGACGAAGCGCGTGGTAAAAGCCATGCTCTACTCCCCTGCCAGTGTTGAAGCCCAACGAAGTGCGCCGGCGGCACCATGAAAAGCCGCCGTTGACGCAGACTCGACGAGTCTAGCCTCAACGGCGGCCGATGGCATCACGCCTGCCTGCGCGCCGACGCGCCTGGCTCCGTACCCACGAACCAGGCAGCGGCGGCGTGTCGTCAGTGGGTCACGCCCTGGGGCGTCCACACCTCATCCGGCGCATGGGCCAGAAAGTCAGGACGCGACTGCTTGGCCCCGAACGGGCGCACGCAGGCGTTGTCGCGACGGTTGAAGACGAAGAAGGCGTTGCTGCGCGGGTCCGGCGACATATTGGCGTTGGAGCCGTGCAGAGTATTGCAGTCGAACAGCAAGAGCCCGCCGGCGGCCCCGGTCGGCGCCTGAATGCCGTTGCTCTCGATCAGCGCGCGCAGGGCCTCTTGCCCGGGCACACCGAACTCCTGCTGCTTGAGCGAGCGCTTGTGATTGTCGTCCGGCGTCTCGCCCAGGCAGTGCACGAAGACCTTGTGCGAACCGGGCACCAGCATCAGCGGGCCGTTGAAGTGGTGGTTATCGGTAAGCACGATCGAGGCGCTGACAGCGTGCATCTCGGGCATGCCGTCCTCGGCGTGCCAGGTCTCGAAGTCCGAGTGCCAGTTGAAGCCTTTGCCGTGGAAGCCAGGCTTGTAGTTGATCCGCGACTGATGCACGTAGACGTCGCCGCCTACGATCTGGCGTGCCCGCCCGGCCAGGCGCGGGTCTGCCGCCAGCTGCGCGAAGCGTTGCGACAGAAAGTGCACCGCGAACAGCGAACGAATCTCCTGGCTGTCCGGCTCGGTGATGGCAAAGTCGCGGTCGCGGAAATCATCCCGCGCCAGGAGTAAGGCGAGTTCGTCGTTCAGTGCGGCGACCTCGTCCTGTCCCAGAAAGTTGGGCTCGAACAGGAAGCCGTCACGCTCGAAGGCATCCATCTGGGTGCCGTCGAGCGGCCCTTCCAGGTGGCGGCCCTTGACGACTGCCTCCTGGCGCTCACGCCAGAGCGCTCCCTGCGGCCGGCGCAAACGTGTCGGATAGCGATCCTGCTTCGTCCACGTGTCTTGTTGACGGGGGGATGCGGTCTGTACTGACATCCAATCACCTCCAAGTTTGTGATCAGGTTTCAGATCCAGTCCTCGGCAGTAGTGCCGATAGGTGGGTCGAGTGAAGTTTCCTCATCTGACATCAAAGGGGTCTCTAGCCTAGAAAAGTCGGCCAGAATTGCAACTGCCTGCCCGGGGTCAGCCCCGAGCCGCTGGCGGCGCTGCGCTTCTGCGACCGTTTCGGCTACGCCACCGTGGCAGGCCCGCCCAGGGGCAGCGATAACGTAAAGCAAGAAAATGACAGGTTCGTGCTACACGGCCCGAGGAGGATCGTGCCCGACGTCATCAAGATTTCATCTAATATGGACACACTCCGCCTGCCGTTTCCCAGGGGAGGTAAGCCATGATCTGCGTCACACTCGATATGCAGTGCTCGCTGTGCGGCAGCGACCGATTCCATCTGCCGACGCAGCCCGGGGAGAGCCCCCACGTACGCTGCGCCAACTGCACCGCCGTGAAGTGCCAGACACTGGCCCTGGAGTCGACCTTGATGGCGTATCGCCGCGAGCACACGCCGCCGCACCATCGCGCAGCATGACCCGCCGCTCTTGCAGCCGCCGGGCCGATCTCAGGGAAGTCGGGAAGCGCTGGAATGTCTGAGAAATCTGGAAAGCAATGCAAGGCCTGAGACACTGGGCCTGATAGCACGGGTCTGAGAACGCGGGCCAGAGAAAACAGCACAAAACGCCCACCACCGCCCGACAGCGAGCCTCATGCAAAGGGCACAAGCGGAGCCACTATCCGCGCAGACGGACAGCGAACAAATATCTCCACGCCCCTCGCTCCAATGCCTCTCATCAACAAGCCACGCATGGGTAGCTCAAGACAGACCCCCTAGCGCCAGGGTGGTGTCACGGTGCCGAGCGCACCGCAGACTGCGCCTCCTCATGCCTGGAAGATGCCATGGATTCCGCTTCGCTATCCTGTCTGATGGCTACGTCCGCTTGGGCGCGCCCGGCATCGAGCCGTTGATAGGGCACCATCGGCCGCGTCGTCGGCTGGCCATAGAAGACATGAAAGGGCTCCGTGATCAACGGTTCGGGCGGACGCGGCACGTCCCCATAACGGCAGCGGAACTCGGCACAGTCACCGGCCAAGGCGCCGGCCCCCTGGCCCAGGCAACTCAGTGCCAAGATAACGGCAAGCGTCTTCATTCCACCTCCTGAGTCGCGTCCATCGCCCGCGGGGACAGGAGCGAGTATAGGTGTGCCCGGCCTCGCATGGAGGACGATAAACCTGCTACTCGGCGGCCGATTTACCTCTCTATCACAGCTTTCTACACGCCGACTGACACCGTGCTGACGGCCAGCCCTACTGATTACAAGACAACGTCACTATCGAGAAGAAACAATAGGTTAGCCTTTCCCACGCTACGCATACCCCAGCTCTCCAGGGAGCTGTCGTGGAGTGTGCGGGGGAAGTGTTCATCATCTTCTCCCCCCGTCTAGCGTCCTGTTCTCCCGCCCTTGTCGCCACGACCAGATCCGTGTCTTGCCCCCGCTTGGCAGGCCGCTGTCGCTGGCGTGGGTTGTCCCTGAGCGGTGGACGTTCAGGGTGGATTGAGGCCGACGGGCGGGCGTCGCACTCTCGGGGGATCGTGAGGTGCCGGGGTGCCCGCGCCGCTCATCGGCGCGGGGCTCGGGCGAGTCGAGTGCCAATCCGGGGGTGTGCGCGTGCCGCGAACCGTGTCGAGTCTTCAGGGCGATACCGTCGATCGCCTGTGCCAGCGCCACTACGGGCGTACCGATCTGGTGGTGCAGGTGCTGGCGCACAATCCCGGGCTGTGCGCCCTGGGCCCGCGGCTGCCGAGCGCCACACTGGTGGTGCTGCCGGATATCGCGTCGCCACCGCCCACCCCGCGCGTGGTCGAGCTGTGGCGCTGAGCCCGGCCCGGGCACCTCTTCTTTCATCTCGTCGCGGGCCGGTGTGGCGGTCACGCTGGCGCGCGTCGACGCAGGAATCGGTATGGCCCATCAGTTGAATATCACCACCGAGGCGTTCAAGACGGCCCCGCCGGCGCTGGTCTCGCTGCTGCACGCCGGAGGCATGACGCCGTCGAGCTGGGTAACGCTGCTGACGCTGGCCTATCTGGTGCTGCAGATCGGGCTGCTGGTGCCGCGCTATCTCGCGCGCTGGCGTGCCTGGCGGGCGCAGCGGAGGCAGTCGTGAGCCCGCTGGCGCGCTGGATCGGCGGCGGCGCGATCGGCGGTGCCTGTGCGCTGGCGCTGTCGATCTCGATTCAGGTGGTCAAGCAGTTCGAGGGCACCCAGCTGACGGCTTATCCCGATCCGGTGGGGGTGCCGACGATCTGCACCGGGCATACCGGGGCCGAGGTGGCGCTGGGGCAGACGCTGACCCCGGCGGATTGCGAGGCGCTGCTGGCCGGCGATCTCGGCCACGCCTTCGCGGTGGTCGATGCCGCGCTGACGCCCGCCGCCCAGGCGACCCTGACCCCGGCGCGGCGGGCGGCGCTGGCGTCGTTCGTGTTCAACGTCGGTGAGGGGGCGTTTCGCGACTCGACCCTGCTGACGCGGCTGAACGCGGGCGAGATCCGCGCCGCGTGTAACGAGCTTGCGCGCTGGGTCTATGCCGATGGGCGCCGGCTGCCGGGGCTGGTGCGACGGCGTGAGGCGGAGCGCGAGCTGTGCCTGGCGGGGCTGGATGGATGACCCTGCGCCTGTTCGCCCTGGCCGTCGGGCTGGCGCTGGCCACCGGCGCCGGCTGGTTCAGCCGCGGCTGGCTGGAGGATGCCCGGCGCTTCACGGCGCTGGAGGCGGCCCAGGCCGCCACGGCCCGGGCGTTGGCGCGGGAGTCGGTGATTGCCGGGGTGGTCGAGGCGCGGCTGGCGACCCTGGACGCCCATCAACGGGTCATCGACCGGGGAGTGGTTCGTGAGATTCAGAAGCCGATTTATCGCCGCGTCTGCCTTGAGCCTGACGCTGTGCGCCTGCTCAACGCTGCCGCCGCCGGCCGCGCCCCCGATCCAACAGACACTGCTGAGCCGCTGCCCGACGACCCTGCCGCCGCTGAGTGACGGCAGCGGGGCCAGCGTGGTGCTGACGCTGCGCGACTGGGCGGCGCAGTACCACGCCTGCGCGATTCGACATAACGGTCTGGTGACCACCCTGAAGGAGACCCGGCATGCACCTGCTGAACGCACTGATTGAACACCTGCGGCGCACCGTACCGGCGCTGCAGGGGATGCCGAACCGGCTTTCGGCCCAGGTGGATGAGGGGCGGCTCCGGTTCGCCGCGGGGGCGTCGCTCTCCCACGGCTACGCGGTGACCGCGCAGCTGACGCTGCACGCCTACGACGACACCCTGGATGCGGTGATGCTGCCGCTGCTGGCGTGGCTGGCGCGCTATCAGCCGGAGCTGGGGCCGGAACCGGGGCTGCGCTTCTCCTGGATCTTCGCCGGGGAGACGCCCGCCGATTTGCGCCTGTGGGTGCCGCTCGAGTCGCGCGTGGTGGCGACCCATGACTGCGACAGCGGCGAGATCACCCTCGACCACCGCCAACCCGCCTTCGACGCCGAGACCTGCCCCGCCGAGCACTGGCAGCTGCTGGTGCGCGACGAGAGCGCGGGTGAGGAGGGGTATCGGTTAGTGGCCGAGTGGGATGGCCCGCTGGCCTAGGCAATGTCTGAAAAGTACTGCGCTCGCCCATACGGCGTTAAAAATTGGCTGGAGCGCCAGCCCGGTCAGGATGCTCATTTACACCCTGTAAACTCCGCTCCCTCGCCAATTTTTGCCTTAGCTACGCGCCCCGGTCTGACCTTCGCTCGTCGACTTTTCAGACATTGCCTGACGCCCGGCTTCGGGGGCGATAAAAAGCCTGACGCCCGGCTTCGGGGGCGATAAAAAGCCTAACGCCCGGCTTCGGGGGCGATACCGGCCCCGGGGGCGATAACAGTCGAACCCCCGCTGACAACGCCCGCGGCTCGCCAGCCCGCCCCGCGCCGCGGACCATGAGCGCATGCCGTCTCCCGCCACCGGTGCGCCATGAATCCCGTTGAACTTGCCCGTCTGCTCCACAATCTGATCCGCGTCGGCCGTGTCGCCGCGATCGACCACGCCGCGGTGCGTGTGCGCATCCAGAGCGGTGCGCTGCTCACCGACTGGCTGCCGTGGCTGACCGCCCGCGCCGGCCACACCCGCAGCTGGAATCCGCCCACCCTGGGCGAGCAGGTGCTGCTGCTCGCCCCCGGCGGCGAGCTGCGCGGCGCCCTGGTGCTGCCGGCGCTGAACTCGGATGCCGTGCCGGCGCCGAGCCATGACGCCAACCTGACCCTGATCGAGATGCCCGACGGCGCGGTGATCGCCTACGACCACGCCGCCAGCCACCTGAGCGCCACCCTGCCCGGCTCCGCCGGTCTCGACGCCCAGGGCGCGGTGAGCGTCACCACCGCTGCCGCCCTCACCGCCACCGCCGCGGGTGGAGCCACACTCAATGCCGACACCGTGATCAACGGCAATCTCACGCTCAACGGTAACTTCAGCCAGCCCAGCGGCCAGACCGCGACGATGGCCGGCGACGTCCGCTTCACCGGTGCGGTGACCAGCAACGGCCGCGACATCAGCGCGAGCCACACCCACGGCGGCGTGAAGCGCGGCGGCGACCAGACGGACGGGGTGAACTGATGGCCGGCATGGATCGCACCAGCGGTGCGGCGCTGGAGGGCATCGCGCATATCCGCCAATCCGTCACCGACATTCTCACCACGCCCCTCGGCTCGCGGGTGATGCGGCGGGACTACGGCTCGCTGCTGCCGGAGCTGATCGACCAGCCGCTGGATGGCGCCACCGCCCTGCGCGCCTATGCCGCCTGCGTGGTGGCGCTGATGCGCTGGGAGCCGCGCATTCGGGTGACCCAGATCCAGCGCCACGTCTCCGCTGAGCGCCCCGGGCGGCTGACGCTCAGCGTGCAGGCCGAGCGGGTCGACGACGGCGCCGACCTCACCTTCGACATCCCCCTGGGACAGGAGACCTAAACCATGGCCGGAGGCTTCACCGCCGTCGATCTCTCGCGGCTGCCCGCGCCGGATATCGTCGAGCCACTCGACTTCGAGACGATCTTCGCCGCCCTGCTCGCCGATCTGCGCGCGCGGGCCCCGGCATTCGATGTCAGCGTCGAGTCCGACCCCGCCTACAAGATCCTGCAGGCCGCCGCCTATCGCGAGCTGCTGCTGCGTCAGCGGATCAACGAAGCCGCCCAGGGGGTGATGCTCGCCTACGCCCGCGGCGCCGATCTCGACCACCTCGGCGCGCTCTTCGGCGTCGCCCGCCAGACCCTGGACGCCGGCGACCCCGCGGCCGTGCCGCCGGTGCCGGCGACGCTGGAGACGGATGCCGACCTGCGCCGGCGCATCCAGCTCTCGCTGGAGGGCTTCTCCACCGCCGGCCCCGAGGGCGCCTACGTCTTCCATGCGCTCTCCGCCGACGGCCAGGTGCTGGATGCCAGCGCCACCAGCCCGGCGCCGGGGGAGGTGGTGGTCACCGTACTCGCCCGCGACGGCGACGGCAGCGCCCCGGCGGCCCTGCTCGCCCACGTCGACGCCACCCTCTCGGCGGAGGACGTTCGCCCGCTCACCGACCATGTCAGCGTGCGCAGCGCCGAGATCGTCGACTACCGCATCGACGCCACCCTCTACTTCTACGCCGGCCCCGACCGCGAAGTGGTGATGCGCGAAGCGCGCGCCGCCGCCGCCATCTATGCCGAGCAGCAGCACCGCCTGGGGCTCGATGTCACCCTCTCCGGGCTCTACGCCGCGCTGCATCAGCCCGGAGTGCAGCGGGTCGAGCTGGCCGAGCCCGCGGTGAGCCTGGTGATCGACCGCACCCAGGCGACCCACTGCACCGAGATCGCGCTGCGTGACGGAGGTCTCGATGAGTGAGCCGCGCCCCCGCGCCAGCCTGCTGCCGCCCAATGCCAGCCCCCTGGAGCACGCCCTGGAGACCACCGCCGCCGGCGCCAGCGAGCTGCCGGTGCCGCTGCGCGCGCTGTGGAACCCGGACACCTGCCCCGCCGAGCTGCTGCCGTGGCTCGCCTGGGCGCTCTCGCTGGATGCCTGGCAGCCCTACTGGCCGGAACGCATCAAGCGCCAGCGCATCCGCGACGCGATCGAGATCCAGCGCCGCAAGGGCACCGCCAAGAGCGTGCGCGACGTGGTCCGCTCCTTCGGCGCCAGCCTCGCCCTGCGCGAGTGGTGGCAGAAGGCCGAGCCGGGCCCGCCGCACACCTTCGACGTGGTGCTGACTCTGGGCGCCGAGGTGCCCCGCAGCGCCGAGTTCCAGCAGGACATCGTCGACGAGATCACCCGCACCAAGCCGGTCCGCGCGCACTTCACCTTCACCGCCGGGCTCAGCGCCGCAGGCGGTGTCGGCGTCGCCGGCGGCGCCCGCGCCTTCGTCTACCGCCGCCTGGCGGCCACCGCCCACTAGAGGACCCCCGATGGCCATCGTCTTCACCATCACCGATGCCGGCCGCGCCGCGCTGGTCGACGCCGACCACGACGGCACCACGGCCCTGACCCTCAGCGAAATCGGCTTCGGCCGCGGCCGCTATACCCCCAGCGCCGACCAGACCGCCCTGCGCGAACCGATCAAGCGCCTGGCCAGCATGGCCGGCCAGGCGGTCGCCGCCGACACCCTGCACGTCAGCGTGCAGGACGAGAGCAGCGACACCTACGCCGTCGGCGAGATCGGCCTGTTCACCGACACCGGCGTGCTCTTCGCGGTCTATTCGCAAAGCGAGTGGATCATCGAGAAGGCCGCCCCCTCGACCCTGCTGCTGGCCACCGACCTGGTGGTCGAAGCCCTCGACGTCTCCGCGATCACCTTCGGTGACGCCGCCTTTCTCAACCCGCCGGCCACCACCGAGGTCGCCGGGGTGCTCGAGCTCGCCACCCAGGCCGAGGTCGACGCCGGCAGCGACGCCCGCCGCGGCGTCGTCCCGCGCACCCTCAAGGCGTTCATCGACAAGGTGCTCGCCGCCTACGCCACGCTGAAGCAACTCAACGACCATGCCGCCAGCCGCAACCACCCGGCGGCCACCACCAACGCCCAGGGCATGGTCGAGCTCGCCACCTACGCCGAGACCAAGGAGGGCAGCGACAACGCCCGCGCGGTGACGCCGGCGGCCAACAAGTCGGCGCTCGACGCCCACCGCACCGAGGGCAGCGCCCACGCCGCGACGCGGATCTCCGTCGAGGGTCTGGCCAAGCTCGGCAATCCGACCACGGTGCAGAACGCCCTGGGCGCGCTGGGTACCGCGGCTCGGCGCGACGAAGGCCCCGGCAAGGGGCTGGATGCGGATACGGTGGATGGCCGTCACGCCGACGATCTCGTCTGGCGTCGAGGCCAGGCGCATCAGCAGATCGCCGGTGGGCTCAAACTGTGGGGCGCCGGTCACGCATCAGCCAACGTGGCGGATGGCTATGGCCTTCATCTCAGCGCCTTCGGACCCGGCGTCGTCTTCGCTGATCGCACGACCAATGCCGGCAGCAGCGCGCTCTGGTTCGATAACAACCGCCTGAATCTGACCTACAGCCCCAGCGGCAACGCCAACCCTGGCGCAAGTACCGATGCTCAGGAACTGCTGACGGTATCGCCGAGCTTCTTCCGTTATCTGGGCAAGACGATCTGGCACGCAGGCAATCAGGGCAGTGGTTCCGGTCTGGATGCGGACAAGCTGGATGGTCTGCACTCGGCGGATTTCGTGCGAGATATCAAAGGCAACGCCACGCTCGAGGGCACCCAGCCGACGCTGCTCTTCAAGACCAACGGCGGCAATGATCAAGGCGGGGTCCGCTTCAACAATCCCACCGGTAACGACGGGGAGTTGGAGTTCTTTACCTCCGACGACTATGCAGAGCCCTTTGTCTTTCGCGCTTATGATCGTAACGATCAATACGCCTCGTCCGATGCACGCCGGGAGTGGGCCCGCATCGACAACGCCGGGATCGCCACCGACGCCACGCTCAGAATCCAGGGCAAGGAGGTCTACCACCCCGGCAACGCCAGCGATCTCGCCACCATCGCCGGCACCAACGACCTGCGCGGTGTTCAGCTATTCCGCAGCATCACCAAGTGGGCGGTCGACCCCAGCAGCGCTAACGTCCAGCGCGCCGATGCTCGGGTCGACGGCAACCAGGCGCGTCTTCACTGGTACGGTGAAGACCAGGACGGCAAAACCGCCAACTTCCGCCATGCCTGGTATGACGGCAGCAAGTACATCAATGTCAGTGCTGATAATGGCGGTGTCGTCTTCGATGCTACCCGCCCCTGGCTGACGCTCGACTCTCCCAATAGTGGCGACAATGCGCTCTCTCAGGGCGCGGGACTCTCGATTGGCGAAAGTGGCCAGCGCGGCGATGCGGCACTCCATCTCACCTATGTCGGCGATGGCAGTGGCCATATTGGCATGGGCGCCGTCGGGGATGACGGCATCCCCGCCAACGCCGCGATGCGCCTTTACTACCGCTCCAAGGATGTCACCTTCAACGGCAAGATCAGCGGCAACGGGGCGGGCCTTTCCGGGGTCGACGCTGACCGGCTACAAGGGCTGCAAGCCAGCCAATTCCTGCGCTCGGATACCGGCAACAACAAAGTCCCGCTGGGCTCGACGAGCTCGACCAACTGGGACGGTCTGGTCTACGACGACGGCGCCAATACGCTGGCCTTCTTCGCCGATCAGGACCCCTCTGCCGATACCCCGCGCGTGCTGCTCGGCCCCGGCTGGGTGGAAGCCGGTGGCGACCGACTGCTGAAAGAGAAGGATTACGACAGGGCCACGATCAAGAACGATTCCGGTGACTACTTAGGTATCAGCAAGAGTGGCTATATCGACCTCAAAGTCGGCGGTGACTGGAAATTCCGAGTGACCAAGGAGGGGCGTATCGACCGCGCTGAAGGCGGCATCGAACCTAGGCTGATAAACGTTTCAGTAGGCGCAGTCGGCACTTACGCTTTCCTCAAAAACAATGACAGCAGCGCCGCAGACGTTGGCGCTACCAAGCCCGGATCCAAATTATCTTATACCGCCGCTTGGAACGACGACGAGAGCCGTAAGCCATCAGGCACGTGGATGTGCATGGGTAAAATCAACAGAGGCGCGGGTGAAAACGCCAACACTCGTTCATCCGTCTGGTACAGGATTTCTTGATCATGAACACATCGGACTTAGACAGCAGCATTGATCCAGTCAAGACCTCTCCTTGGCGCAACCCAACGCTAAACGACGATGGCACCATTGACTGTGAGATCCAGCATAAGCAACTAGGATGGATTCCATTTACCGCTACACCTAATGATCCTGAAGAGTTGGGCCGTCTGATCTTTTCTGAAATAAAGGCATCCAACGAGGATATTCCTAGCACATTAATATCGATCGAAAGTTTGGCATTTAGGCAAAGAGGCATTATCGAATCGGCCCTGGCCGCCGCCCTGCGCGCGGGCATGCCCTACACCCTGCCCGGTGGCAGCGAGGATGTGATCCAGACCCGGCCGGAGGAGGACGAAGCCAATCTGCTCGGGCTGGCGATCGAGGCCCGCGACCGTCGTGCCGCCGGCGACACCGACGCCAGCATGGCGCTGCGGGCGCAGTCGAACACCGTCTATTCGCTCACCCCGGCGCAGATGATCGCGCTCACCGACGCCGCCAAGGCGTTCAAGCAGGGGTTGCTGGCCCACTCCTGGCAGTTGAAGGACGCCATCGCCGCCGCCGAGGCCGCCGGGGACCGCGAGGCGATCGAGGCGGTGGTGTGGGAGGCCGCGACCTAGCCCGACGTCACTTCGCCTCGAAAACCACCGGATACCGCGTCTGCCCGCTCTCGCAGTTCGGCTGGGCGCGGTACTCGGTCAACTGGAAGTCGCTGCCCTGCCACACCCAGGTGCGCTCGCCGCCGCAGCCACCGGCGCCGCGATCCTTGTAGCGGTCGTGCAGGGTGCCGTGCTGCGCATCGAACTCGGGATCGAACAGCGTCCGTGTGCCGGTCCAGCTCCCGTCCCGCCACAGCGCGAACAGCAGCGCACGGGGCGTCCCACCGTCCGGGGCGAACACCGCCTCGTAACCCGTCTGATAGGCGCCGACGGTACAGGGCACCAGCCACACCTCTCCTGGTAACCATCCCTTCACGCTGGCGTGGCGAGGCGCGAGACCGGTGGTTGCGTCGCTGATCACGCAGGCATCGCTCACCTCGGCCTTCACCGCCGCCGGCATCTCGCTGTTCGCCAGGGCTGCCATCGGCAGCGCGCCCAGCGCCAGCACCCCGGCCATCATCATGCTGCGCCACATATCGCACCTCTGCTGGATTGGATCATCAGGAAGGCGGGGAGATCCCGCGCCCCGCTGGTATAGACGAGTCTCGATCGGAGCGCCATGGGTAGCCTAGTTGGCCGCGTGGGGGAATGGGGCATCGATTGCCAAGTGGTGGGGCCGCATCCAACTCAGCCCTCGCCCGTTCTACGGGTGGGAGGATTTTCTCATGGTAACGGGGAGCGCTTATGGTATCCCTCGCAGGGATTAGACCTTAGAGCCCGAACAAAGGGTAATGTTGATGGGCATCGATTCGCGCGCTCCGGCGCTAGCTCTTGGGTGATAACTGCACCTACATGCCCCCCAGACCTCTCGGGCCTGAAGCAGAGAAAGCGATGGATCCCGATGTACCCAAGGCAGTTATCTGGGATGACGGGCAATAAAGATTGCCGCGTAGAAGCCAAGGCAAAACCAGCGACTCGAACTCAAAGCACTCATCCTCCTGAAACAGATATCAACGTAGAGCACCCTCATGGTCGCTTGCCATGAAAGTCATTAGCCAGAAGGCGATCCCTATCCCCAAACAAAAACATAAACACATACCTAGGACTCAACAGAGACCTTCTATAAAAATACTCATTATTCTTAATCACATAATGCAGCCAAGCCCTCATATAAGCGTCACGATAAACCGCCTTATACGAGAAAGAATAAAGGCTTTCGAACCCACAGTCGGCACCGTTCCAGTCTGTGACCTCAACCGACCAAAAATCGATGACAGCGCCTTGCCCCAGAGCCGTTGACTGCCCCACCTCTTTCCATTCAACGTTACACTTGACTCCATCGGGAAAAATGCAAACTGCCAAGTCATTCAAATCCTTTGCAGATGCAACGGAATAGGGCTTCCCTCTATAGAATATAAGCAATTCCTGAATAGCGGCTGGGCCAAACCCATGATTTTCAATACTAACAGTGCATTTACCAGTGCTTTCCCTGCCTGAGTGCACCATTACGAGCATCGGCATAGTGGAAACTCGAGCATGTCGTGCGGTAATGATTGCCGCAACCAATGCACCAAAACTGGAAACGAAGGTTCCCAGCATGGCAAAAAACGCAACTGTTAGCGTTCTATCCCCGAGGACATCTTCCAAGAATTCCAAATTGACACCTCCAACTTGAATCCTCCACCTCTTTCACCAACATCTCATTGATTCAACCGTCGCGAGCATGCTTAAGACAAGATGATTTTTATAGGTAATGAAGAAGAGGTTTTCTCAAAGTCCACTCCACACCGCTCCCCGCTCGCCCCAGACTACCATCCCCCACACCATGAGCCCCTGACAGCCCCGTTACCCTGATCAGGACCCCCTCATGGCACTCGACCAATACCATCACGGCGTGCGCGTCTCGGAAGTCAACGACGGCACCCGTACCCTGCGCACGATCTCCACCGCGGTGATCGGCATCGTCGCCACCGCCGCCGACGCCGATGCGACCGCCTTCCCCCTCGACCGCCCGGCGCTGGTCACCGATATCGCCACCGCCATCGGCCAGGCCGGCAGCAGCGGTACCTTGAAAGGCGCCCTCAGCGCCATCGCCGAACAGGCGCGGCCGATCGTGGTCGTGGTGCGCGTCGCCGAAGGCGCAGATGCCACCGAAACCAGCGCCAACGTGATCGGCACCACCACCGACAGCGGCCAGCGCACCGGCCTGCAGGCGCTGATGACCGCCAAGCAGAAGCTCGGCGTGACCCCGCGCCTGATCGGCTGCCCGGAGCTCGATACCCCGGAAGTGACCACCGCCCTGGTGCCGGTGCTGCAGGCGCTGCGCGCCTTCGGCTACGCCTACGCCCACGACTGCGAGACGCTGACCGACGCCACCGCCTACCGCGACCAGTTCGGCGCCCGCGAGCTGATGCTGATCTGGCCGCGCTTCGAGGCGTTCGATGCCGATACCGCCGCCACTGCCCCGCGCAGCCCGGTGGCCGTGGCGCTCGGCCTGCGCGCCAGGCTCGACCAGGAGATCGGCTGGCACAAGACGCTCTCCAACGTGGTCGTCAACGGCGTCACCGGGATCGACCGCGACGTCTTCTGGGATCTGCAGTCCGCCGCCACCGACGCCGGCCTGCTCAACGCCGCCGATGTCACCACCCTGGTCAACCAGGGCGGCTTCCGCTTCTGGGGCTCGCGCACCTGCGCCGGGCCGCAGTCGCTGTTCCCGTTCGAGAACTACACCCGCACCGCCCAGATCCTCGCCGACACCATCGCCGAGGCGCATCTGTGGGCGGTGGACAAGCCGCTGCACGCCTCGCTGGCCCGCGACATCATCGAAGGCATCAACGCCAAGTTCGCCGAGCTCAAGGCGCTGGGCCTGATCATCGACGGCCGCGCCTGGCTCAACGAATCGCTCAACACCCGCGAGAGCCTCAAGGCCGGCAAGCTGCGCATCGATTACGACTACACCCCGGTGCCGCCGCTCGAGGATCTCGGCTTCCAGCAGCGCATCACCGACACCTATCTCGCCGATTTCGCCAGCCGCGTCGCGGCCAGCGCCTGAGCGCCGGTTCGGCCCCGAGACCCCTGAGGAGCATTGATCGATGGCACTTCCCAAGAAACTCAAAGCGCTGAACCTGTTCGGCAACGGCGACAACTACCAGGGCCAGATCCAGTCCGTCACCCTGCCCACGCTCACGCGCAAGATTGAAGAGTGGCGCGGCGGCGGCATGGACGGCAGCGTCGGCATCGACATGGGCATGGATGGCCTGATGACCTGCCAGTGGACGGTGGGCGGCCTGGTCGAGTCGATCTTCGACAACTTCGGCGCCTCGCGCCTCGACGCCGACCTGCTGCGCATGACCGGCAGCTACGAGCGTGACGACACCGACGAAGTGGTCGCGGTGGAGGTGGTGATGCGCGGCCGCCATACCGAGATCGATTTCGGCGACGCCCAGGATGGCGAGAACACCGAGCACAAGATCACCAGCACCCTGAGCTACTACAAGCTGGTGATCGGCGGGGTGACCAAGATCGAGATCGACCTGCCCAACTACGTGTTCAAGGTCAACGGCGACGACCGCCTGGCCCGCCGCCGCCAGGCGCTGGGTATCTAAGCCGCGCCCCCGTCAGCGGTGGTCTCCCCGCCGCTGACATCGCCCGCGCGCCGCGTCACCCCACGATCACCACCGAGAGACACCCATGAGCCAAGCCCAGAACGCTGATACCGCCGCCAAGACGGCCGCTGATAAGACCGCCGCCGACGGCACCCGCGTCACCATCGCCCTGGACACGCCGATCGTGCGCGGCGAGCAGCGCATCGACGAGATCGTGCTGCGCAAGCCGAGCGCCGGCGAGCTGCGCGGGGTCAACCTGGCCGACGTGCTGCAGATGCAGACCGACGCCCTGATCAAGCTGATCCCGCGGCTCTCCCAGCCCAGCCTGACCGAGCACGAAGCGCGCCAGATGGACCCGGCCGACCTGGTCCAGTGCGGCAGCGACATCGCCGGTTTTTTGCTCTCGAAGCGGGCGCGGGGCGAAACCGCCTGACACCCCGCGGCGGCGCCGAGATCGCGCTGCCGGCCCAGGTAGAGGATGCGATGGCCGACCTGGCCATCGTCTTCCACTGGACCCCCACGGACTGCGCAGATTTCAGCCTGCGCGAACTGATGGAGTGGCGCGAGCGCGCCCGCCAACGCTCAATGAACGAGGCCCCCCATGGCGCGCAATCTCCCCCTCCCGGCGCTGCTCGCCAGCGTCGCTAAGCTCACCGCCCCGCTGACGCGCCTGCGCCGCGAATCTCCGCGTCTTGTCCGCCCGGCGACGCCCGTCGGCGCCGATCCTGCCGTCTCTGACCACACCTGGCGGGATAGCGCCCGCCTGCGCGACGCCCTCGATCAGCTGCGCCAGACGATGGTGCGCCAGCAGCGCCTGCTGCCGGCCCCGGCCGCCGCGGCCACGGCGACCGCCTCGGCCCCGCCGCCGGTGGCCCGGATCGCCCAGGCCAGGCGTGCGCTACCGGCGCCGACACCCGCGGCGAGATCCCTGCCGACACCTGCCGCGAGATCCGCGGCGACGACCGCGGCGCGTGCTCGCCCGAGACCGCAGCCCGCCGAGCTGCCCAGCGGCGGGCTCGGGTTCGACAGCCTGATCCAGGGCGCCAAGACCCTGCTCGGCCCCGCCCTGGCGTTCCAGCGCGAGCAGCGCCACGTACGCCGCGCCGGCGGCTTCACCCGGGATGACCCGCGCGCCCAGGCGCTGGCCCAGCAGGCCCGCGAGCTCGGCACCCAATCCGGCTTCGGCGCCACCCGCATCGCCGCGGCCCAGGCCGCGCTGCTCGAGCGCCAGGTCAGCCCGGCGGCGATCCAGGCCTCCCTCGGCGATATGGTGCTGCTCGCCCAGGCCAACGGCCGTGAGCTGGTCGAGAGCGTGACCCGCACCAGCGCGCTGGCCCGCCAGGCCGGGGTCGACCTCGCCGAACAGGGCGCCATGGCCCGCTTCGCCGATGTGCTCAGTGCCAGCAGACGCCGCGCCAGCGGCGCCAATACCGGTGGCCCCGATACCGGCGTAGCCGTGACGGGTGGCGCCCAGATCGGTGGCCCCCATGCCGAACGCCTCAGCGCCGCGCGCCAGATCAGCGCCCCGGCACGGGCCGCCGGCATGCCCGCGGTGGCCAACGCCGCACCGAACATCGTCACGCCGGCCACTGCCCGCGTGCCCGATCTCAGCGGCACCAACCTGCGCGCCGCCCGCAGCGCGGTGGACGACCTGAGCGGCGACCTCGACCGCCTGCAGGCGACCTGGGAAGAGACCAGCATCGCCTTCGCCACCGCCAACGACGGCGCCCTGCGCGACCTGGTCAAGGCCATCACCGCGATCACCCGCGGCATCGCCGGCTGGATCGACGACAACCCCGAGCTGACCACCCTGCTGACCCAGTTCCTCGGCGTGCTCGGCGGCATGCTCGCCACCCTTGGCCTGCTCGCCAGCGGCATCGGCGCCGTGCTCGCCCCGCTCACCGCGCTCAGCGGTGTGCTCACCCTGCTCGGGCTCAACCCCGCCAGCCTGACGATCCTCGCCATCGTCGCCGCGGTCGCCGCCCTCGGCGTCGCCGCCTACCAGATCTACCGCCACTGGGGCGCGATCAGCGAGTGGTTCAGCCAGCGCTGGCAGCAGGTCAAGGACGCCTTCGCCGGCGGCATCGGCAGCGTCATGCAGCTGCTCGCCAACTGGTCACCGCTGGGGCTGATCTATCAGGGCATCATCGCCACCCTCGACAAGCTCGGCATCGAGGTGCCGGCCAGCATGAGCACCCTCTCGGACGCCATCGTCAACGGCCTCGAGAGCGCCTGGAAAGGCATCACCGAGCTCTGGAACTGGTTCGAGACGGCCCCCGGCCGCGCCATCGACGCGGTCGTCAAACTGGTCACCGACTGGGACCTGATGGGGCAGCTCAAGGAGAAGTGGGACGCCGCCATCGACTATCTGAAGTCGCTGCCCGGCAACCTCTGGGGCAGCGGCAAAGAGATGGCGGGCAAGGCCGCCGATCGCGTCACCTCGCTGGCCAGCGACGCCGGCGACGGCCTGAAATCGCTCAAGGAGAAAGCAAGCGCAGGCGCCCGCGCCGTCGGCGATCGGCTGGCAGCGGGCAAGAACTACGTGGTCGAAGGCGCCAGCAGCCTGGCCCAGAGCGCCCTTCAGAGCTTCAAAGAACGCCTCGGTATCCAGTCGCCCTCCCGCGAGTTCGCCAAGCTCGGCGGGTATACCGTGGAGGGCCTGACGCTGGGGATCGAGCGCCAGCGTGACGAGCCCATCCAGCGCATGGTCGCCATCGCCCGCGACGTCGTCCGCGCCGGTGCCGGGCTCACCCTGGCTGCCGCCGCCGTCCCCGCCAGCGCGCAGCCACCGTTCGCGCCCGAGCTCGCGCTGCTGGGGCCGACCCCGATCACCCTCGATACCCGCGCCCCGCTCACCGCCGGCGGCCCGCCCCCGGCCAGCGACAACCGCGTCCAGATCGGCGACATCCATATCCACGCCGCCCCCGGCATGGACGAAAACGCCCTGGCACGCCAGGTCGCCCAGGAGGTGCAGCGCGCCCTCGAGCAGGCGCAGCAGGAACGGGCCGCCTATCAACGTTCGTCGATGTGGGATCGAGACTAGGGTTTGTACGAAAAGTCGGCGAGCGATGGCAAGACAAGGCAAAAATCGATGAAAAAGCGGAGTTTACGGGGTGTAAATGAGCATTTTTGACCGGGCTGGCGTTCCAGCCGGTTTTTAACGCCGTATTGCTGAGCGCAGGCAGTTTTCGTACAGACCCTACGCCCCCAACGAATCACAGGAGAGCACTATGCTCATGGCCCTCGGTATGTTCGTGTTCGAAACGCGCTCGGTGCCCTACCAGCAGTTGCAGCGCAATAGCGCCTGGCGCCACGCCGCCCAGTCCCGGGTCGGCGCCCGCCCGGCCTATCAATATCTCGGCCCGGGCAGCGACACCTTGACCCTCAGCGGCACCCTGCTGCCGGAGTTCACCGGTGGGCGTCTCGAGCTCGACGCCCTGCGCCAGATGGCCAGCCAGGGCGACGCCTGGCCGCTGATCGAAGGCACCGGGCGCCAGTACGGCCTGTGGGTGATCACCCAGGTCGACGAGACCGCCAGCCAGTTCCACCGCGACGGCGCCGCCGGCAAGCTCGACTTCAGCCTCAGCCTGGAACGGGTCGACGACACCCGCCTCGACCTGCTCGGCAGTCTCACCGCCGAGAGCCTCTCGCGCTTCAGCGGAGCCTACGCATGAGCACCCCACGCAGCGGCGACCCGCGCCTCGGCCCGCCCGGCCTCGGCACCGCGCGCCCCGACTACCGCCTCAGCCTGGGCGGCGAAGACATCACCCCGCGGGTCAATGGCCGCCTGATCGCCCTTAGCCTGACCCGCCAGCGTGGCGGCGACGCCGACCAGCTCACCCTCACCCTCGCCGACCACGACGGCCGCCTGGCGCTGCCGCCCCACGGCGCCACTCTCGAACTCGCCCTCGGCTGGCACGCCAGCGGCCTGGCCAGCCGCGGCACCTTCATCGTCGACGAAGTCGAACACAGCGGCGCCCCGGACCGTCTCCAGCTGCGCGCCCGCGCCGCCAACCTGCGCCAGCAGCTCCCCGGCAAGCGCTCGCAATCCTGGCACGATCTCACCCTCGCCCAGCTGATCGAGACCCTCGCCGCGCGCCACGACCTCACACCGGTGGTCGGCGACACCCTCGCCGGCATCCGCCTGGAACATATCGACCAGACCGACGAATCCGACCTCAACTTCCTCACCCGGCTCGGCCAGCGCTTCGACGCCATCGCCACGATCAAGGCCGGCCACCTGCTCTTCACCCGCGCCGGCGAAGGGCTCAGCGCCAGCGGCCTGGCCCTGCCCGGCGTCGTCCTCACCCGCCGCGACGGCGACCGCCACCGCTTCACCCAGAGCGACCGCGACGACCACACCGGGGTGATCGCGCACTGGAACGACACCGCCGGGGCCGAGCGTAAGGCGGTTCAGGTCGGCAGTGAGGCCAAGCCCAAGACCCTGCGCGACACCTACGCCAGCGCCGCCGACGCCCGCCACGCCGCCGAAGCCGAATGGCGCCGCCTGCAGCGCGGCCAGGCCAGTCTCGACCTCACCCTGGCCCACGGCCGCGCCGACCTCAGCCCCGAGACCCCGCTCACCCTGCGCGGCTTCAAGGCCGGCATCGACGAACGCGCCTGGCTGATCACCCAGACCACCGAAAGCCTCAACGACAACGGCTACCTCACCCAGCTCAGTTGCGAACTACGGGGGGGGTGAAGACGAGAGCTCATCAAGAGCGCAAGCGGCGGCTTGCTGTCCATTTTTGACAGGCGTACATTATTAATGGACACGCAAAGATATTGGACAGCCAATGCACGCATGGCAGTGGGAGACGGAAGACGAGATAGCACGGGAGATCGTGGCCGCGGCCCTCGCGGCCTGCGAACGCGAGACGGCGCTGCCCGTCACCCCGTCTGCCATCATGCACATCGATACCCCCACCCACACGCACGTCGCCCAGGCAGACACCGCGGATCTGATCGTGGAGATCGGGGGGCATCGCTTCCGGGGTGAGGTGAAACGCTGGGCCGCCCACCGTCTGCGCGAACTCGTTCACGCCTCGGCCAGCGACCCGGAGCGGCTGCTGATCGTGGACTACCTCAACGCCAACGCCGCCCAGCGGCTCGCGGCGCAGGGCATCCAGTTCATCGATACCGCCGGCAACGCCCATCTCGACCGCCCCGGGCTCAAGATTCTGATCCGCGGCCAGCCACGCCCGGCCGCACTCACGCGTGACGGCCTGAACGCCCCCGGCGACAAAGCCTTCCAGCGCAAGGGGCTGATCCTCATCTATCACCTGCTGACGCGGCCCGAGCTGGTCACCGCCTCGCTGCGCACCCTCGCCGCGGAGAGCGGCGTCTCCCACGGCACCGCCGACAATGTCATCAAGGCCCTCGACAGCGGCGGCTTCATCGCCCAAGGGCGCGGCGGCCGGCGCCGGCTGACCGACCCGCGCCGGCTGCGCGACCGCTGGGTCACCGGCTATGCCGAAACCCTCGCTCCCAAGCTCGAACTCGGCGCCTTCTATCGCGAAGCGACCGACTGGTGGGGCAGCGCCGAGGTCACCGACCTCTCCGCCGCCTGGGGGGGCGAAGTCGCCGCCGCGCGCTACACCGGCTATCTGCAGCCCGAACTCGCCACGCTATTCGTACCGCGGGCCAACCTCCCCGCCCTGATGCAGCGCTACCGGCTGACTCAGCCACCCGCCGGGCGCCCGGCCAACCTGCGCCTGCGCGAGCGCTTCTGGGGCGATGACGCCGAGACCGACACCACCGGCCTGGTTCACCCGCTGCTCGCCTACGCCGATCTGCTCGCCAGCCAGGATGCCCGCAACGCCGACACCGCCCGGGTGCTTCATGACCGCTATCTCGCTGACACTCACCAGCCCGCTTGAGCCCAGCGTGCGCGACACCCTGGGCGACATGAACACCGTCGCCGCCACGCTCGGCATCGACTATGTGCTGATCGGCGCCACCGCGCGCGACATCGTCCTGCATCACCTCTTCGGCGCCCCGCGGCCGCGGGCTACGCGGGATATCGACTTCGCCATCTACGTCCGCGACTGGGACGACTACCGGCGCGTCCGTCACGCCCTCGTCGGCCGTGGCTACACCCCCGAGCGCGAACCCCACCGCCTGCACTCCCCCCAGGGCGACACCCTCGACCTTCTGCCCTTCGGCGGCGTGGCGGCGGGTGAACCCGCGATCGCCTGGCCGCCGGACGGCGCCGTGGTGATGTCCGTGATGGGATTCGCAGAAGCCTGCCGCAGCGCCTACCGGGTCAGCTATCCCGCGCCCCCGGAGATCACCTTCAAGGTCGCCAATCTCGAAAGCCAGATCCTGCTCAAGCTGGTCAGCTGGAGCGAACGGACACCGGCCGAGCGCCGCAAGGACGCCGCCGACATCGCCTACCTGCTGCAGCACTACTGGCGTGAGGATCAGGACCAGGGCACGCTGTGGCAGGCGCCCTGGCTAGCGCGCCTCGAAGCCAACGACCACGACCATGCGCTCGTCTCCCTGCAGCTACTGGGGCAGCGCGCGGCACGGATCGCCAACGCCGACACCCTCGCCCATGTCACGTCACTGCTCGAAGGCACCCATCCTCAGCACTCGCTGGAAACCCTCGCGATCGAGATGGGCCGCGCGAGCCACACCTCCACCGACATCTGCCTCGGCTGGCTCGACCAGCTACACCAAGGCTTTCTACTGGTCTGACCCACGCGCAATGACAGGGCCAGCCATACGTCTTCTCTACCGGCCGGCCGCGACAGCGATCACTGGCCCCCTGTGCGCTCGTTGGGCCCGGTCGTGCGTTTTCTCAGCTCCTCATCCACGGTCTCCAGCACTTTGCGCAGATCCTCCTGATACTCCTCCAGGGGCGCGTTGCCGCCGTAAGCCGTCATCGCCTCCGTCTGCTTCAAGGCCCCCACCAGTCGCTCTCTGGCGCCCTGCAGCTCCGAGGTCCAGCCGCCCTCCCCCTTGGCACCGCCCGAGGGCACCACAGGCAACGGCGACAGCCGGAGCCGGACGCGATGGGTCGCGGTCTCCGACGCGTCCCCGTCGGCGTCAGACACCACCACCTGGTAACCCCCCGCCGCCTCACGGGTCATCGCAAAGGCGACCTCCAGCTCGACATCCGTCAGTTCATAGAAGGGATCGTCATCCGATTGCGCGTGGCGCAACTCCTCTTTCACACGCCCGATAAACTCACCTAACGCTATTTTCATGTCACAAGCCCCTGGCTGCCGAAGGATGACCGCGTTACGCCGCCTATCATAAGCCTGTACGGCGGCGATCCCCGGCCATTTTTTGCCCCTCGCACACCGGCCGCAACGCGCCAAGCCGGGCTCTCCGACCCACCGCCGCCCGCGTTATCGCATCCCCCGGCCCGCGTCTCTCGGCACGCCGGATCACCCGCCGTCGCGCGCGGCGCGGCGCTGCAGCGCCAACCCCACCAGCTCCGCCTGGAAGGCGTAGCGCGCCGCCAGCCAGCGCTGCCCCATGGCGCCGAGGGAGAGCCCCAGCAGCAGACAGACGGCGACCAGCGCGGCGAGCTGCATCGCCCCCGACCGGGTCCACTCGATATCGGCCGATGCGACTACCGAGAGCACGCCGAATCCGCCCAGCGCCTCGATGGCGCTGGCCGCCAGCAGACACAGCGAGATGCCCGCGGTGGGCGAGCCGAAGAACAGCGTCACCCGGCGATCCAGCCGCCGCACCTTGATCTCCAGCCACCGCTGCACATAGGCCAGCGTCGCCGGCGAAAACCCCGCCAGCCGATCGACCGCCGCCCGGTCGTGGCGAAACTCCCGGCTCAGATCCGTCAGCGCGATCCGCCGCCAGCCCACCAGCAGCCGCCCGGCGAGCAGGATCGGCACGCACAGCGGCACCAGCGACACCAGCTGGGCCAGCAGCCCCAATCCCAGCGCCACCCAGCGGAACGCCGCGGGCAGCGGGCCCAGGGTCAGATGCACGATCAACAGCCCCCCGAGCAGCGCGACCAAGACGCCGCCAGCCACCAGCGCCCCGTTGGCACAGCGATTCACGCGGCGCTCGAACGGCGCCCGATGCGCCGAGGGCCGGTAGCGCGCCAACCGGTCCAGCACCTCGAGCAGTTTGATTGCCTCTCCCATGCCACCTCCATCGTCTGCCTGACACACGCCCCCAGCCCGCCGCGGCATGCATCGCCCCGGCCAGACCTCTACAATGCGCGCTCGCTAAATCAATTGGTTCTAATCAAGCATGCGCGCTGTTTCCGCTCTACCCCCTCTCGTTGTCCGCCTCTCCCATGCCCTGGTCGCGCTCTGCCTCCTGACGATCCTGACTGCCCTGGCCACCCTGCCGGCGCTGGCCGCCCCACCCAGCTCCTTCTCCGCCGCCAAGCGCCTGGCGGAAAACGAGATCTACGTCGACCAGGACCGCACCTTCTACTGCGGCTGCGCCTTCGACTTCGACCAAGGCCCGGACCTCGCCAGCTGCGGCTACCGGATTCGCAAGCAGCCCAAGCGCGCCGCGCGCATCGAGTGGGAACACGTCATGCCCGCCTACGACTTCGGCCGGCAGCGCCAGTGCTGGCAAGAGGGCGGCCGCCGTAGCTGCCGCGCCAACGACCCGGTGTTTCGTCAGGCCGAGGCCGACCTGGTCAACCTGGTGCCCTCGGTGGGCGAAGTGAACGGCGACCGCTCCAACATGCGCTACGGCATGGCCACCAGCGCCGACGCCTACCAGTACGGCCAGTGCACGGCCAAGGTCGACTTCCCCGAGCGCACCTTCCAGCCGCCGGCGGCGGTCCGCGGCGATATCGCCCGCACCTACTGGTACATGCGCGACACCTACGGCATTCAGATCGGGCGGCAACAGCAGCAGCTCTTCCGGGCCTGGGCCAAGGCCGACCCGGTGAGCGCCTGGGAGCGCGAACGCAACCGGCGCATCGCCAGGATCCAGGGCAGCGGCAACCCCTATGTGGAAGGCGACACCTCAAACGACAAGGGCGAAGAGAAGATCGTAGAGAAGAGCGAAGGGAGGAACGAAGAGAAGACAGACAAGAGCAGCAGCACCGAGGCACCGGCCTGGACGAAGGGCCAGGATTCGAGCCCGCTCGCCCCCGATCACTCAGCGGCGGCGTTCAGCTGCACCCCGCGCAAGACCTGCAGCAAGATGCGCTCCTGCGAAGAAGCCCGCTACCACCTGACCCAGTGCGGCAACGCCCGCCTGGATGGCGACGGCGACGGCACCCCCTGCGAAGCGCTGTGCGGCTGAGGGCGGATACAAAACCGGCATGGCGCGTCCCCCGCCCCCAGGCTAGGCTCGGAAAGCTCATCGTCCCCGAGCGAGTGCCGCACGACGATCCGGCGGCTAAACCCAGCAGCACTCACAAGAAGGACACTCCTTCAAGGAACAGCAATGAAGATGCTCCCCCTCGACCAGGCCATCCTGGTGCGCAAACGGAGTCAATCGACATCGCCCGACAGTCTTCAAGGCCGGGCAGCGGCAGTCGACATGCCGACCGGCACCTTGAAGACGAGAATCAGAAAGCTGCGAAAGCAAGGTATCACCCTAGATAGAGCCATAGAGCTGGCTCTGCGTGACCCGATAGGCCCACAAGGACGTCCCCGAAAGCCGTTCTAAGCGCCCCGACAGCGTCACCTCGCAGCCTGGGGTGACGTCTTCCCGCCGGCACGCCCCGCCCCCTCACGAGACAGATCACGATACATAGCGCCGCGCCTGGCTCACCACCACCCCGCGCAGCACCTCGCCGGTGACGAACAGCGACTCATGCCCCTGCAGCGGGATCAGCCGCACCCGGCCGCCGATCCGCCACACCCGGCCCAGCAGATGCTCCCCCTCCAGCTTGGCCACGATCAGATCCTCATGGGCCGGCAAGCGATCCTCATCGACGATCAGCACATCCCCCTCGATCAGCGGCCCCTCGCACCCCGCCGCCGGGCCCAGCTCCACCGCATAACAGCTCGGCGGAAAGCTATTGAGGTCATAGCCTCTCAGCGCCGGATGGCCCAGCCCCAGCATCAGCGGCCCCAGATATTGCACCTGCATCGCGTCATCCACCTCGACCCAGTCATCGTTGTGCCATCGCACTCGCCACCCGCCCGGCGGGCGCTCGCTTGTCCTTTAGATACTGTATACGCATACAGTACAACATGGAAAGCCGTTCGCGACGCAACGGCGCGAAAAGGCGTGCCAAGACCCAGGCAGCGGACGCGCACCGGCAACGCCCTCCCGCCGGGTCAGCCGCCCATCGCCCATTCGCGGGAATCCCCCCGGTCAGCCATACTGCAACGGCTCCCCCAAGACGACACGCACACCCCCTACCGCCACGCGCACGGCCGGCAGACCGTCAGCGACGCCAGACCGCAATGCCCCGTGGCGACCGACGCACCACCCCGGCCGCCTCCCTGCCTGATCGACCCGCTCGTTCGGAGGCCCTATCGTGAGAATCCAGCTCGGCTGTGAAATGATCTTCCAATTCAACGGCCCCACGCCGATGATTGCGCTGCTCAATGTCCACCACTCGCGCTTTTCGCATCTCGAAGGGCCCGACCACCTGACCACCTCCCCCAGCGTGCCCATCGCCAGCTACCGCGACGGCTTCGGCAACTGGTGCAACCGCCTGGTCGCCCCCGCCGGCACCTTCACCCTCGGCACCAACGCCGTGCTCCACGACGACGGCCAGACCGACCCGATCGACACCAGCGCCACCCAGCACCCGGTGGAAGCGCTGCCGGCGGACGTGCTCCCCTACCTGCTCGGCAGCCGCTACTGCGAGACCGACCTGCTCAGCAACATCGCCTGGGAACGCTTCCAGCACACCCCCACCGGCTGGCAACGGGTGCAAGCGATCTGCGACTTCGTCCACCAGCACCTCACCTTCGGCTACGAACACTCCCGGCCCACCCGCACCGCCGCCGAAGCCTACCGCGAGCAGCTCGGCGTCTGCCGCGACTACACCCACCTGGCGATCACCCTGTGCCGCTGCATGAACATCCCCGCGCGCTACTGCACCGGCTATGTCAGCGACATCGGCAAGCCGCCCCCCTACGCCAACATGGACTTCGCCGCCTGGATGGAGGTCTACCTCAGCGGCCGCTGGTGGACCTTCGACCCACGCAACAACGCCCCCTGCATCGGCCGCGTGCTGATCGCCCAGGGCCGCGACGCCACCGACGTCCCGCTGACCCACACCTTCGGCCCCAACGCCCTGGGTGGCTTCAGCGTGTGGATCTACGAACTACCGCCGGGCGCCTGAGCCCCGGCGGCACCCGCCCACGCCAGCCGCTGGCCACCGGCCCCAGCGTCACCCGGCCAGCGAAGCGACATACCGCCCCCGGAACAGCAACGCAGGGACTCGACGCGGAAGACACCCGCACGGCACGGCAGCACGGCACGCCGGAGAGGCAAGAGAAGCGAGAGATGTCAGAAGAGGCGCAAGAGAAGCGCAAGAGAGGCGCGGTAGGCCAGCGAGAGAGAAGCGGGGCACGGCCAGCGTGGGCGCAGCGATCACGGATCGAGCGGCAAGCAGGAAAGCAGG
>NZ_PZJO01000010.1:0-32984 GCF_003206575.1 Salinicola endophyticus | reverse complement strand
AAGCAGGAAAGCAGGCATGAAAAGAGGGCCACCACGCAAGCGCAAGGGCCCTCAGTCAGCACGGCCTAAAGGTGCTGGCTTCCGCGGCCCTTACGTTCCGCGCGTCCCTGGCAACAGAGCCTCATGCTCCGGGTTCCTGACAACGTCCACTCCCTGGACAAATGCAGCATAACCGCTAAGCAAGATTAGCGATACGAATGCATGGAGTTCCATCCAAGAGATTTGCAACGGAGTGTAACGTATTTCTGTGGCCCTCTGGTATCCGCTTCGACCAAGGTCATAAGCGCCTCTGATTTCCCGCCCGATAGTTCGCCACCTTGCTGAAACTCTGGCGGTTTCAGGGGCGGCGAAGGACTTTTTCCGTATTAGACAAACTGATGAGACAGCGCACCCGGAGAAGACAGGCTTACTTGTGCATTGTATCTTTATGTAACTTGCTCTCGGGATACCGCGCCGCCACTTCACGCCCAGCACCAGCCCCGAATCGCAAGCAAAAAAAAGCCCGCAGGGACGTGCGGGCAGAAGAATCCAATCCAGGACGCCGACAAGCCAGCGGGACGCGCTTGCAGACTACCTCTAACGATAATGTGCCCGCCTGAATAACGCAACACCCCGTCTCGGAATATTTTTTGACCTTCTCGACGCCGCGAGCCAAGGCCTCGTGAAGGGCAGGTTTGGCGCCCATCGCACCGCCAGTCGCCCCACGCTCTGCCCCCGCCGCGCCACGTGTCAGGATCAAGCCACCGCCCCTGCTGCCGATGATGACAAGGTTCATGATCCACAGGAAAAACGATGAGCAGCATCAACGGCATCGCGCTATCGTCGAAAAAATCGCCCCTCACCCACTGGGTCGTGGTCTGCGAGGAGTGGCGCGCCCTGGTCGACCGCTACTCCCGCGTGCTGGGCGGCGAAGAGCATATCTTCAACTTCACCGAGCGCCCCCACCTGGGCGTGTTCAGCGCCGCCGCCTGGCGCGCCGGCTTTATCGCGATCGAAGAGTTCCGCTACGAGAAGCACTCTGACGACGGCAAATATCGGTACGGCCGCTGCGACCTCTGGCTCGCCACGGACAACCTGCGGCGTCAGGACTATATCGAAGCCAAGCAGAAGAAAATCCACCTTGGCGGCAAGAATGCCGAGGCCTTCGCGACACGCACTCTGGAAAGCGCCCTCTCGGCTGTGAAACTGACTCGGGGCGACCGCACCGACGTCAACAGCGTCGGCCTCGCCTTCTTCAATATCTGGTGCCGCAATCCTCAGACAGTGACGTCAGAGCAGATTCTGGACTTTATCGACGAGATGAAGGGATACCGGAAGACGCTGGAATACGACCTGATGAGCTGGACCTTCCCCGACGAAGCCAGAGAGAAGAGCAACCCCACCAAGGCCCTGGGGGCGGTGATACTGGCCAAGCGCCTGCCGAGTCGCTAAAACGACGCCGACCCTGGCTAGACGGCCGGGAACGCCAGATGAGGGATGACATGAAATACACAGCAGCAGGACTCACGGCACTGGCCCTTCTCTGCCTCGCCCCCAGTGCCGGTGCCGCCAGCACCCCGTATGGCAACGCCTGCCAACTCCTCGGGCAGTGCGGCGCACCAGACACCGCCTGGGGCGAAAGCCTGCACCTGGGCATGCCGATGGCCAGCGCGCGCGCTACCTACCAGGCGTTCCTGAAAGACTACCGCGAGTCGCACGCCCCCGGCGCCACACTGTACGAGACCCCGCCGCAGGCAGCCGCCTCGGACGCGCCGGCAGCGCTGAGTTACAGCCTCTACGCCACACCGCTCTCGCCGGAAGAAGAGGCGGACCCCAGCCTGCGCCGGCAGCGCCATCCGCTATATAAGGCCAACCTCTTGGGTGACGCCGATGGCGACATGATCGAACTCAGCATCACCCGCCGCTATGGCGATCCAGAGGCCAGCAGCATGGCTGCCCTCGCCGACGCGCCACTGCTGGAAGCCGCTCGGAAAGATGACGCAGAACAGTTCGGCCCGCCAACCTGCCAGACCGACACTCTGCAGCTCTGGCTGTTCGACAAGAACGCCGCCCCGATCCCCGCGGCGCGGGTAGCCTCAGCCGACTGCAAACGGCTCAGCACAATGGCGCTGGTGCCCTATATGCCCAGCGATGAGGCCACCGCCGTCATGGCGGATGTCGGGGCTTTCATCACAGCTATCTACTACCCCGCCCCAGACGACGCGGGCCATTTCCGCCTCTCCAGCGACTCGCTGATCGTCGGCGACTACGTGGCCTTGAAGCAGAAGGCGGGACGGAGGTAGGGGGGCCGATTTAGGTGATGATCGGAACCACCTCAGTTCCGCTGAGCCCTCCCTAAGCCCCCTTCACTCTAGCCAATAGGAAGGCCGGCATCGACGGATTCGACTAGCTGATCACCGACGCTGAGGACTCACTTACCCAGCGCGACTATGATACATGGATGCAGACCGATTGGCCGTTGATCATGAAAGCCTCGCACCCAAGTTAACTAGATAAGGGTACTCATGGACATTCGATTTATTCATAACACTCATTAGAAAATCTTCAAGATGTCGGAATTCGTGACCATTACTATTCAACCGACTCGAGTTCTCAGCACGGTCCGAACCCAAAATATCCACACATTCCTTAGCCACCGCATGTAAATCTTTACACGAGTAGCCAAAATAAAAATCAACTGCGCTAGACCTATACTTGCTCACCAGCCTCTTAAACGCCTCATCAGAATCACCAAACAATATCTCGGAGTAAAGCTCAGGCTCAAAATAACGCAGAAAAACAAGGTAAGCTAACCAGAAAAAATAAACCCCATCAGATCGCACATTAAACACAACGGCCTTCAAATGATTCAGAATCCGCTCCATATCCCTAAGGGATGCACCGAAAACCTTCTGCAACGAAAGTAGAGTAATTAATGCATTATCAAGATCGGCATATCCATCAACTAGCGCCTTAGAGCTCGGAGGAACAGGCTCCTCGAAAGCAGACCTGAACCGCTCTTTCGTGGAATCAGATTGACGCAACTCGAAAACTTTTAGATTAACACCTTCTGGGATAGACCATCTGGCGGACAGCCATGATTTTATATCCGAATTATCTAAAGTATACGTCAGGTCAAAGAACCTCTTTAAATACATGTGCGAAGAAAAGCCATTACCATAGACAGCCTTTATCGACTCTTGCAACTGAACAGTATCTGTCGCTATTACAAACCTACACCCCTGAACATCCAGAAAGTGCTTAACCCTCTCTAACAACTCGATCGCATATGTTGGGCGACAGCGATCCAGCTCATCAATAAAAATATATACTGGAAGTACTGGATCATCTCTATTGGATATGGCCGAGCCTACTTTAGCCACTAGCTCATTCATCACATGCTTAAAAGAGCTCACGGCTTGAACGCTTTTCTTGTTATTATTGATAAGATTTTCGACTAGCTTTTCGGACACATCACCCATAGTATCGCTATATTGGTCCACAGCCTCTTCTGCCAAGTCTTCGGCAGAGACTCCCAGTAATTTTTTGGAAAACCCATTGACAGCAGCTTTCATTAAGACAGGCGAAACCGCGACCAATGCCTTTGCCGCCCCGCGCGAAAAGTCTTCGAACTTACTCGTCAGCTTATCCGAATCAGCGGTCTGGTCTTGAAGCTGTGCTTTAATTTCGGATACGATGGATACAAAAGGGTCTCCCGAGTAGTCGTTCTCCCACGCATTAAAATAAACAGCCCCATGAGTCAGAGCCAGATCATCACACCAATTTTTTAAAAAATAGGTTTTACCCGTGCCCCATGGCGAGTCAATATTGATAACTCTGGCATCATCTGAACCATCCAGCAATCGAGTTAGATAGCTAGCTGCTTTTTCTCTGTCAAGCTTATCCGTTTCCCAAGCCACAACCTCACCCCCACACTAAAAGAAATGATTTTTCCGAATTTTATCGAACTCACTGTCTTCTACTACGACCACCACACTTCAGAGCCCGTTTTTTTAGAAGACCCTTATAAGGCCTGCAAGTTAAGACAGCAAAAACTCTCAAAGAAAGCGAAGTCAATACGAGCGCGGTGCAAATCAGCACCCAGATATTGATTTTAACTCCATATAATCTCGCACTGGCATTTGCAAAAATCTCCCAGCAATATCAAGTTGGCGCCACTTCGATCAAGCTCAGCAGACATTCACCCCAGAACCATTTACTTCTTATACAACAACTCCTAACGCCACCACACCCCTCCCCCACCCACCTTGGTCGTAGGCGATCACCCCAGCGACCGGGCGGCCGCCGGGGCGTGGGGCATCACTCGAAGTTGAACGACTGGCGGTTGTTCGCCGCGTTCGTCTCCATCTGCACACAGCCGTAGAGGGTGCTGTAGCTGCTATCCGGGATGTGCGGGCGTGGTCGCCCGTCGCTTCCGGTAGATCCTTGGTACTGCCCTGTCGCCCCCGGGCCGGCGTCGGTCGCCGGCCCGGGCCGTTGTGGCTTACCCCTCCTGGTCCATGTCGACCAGGATGGTGGCTTCCCCTTCCTGCATGGCTCGGTCGATCAGCACGTTGGAGAGCCGCAGCGAGCGGGTCTCACCCTGGGCAAAGTTCACCGAGCCGAAGGTGATCGGATCGTCGTCGAGCCAGGACGCGAGCACGGCGGTGTCGACATCACGCCCGAGGTCGTTGATCACCTGCAGGCGAACCTCGTATTCGGGCGTGGGCCCCAGGTTCTCGCGCTGCACCTTGTCGATGCGCTCGAGGACCGCCGGGGGGATGGCCAACCCCAGCAGACGACGCGGGTCGCTGGTGAGGCTGAGGGTGTCGGTGGAGACGAAGGTCGCGGCATCATTGTCACGGTCGATGGCGACCGGCAGCGAGAATTCGGCCCAGCTGGTGAGTTTCTGCTGGTAGCAGCTCTTGAACTCGGCCTGGGGGAAGATCGTCGGCACCTGCTCCTGGGCTTTCACCAGCGAACTCGAGGGGTTACGCGAATCTTCGTAGCTGTCGCAGCCGGGGATTTCGAAGCGCACCGTGCCGGGGATCTGGGTGACCGCCGGGTCGAGCAGTTGCGAGAGCGGCACTTCGACCCCGAACTCGGTCTTGCAGCCGGAGAGGGCGAGCAGGCAACCCAGGCCCGCCAGCCAGCGTGAACGTATCGACATTGTGTGTTCCCTTGCGTGTGTCTCGGCAGCTCTAGCGGCTGCTCGTTCCGGTTTGCGGGCGTGGTCGCCCGTCATATTCGGTAGATCCTTGGTCTTACAACCTCAAAAAACCCTGCCCACCTTGCGCCAGCACTGGCCGATGATCTCCACCGAGGCGAGGTCGTCGGGCTTGATCAGTTCGCGCTCGTAGGCCGGATTGTCGCTGATCAGTATCCAGGCGCCGCCGGCGACACGCTGTACCCGCTTGAGGCGTAGCTCGTCATCCATGCGCAGCAGGAAGACGCCATCCGGCGTGCGCTGGGCGCGGTTGACCAGCACCTGCTCGCGGTCGCGGATGGTGTCGCCCATGGAGTCGCCGCGGGCGGTCACGCCGACCACCTGGGCGGGGTCGACGCCATCGGCCTCGAACAGCGCGGCGGGCAGGTAGAAGGTCGCTTCGATGCGCTCGGCGTCGAAGATGCGCCCCGCCCCGGCGGCGGCTTCGATGTCGTACATCGGTACCGGCAGCGTGCCGTTGGGGTGAAGATCAGCGCCGCTCGAAGCGCGGTCACCGCTCAGATAATGAATCCCCGCCTCGCGCACGCCCTCGGGCGTCTCCACCGCAGCGCGGCTATCGCCGCTCGATGCCGCGCCGGTCGATGCGCTGCCGGCCGACACCTGCCCCGACAGGACCTGGCCCGTCAAGACAAAGTGCACATCCACACCGGCGCCGGCGGCGGCTTCGAGGTACTCCGCTCGCGGGCTGCGCTCGCCGCTCTCGTAGCTCGCCTGGGCGCGCTTGGAGACCCCGCACAGCCGCGCCAGCTCTTCCTGCGACAGGGAAAGCCGGTGTCTCTCCTGCTTGAGGCGGTCAGAAACGTGCACTTTTCTCCCTCTCCCCCTTTGACAATTGCACGTTCGCGCAATAGCCTCTCCCATTAGATGCACAAACGTGCACTCAGCACGCCACCGGACCTCTCGGCGCCGACGTGCTCAAGATTCCACAAGGGAGAATATCACATGACGTCTCAGTCGCCCGTTAACCGCTCGCCTAACGGCTGCCGCTGCCAGGTGATGACCCAGCTCACCCCGGCGGAGCGTGACCGCTTCAAAGCGCTGGCCACGGCAGAGGGGCGTTCGCTCTCGGCCACCGTGCGCCTGCTCGCCCTGCGCGGTCTGGCCCAGCAGGTGGCGTCCGAGGCGCCGGTCTCTCCGCTCGCCCCGATCATGACGACCACGCCGAACACATCGGCCACATCGATCACATCGGCCACACCGATCACCTCGATCACCTCGATCACCTCGATCACAAACCCCGACGACGCGCGCTAGGGCGTTCTCCCGGCGCGGGATCACGTCTTCGCCCGCCGCCCTCGCCCTGTCGATCTCCATCTGTCTTTTTTTCATGAGGTGAGCGCCGATGCGCAATCTCTGGACCTGCCCTGAATGCGGCGCGCCGAGCCGGCTGCGCCACTCCCGGCATCTGCCGGGCGGGCCTGATCTGAGCTACCAGCAGTGCACCGAGCCCGCCTGCGGCTGGTGCGGTCAGGCGCAGCACAGCGTGCGCAAGACCACCACGCCCTCGGCCCTCGCCCCGGCGGCCCAGCTCGCCCGCCAGCAGGCGGTGGCAGAGAAGGAGACCGACGAGACGCGCCCCCAGTGGCGCTGCCCGGCGTGCCACTCCCGCTGCCGGGTGCGCTCCTCCAAGCAGCTGCTGCCGGACTACCGGATGGCCTATCTGCACTGCACCTTCGGCCCCTGCGGCTGGACCGGCCAGGGCGACTACGTGGTGCTGGAGACGGTGAGCCCCAGCGGCATCCCCAATCCGGGCTATGCACGACGTCTGGCGGCGCATCTGCCCTACCGCCCGGCCCCGGCGATGGCGCCGTTGCCGTCACGGGACGCTGAGCGCGACGACACAGACGCCGCTGCCGACGCCGCGGCATCCGCCACGCCCCCGCGCACCACGCCCCGGCATCCGTGAGGTCCGCCATGCGCGCTCCCGAATCCACCTCGCTTTCCGCTCAGCCCCCCGCCGCCGACGTCCAGCCGGACGGCCGCGCCGGCTTCGGTGCCCTGCGCGCCGAGCTGCACGCGCGCTGTGCCGATGAGGATCTGGCGGCGCTGTGGGCCGGGCTGAAGCTGGGCGAGCGCAAGGCGATCGTCGCCAGCGCCGGGCTGCACCCGCGGGATGCCGAGGCCGCCATTGCTGCCCTCGACCGTTTTGAGCGCCGGGCGATTCGTGCCGCCATCGGCCGCATGAGCCGCTATGCCCAGGCGCTCCACGCCAGCCTGCGGGGCCAGCGCTCGGCGCCGCACCCCAGCCGGGCGCTGGCCACCAATGCCCGCCGCGCGCTGGATCGCGGCGATATCCCCGGGGCCCGCCACTGGCTGGGGCTGATCGAACGAGGTGAGCCGTGAGCGCTATCGAGACTTCCTGCACATTCGAGACGTCTTGCACCCTCGAGACTTCCTGCGCCCTCGAGACTGCCCGCACCTTCGGCACCCCCGAGTGCCGGCAGTGGCGCCAGGGCTTCTTCGAGCGCCTGCCGACCCTGGCCGAGGCGCTGGCCGCCGGCTTCGTCGCCGTGGCCCGCCGCCACGGCAACGCCGCCGGTAACCGCTGGCTGGCGCGCCGGGCCGCTGGGCTGATCGAGCCGGAGCGGGTGTGCCGGCGCTTTCCGACCCTGGCCGCCGACCTGCGCCGCGCCTTCGCGGAGCTCCGCCGCCAGGGGGAGACGCCGCTGGACGGCATCGCCGCCGGCTGCGCCTGGCTGGAGACGGTCGAGACACGCCTGACCCTGGGCGCCTTCAACGCCAGCCACGACGATGATGCCCTGATCGACTACGCCCGCGCCCAGGCCCGGGGCGTGGAGGACGTGCGCCACCAGCTCGTCGGTAATATCGCCGGCCACAACCGCCGCCAGCGTCTGGGGCTGCTGCCGCCGCCGCGCCGCCTCTCGCCGCTGCCGGGGGCGACCCTCTCCGCCCAGGCCCGGGCCCGCGCCGCCCGCATCGCCCGCGGCCCCAACCCGTTGACCCCGCCGCGCCCCGGCGTGCCGCTGCTGTCTCTCTTCACCTGGCAGCGCGCCCCGCTGATGACCCTGGCGGTGGCCGACACCCTGGCGCTGGAACGCGCCCGGGCCCGCGCTCGCCGCCACGGTATCGCCCCGCCCAGCCTGCGCTTGAAGCCGGCGTCCCAGCTCGCCCGGCTGAGCTGCGAGCGCTGGTGGCGGCGTCAGTTGCGGCGTCTCGCCGGGCGGCGCCTGGAGCAGGTGCTGCGCGAAGCGCGCCGAGTGCACAAACGTGCAGGCATCTACTGCAGCGAGCTCACCCTCACCCGTCGCCGGGCCCAGAAGGTGCGCAATCGTGCCCTGCTGGAGACGCTGGAGGCGATCAACCAGGCAGGCCAGACCTACACCCTGGCCGAGCTGGCTGAATTGGGGCTGGCCAACCCGGACCACCGCCGCGCCGAGCTGATGCTGCGCATCCGCGACACCGAGGTCGAAGCGCGGCGTCTGGGCCACGTCGGCCTCTTCTTCACCCTGACCGCGCCGAGCCGCTTCCACCCGGTGCTCGCCGCCAGCGCCCAGCGCAACCCGAAGTACGACGGCAGCACCCCGCGCGATGCCCAGCAGCATCTGCAGGCGCTGTGGGCCCGGGCCCGCGCCGCCCTGGCCCGGGAGGGCCGGGGCCTCTACGGCATCCGCGTGGTCGAGCCACACCACGACGGCACACCCCACTGGCACCTGCTGGTCTGGGCCAAGCCCGAACACGCCGCGGCGGTGACCGAGACCCTGCGCGGCTACGCCGAGGCGGAGTCGCCGGAAGAGCTCTACGACCGCGGCGGGCAGAAGACCCACGCGCGCTTCAAGGCCGAGACCATCGACCCCGCCCGCGGCACCGCCGCCGGCTACGTGGCCAAGTACATCTCCAAGAACCTCAACGGCGAGCAGTTCGCCCGCGCCGGGGTCGAGGGCGACCACCTCGACCGCTACGGCCAGGCGCTGACCGACGCCGCCCCGCGCATCGAGGCGTGGGCGGCGACCTGGGGCATCCGCCAGTTCCAGTTCCTCGGCCTGCCCAGTGTCACCGTCTGGCGCGAGGTGCGCCGGCTGACCGAACGCCAGGCGGACACCCTGCAGCAGTGGGAAGCCGCCACCCGCCCGCGCCCCAGCATCGCTCGGGTGCTGCACCGGGTGCGCGCCGCCGCCCTGGCCGGCCAGTGGGACCGCTACCTGCGCCTGATGGGCGGGCCCAACGCGCCGCGCAAGTTGCAGCCGATCAAGCCGTGGTCGATCCCCGCCTTCCGACGCGCCCAGGCCGGCGACGACGTCAGCCACGCCAGCGGCGAGGTCAACCCGGGGCTGATCGAACGCGGCCGCTACGGCGACGAGGTTCGCGTGCCCAAGGGGCTGGTGGTCAGCGACCGCCGCGGCCATGCCGCCGAATACCTCACCCGCCTCTACCGCTGGGAGGTGCGCCCCAAGCGCCGCCTGGCCGTGGGCGGGGTGTCTGGCGAATTTTCGGGAGGCGGCGCAGCCGCCGACCCTTGGACTTGTGTCACTAACTGTACGGACCCCGAAGCCGGTCCGAGCTGTACGGACCCCGCGTCTCAACCCCTGACGACGCTGCCGCGCCATCTGCTCACCCCGCGGGCGCCGACCCCAGACGAGCTGGAGGCCCAGCTCGCCCGTTACCGCGAATGGCGCGCGAGCGAAGCCGCCCGCGCCGAGGTGGAGAACGCCGATCTCGAGCAGCGCCTGATCCGCGCCCTCGCCCGGCGCCAACCGCCACACACCCCCAGGCCCGCCACCGCCGCCCCGCCCGCGAGGCCAGGCGCCGGTGACGGCTTGCCCGCGCCCCACTGACCCGGAGCGACCCATGACTCAGACAATTCTCCCGGACACGAACCCGAACACGAATCCGAACAGGAGCCAGACCATGACCACGACCTTGACCCCGAGCCAGCACCCGGCCCACGCCAGGAGCGGCGCCGAGAAGATCGCCCGCGGCACCCTGCAGGAGGCGGGCGAGCTGGCCGTGCTCAGCGATGCCAGCGGCGCCACCCGCCACCGCTACGCCCTGGTGATCGCCTTCGACAGCGAAGAAGCCCTGCGCCAGGCCGTCACCCACCACCGCTGCGCCTACCGCGATGGCCAGCATGTCCAGGAGCTGACCCATGGCTGATCTTGCCGACAACGCCCTTGCTGTGATCGAGCGCCATCTCACCCAGTCGCTGGCCCGCCACCGGCTGCCCGAGGCCCAGGCCAGCGCCGACGAGTGCGCCGACTGCGGCGAAGAGATTCCCGCCGCCCGGCGCGCTGCCGCGCCCTGGAGCGAAACCTGCATCGACTGCCAGTCGCTGCGCGAACGGAGGCAACGCCATGTGCGCTGATCTGTCTATTGGCGGCTCCGACGCCAGCCGAAAAGCCAACCTCGGCGCTTCATGCGGCTCCGACACCGGCCCGCATTCCGGCGTGCTCGGCTGCGAGGCGCTGCGCCAGATCACCGGCTACCAGCGCCCGGCGGATATCGCCCGCTGTCTGCGTGAACAGGGCGTGCGGGTGTTCCACGGCCGCCGCGGCCCCTGGACCACCCTCGACCTGATCAACCAGGCCGGTGGGCTCGGCGACCCCGCCGCCAACGACACCCTCGACCCGCGCCAGGTGCTGTGACCTGGCGCGTCACGCGCCTCGAACCGGACTTGACCCCGATCTGAACCGGAATTGAACCAGACCCGAACCAGAACAAGGACGCCACCATGCCCGCTGCCGATACTGCCGCCCAACCCCGCGGCGAAGCGCGCCATACCGCCCGAAGCCGCGGTGCCGCTGATAACGCCGCCCAGCCCCGCGGCGAAGCTCTCCACACCGCCCGAAGCCGCGGTGAAGCGCGCCATACCGCCGGCAGCCGCGGCAAGGCCGATCACGCTGGCGAGAGCGGCCGCCGGCGCCATCATCCGGCGATCCCCGCGCATATCGACCAGTCGCGGCTGCCGCCGGGGATCTACTTCGATGCCCGCGGCCGCGGGCGCTGGTATCGGCAGTACCGCGACGAGGCCAACCGCCTGCGCCGGCGCAACGTCGCCGACGCCCAGGCGACCCTGGACGAGCTGCGCCAGATCGCCGCCGATCGCGACGGGCTCGACCGCGACTCGCTGGCCTATCTCGCCGCCGCCTTCCACGCCGCCGAGCAGTTCCAGCAGCTCGCCCCGCGCACCCAGCAGGATTACGCCTGGTGCCGCAAGCTGCTGATCGAGATGCCGACCAAGCTGGGCAAGCCCCTGGGCGAGCTGCCCACGCGCCAGTTCCAGCCGGCGCTGGTCCAGCGTCTGGTCGACCGCATCGCCAGCGACGGCACCCCGGCCAAGGCCAACCACCTGCTGCGCTACCTGCGCCGGCTGTTCCGCTGGGGTATCAACCGTGGCTACTGCGACACCAACCCGGCCCGCGGCGTCGAAGCCGCCCGCGAACGCCGCCGCCGCCGGCTGCCCGAGCTGGAGACCGTGACCGCGCTGACCGAGTTCGCCCGCGAGCGCGGCCAGCGCCGCCGGGGTGAAGCCGGCGCCTGCGCCCCCTATCTCTGGATCGTGATGGAGCTGGCCTATATCTGCCGCCTGCGCGGTATCGAAGTGGTCACCCTCACCGACGCCCACCACACCCCGGCGGGCGTGCACACCAACCGCCGCAAGGGCAGCCGCGACAGCGTGATCCGCTGGTACCCGCGCCTGCGCCACGCCTGGGACGCCGCCACCCGCCACCGGGACGCCCTGTGGCGCGCCCGTGCCCTGCCGGTACCCAAAGACGCCGCCGCCCGGCCGCTGATCGTCGCCGCCGACGGCGCCGCGCTGCAGAAATCGAGCCTCGACAGCGCCTGGCAGCGCTTCATCCGGCTCGCCATCGCCGAACGCGTGATCCGCCCCGAGCAGCGCTTCGGCCTGCACGACCTCAAGCGCCGCGGCATCACCGACACCGCCGGCACCCGCCACGACAAGCTCGAAGCCAGCGGCCACCGCTCGGCAGCGATGATGGATGTCTACGACCTCAGCGTCCCCCTCGTGCCCTGGCCCGGCTACGACGCCACGGCGCCCTGAGCGGCGCCGGCGCGGGAACGGCGCCAACCAACGCTGCTGGCCTCCTGCTCCAGAAAGACCAGCAGCGCGACGCCCTCATCGCCACCTGCCAGCGCCGCGACACGCCAGAATATCGCTCTATCGTTATTATCAGACGATATCTATCACTCATCGTTGAACGCTTTGGTTATCCCGCGAGATTGTAGGATTTATCTTACATAAATCGACTCTGATGTATGATTGAAAAGCCTGAGTGCCAACTCTAGACTAGCGCCCCGTCATCTAACACCAACGATAATACTCGACACACCAGAACCGATAATCGGCGCTCATTGAGCTCATGAGACTCCTGTGTCATCTGCGCCCACCGACGGCGCTAGACCATGGATATCAGGGATAGCCCAAGCGCCATTAACAAGACCCCGGTTTTCCCGATGTCGACCCCGTGCCACGCAACGAGTCGCCCCGCGCCATCGGCAGGCATTTGCGCGCGGCCATGCCGGCACGCGCCCAGCAAAACGCCACAGGAAAACCATGGATACGATCACGCAATGGGGTTATGAGATCCTACCGACCGGCTCCCATATGGGGGGAGAAGTGCGCGGCATTCAAGTGCGCGATATCGATGCCCCCTTGGCAGCGCTATTGAAAAATGAGCTGCTGCATTACAAGGTGTTGATTCTCAGAAACCAGTGCTTTTCCCACGACGACTATCTCACCCTGGCACGCCAGTTCGGCGAGATTGCCAAATACCCCTTCGCCTCGGGGATCGAGGATTACCCCGAGATCGTGCAGATCGTCAAAACCCCGACGCAGCGGCAAAACTTCAGCGGTAAGTGGCACGTGGACTCCACCTATCTGGAGACACCGCCGGACTATACCTTCCTGACCGCGCGAGAAACGCCGCCCCTCGGCGGAGATACCGTGTTCAGCAACGCCGAGGCGGTCTTTCACTCGCTCTCCGAGGGGCTGCAGGCGCTGCTGGAAAACCAGGAGGTCGAGTTCGCCTCCGATGTCCATGCCACCCAACGGGGCCAGCACCTGACCAACTTCAGCGGCAGCGAGGCGGATACCTACCGCGCCGTGCACCCTGCGGTCATGCGACACCCGCGAGGCGGCAAGCGCGCGCTCTATATCAACGAGGAGCACGCCCTGGCCTTCAAGGGCATGACTCGGGAAGAGAGCCAGCCCCTCATCCGCTATCTCACCGAGCGTATCGCCCAATCGGAGTTCACCTTCCGGCTCACCTGGGAAAAAGATATGGTGGCGCTGTGGGACAACCGCCTCGTCCACCACCATGCGGTCAACGACTACCACGGCGCGCTACGGGTCATGGACCGGATCACCGTCAATGACCGGGGGCTCGAGGCATGACCGTCTTCACCTTCCTGAGCGAACACCTGCTGCTCACGCTGTTCGTCGTCGCCATTGTCGCCGGCTTCATCGACGCCATCAGTGGCGGCGGCGGGCTCATCTCCCTGCCCGCCATGCTGCTGCTGGGCATACCGCCCTCGATCGCGCTGGGCACCAACCGGCTGCAGGCCAGCATCGGCGAAGCAACCTCCTTCGCCACCTACCTGCGCCATGGCCAGCTCGACCGGGAGCTGGTGATCGGCGGCATGCTGTTCACCGCGCTCGGCGCCCTGGCCGGCACCGGCGTGGCGCTGATCGCCTCCCACGCGCTGCTCGACACCCTGATCCCGTTCCTGATGCTGGCGATCCTGCTCTACACCCTGTTCTCGAAGCAGCTGCGCCGGGACCTGCCGGCCCGGAAGGTCATGCCGACCCCGGTCTACCTGGTCGCCTTCGGCCTGCTCATCGGCTTCTACAACGGCTTCTTCGGCCCCGGCACCGGCGCCCTGTGGGTCTTCTCGCTGCTGATCCTGCAGGGCATGAGCATCAAGCACGCCTCGATGACCTCGAAGCCCCTGAACCTGACCGGCAATGTCGTCTCGCTGGCCTTCTTCATGGCCGCGGGCAGCGTCAACTACGCCATCGGGCTGGCCATGGGCGCCGGCCAGATCCTCGGCGCCTACCTCGGCAGTCACCTGGTCATGCGCAACGGCTCGGCCGTAGTCAGACCACTGTTCATCGTCGTCACCGGCATCATGACGGCGAGGATGTTCTACCAGAACCTGTGACCGCACGGCCGCCCCGCCGGCGGCTCAGATCCCAAGCAGACGCGCACGCTCGCCCGATCGGCTCAGCCTCTCTCATGGGTCGGGTCGGGTCGGGTCGGGTCGGGTCGGGTCGGGTCGGGTCGGGTCGGGTCGGGTCAGCAATACGGTGGGACGTCTGCTACGCGGGCCTACTACGCAGACACAAAAAAACCGCCTTGAGGGCGGTTATCTTCAAGGCTAAAAAAGCCTTGTAAATCAATCTCTAAGCTCTGGTGCCGACACCAGGAGTCGAACCCGGGACCTACTGATTACAAGTCAGTTGCTCTACCAACTGAGCTATGTCGGCGAGCATAGAGAGGTTGGCAAATGGCTGGGGTACCAGGATTCGAACCTGGGAATGCCGATACCAAAAACCGGTGCCTTACCACTTGGCGATACCCCAGCAGCGTGGTGGCCAGAGACGGAATCGAACCGCCGACACGGGGATTTTCAATCCCCTGCTCTACCAACTGAGCTATCTGGCCCTTGCCAACGGGGACGAATTAAACCAGTAAGCCTTTCACGGGTCAAGCCTTTTATTTCAAAAAGATGGGATCTTTTTCGACCCCACCGAAATCACTGGCTCGGCGGCACGTAGCCCTCGGCGTGGTCGGTCTCCTGATTGTCGAAGAAGCGCTCCATCTGCTCCATCAGGTAGGCACGCGACTCAGGATCGAGCATGTTGAGATGCTTCTCGTTGATCAGTCGGGTCTGCTGGGCCTGCCACTCTTCCCAGGCGCGCTTGGAGACGTTCTGCTGGATCTCCTGGCCTTTGGCGCCGGGCAGCGGTGGAAACGGCAGAGCTTCGAGCTCCTGCTGGTACTTGCGGCAGAATACGGTGCGTGCCATGGGTCACTCCGGGTTCAGTCGGTGGTCGTGGGTATCTGGGCCAGCTTCTCGAGCAGGGTCTTCACCGGCGCGGCCAGGCCGATATCACCGGGATTCGCGGGATCCACCCAGCGCTCGTCGGCGCCTTCGGCCACATGGGTCGCCAGCTTGGCATCGCTGACCCTGGCCGGACAAGGTGTGATGTCGAGCCGGAAATGGGTGAAGACATGTGTGAACGGCTGCCAGGCATGCGCCAGATGCGTGCCAGGGTAGCGTGCCAGCCAATCGCGCAGCGCCTCGCCGTCGTCGAATTGGGGAAAACACCAGAGCCCACCCCAAAGCCCAGTGGGCGGGCGCTGGCGCAGCAGAACCCGGCCACTGTCGTCCTGCAGCAGGAGCATCCGGGTGCTGCGCGTGGGAGTCTCGCGCTTGGGCTTGGACCCGGGATAGTCACGCTCACGCCCCTGCGCATGCGCCACGCAGACATCTTCGAACGGGCACAGCAGGCAGCTCGGCTTGCCCCGGGTACAGATCATCGCCCCCAGATCCATCATCGCCTGGGTGTAGTCAGGCAGGCGCTCGTGCGGGGTGTAGCGCTCGGCCAGAGTCCACAGCCGTGCCAGCACGTCGCTGCGCCCGGGCCAGCCTGCCACCGCATGCAGCCGCGCCAGGACACGCTTGACGTTGCCGTCGAGAATCGCCGCCCGCCGCCCGCTGGTGATGCTGATGATGGCACCGGCGGTGGAGCGGCCGATCCCGGGTAGCGAAGTCATGGCGTCAAGGTCGTGGGTCGGGAACTCGCCGTCGTAGTCTTCGACCACCTGCCGCGCGGCCTTGTGCAGGTTACGCGCACGGGCGTAGTAGCCAAGCCCGGTCCACAGGTGCAGCACGTCGTCCTGCCGCGCCTCGGCGAGCGCCTGGACGCTGGGAAAGCGCGTCATGAAACGTTCGAAGTACGGCACCACGGTGGCGACCTGGGTCTGCTGCAGCATGATCTCGGAGACCCAAACACGATAGGCGGTCTTGTTCTGCTGCCACGGCAGCGTCTTGCGTCCATGACGATCAAACCAGTCGAGCACGCGGCGCTGGAAAGCCTCGGTCGATAACGAAAACTCAGCCAAACGGCACCTCGGGTCAGCGGATGACGACAGCGGGTAATAGCAAGGCGCCGACAAGATGTCGGCGCGGGAACTGGCCAGTGGCAGGCCTCATTTGAACAGACCTCGGATCTTGTCGCCGAGCTCCTGCGACGCGCCATCGCCCAGGGCGTCGTCGATCTTGCGCCGGGTCTTGTCGTCGAGCTTGTCGTCCAGCACCTTATCGACCCGCTTGCCGGCCTTGCGCTTGGCTTCGTCCTCGGCCAGCGCCCCCAGCGAACGCTGGAACGCCTCGCGGTCGAAGCTGCACCAGGTAGCCGGCGCGTCCGTCAGACTGCCCTGACAGCGAATCGGGAAGTCGATTCGCGCCAGACGCGGGTTGACGCTGCAGGCGGCCTGATCGGCGGTATCCTGCAGACGCGCGGCGGCGCGGTAGTCGAGACGGTCGGTGACCAGGTTGACCTCTCCCTTGCCGCTCAGGCTCACCCCGGGGATGGCGATATCGAGATCGTCGTTGCGGGCCACACCGTCCTTCACCACCACAGTGGCCTGCAGCCGGTCGAAGGCAGTGTCCTGGCTCCACTCACGCTCGGACTGCTTGCCCTCCAGTGTGGCAACGGCCGTACACAGCTGCTTCGGTACGTTGACATCGAGCATGGCGCCGTCATCGATGCGCAGCGCCGCCTGGCCGTTGAGGTTCTGCTGAATCCCAGCGAGGGTGTTGGTGCGCGAGTCGAAGTCGCCCTGCAGGCTGAGCGTCCCCCGCAGCGGCGAGGACTTGCCGCTCACATCCTGGTATAGCGGCGCCAGTTGGACCCCCTGCAGGCGCTCGGTGAAGGAGAGCTTAATGGGCTGCTGGCGCAGATCGAGCGCGCTGGAGGCCTTGACGCTGCCGTCGTAGAGATTGGCACTCAGCGAATCGATCCGCTGGCGCCCACCGCTCCCACTGGTGGCCAGCGCCACGTCACTGAGCTTGGCACCCTTGAGCGTGAGCGAGTCGAGCGTCAGATGCCCTTCCTGCTTCAGCCGGGCGAGCCAATCCACCGGCAGCAGCCCAGCCTCTTCGCCGGCCGCCAGCGCCGGGGCGATGCCGAGACTGCCGAGCCAGGCGGTGGCCTTGTCGGACGCCTTCGCGCCATCCTGCGCCGATGCGCCGCTGCTCGCCGCCGCCGGCGGGAGGTAGGCGTCGAGATCGAGCTTGTCGCCCTCGAGATCGAAGTCCAGCGCGCTGCCGTCGTAGGCCGCGCCCAACGACCCGCGCAGCTGGGTCTGATCTAGCGTGAGCTGGAGATCGGAGAAGTCGATGCGCCGGGCATCACCGGAGAAGGGGCCGCTCAGTGAGAGCGAGGTCAGCGCCTTGTCATTGGCGCTGCGAACATCGATACCGAAGCGGGTGAGCCAGTCGCGCAGCGAGAGCGCGGCCATATTCAGCCGCCCCTGATAGTGCGGGTCGGTATCCAGTCCGGTGATCTTGGCGTTGCCGCTGAGATCGAGATTGTCGTCGCCGGTCAGTGCCACGTTGTCGAGTTCGGCGGTGGCAGCGTCGAGATCGGCGCTGGCGTCGAGCTTGAGATCAAGCGACAGCGGCGACTCCCGTAGCACCGGCGAGGAGAACGCCGCCCCCAGCTGGATACCATCGGCGCGATACTGGCGCTGGCGCGTGTCGGCCACCAGGCTGGCGATCTTCAGGTTGCCACTCTGGGCCTGTTCGGCGATGTCGGGCAACTGCGCCTTGCCGTTGAGCGTGACCTTGTCGAAGGTGTAGCGCCCGGCGCTCAAGTCCATGCGCATCTGGCTCTTCAACTGCACGTTGCCGCTCATCTTGGGCTGCTCCCCCGAGACATCGAACGAGAGCTGCAGCGGGAACGAGGATTGCGGACTGACATTGCTGCTGGTCAGCGACAGATTGGAGAGCGTGACGTCCAGCGGGCGCCGGGGATCGACGTAGTGGACACGGCTGTTGGCGACCTGGACGTTGGCGATATCGAACGCCACCGGCTGGCTGTCACCCTCGGCCGAGCCATCGCTCGCGCCCTGGGCCGCCCCACTGGCGTCCTTGCCCGTCGCAGCGCCATCGGCCGCCTCACTGCGGCCACTATCGGCGGCGGCATCACGCTGGGCGAGACGGTCGAGCAGCGTCTGCCAGTTGCCACGGCCCTGGGCGTCGCGCACCAGGTTGAGACGCATGCCATCGAGGATCAGGCCATCCACCGACACATCACCACTCAGCAGGGGCGCGAAGGCGACACTCACTTCGGCGCGGTCAAAGGCGACGAAGGGCTCGTCATCGTGGGACTGGCGCGGCAGCCAGGCCTCGGCATCGGCCACGCTGACCCCGATGCGCGGATAGAAACTCCACGACAGCGGGCCATCCAGGCTCAGTTCCAGCCCACTCTGATCGCGTACCGCCTCGATCAGCCGCGGCTTGAGATCGTTGGGATCGAAAAAGGTGGTGATATAGACCACCGCCGCCACCACCACGATACCCAGCACGCCGACGGCCGCGAGCAGCGCTCTGATCAATCCTTTCATGCGCGCCGAACCTCCCTGACAACGCGGCCCGCTCGCGGGGCCAAGAGATGATGCTCCCCGCCACGCGCCAGGCGCAGGCGGCCCGACACGGTGACATCAGCGGGTCGCGCTTGTGGCTTGCCCCCGGTATGCCAGCGGGTCGCGAGTGTGGTGTCCCGCAGCTGACGCGGAGACATACTGGATGCAGGATGCTGCCAGGCAAGGCACGAGGAGGCGTCATAGCGGGGGCTATGGCTACGACGAGCAGCGCCGTGTGGTGGCGCCAGGCGCCGATATGAGTGGCGGGTCTCTGTGTGACACCACACCAGGGTATCGCTGGTTCGCGCGGCTTCCGGCATGCCTCCTGTCTCTCCCTGTCAGCGCGGCGGCCCGGCCGAGGCCGCTCTGTGATCCCCGCATTGTAGCGGATGCCCGGGGCGATTCTCTATAATGGCCGATTCTCGCCACACCTACCGGGAGACTCCCCACGCATGTCCCAGCGCATCGCCACGGTGTCACGCCAGACTCAAGAGACTCAGATCACGGTCACCGTGAATCTCGACGGCAGTGGCCGTCTCGAGAGCCGGACCGGGGTCCCCTTCCTCGACCATATGCTCGACCAGGTCGCCCGTCACGGCATGCTCGATCTCACCATCGAGGCCAACGGCGATCTCGAGATCGACGATCACCATACCGTCGAGGATCTGGGCATCACCTTGGGCCAGGCATTCGCCCAGGCGATCGGCGACAAGCGCGGGATTCGCCGCTACGGCCATGCCTACGTCCCCCTGGACGAAGCGCTGTCGCGGGTGGTGATCGACTTCTCCGGTCGCTCGGGCCTGTTCATGGACGTCGAGTTCACTCGCGCCAGCATCGGCCGCTTCGATACCCAGCTGTGCTGGGAGTTCTTCCAGGGTTTCGTCAACCACGCCCAGGTGACCCTGCACATCGACAACCTCAAGGGGTTCAACGCCCACCACCAGGCGGAGACCATCTTCAAGGCCTTCGGCCGCGCGGTGCGTGCTGCGGTGGAAGCGGACCCGCGCATGGCCGGCCAATTGCCGTCGACCAAGGGCAGCCTGTGATGGCGCCCGCCGCCCGCCCGGCGGCTGTCACCGATTCTACGAGGAGCGCACGATGACGATTGCGGTAATCGACTACGGCATGGGCAACCTGCACTCCGTGGCCAAGGCGCTCGAGCACGTCACCCACGAGAACGTGGTGGTGACCAGCGACCCGCGCGCGATTCGCGGCGCCTCGCGGCTGGTGCTGCCGGGCCAGGGTGCGATCCGCGACTGCATGGGCGAACTCGAACGCAGCGAGCTGCGCGGGCTGGTCAGCGAGCTGCTCGACGCCCAGCAGAAGCCGCTCCTGGGGATCTGCGTCGGCCAGCAGATGCTGTTCGAACACAGCGACGAGAATGGCGGCATCGACTGCCTCGGTTTCCTGCCCGGACGCGTGCGTCACTTCGGCCAGCAGCTGGTGGGGCCGGACGGCGAGCGCTTGAAGGTGCCGCACATGGGCTGGAACCGGGTCGCTCAGCACCACGCCCACCCGCTGTGGCAGGGCATCGACGATGGCGCGCGCTTCTACTTCGTGCACAGCTACTATGTCGACGCCGCCAGCCCGGACGACGTCTTCGGCTCGACCCACTACGCCGGCGTCGAGGCCCACGTGGCCACTGGCCGTGGCTGCGTCTTCGCGGTGCAGTTCCACCCCGAGAAGAGCGCCCGCGACGGCCTGCAGCTGCTGGAAAACTTCGTCAACTGGGCGCCCTGAGCGCGCAGCGCCCGGGACGCCGCCAGCGCGCGCCGTCCCCGCCCCACCGATCATGTGCCAGCCGCGCTCGCGCTGGCCGACACGCAGAGGATTCGACGACATGCTGGTGATTCCCGCCATCGATCTCAAGGACGGCCAATGCGTGCGTCTCAAGCAGGGCCGCATGGACGACGCCACCGCCTACGGTGACGATCCGGTGGCCATGGCCGCACGCTGGGTGGAAGCCGGCGCCCGCCGCCTGCACCTGGTCGATCTCAACGGCGCCTTCGAAGGCAAGCCGGTCAACGGTGAAGCGGTCACTGCCATCGCCCGCGCCTATCCCGATCTGCCGATCCAGATCGGCGGTGGCATCCGCAATGCCGAGACCATCGAACACTACCTCGCCGCCGGGGTCAGCTATGTCATCATCGGCACCAAGGCGGTGAAGGAGCCGGCCTTCGTCGGCGAGATGTGCCGGCAGTTTCCCGGCCACGTGATCGTCGGGCTCGATGCCAACGACGGTTTCGTCGCCACCGACGGCTGGGCCGAAGTCTCCACGCTCAAGGCGGTCGATCTGGCCAAGCGCTTCGCCGACGACGGCGTGACCTCGATCGTCTACACCGATATCGCCCGCGACGGCATGATGCAAGGCGTCAACGTCGAGGCAACCGCCGCGCTGGCCCGCGATGGCGGCCTGCCGGTGATCGCCTCCGGCGGCGTCACCAACCTGGACGACATTCGCGCCCTGGCCGAGGTCGCCGACGAGGGCATCATCGGCGCCATCACCGGCCGCGCCATCTATGAAGGCTCACTCGACGTGGCCCAGGCCCAGGCGCTGAGCGACGAGATCCGCGGCACTGCCCGGGGAGGCCGCGCATGACCCTCGCCAAGCGCATCATCCCGTGTCTCGATGTCGATGCCGGCCGCGTGGTCAAGGGCGTCAACTTCGTCGGCATCCGCGACGCCGGTGATCCGGTGGAGATCGCCAAGCGCTACAACCAGCAGGGCGCGGACGAGATCACTTTCCTCGACATTACCGCCAGCCACGAGGACCGCGGCACCACGGTGGAGATGGTCGAACGCATCGCCGGCGAGGTGTTCATCCCGCTCACCGTGGGTGGCGGCATCCGCCGCTGCGAAGATATTCGCACCATGCTCAACGCCGGCGCCGACAAGATCTCGATCAATACCGCTGCGGTGACCCACCCGGACTTCGTCCGCGAGGCCGCCGAGCGCTTCGGCAGCCAGTGCATCGTGGTGGCGATCGACGCCAAGCGGGTCAGCGCCGAGGGCGAACCGCCGCGCTGGGAGATCTTCACCCACGGCGGCCGTCGACCCACCGGGCTGGATGCCGTCGAGTGGGCACGCAAGATGGTCGACTACGGCGCCGGTGAACTACTGCTGACCAGCATGGATCGCGATGGCACCAAGGTCGGCTTCGATCTCGGCGTGACCCGCGCGATCAGCGATGCGGTGGAGGTGCCGGTGATCGCCTCCGGCGGTGTCGGCAACCTCGACCATCTGGTCGCCGGCGTGAAGGAAGGCGGTGCCGATGCGGTGCTGGCCGCCAGCATCTTCCACTTTGGTGAGTACACCATCCCCGACGCCAAACGCTACATGGCCGAGCACGGGATCGAAATGCGGCTCTGAGCGCGGCAAGACCTGCGCCGCAGCCGCAAGGGCGGCGTGACGAACAGCGCCGCGACCCGATCGGGTCGCGGCGCTTGCGTTGGTGCGGTGTGTTTCTGTGTCGTGAGATGTGCTTCGATGCAGTGCGGGCGCACCGCTCAGGGCAGATAGCGCGGGCGGAAGATGCCCCCGAGATCGGCATAGGGGATGGTCAGCACCGGCTGGCCCACGGCGTAGGGCGCCAGATCGTAGACCTGATACTTGACCGCCAGGGCGTCCTTCAGCGGTGCCACGTTCTCGGAGATGACGAATGGCCACTGCTGGGCGGATAGCCCTTGGGCCTGATCCGTCTGCAGCCAGCGTTGATGGGCACGCGCCAGTGCCGCGTCGTAGGCGGCGCGTTGGCCGGGCTTGAGCATCTCGGCCAGTGAGACCGGCTCGCGGGTATCGCGGTCGATGACCAGATACTGGGTCAGCGGCAGGCCGTGGGCACCGCCGCTGAACAGATAGCCGTCGAGCTCGATGACCAGCAGATCATCGTGGTCCGCGATCACCTTGGCGTCGAGATCGGCGGCATATCCCGGCAGCTCCGGCACCTCGCGGCGCGCCTCCTTGGCAGCAGCGAAGACCTGCCCGGCGAAATCGTCGAACGACGTCGCACGGCCGATCGCGCTGCCATTGGGGTCGTCACTGAGGCCGCTGGCCAGCGCAAAGAGCCGCTTCTGCAGCAGCGCCGACAGCTCGGGCGACTCAGGGAAGCGCAGATAGTCGGCCTCGACCACGGCACAGGCGTCGCCCTCGCACCCCGGTTCATGGGCCGTCTTCACCACCGCTTCGGTACGCAGCGGGTCCTGGCGCCAGCCGGAGAGGCTCTGGCAGCCGCTCAGCACCAGGGTAGCCAGCATGAGGGCGCCGAGCGCCACACGATGAGACATGCAGTTCCTCCTTGAACGTCTGGCCATGCGCGGCACGGCCGATGTTATCGCTTTCCGGCGGGCGCGCTCCGCGCCCCAATCGCCTCACAGATACTAATGTAGCGCCTTTTCAAGCGCGTTTCGCGCCAATGGCCGCCTCGCCTCAATCCAGGCTCAGCCCCAGGTTGCTGATACCCTGATTGCGTCCCAGCGTGCGCAGCTCGCGGAGCGCCTCGACATTCGGGTCCTCCTCGACCGCTTCCAGCACCGCATCCTGATAGTCACGCTCGTCCTGCATCAGCTCATGTTCGCGAAACAGCACGTTCAGACGCTCCGAATCTTCGCTGCCATCGATCATCTCGATATAGGCGCGCACACCGTTGCGCGACACCTGGCTCACCTCGAGAACTGCCTCCGGCGCCTCGCTACGCAGCGCATCCAACAGCGTGGTCAATGCCATGATGCTCTCGGTGGCGCGCCGTGCGCCGAAGCTATCGTCCTCCTCCGGTGGCTCCACCGCCGCCAGCTTCTCGGCCTGCTTGTCGAAGTCGATCTTGGCGCTCTTGATTTGTAACCGCTCCCACACCAGATCGAGCACGTTGTAGAGCACATTGGGGTCGCCCAGATGACTCACACCGGCGTAGAGCGTGTAGTTGGGCGTGAGGCGCTCGCACAGCGCGGCCATGAAGGCGAGACGCTGGCGCGGATTGAGCGCGCGCAGGCGCTGATTGAAACTGGCAGCGGGGTTGGACATCGGAACTCCAGAGTGACAGCGGCGACGCATCGCACGCGGTAATAGAACCTGAACGAGTGAACTGACAAGCGTGAATCCAGACGAGTGAGCGTGGCCGAGTGACCGCAGGCAGAGAGACCTGAACGGCCAGGCCTTGGGCGATAGCAGCCGGGGGCATGAGGCGGCGCACCAGACGCGCCGCTCACCGGCATGGTCGACCCAGCATCGAGGATAGCTAATCCGGCCACAGCAACCGGGCCGGTACGCGACCGGCACCATCGAACACCACGCCCTCTTCGCGCAGCAGACGCTGCTGCTCACTGGCACCGCCATGATCGGCGACCCGCCGGGTAGCGTTGATCACCCGGTGCCAGGGCAGCGCGTGGCCGGCGGGGAGCTGACGCATGGCCGTACCCACCAGGCGCGCGGTGGCACCCTCGGTCATCCCGGCAATACGTCCATAGGTGGTCACGCGGCCGGCCGGAACCTGCGCCACCACGGTGTAGATCTGCTCTAGCAGCGAAGCGCGTATCGCCATGATCGATCGATCTTTTTCCGCTTGTGAAGGGCGCGCCGCGCCCGCATCATGACCTTATCATGCATATCTACTTTCTCCAGCACAGCCCCCTTTTCCCCCCCGGCCGGCTGGCCGACTGGCTGCAGGGCATGGGCCATAGCCACAACCGCTGCCGGCTCGACGAGGGCGAACTGCCGCCCCCCTGGGACCACTTCGACGGTCTGATCCTGCTGGATGCGCTCGGCCCGCTCGATCCTCAGTTGCTCAAGCGCGAGCGCAAGCTGCTGGATCGCGCGCTGAAGAGCGGCAAGCCGGTGCTGGGTATCGGCTTCGGCGCCGCCCTGATCGCCGAGGCGCTGGGCTCGATCGTCTCGCCGGCGGTCGAACCCGAGCGCGGCTGGCGCACCCTGACCCTGGACCCGGCCAGCCCGCTCGACCTCCCCGAGCACTTCGACGCGCTGCTATGGCATGGCGACATCTTCGGCCTGCCCGATGATGCCCTGCCGCTGGGCCGCACGTCCGCCAGTCCGGTACAGGGCTTCGTCTGGGATCGCGGCCGCGTGGTCGCCATGCAGTGCCACCTGGAGCTGACGGCCAACGATGCCCAGGCGCTCTGCGCGCAGGACGCCACGCTGGAGGCGTGCGACGACCTCCTTGCCGATCCCAGACGTTTCGACCGACAGGCGGCGCTATTGGACCGTCTCATGAGCCAATGGCTCGACTAGCTGCTCCCGGGTACTGTCTACAAATATGCACTGCCTGAAAGTGTGCACGGCCTGAAAAGTACGGCGGTCTCATCCCGGGGCCGCACTTCAGCCCCGCTGCCCTGCGCTCCAGGCGCGGGCCGCTTCCAGACATTCGTCCCAGCTACCGACGATCAGGGTCCGGCGCTGCTGGCTCTCGATCTGCTGGCGATACATGGGGTCGTAGTACTCCTGCAGCAGCGGGGCCAGCCAGGCGTCGTGGGCCTGGGGCTCGCCGGCGGCGCCGAAGGCACGCTGCTGGGCCTCGAGCAGGCGCCCCAATCGCTCGCTGCCGAGACGCTTGCCGAGGCGCTTGAGCGCACCGGAGAGCTGCTTGCGGAACAGCGCCTCGCCCAGCAGCGGCCCGTAGTCGCGATGGTATAGCGCGCTCAGGTCTTCGATATAGTCCTTGCGAATCTGCTCCAGGCGCCAGTCGAGGGGCATCTCCACGCGCACACAGGGGGCGGCTTTCATCGTCTGCCAGAAGGTCGCCGGAATCGCCAGCCGCCCGATACGCTGTGACTCGTCCTCTACCACCCGCGCCTGCGGGCGGCGCCACAGATCGAGCGCCAGGCCATGTTCGAAATCGATCTGTGAGGGGCCGACCCGCGGATGCTGGCCGAAGGCGGACCCCTTGTGGCGCGCCAACCCTTCGAGGTCGATACCGCTGTCGAGCGCCCCCACCAGCGCGGTCTTGGCGCATCCGGTGAGCCCGGCCACCAGCAGCAGCGGGCCGCTGCTCTGCTGCTCCAGCAGGCCGAGCAGAGCGTTACGCATCGCTTTCCAGCCTCCGCGAATGCGCGGTACGGGTCGCCCCCGCTGGCGCAGCCACTGCTGGCTGATCTTGGAGCGCATGCCACCCCGAAAGCAGTAGATGAGGCTCTCGGGCGCCGCATCGAGGGCCGCCTCCCAGGCGGCCAGCCGCCGCTCGCGCAGATCACCGGTCACCAGTTCGTTGCCCAGCGCCACCGCGGCCTCCTGCCCGGAGAGCTTGTAACGAATGCCGACTTCGCGGCGCTCGTCGTCGTCCATCAGCGGCAGGTTGATGGCGCCGGGCAGCGCGCCGGCGGCGAACTCGATCGGCGCGCGGACATCGATCAGCGGCCGCTCGAGCAGGGTCAGATCGGCCTCGACGAATTCGCTGCCGCTCAACCCCGCACCTCGATCAGCCGGGCGCCACCCGTGGGCGTGACGCATTCACCGAAGGCTTCCAGCGCCAGCCGATGCTCGCGCCCGATGCGCTCGACGTCGTCGGCCCAGGCCGGGTCGACCGCCAGCAGCAGGCCGCCCGAAGTCTGCGGGTCACACAGCCACTGCCAGTGCGCCTCGTCCATCTCGCCCAGGGCCGCGCCGATCGCCTCGCGGTTGCGCCGTGTGCCGCCGGGCACCGCGCCCTGACGACGATACGCCTCGGCCGCGGCCAGACGCGGCAGCTTGGCGAAGTCGATGCGCGCCTCGACTTCGCTCGCCGCGCAAACTTCACTCAGATGCCCGGCCAGGCCGAAGCCGGTGACGTCGGTCATGGCGTGAACCCCTTCGATACGGGCCAGAGACGTGCCGATGGCGTTGGCGGCGAGCATCGTCTCCCGCGCCAGGCCCTGATGCCCCGACTGCAGCAGCCCCTGCTTCTCCGCCGTGGTCAGCATGCCCACCCCGAGCGGCTTGGTCAGATAGAGCAGGTCACCGGGCTTGGCGCCGCTGTTGAGCTTGAGGTGGGCGAGATCGACCAGACCGTTGACCGCCAGTCCGAAGATCGGCTCGGGGGCGTCGATCGAGTGGCCACCGGCCAGCGCCATCCCCAGCTCCCGGCAGACGGCCTGGGCGCCGGCCACGACATCGCCCGCCACCTCGCCGGGCAGCTTGTCCAGCGGCCAGCCGAGAATGCCCAGGGCCATGATCGGCGACCCGCCCATGGCGAAGACATCGCTGATGGCGTTGGTCGCGGCGATACGCCCGAAGTCGAACGGATCATCGACGATGGGCATGAAGAAGTCGGTGGTGGAGATCAGTCCGCGGCCATCGCCGAGGTCGTAGACCGCCGCGTCCTCGCGCCCCTGGTTGCCCACGATCAGCTTGTCGCTGCTGGCCCCCGGCCCCGCCTTGGCGAGAATCCGATCGAGCACGTCGGGCGCGATCTTGCAGCCGCAGCCGGCGCCGTGGCTGTACTGGGTCAGACGGATGGCACTCATGGTCGCACTCCTCACGCGGTCCCGATGGTTGTTCAAGGTGCAGTGTAACCGACGGCGGTCGTGAACGATGCCCTCCGCGGGCTCGCGGCCAGCACCGCCGACAGCAGCATCAGAGCGCTTCCAGCGCCTCCGAGAGCTTGTCCACCGCCACCACCTGCATGCCGGCAGGCGCCTGCCGCGGGGCATTGCCACGGGGCACGATGGCGCGGGTGAAGCCGTGCTTGGCGGCCTCGACGATCCGCTCCTGACCGCTCGGTACCGGACGGATCTCACCGGAGAGCCCGACCTCACCGAACACCACCAGCTCGCGCGGCAGCGGCCGGTTCTGCAGGCTGGAGACCACCGCCAGCAGCACCGCCAGATCGGCACTGGTTTCCAGGACCTTGACCCCGCCGACGACATTGAGGAAGACATCCTGATCGCCGGTGAACAGACCGCCGTGCTTGTGCAGCACGGCGAGCAGCATCGCCAGACGGTTAGGGTCGAGCCCCACCGCCACCCGGCGCGGATTGCCCAGCGCCGACTCATCGAGCAGCGCCTGCACCTCGACCAGGATCGGCCGGGTGCCCTCCCACACCACCATCACCAGGCTGCCGGAGGCCTGCTCTTCACTGCGCGAGAGGAAGATCGCGCTGGGATTCTTGACCTCCTTGAGGCCCAGCTCGACCATCGCGAACACGCCCAGCTCGTTGACCGCGCCGAAGCGGTTCTTCTGCCCGCGCAGGGTACGGAAGCGCGAGTCGCTGCCCCCCTCCAGCAGCAGCGAGGCGTCGATCATGTGCTCGAGCACCTTGGGGCCGGCCAGGGTGCCATCCTTGGTCACATGGCCCACCAGCAGCAGTACGGTATTGCTCTGCTTGGCGAAGCGCGTCAGCGCCGCTGCGGATTCACGCACCTGCGCCACGCCGCCCGGCGCCGAGCCGATATCCTCCAGGTGCATGGTCTGGATGGAATCGATGATCAGCACCTCGGGGCGTTCGCGTTCGACCACCGCAAGCAGCGTTTCGACGCTGGTCTCGGCGAGCATCTTGAGCCCTTGGGTGGGCAGCTGCAGACGGTGGGCACGCATCGCCACCTGCGACAGCGACTCCTCGCCGGTCACGTAGAGCACCCGCTTGCTCTGAGCCAGGCGGCAGGCGGTCTGCAGCAGCAGCGTCGACTTGCCGGCGCCGGGATGGCCCCCGAGCAGCACCGCCGAGCCGGGCACCAGGCCGCCGCCGAGCACGCGGTCGAACTCTTCGAAAGTGGAACTGAACCGCGGCACCTCGGTGAGATCGACTCCGGAGAGATCGACCACCTCCTTGGTCAGCGCGCCGGCATAGCCGCCACGCCCGGCGCCGCCTGACGCCCCCGCGGCGCCGGGGCGCGCGCTGGTCAGCCGGATTTCGCTCAAGGTGTTCCATTCGCGGCAGTTGTTGCACTGCCCTTGCCACTTGCTGTACTCCGCACCGCACTCGGTGCAGACAAAGGCGCTTTTCGCTTTGGCCACGCGCGGGAATCTCCGTCATCGCGATGAACATCGTCACGCCCATGGTGCCACAGCCACACCGGATCGCAGAGCCGAGGCAAGGGCCCGTCACCAACAGGGTCACTGAATGAGATAGCCAAAAGTGGTGTAGCCCGACAAGGTGGCCACACGGTGTAGACGCCTGGGCACGGCGGGGTGAGCGGACGCAAAAAAGGCGGCCCGCAGGCCGCCTTGGCTATCAGCGCGAGGCGCTTACTGCTTGGTCAGACGCAGCATCTGGCCGTTTTCGAACTGACGGCGCTGAGGGTCGATCAGCTCGAGGGTGTTGGGATCGATCTTCTGGAAGTAGTAGATCTGGCCCTCACCGCTCGGCGTCAGCTCGTAGACCGTGGCCTTGGGATCGGTGGCGGTGCCGGTCATCACGTCCCACTGGCCTTGGTACTGCTCCGGCCCCGGGTTCTGCGGGTGGTTGATGTAGTCGGCCTCGAGCGTGAAGGTGCGCTCCGGCGCCGGCGACGACTCAGTGCCGCTGAGGTTGACGGTCAGGTCGATACCGTCGCAACTGCGGCAGGGCAGCGTGCCTTCATAGGTCGTCGTGGTGGCGGAGGCGCCGGTGTCGGCCGTGCCGGACTGGGTCTGCGAGCCACCGCTGGCGCAACCTGCCAACAAGGCTACCGTGGCGGCGCTGGCCAGCAACGTCCTGATCTGCATTGGGGTTCTCCTTACACTTCTGGGCCAAGCGGACCGCAGGGGCGGCCGCATCACTACAGCATGGTTGCTACACCATAGCGGCTAGGCGGCGAGTACTAAAGCATGACCGCGACCGCACAGCCGCTATGCGCGTGTCGCCTAAGGATAGCGGCAAGCGCGTCGCGTGGCATCCCATCGACGCCACACGGCCCCGCATCAGTCGAGCGTGGGGTAGTCGGTATAGCCTTCGGCACCACCCCCATAGAAGGTATTGGGGTCGGGCTCGTTGAGCGTGGCATCGCGCCGGAAGCGCTCGACCAGATCCGGATTGGCGATATAGGGCCGCCCATAGGCTGCGGCATCGCCCAGGTCCGCCTCGATCAATGCCTCGGCACGCTCGGCAGTGTAGTGGCCGCAGTAGATCAAGGTGCCGCTGAAACGCTCGCGCAGATCGCGGCGGAAATCATCACTCAGTTGGGGGCCCTCACCGGTCCAGTCCGGCTCGTTGATATGCAGATAGGCAATGCCCCGCCGGCCCAGCTCTTCGGAGAGATAGCGCATCATCGCCTCCGGCTCGTCGTCGGAGAGTCCGAATATCTCGATGAAGGGCGACAGACGCACGCCGACACGCCCGGCGCCGAGCTCCGCGCTCACCGCATCGACCACCTCGAGCAGCAGCCGCGCACGGTTGACCACATTGCCACCGTAACGGTCGCTACGCTGGTTGCTGCCGGTGGCAAGGAACTGCTGCAGCAGATACGCATTGGCCGCATGCACTTCGACCATGTCGAAACCAGCACGCTTGGCGCGCTTGGCGGCTTGCCGATAATCCTCGATGAGCCCGGGGATCTCGTCGGTCTCCAGGGCGCGAGGGGTACTGGTCGGATGCTGGCCGGAGCTGCCATCCGCGAACTCGACGAAGCAGTTGGCCCCCTCGGCGCGCAACGCACTCGGTGCCACCGGCTGCTGGCCGTCCGGCTGCACCATCTCGTGGGAGACGCGACCAACGTGCCACAGCTGCAGCGCCATCTTGCCGCCCGCACCATGCACGGCATCGACCACCTGGCGCCAGCCCGCCTCCTGGGCATCGGTCCAGATGCCCGGGGTATAGACATAACCGCGCGCCGTGGGCGAGATATTGGTCGCCTCGCTGATGATCAGCCCGGCACCGGCGCGCTGGGCGTAGTACTCCGCCTGCAGGCGGCCGGGAACGCTATCCGGGGTGCGAGCGCGCGTCAGCGGCGCCATCAGCACCCGGTTGGTGAGTTCGACATCTCCGGTCTGAAGCGGAGAGAGCAGTTTTTCGTAGGGCATGATGATCCTTATCACTCGATGCGAGTTCACTGAGAAGATGAGGTCATTAGATGACTAATCAACCCCTCACGTCGTCGCCGCCGCAGACTTGCGCCGCCCTGCGACAGCGGTCACTATGACAGGCACCACCGCGCCGAGCGCGCACACGCCGGGCGCCCCGGCCCCGGAACCGTCCCCAATCCTTTATCGCCAACCGTTTCCCGACACCGCCCAGCCCCATCGCGAGAGATCATGAGCCAACTCTGGAGTCCTGCCGTCCGCGCCCTGACGCCCTACGTACCCGGCGAGCAGCCGCGTGAGAGACTGGTCAAGCTCAATACCAACGAGAACCCCTATCCGCCGTCACCCGCGGTCGCCCAGGTGCTACGCGATATCGACACCGAGCAGCTGCGCCGCTATCCCGATCCTGACTCCCGCGCGCTGCGCGAGACGCTGGCCGAGACCCACGGTGTAGCGCCGGAGCAGGTGTTCGTCGGCAACGGCTCGGACGAGGTACTGGCCTTCGCGTTCCAGGCCTTCTTCTGCCAACCCCGGCCGCTTCTGATGCCGGCGATCAGCTACAGCTTCTATCCGGTCTACTGCAAGCTCTACGACATCGCCTATCGCACCGTGGCACTGGATGACCGCTGGGAGATCGCCCTCGACGCCTTCGACGGCGACAACGGCGGCGTGGTCTTCGCCAATCCCAACGCGCCCACGGGGCACGGCCACCCACGCGCCGAGATCGCGCGTCTACTGTCGCGCATTCAGGACAGCGTGGTGCTGGTCGATGAAGCCTACGTCGACTTCGGCGGCGAGAGCGCGGTACCGCTGGTCGCGGACCACCCCAACCTGCTGGTCACCGGTACGCTCTCCAAGTCACGCAGCCTGGCAGGGTTGCGACTGGGCTATGCGATCGGCTCGCGGGAACTGATCGAGGGGCTGGAGCGGGTGAAGAACTCGTTCAACTCCTACCCGGTCGACATGCTCGCCAGCGCAGTGGCGATCGCGGCGCTGAACGACCGTGAGCACTTTAAGCGTTGCTGCCAGCAGGTCATGGACACCCGCGAGGAGACACGCCGCTCACTGGTCGAACTCGGCTTCGAGGTGCTGCCTTCGCAGACCAACTTCCTGTTCACCCGGCACCCGCAATTCGCCGGCGAGACGCTGTTCGCCGGACTGCGCGAGCGCGGCATCCTGGTGCGTCACTTCAATCGCGATGGCCTCAGCGACTTCCTGCGCATCTCCATCGGTACCGATGAAGAGATGCGGGAGCTGATCACCGCCCTCGAAGCGATGATCTAGGCACGCGCTCACCACGGCACTGGCTTGCCCGCCCAATCCCAGAAGCTGCCGCTCTCCTCGGGGCGGCGCTCGCTGATCACCGTCAGCAGGCGCTCGGCGACATAGGCGGGGCTGAATAGCTTGCCGTCGGGGACACGCCGCTGGAACGGCTTGGAGAGCTCGGTATCCGTCGTGCCGGGATGCAGGCAGAGCACGATTGCCTGCTTGTTGTAGCGCGCCAGCTCGATGGCTGCCGTCCGCAGCAGCATGTTGTGTGCCGCCTTGCTCGCCCGATAGCCGTACCAGCCGCCGAAGCCGTTGTCCTCGATCGAACCGACCCGCGCAGATAAACTCGCCACCAGCGCTGGATGCTGACCTTTCAGTGACCCCAGCACAGCCTTGAGTAGCAGCGCCGGGGTAATCGCATTGACGTGAAACAGCGTCGCCAGGCTGTCGGCATCGAGTTCCTCGAGACGCTTCTCCGGGGCGATGTCACGCGTCGCGTCGTGCAGCATGCCCAGGGTGTTGAACAGCAGATGCAGCGGCGCCCCGGCGAGCTGCTCGCCCAGACGCGCGAGCCCCTCTTCCTGGGTGAGATCGGCTTTCAATGCCTCTACCCGATCATCGTCGAAGGCCAGCGACTGACGCGACACAGCCACGATACGCCCCACCCGCGACGTCTCCAGCAGACAGCGCACGACGGCCTGGCCAATTCCGCCTCCGGCGCCGGTCACCACGGCAGTAAAATCGTCGGGTAATCGCTCCAGCATATCGCCCTCTCCCGTCATGATCGCTGGCTCAGAACTTAAGCGTTCCAGAGTCGACAGCCTAGCCCAGGCTCAAGATCGGTGCCTGCAAGGCAGCTGACCACCCACGCACAAAAAGCCCCGGCGCGGGGGCGGGCCGGGGAAGTGGAGGTGTGGTATCCGACGCTCGCGGGTCTCAGGAGACAAAGGGGCGAGCGCTGG
>NZ_PZJO01000001.1 GCF_003206575.1 Salinicola endophyticus | reverse complement strand
GCGTGAGATATCCGCCGAAAAGGCGCATTTGTGCCCAATGAATGACATGAAACTTGTCGCCGCGATAATGCTGTTGCCTCACCGAAAGCCTAGAGATGTATCGGCCCGCCGTTCTCGCCCCCCTCACCGCGATCCCAGTGCCGCAGCAGCGTCTCGACGAAGCGCTCCGCGGCCGGTGACAGCGCGCTGTCGCGGCGGCGCACCATCCCCAGCGTGCGTTTGACCAGTGGTTCGACCAGCGGGCGCTGCACCAGCAGCGGGTGCTCGTCGTCCGGCATCGAGAGCCGCGGCACCGCGGCCACGCCGAGGCCCGCTTCCACCATCCCCAGCGAGGTCGACAGATGCTGGACCTCGTAGAACCAGGTCGGGCGCTGGGTCAGCGACGACAGCTCATGGTCGAGCAGCATCCGGTTGCCGCTCATCCGGCCCACGCCGATCAGCTTGTGCTCGCTCAGCTCGCTCCAGGTCACCTGTGCTTGGGCGGCGAGCGGGTGGTCGTGGCGGCACACCAGCACGAACGGCTCGACCACCAGTGGCGTGAAGCGAATGTCCGGGTGGTGCCCGCTGAGCATGTTGATGCCGAACTCGGCCTCGCCGCTGAGCACGGCACCGAGACCGTCATTGGCGCTGAGATCGAGCAGGCGAATGCGGATGTTGGGGTAGCGGGCGTTGTACTCGCGGATCACCGCGGGCAGGAAGTAGAACGCCGCGGTGGGAATGCAGGCGAGGGTGATCTGGCCGATGCGGTTCTCCGCCAGGGCGCGAATGTTGAACAGGGCGTGGTCGAACTCATCGAGCAGACGCTTGGCCTGGGGGAAGAAGTCGCGGCCCACGGTGGTCAGGCTCACCTTGCGCGTGGTACGCGCCAGCAGCGGGGTGCCGAGTATCGCCTCGAGCTTCTGGATGCGTCGGCTCAGCGCCGGCTGCGACAGGTTGAGCGCCTCGGCGGCGGCCTGGAAGCTCTCCAGCTCGGCGACCTTGAGGAAGGCCTGGATCTGCTGAATCTCATAGTTCATTAGTCGAATGCCTCGCTGTCACCAGGATCGCTTTCAGCGCCCAGCACCAGTGTTTTTCCATTATTTATCAAACGGTTATATAGATTTTTTTAATTGATGCGCAATATGCATTAATGTCCACGATAATGGCATTGGAATGGCGATTTCAAGCATGCGAGCTTCCCCGTCACTTGTCGGCCACGACGGCCGTCACGGGAAAGGAAACACGTCATGCGAGCCATACCCTGCGTCCTGATGCGCGGCGGCACCTCCAAGGGGCCGGTCTTTCTGGGACGCGATCTGCCCAGCGATCCCGCGCAACGCGATGAGCTACTGCTGACCCTGATGGGGTCGGGCAACGAACTCGAAGTCGACGGCATCGGTGGCGGTTATCCGCAGACCAGCAAGGTCGCCATCGTCACTCCCTCCGCCGAGCCTGGGGTCGACGTCGACTATCTCTTCGTTCAGGTGATGGTCGAGCAGCGCCGGGTGGATACCTCTCCCAACTGCGGCAACATGCTCAGCGCCGTGGGGCCCTTCGCCATCGAGCATGGCCTGGTCGCCGCGACGGGGGACGTCACCCGGCTGACCATCCGCAATCTCAATACCGGCAGCTTGATCGATGCCGAGATCTGCACGCCGGGTGGGCAGGTGACCTACGTCGGCGATACCCGGATCGACGGCGTGCCCGGCAGTGCCGCGCCGGTGCTGCTGGAGTTCCGCAACGTGGTGGGGGCCAAGACCGGCAAGCTCTACCCCACGGGTAAGCCGGTGGAGACGATCGACGGGTTCGAGGTGAGCTGTATCGATGCCGCCATGCCGATGGTGCTGATACGCGCCGCCGATCTCGGCAAGCGCGGCGACGAAACGCCCCAGGCGCTGGATGGCGACCACGAGCTGCTGGCGCGGCTGGAGTCGATTCGTCTCAAGGCCGGCGCTGCCATGGGCCTGGGTGACGTGCGCGAGCGCGTGATTCCCAAACCGGTATTGATCAGTGCACCAACGGCCGGCGGCACCCTGTGCGTGCGCTATTTCATGCCACAGCGCTGCCATCGGGCGCTGGCGATCACCGGCGCGGTTGGGCTGGCGGTGGCCTGCGCCGATGGCCGTGGCCTGGTCGGGGAGATCGCCGGCGCGCCGGACGCGGACGGCTTGCTCGAGTTCGAGCACCCCAGTGGCCGGCTCGGGGTGATCTCGCGCTGGCCGACGGGGCAGGCGTGGCCGAGCTGTTCGCTGATCCGCACCGCGCGGCGGCTCTTCAGCGGCAGCGTCTACGTGCCTGAGAGGGTATCCAGCGAGGCCGATGAGGCGGTCGGCTGAACATGGCGCCAGGCCATGCCTGAAAAGGACCGCGCTTGACCATAGGGCGTTAACAATCGGCTCACTGAACAACGTTCAGAACGTCCGAAGGGCGAGCGGAGCGAGTCACAAGCTCATTGGCACCCCGTAAACATCGCTCTTTCGCCAATTTTCGCCTGGTCGGGTCTTCGCTTTTCAGATCAAAACCTAGCCGACGGTATGACGACATAACAGCCATAACAGCAACAACAGTAACCAGGAGAAGTGCCATGCACGCCAAGCGCACACAGACTTTTTTCCCTCGCGTCGGCCGCCGCTGCGTCCTCGCGCTGGCCGCGGCGCTGCTGCCGCTGGGGGCGCAGGCCGCGGAGTCCGCGACGGTGCCCGATACGCTCGAGTGGACCGTTCCCTTCGGGGTCGGTGGCGGTACCGACGTCTGGGCCCGTTTCATGTCGCACTGGATGGGTGAGGCGCTGCCTTCGCATCCCACCATCGTGATCGACAACGTGCCCGGCGGCGGCTCCATCACCGGGACCAACCTGTTCTACGCCCGTGCCGACGACGACGGCTCGCAGATGCTGGTGACCTCGGCTTCGACCCAGTTCCCGGCCATGCTCGACGACCCGCGGGTACGTTACGACTACGCCAAGTGGACGCCGATCATCGCTGCCCCCACCGGCGGCGTGGTCTACGCCCAGCCGGGCTACGGCAAGGATACGGATACGATTCTCGCCGCGCTGCGCGAGTCGCCGACCAAGTTTGCCATGCAGACCCCCACCGGACTGGAGATGCCGGTACTGCTGGCCTTCGACCTGCTGGGACTGAAAGTGGAGCCGGTCTTCGGCATGCGCAGCCGTGGCGAGGGCCGGCTGGCGTTCGAGCGCGGCGAGGCGGGGGTCGACTTCCAGACCACTTCGGCCTACTTCAGCAATGTCGCCCCGCTGGTCGAGGCGGGCAAGGCGGTGCCGCTGTTCTCGCTCGGGGTGATGAACGCCGACAACGTCATCGAGCGTGATCCCGCTTTCCCCGATCTGCCCACCTTCTCCGAACTCTACCTGGCGCAGCCCGGCCATAGCCGCGATGACACCGCCTATCAGGTGTTCCACAAGTTCTTCGCCTCCGGCTATGCCCTGCAGAAGCTGCTGCTGGTGCCCAAGGACACCCCGCCGGCGCTGATCAAAGCCTATCGCCAGGCCGCGGCGACACTGCCCAAGCGCGAGGACTTTCTGACCGCAGCACGCAACCAGGTCGGCCCCTACACGCCGGTGGTGGGCGAGGTCGCGGCCAAGCAGCTGGAATCCGCCATGCAGCTCAGCGACGCGCGCCGCCAGTGGGTGATCGACTGGCTCAAGTCGCGCTACGGCGTACGCGTTGCCACGCGCTGATCAAGGGCCGGCGCCGACGCCGGCCAAGGAGACAGAACGATGATCGATGCGTTGATGACGAGCCTGGGCGAGGTGTTCAGCGGCGCCCATCTGCTCTACATGGGGTTCGGCGTGCTGGTGGGGCTGCTGGTCGGGATCATCCCCGGCCTGGGCGGTATCGCCGGTATGGCACTGCTGCTGCCGTTTCTCTACGGCATGTCGCCGGGCCTGGCACTGGGTATGCTGATGGGCATGGTGGCGGTGATCCCCACCGGCGATACCTTTACCTCGGTGCTGCTGGGGATACCCGGTTCGAGCGCCTCCCAGGCCACGGTGATGGATGGATTTCCGCTGGCCAAGAAAGGGCAGGCGGCACGGGCCCTGGCCAGTGCCTTTCTCTCATCGCTGTGCGGTGGCGTGATCGGGGCGGTGGTGCTGACCGGCTTCATTCTGGTCGCCCGGCCGCTGGTGCTGGCGTTCTCGTCGGCGGAGCTGTTCGTGCTCACGCTGCTGGGCCTGGCGATGGTCGCGGTGCTCTCCGGCGAGAGCCAGTTCAAGGGCATGGCGGCGTGTGGTCTGGGGCTGCTGCTCGGAGCGATCGGCACCGCGCCGGCGACGGGTGAGTTCCGACTCAATCTGGATGTGGGCTATCTCTACGACGGTGTGCCGCTGATCGTGGTGGGCCTGGCGATCTTCGCCCTGCCGGAGATCATCGACCTGCTGATCCAGCGCGGCAGCATTGCCCGCGAGCGCACGTCGCTGGGGCATGGCTGGCGCCAGGGGATCCGCGACGTGGTCGACAACCGCGGGCTGGTGGCCAAGTGCGCCGGTATGGGTAGCATCATCGGTACCATCCCGGGGCTGGCGGGCTCGGTGGTCGACTGGCTGACCTACGCTTTCGCCTCACGAACGGCGAAGGGCGAGAAGCACTTCGGCCAGGGCGATATCCGCGGCGTGATCGCGCCGGAGTCGGCCAACAACGCCTGTGCCTGCGGGGCGATGGTGCCCACGCTGCTGTTCGGCGTGCCGGGGTCGGGGACCGCGGCGATCTTCCTCGGTGGCCTGCTGCTGCTCGGCCTGGAGCCGGGTGTGAGCATGATCTCCACCCATCTCGACCTGACCTACACCATCATCTGGTCGCTGGCGCTGGCCAATATCCTGGGAGCGGCGCTGTGCCTGGTGCTGGCACGTCCGGTGGCGCAACTGACGCGAATTCCGTTCGTGCTGCTGGCGCCGGTCATCACCACGCTGATCCTGTTCGCCGCCTATCAGGCCACGCGCTCGCTGGGCGACTGGTACACGCTGCTGGCGGTGGGCGCTGTCGGGGTGCTGTTCAAGCGTGCCGGCTGGTCGCGACCGGCGTTCCTGATCGGTTTCGTGCTGGCACCGGGGGCAGAGACCTACTTCTATCAGAGCGTGCAGTTCCAGGGCATGTCGGCGTTCCTGCGTCCCGGCGTGCTGATCATCCTGGGCATGATCGCACTGGCGCTGCTGCTGCCGCTGTTCAAGCGGCTCCTGCGTCGGCGCCAACCGCTGGCGGTGGGCGCCGACGTCAGTTCGCCCCAGCAACCGCCTGCGGTGCCTACCTTCGGGCGCGTCGACACGCTGCTGGTGGTGGGGCTTCTGCTGCTGGCCGCGGCGTCCTGGTACGACATCAGCGGGCTCTCCTTCCTCGGCGGTATCTTCCCGCGCCTGGCGATCACGATCATGGCCGCGGGGGCGGCGCTGAGCGCCCTGGAAGCGTGGCGCCGCGGCGCACGCTGGGAGGCGCAGCCGCTGGGCGAGCCGCTACTGTGGTTGGCAGGGCTCCTGGGCCTGGTGGTGGCGGCGTCGCTGCTCGGCTTCGTCAGTGCCGCGACGCTGATGGCCTTTGCGTTCCTGCGCGGTGTGGCCAAGGCGCGCTGGTCGATGGCGCTGGCGATCGCTGCCGGTATCGCCGCCTTCCTGCTCGGGATGCAGGCGTTGCTCAACCTGCACTACCCCAGCGGCTGGCTGGATGCGCTGATCGGTCTCTGAACGCTCGCGCCACAGCGGTGATCCAAGGCGCCTCCCCGAGCGGGGAGGCGCCTTTTTTTGACCTCAGGCCCCGCCATGGTTGGTGTCCAGCGTGATGGGAGCCGGTGTGCTCGGGCGGCAGGCAGTGCAGCGGGGGTGCGGTTGAAAGTCGCAGCATAACGCCGTATTTTAATTGAACGGTCAATCAATAAAAACATGTGACGTCTACCTGGCAGTCATCGTCGATCCACGCCGCGCGCTCCTGTGCCTCGCCAACGACTGTCTGACATAGGTCGTGGATACGCTCGACTGCCGCTGTACTCCTACAACGACGAGGATCGCTCATGCATCCACAACACACCGACGACGCCAGCCGCGACCGCCTCAATCCGGTAGTGTTCTACGGCTCGGCCATCGGGATCGTACTGTTCGCGCTCTGGACCATGCTCTTCACCGAATCGGCCGGGGGGGTGATCAACGCCATCCTGGGGTGGATCTCCGAGAGCTTCGGTTGGTACTACTTTCTGGCCGTGGTGATCTATCTGGTCTTCGTGATCGTGATCGGGGTATCGCGCTTCGGCAAGATCAAGCTAGGGCCGGAGCACGCCAAGCCCGACTTCAACATGGTCTCCTGGGCCGCCATGCTGTTCTCCGCCGGTATCGGTATCGATCTGCTGTTCTTCTGCATTGCCGAGCCGGTGACCCAATTCCTGGCACCACCCGACGGCGAGGTGGGCACAGTGCAGGCGGCGCGCCACGCCATGGAGATCACCTTCCTGCACTGGGGACTCTCCGGTTGGGGGATCTACACGCTGGTGGGCATGTCGCTGGCGTTCTTCAGCTATCGCCACAATCTGCCGCTGACCATCCGCAGTGCGCTCTATCCGATCTTCGGCAAGCGCATCGACGGCCCCATCGGGCATAGCGTGGATATCGCCGCGGTGCTGGGCACGGTGTTCGGGATCGCCACCAGCCTGGGGATCGGCGTGATCCAGCTCAACTTCGGCCTCAACTACATGTTCAACGTGCCGGAGAATACGCTGGTGCAGGCCGCGCTGGTGGTCATGATCGTATTCTTCGCTACGGTCTCGGCGGCGACCGGGGTGGAGAAGGGCATCCGGCGGCTCTCCGAGTTCAACATGCTGCTGGCGCTGGCACTGCTGCTGTTCGTGCTGTTCAGCGGCAAGACGCTGTTTCTGCTCAATGCGCTGGTGCTCAACGTCGGCGACTACTTCTCCCATTTCATCGATCTATCGATGAACACCTACGCCTTCGCGCCGCCGACCGACTGGCTCAATGCGTGGACACTGTTCTTCTGGGCCTGGTGGATCGCCTGGGGCCCGTTCGTGGGGCTGTTCCTGGCGCGTATCTCGCGCGGGCGCACCATCCGTGAGTTCGTCGCCGGTACGCTGATCCTGCCGCTGGCGTTCATGATGGCGTGGATGTCGATCATGGGTAACAGCGCCATCGACATGGTGATGAATGGCGCCAGCGCTTTCGGCGATACGGCGATGAACACACCGGCCTCGTCGATCTATCTGTTCCTCGAGTCGCTGCCATGGACCGGGCTGACCACCATCGTCACCACCATTCTGGCGATCGTGTTCTTCGTCACCTCGGGGGACTCGGGCGCGCTGGTGCTGTCGAATTTCACCTCGCGGCTCAAGGACGTCAACAGCGACGCACCGATCTGGATGCGTATCCTGTGGGCGGCGGTGATCGGCGTGCTGACCCTGGCACTGCTGATGGCCGGCGGGCTCTCGGCGCTGCAGAGCGCGGTGGTGATCACCGGGCTGCCGTTCTCGATCGTGCTGTTCTTCATGATGGCCGGTCTGCTCAAGGCGCTGCGCGTCGAGGGCTACAAGGAGGACAGTCTGCGCGCCAGCCTCTCCGGGCATCTCTCCGGGCGCACCCAGGCGGGCGGGCGCAATCCGCGTAGCTTGCACCAGCGTCTGGGGCGGGCGATGAGCTTCCCCGGGGCCAAGCAGGCGCGCCGCTTCCTCGACGAGACCGTACATCCGGCGATGGAAGCGGTCAGCGAGGGGCTGCGCCAGCAGGGCGTCGGCGTCGAGCTGCAGGAGGTCAAGGGTGAAGACCCGCACCTGGCGCTGAATGTCTCCCTGGGGGACGAGCAGAACTTCACCTACCAGGTCTGGACGCGCCAGTTCGCCACGCCGTCGTTCGCGCGGCGCGCGCCGCAGGGCCAAGCCCGCTACTACCGCCTGGAGGTCTACCTGCTGGAGGGGAGTCAGGGTTACGACCTGATGGGCTATACCCAGGAGCAGGTGATCGAGGATATCCTCGACCAGTACGAGCGCCATCTCCACTTCCTGCACATGAGCCGCGAGGCGCCGGGCAGCGTGACCATGCCCGACAGCCCCGAGCAGCCTCCGGCTTGAACCGACACGGCCGCCACCTTTGCCAAAGGGTGGTGGCCGTTGTCTCTGGGCGCCTCACACGGCGGCTCGCCGTGTAGCGCCGGGTTGCGTTGACCGCGGAGACGGCGGGCGTTGAAAGTCGCCCTGGCCGGTATGCCCCGAGTCGACTTAACTCAAGGCAAGATCGCAGCGGCCCGCGAGGGACAGCGGGAGCAGCGTGCTGCGTTCGATGGCTCGTCGTCGCCCATGAAACACGCTGGGCGCGATGGGTCGGACGTCATTTCGACACCGGATGGACACCGTATGCACACACAAAACGACAATAACGCACCAGCCAGGGACCGACTCAATCCTGTCGTGTTCTACGGCTCGGTGATCGGCATCGTCGCCTTCTCGATCTGGGCGATGGTCGCCACCCAGCAGGCCAATGAGATCATCAATGCGCTGCTGGGATGGATCTCCAACACCTTCGGTTGGTACTACTTCCTGACCGTCGTCATCTATCTCGCTTTCGTGATCTTCCTGGGCGTCTCGCGCTTCGGCAAGATCCGCCTCGGGCCCGAGCATGCCAGGCCTGACTTCAACATCTTCTCGTGGTCGGCGATGCTGTTCTCCGCCGGCATCGGTATCGGGGTGATCTTCTTCGCCCTGGCCGAGCCGCTGACCCAGTTCTACCAGTCGCCGCAGGTGCCCAGCGACCAGGTGATGGCAGCGCGCCACGCCATGGAGCTGACCTTTCTGCACTGGGGCATCTCGGGCTGGGGCATCTATACCCTGGTGGGGATGTCGCTGGCGTTCTTCAGCTACCGCCACAACCTGCCGCTGACCATCTCGAGCGCGCTCTATCCGATCTTCGGCAAGAAGATCTATGGCCCGATCGGCCATGCTGTGGATATCGCCGCGGTACTGGGCACGGTGTTCGGGATCGCCGCCAGCCTGGGGATCGGCGTGATCCAGCTCAACTACGGCCTGGACTTCATGTTCGGCATCACTGAGAGCGTCTGGACCCAGACCGTTCTGGTGCTGATGATCGTGCTGTTCGCCACCATCTCCGCGATCACCGGGGTAGAGAAGGGCATCCGGCGGCTGTCGGAGTTCAACATTCTGCTGGCGGTCGCGCTGCTGCTGTTCGTCCTCTTCGCCGGCAAGACCATCTTCCTGCTCAATGCGCTGGTGATGAACGTCGGCGACTATCTCTCCGACTTCGTCTCGCTGTCGTTCAATACCTACGCCTTCGACCGCCCGACCGAGTGGCTCAACGCCTGGACGATCTTCTTCTGGGCCTGGTGGATCGCCTGGGGTCCGTTCGTGGGGCTGTTCCTGGCGCGTATCTCGCGTGGGCGTACCATCCGCACCTTCGTCGCCGGCACCCTGAGCCTGCCGATCGCCTTCATGATGATCTGGATGTCGATTCTGGGTAACAGCGCGCTGGACATGGCGATGAACGGCGCTCACGACTTCGGCCAGCAGGTGATGAACAACCCGCCGGCGGGCATCTACCTGTTCCTGCAGGCTTACCCGTGGCCGGTGTTCACCACCATCGCGGTGAGCGTGCTGGCGATCGTGTTCTTCGTCACCTCGGGGGACTCGGGCGCCCTGGTGCTGTCGAACTTCACCTCGATCCTCAAGGACGTCAACAGCGATGCCCCGATCTGGATGCGTATCCTGTGGTCGGCGGTGATCGGTGTACTGACCCTGTCGCTGCTGCTCGCCGGGGGACTGAGCACGCTGCAGAGTGCGGTGGTGATTACCGGGTTGCCGTTCTCGGTCGTGCTCTTCTTCATGATGGCCGGGCTCTACCGGGCGCTGAAGGTAGAGGCGTTCAAGGAGGATAGCCACCGGCTCAGCCTCTCGGGGTCGCTCTCCGGGCGCATGTCCACCGGTGGCCGCGGTGCAGGCTACGACTGGCGCAAGCGGCTCAAGCGGGCGATGTCCTTCCCCACCCGCGACGAGGCGTGTCAGTTCCTCGAGCAGACCGGACGTCCGGCGATGGAGGCAGTACGCGACGAGCTCGAAGGCCAGGGCGTGAAGGTGCAGATCAGCGAGGGCACGCAGAACGACGACGACTATCTGTCGCTCTACGTCGACCTTGGCAGCGAGCAGAACTTCACCTATCAGATCTGGACGCATCCGTTCGCCACCCCCTCGTTCGCCATGCGCACGCCGCGCAGCAGCAGCCGCTACTACCGGCTCGAGGTCTATCTGCTCGAAGGTAGCCAGGGTTACGACCTGGCCGGCTACACCCGTGAGCAGGTGATCGACGATATCCTCGACCAGTACGAGCGCCATCTGCAGTTCCTGCATCTCAACCGCGAGGAGCCGGGCAGCATCAACATGCCTGACAGCCCGGAGCAGCCGCCGAGCTGAGTTTACGCATCTCGCCATACCGACCCCGGCCAACTGGTCGGGGTTTTTTCAGGGTTGGAAACACGATTACTGTTTGACAGGGCGGCTGGCTCCCGCACTCATCGCGACGCTTAAGGCAACGAGGGTGAGAATGCCCGCGATAAAGAGATACAGGCCCGAGTCGCCCGTCAGGGCCATGGTTGCCGCCGCAGCCGTCGGGCCAAAGGTGGTGCCCAGGCAGAAGGCGATGAGCAGTGCGCCACCGGCTCGCACGAAATCGCCGGGATCGAGTCTATCGTTCACATAAGCGACTCCTAGCGAATAGACCGGATGGCTGAACCCGCCCAGCAGAAAGCTGAATATCACCAGATCCCAGAATCCTGACGCCATCGTGGCGATCAGGACCGCCGCCAACGCCGAGCTTGCCGATGCGACGAAGAGCACGGGCAACCGCCCAAAACGATCCGCTGCCGCCCCCATGATGGGGTGGGCGAAAGTGGGGGCGATCAGCATGGAACCAATAAAGATCGCGATCTCCGAGGTGTCGAGGCCTGCTCTGTCCCCATACACCCCGGCCATGCCGTAGAACGCCGCATTGACTGAGCCAGAGACGAACGCGGCCAGCATGCCAAGCGGTACGAGCGAGAGCAGGCGCCCAAAGGGCAGCGTCCCGGGTTCGTTTTGCACGGGTTCTTCCAGGGGACAGAACACCAACGGGATGATCGCTAGCGTAAATAGCAATCCAGCCAAGAGGTAAGGTTGACCATTGAGGCCCAGTCCCAGGACGAACGGGCTGATCGCGATACCCAGCATGCGTACCGCTTCGTAGATCGACATGCCACGCGCGCGGGTCTGGTTCGTCGAGGCGTAGTTGATCCAGCTCTCAATGACTACATAGTAACCGCCCAGACAAAACCCGGTGATGAAACGCATGAGTATCCACACCTTGGGGTCGTCCGACAGGGCCAGTGCCATAGTGCTGATGCCTGCCGTCGCCGCCAGGAATGAAAAGGTCCGAATGTGGCGTATGCGAGCAATGATCCGCTCGGTCAACAGGGAACCGGCAAAGGTCCCGGCAAAGAAAACGGACGTGATCAACCCGATGATAAGATCACTGGCGCCCTGATCCTGCAGTTTGAGTCCGATGAGCGGGAAGAGCCCCCCGGTTGCGAGGCCAAACGCGAGAACACCGGTCAAGATAAAGCCGAAGGCCCGGAAAATGCCGAATAGATTGGCGTCAGAGGGTATCTGGGTTTGCAGGAGACGAGCGGACATAGAGCCATTCCTTGTTTGCTGATGCGCGATTGGCCCGCGAGAGGGATACCGACGCCCCGAGCGCCATTGGCAGGCACCATTTGATCCTATGAGTCCTGATTTCTTCCGATAACCCCTTGAGTCGGCACATTGCCTGTTCTAATTTGGAACATATGCGCTATGAAGCCGATATGGCCATATTTCACGCTATCTTGAGCGCCGGGAGTTTTTCTGGGGCTGCGGCCAATCTCGGCCTGACGCATTCAGCCGTCAGCAAGCGCATAGCGGCGCTAGAAGACAGGCTCGGCGTACAGCTTCTCATCCGTTCGACGCGTCACCTTCGATTGACGAATGCCGGCGAGCTGTATGCCGCCGAAACGCGCGACATACTCGCTCGCCTGACGGCGGTGGAAACGGAAGTGGCCGAAGGCGCAGGCACGGTTCGCGGGCGGATCCGCGTGACGGCATCGAATGCGCTCGGCCGTATGCATGTCGTGCCGGCCCTTTTCGCGTTCATGCAGCGCTACCCAGAGGTGCAGGTCGATCTGACACTGACGGATGCCGTCGTGGATATCGTCCAGGAGGGGGTGGACCTCGCGATCCGCAGCGCCAGCTTGCAAGACTCGCGTCTTGTCGCTCGCAAGCTGGCAACCAACCGGCGGATGGCCTGTGCTAGCCCGGTTTATCTCGCCGCACGGGGTACCCCGCAACGCCCCGAAGACATGCACAACCACGCCTGCCTTCGTCTGAACCTGGCCGGCAGTTTCAATCAGTGGGGGCTGGCCTCGGCAAGCGGCCAAAGGGTTCAGCTTGGCGCCGGTTTCTCCTGCAATTCGCTGGAAACTCTGCATGCGGCTTGCCGGCAAGGGCACGGTATTGCCTGGCTGCCCCTGTTTCTGGTGAAGCAGGATATCGAAGATAACGTGCTACTGCCGGTACTCGAGGCTTACCGCGACGCGACCTGCGATACGTCGATCTCGATCGTGCGTCCCCACATGCACTATGTGCCGAACCGTTTTAGGGTGCTGACAGACTTTATCGTCGACTGGTTCGATCGCCTGGCGTTTTGAGTTCGACGTCTCCCGGGGCCCTCCGTAGACCTTCATCGAAAAAGCGTCGTTTGCCCCATACCCGAAATCCCTGAGCCGCCCTGAGGGGCGGGCCCCTGAACGGTTCAGGGGCGCGTGTCGCAGGTCGTCTCCGTCGGCGGTTCCCAGGCCGTCGGCAGGTCTGCCGCATCGGGCACCTTGTCGGTCAGGCCGAGTTCGCGGCGACCCAGCCAATCCAGCATCGCCTCTGCGGTCACGCGGCCGGCGTCGGCGATGCCCTGGGTGCCGAACAGGCGGTTGAACTCGAACAGCACAGGCGTCTCGCCGAGCATGGCGACGTCGAAGCCGCCATGGTCGATCTGGAAGGTCGCGGCGACCCGTTTCACCAGCGCTACCGCCGCCTCGGGGATCTCCTCGTGGTCGATCCGGCCGCCCTGGGCGACGTTGGCGCGATAGCCGCCCAGCGGCGTCACTCGCCAGTAGCTGGCGAGAATGCGATCCCCCACCAGCACGATACGCAGATCGCGATCGATCGGTAGCCTGGGCTGGGCGTAGAGCACCGGATTCTCCGCGGCGAAGCGCTCGAGCTCGCTGCGTCGCTCGGCCAGGTGCACGCCATTGCCGCGGGCGCTGCGAATCTCCTTGAGAATCATCGGATAGCCGATTTCCGCCTCCACGGCGTCGATGCCGTGGGCGGTGTTGGCCTGGATCGCGGTGGGCGGAATATGCTGCGGAAAGGCTGCGCGCATGGCGCGGGTCTGCTCCACCTTGTCGTGTCCCAGATAGTAGGTCGCGGGCGAGGGGAAGATGCGCTTGTGCAGGGCATGCAGCAGCACGTTCACCTGCCAGTAGCTGGGAAACAGTAGCCAGTCGGCGGCCGTGATCTCATCCAGGTGATCGAACATGCGTTCGGGCTTGATATAGCGAACGTTCGGCATGCCGAGGGTGCGGGAGACATCGAAAGTGATCAAACGCATCGGAAACCTCGTCGAGGACAGGCGCGCCAGCAGGTCAGGGGAGCGCATCATCCGCGGCTTTTTTGCGCTTGGCAAGAGGGGCGAGAGAGTTTGTTGGTGGCCCCGATAAGCAGTACCGCATGCTCCACAACGCGTTGTCCCAGGCCGCGCCGTTCGGGGCTTTCCTGTCACCTGCGAGGCTATCGAGACGCGGCGTCGCGATCACTTCCTGACGACATGCTAGGCTGAAGTCATCAATACAAGGCGCTGCAAAAACACTTCACCACTCGACGGACAACATCGACGTATAAAAACAACGCGAGGATTGGCTCATGGGGGCTTTCACTGTCTGGGACAGCATCGTGCTGGTCGTCTACGTACTGGGCATCGCCTGGGTCGGGGCTCGCTTCGGCAAGTCTCAGGCGACGACGCAGGACTACTTTCTCGGTGGGCGCAAGATACCCGGCTGGGCCATCGGTCTCTCGGTGATGGCGACCCAGGCGAGTGCGATCACCTTCATCGGCGCACCGGGTTGGGGTTTCGAGGGTGGTCTGCAGCGTCTGGTGACCTTCATCAACGTACCGCTGGCGATGGCGGTGCTGATCGTGGTGCTGGTGCCGATCTTCCATCGCGCCGGTATCTACAGCATCTACGAGCTGCTCGAGCGGCGCTTCGGGCCGCTGACCCGATCACTGGCAGCGCTGCTGTTCCTGATCGCCCGCGGTCTGGCCACCGGCGTGGTGCTCTACGCGCCGGCGCTGGTGCTCTCCGTGGTGACCGGCTGGAGCGTCGATCTGACCATCGTACTGATGGCGGTGATCGCGGTCGGCTACACCGTGCTGGGCGGCATCAGCGCAGTGATCTGGACCGACGTGATCCAGATGTTCGTGCTCTGGCTCGGTGCCATTCTGAGCATGCTGCTGATGGTCTCGAGCCTGCCCGGCGGCTGGAGCGACGTCTTCGCCTTCGGCGCCGCCCACGGCATGTTCGATACCATCGACCTGTCGCTCGATCCTACCGTGACCTATTCGCTATGGGCGGGGCTGATCGGTGGCGTGGTCATGCACGTGGCCTACTTCGGCACCGATCAGAGTCAGATCCAGCGCGTGCTGACCAGTCCGAGCATCGCCGAGGGGCAGCGTTCGCTGCTGATCGGCGGCTATCTGCTGGTGCCGCAGATGCTGCTGTTCCTGTTCATCGGGGTGATGCTCGCCGCCTACTACCAGCAGCATGGGCTGACCCCGCCGGAGAATCTCAACGAGCTGTTCCCGCGCTATGTGGTCGAGGCGTTTCCGGTCGGTATCACAGGGCTGGTGATCGCTGGGGTCTTCGCCGCCGCCATGTCGAGCCTGGATTCGGCGCTCAACTCGCTCTCGGCGGTGAGCGTACGTGACTTCTATGCCCGCTTCGTCAGGCCCGACGCCGACGAACGCCACTATCTCAAGGCGTCGCGCTGGGCCACCGTGTTCTGGGGACTCTACGCCACGCTGTTCGCCTTCTTCGCCGGCAATCTCGGCCCGGTGATCGAGGCGGTCAATCGAATCGGCTCATGGTTCTACGGCGCCCTGCTCGGGGTCTTCCTGCTGGCAGTGCTGAGCCGGCGCAGCAATGGCCGCGGCGCGGTGGCGGGCATGCTCATGGGGATGGCGGCGGTGTGGGCCGCCTCGCATCTGGGTATCTCCTGGCTCTATCAGAATGCGGTGGGGCTCGGCGTGTCGCTGGCGGTCGGCTATGGCGTCAGCCTCAGCGCACCGGCACCCGGGCGTGAGCAGCTCGCCGACGTGACCCTGGAGGAGACCGCCCCGGACATGCAGGCGCTTTTGCGTCGGCGCAGTGCCGCGGCCACGCCGCTGGGGCGCGATGCCCGCGTGACACGTACCCGCTGTCTCGGCCTGCTGGCCTGGTTCGTGATCTCGCTGCTGGCGCTGGGCGGGCTTCAGCTCTGGGCCCATGCCCATGGATGAGCGCTGTCTGCGCCGGCGGATCGATAGCACGGCGGCGAGCCAGCGGCTGCGGCGCTACGCAGCCGCACGCTTCGAGCCGGCCTGGCTGGCGCTGTGGGCGGTGGCGCTGACCGCGCGGCAGGCGCAGACGCCGGATGCCTGGCTGCTGGGGCGCCGCGGCCTGTCGCGAGCGCTGCTGTGGCCCGGTGCCCTGGCGCACGACACCCTGGACGGCGAGGCCCAGGCCCGCTCGGCACTCATGCTGGGGGGCGACGCCGTGGATGATGCCTGCCCTTCGCCCGAGGCATTTGCGCGCTGGTGGCTGTGGGAGCGGCTGGCCAAACCGCGGCTGTGGCCGCTGCGCGTGCAGCCCGCCACGCTGCAGCGGCTCTGGTTGCCGCTATGGCTGGGCTACCACGAGGGGCGCCAGACGCGGCTGATCGTGCTGAGCGGGGTCTCCGGCGAAGCCCTCGGCGCGCTCAAGCCCGCGGTACTGGCAGCGCTTCGGGCTGGCGCGCGGGCTTGAGCGCCTGATTGACCCATCTCGAGCGTGTCAGCCGGGCATCGCCTCGCCGCTGCGTTCCATGGTGGCGAGTTCATCGCGCCGGGGTAGCCCCTCCATGTCGCCGATCACCTGCACCTGACGCGCGCCGATCAGATTGGCGCGGTGCAGGGCGGCGGGCCAGTCGAGCCCATCCAGACGGGCGCTGACGATGCCCACGGCGAAACCGTCACCCGCCCCTACGGTATCCACGACCTGGGTCACCGGGGTGCCGGCGACGCTGCCTTCATGCTCGCGAGTGCGGAAGTAGCTGCCCTCGGGGCCGAGCTTGATCACCACCGCCTGGGCACCGCTGTCGAGATAGACCCCGGCGATGTCATGGGCGCTGTCACGCCCGGTGAGCAGCCGTCCCTCGGCGAGCCCGGGCATCACGATGTCGGCCTTGGCCGCCAGCGCGTTGAGCGTCTGCTTCATCTCCGCCTCACTGGACCACAGGCTGGGGCGCAGGTTGGGATCGAAGGAGATCGACAGCCCCGCGGCGCGGGCGCGGGTGAGCAGCTCGAACGAGAGCTCGCGGGTGGTGGCGGAGAGCGCCGGGGGAATGCCGGTGGCGTGCAGATGGCGAGCGGTCTCCAGCGCTACCTCGCGGCAGTCGTCGAGGCACAGATGGCTGGCGGCGCTGCCGCGGCGGACATACTCCACGTGGGGGTCGGCGCCACCCTCGGCGCGTGCCTTGAACAGCAGCCCGGTGGCGTGCGCCGGGTCCTCGATCAGATGGCGGCAGTCGAGGCCCTCGGCTTCCAGTGCCCGGCGCAGGAAAGTGCCGTTGTGGTCGCGCCCGACCCGGGATAGCCAGCGCACGTCGAAGCCCAGCCGGGCCAGGCCGATGGCGACATTGGTGTCGGCCCCGGCGGTGCGCCGGTGGAAGCGGCCGACCGTATCCAGCGGCCCGGCCTCGTCGGCCACGAACATCGCCATGGCTTCGCCGAAGGTGAGAACATCGAAAGCGGATGCAGCGGGCATGACATCTCCTGAGTAACGGGCTGCCGTCAGCGTGCGGCCGCCTTGCGTTGACATTGTTGTTGGCGTCGGTCGAGCGACTCCACCAGGCGCTGGCGCTGCTCGTCGTCGATCTTTTCATCGCCGTCGATACCCAACTGGGCGGCGAGATCGGCGCCGTCGATCACCTGCACCTCGCGATCGCCGCCCAGGTGCTGGGTCTCGTCGTCGATGGTCCAGCCAGGCAGCACCAGCACGCCCTTCACCGGCACGTTCAACTGGGTATGACGGGTCAGCCACTGGCGCAGCCATACCGTGGCCATGCGCACCTTGCGCAGCATGCTGCGCTGGCTGCCATCGGGGAAGCGCAGTCGCTCTGACTCCACCGCCACGACCTGGTTGGGATGGCCCTCCAGATCGAGGGGGAAGTCCCGCGCCATGGTCTGAATCACGAACACGCCCTGGGGCGTGACCAGTACGTTATCAATGCTGTAGCTGTCGGCGGGGAAGTCGTGGAAGACGAAGAAGGGCTTCGCCACCGGGCGGATCAGATGATCCAGCGCCTGACCGATGGCCAGTTCCGAGGCCAGGCTGCGGGTGAGCCGGCGCACCCGCTGCACGTCGCGCAGGATCAGGAAGCCGAACAGCATCGCCAGCAGGGTGCTGAAGACGCCGTAGAGCGACCACTCGAGCCAGCTCTGCTCGTCGGCGAACAGCATGCGCCCCATGCCGTAGACCAGCGGCATCAGGGTCAGGGTCGGTGCCAGCGCGGCATCGAGAAAGAACGCCACCCGCGCACGCTCGAGGCGATCGCGGTGCAGTTGGGCGATTTCGCGGATCGGCTTGCCGTCATGGGGCGAGCGCAGGCCGACGTTCTGCAGATCCCGCAGGGTGATCGCCACCAGTGCGGCCGCCCCCAGCGGGGCGAGAAAGATCAGCGGTAGCAGGTACTCCAACCAGGCCATGGGCAGATGTCCTTGCGGCGGCGGCGAAAAGGCTATTCTAGCCGAGGTCGAGCAGGCTCTGCGATGCCGCACTGCGCGCCACCTCGAGGCGGTCACGGCCGGCGTCCTTGGCCGCGTAGAGTGCCTGGTCGGCTAGCAGTAGCCACTTTTCGTGGCTGATCATGTGGGGGGCCTTGGCGGCGAGGCCGATGCTGCAGGTTGGCATGCGCGCCAGCGGCGCCGGCGGAGCGTGTCGGTGCAGACGCTGCTGGAAGGCGTGCAGCGCGGCCTCGGCCTGCGCCAGCTTGGTCGCCGGCATCAGAACACCGAACTCCTCACCGCCATAACGCCCGAGCAGGAAGTGTGGCGGGAGCGACTGGCGCAGCAGTGTCGCCAGTTCGCGCAGCGTCTCGTCCCCGACGCCATGACCGTGCTCGTCATTGATGTGCTTGAACAGGTCGATATCGATCAGTGCGATCACGGCAGGCGATGAGGCCAGCAGCTCGGCGGCGATCTGGGCCTCCCAGAAGCGTCGATTGTAGAGCCCGGTCAGACCGTCGGTGCGACTCAGGTCGGTCAGGTTACGCTTCTGGCGGCTGAGCTGACGCGCCTGCAGGTAGGTGATATAGCCGATCGCCAGCGGGTAGGTGATCAGCATCGGTAGACTGCACAGCAGTACCCCGGTGGTGGGGATGATCGGCGGTGCGCCGGGCGCGATCAGCCACATGCCGAGCAGGCCGCCCAGTGCCAGCAGTCCGACACCACGCAACAACAAACGGGGGCCTCCGACGGCGATGTTGTTGAGGCTGATCATGGTCAGCACGATGATCGTCGGCAGCAGGTTGAAGTGCATGGCGGCGAGCCAGAAGCCCCCCAGCAGACTGTCGATGCCGAGGTTCTGGCGCTCGGCGTGGTAGGGTGAGGCGTGCCGCTTGGCGCGCCAGTAGGCGACGTGTGACCAGGTGGCGATCTGCAGCACCCACATCATCCAGACCCATCCCGGGGTCGCCAGCGTCAGTAGCGCACTGCCGATGCACAGGCCGCCGGCCGCCAGACCCAGCGTGCGTGGCGGATAGATGCGTCGCGCCAGGCGCAGGCCGCGCAGCCGCTGTTCGACCAGGGGATCCAGAAGCGTATTGGGCATCGGTCAGCCGTGCTGCGTCTCCGTGGGACACAGTTCATTAGAAATGGATTGTCTCCCTTTCTACCATCGATCGAGGAATAAAAGCATGCCCGACGCGTCGCCTGAAGGCATTGAGGCGCTGGGCGCCTTTCTCGCCCGCTATTCGGACCTGTTCGTGCTCACCGGCGCGGGGGTGAGCACCGCCAGCGGCATCCCCGACTATCGGGACGCCAGCGGGGCGTGGAAGCGACCGCCGCCGGTCAGCCATCAGGCGTTCATGGCCAGTCGGGCGGTGCGCCAGCGCTACTGGGCGCGCAGCCTGGTCGGGTTCCGCGCGCTCGCCGCGGCGCGACCGGGGGAGGCGCATCGTGCACTGGCGGCCCTGGAGGCCGGAGGCGGTATCTCGCAACTGGTGACCCAGAACGTCGATGGCCTGCATCAGCGCGCCGGCTCGCAGCGGGTGATCGATCTCCACGGTCAGGCCGATCTGGTGGTCTGCATGCAGTGCGGCGCGACGCTGATGCGCCATGCGCTGCACGATGAGCTGGCGCGGCGCAATCCGAGCTGGCTCGACCTGCCGGCGGCAGTGGCGCCGGATGGTGATGCCGATCTCGAGGGCGTCGATTTCACTGACTTCGTGCTACCCGACTGCCAACGCTGTGGCGTCGGCATCCTCAAACCGGACGTGGTGTTCTTCGGCGACAACGTACCCCGGGCGCGGGTGCAGGCCGCCTTCGACGCCCTCGAACGGGCGCCTGCCATGCTGGTGGTGGGGTCGTCGCTGATGGTCTATTCGGGCTACCGCTTCGCCCGCCATGCCGCGCAGCAGGGCAAGCCGATCGCCTGCCTCAACCTGGGGCGGACCCGGGCCGACGAGCTCTACGCGCTCAAGGTCTCGGCGCCGATCGGGCCCGCGTTGATCGCCGCGACGGCGGCCCTGAGGCCGCCCGCGGTCGCGTTCAGCGGCGCGTCGGCGGCGCCATGAACTCGGGGCCGACCGGGTCCTTGATGTGCTCGGCGAGCAGCGCATCGATATCCGCCAGGTCGCGATCGCTCAATTGCCAGCCGCTGATGTCGCCGACCGGGTCGACCTGGGCCGGCTTGCGCGCTCCCCACAGCGCCACGATATTGGGCGAACGGTCGAGAATCCAGCGCACCGCCAGTGCCAGCACCGACTTGTCGTGACGCTCGCGGGCCAGGGCTTCCAGGTCCTTCACCGCGGCCAGGTACTGCGCGAAGCGCGGCGACTGGAACTTGGGATCCTTGTTACGCAGGTCGTCGCCACCGAAGGTGGAGTCGCTGTGCATCTTGCCGCTGAGCAGGCCGCGGCAGAGCGCGCCATAGGTAAGCAGGGTCAGGTCGTTGTCTTCGGCGTAGGGCAGGATCTGATCGTCGATATCGCGTTCGAACAGGTTGTACGGGGGCTGCAGGGTGTGCAGCGGTGCGAACTCGCGGAAGGTCTCGCACTGCTCGGGGGAGAAGTTACTGACCCCGATGGCGCGGATCTTGCCCGCCTGATGAAAGCGTGCCATCGCCTCCGCGGTTTCGGCGATCTCCACCAGCGGATCGGGCCAGTGGATCTGGTAGATGTCGATGGTGTCGGTCTGGAGCCGCCGCAGCGAGTCGTCGAGCTCCTTCTCCAGCCGCTTGGCGGTGGCGTTACGGGCCAGGCTGTCGTCGTCGTACCACTCCAGCCCCGCCTTGGTCGCCAGTACCAGTCGCTCGCGCTGGCCGCTCTCGGCGACCGCCTTGCCCACCACCTCTTCGGAGTGACCGAAGCCGTAGGCCGGGGCGGTATCGATCAGGGTGATGCCCTTGTCGATGGCGGCATGAATGGTGCGGATGGCGTTGGGGTCGTCGGTGCCGCCCCACATGCGCCCGCCCATGGCCCAGGTGCCCAGCCCCACGCGGGACATCTCGATATCGGTACCGGGTAGCTTACGCGTTTCCATGCTCGTCTCCATGCGGGAATGACAGTCGAATCAGCGTGGTCGGTTTTCGCCCGGGCATCAAGCGGATGGCGGTATCACCCGCGTCATCGCGGCGGCGATCGGCCCGTTGTGCTGCCGGCGACGCGGGCCTTTCAGGGCGCTGCGGGGGCGAGCGCGTCGGCCCCGGTGGGCACCACGGGAATGTCGGGTTCCGCCGGGTCGTGGCGACCGAACACCGCCACCGGTGTCTGGCTCAAGTAGATGATGCGCCCATGGCTGCGAATCTGGGCACTGAGCTGGTAGATATCGTCACGCGCGATGGCGTCGGGCAGGTACTGCAGCGTGACCGGCAGCGGCAGCTGGCCGAGCTGCTCGTAACGGCTGCTGGCCACTACGTCGCCTTGGGTGACGTCTTCGAGCTGCACTTCCAGGGTGGCATCGGCGGGCAGGGTGACCGGGTTCTCGGAGACCACCCGGGCGGCGAGGGTCTCGAACTGCGGACCCCCGGCGCAGCCGGCGAGCGCGGCGACGGCGAGCAGGGCGGCGGCCAGACGGACGCGGCGCGAAAGGGCGGGCAACGGCATGGAACGCGATCTCCTGACGGGGCGAACGAACGGCTTGCGTTGAGACAGGCGCGGCGGCGATAAATTCCTCAGCCGCCGGCCAGCTTGACCGTATAGCCGCGGGTTTCGAGCTCGCGCTTGAGCACCTCGCGGTGGTCGCCCTGGATCTCGATCACGCCCGCCTTGAGCGCGCCGCCGGTGCCACAGCGCTTCTTCAACGCCTTGGCCAACGCCTTCAACTCCTCCTCGGCGAGGGGGACGCCTTCGATCGTGGTCACGCCCTTGCCCTTGCGGCCGCTGGTTTCGCGGCGGATGCGCACGATCCCGTCGAGCGCAGCAAGACGCTCGGCCTCGGCTTGCGCCTGACAGCGACACTCGGCGAGCGGTTGGCGGCACGCGGGGCAGGTCTCTCCATGCTCGGTGGAGTAGACCAGACCGCGCAACTGATCCTGTAGGGAGGGCATGAGGGGCTCCGCTGCAATGACTGAGGCGCCATGATAGCGCGCTCGGCCAGGGGCGGACGAGCGGCGCCCGCCGGCGCCTTGCCCGTGTCAGGAGTGGCTGGCGGCCAGCATGGGCAGCAACCGGTCGACGGCGCCGGGCAGCTCACGCATGTGGCCGATGGCGATGGCGCCTGCCGGCGTGGCTTCGCGCTCGGGGAAGCGGTTGATGTGTATCACCCGCATGCCGGCGGCCAGCGCGGCGCGAACGCCGACCTGGGCATCGTCGATCACCACGCAGTGTGCCGGGGCGAAGCCCATGTCGCGGCCGGCGTGCAGGAACAGGCCGGGGTCGGGCTTCCAGCTGCCCACGCTGTAGGCGCTGTAGATATGATCGCCGAAGAAGCCGCGCAGCCCGGTGCTGTCCAGCGCACGGCGAATCTTGTGCTCGGGGCCGTTGGAGGCGACACAGCGCGGCAGCCCGCCTAGCGCATCGAGGGCACCGGCGGCGCCCTCGATCGGCGCGAGCTCGGTGGCCATGCGTTCGTTCATTTCACGGCGCATGTCGCGCTCCGTCTCCTCGCGCAGCGTGGGGTCGATCTCGCCGTAGGCGCGTTCGAGATGCGCCACGATGCTCGCGAAACGCGTGCCGCGAAAATCGTTCATGTAGTCGAGGGGGCGAAACGGAAGGCCGGCCCGATTGAGGTACTTGGCCATGATCTCGGCCAGCAGCGGTTCGCTGTCGACCAGGGTGCCGTCGCAATCGAAGAGCAAGCAGAGCGGGTCGGGCATGATGGGTCGCCTCGAGGGCGCTGTCAGTGAAAGGGGGTGACCCGAGCGGCCGCGGCCGGTGAGTCGGTGGCTGTCGCGCCAATATCCCGGTTATCGGCACCGCAGCCTCATTGTTTAGATAAGGTTACGGAACACTGTTTTCAATGACGCTTCCCAACTCTAGTCGCCCCGATTCGGCTTGACAAGTCGGGGCGTGCCACGGGGCGTGAATTGCACACTTTTTGACCGGTGAAGTCGGTCCAGCCGGATGGCGTGCGCTTGCTCCTGCCTGGCCGCGGCTCTCAGCCAAGCCGCTCAGGCCACGCTTCGGGATTGAACGGGCTGAGCGGGCGCTCGCCATCCAGCGCCAGCAACAGATTGTCGACGGCGCGCTGGGCCATGGCGGTGCGCGTCTCGTGGGTCGCAGAGCCGATGTGCGGCAGGGCGACCACGTTGGCCATGCGCGGTAGCGGCGAGTCGGCCGGCAGCGGCTCCTGCGCGAACACGTCGAGACCGGCGCCGCGAATCTCGCCATGTTCGAGGGCATCGATCATCGCGGCTTCGTCGACCACTTCGCCGCGGGCCAGGTTGATGAAGATCGCGCTCGACTTCATGCGCGCGAACTCGGGAGCGCCGATCAGATGCCGGGTCTCGGCGTTGAGCGGCACGATGGCGCAGACGAAGTCGGACTCGCGCAGCAGTTCGTCCAGCTCGCAGTGGCGTGCGCCCAGCGCCTGCTCCAGCTCGGGTTTGGGCGAGGCCTTGGCGTAGAGCACGCGCATGCCGAAGCCCAGTGCACCGCGGCGGGCGATGGCCTGGCCGATGCGACCGAAGCCGATCATGCCCAGGGTCTTGCCGTGGACGTCGGTGCCGAACTGCTCCGCGCCGATACTCTCCTGCCACTCGCCCCGCTTGACGTACTCGGCCAGCTCCACCACGCGCCGGGCGCTCGCCATGATCAGCGCGAAGCCGGTGTCGGCAGTGGTCTCGGTGAGCACGTCCGGGGTGTGGCTGAGCAGGATGCCACGGCGGCTCAGCTCCGCCACCGGATAGCTGTCCACGCCCACCGAAATGCTCGAGATGGTCTCCAGCTGCGGCGCCGCGTCGAGCAGTTCGGGAGTGATCTTCAGCCCGGCGCCGATCAGCCCGTGGGCCTCGCCCAGCGCCTCCCGGAAGGCCGGATCGTCGGCGGAGGAGAGCTTGCCGAAGTAATCGACCTGATAGCGCTCGCGGAGCTGGTCGAGCTGCTGCTCGTCGAGACGGCGATAGGCCAGGATACGTTTGGGCATGGGGACTCTCCTGTTGACGACCTTGATGACGACAATGGCCAACTGACCACGTCTCGGAGTGGCCGAGGCACTGCCGGTGTGGCTGGCGAAAGACGCAAAAACCCGCATCGGCATGGCGCCGAGCGGTGGACCAACGACTACCGCATCATGGCGAGTCGGCCGGCCTAAAGTCCAGGCCGCGGCGCTTGGTTGCGCCGAGGTTACTGGTATCATCGCCTTTCAGGGGTGGCGCAGGGTTTGGCACAGAGTTTGACCCCTGGGCTGTCGCCGCCCGGTGCGGGGCCGCCCGCCATCGTCGATAGGGCCGCGTCGCGGGGGGAGCGTTCCCGTCGTGCCGGCGTGGCTGTTGCTGGTGTTCAAGGGCTGAGGAGTGGCTATGCAAGCGGATGTCGTGGTGCTGGGTGCCGGCATGATCGGAGTGTCGACCGCGCTGCAGTTGCAGCGGCGGGGGCGCAACGTGGTGCTGGTGGATCGCCGGGCCCCGGGAGAGGAGACCTCCTACGGCAACGCCGGCCTGATCCAGCGCGAGGCGGTGGAACCCTATCCCTTCCCGCATGACAGCCGCATGATCTTCAAGGTCGCGCGCAAGGGCGGCATCGACGTCAACTACCACCCCTCGGCACTGCCGCACCTGGCCTCGCCGCTGGCGCAGTACTGGTGGTGGTCCTCGCCGTCGCGTTACGCCCAGGTGGCGCGTGAGTACAGCCGGCTGATCGCCCACTGTCTGAGCGAGCACGACAGCCTGATCACCGAGGCCGGCGCCGAGGCGCTGGTACGCAAGAGCGGTTGGCGCACCGCCTACCGCAGCCAGGCGGCGCTGGAGAAGGGGGTGGCCAACGCCGAGCGGCTGGCCCAGGAGTACGGGGTCGAGCATGCACCGGTCAGCGGCGACGAGCTGGCGCGGCTGGAACCCGGGCTGACCCAGCGCATGGCGGGGGCGGTGCACTGGACCCAGCCGTGGTCGGTGCGCGACCCCGGCGCGCTGGTGGCGAGCTACGCCAGCCTGTTCCAGGCCCGCGGCGGCGCCTTCGTCAGCGGCGACGCCGCGACCCTCGAACGCCAGGGCGCCGGTTGGCGCGTGACCACCAGCGAAGGCCCGGTCGAGGCCGCCGAAGCGGTGGTGGCGCTGGGCCCGTGGTCCGACGAACTGCTGCGGCGTTTCGGCTACCACCTGCCGCTGTTCGTCAAACGTGGCTACCACCGCCACTATGTCATGCCGACGCCGCTGAGCATGGCAATGCTGGATGCCGAGAACGGCATCATGCTGGCGCCGATGAATCGCGGTCTGCGTATCACCACCGGCGCCGAATTCGCACGTCTCGACGCCCGCGCCACCCCGCTGCAGTCGAGCAAGGCCGAAAAGGTCGCACGCGAGCTGCTGGCGATCGGCGACGCGGTCGAGCAGACTCCGTGGCTGGGCGCGCGGCCGTGCACGCCGGACATGAAGCCGGTGATCGGCCCGGCACCCAAGCATGACGGGCTCTGGTTCCATTTCGGCCATGCCCATCAGGGCTTCACCCTGGGGCCGGCTTCGGGGCGGCTGCTGGCGGAGATGATGTGCGGCGAGACGCCCTATATCGAGCCGGCGCCCTATTCAGCCACCCGCTTCTGAGCCGACGCCCTATTCAGCCACCCGCTGCTGAGCCGGTGCCCTACTCAGCCACTCGCTGCTGAGCCGACGCCCTCAGTGCTCTGGGCGTCGAGACCCAGGGCGTGCATCACGCGCTGGCGTGATGCCGCCTCGCGCCGGGCGTAGAGCGCTAGCTCGTCGATGACCTCTGCCCCCAGCGCCTGCTCGAAGTCGTCACGATTGGCGTGGCCGGCGTAGCCGTCGCTGCGCGCATCGCCGAGGTTGGACTGGAAGATGCCGGCCGCACTCACCGGCAGGAAGTCCTCGTAGGTGATCGGCTGGGCGCTGACCCAGCCGCGGGCGATTGCTGCTTCCAGGTCCACTGTGGCCAGATCCACGGCTGCCAGGTCCGCTCTCTCCCCACTCACCGCCGCCTCTCTGACCGCCTCGCCTGCCGGGGTCAGCCGGTAATCGAAGTAGGCCAGGCCGTGGCGGCGTAGCTGAGCGGCATCATCGGGAAACGCCGAGAAGACGTCGTCGAGCACCTGCTGGTGGGCGGCGTTGTCGAGGCCCTGGCTGCGCTCGCGGGCGGTCGCCAGCAGGCGGTCGTAGCGCTCGCGGCCGGCCGGTGTCAGCGCCATGCCGCGCTGCTCGATCTCACCGAAGCGCGCGCTGTGCGAGCCCTGCTGGCGGTCGGCGAAACGAATCTCCTCCTCCAGCGCCTTGAAGCTGGTCTGACGCAGCAGAATCGGACAGGCGCGCCGGGGTGGACCCTCGATCACCGCCTTGGGCGTGATACCGGCCTGCGGCATGCGGCGCTGAACCGCGTCGATGTCGAGGGTGCGCGGGGTCAGGTGATTGATATGCGGGCCGCGGAAGCAGACCACGTCGGCGATCAGCCTGTGCTGGTCGTGCAGGGCGCAATAGGTGGGCCAGTCGACGGTCGCCTCGCGGTGCCAGCGGAAGGTCTCCAGCGCGGCGGCGACGAAGCGCTCGGCGTCCTCTTCGCTCAGCCCGCCCTGGGCTTCGTGGCGCTCGATCAGCGCCAGCGCCTCCGGGGTGAAGATCTGGCGTGACGCGAGGATATCTGCGGCGCGCTCGCGCAGCTGGGTATCCTCGATCAACTCCAGGCGCAACAACGAGGTGAAGACACGGAAGGGGTTGCGCGCCAGCGCGGCATCGTCCACCGGACGGAAGGCGGTGGAATGGACCGGCACCCCCGCTGCGGCGAGATCGTAGTAGCCCACCGGCTGCATGCCCATCACCGCGAACAGCCGGCGCAGGCCGGCCAGCTCTGCCGCTGTGCCCACGCGAATGGCGCCGTGGCGCTCGACACCGAGTCGCGCCAGGTCATCGTGGGCCTCGAGTCTGGCAGCCAGCTCGGGGTCGCCCTCGAGGGCCTCGCGGTTGACGGTCTCGACCAGTTCGAGAAGCGTGCCGTACTGGGGCACCTCGGCCTGGTACATCGCCGACATGGCGCGCGAGAAGCGGTCGCGGATCGCGTCGGGGGAGAGAAAAGACGGCATGGCAAGTCTCCTGCGTATGAGGGTGCGTCAAAGGGGGGCGGCGCGTCAGGGGATAACGGGGCGAAAACGTGGACGTGACGCGCTCAGGCGCGCAGCGTGGCCAGAGCCTCGCCGAGTCGTGTCAGGCCCTCATCGAGAATCTCGGGCTCGCTGGTCAGCGGCGGCAGCAGGCGCAGCACGTTACGTTTGCGCCCGCTGGGCATCAGCAGCAGGCCGCGCTCGCGCGCCGCGGCGAGCAGCGCGCTCAGGTGTTCAGCGCCACTGGCGTTGGGGGTGTCCTCGAGCACGATGCCGCGCATTGCGCCGATCCCGGTGAGTGCGCCGACCATGGGGTGGCGGCCGCTGGCTTGCCACTCGCGGTGATGGGCCAGCACGCGCGACTCGATCGCCTGTGACCAGCGCGCCAGATGGTTGTCGCTCATCTCCTCGATCACCGCCAGGGCTGCCGCGCAGGCCAGGGCGTTACCCGAGTAGGTGCCGCCCAGCCCGCCCCGGGGCAGGGCGTTCATCACCGCCGCGCGGCCCGCCACCGCCGCCAGCGGCAGCCCCGCGGCCATGCTCTTGCCCAGCAGCAGCAGGTCGGGTTCGACCTCCAGCTGCGAGAACGCGAAGCGCGCCCCGGTACGCCCGAAGCCGGACTGGATCTCGTCGAAGATCAGCAGGATGCCGAGAGCCTGGCAGCGCTCTCGCAGGCGGCGGGCGAACTCGGGGCAGAGCCGGCGGAAGCCGCCTTCGCCCTGTACCGGTTCGACGATGATCGCGGCGACCTCCTCGGCGTCGACCTCGACCGCGAACAGCCGCTCCAGGGCGGCCAGGGCGGTGGCGGCGTCGACCCCGCTGTCCGGCCCCGGGAACGGCAGGTGATGTACCGGGCCGGGCAGGCTGCCCAGACGCTGCTTGTAGGGGGCGACCTTGCCACCCAGGTTGAGCGCCGCCAGGGTGCGCCCGTGGAAGGCATCGTCGAAGGCGATCACCGCCGTGCGACCGGTATGGGCGCGGGCGAGCTTGAGCGCGTTCTCGGTCGCCTCGGCGCCGCTGTTGGTGAGCATGCAGCTGAGGGGATAGCTGACCGGCACGAACTCATCGAGCGCCTGGGCCAGATCGAGATAGCCGCGGTGGGGCAGGGCGTTGAAGGCCGAGTGGGTCAGCTTGCCCAACTGCGCCTGGATGGCCGTCAGGACGCGGGGGTGACCGTGACCCAGGTTGAGCACGCCGATGCCGGCGATGAAGTCGATATAGCGCTGGCCTTGCTCGTCCCAGACCTCGGCGTTGGCGCCGCGCTCCAGACAGATCGGGTGCACCACCCCGAGGGCGTGGCTGACGTGGGGAAACTCCATGGGCGGCTACCTGCGGTGGCGACGATGACGGTTCGGGGTCATCAAAGCAGCCCGGCAGGCGGCGCTTCAAACGAAAAAAAGCCGCGGTATCATTCCAAAAATTCTGGATTCGCCCAGCGTACATCGACTCAGCGCGGGGCGGGCGCCTAGCGCTCAGTTGGCGCGGACTCTTGAACCGGACCCAGCGTGGGGCGGTCGCGATGTTCGCGCATCCAGTCGAGAAAGCCGCGCACCTTGGCCACCTCACCCTTGTGTTCGGGATAGGCGAGGTAATAGGCATCGCGGCTCGCAAGCGCGTGGGGCCAGGCCTGCACCAGCAGCCCCTGATCGAGCTCCTCGGCGGCGAGCACCCGCGGCACCAGCGCTACCCCGCAGCCTACCCGCGCCGCGCGCAGCAGCATCTCGAAGGTATCGAAGCGCGGCCCGTGGTAGCTGTGCTGGGTGTAGAGCTTCTGATCGGCGAACCAGGCATGCCACGCCTCCGGGCGCGAGTCGCTCTGCAGCAGCACCTGACCGGTGAGCGCGAGCGGGTCGTCGAAGCCGCCGGTGGGCACCAGCGAGGGCGCGCATACCGCCACCATCTCCTCGTCGAGCATATGGATGCACTCCGCCTTGGGCCACACGCCGCGACCGTAGAAGAAGGCGGCGTCGACTCGCTCCTGTTCGAGATCGAACGGCTGCGTGCGGATACCGATGTTGAGATAGACGCTGGGTTGCCGCAGGCGGAAGCCGTTGAGACGCGGCACCAGCCAGCGCGCGCCGAAGGTCGGCAGGGTGGTGACGTTGAGCACCTCGCTCTCGCCGCCGTAGGACTGCATGTAGCGGGTCGACATCTCCACCTGGGCCAGTACCTTGCGTACCTCGGTGAGATAGAGCGACCCCTCCGGGGTGACCTGCAGTCGGCGCCGGACGCGGCGGAACAGCGGGTGCTCGAGAATCGCCTCGAGCTGGGCGACCTGCTTGCTCACGGCGCTCTGGGTCAGGCTCAGTTCGTCGGCGGCGCGGGTGAAGCTGAGATGGCGTGCCGCGGCCTCGAAGCACTGCATGGCGGTGAGGGTGGGGAGATGACGACGATTCATGACAGCCTGCTGGCAGGAAAAAAAGGAATGACGTTGGTATAAAACGTCGTTTGTGGCGCGTCAATGCCCGGCGCAATACTGCCGCGACACCTTATTTCGTTCCGGCAGCAGGAGAACAACATGATCGACGAGATCCTCGGACGCCTCGGCGTGGCGCCTTCGACCTACCGCGAGGGCGACTATGTGGTCACCTCGCCCACCGACGGTGGCGAGCTGGGCCGGGTCAGCAACGAATCCGCGGCGGCGGTGACCGCGCGCATCGATCGTGCCGAGCGCGCCTTTGCCGCCTGGCGTCAGGTGCCGGCGCCGCGGCGCGGCGAGCTGGTACGGCTGTTCGGCGAACAGCTGCGCCAGCACAAGGAGGATCTCGGGGCACTGGTCACGCTGGAGTGCGGCAAGATCCTGCAGGAGGGGCTGGGCGAGGTCCAGGAGATGATCGATATCTGCGATCTCGCCGTGGGCCAGTCGCGCCAGCTCTACGGTCTCACCATCGCCTCCGAGCGCCCCGGCCACCACATGCGCGAGAGCTGGCATCCGTTGGGGCCGATCGGTCTGATCACCGCCTTCAACTTCCCGGTCGCGCCCTGGGCCTGGAATGCCGCGCTGGCGCTGGTGTGCGGCAACAGCCTGCTGTGGAAGCCCTCCGAGAAGACGCCGCTGTGTGCACTTGCCTGTCAGGCGCTGCTGGAGCGTGCCATGCAGGCTTTCGGTGACGACGCCCCGCAGGATCTGAGCCAGGTGATCATCGGCGAGCGCGAGGCCGGTGAAGCCCTCACCGACGATCCGCGGGTGCCGCTGATCAGCGCCACCGGCAGCACCCGCATGGGGCGTGAAGTCGCGCCCCGGGTCGCCGCGCGCTTCGGCCGCAGCATTCTCGAACTGGGCGGCAACAACGCCATGATCCTGGCCCCCAGCGCCGATCTCGACATGGCCGTGCGTGGCATTCTGTTCTCGGCAGTCGGCACCGCTGGCCAGCGCTGCACCACCCTGCGTCGTCTGATCGTCCACGAGTCGGTGCGCGACGAGGTGGTCGAGCGGATCAAGAAGGCCTACGCCAACGTCACCATCGGCGATCCGATGCAGGGTCATCTGGTCGGCCCGCTGATCGATGCCCAGGCCTTCGATCAGATGCAGTCGGTGCTGGAGAAAGCACGCCAGCAGGGGGCCAAGGTCTTCGGCGGCGAGCGCCAACTGGCCGAGACCTACCCCAATGGCTACTACGTCTCGCCGGCGATCGTCGAGGTCGCCGAGCAGGACGAGCTGGTCAAGCACGAGACCTTCGCGCCGATCCTCTATGTGCTCACCTACCGCGACTTCGACCAGGCGCTGGCGCTCAACAACGACGTGCCGCAGGGACTGTCGTCGTGCATCTTCACCACCGACGTACGCGAGGCCGAAGCCTTCGTCTCCGACCAGGGCAGCGACTGTGGCATCGCCAACGTCAACATCGGCCCCAGCGGCGCCGAGATCGGCGGTGCCTTCGGCGGCGAGAAGGAGACCGGTGGCGGACGTGAGTCCGGCTCCGATGTCTGGAAGAGCTACATGCGCCGCCAGACCAATACCGTCAACTACTCGCGCGAGCTGCCGCTGGCCCAGGGCATCAAGTTCGACTGATGCCTCACCGGGGCGCGCGCCGCGCCCCGGCCCCACCCCTTCTGGCGCGTCTCCGACGCGATTCCCGATCCGTGCTCCAAGAATAACTCCGGGAGAAGGTCGATGAGTGACAATGTCCGCGTGGGCGGCATTCCCAGCCTGCCGCTGGCCCTGGCGCCGCTGCTGCTCACGGTGGCGCTGCTGATGACGCAGTTCTTCGTCTTCGGCGACTTCACGCCGCATATCCCGCTCGCCTGCGGCATCCTGATCTGCGCTCTCTTCGCGCGTCTGCGTGGCATCCCCTGGACGCGCATGGAGGCGTCGATGCTGCAGGTGATCAAGCTCGGCCTGCCGGCGATCCTGATCCTGCTCGCGGTGGGTATGCTGATCGGTACCTGGATTCTCTCGGGGACCGTGCCGACGCTGATCTATTACGGGATCAATCTGGTCTCGCCGGGAATGTTCCTGGTCGCCACCTGCCTGATCAGCTCGCTGATCTCGCTCGCCGTGGGGACCTCCTGGGGCACGGTGGGTACCGTCGGCCTGGCGCTGATGGGGATCGGCCACGGCCTCGGCATCCCGGTCTACCTGACCGCGGGCGCGCTGGTCTCCGGGGCCTTCTTCGGTGACAAGATGTCGCCGCTCTCCGATACCACCAACCTCACGCCGGCGGTCTGCGAGACCGACCTGTGGTCGCATATCAAGAGCATGATGGCGACCACGGTGCCGGCAATGACACTGGCACTGCTGATCTATGCCTGGCTCGGCGCCGGTTACGCCGATCAGCTGGTCGATGTCGGCAGTATCGACACGCTGCGCCGCACGCTGGCCGAGCACTTCACCCTGAGCTGGATCACGCTGATTCCGCCGCTGGTGGTGGTCTCGCTGTCGATGGCCAAGATGCCGCCGTTTCCCACCATCTTCGGCGGCGCCGCGCTCGGCGGGGTGATCGCGATACTGCTGCAGGGCAGCGATGTCCAGGCGGTCTTCGGCGTGATGCAGAACGGCTACGCCGCGGATACCGGCAATGCGGCGATGGATACGCTGCTTTCCAAAGGCGGCGTGATGTCGATGACCTGGGTGGTGACGCTGACCCTGTTCGCGCTCGGCTTCACCGGTATGCTCGAAGCCTACGGCACCATCGATGCGATCATGCTGCACCTGGCCAAGCTGATGCGCGGGCGCTTCAGCATGGTGCTGACCAGCTCGGTCACCACCGCTTCGGTGGGAACCGTGGTTGGCGACGTCTATACCACCCTGGTGCTGCCGGGGCGGCTACTGCACGGGCAGTACCGGCAGATGGGCTACCGCACCTCGGTGCTGTCACGCACCATCGAGGACAACGGCACGCTGCTGTCGCCGCTGATCCCGTGGAACATGGGCGGGAGTTTCGTCGCCGCCACCACCGGCGTGCCCACCCTGCTCTATGCGCCTTTCGCCTTTGCCTGCTGGCTGTCGCCGCTGTTCGGCCTGCTGTGGGCGCTGCTCGGCTGCTTTGTCCCGCGGGAGTCCGCGCCAGCGCGCCAGGCCACTCAGGCGGGCCGGGTAGCGTCGTCGTCCGGGAGTGCGGCGCCGGCGGACGCCTGAGCGGGCAAGGCGCGATCGGTGGTGGTCGAGAGAGGGGAAAAACGGGGCATGACCAGCGTGACAGTGGCCGTGTCCCCGTGAGTCAGGCGGAAAGCAGCGAGCGACAAGCGTTCAGGCGAGGAGCGGTCATGCAAGAGCAATGTCTATGGACCCAGGGTGCGCAGGAGCCGGCGCCCGTCACCGAGACGCTGGACACCGCGTTGCGCACCCGCGTGTGCGTCGTCGGCGGCGGGATCACCGGTCTCTCCACAGCGCTGCATCTGAGCGCCGGCGGCACCGAGGTGTGCGTGCTGGAGGCGGGGGATATTCCCACCGGGGGGTCCGGACGCAACGTCGGGTTGGTCAACGCCGGCCTGTGGGTGCCGCCGGACGATATCGTCAAGGCGCTCGGCGAGGCCGACGGCGAGCGCGCCAACCGGGTACTCGGCGGCGCCCCGGCCAAGGTGTTCGCACTGATCGAACGCCATGGTATCCAGTGTCATCCTACGCGCACCGGGACCCTGCACCTGGGTCACAACGCCAAGGGCTGCGACGAGCTGGCCCGGCGGCGGGACCAGCTCGTCGCACGCGGGGCACCGGTCGAGTTGATCGAAGGCGAGGCGTGCGAACGGCTCACCGGGACCCGGCGCATTCGCGCCGCGCTGTGCGACCGCCGTGCCGGTACGATCAACCCCGCCGAGTACACCCGTGGGCTGGCCCGCGTCGCCCAGGCCCAGGGCACCCGGCTATTTACCCACAGCCCGGTGTCGAGCATACAGCGCGAGGGTGACGGCTGGCGCCTGAGCACCCCCCGCGGCAGTGTCACCGCCGATCGGGTGGTGATCGCCACCAATGCCTACGCCCAGGACAGCTGGAACCAGACGCGCCAGCACTTCTTCGCCGGCCACTATATGCAGGTCGCCTCGCGCCCACTCTCCGGGGCCGCGGCGGATGCGATCCTGCCCGAGCGCCAGGGCGCCTGGGATACCCGCACGGTGCTCTCGAGCATTCGCCGCGATGCCGCCGGGCGGCTGGTGCTGGGCAGCCTGGGGCGTGGCGAAGGGCGGCCACGGGTCTACCTGAAGAGCTGGGCCGATCGCATCGCCGGCCACTACTTCCCCGAGCTGGGCCCGGTCGAGTGGGAGTGCACCTGGAGCGGCCGCGTCGCCTTCACCCCGGATCACACGCTGCGCCTGTTCGAACCGCTGCCCGGGATCGTCGCCGCCTGCGGCTACAACGGCCGTGGCAACACCACCGGCACGGTGGTGGGCGAGGGCTTCGCCGAGTATCTCAGCCGTGGCGACGACAGCATGCTGCCGCTACCACTCAAGTCCTACCGCGCCGTGCGCGGGCGCGGGCTATGGAGTGCGGCCTACGAAAGCGGCTTTTCGCTCTACCACCTGGGGCAGTGTCTGCGCCTGTTGGCCTGAGCGTGACTCGCTGCCAGCGCTCGCGTCAGCCGTCTGCGCGTCAGTCGTTGCCAGGTCAGGCCGCAGGCGGATACAGCGGCCAGTGGCGTGAGCGGATCAGCGTCAGACAGTGGCGCAGCTCGCCATCCAGGGCGCGATCCTCGCCCACCGGGGCGAAGTGCTCACGCAGGCGTTCGACCATCGCCGCCAGCGGCGCGGGCAGCGGATCGCCGCGCAGGTGCACGCCCTGCAGCGCCGCCAGCAGGGTGGCGGCGGCGACCTGCTCACTGAGTTCGAGCACGCGCAGGGCGTCACGGGCGGCGATGGTCCCCATGCTCACCTTGTCCTGATTGTGGCACTCGGTGGAGCGCGAGAAGACGCTGGCGGGCAGGGTGCCCTTGAGCGCCTCGGCGGCCCAGGCGGAGGCGCCGATCTGCACCGCCTTGAAGCCGTGATTGATCATCGCCTTCGCCGCCGGCGCGCCGGAGAGATTGCCCGGTAGCCCGTGGTTGTAGCGGCTGTCGACCAGCAGCGCGAGCTGGCGGTCGAGCAGGTCGGCGACATTGGCGGTGAGGGTCTTGAGGCTATCCATGGCGAAGGCGATATGGCCACCGTAGAAGTGGCCGCCGTGCATCACCTCGCCCGAGTCGGGGTCGATCAGCGGGTTGTCGTTGGCGCTGTTGAGTTCGGTCTCGATGAAACCGCGCAGCCAGCCGAGGCTGTCGGCCAGTACCCCCAGCACGTGGGGCGCGCAGCGCAGCGAGTAGCGATCCTGCAGGCGCTGCTGCGGTGCGGCGGACTCGCTCTCCAGATCCGCGCGCAGCCAGGCGGCGACCTGGCCCTGACCGGGGTGCGGCTTGGCCGCGAACAGGCGCGCGCCGAAATGGTCCGGATTGCCGCGCAGTGCGGCCACATTGAGGGCGGTGATGCGGGTGGCGAGCATCAGCAGGTACTCGGCGCGGACGAAGGCCTGGCACGCCAGCGCGGTCATCACCGCGGTGCCGTTCATCAGCGCCAGTGCCTCCTTGGGGCGCAGGGTCAGCGGTTCCCAGCCCAGCTCCGCGTGGACATCGGCCGCCATTCGGACGTCGCCGCGCCAGATCACCTCGCGCTCGCCGCAGAGCATGGCGGCGACGTAGGAGAGCGGTGTCAGGTCGCCGCTGGCTCCCACCGAGCCCTCTTCGGGGATTCTTGGCAGCAGATCTTCCTGTAGACAGGCGTGAAGCCGCTCGAGCAGCTCGAATCGCACCCCGGAGACGCCATGACACAGCGACTGCAGGCGTGCCGCGAGCACCGCCCGTGCCGCCTCGGGCTCGAGAAAGCGGCCCAGGCCGCAGCCGTGAAAGGTGTAGAGCTGACGCGGCAGCGCCGCCACCTGGGCCAGGGGAATCGCGGTGACGCAGGAGTCGCCGTAGCCGGTGGTGATGCCGTAGATCTGCCCCTCGCGGTCGAGCAGCCCCTCGACCGCCTGGGCGCCGCGGGCGATACGCGCGCGCCACGCCGGGTCGTCGTCCAGCCGTGAGGCGGCGCGGCGTTCGGCCAGCGCGACCACCGCCTCCAGGGTCAGCGGGGTGGGGCCGAAGGTGATCGGCGCAGGGGCATGAGGCATGGCTCGGCATCCACTGGGTTCGGGAAGGTGCCGAGTGTAGCCGGGCCATGCATTCGGCGGCCAGCGCCGCTGGGTGCGGGGAGTGAACCCTAGCGCTAAGGACTCAGGTCGATGGGCGTTCGGCGGTGAGGAAGAAGCGCACCTTGGGCTCGGCGGCCAGCAGCGGGGTCGAGCCCGCCTTGAACGGGGCGTAGTGCGGCATGGTGGTGTGGTGCTCGAAGGCGGCACGGTCGCGGTAGACCTCGTGCAGCACCACCAGATCCTCGCTGCCTTCCGGGGTCAGCACGTCGAAGGTGTAACAGCCCTCCTCGTTGGCCAGCGACTCGCTGGCATCGTTGTGCGCCAGCGCCAGAAAGGCCGGCACCTGGCCCGGTTTGATCTGAAATTCGGCAATGACCACGAAGTGGGTGTCAGCGGTCATGAAGACCTCCCTGTTGGATGAAAGAGTGGTGTCGTAAAAGCTAAGTGTAGGTGCAACGTCGGACGTCTGCTGACGGCTACGTCATAGCTCCCGAGAACCCCGGCGGAACCAGGCGTGGCAGGCGGCGCTCGAGCAGCCGGGCGGCATCCATCACCCGCATATCGTCGAAACGCGCCGCGACCAGGTGCAGGCCGACCGGCAGGCCGCCATCATCGAGGCCGCAGGGCAGCGACGCTGCCGGCTGCTGGGTGAGGTTGAACGGGTAGCTGAACGGGGTCCAGTCCATCCATTGCAGGTAGCGACCGCCCTCGGGCACGTTGCTGCCGACGGCAAAGGGGGCCAGCGGCAGCGTCGGCGTCACCAGCAGGTCGTAGTGGTGATGGAACTCGGCCATTTGCGCGGTCAGCGCGGCGCGCGCCTCGCCGGCACGCTGATAGTCGCCCAGCGAAATGCGCGCACCGCGCTCGGCGATGGCCCGCAGACCGGGGTCGAGGCGTTCGCGCTGGGCCTCGTTCAGACCGCCCACCAGTCGCGCGGCGCCTGCGAACCACAGGGTGTTGAAGGTTGCCTGGGGGTCGGTGAAACCGGGGTCGATCTCTTCGACCTCGGCGCCCAGCCCGCGCAGCACGGCGACGGCCTCATCCACCACCCGGGCGATGTCCGGCGCGACTTCGACATAGCCCAGGTCGCGGCTGTAGGCGATCCGCCAGCCCCGCAGGTCGTCCGGCGGTGAGCGGCGCCAGTCGAGCGGGCAGGGCGGGCCGGCGTAACCGTCACGCGGATCGGGCTGGGCGATCGCGCTCATCATCAGCGCGGCGTCCTCGGCGCTGCGGGTCATCGGGCCGAGGTGGGAGAGTGTGGTCATGGCGCTGGCCGGCCACTGGGGCACCCAGCCGAAGGTTGGCTTGAGCCCGAAGGTGCCGGTAAAGGCGCAGGGGATACGGATCGAGCCGCCGGCATCGCTGCCTTGATGCAGCAGGCCCAGATTGAGCGCCGCGGCGGCGCCGGCTCCACCGGACGAGCCGCCCGGGGTCAGGTTCGGATTCCAGGGGTTGCGGGTGATGCCGTGGAGGGGGTTGTCGGTCACCCCCTTCCAACCGAACTCGGGGGAGGTGGTCTTGCCGAGCAGCACGCTGCCGGCCTCGCGCAGGCGGGCGGCGAACGGGGCGTCGGTGTCCCATGGCCCGGCCGCCGAGGTGGTTGCCGAGCCCTTGCGGGTCGGCATGCCGCGGGTCGGGGTCAGGTCCTTGATGGTCACCGGGATGCCGTCGAGCGGCCCCAGCGCCGTGCCGCGGCGGTAGCGCGCTTCGGCGGCGCGGGCGGCCTCCAGCGCGCCTTCGGCGTCGACGTGACAGAAGGCGTTGACGGTGGGGTTGTGGTGCTCGATGCGGGCCAGGCAGTCTTGCGCCAGTTCCACCGGCGAGATCTCGCCGGCGGCCAGCAGGGCCCCGGCATCGACGGCGCTCAGGCTGGCCAGGTCGGTGTCGCTCTTTGTCATGATCAGGCTCCTTGTTGCGCCAGTTCTAGGGTGGCATGCAGCAGCACGTCGGCGCCGGCGGCCACGTCTGCGGGGCTGGCGTATTCGGCTTCGTTGTGGCTGATGCCCTTCTCGCAGGGAATGAAGATCATCGCGGTCGGTGCCACGCCGGCGACGAGCACCGCGTCGTGCCCGGCCCCGCTGACGATGTCGCGATGGGCATGGCCGCCCGCCTGCGCCGCCCGGCGCACCGCGGCGATACAGTCGGGATGGAAGTGCTGCGGCGGGTTGTTCGCCGTCTGGGTCACCGCGAGCGCCAGGTCGCTGGCGCTGGCGATCTTCTCCAGCGTCTGGCGGAACTCGGCGACCATGGCGTCGAGCACGTCGCCGTCGCTGTGGCGCAGGTCGACGCTGAGGGTGACCTCGCCGGGAATCACGTTGCGCGAGTTGGGCAGTACCTGGCAGGCGCCGACGGTGCCACGGCCGTCGGGCTGGTGAGCCATGGCGATGGCATCGACGGCCTCGATCACGCGGGTGGCGCCGAGCAGCGCATTGCGGCGCAGGTGCATCGGTGTGGAGCCGGAGTGGGCGGCCATGCCGGTCAAGGTGACATCGAACCACTGGATGCCCAGCGCGCCGGTGACCACGCCGATGGTGTCGCCCTCCTCCTCGAGGATCGGCCCCTGCTCGATGTGCGCCTCGAGATAGCCGGCGAAGCGGGCCGGGCGATGGGCGTCGTCACCGACGTAACCGATCGCCGCGAGTGCCTCGCCGGCGCTGATGCCTTCGGCATCGCGCCGCGACAGGGCGTCGTCGAGTGTCAGTTGGCCGACGAAGACACCGGAGCCCATCATGCAGGGGGCGAAGCGGCACCCCTCCTCGTTGGTCCAGGCCACCAGCTCCAGTGGCCGTTGGGTTTCGATGCCCTGGGCGTTCAGCGTGCGGATCACCTCCAGCGCGGCCAGCACGCCGAAGCAGCCGTCGAACTTGCCACCGGTGGGCTGGGTATCGATATGGCTGCCGATCACCACCGGGTCGGCGGTGTCGTCGCGCCCCGGACGGCGCGCGAAGAGGTTGCCGATGGCGTCGAAGCGCACCGTCAGACCTTCCGCCTCGCACCAGCGAGTCAGCAGATCGCGACCCTGCCGGTCGAGCTCGGTCAACGCCTGGCGGTTGCAGCCCCCCTTGGGGGTGGCGCCGATCTTGGCCAGTGTCATCAGGCTCTGCCATAGGCGCTCGCCGTCGATGGTCAGCCGGGTCGCGTGAGAAGAGGAAGTGGTGGTCATGGTGTTGTCCTTATCCTTGTCGAGGGCACCCTGATCGGCGCCGTTCAGGCACTCAGCGCCAGGAAGCGGTCGCGGATCGCGGGGTCGTCGCGGAACGCCTGGGCGCTACCGTGATAGACCACCCGGCCCTGTTCGAGCACATAGTGGCGGTCGGCGAGCTGTTCGCAGACCCGCAGGTTCTGTTCGACCAGCAGCACCGGCAGCCCCAGGCCGCGGATATCTTTGAGGATGCGCACGATCTCGTCGACGATCACCGGTGCGAGTCCTTCGGTGGGCTCGTCGAGCAGCAGGATGCGCGGATCGTTGATCAACGCCCGGGCGATGGCGAGCATCTGCTGTTCGCCCCCCGAGAGAGCGTTGCCGCCGTTGCGGCGACGCTCCTCGAGTCGCGGGAAGAGGCGGTAGATGTCGGCGAGTTGCCAGCGGCTGCGGCGCCGGGCGGCGATCTTGAGGTTCTCCTCGACGCTGAGCAGGCCGAAGATACCGCGATGCTCGGGTACCAGGGCGACCCCCTGGCGGGCGATGCGGAACGGCTCCTGACCGTTGATGACTCGCCCCTCGAAACGCACCGCTCCTTGCCGCGGCGGTACCAGTCCGACGATGCTCTTGAGGGTGGTGGTCTTGCCGGCGCCGTTGCGTCCCAGCAGGGTGACCAGCTCGCCGGCCTCGACGTGGAGCGAGACGCCTTCGAGCACATGGCTCTTGTCGTAGTAGCTGTGGATGTCGTCGACCTCGAGCATCAGGCGGCCTCCCCCAGATAGGCGGTGCGCACCCGCGCATCCTCGCGCACCGCTTGTGGCGTTCCCTCGACCAGGATCTGGCCGCGGTTCATGACGGTGATGGTGTCGCTGATCGACATCACGATGCTCATGTTGTGCTCGATCAACAGCACGGTGTGATCGCGCCCCAGCTCGGCGATCAGCCGGGTCATGGTGGGGATGTCGTCGACCCCCATGCCCGAGGTCGGCTCGTCGAGCAGCAGCAGGCGGGGCCTGGCGCATATCGCCATGCCCACTTCCAGAATGCGCTGCTGACCATGTGACAGGGTGCCGGCGGGCAGCTCGGCGCGCGCGGTGAGCGCCAGGCGTTCGAGCATCTCGTCGGCGGTGGCGGCATGGCGGCGGTGGCTGTCCAGGCGGCGCCAGAAGTCCAGCGCCCGCCAACCGGCCGTGCCCTGGGCGGCCAGACGGAGATTCTCGCGAACGCTCAGGTTCTGGAACAGGCTGGTGATCTGGAACGAGCGCGCCATGCCCAGCGCCACTCGCCCATGGGCGGGGCGGCGGGTGATATCGCGACCGTCGAACAGGATCTGCCCGCCACTGATACGGCGCTCGCCGGTCAGACAGTGGAACAGGCTGGTCTTGCCGGCGCCGTTGGGGCCGATGACGCTGTGGATGGTCCCGGGTTGGATACACAGGCCGACCCCGTCGACGGCGTGGAAGGCACCATAGGCCAGTGTCAGGTCGCGGGTTTCCAGCAGTGGCGAAGTCATGCGTCCTCCTGCGTCTTGCGCGCGGCGCCGGCGCGCCGGCGTCCCAGGGATTCGAGGCCGCCCCACAGGCCGCCGCGCATGAACATCACCACCGCGATCAAGGCCACCCCGAGCAGCAGCATCCAGCGCGGCCACAGGGCGGAGAGCAGGTCGCCGAGGATGACGATGGTACCGGCGCCCAGCAGCGAGCCGAACAGCGATCCGGTGCCGCCGATGATGGTCATGATCAGGATCTGCTCGGACATCGGTAGCTCGATGTTCGATAGCGGCGCGAAGTTGAGCAGCATGGCGTAGAGCGCCCCGGCGAGTCCGGTGACGGCGCCCGACAGCGCGAAGGCGAGAATCTTGAAGTGGCGGGTGTCGTAGCCCACGGCGGCGGCACGCGCCTCGTTCTCGCGAATGGCCAAGAGGGTACTGCCGAAAGCCGAGTCGATGACCCGACGCGCCCCCAGATATAGGAACACGAACAGCACCGCCACCAGGCCGTAGAAGGCCAGCGGCGACTCGAGATCGAACAGGGTGAAACCGCCGATGGCCACGGGAGGCCGCGGCACGTCGAGCAGACCGTTGTCGCCGCCCGTCCAGTCGCTCAGGGTATAGGCGATGAAGTAGGCCATCTGGGTCAGGGCCAGGGTCAGCATGACGAAGTAGATCCCCGTGCGGCGAATCGCCAGGGCGCCGACCAGCAGCGCCAGCAGGCCCCCGGCGGCGGCCGCCAGCAGCAGTGCCGTGAACAGCCCGACCTGCCAGTGGATCATGGCCAGGGCCGCCACGTAGGCACCGCTGCCGAAGAAGATCGCCTGGCCGAAGGAGAGCAGGCCGGTGTAACCGAGCAGCAGGTTGCAGCCCAGCACGGCCATGGCGAAGATCAGGATCTCGCAGGCCAGCGTGGCCGAAGGCACCACCAGGGGCAGGGCGATGACCACCGCCAGCATGGCCAGGGTCGTCGCCGCCGGCCGCCGCCGGAAGATGGCGTTGGCGGGGCGGCTGTCGCCGCGCGCCGGTGTCGTGAGCTTGGGGTTCATCTCAGGCCCTCCCGAACAGGCCGTAGGGCCGTAGCAGAATGACCACGGCCATCGCGGCATAAATCATCAGACTCGATCCCTGCGGCCACAGGCTGGCCATCAGGCTCTGCACCACGCCCACCATCAGGCCGGCGGCCAGGGCGCCGCCAAATGAGCCCATGCCGCCGATCACCACCACCACGAACGCCACACCGAGGATCTCCGGGCCGAGAAAGGGATTGGCACCGCGCAGCGGCGCGGAGAGCACCCCGGCCAGGCCGGCCAGTGCCACCCCCAGGGCAAAGGTGATCGAGAACAGGCGGAAGATATTAGTGCCGAGCAGCGATACCGTTTCGGTGGATTCGCTGCCGGCGCGTACCAGGGCGCCGAAGCGGGTGCGCTCCAGCAGTAGCCAGAGGGCCACGGCCACCAGGGCGGCGAAGCCGATCAGGAACAGCCGGTACTGCGGGTAGGCGAAGTGACCCAGTCGCACGATGCCGCGCAGCAGCTCCGGCGTCGGCACGCTCTTGCCCACCGGCCCCCAGAGCATGATCGAGACTTCCTGGATGATCAGCGCAATGCCCAGGGTGACCAGGATCTGGAAGGTGTGCGGCAGATGATAGATACGCCGAATCAGGCTGCGCTCCAGCAGCCACGCCAGCAGCCCCACCGCGAGTGGCGCCAGCAGCAGCGACAGCCAGAAGTTGCCGGTCAGGGTGACCGTGGTGTAGCAGAGGTACGAGCCGAGCAGGAAGAAGGCGCCGTGGGCGAAGTTGACGAAGTTGAGCAGACCGAAGATCAGAGTCAGACCGACCGAGATCAGGAAATAGATCATCCCCAGTCCCAGCCCGTTCAGGATCTGGAAGAGATAGACGTTGAGCATGATGGCACCTCGCCGGGAGCGGAAGTGGTTGATGCCAGGCCGCGGAGGTGACGCTCGTCGCCCCCGCGGCAACGGTCACAGGTGGCAGCCGCTCTGCGCCGGCGACAGGAAGGATTGGCCCGAACTGACGATGTCGGCGTAATCGCTGGCGTCGGTCATCTCGGCGGCACCCTTGCCCTCGAGCAGGTAGTAGTCCTTGAGCACCTGATGGTCGGCGGCGCGAATCGTCTCCTCGCCGGTGGGGCCCTGGTAGGTGCGCCCCTCGAGGGCGTGGATCAGTGTCTCGCCCTGGGTCGCGCCGCTGTCGGCCACCGCCTGCAGCAGCGTCTTGGTCATGGTGTAATCGGCGGCCAGCGGGTAGTTGGGGGTGACGCCGTAGGCTTCCTTGACCTTCTTCACCAGCTCACGGTTGGCGGGGGTGTCGACCTCATGCCAGTACTGGGCACCGAAATAGATGCCATCGATGTTGTCGTTGCCCAGCTCCTGCAGCTGCTCCAGGCCGGAGGACCACACCATGATGATATCCATCTGCTGGTTGAGCCCGAAGTTGACCGCCTGACGCAGGGCATTCGAGGATTGCGAGCCGAAGTTGAGCAGCACCAGAACGTCGGGGTTGGCGGCCATGGCATTGGTCAGATAGCCGGAGAACTCCTGCTCCTGCAGCGAGTGGTAGCTGTTGCCGACATGTTCCACACCCTTGTCCGCGAAGACCTTCTCGGCATTGCGCAGCAGCGCTTCGCCGAAGACGTACTGGGGGGTGATGGTATAGAAGCGCTTGGCGTCGGGGTGACTGTCGATATAGGGCACCAGGGTCTGCTGGATCGCCCCGTAGGTGGGCACCGACCAGCGGAAGGTGGCGGAGTTGCACTCGCTGCCGGTGATCTCGTCGGCGCCGGCCGGGGTCATGAAGACGCCGCCGGCCGAGTTGACCTCCTTGCCCACCGCCAGCGCGGTCGAGGAGAGCGTCGCGCCGTTGAACAGGCGCGCACCGTTCTGCGCGATCGCTTCCTGGACCTTGCGCACGGCACGCCCGGCATTGCCTTCGGTATCGATGGAGACATAGTCGATCTGGCGGCCCAGCGTGGCGGACATCTCGTCCACCGCCAGCTTGGAGCCCATCTCGGCGTACTTGCCGTAACTGGCATTACTGCCGGAGAGGGATTTGACACCGTAGACGGTGATCGGTGTCTCGTCCTGGGCCTGGCTCGGGCCCGCCGCCAGGCCGAGACCCAGGGTAGCGGCCAGCAGGGTGGCGGGAAGCAGCCGGGTGGAGACCCGCGGGGTGGTAAACCGGTTGGTGGAAGACAGCATGTCGCGTCGCATCATGAACCTCGCAATGATTGTCGTTGTTGTTGCAGAGATTGACCGGGGTGTCGGCCCCCTAGTCGGAGGCCGGAAACCCCTGGCGGGGGTTGACCAGAAACTGGTCGGCGACCTGGCCCTCGAGGGCCGTCATGTGGTGTTCGGCATCGCACATGTGGTCGTGCATCAACTCGCGTACCCGCAGCACGTCCCGCTCGCGCAGGGCCGCGACCAGCTCGACGTGATAGTCGATGTTGGCCTGGTCGAACTGCTTGCGCTCCGGCTTGTAGGCCTTCTTCAGCACCACCAGGTCGCGCAGCAGATCGTTGAGGAAACCGCACAAAAAGCGCAGCAGGGGATTGGGGCAGGCACGCGCCAGGATGTTGTGGAACTCGAGCTCCAGCATGCGGTGGTGGCGATGCCCTTCGTCGCCATCGTGAGGCTGGCGGCAGCGCTCGATGTTGGCCTCCAGAGCGACGAAGTCCTCGGGGGCTAGATGGTCGATGACCGAGACGGCCATCTCGACCTCGGCCAGACGTCGCAACTGATAGACCTGGCTGCCATCGAGGTGCTGGAAATGCAGGAAGTTGCGCAGGGCACGGCTGGCGGGGTCGGTGGTGGGGGCCTTGATCAGGGCGCCCCCGCCGGGGCCGGTCTTCAGCGTGATCAACCCCTCCACCTCGAGCACCTTGAGGGTCTCGCGAATGGTCGCCTTGGCGCAGCCATAGTGGGTCATCAGCGCCTTTTCGTTGGGCAGCTTGTCGCCCGGCTGCAACTGGGCGGTGACGATCTCACGCTTGATGTCCTCGCCGATGATGTCGGCCAGCTTGCGACGGCGCGTCGGTTCCGCGGTCATGGGGTGCCTGTCTTTGTATTTATGCGAATAAATATATTAATTCGCGCAAAAGGAGCGGCACGTCAAGACGTCGTTTCCCTGGGAGGCGGCGCACGAGTGCACGTGTCTTGCACCGGCGTGGTGCCGGTGGAGTCGTCGGCATGCTGAAGGCTGTCACTAATCGCTTGTTCGGTAACGGGAAGCGGGGTGCTACGTGGCAGTGCGAGGAGGGCGGGGGTGCACCAGAGGGATGAGTCGAGGGATTTTTCGATAGTCGAAAGTTTTCAGGGAGACGTGATCGATGAATATTTTTGTGGCCTGCGGATGCCGGGAGGTGACCCTGAGCCACCCCGCCTGCCATACACGTCATCTTCGCGACAGCGCCCCTGTTGCCGCCCCGCCAGCGCCAGGTCGTGGCATATCGACCGCACCCCCTCGCACCCGGTACCGCGAGCCCTGGCGATCGCCGCTAATGAATGCGGACGGCGCTAGTGAATGCGCGGTGCCTCGCCCATGCCCAGCCGCTCCTGGAACTCGGCCACCGCACTCTTGAGCAGCTCCATCAGTCCGGGGATCAGCGCCGCCCCCTGCTCGGGGCCGCTGACGAACTGCTCGACGCTGACATGTACCGCCTCCTGATGGACCACCAGTTTGGCCGCCTTGATCGTGTTCATCACGTCGTTGGCGGTCTCCAGCAGCCGCAGGCGGTTGCTCGCGGCGGCGGCCTGCCACACCCCGGGCAGCATCAGCTGGAAGAAGGCCGGCTCGTCGGCAGCCACGACCAGCACGAACTCCAGATGATCCTGACGCAGGCGTGCTGCCTGTTCGTCCATGGCTTCGATATCGATCTCTTGGGCGCGCAGCCGCTCGATGTAGTGCGCCAGTGGCGTCTGTTCGGATGACATGGTGGCGCTCCGCTAATGAAGTCAATCAGGCTTCGAACGGCAGGCGGCGACGCGCTCGGCGACGCGGCCCGGTTCGAATGCGATCCCCACAGTGTAAGCGAGATTGCCGGCCGGAACCTGACCGTATGCGTCGGTGACTTGCTGTCACGGCAGGCGTGGCTGCCCGGTGGCGGTGCGCATGCTACCCTCGCGCCATGTCTGCCAACGCCCCCCAACTCCGCCCCTATCAGACCCAGGCCGTCGACAACGTCATCGTCCACTTTCGCGGCAGTGACGACCCGGCGGTGGTGGTGCTGCCCACGGGGAGCGGCAAGTCGCTGGTGATCGCCGAGCTGGCGCGGCGTGCGCGGGGGCGCGTACTGGTGCTGGCGCACGTGCGTGAGCTGGTCGAGCAGAATCACGCCAAGTACCTCGCCTACGGGCTAGAGGCGGATATCTTCAGCGCTGGCCTCAAGCGCAAGGAGAGCGCACGCCAGGTGGTGTTCGGCTCGGTGCAGTCGGTGGTCAACGGCCTCGAGGCGTTTGCGGCCGGTGACTTCACCCTGCTGGTGATCGACGAGTGCCACCGGGTCGCGCTGCGCCACGGCGGGATAGAGAGCGAGGCGCAGACGAGCGCCGCGGCCCGGGCGCGGGCATCCTCGAGCTATGCCCAGGTGATCGCTCGGCTGCGCCAGGCACGGCCCAATCTCAAGATTCTGGGGCTGACCGCGACGCCCTACCGGCTGGGGGAGGGCTTTCTTTACTATCGCCACTACCACGGCATGGTGAAGGGGCCGGAGGACGCCTTCTTCCGCGACTGCGTGTTCGAGCAGCCGCTGCGGGTGATGGTGCGCCAGGGCTATCTCGCCGAACCCCGGCGCCTCGACGCCGCTCTGGCGTTCTACGACTTCTCGCACCTCGTGGCGCAGCGCAATGGCCAGTTCGCCGAGCGCGATCTGAACGGCGTGGTGCAGGGCAACCGCGCCACGCCGCAGATCGTGGCCGACGTGATCGAGCGGGCCCGCGATCGCGAGGGCGTGATGATCTTCGCCGCCACCGTGGCCCACGCCGAGGAGGTGCTGGGGCTGCTTCCGGCGGAGGCCAGCGCGCTGGTCACCGGGGCGACGCCGGGGCCGGAGCGCGAGCGTCTGATCGCCGCCTTCAAGGCGCGCGAGCTCAAGTACCTGGTCAACGTGGCGGTACTCACCACCGGTTTCGACGCCCCCCATGTCGATGTGATCGCGATCCTGCGGCCGACCGAGTCGGTGGGGCTCTATCAGCAGATCGTCGGCCGCGGCTTGCGGCTATCGCCCGGCAAGCGCGACTGTCTGGTGCTCGACTATGCCGGCAACCCATGGGATCTCTACGCCCCCGAGATCGACCAGGCGCGCCCGGACAGCGAGAGCGAGCCGGTCCAGGTCGAGTGCCCCGAGTGCGGCTTCGCCAACACCTTCTGGGGCAAGCGCGACGGTGATCTGGTGATCGAACACCACGGCCGCCGCTGCCAGGGGCTGCTATCCACACGCGACGCTGTCGATCGCGCCCAACCCGGCGCGCAAGACGACAGATCGAACCCGGAAACGTCAGCCAGTGCCGGCGTGGGGGCGGGCGCCAATGAAAGCCGAAGCGCGGCTTCGGGCGCCAATAAAGGCAAAGGCGCGGCTTCGGGCGCCAATAAAGGCAAAGGCACGGCTTCGGGCGCCAGTAATAAGGTGCAGTGCACCTTTCGCTTCCGCTTCAAGGTGTGCGAGCAGTGCGGCGGCGAGAACGACATCGCTGCACGCGCCTGTGGCCACTGCGGCGAGCGCCTGGTCGACCCCGACGACAAGCTGCGCGATGCGCTCAAGCTCAAGCACGCCAAGGTGCTGAGGGTCAGCGGCATGCAGTTGCAGGCGACCACCAACGGCCGCGGCGTGCCGCGTCTCAAGGTGACTTACCACGATGAGGATGGTGACACCCTGGACGAGTGGTTCGGCCTCGAGACCCGGGGGCAGCGCCATGTCTTCGCGCGGCTCTTCCTGCGCCAGCATCTGCGAGCTCCGGGCAGTGACTGGCAGCCCGCCTCGGCCGAGGAGGCCGCTGCCGAGGCGCATCGCCTGCGGGCACCTGACTTCGTCATCGCGCGCAAGAGCGGGCGCTACTGGCGTCTGGGCGAGAAGCTGTTCGACTATGCCGGGCGCTATCGCACCGCCGAGGCAGCGGATGGCTGAGTGGAGAGAACCGTTCACCGGCTAATTGTTTCACGGAGTCGGGTCGGATTGGCTAGAATGTACAGGCGTTCGTTGGAGCGCCACGCCACTCGATTCAAGGAGCTCGCCATGAGCTGGACGACCCCGGAAGTGAAGGAAATCTGCGTCGGCATGGAAATCAACGACTACATGCCCGCCGAGTTTTGAGCCCGGCAGCAGGTGCACGCGAAGCCGCAGGCCTGCGGCTTCGCGTGCTGGGGGCGGCCGCCGGAGGCGGCTCCCCGCAGTGGAACTGTCGTTGCGAGGTGTGCCGCCTGGCCTGGGCCGGTGACCCGCGCATCACCCCGCGCACGCAATCCTCGATTGCCATCAGTCGCGACGGCGAGCAGTGGGCGCTGATCAACTGCGCCCCCGAGATTCTCGCCCAGATTAGACAAAACCCGGTGCTGCAGCCGCAGCACGGTGACCGCCATACCCCGATTCGCAGCGTGCTGCTGACCAACGCCGACGTCGACCATATCGGCGGGCTGCTCAATCTGCGCGAGCGTTCGCCGTTCCGGCTCCTGGCCACACCGTCGATCCAGGCGGTGCTCAAGGCCAACCCGATCTTCGAGGTGCTCAACGCCGAGTGCGTGACGCGCGCGCCGGTGGCGCTCGAAACCGCCTTCGAACTGCTCGACGGCGTCAGCGCACGGCTGTTCGCGGTGCCGGGCAAGACCGCGCTCTACCTGGAAGGCGACACGGTCGAGATCGGCGTCGAGGGCGAGGATACCGTCGGCGTGGAGTTCATCGGCGCCGGCTCGCGGGTCTATTACATCCCCGGCTGCGCAGCGATGACGCCGAGCCTCGCCGCGCGTCTGCAGGGCGCCGATCTGGTGCTGTTCGATGGCACCCTGTGGCGCGACGACGAGATGATCACCGCCGGTGTCGGCGTCAAGACCGGGGCACGCATGGGGCATATGTCGATGTCGGGCGACGCGGGCAGTATTGCTGCCTTCGCCGAATTGGCGGTGCGGCGACGCGTCTTCGTGCATATCAACAACACCAACCCGGTGCTGATCGAGGGTTCGCTGGAGCGCGCCCAGGTCGAGCGCGCGGGTTGGGAAATCGCCTACGACGGCATGGAGCTTGCGTGTCGCAGCTGACGGTCGAAAACCATCCCGATCTGGTCGAACCCCTGAGCATGGCAGCGTTGGAAGCGCGCCTGCGCGAGGTGGGCGAGACCCGCTATCACCATCGTCATCCGTTCCAGCTGATGCTGCAGAACGGCGAGCTGGACAAGCGCCAGGTGCAGGCCTGGGCGCTCAACCGCTACTACTATCAGGCGATGATTCCGATCAAGGATGCCTCCTTGATCGCACGTCTCGACGATCCCGAGCTGCGTCGTATCTGGCGCGCCCGGCTGGTCGACCATGACGGAGAGGCGCCGGGCGAGGGCGGCATCGCGCGCTGGCTGAAGCTGACCGATGGCCTGGGACTGGGGCGTGAACTAGTGGTCTCGACCCGCGGCATCCTGCCGGCCACACGCTTCGCGGTGGAGGCTTACACCCACTTCGTGCGCGATCGCACGCTGCTGGAAGCGGTGGCCTCCTCGCTCACCGAGCTGTTTTCACCGATGGTGATCGGCCAGCGGGTGCGCGGCATGCTGGCGCACTACGATTTCGTCTCGGCCGAGACCCTGGCCTACTTCGAGCCGCGCCTGACCCAGGCCCCGCGGGATGCCGAGATGGCGCTGGATTACGTCAAGCGCCATGCCCAGCGGGCCGACCAGCAGCAGGCGGTGATCGATGCGCTGCGCTTCAAGTGCAGCGTGCTGTGGGCCATGCTCGATGCGCTCCAGCACGCCTACGTGACGCCAGGTCAAGTCCCGCCGGGCGCCTGGAACGGCGAGCCGGAAATGGGAGGGCAGCCGACATGAATCCATCAGCGCCAGCACTCGCGGAGGACGCGATCGTGCGTCTGCCGCGCGGCGTGAGACTGCGGGAAGACAAGGCCCGCGGCGGCTGGGTGCTGCTCGCCCCGGAGCGCGTGTTCCAGCTCGACCCGGTGGCCCGTGAAGTCCTCGCACGGGTCGACGGCGAGCGCGATATCGGCGCCATCGTCGATGATCTGGCCGCTGCCTTCGCGGCCCCGCGCGAACGCATTCTCGGCGACGTGCGTGCCATGCTCGCCGATCTGATCCTCAAGCAAGTGCTGGAAGTGGCATGAGCCATCTCGATGACCCGGCCCGTCCCGCGCCGCCGCTCGGCATGCTGGCGGAGCTGACCCATCGCTGCCCGCTGCAGTGTCCCTACTGCTCCAATCCGCTCGAGCTGACGCGCAAGCGCGACGAACTCGACACGGCGACCTGGCAGCGTGTCTTCGCCGAAGCCGCCGAGCTGGGTGTGCTGCAGGTGCATCTCTCCGGCGGCGAGCCGGCGGCACGGCCGGATCTCGAAGCGCTGGTGGCGAGCTGCGTCGAACACGGGCTCTACACCAATCTGATCACCGCCGGGGTCAATCTCCCGCGGGCGCGACTCGAGGCCCTGGCCGAGGCCGGGCTCGACCATGTGCAGCTCTCGATTCAGGGCGCCAGCGCCGAGGTCAACGACCGCATCGCCAATTTGCCCGGTGCCTTTGCCAAGAAGATGGCCTTCGCCCGCGATGTCACCGCGGTGGGCCTGCCGCTGACCCTCAACAGCGTGATCCACCGCCACAATCTGCACCAGTTGCCCGAGTTGGTGGAGCTCGCGCTCGACCTGGGGGCCCGGCGCCTGGAGATCGCCCACGCCCAGTACTATGGCTGGGCGCTGGAGAACCGCGCCGCGCTGATGCCGCCGCGGGAGCAGGTGATGGATGCGCTCGCGCTGGTCGAGGCGGCGCGTGAACGGCTCGCGGGCAAGCTGGTGATCGATGCCGTGGTGCCGGACTACTATGCGCGCCTGCCCAAGCCATGCATGAACGGCTGGGGGCGGCAGTCGCTCAACGTCACCCCGGCGGGCCGCGTGCTGCCGTGCCACGCGGCGGAGACGATTCCCGGCCTCGCGTTCTGGGACGTGCGCGAGCACGGTCTCGGCGAGATCTGGTACGACAGCCCGGCCTTCAATGCCTATCGCGGTACGGCGTGGATGCCGGATACCTGCCAGCGTTGCGAGCGGCACGAGATCGACTGGGGCGGCTGTCGCTGTCAGGCGCTCGCGCTCACCGGGGAGGCCAGCCAGATGGACCCGGTGTGCGAGCGTTCGCCCTATCACGACGAGGTCCAGACGCTGGCGATCGTCGATTCTAGCCGAGACGAAGAATTTACTTATCGGCGGTTTACCAACAATATCATCCGGGTGTAAAACTAGGGGCTGGTTTTTGCGCTCAGGAGGATAAAGTGAAAATAAGGCTTTATTTTTTATTTGTTCTTCTGTTGATTGTGTCTGTTGTGTTTTTGGTTGTGACGGCTTACATGTTGTGTGTTCCAGGCGGGTTGGTGCCAAATTCCGAGTCCTGGGCTCAGTTCGGGACTTATTTTAGCGGGGTTTTGACTCCGATCTTTTCATTGTTTACGCTTTTGGGACTCTTGCTAAATATTGCAATTCAGAGGAGGGAGCTTGGGAACTCGGAGCGGCAGCTTGAAGTTGTGAAAGCTGAATTAGAACGATCTCGAGAAGCGCAGGTAGAGTCCAGGAATGATCGACAGAGAGAACTAGAAAAAAGCGATCTTATTTCTATGATGCAGTTTGTTCACGGAGAAATTCAAAATCTTTATTCATGCGAAGTAGAGTTTGCGAGTGGGCAAGATCTTGGTTATTACTTTTCGAGTTCTGCCCCCAGCAAAGGAGAGGAGGTGATTCCATCGAATGGTGATGATGTGTCGCCTTCTGATCGTTCACTGTTGATTGACTTGATTGAACGTGTGGATGAGCTAAACGGGTATTTGGCAGAGTATGATGCTAAGTTTGGAATGTCAGTTGTGACATATTTTTATAAAAAGAGGCACGGAGTGGCTTACAGTAGGCTGGTGAAAAAAGGTTTTATGCTGCCAAGCCCTCCTCCAAATGATCCGTTTGAGAATGTCGGGTACATGTGGTCAGTGTCAGTGGGTCGGGAAAGTTCTCGTGGTTAAGGGTGGTTTTTAATGTGAGAGGTAAGCAGGCCTGCTAAATCAGGTTCTGCCGAATCTGCTCTGATAGACTTGCCACATTCCATTAACCAGCTTCAGAGAGGCGACATGGGCGTGATCGATTCCGAGCAGGAACCCGATGCCGCCGACGCGGCGTCACCCGAGCAGCTGCCGCTGGATTTCGTGGTACGGGTCAACGGCGAGACGCTGACCCAGCTGCCCGAGGATCTCTATATTCCCCCGGAGGCGCTCAAGGTCTTCCTCGAGACCTTCGAGGGGCCGCTGGATCTGCTGCTCTATCTGATCCGGCGCCATAACCTGGATATCCTGGCGATCAACGTCGCTGCGATCACCCATCAGTACGTCGAGTATGTCGAGCTGATGCAGGCGATGGAGATCGATCTCGCCGGCGAGTATCTGGTGATGGCGGCGATGCTCACCGAGATCAAATCGCGCAGCCTGTTGCCACGACCGCCCAGGGCGGACGCGGACGACGACGAGGAGGACCCCCGCGCCGAGCTGATCCGCCGGCTGCAGGAGTACGAGCAGCTCAAGCTCGCCGCCGAGGAACTCGACGCGCTGCCGCGCCTGGGGCGTGACTGGCATCCGGCCCAGGCGGCGCTGCCCACGCTCACGCCGCGGGTGGTGCATCCGGACGTCGAACTGGGCGAGCTGCTCGGCGCCCTGGGGCAGATGCTCAAGCGTGCCGACCTGCGCCAGTCGCACCGTATCAGCCGCGAGGCGCTGTCGACCCGCGATCGCATGCAGGCGATCATGCAGCGGCTCAGCGCCGATCAATTCACCCCGTTCGAGGCGCTGTTCACCCCCCGCGAAGGGCGCGCCGGGGTGATCGTCACCTTCATGGCGATTCTCGAATTAGCGCGTGAGTCGATGATCGAAATCGTGCAGAATGCGCCGCTCTCGCCGATCCACGTGCGTGCGCGGCTGGCGCTTGAGGCGGGGGTCGAGGCCGCCTTCGACGCCGACGGAATCACGGACGAGGCGGCGGACGAGCCGGTCTTCGCCACCGATACCGAGACGGGCGCGACTGATCCCGGCGCGCCGCCGGGCCGACAGCAGCGATAGCGAAGCGATACCATGAACCGTCTGACCGATCCCTACGTGACGCCGGCGCTCGACGAGATTCTCGAGGCCGTGCTGCTGGCCGCGGGCGAGCCGCTGTCGCTGGAGCGGATCGAAGCGGTGTTCGACGAGGGCAAGCCGCCCTCGCGGGCGGCGATTCGAGAGTCGCTCAACAAGCTCTCCGAGCGCCTGCTCGCGGGGAGTGCGCTGGAGCTGATGGAGTCCGCCTCCGGCTATCAGGTGCGTATTCGTCAGCGCTACTCGCCGTGGGTCTCGCGACTGTGGGACGAGCGTCCGCAGCGCTACTCGCGGGCGCTGCTGGAGACGCTGGCGCTGATCGCCTATCGTCAACCGGTGACCCGCGGCGACATCGAGGAGGTGCGCGGCGTGGCGGTGTCGAGCTCGATCATGCGGACCCTGGTCGAGCGCGGCTGGATTCGTGCCGTGGGCCAGCGTGACGTCCCCGGGCGCCCGGCAGTGTATGCCACCACCCGGGCGTTTCTCGATGCCCTGGGGCTTAAGAGTCTCGATGCGCTACCGCCGATGCACGAGCTGAAGCACTTCGAGACCTTCGAGACCGCGCTGTCCACGGAGGATGCCGCGAGCGCTGACAGCGCACCCGGAGCAGAGACCGAGAGCCCCGGGGCGGAGAGCGAGATGCCCGCGGTGGAGAGTGATACGCCGAGCGGCGATGAACAGACAGTATCTTCGGCAGCGTCGGCACTCTCCGACGCAGGCGAGCACGCCGAGACGGCGTCCCCCGGCCAGTCGTTGAGTTTTGCCGAGCTCGACGCACGACTGGCCGAACGCGCCCGCCAGCGCCAGGCCGCGGAGCCAGACTCCACGGCCGACGTCACGGACGCGGACACCCCGGAAGCCTCGGACGAACAGGATCCCTGAGCCTGGCTTCCCGCAGCCGATGAGGCATCGATAGACCCATGACAGACACCAATACCGAAAAACTGCAGAAAGTGCTGGCCCGGGCCGGCTACGGCTCGCGCCGTGAGATGGAGACCGCGATCGGCGCCGGGCGCGTCAAGGTCAATGGCAGTGTCGCCACCCTGGGCGACCGGGTCGGCGCGCGTGACCGGGTTACCCTCGACGACCGCCCGGTCAACCTGCGCGCCACCGACGAGGTGCCGCGCCGGGTGATCATGTACAACAAGCCGGAAGGCGAGCTGTGCACGCGCAAGGACCCGGAAGGGCGACGCACCGTGTTCGAGCGGCTGCCGCGTCTGAAGGGCGAGCGCTGGATCGCGATCGGTCGTCTCGACATCAACACCAGCGGGTTGCTGCTGTTCACCACCGACGGCGAGCTGGCCAACCGGCTGATGCACCCGTCGCACCAGATCGAGCGTGAGTACGCCGTGCGCGTCATGGGCGAGGTGCAGCGCGAGCACGTGGTCAACATGGTCGAGGGTGTGATGCTCGAGGATGGCCCGGCGCGCTTCACCGACGTTCAGGAGTTCGGCGGCGAAGGCATCAACACCTGGTTCCACGTGGTGATCCTCGAAGGGCGCAACCGAGAGGTGCGCCGGCTGTGGGAGTCCCAGGGGCTGACCGTGAGCCGGCTCAAGCGCGTGCGCTACGGCAATATCTTTCTCGACAAGCGCGCCAAGGCTGGCGAGTGGCTCGAACTCTCCCAGGACGAGATCGACGAACTCTCCAACATGGCCGGGCTGGAGCCGCGCAAGGTGCCGGAGCTGACCCCGGATGAGAAGAATCGCTGGAGCCGCGACAAGAACAAGCGGCGCCCGGTCACGGCGATGAAAAAACCGCGGCGGCCGCGGCGCGACGCCTGACGTCTTGGCGGCTTGACCGATGCCGGGCCAGCGTCTCCTCGACGCTGGTTCGTCTCGTCGCCTTGGCGTGTGCTTGGCATCAGCGGCGTGGTGCAGAGTCGGTGCAGGTGGGTGAGAAAAAACGCTTGCCTGCTCCGGGGCTTACCAGTAATATGTGCGCCCAGTCGGTAAGGGTCGTTAGCTCAGTTGGTAGAGCAGTTGGCTTTTAACCAATTGGTCGTAGGTTCGAATCCTACACGACCCACCACCGCCGACGGGTCGATGCAGTTTGCAAGTTTTGGGTCGTTAGCTCAGTTGGTAGAGCAGTTGGCTTTTAACCAATTGGTCGTAGGTTCGAATCCTACACGACCCACCATCGATCTCCCCCCTCGCCGTTTTTCGGCAAGCGACTCGACACCTTCGTCGGTCGTGTGCAATGGGTCGTTAGCTCAGTTGGTAGAGCAGTTGGCTTTTAACCAATTGGTCGTAGGTTCGAATCCTACACGACCCACCATTGCTTCTTTGTTTTCGCGCTCCCTCGCACGTCGTTCCGTTTCCAGTTGCCCACTTCCCATTGCCCGTTTCCTATTGACCCACGGCCTGCGGTGTCTGCGTTGTCGCTTCTGTCGATACGGCAGGTGAGCGCGCGGCGCCACGTGGCATGTAACTGTGATAGAGATGGGGGATTCGCCGAGGAGAATCGCCATGCCCCCAGGGTCACTCGACCACACCGCTTCCCGTGCCGCCGGCTACCGCCACGCCGAGGAGCCGATCGGTAGCGTCACCGATGCCTACTCGGGTCACCTGACTCCGGATCTGGCGGTGGCGACCTATCGCAATATCCAGCGGCTGTTTCCGTCGCGCACCATCGCCGCTGGCGGGCCGGTGCGTGAGTTGTCGCGCTCGCCCAGGGGGCTGGGCGAGATCAGCGTGGCGGTGGCCGATGAGCGCTACGACCTCTACGACTATCTGGCGCTGAACAGCGTCACCGGCCTGCTGGTGCTGCACCGTGGGCAGATCCGCTACGAGACCTATCAGCGTGGCAACGGCCCCGATACCCGCTGGATGTCGATGTCGGTGGCCAAGTCGGTGACGTCGACGCTCGCCGGTATGGCGATCCACGACGGTGCCATCGCCGAGGGGCTGGCTGCGCGGGTGGGCGACTACGTTCCGGCGCTGGCCGGCAGTGCCTATACCGAGGTGACCCTGCGCGAGCTGCTGATGATGGCTTCCGGGGTGGGCTGGAACGAGACCTACACCGACCCTGGCTCAGACCGTCGAGCGCTGCTGGCGGCCCAGCTCGAACAGCGCCCTGGAGCGGCGATGGCGGTAATGGCGAAGCTGCCGCGGGTGGCACCGCCGGGCACGCGGCACAACTACAGTACCGGCGAGACCCAGATCCTGGCGGAGATGGTCAGCCGCGCCGTGGGGTGCCCGCTGGCCGACTACCTGGCCCAGAAACTGTGGCAACCCTTCGGCATGGAGGCGGATGCCACCTGGTGGCTGGCATCGCCCCAGGGTATCGAGATCGGCGGCAGCGGTATCGCCGCGACCCTGCGCGACTACGCCCGCTTCGGCCAGTTCCTGCTCGAAGGCGGCTGCGTGGCGGGGACGTCTCTGCTGCCGGCGGGCTGGATCGCCGAAGCCACGCAACCGAGCGTTCTCGTCGGCGGCGAGTCGGTCGACTACGGCTACATGTGGTGGAGCGGCTGGACCGAGCCTTCGCGCCGCGACCGCGCCTTCGCCGCGCGCGGCATCCATGGTCAGTATCTCTACGTCAATCCGCGCCGCGAGCTGGTGATCGTGCAGCACGCCGCGGCCCCCAAGCCGATGGGGCGGATGGTGATCGAACCGATGCGGCTGTTCGATGCGGTCGCTGCCGCGCTGACGGATGGGTAGATCGAGCAGCGGCTGCTGATGGCACTGCGTCGAGGCGTTGTCAGAAGTTCTGCATCGCGTCGCGATAGTCGAGAAAATCCTTGCGACGCTGCTCGATCCGGCTCGCCATGGCGTAGTCGCCGCTGCGCTTGGCACTCTTGCTGGCCGAGTCGAGCTGGCGGATCGCGGTGTCGATCTGCCCCTCCAGCTGCAGCTGTTCGGCCCGTGCCAGCTGGCCCCAGACCTCGCGCCCGCTGCGACCGGCGGCTTCGGCCAGCAGGCCGAACACGTTGGGGTCTTCGGGGTACTGTTCGCTCATGCTGCGTAGCACGTCGAAGGCCTGGTCCGGCTGCATCTGCAAAAGCGCTTCCGCCTCGACCCACTGCGCCGGGAAGTAGCCTGGGGAGAGCCGCAGGATGCGCCGCGCGCGCGCCAGGGCGCCGGGGCGGTCGTTGGCCTCGAAGGCGATCTGTGCCGCGGTGGCGGGAATCATCGATAGATCCGGGTGGGTCTTGGCCAGTGCATCGAGTGTCGCCAGCGCTTCGCTGTAGTGGGCTTGCCGGGCCGCCAGCAGCGCCTTCAGGTAGCGCACCGCCGCCTCGGGCGGGTGATCCTGCTCGAGTTCGGTGAGCGCCTGGGAGGGCGTGTTCTGGTTGAGCAGCACCAGCGCGCGGGCGCGCACCATGGCGTAGGCCGTGTCGTCGTGGGCGGGCGGCGAGGGCAGTTGGTCGGCACGCGCCTGGGTGTCGCTGATGCGCGATTCGGTGACCGGGTGGGTGAGCAGAAACTCCGGTGGGTTGCCGCCCTGCAGCGTGGCCAGCTTCTGCAGCGAGCGGAACATCTTCGGCATCGCCTGCGGGTCGAAGCCGGCCTTGGCCATGGCGTTGAGCCCTACGCGGTCGGCCTCCTGCTCGAAGCGCCGCGAGTAGGCCAGCTGGTCCTGGGCGAAGGCGGCGGTGGAGCCGACCATGGTCGCCAGACCGGCGCCACCGCCGCCGCCAGCGGCGATGATCATCCCCGCGAGCATGGCGGCCATGGTCGGTAGCTGGGTCTGCTCGATGCGTGCCATGCGCCGGGCATAGTGGCGCTGGGCCAGGTGGCCCAGCTCGTGGGCCAGTACCGCGGCGAACTCGTCCTCGTCCGGGGCCGAGGCGAATAGGCCGGCGTTGACCCCGACGATACCGCCGGGCACGGCGAAGGCGTTGAGCAGGCGGCTATCGATCAGCGTGACAACCAGTTGGTCGTCGACGCCGCTGTAGGGCACCAGCCGAGCGAGTAGCGACTGGATGTAGGTCTGGGCGATGGGGTCCTGCCAGGGGTCGGTATGGGCGCGGAACTGGCGTAGCCAGGCGCGGCCGAGGCGATGCTCGTCGCTGGTGGTGACGGTGGCGCTGGTACTGCCCATGTCCGGCAGCTGATAGCTGCCCATGCCAGGCAGCTGAGGGTTCTGCTGTGCTTGGACTGGCGCCCCGGTGAGCCAGAGAGCGGCGGCGGCCAGCGAGCCCAGCAGCAGTCTGCGCGATGCGCGCGCATGCAATCTCTTGATCATCGACCTTCTCGTATGGACGTCGACGAAAGCGACGGAAGTCGTTGTCGGTTCTGCGCTATGATGCCTTCGACCGCAGCCTGTGGCAGACGTTGCCTGCAAACCCCAGGGTATGCAACTGTCGCCACGGTGCCCACTCAACCGATGCAGGAAGTGTCATGTCTCACGCCCCCGATCATCGGCTCGACGCCTCGGGTCTGAGCTGTCCGTTACCACTGCTCAAGGCCAAGCAGGCGCTTGCCGGCATGCAGCCGGGGGAGCTGCTCGAGGTGGTCGCGACCGACGCCGGCTCGTGGCAGGATTTTGCCAGTTTCGCCGCACACAGCCGACATACGCTGGTCGACCGCACGGCCGAGGCGGGCAGCTACCGTTACTGGCTGCGCAAGATGGGTAAGGATAGCGAGGCATGAGTTTGAAAGGCGTATTGCGGCAGTGGTTCGAGCGCTACCTCTCCGACGAACAGGCGATCGTCCTGCTGGCGCTGCTGATCGGCGGTTTCGCCGTGGTGATCTGGATGGGGCAGGCGCTGGCGCCCTTTTTCACCGCGCTGGTCGTGGCCTTTCTGCTGCAGGGGGTGGTGGGCTGGCTCGAACGTCGCGGGCTGCCGCGCCTGCTGGCGGTGGGGCTGGTGTTCCTGCTCTTCCTCGGTGCGCTGCTGGCGCTGGCGCTGGTCGTGCTGCCGCTGGTGTGGAATCAGCTGATGGAGCTTGTACAGGAGGCGCCGCGCATGTTCGCCAGCAGCCAGCTCTGGCTCGACGAGCTGCAGGCGCGCTATCCCACGGTGGTGACGCCGGATCAGATCCAGGGCTGGATCGCCTCCGCCGGGCGCCAGGCTTCCACCCTGGGCCAGCGTGCGCTGACCCTGTCGCTCGCCTCGCTGGGCAGTCTGATGGCGCTGATCATCTATCTGGTGCTGGTGCCGATCCTGGTCTTCTTCATGCTCAAGGATCGCGAACGCCTGGTCGCCTTCCTGCTTTCGCTGCTGCCGCGCCAGCGCACCCTGATGACCCGGGTGTGGCAGGAGATGGACGACCAGATCGCCAACTACGTGCGTGGCAAGACCATCGAGATCATCATCGTCGGCAGCGTTGCCTTCATCACCTTCTGGGCCTTCGGGCTGCCCTACGCGGCGCTGCTCGGGCTGATGGTGGGGCTATCGGTACTGGTGCCCTATATCGGCGCCGCGGTGGCCACGCTACCGGTCGCCGCGGTAGCGGGCTTTCACTTCGGCATGGGCGAGCAGTTCTTCTACGTGCTGCTGGCCTACGCCATTCTGCAGGCGCTGGACGGCAACGTGCTGGTGCCGATCCTGTTCTCGGAAGCGGTCGATCTGCACCCGGTCTCGATCATCCTGGCGGTGCTCTTCTTCGGCGGGCTGTGGGGCTTCTGGGGCATCTTCTTCGCCATCCCCCTGGCGACCTTGATCAAGGCGCTGGTCCAGGCCTGGCCGCGCGGTATCGCCAGCCAGGCCGAGATCAATTCCCAATGAGGGTGTTCAGCCGTTGAGTTCCTGGGCCGCGGCGAGCACCTCGTCGACGTGGCCCGGTACCTTGACCCCGCGCCACTCGCGGGCGAGCTTGCCCTCGGCGTCGATCAGGAAGGTGCTGCGCTCCACGCCCAGGTGCTCCTTGCCATACATCTTCTTGAGCTTGATCACGTCGAACTGACGGCACAGCGCTTCGTCGCGATCCGAGATCAGCTCGAACGGAAAGCCCTGCTTGGCCTTGAAGTTCTCGTGCGCCTTGAGACCGTCCCGGGAGACCCCGACCACTACGGTATTGGCGGCGCGGAAGGCGTCGATGTTGTCGCGGAAGTCGCCCCCTTCGGTGGTACAGCCGGGGGTGCTGTCCTTGGGATAGAAGTAGATCACCACCTGTTGGCCGCGATAGTCGCTGAGGCGGAAGGTGGTGTCGCTGGTGGCGTCGGCGGTGAAGTCCTCGACCGGTTGTCCGATGCTGAGTGTCATGCTGGCCTCCCATGAGCTGTGACGACGTGGAAACAGGGGCAGGCGTCGACCGGTCATGCGAGTCGGCGTGCCACTGGCATCGAACGATAGCCGATCTCGGCGGTCAATGCTCGGTGGCGCTGCCGTGGCATCGGCGCTGGCTCCGCAATGGGCAGCAGGGGCGGCGGCGCGGCTGTACAGGCCGCGGTAGCCTGAGTACCATTCGGTGTTTGCGAAATTTGCGTAGCGCGGGCAGTGCCGCGGGCGTCCGTAGCGGCCTATCGGGCCTGGCGATGGTCTCCATTCTCGGCCCGCGTCTTGGAATCCTGTGTCAGGCCCATGCGCCCGTCAGGTCATAAGGGAGAGAACCGCAACATGATCACAGGCAGCATCGTCGCCTTGGCGACACCGATGAAGGCCGGAGGCGAGATCGACTGGGAGGCGCTGCGTCGTCTGGTGAATTTCCATCTCGATCAGGGGACCGACGCCATCGTCGCCGCCGGCACCACCGGTGAGCCGACCACCATGTCGTTCGCCGAGCACTTCGACGTGATCCGCACCGTGGTGGAAGAGGTCGGCGGGCGCATTCCGGTGATCGCCGGGACCGGGGCCAACAACACCGCCGAGGCGGTGGAGCTGGCGCGCTACGCCAGCGAGGTCGGTGCCGACTGCTGCCTGTCCGTGGCGCCCTACTACAACAAGCCGACCCAGGAAGGTTTGTACCAGCACTTCAAGGCGGTCGCCGAGGCCAGCGAGCTGCCGATCATTCTCTACAACGTGCCGGGGCGCACCTGCTCGGATATCTACAACGAGACCGTCTTCCGTCTCGCCGAGCTGGAGCGCATCGTCGGGCTCAAGGATGCCACCGGCAACCTGGAGCGCGCCGAGGAGCTGATCGAGCGTCTCAAGGGCAGCGACTTCGCGCTCTACTCCGGCGATGATCCCACCGCCTGTGACTTCATGCTGATGGGCGGCCATGGCGACATCTCGGTGACCGCCAATGTCGCGCCCAAGGCGATGCACGAGCTGTGCGTGGCCGCCGCCGGCGGCAACCACGAGCGAGCCCACCAGATCAACGCGCGCCTGGCGCCGCTGCACACCGCGCTGGGAATCGAGTCCAACCCGATCCCGGTGAAGTGGGCGCTCAACCGCATGGGCTACGCCGACAAGGGCATTCGCCTGCCGCTGACCTGGCTCTCCGAGCGCTACCACGGCAGCGTCGGCGAGGCGCTGCAGCTGGCCGGGATCGAGACCGCGTGAGCCGGCCCGAGCCGCATGCCGGATGCCGAATAGACTTGCTTCGAACAAAGGTGGATGCATGAAGCCCATCCTCAAAGGGATGCCCCTGGTGCTGTGCGCGACGCTGACGCTGTCGGGCTGTGGCCTGTTCCAGGATGGTTACTACTACAATCGTGACGACGAGTATCGCGATGCCAAGATGAGCCAGCCGCTGCAGCTGCCGTCGTCGAGCAACCCGATCCGCTACCAGGACTCGATGCCGGTGCCCCAGGCGGACAGCGACTTCATGGCGTCCGAGGATAGCGATGCGCCGCGGCCGCAGCCGCTGGCCGCGGGGCCGAGCGAGGATCAGCCGTTCGTCGAGGCGCGCCAGGCGGGCAACGAGCGTTGGCTGCTGGTCAACGCCGCGCCGGCCAGCGTGTGGCCGCGTCTGCAGGGCTTCGCCGTCGACCATGGCGTGCGTGCCACCAACATCGACGCCGCCAAGGGCCGCATCCAGACCGAGCAGGGCGCGATCAGCCTGCGTCAGGGCTTGCGTAGCGGTACCAGTGAGGTGCGCTGTGACATCGGTGATGCCGGCCGCTGCCTGAGCGGGATCAAGGCCTATCTGGACGCCAGCGGCGCCAGCGACAGCGGCGTTTCCCTGGCGGCCCAACCGCTCGACCAGAGCGAGCGGGTCAAGCTGGTCAACCGTGACGGCACCTGGCAGCTCAATCTCGCCCTGGACACCAACCGCGCCTGGTCCGAGCTCTACTATCAGCTCCAGAACGGCTTCGACTCGCAGCGACTCAAGCTGGTCGACCAGAACCGCAGCGCCGGCGAATTCTTCGTCGACTATCGCCCTGCGGATCAGGGCGGCGGCTGGTTCGACTGGTTCGGCGGCGGTGGCGACGACTATCGCTCGTATCGCTTGAAACTGGTCTCCCAGGCGGCGCTCACCTCGGTGACCGTGACCGATCCCAAAGGCAAGCCGGTGCCGCCGGTCCAGGCGCGCGACCTGCTCGACGCCATCGCCGCGACCCTGCGCTGATGGCGGGCGAGTCGCCGCTGGCGCCGGGGGCTGCGCCCGGGCTCTACTTCGCCTCGCTGGGCAGTGGCAGCAAGGGCAACGCCACCCTGGTCAGCGACGGCGAGACGCTGATTCTGGTCGACTGCGGCTTCGGCATGCGCGAGGCCGAGCGGCGCATGGCGCGGCTCGGCGTGCATCCGCGCCAGCTCTCGGCGTTGCTGGTGACCCATGAGCACAGCGACCATATCACCGGTGTCGGGGCCCTGGCGCGGCGCTATCGCCTGCCGGTGCACCTCAGCGCCGGTAGCTGGCTCTCGGGCAAGCTCGGTGAGGTGCCCCAGCTCGATCTGCTCACGCCCCAGGCGCGCTTCGCCATCGGCGGGCTGGAGATCGATCCGGTGACCGTGCCCCACGACGCCCGCGAACCGATCCAGTTCCGGATCCGCGCCCAGGCGCGCAGCCTGGGGCTGCTGACCGATCTCGGCCACCCCACGGCCCATGTGGTCGAGGCGTTTCGCCACTGCGACGCGCTCTTTCTCGAATGCAACCATGACCCGCGCATGCTCGCCGAGGGGCCCTATCCGCCCCACCTGAAGCGCCGTGTCGCCGGGCGCTGGGGGCATCTGGCCAACGCCCAGGCGGCGACGCTGCTGCAGCGGCTGGGCCTGGATCGGCTGGAGCGGATTGTGTGCTCGCACCTCTCGGCGCAAAATAATCACCCCGAACGCGTCCTGGAAGCGCTGACGCCGCTGCTCGACGGCGACGAGTCGCGGCTGATGATCTCGACCCAGGACCACGGCACCGACTGGCAGCGGGTGGCCTGAACAGGCCGTCCGTTGCGGCGTTGCGCGACCCCAACCCCAAGACAGCCGCCCGACGGCGGCGACGCGGAGACAGCTCCATGCAAAAACGCGATCTTCTCTATGCCGGCAAGGCCAAGTCGGTCTATCTGAGCGACGACCCCCAGCGGCTGGTGCTGCACTTCCGCGACGACACCAGCGCCTTCGACGGCAAGAAGAAGGAAGCGCTGGCGCGCAAGGGCATGGTCAACAACCGTTTCAACGCCTTCATCATGGGCAAGCTGGCCGAGGCGGGCATTCCCACCCACTTCGATCAGCTGCTCTCCGATACCGAGTGCGTGGTCAAGAAACTCGAGATGATCCCGGTGGAGTGCGTGGTGCGCAATCTGGCCGCGGGTGGCCTGGTGCGGCGTCTCGGCGTCGAGGAAGGAATCGCCCTGGCGCCGCCCACCTTCGAACTGTTCCTCAAGAACGACGAGAAGGGCGACCCGATGATCAACGAGTCGCTGGCCGAGACCTTCGGCTGGGCGACGCCGGAGCAGCTGGCGACCATGAAGTCGCTCACCTTCCGCGTCAACGACGTGCTCAAGCAGCTGTTCCTGGATGGCGGCATGCTGCTGGTCGACTACAAGCTCGAGTTCGGCGTGTTCGACGGCGAGATCATGCTCGGTGACGAGTTCTCGCCCGATGGCTGCCGCCTGTGGGACGCCGAGACCCGTGAGAAGATGGACAAGGATCGCTTCCGCCAGGGTCTGGGCGGGGTGATCGAGGCCTACGAAGAGGTCGGCCGTCGTCTGGGCATGAGCTTCGACTGAGCGCGGCTGCCCGCCGCCAGCATAGCCCTGCGGCGCGATAGCCCAGATGGCCTGAATGAACAGAGCCCCGGCACCCAAGTGCCGGGGCTCTCGTCGTTATGAGCACTCATTGTCAAACCCGCTAACGATGGGCGCCGGGGGCAGGGCAAAGCGAGGGTCCTTTGCCATGGATGGCAAAGGTAGCGCCCAGGGAGGGGGTCATAGCGCCCTCGCGACGCCCTGCCGCTGGATAAGCCCACGTCGTCCGCTGGTTCGGAAGGTTCGCGCGGATGCGGTGTGAGAGCCGCGCGTCAGTCGATCCGCTCGGCGCCGACGATGGTGATCGGCTGGGTCGGTACATCGGCGTGCGGCCCGCGGCGGCCGGTGGGCGTCTCGGCGATCTTGTCGACGACGTTCATGCCCGAGACCACATGCCCGAACACGGTGTAGCCGGGGTTGTAGAGATCGCGATAGTTCAGCGCGTCGTTGTCGACCAGATTGATGAAGAACTGGCTGGTGGCAGAGTCCGGATTAGCGGTGCGCGCCATGGCGATGGTGCCACGGGTGTTCTTCAGGCCGCTCTTCTCCAGCGGGATCGGATCATGGGTCGGCTTGGGTTCGAGATCCGCATCCAGCCCGCCGCCCTGGATCATGAAGTCCGGTATGACCCGGTGGAACACCGTACCCTGGTAGTGACCCTCGTCGACATAGCGCAGGAAGTTGGCCACCGTGCGCGGCGCCGCCTTGGCGTCGAGTTCGAGCTCGATATTGCCCTGGCTGGTCTCCAGGCGCACGTGGGGATGATCGGCATCGGCCAGCGCCGAGGTCGAGAGCAGCGGCAGGGCGACGAGCCCGGCCGCCAGAATCGATTTCAACATGTAGAAGAGACTCCGGTATCACGGTGAAGTAAGCACCCTAGCGGGGGCGGCCCCACTAGGCCAGCCCAAAACGCTGGTGTCTCAGAGGGTGTTTACAAATTCGGCGAGCGAAGGCAAGACAAGGCAAAATCGGTCGAGAAAGCGGAGCTTACACGGGGGTAAATGAGCATTTTGAGGCCGATTTTAACGCCGTATTGTCGAGCGCAGGCATTTTGTAAACATCCTCCTCAGACCGCTCCGTCGGCGCGCGGTTCGATAGCGACCACCTGCAGGCTGTCGGCGCCATCGTCGGATGCCGCCCGGAAGCGCACATTGACGTCACGCAGGCAGACGCCGTACTCGCGCCCGGCCCCCGCGCCCGGTTTGGCGTGATAGGCCGGTCGCGGGTCCTGGGCCAGCACCTCTTCGATCAGCGCGGTCAGTCCGGCGCCGTCGGCATGCGCGGCGAGGGTGTGCCGGGCGCTGTCACTGAAGCGGACCGCCATGGGCGCGGGGGCAGCCGGGGCGAAGCCGGCCCGGGCCTGCGGTTGCGATTCCGCCCACGGCAGATAGGGCCGGATATCGACGATCGGGGTGGCGTCGCACAGGTCGTGGCCGCGCAGATGCAGTTTCACCCGGCTGCGCCGGGCGGCCAGCGGCGAGCCGGCGATGGGATGCGCGGCCGGCGTGGGGCGAGTGCTGAGTTCGACCTCCACCAGCTCCACCAGCGAGAGCCCCAGGCGGTTGGGGCGGTGGGTGCTGCGGCTGGCGAAGACCCCTACGCGCTGGTTGCCGCCCAGGCGCGGCGGACGCACCCGCGGCGACCAGGTGGTCGGGCTGCGGTCGAACACGAAACTCAGCCACAGGTGGCTGAAGGCCTCGAGTCCCTCCACCGCCAGCGGGTCGTCGAACGCTGCCTCCAGATAGAGGATGGCGCGAGCGCTGGGGGCCAGCCCCGGCTGGCGCGGAATGCCGAACTTGTCGGGGTAGTCGCTGGCGAGGGTGCCGATCGGGGTCAGCGAGAGCGGCCCTGGGCGATCGTCGAGTCTGGTGTCTGGGGTGGTCAAGGCGGGCATGTCCGAAGCCGATGGTAGCGCCACCCTGCGCGGCAACGGCAGCGTGGGGCAAGAAAGCGTCATGGTGGCGGCTGAGGCGGGCGCGCGCAATGCGTGGCTTGCCCGCCACTCAGCGCTGGCGCCGCGTGCCGAGCTGGCCGGATGCGCAGGCGGTGCCATACTGTCAGCGGAATAGGCCGGGCCTGCGATCATCATCGTGCCCGGCCCCGAGTGGTGGGGTACTTCCGCGAGTTGGCCTGACGGAACGGGCCACACGCGTATCGACGGCGCCGAGAGCGGTGCCATACCAGGGAGAGGTTCGATGAGTTTCCTACGCGTCTATCATGAGGCCGACGGCGAGCAGCCGCTGCTGACGACCCACGAGCCCGAGCGTCTGCGCCTCGAGCTGGAAGCCAACGCGATCCTCTATCGCCATCACCCACTGCCGGCGATGCCGGAGTGCGCGCCGAGCGAGGCGCTGCTGGCGCGCTACACGCCGATCATCGACGAGGTCGGTCAGCTCAGCGGCTGCCGTCGGGTCGAGCTGCGGGGGATGAGCCCGCGCTATCTGGATGACGGCGGCGCCGGCGCGCTCGAGCGCGAGCGTCTCTCCAACGAGTCGCGCAGCGACAGCGATAACTGGCACCTGCTGCTCCACGGGCAGGCGGTGTTCTATCTTCATCTCAACGGCCGGGTCTATGTCATCGGCTGCGAGCGTGGCGATCTGCTGATGATCCCGGCCGGTGTGCCGCACTGGTTCGACATGGGGCCCAGCCCCGACTTCGTGGCCTTGAGTTGGAGCGATGAGACGGCGCATCATCTGCTGGAAACCACCAGCGACATTGCGCTGCGTTTTCCGCGCTTCGAGGCGCTCTACGCCGAAGTCGCCTAGGCCCGACGTCGACCCGACCATGGCGCGGCTCGCAACCCATCCCGACCCTGGAGAGACCGTGATGCTGGAACGTACCCGCTTTCGAGAAGCGCTGCCGCGGGATGCGGCGGACCAGGCCGAGGTCTTCCATCATGCGGTCATGGAGGGGGCATCGAGCCGCTACACCCTGTCCCAGCGCGAGGCGTGGTCGGCGGCGCTGCCGCGTACCGCCGAAGCGTGGATGGCCCGCCAGACGCTCTATCCCACCCTGGTCGCCGAGTGCGACGGCCACTGTGTCGGTTTCTGCGAGCGCGACGCCAGCGACGGGCGCATCGAGACGCTCTATGTGTGGCCCGCGATCACCCGTCAGGGTGTCGGCTCGCGTCTGCTCGAACTGTCGCTGGAGGCGCTGCTCGCCGCCGGGCACAGCCGTGTGCTGATCGACGCCAGCCTGATGCTGGCACCGGCGCTGGAGGCGCGCGGCTGGACCCGTCTGGCCGAGGAGACGGTGGAGCGCTTTGGCGAAGCGTTGCCCCGGGTGCGGTTGGCCTTTAGCCGCTCGCAGGCGCTCTGACCCCCGTATCGGTGGTCGCCAGGTGCGGCGCGCGCACTCTCCAAGGCTTGCACGGCGATGATCCTGGGCCGCGGCCCCGTCTTTCCCTGTCGCAGGGAATCCGGTACAGTCGCTTGCATTATGAAAGTGAGCGAAGAGCCCGACCTCTGTCCCATTGCCCGCGCGCTGGCCTGCGTGGGCGATAGCTGGACGCTGCTGATCCTGCGCGACGCCTTCCAGGGGGCGACGCGCTTCGATCAGTTCCAGCGCGGTCTCGGCATTGCTTCCAACATGCTCACCCGGCGTCTCGAGCGCATGGTCGACAATGGCCTGCTCGAAAAGTACCGCTATCAGACTCGCCCGCCGCGCTTCGAGTACCGCCTGACCGACAAGGGGCGGGGCCTGGCGCCGGTGCTGTTGACGCTCTACGCCTGGGGCGAACACCACCTGCCGATTGCCGCCCGTGGTGTCGAACTGGTGCATCGCGATAGTGGCGAGCCGATCGTGCCGGTCATCTACGACCGCCACCAGGGTACGCCGCTGGTACCGCGCGATGTGGTGATGGTCGCCGGTCCCGACGCCACGCCGGCGATGCGTCAGCGCGCCGAACGGGCCCGGGCCCAGGGGGAGATCCTGTTGACCTCTGTCATGGAGGACACCGCCGCGGCGGATCCACTGGCCGAGGCCGCCGTCGCCCCATCCGCCGAGATCACCGGCCAGCGGCGGCGCTAGCGACATTCGATCAACGAACAGTAAGGACAACGTCATGCGACGTATCGTAGTGACAGGTATGGGCATTCTTTCGCCGCTGGGCTGCCAGCTGGAGACCGTCTGGCAGCGCCTGCTGTCCGGGGCTTCCGGGCTGCGTCGTTTGCCCGCGGAGACCGTCGAAGGTCTCGCCGTCGGCGTCGGCGGGCCGGTGCCCAGCATCGAAGAGGATAGCGCCGGGTTCGATCTCGACCGTGCCATCGACCCCAAGGAGCGGCGCAAGATGGACCGCTTCATCCAGATGGCGGTGGTCGCGGCCGACGATGCCCTCCGGCAGGCCAACTGGTACCCCCAGAGCGAAGATGAGAAGACCCGCACTGCGACCCTGATCGGCTCGGGGATCGGTGGCTTCCCGGCGATCGCCGATGCGGTACGCACCACCGACAGCCGCGGTCCGCGGCGGCTGTCGCCGTTCACCATTCCGTCGTTCCTGGCCAACCTGGCGTGCGGCCATATCTCGATCCGCCACGGCTTCAAGGGGCCGCTGGGCGCTCCGGTGACCGCCTGTGCGGCCGGCCTGCAGGCGATCGGCGACGCCGCGCGCATGATCCATGCCGGTGAGGCAGAGATCGCCGTGTGTGGCGGCAGTGAAGCGTGCATCGACCGCGTCAGCCTGGGTGGCTTCGCCGCGGCCAAGGCGCTCTCCAGCCACTACAACGAGACCCCCGAAGCGGCCTCGCGGCCGTTCGACCAGGGGCGTGATGGCTTCGTCATGGGTGAGGGCGCCGGGGTGATCGTGATCGAGACCCTGGAGCATGCCCAGGCCCGTGGCGCCACGCCGATCGCCGAGCTGGTCGGCTACGGCACCACCTCGGATGCCTACCATCTGACCGCTGGGCCGGAGGATGGCGAGGGTGCCGCGCGAGCGATGGCGATCGCACTGCGTCAGGCCGGCCTGGCGCCCAGCGATATCGCTCACCTCAACGCCCACGCGACCTCGACCCCGGTGGGTGATCGCGGCGAGCTGGCGGCGGTCAAGCGCGTCTTCGGCGAACACCGCCCGGCGATCAGCGCGACCAAGGCCGCCACTGGGCACCTGCTCGGCGCCGCCGGCGGGGTCGAGGCGATCTTCACCCTGCTGGCACTGCGCGATCAGATCGCGCCGGTGACGCGCAACTATCTCGATCCCGACCCGCTGGCAGCGGAGATGGACGTGGTCCACGGCGAGTCGCGCCCAATGGCGATGGAGCACGCGATCTGTAACGCCTTCGGCTTCGGCGGGGTGAATGCGAGCGTGATCTTCAAGCGCTTCGAGGGCTGAAACGGGCGGAGCTTGCCAGCGTGGAAGCGGGCTCGACGAAAGACGCGTGCCAGCGGTGATGCCGCTGGCACGCGTCGTTTGAGGTGCTCAGCTCAAGACGCCAAGCCTGCAACGCCAGAGCCGGCGCCGAGCGTCAGGCCATGGTATCGACGATACCGCCTTCGACCCGCATCGCTGCACCGGTGGTGGCGCTGGCCTGCTCGGAGGCCAGATAGACACTCAGGTTGGCGACCTCCTCGACTTCGGCCACCCGCTGGATGATCGAGGAGGGACGGTTGTCCTTGACGAAGTTGGCTTCCGCTTCGGCCTCGCTCACGCCCTGCTCAGCGGCCATCTTGGCGATCATCTTGCCCACGCCTTCCGATTTGGTCGGCCCCGGCAGCACCGCGTTGACGGTGACCCGGGTACCTGCCAGCACCTTGGCCAGCCCCCGCGAGATCGACTGCACCGCGCTCTTGGTCATGCCGTAGTGGACCATCTCGGCGGGAATATTGAGCGCCGATTCGCTGGAGAGGAACTGGATGCGGCCCCAGTCGCGCTGCTTCATGCCCTGGGCATAGTGGCGCGACAGGCGCACCGCGCTCATCACGTTGACGTCGAAGAACTGCTGCCACTCGGCGTCCTCGATCTCGAAAAAGTCCTTGGGCCCGAAGATGCCGACGTTGTTGATCAGGATGTCGCACTCGGGGCGCGCCGTGATCAGCGTCTGGCAGCCGTCGGCGCTGCCGAGATCGGCGGCCACGCCGTCGACGCTGGCGCCGGGCACCTCGCGGGTGAGAGTAGCGATCGCCTGGTCGACGCGCGCCTGGGTACGCCCGGTCACGGTGACGCTGGCGCCGGCCTGGGCCAGCCCCTTGGCGATGGCCAGGCCGATACCGGCGGTGGAGCCGGTGACGATGGCGTGCTTGGCAGTGAGATCGATCTGCATGCAAATCTCCTTGAGTCCGGATATCGAAGCCGGCGGCACGCGTGGCCCTGAGACAGGCGCCTGAGGCGGCTCTGACATGGCCCTGGGGGGCGCCGCGCAGGTAGACTGAAGGCTGGCAGGGGCGCGCCCTGGTGCCGCCGATCATCGCCTTGGGGCGCGTGCCGCGGTGGCTTCACGTGACTCTCAAGCGTAGGACGCTTTTCGCAATTTGCCGTCCCATCGCTGAAAGCCGCGGGCGAAGCGCCTGCTTATACTCGATTCCAGATCCTATCGGATGCCGGGCGCCAAGCGCCCGAGTCCGGCCTGGCCCGGCGTGTACGCCCGCCCGCCGCCAGGGATGCCGCGTCCAACCTTGAGGAGACCACGATGGCCGCAAGCCCGACGAGAGACGATTTCGACAGCTACATGACGCCCAACTACTCGCCGCAGCAGGCGATTCCGGTGCGTGGCGAGGGCAGCCGCCTGTGGGATCAGGCGGGCAAGGAGTACATCGACTTCGCCGGGGGCATTGCGGTCAACGCGCTGGGCCACTGCCACCCCAAGCTGGTCGATGCCCTGACCACCCAGGGCAACAAGCTGTGGCACCTCTCCAACGTCTATACCAACGAGCCGGCGCTGGCACTGGCGCGCGAGCTGGTCACGCGGACCTTCGCCGACAAGGTCTACTTCTGCTCCTCCGGCGGCGAGGCCAATGAGGCGGCGTTCAAGCTGGCGCGGCGCTGGGCGTTCGACAACTTCGGCGAGCGCAAGCACAAGATCATCTCGTTCAAGCAGGCGTTCCACGGGCGCACTCTGTTCACCGTCAGCGTTGGCGGTCAGCCCAAGTACTCCGAAGGCTTCGGCCCGGTGCCCGGTGGCATTCAGCACGCCCGCTTCAACGATCTCGACAGCGTGCGCGAGCTGATCGACGACGACACCTGCGCGGTGGTGGTCGAGCCGATCCAGGGCGAGGGCGGCGTGATGCCGGCCACGCCTGAGTTCCTGCAGGGGCTGCGCGAGCTGTGCGATCGTCACCAGGCGCTGCTGGTGGTCGACGAGGTGCAGTCGGGCGTCGGCCGTAGCGGCAAGCTCTACGCCTACATGCACTACGGTGTGACCCCGGACATCCTGACCTCGGCCAAGGCCCTGGGCGGTGGCTTCCCGATCGGCGCCATGCTCACCACCGACCGCGTCGCACCGTCGCTGGCGGTGGGCACCCACGGTTCCACCTATGGCGGCAACGCGCTGGCCTGCGCGGTGGGGCTGGCGGCACTGACCACCATCGATACCCCCGAGGTGCTCGAAGGCGTCGAGCGCCGGCATGCGCTGTTCCGCGAGCATCTCGAAGTGATCAACCGCAAGTACGGCGTGTTCAAGGAGATCCGCGGCATGGGGCTGCTGATCGGCGCCGAGATGAGCGATGCCTACGAGGGCAAGGCGCGGGACATCCTGCCGCTGGCGCTCGAACAGGGGCTGATGGCGCTGGTCGCCGGGCCCGGCGTGCTGCGCATGGCACCCTCGCTGGTGATTCCCGAGGCGGATATCCAGGAGGGCATGGCGCGCCTGGAACTGGCCATCGAACGTCTCGTCTCAGCCAGTGAGTGAGTCGACCGGCATGCGTGGCATCGACCACTCTTCCCGCGTGGCCGAGAGTGTGCGGGAAGCTGGTCAGCTGCTGGTGCGTCCGGCCCAGGCTGCCGATATTGGCGCCATCGAGCGCCTGGCCAGCAGTGCCACGCCGCGGCTGACCAACCTGCCGGCCCACCGTGATCGTCTCGAGGAGCGCATTGCGCGCTCCTGCCGGGCGCTCTCCCACAACGTCGACTTCCCCGGTGACGAGGTCTACACCTTCGTGCTCGAGGACCGCGAGATCGGCGAGATCGTGGGGACCGCGAGCATTCGTGCCCAGGCCGGGGCCCAGGACGTCTACTACACCTATCGACAGGAAACCCTGATCCACGCCTCGCAGCAGCTCAACCTGCGTCACGAGGTGCAGACGCTGTCGCTCTCCCACGAGATGTCCGAAGTGTCGCTGCTGTGTGCGCTATCGCTGGACGCGCGCTATCGCGGCACCAGCGCCGCCTCGCTGCTGCGTCGCGCACGGCTGATGTTCATCGCCCAGTACCCGGAGCGCTTCGCCGACACCCTGGGGGTGGCCTTCCCCGGCTATCTCGACGAGAGCGGGGCGTCGCCGTTCTGGGATAGCGTCGGGCGCCACTTCTTCAACCGCGGCTACCACGAGATCAATCAGCTCGCCGGGGTGCGCTCGAAGAGCTTCATCGCCGAGGTGATGCCGCAGTTCCCGCTATACCTGCCGCTGCTGACGCCCCAGGCGCGTTCGGCGATCGGGCGTGAGCATCCCGCCCATGAGCCGGCGCTGGGCGAGATGCTGGCAGAGGGCTTCGTGCGCTCGCGTCACGTGGATATCTTCGATGCCGGGCCGGTTCTACGTGGTGAACGCGCACGCCTGCGTACGCTCAACCACTGCGGCTGGCATCCGGTGCGTATTCGCCCGGCGGCCTCGCTGCCGGACGCCGAGCCGGCGATGGTGGCCAACCAGCGTCTGGCCGATTTTCGCTGCACCGTGGCCCGCTACGCGCTGACCCCGACCGGTCAGCTACTGCTCTCCGAGGCTCAGGCCGAGCTGCTCGGCGTGGAGGAGGGGCGGGCGGTTCTGGTCGCGCCGCTGGCGCTGCCGGACGTCGAGGATGCATTGGACGAGGGAGACCTGTAATGCGTCTGAGACCCATCAGCCATCACGATATCGACGAACTCAAGTCGCTGGCCCAGGAGACCGGGGTCGGGTTCACCTCGCTGCCCAACGATCACGACTTCCTCGTCGCCAAGATCGACAAGGCGGTAGCGGCCTTCGAGGGCCGTGTACCCGCCTGCGAGCGGCTCTACTTCTTCGTGCTCGAAGACGAGCAGAGCGGCGAGTTGGCCGGCTGCTGCGCCATCGAAGCGGAGGTCGGGCGCGAGACGCCCTTCTATCACTACCGGGTGGGCAAGCTCGCCCACTCCTCGGTCCAGCTCGATCTGCATCGCACCATCGATACGCTGTTCTTGAGCTCCGACCATACCGGCGATGCCGAGGTCGCCTCGCTGTTCCTGCGCCCGGCCTATCGTCGCGACCGCAACGGTACGCTGCTCTCCAAGGCGCGCTGGCTGTTCATGGCGGAGTTCCGCGACGGTTTCCCGGACAAGGTGCTGGCGGAGATGCGCGGGGTGATCGATGCCGACGGCATCAGCCCGTTCTGGCAGTGTCTGGGTAGCCACTTCTTTCCCATGGAGTTCAAGCAGGCGGATCAGCTCACCGGGCTGGGCCAGAAGAGCTTCATCGGCGAACTGATGCCCAAGTATCCGATCTACACCCCGTTTCTGCCCGAGGCGGCGCGGGCGTGCATCGGCCAGGTCCATGAGCAGACTCGTCCGGCGCTGGAGATGCTCAAGAAAGAGGGGCTGCGCTGGGAAGGCTATATCGACATCTTCGATGGCGGCCCCACCGTGGAGGCCTATATCGATGACGTGGGCGCCATTCGCCACTCCCAGCGGGTACAGGTCGAGGTGAGCGGCGACGCGCTCGCCCAGGCCGAACGCCCCAGCTGGCTGGCGGCGACCACCGGCATGGCGGATTTCCGCTGCAGCTTCATCGGTCGCGGTCCCGACGCCGACGGCGTGGTCCACCTGAGTGAGGCGGAGGCGCGGCGCCTGAACGTGACCAGCGGCGACACTCTGCGCCTGCTGCAGACCTGAGCTGCTCTGAGCACCGGGCCCTGAACACCGAGCCCAGGGCATCGAGTTCGGGGCTCCGAGCTCGATGCCGGGCCCGAATCAGAGCGCCGGCGCGGCGGCCACCTCAGGCGCCCGCGCTGCAGCGAGCCGGGCCGACTTTTCAGAACCCAATCGGAGGGAAGCATGGACGCCACACAACAACTGCTGATCGACGGCCAGTGGCAAGCGGGCGAGGCGGCGGCCTTCACCAAGCACGACCCGGTCTCTGGCGCTCGTCTATGGCAGGCCAACGCCGCCTCCGCGGACCAGGTCGGTGCGGCGGTGAGCGCGGCGCGACACGCTTTTGCTGGCTGGGCGCGGTTGCCGCTGGCCGAGCGTCAGGCGGTGGTCGAGCGCTTCCGCGACCAGCTCGAGGCGCAGCGCGAGCCGCTGGCCGAGAGCATCGCCCGTGAGACCGGCAAGCCGCTGTGGGAAGCCCGCACCGAGGTCGGGGCGATGATCGGCAAGATTGCCATCTCGGTGAACGCCTACCATGAGCGCACCGGCGAGCGCGCCCGCGATGCCAACGGCACCCGCGCGGTGCTGCGCCATCGCCCCCACGGCGTGCTGGCGGTGTTCGGCCCCTACAACTTCCCCGGCCATCTGCCCAACGGGCATATGGTGCCGGCGCTGCTGGCGGGCAACTGCGTGGTGTTCAAGCCCAGCGAGCAGACCCCGATGAGCGCCGATCTGACCCTTCAGTGCTGGGTCGCGGCCGGCTTGCCCCCCGGGGTGATCAATCTCGTCCAGGGCGCCGCCGAAGTGGGCCAGGCGCTGGCCGGCCACGCCGATATCGACGGCCTGCTGTTCACCGGCAGCGCCAAGATCGGCGGCCTGCTGCACCGCCAGTTCGGTGGCCAGGTCGGCAAGATCCTGGCGCTCGAACTGGGCGGCAACAACCCGCTGGTGGTGCGTGACGTGCGCGACCCGGCGGCGGTGGTGCTGACCATCCTGCAGTCGGCGTTCCTCTCCGGCGGCCAGCGCTGCACCTGCGCCCGCCGCCTGATCGTGCCCGAGGGCGAGCGTGGCGATCAGTTGCTCGAGCAGCTGGCCGAGGCGATGCAGCAGCTGCGCGTGGCGGCGCCGTTCAGCGAACCGGCGCCGTTCTACTCAGGGCTCGTCAGCCCTGCGGCGGCGGAGGGGCTGCTCGCCGCCCAGGCCGATCTCGAGGCGCGCGGCGGCCGGGTGATCGTGCGCATGGCCTCGCTCGAAGCCGGCACCAGCCTGCTCTCGCCGGGGCTGGTGGACGTCACCGGCTGCGAGGTACCCGACGAGGAGCACTTCGGCCCGCTGCTCAAGGTCTACCGCTACCGCGACTGGGACCACGCTATCGAACTGGCCAACGATACCCGCTACGGCCTCGCCGCCGGGCTGATCGGCGGCGATCAGCCGGAGTGGGACGACTTCCTGCTGCGCATTCGCGCTGGCATCGTCAACTGGAACCGCCAAACCACCGGTGCCTCCGGTGATGCGCCCTTCGGGGGGATCGGCGATAGCGGCAATCATCGCCCCAGTGCCTACTACGCCGCCGACTACTGCGCCTACCCGGTGGCCTCGATGGAGTCCGAGACTCTGACGCTGCCCGGCGAACTGCCGCCTGGGGTCACGTTATGAGCGACGCGATGAGCGACGTGCGCGAGGTCAATTTCGATGGCCTGGTCGGGCCGACCCACAACTACGCCGGTCTGGCCCACGGCAACGTGGCCTCGATGCGCCACGGCGGTCTCGCCTCCAATCCGCGCGAGGCGGCGCTGCAGGGGCTGGCCAAGATGAAGTCGCTGATGGACGCCGGCTACGCCCAGGGCGTACTGCCGCCGCAGCAGCGCCCCGATCTCGGTGCGCTGCGTGCGCTGGGCTTCACCGGCAGCAATGCCGAGGTGCTGGCCCGGGCCGCCGGTGAGGCACCTCAGCTGCTGCGCGCGGTCTGTTCGGCCTCGAGCATGTGGACCGCTAACGCCGCCACGGTGACACCCAGCCGTGATGCGCCGGATGGTCGGGTGCACTTCACCCCGGCCAATCTGCAGTCGAGCTTTCACCGCTATCTGGAGCCGGAGACCACCGCCCGCGTGCTGGCGGCGATCTTCCGCGAGCCGGCGCATTTCGCCCACCATCCGGCGCTGCCGGCGACCCCGGCGTTCTCCGACGAGGGCGCGGCCAACCACACCCGGCTTTGCGGCGACCACGGCGAGTCGGGGGTGCACCTCTACGTCTACGGGCGCCAGGCGTTCGGCGGCGAGCGCGGCCCACAGCGTTACCCCGCCCGTCAGACCCTCGAGGCCAGTCAGGCGGTGGCGCGTCAGCACGGCCTGGGTGAGGCGCAGACCGTGTTCGCCCAGCAGCACCCCGAGGCGATCGATGCCGGGGTGTTCCACAACGACGTGATCGCGGTGGGCAACGGCCCGGTGCTGCTCTATCACGAGATGGCGTTCCTCGACGAGGAGGAGACCCTGGATGCGCTGCGCAGCCGGATGGCCACGCCGCTGATCCCGGTGCGCGTCCCCGGCGAGGCGATCAGTCTGGCGGAGGCCGTCTCGACCTATCTGTTCAACTCCCAGCTGCTCACCAATCCCGGCGGCGACATGACGCTGGTGGTACCGGGCGAGTGCCAGGAGAACGAGACCGTGTGGCGGGCGATCCAGGATCTGCTGCTGGCGGGGCACAACCCGATCGGTGAGATTCTGGTCAAGGACGTCAAGCAGAGCATGCGTAACGGCGGCGGGCCGGCGTGTCTGCGCCTGCGGGTGGCGCTCTCCGCGCAGGAGCGCGGCGCGCTGGGTGGGCGTGTGCTGCTCGATGAGCGTCTGCACGCCGACCTGGTGGGGTGGGTCGAGCGTCACTACCGTGACCGGCTGACGCCCGACGATCTGGCCGATCCCCAGCTGGCGGAGGAGACGCTCGGTGCGCTCGACGAGCTCACGCGGCTGCTCGGCATCGGCAATGTCTATCCGTTCCAGCTCGGCTGAGATGGGCCGGTTCAATCTGTCTGATTAGCGGCCCGGGCGCCCGCCCGGGCCCGTCTCTCAACTCTGACTGGCGGCGCCACCGACCATGCCGCGCTGCAGGTCGTTGTCGCGCAGGTGCTTGGCGACGGTATCTTCCGGAGAGCCGGCCATCTCGCGGAACATGCCCATCGAGCCCAGCAGGGCGGAGGACTCGTAGGGCACGAACACGCGCTCGCCATCCTTGGCCATGGTCGGCAGGATCTTGATGTAGCTCTGGCCGAGCAGATAACCCACCACGGTGCGCTTGTTCTCTTCCGTCTCGCCGATGGCGTTGAGCACCAGTTTGATCGACTCCTGCTCACCCTGGGCACGCAGAATGGCGGACTGTTTGTCGCCTTCGGCATTGAGGATCGATGATTCTCGCTGACCCTGGGCCATGGCGATGGCGGCGGACTTCTCGCCCTCGGCTTCGGTCACCGTGGCGCGGCGTTTACGCTCGGCGGCCATCTGCAGGCGCATGGCGCTCTCCACCTCTTCCGGCATGGCGATGTCCTGCACCTCCACGCGCGAGATCTTGACCCCCCACTTCGAGGCCGGCTCCTCCATGGCGGACTGAATGGCGTTGTTGACCTCGGCGCGGGATTCGAACAGCTTGTCCAGCTCCATCTTGCCCACCACCGAACGCAGCGTGGTCTTGGCCAGTACCTCGACCGCCTGGCTCATGTTGGCGACTTCATACACCGCCCGCTTGGGATCGATGATCTGGTAGTAGAGCGCGCCGTTGATGGTGACGGTGACGTTGTCGGTGGTCACCACCGGCTGGCCCGGAAAGTCCATCACCGTCTCGCGGCGGTCGATGCGCACCTCCTCGGTGGCGATCGGATAGTACTCCTCGCCCTGCTTTCGGTAGCGGATCATGCTGATCGCCCGCGGCTGCTCGATGAACGGTATGATCACGTTGATGCCGCTTTCCAGCAGCCGATTGAAGGAGCCGAGACGCTCGACCACCATCACCTCCGACTGGCGCACGATGACCAGTCCCTTGATGATGAGGATCACGCCCAGCGCGACGATGATCAGGCTGATCAGCAGCCCGGGCCCGATGAAATTCATGATGATGACTCCGTGTGGTGGGGAAGCGTGACGATGGCGACGGTGCCATCGAAGCGCTGGAAGATGACCTCGCTGTTGGCGGGCAGCTCGGTCGTGTCGCTGTCGGCGACGCGTAGCCGATAGAAGTCGCCGTTGATCTTGAGGCCGCTGGCGCCATCGAAGTCGCGCTTCAGCGTGCGGTAGTGCTTGCCACGTTCGGTGCCGGTGCCGGTGGTGCCATAGGCAACACCGCGTGGCGAGAAGCGTGGGCGGATCACCTTGATCACCAGCGGCAGCATCACCCCGGCGGCCAGGCCCAGCCCCAGCAGCTGCCAGCTGAACGAGGCGCCGAGCGCGGCCAGCAGCACCGCGGCCAGGGTCGCCACCGCCAGCCCCAGTAGCACCAGCGCGCCGGAGAGCAGCTCGGCCAGCCCCAGCAGCAGGGCCGCCACCAGCCAGACATAGGCCATGTTCCAGTCCATCGTGTCTCCACCGATCGGGTCACAAGAAAGAGGGGCGCCGGGGGCGCTGTCTGAAAAGTCGACGCGCGCAGTACTTTTCGGAAAGTGCCTAGTGTGCCCGTTGGTACGACGGCTGGATATCAGCGATTGCCGTCACCTCGTGTAAGCCTTCGACCATGATCGAGGCCGCGCAGGTCAGGCTAGTCATCACCGAGTCTGACCATCTTCGGCCGCCCCAACAGCATCCCGGCCACGCACTGGCCGGCCAGCAGCACCAGCAGGAAGCCCAGCGAGAGCTGCCAGCTGCCGCTCAGGCCGTGCAGGGCGCCGAACAGCAGCGGGCCACAGGCGGCCAGCAGATAGCCCAGGCTCTGCGACATGCCGGAGAGCATGGCGGCGTGCTGCGGTTGGCGCGTGCGCAGCACGATCATGGTCAGGGCGAAGCTGAAGCAGCCGCCCTGGCCGGCGCCGAGCAGCAGCGCCCAGCCGATCGGCGCCGCGGTGGGGGCCAGTATCAGCCCCAGCAGGGCGACCGCGATCAGCGCACACAGGCCGAGTACCAGCAGGCTGTGGTGGGTCAGGCGCGAGGCCAGGCGGGCGATGAAGTAGCTGGCGGGGATGCTGGTGAGGTTGATCATCGACAGCATCAGCCCGGCGGTGGCTTCGGGAACGCCGGCCTGGATCGCCACCGCCGGTACCCAGGTCTGCAGGGTATAGAAGCCCAGCGACTGGGCGCCCATGAACAGGGTCAGGGTCCAGGCCACCGGGCTGCGGAACAGGCGCGACATCGGCGGGCGTTTGGCAGCGGCGCCGTCGCCCGCGGGCAGACGCAGCGCCAGACGCCACCACAACAGCGCCGAGAGCACGCCGACACCCGCCCACAGCCAGATCGGGGTCGACCAGCTGCCCGAGGCGCGCATCAGCGGGACCGCGCTGCCGGCGCTGATCGTCGCCCCCACGCCCATCATCACCGTGTAGAGACCCATGGTGCGGCCCAGACGGTCGCCGCGGTCGCGCTTGACCAGGCTCGGCATGAAGACGTTGCCGAAGGCGATGCCCAGGCCCGCGCAGAGCGTGCCCGCCAGCATCAGGGTCACACTCTCCATGCCCCGCAGCAGCCCACCGAGGGCGATCAGGCTGAGCGCCCAGGCGATCGCACGGTCGAGCCCGACGCGTGCGGCGAAGCCCGGCGCCAGCGGCGACAGCAGCCCGAAGCAGAGGATCATGCCGGTGGTGAACAGGCTTGCGGTGCCGGCGCCGATGGAGAGCGTCGACATGATCGGTTCGAGCACCGGCCCCACCACCACGATCGGCGCGCGCAGATTGATTGCGGCGAGGCCGAAGGCCACGAGCCACAGCCAGGCAGGCAGCGGAGCGCGGTTGAGCGATGTCGACATGGCAAAAGTCCGGGAAAATCGAGGCGCTAGCTTAACATCGATAAGCGATGACCTGGCGCGGCAACGGACGATTGGCGCCGAGATGTCGCCTCGACGTCGGCTGGTGTCGATCGCATCCCGGTGCGGGGCCGGGTTGGCGCACGCCGCCGAGCCAACGAGGAGGAAGCGCGGCCAGGAGGAGCGCTGGCCAGGGTCACAATGTCTGGGCAAGCACGGTACGATTTAGACATTGCTTAACGATCCGCTGGCCTGCGCTACGCTGAGAGTCGAGGTGCGAACGATACGAGGAGCCCCCGTTGGCGACACCCCCAGATGAAGTATCCGCCAAGGAGCAGGTCGCGCGTCTGACACGCCGGCTGAAGCGTTCCGAAAAGGCGCGAGAAGAGGCGGAGGCGATTCTCGAGCGACGCAGCCGGGAGCTGCTGCAGGCCAACGAACAGCTGATGGAGCGCGAGTCCGAGCTGCGCGCAAGGCTCGAGCGCGAGACTCAGCATCTGATCCGCGCGCAGCGCACGGCAAGAATGGCGACCTTTCATCGCTATCGCGGCAGCCGGATGGCGGCGTCGCCCGCCTTCAACAGTCTCCTGGGGATCGATACGCAGGCCAAGGCCAGCGAGCAGGCGCTATGGGAGTCCATCCATCCGTTCGATCGCGACAAGATACAGCGCGCGGAAACGGCGTTCTATCAATCCGCGGAAGCGGGGATAGACCACGAGTACGACTGCCGGATTCTGCGTGACGGCGAGATCCGCTGGATCCGCTGGATCATTCGCAAGGAGGTTGACGAGCAGGGCCGTTTCGTCTCGTTCATCGGTGCCATACAGGACATCACAGAGCAGCGCGCCTCCGAGCGCAGGGCACGGGCCCTGGCGCTGGTCGCCGAGCGGCGGGTGAAGCAGTTGACCCGGCTCAGCGAGGCGCTGCGCGAGAGCCGCCATGCCGCCGAAGCGGCGCTGCGGGTCAAGGCCGACTTCCTCGCCGCCGTCAGTCATGACATCCGCACGCCGTTGAACGGCATCATGGGCATGCTGCACCTGCTCTCTCTGGATACCTTGCGTGTCGACCAGCACGAACGGCTCGGGATTGCGCAGGATGCCGCCAACCAGTTGCATCGCTATATCGAAGATGTCATCGACATGGCGCAGACCGACGAAGGTGCCCTGGAGTACTGGCCGCAGGCGGTGGACATCCGTGTGCAACTCGAAGCGGTCATCCGCTTCTGGCAGGGGGGCGGGCGCCAGGAGCCGACGCCATCGCTCGATCTGGACATCGACCCGTCACTGGGGGGCACGCTGGTCACCGATCCGGTGCGCTTGCGACAGATCCTCAATGTCTGTATCGAGCGGTTGGCGGAACGGGGCGTGCCGATCCGGCTCCGCGTCGAGCGGCAACCGGAGGGGATCGACATCCTCCTCTCCTGCCGCGGTGAGGAACAGGCCCGCCTGGTGGCGGATCCGCGTCAGCGTGCACTGCTGAAGCGCTTGGCGGCGACGATCGGCGCGCAGATACGGCCGCTGAACGCGAAGGCGCGGGTAGGCATCGTGCTCTCGCTGGCGGCCGCCGAGGCGTCCCCAGGGGTCCAGCCCGAGTTCTCTGCGCCGGAAGAGACGCCACACCCCTGGCCCGAAGGCGACACGCTTCGCGTACTCGTTGTCGACGACATCGAGACCAATCGTGTCGTGTTGACGCAACTGCTGCAGGTCATGGGCTACGCCAGCGATGTCGCCTGTGATGGTGATGAAGCCGTGGAGAAGGTGCTACACGGGGGAGAGGCGTACGCTGTCGTGCTGATGGATCTGCGTATGCCACGCATGTCCGGGGAGGAGGCGGTGGCGTGCATTCGGGCAGCGGCGGATCCGAAATGTCAGCGCCTGCCCATTGTCGCGGTGACGGCGCATGCCGGCCGGGAAGGGTTGGCGGCCTTGAGTGCACAGGGTTTCACCGAGGCGATGACCAAACCGGTCGATCATCAGCGGCTCTCGGCGGTGCTGCGGCGGGTACTCGATGCAGGCGCCCTCGACGATGCCACTCTCGACGTACCCGACGACGATGCGCTGAGCGACGAGACGACACTGGCGCCGGACCTTTCACCGTCGATGCCCATCGAGCCTGACTATTTCCGCACGCTCTTCAAACCGTTGGCCGCGTCGCGGCGGGAGTTGCTGCTGAAAGTGGCAATCGATGATCTCGACAGGCTGATCCAGGAATTGGAGGCAGGTCACGCGCGCAATAGCGCCGAGGATATCGAGCGCGCTGCGCATAGTCTCAAGGGGGTATCGGGCAACTTCGGCGCCTTCTCGTTGATGGCGGCAGTCGAGGCCTATCGGGCACTGCCGACAGACGAGGCCGCGGCACGCCTGCCGGCCCTGCGCAAACAGGTCGCGGNNCCGCGACCTGTTTGCCGATCTGGATTCGAAGTGAGCCCCTGCGACTCCGGCCGGCGCGTCAGTAGGCGCCGCGACGGCTGAGGACAGCGGGGACCGTGCGCAGCATCAGCGCGAAGTCGCGGAGGATACTGCGGCTGTTCAGGTAATCGATGTCCATGACGACCTGCTGTTCGAAGGGGATGTCGGCGCGGCCCGAGACCTGCCAGGTGCAGGTGATGCCGGGTTTGCCACCCAGACGCTGCCAGCTGGCATCGCGGTAGGTGATGACTTCGTCCGGCAGGGCGGGGCGCGGTCCGACGATCGACATGTCACCGCGCAGCACGTTGATCAGCTGGGGCAGCTCGTCGAGTGACGTCTTGCGCAGCCAGGCCCCCACACGGGTGATGCGCGGGTCACGCTTCATCTTGAAACAGACGCCATCCCGCTCGCTGCTGGCGAGCAGCTCGGCGCGACGGGCTTCGGCATCCCGCACCATGGAGCGGAACTTCAGCATCATGAAGGGTTTGCCGTTGGCGCCGATGCGGCGTTGGCGAAACAGTGCCGGGCCCCGGTCCTCGGTGCGGATGGCCAGTGAGATGAGCGCGAACAGCGGGGCGAGGACCAGCAGCGCGGAACCGGCGATCGTCACATCCACCAGGCGCTTGAGCGCCGCGTGATAAGGGGTTCGGTCCAGGCGTGCCTTCAGTCCCGCCAGCGTGGCGTGTGCCAGGAAGGTCACGTTGCCGATGAGATAGCGCTGGGCCAGACGCCGGGGTTCCTGGGCCAGACGCCACATCCACTCGCAGCCGCAGCGTCGCACCCAGGCCGGGGCGCGGCTGACATTGTCGGCGTAGTAGTCGAACAGGCCCCCGACACCCAGCACCACAGGCACCTGCAGGCGATGACGGTTCTCGGCGATCCAGTTCTCCTGGATCGGCACGCCGAAGCCCACGAACAGCAGATCCGGTTTTGCCCGGTTGATGCGCGAGATCAGCAGCTCCGTCTCCTCCGCGGCGAAGAAACCGTGTTGGGTACCGGCGATGTCCAGGGTCGGATAGCGCTGCTGCATGGCGTCGGCGGCTTTGGCCGCGGTGCCCGGGCTGCCGCCCAGCAGGTAGATCGAGAGTCCTCGGGTGGCGGCGCGGTCGCACAGAGCCGGGAACAGATCGGTGCCGTTGAGATTGTCGCCCAGCGGCGAGCCGGCCAGCTTGGAGGCGATGCGAATGCCCGACCCATCCGGGAGCAGCAGGTCGGTTTGCGCCAGGCTCTGGCGATATTGCGCATCGCGGCGGGTCACATTCACACAGTGTGCGTTGATGAAGTTGATCGTCGTCGGCGTGCGCTGAGCGGCGCGTTCGGTGATGGCGTCAACGGCCGCCTCAAGCGTGGCCGACACCAGAGAAAGGCCGAACAGGGGAACCGTGGCCAGCGCCTGTTCAGGTGCCGGTGAGACGAAGGCAGTCGAGGTGTGGGTGTCGAGATGGGCAGTGTTCATGGTGACTCTCCAGTGGCGATCGAATGAGCTGTCTGGAGAAGGTGTTTCATAAATCGTGCCAACTTTTATTTTTTTTTAATAAACAATTATCTATGTTTATTTTTGCGGAGGAGAATGGCGTTGGGACAAGGCTTGGCAGGCGCTCGGGTTGCAGCCTGCATCGTCGAATGCAAATGGCATTTCAATTTGCGACTAAGTCGCTGGAAAGCGCCCTGTGGCGGTGGAGATATCTAGCTAATTGATTGTCATGTAAAAGGTTTTTGGAGTTGGCCCGATTATTGAATGATATGGGCAAATACTATTGACCGGTGCCGGACATGAACCCATTCGCTTTTCGCTTTCGCCATGCCCGCCAGGACGTCAGCCCACTGATGCGTGGCCTGGTCGCCTTCGGCAGTGCCGAGATGATCAATCGTGTCGTGCGTATCCTGGCGATCGTGGTGATCGCCCGGCAGGTGTCCCCCACCATCATGGGCGTGGCGGCGCTGGCCCTGAGCCTGTTCGAAGTGGTCAGAGCCTTGGCCAATGCCGGGATCGGCCAGCGGATCATCGCTGCCGACGTGGATGCATTGGCGGCGACCTGCAACACAGCCCTCAGGCTGTTCTGGTGCTGGTGCCTCGGCGTGGCTGCGATTCAACTCGTCCTGGCCGCTGGGCTGCATCTCTTCGGCATGCAAGAGATTCCGCTGATGCTGGCCCTGCTCTCCGGTGTCTATCTGTTCATGCCGGCGGGGCTGGTGCAGGTGTTTCTGCTCATGCGCGAGGAGCGCTTCGGTACGATCGCGCGGATCGCGACCGTGCAGAACGTCAGCGATCATCTGCTGACCCTGCTCTTCGTGCTGCTGTGGCCGAGTGCCTGGGCCATCGTGCTGCCCAAGCTGGTCACTGCGCCGGTGTGGCTGGTACTGGTGCGTCGGGCCAAGCGGTGGGTGCCGCAGCACGAGGCGGGGTATGTGCCCTGGCGTACCTTCATGGGCTTCGCCGTCGGTGTCCTGATCACCGAAATGGTCAATGTCGCGCGCACGCAACTCGATAAGCTGATCGTCGGGGCCGTCTTTGGTGTCAAGGCGCTGGGTATCTACTATTTTGCGTTCAACGCAGGCCTTGGTATCACCACCTCCTTCGTGATGGCGCTGGGTCAGATACTGTTCCCCTACATCTGCCGCGCGGACGGCTTGGCCGATCGCCGACGCCGGTGTCGCAAGGGGCTGATGCTGGCGTTGGTGGTGTTCATGCCGGTGTTGCTGCTGCAGGTCTGCCTGGCGCCCTGGTACGTACCGTTCATCTTCGGTGCCCAGTGGACGCCGTCGGCCCCGCTGGTCTCGATTCTGGGGCTCGGGGCGATGCCGATGATCTTCGCCGCGGTGGCCAGCGCCTGGTTGCGAGCACTCGACCAGCCGGGCGTCGAAGCCATGATGAGCAGCATGGCGACGGCGGCGGCCCTGGGTGGCCTGGCGGCCTTTGCCGGCTGGGGGCTGCTGGTGGCTGCGGGTGCCTACGTGGCGGGGCTCGCGCTGATCCTGATTCCCGGCTCGATCTGGTGCCTGAGGCAAGATGCTGGCATCGTCCAACGGATGCCGTTCAAGAGGGCCTGTGCATGACTCGACCGAGGTTTTCCGTCGTGATTCCGGTATACAACGCCGCGGACAGTATCGAGGAGACGGTCGCGAGCGTGCTGCGACAGACGGAGCCTCACTTCGAACTCTGGCTCATCGACGATGGCTCCACCGATGACTCTCTGGCGCGTCTACACGCCCTGGAGGCGCGCGATGCGCGTATTCGCGTGGTCTCCATGGCCAATGGCGGTGTCGCCGCAGCGCGCAACGCTGGGGCGGACCGTGCCGAAGGGGAGTGGATCGCGTTTCTCGACGCCGATGACGTATGGCATCCCACCAAGCTCGAGCGACATTGGCAGCATCATGGCCAGGATCCACTGCTCGACATGAGTTTCGCCAAGATCGCCTTTCTGCTCGGCGAGGGGGACGACCTGGCACGCGCGCAGACAATCTCCACCGTTCCGCCGGACGCGCTGACGCTCGGGGATGTGCTGGGGGAGAATCCGGTCTGCACCAGCTCCAATCTGGTCGTCAGTCGCGAATGCTGGCAGGCCAGTGGCGGATTTCGTCGAGGCATGCAGTACGCCGAGGATCAGGAGTGGCTGGCGCGTGCCGTCAACCAGGGGCGGCGTATTCGCGGCATGGATGTGCTGCTGGTCGGATATCGACTGTCGGCCGACGGGCTGTCGGCCAATCTGCGCGCCATGTATGACGGCTGGCAGACGCTGACACAGGACTACGCGGCGGATTTCGATGCCTCCTCCGCGCGGGCGCTGTATTGCCGTTACCTGGCGCGCCGGGCGCTTCGCGCGGGCAGTTCGCCATGGCTGGCACCGCGCTTCGCGCTGGTCGGGGTGGCCAGTTCGCCACGGGCGTTCTTCCGCGATCGACGCCGGGGCCTGATGACCCTGGCGGGAGCGATGGTCAGCCCGCTGCTGCCTCGCACCCTGCGTATGCGGCTATTCGCCTAGTCTCTGCAATACAGCCCCTTCAAGACACTCCTTCGTCAAGTGCTTGTCACGATCCCTTTCTCGAGACGGTTTCCACGACAGCATGTCGTCGTCTGGCCGCTCCGCACGCTCTTGTTCCGCTGTTCTTTATCTCGCTGTTCCGTATGTCGCTGGTTCTTCTCGCCGCCGTCGCTCCCGAGCAAATTGCGAAACCGCAAAAGGCGCGCGTTGCAATTTGCGGTCATTGGCATAAAACATCGACATGATGACAGCGGATTTTTTACAAGTCTTTGATTTATATTGTAAATAAAAGTTGGCATGGTTTTTGATACTCAAAGGGCAGGACACCATCTTCTGACCACGCTTGGAGTAACCGCCATGACCCTGCCCATCTTCTCCGTCATCATGCCCGTCTACAATGTGGAAGCTTTCGTCGGTGAGGCGATCCAGTCCGTGCTCGATCAGACGTTCCAGGATTTCGAGCTCATCATCGTCGACGATGGCTCCCTCGATCACAGCATGCAGGTATGCCGAGCGTTTTCGGATGAGCGCATTCGCATCGTGACCCAGCGCAATCGGGGGCTCGCGGGAGCCCGTAACAGTGGCATCGCGGTGGCACGCGGGCGCTATATCGCGCTGCTGGACTCCGATGATCGTTGGGACCCGACCAAGCTCGCGCTGCACTTCATCCATCTCAATGCCGATGAGTCGGTCGACGTCAGTTATTCCGGCTCCCGCCTGATCGACGCCCAGGGGCGTCCGCTCGGCGTCAGCCAGCAGCCCCGGTTGACCGGTGTCGAGGCCCGTCACGTCCTCACGCGTAACCCGGTGGGCAATGGGTCAGCGCCAGTGATTCGGCGCCGTGCCCTGGATCGCGTCGCCTTCGTACATCCGCAGGAGCCCGGACGCCTGTGCTGGTTCGACGAGAGCTTCCGCCAGTCAGAGGACATCGAACTGTGGTTGCGCATGATCGCGGGGTACGGCTGCCGTTTCGAGGGCATCGAAGGCCTGCTCACCGACTATCGCATCGTCATCGGCGGGCTCTCCTCCAATGTGATCCGCCAGTACGAGAGCTGGGAGCGGGCGATCTCCAAGGCACAGGATTACGCGCCTGCGCTGCTGGCCCGTCACGGGGCGCGTGCCCGGGCCTATCAACTTCGCTATCTGGCCAGACGGGCGGTGCAACTGGGGGATGGCTCCTTCGCCGTGGCGCTGATGCGTCAGGCGCTGGCGGCCAGCCCGTGGATCGCGCTGCAGGAGCCCTTCAAGACGCTCGAGACCAGCCTCGGCGCGATGGCAGCACGCTGGCTGTCACGTGAACGCTTTGCCATGCTGTTGAGTCGTCGTCTGGGTACCGAGGTCGCCGCATGAAAACGCTCAAGATCGTTCATCTGGTGGACGATGTGTCACCCGGTGGCGTCATGCAGGCTCTGGCCATCTTCGAGCATCCTGCCTGGGTCGGTCGTCTGCGCTGCCGGGTGGTGACGGTGAAACCGGATCATGAGCTGGCGCCGAGGCTGGATGCGGATGTGATCATGACGCATTTTCCGCCGCGCTGGCGGGCGCTGCCCTTCCTGGCGTCACTGCGACTGCGCCATCGTCACGCCCGTCTGATCCATATCGAACACAGCTATACACGTGCCTGGGCGGCGCATCACGTCGCGCACGCCGGCCGGTTTCGGATGATGTTGAACATCGCCTCTCGCCTGTTCGACAAGATCGTCTCGGTGTCGCAGGGGCAGTCGCAGTGGTTGACCGAAGCTGTTGGGATCGCGCCGCAGCGAGTGCAGGTGGTATCGCCCTGGAGCGATGTGCCCGCGCTACAGGAGATACCGCCCTCGGACTGGCAGGGGCAGCGCCCGCTGGTGGTGGGAGCCTATGGCCGATTCGTCTGGCTGAAAGGATTCGATCGGTTGATCGCCCGGTTCCTGGCCCTGGACCCCGAGCGCTATCAGCTGCGGCTGGGCGGTAGCGGGCCGGAGGAGCAGGCGCTGCGCGCGTTGGCGGGAGATGCCCCGCATATCCATTTCGTTGGTCAGGTCGATGACCGCGCCGATTTTCTGGCCGCGTGTGATCTCATCGCCGTGCCGTCGCGCTGGGAGTCCTTCGGCCTGGTGGCGACCGAGGCTCGACAGGCGGCCAGGCCGGTCCTGGTCGCGGGCGTGGATGGCCTGCCCGAGCAGGCGGCCAAGGCCGGGTGGGAAGTGGATTTCGATAGCGAACAGGGGCTGAGCACCTGTCTTCACGATCTGACGCCGCCGGGGCTGGTGGCCATGGGGTTGTCTGCGCGGGCCTCCACGCAGAGTCTCGTCGATGATCGACTGCTGCGCTGGCGTGAGTTACTGCCTCTCGACTGAGTCCCCCTCCGGCGTGGGCACATCGCGTTGCCGTCGTTTTTCTGGCGTCTCCTCCCCAGTCGTCGCCACACCGGTGCCTTGCTGGCTCCGCCAGGCAGCCTGTCTGGCCGCGATACCGACGATGACCAGGGCCGGCCAGTAGAGATAGCTCAGGATCTCCAGGTTTTCACCGAAGCTGTAGAGGGTGAGCAGCAGCAACATGGCCAGGGCGACGCGACCGATGGGTTGGTAGAGTGCCAGCCGGCCCGCCATCCAGAAGCTCGCCGCCAGCGGAATGGCCAGGGCGATCGCCCCCAGTAAGCCTTTGACGAACAGCAGACCATACCAGCTATGGTGGCTCCCGATCGGCATGTACTCGACCAGGTGGGGGCCGTTTTCCACGATGCCATGGCCGAACCAGGGCGCCTCGTTGTGCCAGCGTTCGACGGCGATGCGGCCCAGGGCGGCGCGTACCCGGCTGGAGTCGGCGCGAGCGCTGGTGAAGCGCTGCACGGCTTGATCCAGCAAGCCCTGTATCTGGGGCGACAGCAGTCCCAGGAGCAAGATGGCGGGGGCCGCGGTGAACCAGGTCCAGGGTTGGCGCAGGCGGCTGACACCGAACGACACCGGCCAGACGATCGCCAGTGCCACCAGCGCCAGTCGCGACTGGCAAAGTAGCGCGATCAGCAGGCCCGCCGACACCCCGATGACTTTCCAGCCAAGCTGCTTCTCCTCCAGCGCGCAGAGGATGTGCACGACCGCGATCATCCCGGCCGCCGGCGACCAGGGTGCGAAGAACTGCCAGCGCGGCACGCCGGTCCCCGGTTCCAGCGTATATAGAATCACCGCAAAGTACTCCGGCCCCGACCCGCCGACGATCTTGAGTGGCGAGACATACAGCTGGCTCGGTAGCCCCACGAACGGCGCGACCAGAAAGAGAGGGATCAAGATCAGCGTCTGCAGCCCCAGGCGACAGACGGCTCGATAGATCACTTCAGGGCGCACGGGCAGCAAGGCGCCGGCCAGTGGGAACAGCGCCAGCAGTGCCCAGCCCTTGGCCCAGCCGATCGAGGACTTGATGGTCTTGCCCATGCCCAGTTCATTGAGCAGATGCCCGACGATCAAAATCACCAGCATCGCCAGCATCCCCAGCATCCAGATGAGGATCACCGGATGGGGCGGTGGTGGGCGCCATGACGCGGAGTCTGCCGGCGTCAGGTACAACGTGACTGCTGCCATCGCCGTCAGAATCCAGGCCATGGCTGGCCCGGCGATGTATAAACCGCCGAGCAGCCAGAGCAGCCAGGTGCTCTGAATGGCGACCGATATCAGCCTTTCGGCAGTAGTAGTTTGATGATCGGCTGGCGTAGCCATAGCAGCAGGAAGCCCATGATGACGAAGATGCTGGCGACCACGCCGCCAGCCACCGCGAGGACCGTCGAGGGTGATGACGGGGCGTTGGGCAGCGAGGGCGACTCGAAGGTCTGGACGAGTGGGTAGGAGGCGAAGGGGTCCGACTTGTTGGTATCCAGCCGCGCCAGAGCCGAGGAGAACACCGCTTCGGAGATACGCTGCTCCCTGAGTCGATCCGACAGTTCGGCGGCCATCTGCACCAGTTCACCATGCTCCTGGTTCTGGCGCCGAATCTGGTGGCGAATCTCGGCCAGTTCCGCGTCTAGCCCGGCCACCGTGCCTTCCGCGCCCAACAACTCGTCGAACAGTCGGGCGCGACCTTCGCTCACCGAGAGGTCGATGAAGCGCTGCAGGGTCCGGGGCGGTAATCCCGTGAGCGTCGCGCCGCGTGCCAGCATCGCCTGTTGCAGGGTGTCTTTCTGGGCCTTGAGCTCGGTCAAGCGCAGATGGCGGTCGCCCAGGGTGGCACGATCCTGATTCCAGTCGGTCAGCGCAATGGCGTAGCGCGACAGCAGCGATTGAAAGATCGGATCGGCTTTCAACAGCAGTGCGCTGCGAGCCTCTGCCAGGGACACCTGCAATAATTGACTCAGGCGCTTGGCCGTTGCCTTGTATCGCTCCAGGTCGAGCTGAACGCTGCGCTGCTGTCCTTCCAGATCGTCGACGACCCCCAGGCGCTGATTGAACTGATCCAGCGTGGCCAGTCTCGCCTCCCCCTGGAACTCGAGCACCCGCCGCTGGGCTTGCTGCAACTTCTGCTCCAGCTCCTGAAGCCTGCCGAGGTCGGCGTTCTCGCGCTTCTCCGCTTCGTCCTGTCGCAGGCGCTCCAGGCTGGCCAGGAAGCTCTGGCGCAGTGCTTCGAGACGTGCCTGTGCCTGCTCGGGCGTCGGACCGGCCATGGCGACCATGATCAGGTTGGTCTGATCGACCAGTTTCACACTCGGGTTGGGGAGCCTGTCCCCGCCATCGTCGAGGCGCTTGGCGCCGCGTTGGAGCACGAGGTCCGAACCCAGCAGACGCTTGTAATTCTCCGTTGGGCTCAGCGAGGGCGTGGCAAAGGCGGAGCTGGTCTGTGATGACGCCTGGCCGATGGACTCCAGGTTGATCGAACCGCCGACACCCGAGCCGGGCAGAATCAGGGTCATCGAACTCTTGTAGCTGACCGGTGCCAGCAGCAGATAGGCTGCCAGCAATCCCCATATCATCAGCATGAAGGGGGCGATGGCAAAGATATAGCGGCGATAGCGACCCGCCGACGGTAGCCCATCTCGGACGAGCCACCAGAGACGCAGTAACCGGCGTGGTGGGGTTGAGTTGTTATCGGTCATGGTGCGGCATCATGAATGAGGATAACGGTGGCTGCTGGCCCCAGGGCCTCGCCTACCATCGACACGGCGTCCCTGACGTTCATCCAGCGGCTGTCGTAACAGGCGAGGGCGTCACCGGGCATCAGGTAGGGATTGATACGATCCCGGTCCTGGCGCTCCAGCATGTTCTCGATATCGCGGTCGATGACCACGGTGGTGTCATCGAACGGATTGGTGGAGATCAGAATGGCCTGGCGATGCGCATTCATCGCCGAGCCACCGACGCAGTTCGCGGTGACCAAGCCCTGCAGCAGACGAGTGCCATAGGGCAGGCTGGTCGACTCCTTGCCGATCGCCGAGGTGGCATTGCTGGGGGCGGGCCGCGACAGGTTGGACATGAATACGCGTATCCCGGGGGGCGTGACCGGCGTCGGGCGCACGAGCGCTGCATCGAAGCAGTGTGTGCTGGGCACCTCGACGCGATCTCCGGGCGCCAGTCGCATGTTAGTGGCGCTCGTGCCCTGGATCAGCCCGGAGAGATCGACGCTCGTCCATTGGTCGCCACGAATGACTCGGACGTCGCCCAGGTTGGCATCCGGTCGCGCGCCGGCGGCAGCCATGATCGCCGACGACAGGTTGCGTCCCAGATTGGCATCCCCCGCTGTCGGGCCGTCGCGCTGGCCGATTCGACTCTCGACCGGGCGCTCCCCGATGCGAACGGTGCCCTCGTTGAAAATCGCCCCCCTGACCGAAATCGAGATACCGGCGCGCTCCACCAACGAGACCGCGGCGACACGCGGTAGCGGCCTGACCAGCTGCTCCGCGACGAGCACATCGCTCAAGCGTGCCTCGACCTCGGCGATGGAGCGTCCCGTCGTGTCGATCACCGGGAGGCCTGGCAGTGCCAGGCGACCGAGTTCATCGATGACGTACATCCTGGAGAGGTCGCCCGGGTCACCCAGCACGTCGACACTGAGGCGGTCCCCGGGCGCGAGACTGGCGGGTTCGGCGCGCATTTGCGCCATCGGCACATACGTTTTGCCCTCGGGAGGCGGCGGCGTCATGTCAGGCGTACATTGGCGCTGGTAGGACTCGGCGTCCCACTGTTGTGGCATCCACAAGGCTCCATCCCGATTTTCGGGCGTGGGGGCGGAGGCGCAGCCTCCCAGTGCCATTGCGGCGGTGATGATCCACGCCGTGGTGCGTGTACGGTAAGGGGCTTTCTGCATGCGCACCTCTCTACATGATCAATCATTGTAGAGAAGTCGGTGCGTAAGGGAATCGATGTTTTGTTATGTGTGGGACGATAACCCAACGGAATATTCGCAAGTTGCAAAGTCATCACTGCCATTTGCCACTGGCCCTCTCCCAAATTGCAAAAGAGAAGGTGTTTTTTGTCGCTATTCTCGCGCCTGAACGTTGGCATCGATATTGCAATGCTTCTGATAACAGCGTCGGCTCAAAGTCTACTTAGCGTGCAAGAGGGCCCATCATGAAGGGATTGATCTTTGTCGAGCTGATGAACTTTCTCGACGAACAGTTGGGAGAGGACATCACCGAGAGGGTAGTGGCAGCGGCATCGCTACCCAACGAGGCTGCATTCACGGCGGTCGGTAATTACCCCAGTCACTATGCCTCGGCCCTCGTCGCTGCAGCGGCCAGGCTGACCGGTTCCGACGCCACGACGATGTGCGAAGATTTCGGCCGTTTTATCTTTCTACGTTTCGAGAAGCGATTTCCGCATCTGCTGGAGCGTTACCGCAGCGCGCGCGAGCTTCTCGAACACGTGCAGGGGCATATCCACGAGGAGGTCAAGGTCATTTACCCTGATGCTTCGCCACCGCAGGTGGAAACGCATAGTGATATAGAGGGCTATACCGTGACTTATCGTTCACATCGCGGCTTTGCCCATATTGCCTATGGTCTGGTCGCGCAGTGCATCTCATTCTATAGTGAAGAGAGCGACGTTTATTGGAAGTCCGATAGCACTGCGCATGACGCGTGTTTCATCATCCGGCCCAGAAAAGGTATCTATCCCCTATGACGGAAAGCACTCGGGTCTTGATCGTCGAAGACATCGTGTCTCTTGCGCTTACCTATGCCAGTCAGCTGGAGGCCGCCGGGTGCCAGGTCGAAATCGCCGACAATGGAGAGAAAGCCCGATACTACATCGAGGCTGGCCAGCGCGAGCAGCAGGCATTCGATGTCATTCTGCTCGACCTGAAATTGCCGGATGTCGACGGTCTGGACTTTCTGGAGGCTGCCCCGGAGCTGACCAAGAGCGCCAGCGTCGTCGTCATCACCGCGGATGGCTCCATCAACCGCGCCATTCAGGCCATGCGTCTGGGCGCATACGACTTTCTGGTCAAACCGGTCTCGGTCGAACGGTTGACCACGACCGTGAAACGCGCCGGCGAGCGACTGCGCCTGGAGCAGGAAGTGCAGGTGGCGAGAAGTCTGCAGCGACGTGAGCAGTTCCAGGGGTTCATTGGCGGCTCCGATGTCATGCAGGTCGTGTATCGCGCCATCGAGAACGTCGCCAACTCCAAAGCCACCGTGTTCATCACTGGCGAGAGCGGGACGGGCAAGGAAGTGGCGGCCGAGGCCATTCATGAACTCAGTCAACGGCGATCGGGACGTTTCGTCGCGATCAACTGCGGTGCCATACCGGAAAATCTGCTCGAGTCCGAACTCTTCGGTCATGTCAAAGGCGCCTTTACCGGTGCCTTGGAGAACCGCACGGGCGCTGCCAGAGAGGCCAGTGGCGGTACGCTGTTTCTGGATGAAATCTGCGAGATGGAGCTGAAGCTGCAGGTCAAATTATTGCGCTTTCTGCAGACCGGCATGGTGCAGCCGGTCGGGAGCAATCGTGCCGTGCCGGTGGATGTACGCGTGGTCTGTGCCACCAACCGTGATCCCTTGACAGAAATGAGCGAGGGGCGTTTCCGCGAGGATCTCTTCTATCGGCTCTCGGTGCTGCCCATCGATCTGCCACCGCTACGCCAGCGCGGTGACGATGTGGTGCTGCTGGCTCAGGCGTTCATGGCGCGTTTCTCTGCTGAGGAGGGCAAGGCGTTCGAGGGTCTCGATGATGAGACGCAGCAAACGCTGCATCGCTATAATTGGCCGGGTAATGTCCGAGAGCTGCAAAACGAAATTCGCAGGGCCGTGGTGATGAGCGCCGGCAACAAGCTCTCTCTGGCGCATCTGGGAGCTGTCGCCACGGTCCCGACAGCCAGCGCGGAGCCGACGGAAAGAGAGTCCAGCCGGACAGATCTTTCGCTAGACGCTGACGAGGCTCTGCCGGGACTCTCTTTCCAGGGGCTGACGCTCGAGCAGATCGAAAAAATGGCCATCGAAAAGGCCATCGCCAACAATGGCGGCAGTGTTCCCGGTGCCGCACGTGATCTCGCCGTCAGTCCCTCCACGATCTACCGCAAGCTGGAAAAATGGTCGTTGACCGGAGCCTCCTCCTAGGCTGGGTCTGAAATATCGAAGAAGTCAGCCCAGATCGAGGCGCGAGGTGTAAATGTCGAAGGGTGAGATTCTGGTCGTTGGTGGCGCCGGTTATATCGGCTCGCATATGGTCGAGCATCTGCATCGCTCGGGATATCGGGTGACTGTCCTGGACAATCTCTCCACGGGACATGCCGATGCCGTCGTCAACGCTGAGCTGGTCGTCGGTGACCTGGGCGATAGAGAGGTGCTGGGGCGCCTCTTTCGGTCGCGTGCCTTCGATGCCGTCATGCATTTCGCTGCTCTGAGTGAAGTCGGTGCTTCCATGACGCAGCCCGAGGCCTATTATCAGAACAATGTGGCCAAGACCATGTCGCTGCTGGCGGAGATGCGTTCTCAGGGCGTGGATAAGTTCGTTTTCTCGTCGACGGCTGCGGTCTACGGTGATGCTCAAGAGAGCGCCATCGGGGAATCGAGCGATACCTCGCCGATCAATCCGTATGGATGGACGAAGCGCTTCGTCGAGCAGGTTCTACGTGACTACGCTCACAGCTACGCTTTTCGCTCCATGATCTTTCGCTATTTCAATGCAGCCGGTGCCGATCCCGGGGGGCGGTTGGGCGAACGTCACGATCCCGAGACACACCTCATTCCCCTGCTGCTCCAGGCCGCTTCCGGCCGTCGAGCGGACTTTACGCTGTTCGGCCGAGACTACCTTACGCCGGATGGCTCCTGCGTCAGGGACTTCATCCATGTCGACGATCTGTGTCGCGCACACCGTCTGGGGCTGGAGGCGCTGTTGCGGGGAGAGCAGGGCGACGTCTTCAATCTGGGTAGCGGTGTCGGCTACAGCGTTCTGCAGGTCATTGAATCGGTCAGGCGCGTGACCGGGTGTGAGGTTTCCGTCAAGACAGCTGACCGCCGTGCTGGTGACCCGGGGTATCTCGTCGCCGACGTGGCGAAGGTCGAGCGCGCGCTTGGGTGGCGGCCACACTACTCCTTGGACGAGATGGTGGCACACGCCTGGCACTTCGAAACCGGCCGGCGATGAGGTAGCGACGGCGGTTGTCGGCTGGCACCTTAGGCAAGCGCGACACGACGGCGGGGCTCGATGAGCCCCGCCGTCTTGCGTCTGGGGCTCTGTTCGACGGGGGAGGGGCCATTGGCTCTGCCGCCACCTTTACCAGTCGCGACGCGCAGCTCAACGGCGCGATGAGGGAGAGCGGAGATGGACGACATCCGCTAAATCGGAGCTTGCACAAGTAAAGTGATCGTTTTACATTGAGGTCATGGATATTCGCACACGACTGATCGACACCGCCGAGCAGCTTTTCGATCGCCATGGCTTCACCGCCACGGGAATGGATCGGCTGACCCACAGTGCCGGTATTTCCAGCCGCACGCTCTACAAGCATGTCGGCAGCAAGAACCGCCTGCTGGCGATCGTCCTCGACGAGCGCGACCGCCGTTTCATGCGCTCGCTGGCGAGCGCTGTCAGCGTGGATGAGCTGTTCGGGGCGCTGGGCGTGTGGTTCGCCGATCAGGGCGCGCGGGGCTGTCTGTTTCTGCGCAGCTGGGCCGAGACCGGCGGCGACGTACCGGAAGTCGTCGAGGCCATGGAGCGTCACAAGGCACGACTGCGGCAGCGCATCGAAGAGATCGTCGAAGCGGAGACCGGGCGTCGCGACGATGAGCTGGCCGACTCGATTCTGCTGCTGGTCGAAGGCGCGACGCACGCCGCGACCTACCGGGGTAGAGCGACCGTAGACGTGGCCCTCCGAGCGGCGCGGCGGTTGATCGACGGCGCGCGCGGCTAGGTGCTGCCTGACACGTCGACGAGCGATGGCCGGATCGGGACATGTCGCTAGGCCAAAAAACGGCGACAGATCGTCAGGATTGACGATGTGAACAGCGCTGCTGCACGGAGTGCGAGCGACAAGGGTCTCGCGATTCAGAAGCGGACCGGACTGGCGCACGGATTGACGCGGTAGCGACACGCCTGTGACTCGTTCCGCTCACCCATCGTGCTGTTCCGAACGCCGTTCAATGAGCCGATTGGCCACGCTGTATTGCCGAGCCCAGTACTTCTCAGGAGGTGCCTCTCGGGCGGGACTTCTCAGGCAGCACTTTTCATTCAGGACTTTTCGTTCAGGACTTTTCATTCAGGACTTTGTAGCCAGGCAGTACTCCCTGGAGAGTGAACAGGGCTGAACTAGAGAGTGACCCGGGCTCCAACGATCACTGCCTAGCGGGTGGTCGAGGACGCTTTCCTCTGACGGCAGGAGATTGCCCTCTCCGGCGCTATGTCGGCGGATGTGTCAGGCACGTAAGGAAAACGATCACTTTACATCAGTGGCGTCGTCTCAAGGTCGTCACTCTAGCCCGATTCGGTAGCCAGGGAGGATTGCAGCATGACTCACCAGGAACGTCGACTCATCGTCGCGGGAACGCTATTGATCGGCGTGAGCTACGGCTTGGCACGCTTTGCCTACGGCCTGTTCTTGCCCAGCATGCGCGAGGATGTCGGGTTGAATTCGACGATGGCGGGGGCCATCGGCAGCGGTGCCTACGTGGGCTACTGCTTCGCTATCGTGATCAGTGCGCTACTGGTGGAGCGACTCGGTGCTCGATCCATGGCCGTTGCCGCGGCCCTGGTCGCCGCGACGGGTATGGCGATCATCTCCGCCAGCACCAGCGCGCTGTGGCTTGCCGGCGCCATCTTGCTGGCGGGGGCCAGCACCGGGCTGGCCTCGCCCCCCATGGCCGAGGCCGTCTCGAGGGCGATCGCAACCGAGCGCCAGGGCCGTGCCAATACCGTCGTCAATGCCGGCACCAGTCTCGGCGTCGCCATCTCCGGTCCGGTGGCGTTCATCGCCACGGGGCAGTGGCGAATCGCCTATGCCGCTTTTGCGGTGATCGCTCTGCTCAACGCTGTGCTGCTGTTCGTCAGCGTACCGCGTGCCGGGACGAGCGAAGCGTGTGGCGACACTGCCTCGGAGACAGCCGGCCGGCGGAACCTGGGCGGACTGTGGCGGGCTTCGGCCTGGCGAGTGATGGTGGCCTCGGTGGGCATGGGCATTGCCAGCGCCGCCTACTGGACGTTTTCGAGCGAGGCGCTACTCACGCAAGGGCAGTTATCCCAGGCGTTGGCCAACAGCGTCTGGATTCTGATTGGCATCTCCGGCCTGGTCGGCGGCCTTGCCGGGGATCTCGTCAACCGCTTCGGCATCAACGGGGTGCATCGGGCAACGCTGGCCGCGCTGGCACTTGCACTGCTGCTGCTCGCGCTGATGCCCTCGAGCCTGTCAGCCGCCCTGGGTTCAGGCGCTCTGTTCGGGGCGAGCTATATCATGCTCACGGGTATCTATCTGGTCTGGGGCGTGCGCCTCTACAGTGACCGTCCCGCCATCGGGCTCGGTTTACCGTTCTTGATGATCGCGGCAGGCCAGATCGTCGGTTCGCCACTGGCGGGCTATCTGATCGGCCACCACGGCTACGCCTTCTGTTTCATCGCCTTTGCTTCGATCGCGTTGGTGACGATGCTGATCGGTTACATGCCCGCCCGCGGCGAGCAGGCCGATGTCGGGTCGAAAACGACGGTATCGAGCCAGTCGGCCACGCCGCTGCAACGCTTCTATCTGCCCGCCATGCCGCCGCTCGGGTTGATCGACAAGATCGGCCGTCTCGCTCGTCGTAGGTCCGGACGTTGATGACGTGATTGAGGCCGAGTCCCGAGAATGCGAACTTGCTCATGTTGATGTGCCCTGTCAGCAGCTCCCCCGGCAGGGCGCGCCCAGAATGCGCGTGCGGCATCCTGTGGCGTCTCTGGCGAACTCATTGCGCGACCTCGAGCTCGATGATGGTGTAGCGGTGGCTCAGGCGACGGTTCAGCACGGGGTCGGTGAGCGTCATCGAGAAGCGCGGGCTGGGCCGGATACCGCCGATGGCCGGCACCGTGCCGCACAGCAGCAGCGTGTTGGGGGCCAGCGATTCGCCCTGCTTGAGTGCGTCCGGCAGCTTGGCCAGCAGCGTCTCGATATCCAGCAGCTCGGCCAGCGTGCCCTGCTGATAGGAGACGACCTGGCCGTTCTCTGCGATCTCACTGGCCAGTGCCAGCGCATCCCAATGCTCGCGTACGGCTTCTAGTGGCCAGGCATGTCGGGCGACCGGCTTGGCGCAGATCTGCTTGGACTCGGCAACCCCCACGACTTCCAGCTTGCGGTCGGTATGGTCGGAGGCGAGCGTCACCCACAGTCGGCCATTTTCGTCGCTGACAAGGCAGACCTCGGCTTCGCCGGAGCCTTCGCCACCGAGCATCTCGACGTGCTCCGCCTGGGTCAGCAGCTGCGCACTGGCGCGATAGAACAGCGGCACGCGGGAGGGCGGCTTGACCCCGATGGCGACCAGCTCGTCGATATGGTGTTGCACGCCCGCCTGATCGCGGCCGGCCCAGCCGGCGATCGCCAGCCGTTGCGGTGTGACGGTGAGCGTGCCTCCGGGGGTATCGAAAGTCAGCATTGGCGGTTCCTGAGTTGTCTTTGTCGATGACGCGGCGGATCAGAGCGAGTTCGGCAGCCACAGGGCGATGCCGGGGAACAGGATCAGCAGTACGGCCATCACCACCATGGCGGCGATGAACGGCAGCGTGCCGATCACCACGTCGGAGAACGGCTTGCCGCGCCGGGCTGCCTGCACGATGTAGAGATTGAGCCCGACCGGTGGGGTGATCAGCGCCATCTCGACGAACAGGATCATCACCACGCCGAACCACACCTTGTCGAAGCCCGCGGCGAACAGCAGGGGCGCGATGATCGGCAGCGTGATCACCATCATCGACAGCGTCTCGATGAAGAAGCCGAGGATCACCAGCAGGGCCAGCACGCAGAGCAGCAGCGCCATCGGCGACAGCTCCAGCTGTGTCAGCAGCTGCGTCAGCTGGCCGGAGAGGCCCGCCGAGGCGAGCGCGAAGTTGAGAAACGAGGCCGCCAGCATGATGAACAGGATCATCGAGGTGGTGCGCACGGTGTTGTCGAGCGCTTGGGTCAACATGCGCCAGTCCAGGCGCCGGTTGAACGCGGCGAGTATCAGCGCGACCAGCACGCCGATGGCGGCGGCTTCGGTGGGCGTCGCCCAGCCGGTGTAGATCGAACCGACGATGGCGATGAACAGGACCAGCAGCGGCAGCAGGAACTTCAGATGACGCAACCGCTCCGGCCAGCTCGAGCGACGGCGTGGCCCTCCCAGCGACGGCTTGACAGTACAGAACAGGATCGCCGTCAGCATGAACAGCCCGGTCAGCAGCAGCCCCGGGAGAAGTCCGGCCACGAACAGCTTGGGGATCGAGGTCTCGGTGAGGAAACCGTAGACGATCAGGTTGATCGACGGCGGAATCAGGATGCCCAGGGTACCGCCAGCGGCGATGCTGCCGCAGAAGAGCCGCGGATGATAGCCGAGTTTGTCGCCCTGCGGCAGCGCCACGGTGGAGATCGTGGCTGCGGTGGCCACGGAGGACCCCGAGGTCGCGGAGAACAGCATCGAGGTCATCACGTTAGCGTGCAGCAGGCCGCCGGGCAGCCAGGAGAGCCAGTGATCCATGGCGCGGTAGGCGCGCTCGGCGATCCCCGCGCGCACGATGATCTCGCCCATCAGCACGAACAGCGGAATCGCGATCAGCAGAAAGGAGTCCGCCGCTGACCACAGGTTCTGGCCGAGCGCCCGCATCAGCGGAAAGAACGAGAAGAATTGATCGACACCGAAGGCGAGCAGGAACAGCACGATGGCGACCGGGATACCGGTCAGCAGCAGTGCCAGAATCCCGATAGCGAGATAGGCAAGCATCAGGACGTTCCTCCTGTCGCGGTGTCGCGCGCGCGGGCCTCGAGCGGGTCGGCGTCGTGGCCCATGCCGATCAGTGTGCGAATCGTGGCGCTATCGCCGCCGACCGCTGCCAGCAGAGCGCGAAGCGCGAGCACCGCCGCCGCCAGGGCAAACCAAGTGTAGCCCGCGACCCAGACCAGCTGCGGTATCCACAGTGGCGTCGACAGCGGCGTATTGGCGGTGGTGTGGTTGGCGAGTGACCCCGAGAACACCGGCCAGGCGTGGATGACGATCATCCAGCCGACCAGATTGACGGCGAGTATCGAGAGCAGATCGAGCGCTGCACGGGCGGCGCTCGGCAGCTTCGAGTAGCCGACATCGATACGGATATGGGCACGTTCGACCAGCGTGTGCGAGAGCCCCCAGGCCGAGAGAATGGCGAGGACATAGCCGGCGTACTCCTGGACGCCTTCGAAGGAGTAGCCCAGCAGCTTGCGGCCGATCACTTCCAGGATGACCATGACCACGACGGCCAGCAGCAGCAGGCCGATGAGTCGAGCGGCCCAGCGCGAGACGAGACGGACGGCGCCCACGAGGGCGTCGATCAGAGAAACGAGAGCGAGCATGTTGAGTACCTGCCGACGGGCAAGGACCGAGCAGTGGCGTGCCCGGCCCTTCGACCGGTTTACTTGACGATGGGGAGGGCGACGAGCGGTGCGACGTCCTCGTTCCACAGCGAGATCGTCTCGTCATCGATCCGCGAGGCCCAGCTCGGCAGGACCGCGCTGACCAGCGCCTGATGGGCGCGTTCGCGGTCGGCATCGGTCACTGCGACCAGCGTCATGTCGCCCGGCTTGCCGTGTTCGCACTCGCCATGGCCAGTCAGGCAGGCAATACCCTGCTGCTCGTCCTTGGGCAGATTGTTCCACACCGGATCGATGAAGCCGGTGACGATGTCACGCTCGATCAACTGGCGGGTGGCGTCGTCCAGTGACTGCCAGGTGGTATCGCTGATGGCGGTGATGACGGTATCCCAGCCACCCACCGGGAGGGGCAGCAGATAGTCCGCCACATCCTGCCAGCCGGAGTTGTAGCCTGAGAGCGAGCCGGTGACCGCGCAGTCGATCACCCCGCGCTCCAGCGCCCCCGGCACCTCGTTGAATGCCATGACCGTGCTCTGGGCGCCGAGCGCCGAGAGGAACTCCGCCGTGGTGCGGCCGCTGGCGCGTATCTTCTTGCCCTGCAGATCGCCGAGGCCCTTGATCGGGGTGTTGCAGAACACCACCTGCGGCGTGTTGGGCGCGATCGCCAGCACGTGCGCATCGTAGTGAGACTGCATTGCCCTTTCGGCGATCGGCATGAACGCCTCGCTGACCTCGCGGGCCTTCGCGGGGTCGGTGGTCATCATCGGCAGGTCGAGCCCTTCGAGTGCCGGCGCCTGGCCGCCGACGTAGTCGGAGAAGGTCATGCCGACATTGAACAGGCCGTTCTTCAGATAGGTGAAGACATCGCCACCGGAGATACCCATCTGATCGAAGGTGGTCATCTGGACCTGAATCCGACCGTCGCTCGCCTTGGGCAGCGTCTCGGTCCAGAACGGCTTCTCGAAGTTCTTGTGGAGCGATACGGCACTCCAGGTGCCGACGACGTTGAGGCTGGTTTCCGCACTTGCCTGTTGAGCGAGGCCGGCGGCCAGGGCGGTCAGGGTGAGACCAAACAGCATCTTTTTCATGGGGCTCTCTCGCGTATTGAGGTTGTTGTACGAGGGTGGCTCATCGCCTGATGCCAGCGCGTTTCGCGCGACGTCGTCAGCGATACTTCAAACGATGGTTGGGAATGTCGGTGATCAGCATATGGCCCGGGGCGTGGGCCATGGCGAAGGGCAGCCTCGCATTCATCAGCGCGATCTGCGGCGTCACCCCGCAGGCCCAGAACACGGGAATGTCGCCGGCTTCCATCACGGGGGCATCGCCGAAGTCCGGCTGGTGGATATCGTCGATACCGATCAGTTCCGGTCGCGCCAGGTGCAGGGGCGCACCGTGAACGCTGGGCATGTCGGTGGTGATCTGGATGGCGCGGATGGCATCGGCCGGAGACATGGCGCGCATCGACACGACATAGCTGCCATGGAACGGACCGGCGGGGATCAGCGGAATAGTGGTCCGGTACATCGGCACGATGGTGCGTGCGGCCATGTGGCGAACCGGCACGCCCTCGGCGAGCAGCGACTCCTCGAACGAGAACGAGCAGCCGAGCGAGAAGGTGACCAGATCCTGGCGCCAGCGGGAGACGAGGTCGGCCGGCTCGTCGACCAGTTCTCCATCCTCGTAGACGCGGTAGCGCGGGACGTCGGTGCGCAGGTCGATCGCCTCTCCCAGTACCTGCGGATGAAAGCTGCCCGGCTCGCTGACGTCGAGCACCGGGCAGGCGGCGCGATTGGCCAGGCAGAAGCGCAGGAAATCGGCGGCATGGTTTTCGGGGATGATGACCAGGTTGGCCTGGGCGTAGCCGTTGGCGATACCGGTGGTGGTGGTGGGCCAGTCGCCGCGACGGATGGCGGTGCGCGCCTCGGCCGGAGAGACGGTGGCGTCGAGAGAGGTCATGTCGTCGATCCTGATTGTCATTGTCGTGGCAGTTGCGACCGCCAGGGCCGGACGCCACCTTATGCAATCCAACGCTATGGGTTCACAGCGCATCAATCCAATCGATTTTTATGATTCCCTTTCATCGACAAAACCTTTCGATGTCAGGCACATCGGCAACGCCTTGCGCCATAGCCCCCGTCGGTAACGCCTTGTTCGGCGTCAGGCATGTTCGCGCTGGTCCCGTTGACCGAGTTCGATCGCCAGGTCGATGACGCCATCAGCCAGCGCCTTGTCGATGTGCTGCGGCCAGGAGGCCGCGAAGTCGAGCCGGGGCAGGTCGCAGGGCAGCGTGATGAGCTCGCCGCGGGCGATCTCCTGCTCGACGATGCGCGGTGGGATGGCGCCGACGCCGATACCATCCAGCGCCAGGCGCACGATGGTCCACACCGAGCCGGAGCAGTGCAGCTTGATCCGCTCGAGGCGCTCCTGATGGAGCAGTGACTGCAGCGCGCGATAGGGGCGGCTGTCACTGGCGAAGGTGATCAGGGGCGTCCCGGTACGCGCCAGCGCTTCCAGGGTGAACGTCTGGGCCGAGAAGCCCAGCTGCGGGGTGGCGATCAGACCCGTGGCATAGTGGCAGAGCGGCCGGCTGAGGATGTCCTTGGCGTCCACCGGCCCCAGCGTGAAGGCCATGTCTACCTGGCGATTGAGCAGCCGGTTGGCGAGCCCCGGCGTACCATCCACCTCGAGTTGCAGCGTCATGTCGGGAAAGCGGTTGGCGAGTTCGGCAATGAACGCCGGCAGCCAGCTGTGGGCGATGGTCTCGACCACGCCGAGACGCAGCACCCCCTGGAATGGGTTGCTGGCCTCGAGCATCGCCATCGCCTCCTGGCGCGTCTCCAGCAGCAGCTCGGCATGGCGATAGAACTGCCGCCCCTTGAGGGTCGGCTGAATCGGACGCTGGGCGCGATCCAGCAGCGCGCCACCGACGATCTCCTCCAGCCGCGCGACACGGTCCGAGATCGAGGGCTGGGTCAGATGCAGGTGCTGGGCCGCCAGCCGGAAGGAGCCGAGGCGCACGATCCAGACGAAGGCTTCGATTTCCTTGAAGTCGAACATGACGAGCCGCCGCGAAGTGAGAGAGGATGAGGGCAGTAGCGCCGCGCCAGTATGACATGGACAGGGGGTCGCCCGACCTCCGTCGGTTCCATCGGTCGCAGGCGAAAGCCCGACGCGGCAGTCGGACACGATGTCGAGACCACACGCCGGCATCACACGCCAAAACCACAAGACCCAGCATCACAAGCGAGAAGAGGAGCGCCCGATGAGCGAGCACGATTCCCCCCACGAGAATGACCCGCGGCGGCGCCATTCGGCCAAGGTGGTCGATGGTCCTGGCAAGGCGGCCAGCCGCGCCATGCTGCGCGCCGTCGGTTTCAACGACGACGACTTCAAGAAGCCGCAGATCGGGGTCGCCTCGACCTGGAGCCGGGTCACGCCGTGCAACAGCCATATCGACGTGCTCGCCGACGCGGCCAGCGACGGCGCCGATGCCGCCGGCGGCAAGGGCGTGGTGTTCAACACCATCACCATCTCCGACGGCATCGCCAACGGCACCGAGGGCATGAAGTACTCGATGGTCTCGCGCGAGATCATCGCCGACTCCATCGAAGCGGTGGCGGGCTGCGAGGGCTTCGACGGCGTGGTCGCCATCGGCGGCTGCGACAAGAACATGCCGGGCTGCATGATCGGCCTGGCGCGTCTCGATCGTCCGGGTATCTTCGTCTACGGCGGGACCATCCAGCCCGGCGCCGGGCACACCGATATCGTCTCGGTGTTCGAGGCGATGGGCGCCTACTCCCAGGGCAACAAGTCGCTGATCGAGGTCAAGCAGATCGAGGAGACGGCGATCCCCGGCCCGGGCTCCTGCGGCGGCATGTACACCGCCAATACCATGGCCTCGGCGATCGAGGCGCTGGGCATGAGCCTGCCCAACTCCTCGGCCCAGGAAGCCGTGTCGCAGACCAAGCGCGACGACAGCCACGCCGCCGGTGCCGCGGTGCTCAATCTGCTGGCGCTGGATCTGAAACCGTCGGACATCATGACCCGCCAGGCATTCGAGAACGCCATCACCGTGGTCATCGCCCTCGGCGGCTCCACCAACGCGGTGCTGCACCTGCTGGCGATCGCCAATACCGTCGGGGTCGAACTCACGCTGGATGACTTCACCGCCATCGGCAAGCGTGCGCCGGTGCTGGCCGACCTGCGCCCCAGCGGCCACTACATGATGAGCGAGCTGGTGGCGATCGGCGGCATCCAGCCGCTGATGAAGATTCTGCTCGACGCCGGACTGCTCCATGGCGACTGCGTCACTGTCACCGGCAAGACGCTGGCGGAGAACCTCGCCGAGGTCGCGCCCTATCCGCTCGATCAGCAGATCATCAAGCCGCTGGAGGCGCCGGTGAAGGCGACCAGCCATCTGCGCATTCTCTACGGCAACCTGGCGCCGGAGGGGGCGGTGGCCAAGATCAGTGGCAAGGAGGGTACCCGCTTCACCGGCCGCGCGCGGGTGTTCGATTCGGAAGAGGAGGCGCAGGCGCGCATCAACGATTTGACGGTGGTCGCCGGCGACGTCGTCGTCATTCGCTACGAAGGGCCCAAGGGCGGGCCGGGCATGCGCGAGATGCTCACTCCCACCTCGGCGATCATGGGTCGCGGCCTGGGCGACCAGGTGGCGCTGATCACCGATGGCCGCTTCTCCGGCGGCAGCCACGGCTTCGTGGTCGGCCACATCACCCCGGAGGCGTTCGTCGGCGGGCCGATCGGCCTGATCGAGGATGGCGATGAGATCACCATCGACGCTGAGAACGACGTGATGACACTGCACGTCGACGATGCCGAGCTGCAGCGCCGGCGCGAGGCGTGGCGTCGGCCGACACCGCGCTACGCCCGTGGCGCCCTGGCCAAGTACGCCAAGACCGTCAGCTCGGCCTCGCGCGGCGCGGTGACCGACCTGCCCGACGTGCTGGACGACTGAGGCGGCCAGCAGCGCGCCTCAGCGCGGCGTGAACTGCCGTGTGGAGGCGCGCGGGATCAGGCTCGGCATGGCGCGTCGAGTGGGGCGCGTGGTCAGCGCCTCTTCGCTCAGCAGCAGGTCGACGGCCTGTCGGGCGACATAGTCGAAGGGCGTATGCACCGAGGTGAGCGGCACCGGCAGCCGGCTCGCCAGTGGAATGTCGTTGTAACCGACCAGCGACAGCGCGCGCCCGATCTCGATCTCCAGGCGGTGTGCGGCGGCCATGACACCGATGGCCAGATTGTCGTTGACCGCAAACAGCGCCGATGGGCGGGCGGCGCCGGAGAGCAGCGCCAGGCCCGCCGTCTCGCCCGACTCGATACCGAAGCCGGATTCGATCACCCATGCCTCGTTGACCGCGACCCCGGCCTCCTGCATCGCCTGGCGAAAGCCGCTCTGGCGATCGCGGGCACTGGAGGTGAAGCTCGGCCCCGCGACCAGACCGATGTCGCGATGGCCGAGGTCGAGTAGATGTCGTGTGGCCAGATAACCGCCCTGGATGTCATCGCCGAGCGAGGCGGGGCTGGTGCCGTCGGTGCGTAGTATCAGGGTGTGGGGCACGCCGCGTTCGCGCAGGCGGGAGGGCAGCTCGTCGTCCAGTCGGCTGGTGGCCAGGATCAAGCCGTCGACGCGACGATCGAGCAGCGACTCCACCGCCTGCTGTTCGTCGACCGGGTCATCGCCGCTGGTGGCCACGATGGCGAAATAGTGGCGCTCCTGCGCGGCCCGTGAGATGGCCTCGTAGGTCAGGGCCATCACCGTGTCGCTCAGGCGGGGTACCAGTACACCGATGGTGCCGCTACCCCCGCGGCGCAGGCTCGACGCCATGATGTCGCGCTTGTAGCCGAGCGCCTTGGCGGCGTCGCGAACCCGCTGTGCGGCGGGGCTGCGCGAGGGCGGTAGGCGTTCGTCGAGCACGCGGGAAACGGTCGATGTACTGACGCCGGCCGCTCTGGCGACGTCATGCATGGTGATCGGTTTGTCGTTCATCAACGCCCTTGTGACTGGTTCGAAAAAGCGAGTCCACGACTGACGGCCCTGGCCGCCGTGGCCGTCGCCCTGCCCACTATCGCATATCTGCCAGCGGGTGGCGGGGTGCCGTCTCGCCTCGGCATGGTGCCTCAGCGGTGACCGCCTGTGGGGGTAGACCATGGTGGCATAGGCAGACGCGGGTCTCGTCGACATCATATGCAAACGTTCCCGTTAACGTTACCAATCACTGCCAAGAGGCTTTTCCCATGACGCTCAATCTCCGCGGTCTCACCCCGGCGCCGGTCACCCCCTTCACCCGTGATGGTGAGGTCGACTATGCCGCCATCCATCGTCTCGGCGCCTGGCTGGGCGGCATCGACGGCATCACCGGGCTGGTGGTGCTGGGGCATGCCGGCGAGGGCACCTTCCTCACCTCCGACGAGCAGTGCAAGGTCATCGAGGCGTTCGTCGAAGCGGTCAAGGGCGAGATTCCGATCATCGCCGGGATCACCCGCGAGGGGGATTACGTGGCGGCCGAGGAGGCCAAGCGAGCGATGGCAGCGGGGGCCTCCGCCGGGCTGGTCTACCCCTCCCACGGCTGGCTGCGCTTCGGTTACCAGGAGGGCGCACCGCAGGAGCGCTACCGGCGCATCCACGCAGAGAGCGGCCTGCCGCTGATCCTGTTCCAGTACCCGGACAACACCAAGGCGACCTACAACCTGCAGACCCAGCTCGATATCGCCGCCCAGCCGGGGGTCTTCGCGATGAAGAACGGCGTGCGCAACATGAAGCGCTGGGACACCGAGATCCCGGTGATCCGCGAGCAGCGCCCCGATCTGCAGATTCTGACCTGCCACGATGAGTACCTGCTGCACACCATGTTCGATGTCGATGGAGCGCTGGTCGGCTACGGCGGTATCGCCCCCGAGCCGCTGATCGAACTGATCCAGGCCGGTAAGGCAAAGGATTATGCCAAGGCGCGTGAGCTCCACGATCGCCTGCTGCCGGTCACCAAGAGCGTCTATCACCGCGGCTCGCACATGGAGGGAACTGTGGCGCTGAAGTGGGCGCTGGTGGCCCGCGGGGTGCTCGAGCACGCGACCGTGCGGGCGCCGCTGCGGCCGCTGGTGGAGGGGGCCGATCGCGAGATCGCCAATGCCATGCAGCAGGCCGGCCTGGCCTGAGCGTGTGACGTCGCCCGGGGTTCGGCCGGGCGGCACCGGGCGGCGCGCCGCCGCCCGGGATGACTGTCGGCGAACGTTCACGCCTACAAGAAAAACGAACTGGAGCACGTGATGACTATTCGCACGAAGCGATCTTCCTCCGCCATGTCACCGCCCGCTGCGCGCGGGCTGTCACCCACGCTGCCGCAGATGCTGGCACTGATGGGGCCGGCGTTCGTCGCGGGCGCCTGGCGTTTCGGCCCCGGCGCGCTGACCTCCGCGGTGCAGGCGGGCAGCCGCTATGGCTACACGCTGCTGTGGGTGATTCTGATCTCCGCCGTACTGATGTTCGTGTTCAACGACATGGCGGTCAGGCTCGGCCTCGCCAGTACCGACTCCATCGTCGCCACCACCAAGCGCAAGCTCGGGCGGCCGGTCGGCGTGCTGGCGGGGTGTGGGGTATTTGCGATCACGCTGATGTTTGCGGTGGGTAACGCCGTCGGTTCCGGCCTGGCCTTGAGCCTGCTGCTGGACGGTTCGGTGGTGGGTTGGACGCTCGCCTGCACCGTGGCGGTGGGCGCACTGGTGGCGATGCGCAACGCCTATAAAGCGATGGAGCGGCTCCTGGTGGCACTGGTGGGGCTGATGTCGGTGGGGTTTCTCGCCTCCACGCTGCTCAGCGACCCTGACTGGGCCGCGGCCGCCAAGGGGCTGGTGCCGCACTTTCCCGCCGAGGCGGGCGTGCTGCTGATCGCCATGATCGGCACCAATTTCTCGATCAACTCGGCGTTCTATACCGGTTATGCGATCCACGAGCGCCAGCTCAAGCGTGAGCAGTATCGTGCCATCACCCTGATGGACACGCTGCCGGGCAATATCGCCACCGCGCTCATGGCGATGCTCATCATCATCGTCTCCGCGGCGGTGCTCCACGCGACCGGTACCGTGGCCAACACCTTCCCGCAGCTGGCCGGCGTGCTCGAGCCGCTGGCGGGGCGTCTGGGGGCGGTGCTGTTCGGACTCGGTTTCTTCGCTGCGGCGTTCTCGTCCATGGCCGCCAACGCCTCGGCCGGTGGCACTCTGCTTGCCGACGCCCTGGGCTGGAGCGGCAGCCTGTCGTCGCCGCGGGTCAAGGTGCTGGTCTATGGCGTGCTGGTGTGGGGGGCTCTGGTGACGCTGCTGGCCAAGGGCTCGCCGATCGAACTGATCATCGTGGCCCAAGCCCTCACCGTACTGGTGGCGCCATTCCTCGGCATCATCCTGTTCCTGCTCACGCGTCGCGAGGATGTGATGGGCGATCTCAAGAACGGGCCCTGGCAGACCCTGTTCGCGCTGCTGGGTCTGGTAGCGATCCTGGCCATCTCCGGCCGCCTGCTGTTCAAGCTGTTCGGCTGACCGCCTCTCGCCGACGCCGGTCACCTCGACGTTTCGACACCAATTCCAATAACAGTCAATGGAGATCCCGCCATGCATGCGCGTTTCTCACGCTTGCGCTCGCCCCTGATGCTGGCCGCGGCAGCGCTGCTGCCACTCTCGGCCCAGGCCGTCGACTTCACGGTCGAGAAGACCCGGGTATCGGTCTACGGCTACGCCAAGCTCGACATCATGTACGACACCGGTGACGTCAAGTCCGGCAGCCGCGGACTGGGCGACAGTGTCAACTTCAGCAAGATCGCGGTAGATGGCCAGCGCCACACCAGCGGCCACAGCAACCTCACCGCGGGCGAGTCGCGGCTCGGTTTCAAGACCGCGACGCCAACCTCTCAGGGCGATCTGGTCACCGTCATCGAGGGCGACTTCTTCACTGGCGACCTGCGTCTGCGCCAGGCGTACGGCGCCTGGAACGGGGTGCTCGCTGGCCAGACCTGGAGCAACTTCCACACCTTCATCGGCACCACGCCGACGCTGGATTTCACGGGTCCGGCGGGGCGTGACGCCTTTCTGCGCCAGGCCCAGTTGCGCTACTCGTACGGCGATGTCCATATTGCGCTGGAGGACCCCAGCGGGGCCATGTCGGGGCGCTCGTTCGATGGCGGTTACGACGCCGCCACCGGTGGCAAGTCGATCGCCGGCACCGATGTGGACCGCAAGGATAGCCTGCCGGATCTCACTCTGCGCTACGAGTCGGGGCGTGGGCCGGCCAAGTGGGCACTGGCTGCGCTGGTGCGGGAGATCGCGTTCGACGATGGCGCGCAGCACGATTCGGCCGTCGGCTGGGGCCTGCTGGCCGCCGGCAGCTATGCGCTGACGCCTTCGACCACGCTGCGGGCCCAGGTGACCGGCGGCGACGGTATCGGCGCCTACATGAAGGTCAATCCGGCGCCGGCCGCCTATCGGGTCGGTGACCGCCTGGAGACGATCACCGCCTGGGGCGGCACCCTGGGCGTGAGCCAGGCGGTGGGGCCGGGCACCCTCAATCTCTCCTACTCCCGGGTCGAAGCGGACTGGGACGCCGCCGAGCGCGATGGCGTCACGCTGATCAGGACCGATACCGCGGGCGGCTTTGTCGATGCCTACGATGAGGTCCATCAGGTGATCCACCTCAACTATCAGTGGCACCCGATCGAGCACGTGACCTACGGTATCGAGCTGGCCCACGCCACGCGCGAGACGGTGGATCATCGCAGCGGCAGCGTGAACCGTGTCCAGGGCAGCGTGATCTACGCCTTCTGAGGCAGTATCACTACGACTACGCTGTTTCGCACCTTCGCCATGAGTCCGGCTCATGGCGAAGGTGCGTAAATTTCATGCGTGTACGCCGGTTTCCGCGCCACGCCTTGCGTATCCTTGGCGGCTGATCCATTGCCCCGATGTCCGCCGAGGAGCCCCCATGCAGACCAGCCGAGACCGCATCATCACCACCCACACCGGCAGCCTGCCGCGCACGCCGGCGCTGTCGCGCATGCTGGTCCTGCGCGAGCAGGGCAAGCCGGTCGAGAGTTCGGCGTTCGACGCCGAGGTCGCGCGCTGTCTGGATGGCGTGATCGGCGCCCAGCTCGAGGCGGGGCTCGACAGCATCAACAACGGCGAGGCGCCGCGGGTGGGCTTCTCGACCTATGTCACTGAGCGCATGAGCGGTTTCGGCGGCGAGGGGCGACGCAAGCCGACGCTGGATATCCAGAAGTTCCCAGGCTATGCCGAGCACATGGCGCGCCAGATCGGTGTCTCCGAGGACCTGGCCAAGGTGTGGAACACGCCGCTGGCCCAGCGTGCGGTGCGCTACGACCCGACGCTGGCCGGGGTCAAGGCGGAGCTGGCCTCGTTCGAGGCTGCGCTGGCGGGACGTGCGGCGCCGCGGGAGACTTTCATGACCGCGGCTTCCCCTGGCGTGGTCACCACCACCATGCTGCGCGCTCAGGACAATCCTGATTACCCGACCGACCGCGACTACGTGCTTGCCGTTGCCCGCGAGCTGAAGCAGGAGTACGAGGCGATCGTGGCGGCCGGCCACGTGCTGCAGCTGGACGCCCCGGACCTGGCCATGGAGCGCGTGATCCTGTTCGGCGATGCCGATCTGGGCACTTTCCTCGAGCGTGTCGAGCTGCACGTGGAGGCGATCAATCTGGCGCTGGAGAACATTCCGGCGGACAAGGTGCGCCTGCACGTCTGCTGGGGCAACTGGCAGGGGCCGCACCAGGATGATGTGCCGGTGGCCGAGCTGCTGCCGATCCTCTATCGGGCCAAGGTGGGAGCGCTCAGCATCCCGCTGGGCAACCCGCGCCACGAGCACGAGACGGTCTCGTTCAAGACCCATCCGCTGCCGGATCATATGCTGCTGATGCCGGGGGTGATCGATGTCACCACCAACTATCTCGAACACCCCGAAGTGGTGGCCAATCGTATCTGCGCCTCGGTAGCGGCCATTGGCGATCGCGAGCGCGTGGTGGCGGGGACCGACTGCGGCTTCGGTACCTTCGCCAGCTACGAGTTCGTCGCTCAGGATGTGGCCTGGGCCAAGCTCCAGGCGCTGAGCGAGGGCGCGGCGATCGCCACCCGGCGGCTGTGGGGCTGAAAGCGCGGCGCCCCGGCCTCTTCTATACTGCGAACGTCAGCGGCTCGACCGAGCGCAGTGTGATGACAAGGAGAAGTGGGATGATCAGGAGAGGTGCGATGAACGTGATGAGAACGATGGCCGTTGGCGTCGGGGCGTCGCTATGGCTGGCGAGCGTCGGGGCGATGGCCCAGGAGCCGGGGGCCAGCCAGCCGCAGCACGCCAAGGAGACTCGGGTGCTGGAAGAGGGCGCGCCCAAGATCGCCAAGCAGTGCCTGTCGCTGGCGCTCGACAGCGGTGAGAACCGCGATATCCAGGGCAAGGCGATCTACGACACCAACGCCTGGGACTATACCGCCGACGACCTCGAGGGCGACGATACCTTCGAACTGCTGGTCGATCTGTTGGGACCGGGCAATACCAAGTACAACCTCACCTGCCAGGTGGACGCCGACGGCCAGGTGACGTTCGAGAGCGTCGAGGCCTCATCCACCGTCAAGTCCAATCCGGGCGGTGCATGAGACGCGGCCACGCCCTGCCACGACGGCCTCTTCGGGGCCGTCTTGCCCAGTGTCGCCAGGATTGAGTGCCGCTAGAATTCAGTGGCGCTAGGATTGAGTGCTTCTAGGATTCATGGCTTCTGACATTCGGTGCCGCGAAGGCCACGCGGGGCCGCCGCAGGGGCGACACGGCCGGGGGTAAGCCATGAGTGACGTCGGTAGCGGTGACGAGCCGCGGGGCGAGATGCCCACCCTGCGCCTCGATAGCGCGGCGCCGCTCGGTGTCATTGCCGATACTCACGGCCTGCTGCGCGACGAGGCGCTGGCGCTGCTCACCGACTGCCCGCAGCTGATTCACCTTGGTGACGTGGGCGATCCCGAGATTCTGACGCGATTGGCCGCCCGCGGACCGCTCCATGCGGTGCGTGGCAATATCGACCGCGAAGGCGTCTGCGCGGCGCTGCCCACGCACCTTCAGCTGATCGTCAACGGCCAGCCGCTGCAGCTGGTGCACGACATCGCCGACTGCGACGAGCGGCTTGCCTGTGCCGCGATCCTGCACGCCCACTCCCACAAGCCGCGCCAGACCTGGCGTGATGTCGAGGGCCGGCGCCAGCTGCTGTTCAATCCGGGGGCGGCAGGGCGGCGGCGCTTCCGCCTGCCGCTGACCTTGGGCAAGCTGTGGGTCACCCCTGAGGGGCTGCGCTCGGCCATCATCCATCTGCCGCTGTAAGACGCGCTGGGCGAAGTCACTCCATGCCGGGTAGCAGCCGCACCAGAGCGCCGTCGCGGGCATCGGTCAGCGCCCACAGCGCGCCATCGGGCCCCTCGGCCACGTCGCGCACCCGCCCCAGTCCAGATGCCAGACGCTGCTCGCCGCTCACCCGTTCGCCATCCAGCGTCAGCCGTACCAGGCCGCCGGGGGAGAGCGAGGCGATGATCAGGTCGCCATGCCAGTCTGGGAAGCGTGCGCCCTGATAGAAGGTCATGTCGCCCGGGGCGATCACCGGGTCCCAGTAGTAGATCGGCTGCTCCATTCCCGCCCTGGCGGTCACGCCTTCGCCGATCGGCGCGCCGCTGTAGTCCTCGCCGTAGGTGATCACCGGCCAGCCGTAGTTTCGCCCGGCCAGCGGCACGTTGAGTTCGTCACCGCCGCGGGGTCCATGTTCCACGGTCCACAGCTTGCCGCTCTCGGGATGCAGTGCCGCGCCCTGAATGTTGCGGTGGCCGTAGGACCACACTGCCGGTGCCCCCGCCTGGCCCGCCGCGAACGGGTTGTCCGCGGGGATGCTGCCGTCGGGATCGATACGCACCACCTTGCCCAGATGAGTGTGAGGGTCCTGCGCCAGCTGGCGCGGCTCGGGAAGTGAGCGTTCACCGAGGGTGACGTAGAGATGGCCCTGGGTGTCCCAGACCAGCCGCGAACCGAAGTGCTTGGTCGATACCCAGGCCGGCGTCTGGCGGAAGATCACCGTCAACTCCTCGAGCCGTTGCCCCCCGGCGGCCAGGGTGGCCCGTGCCACGGTGGTGCCGTTCTTGCCCCCTTCGCGGGGCTCGGCGTAGCTCAGGTAGAGCCGGCGATTGCGTTCGAAATCCGGATCGAGGGTGATATCGAGCAGACCGCCCTGGCCACGGGCGTCGATCTCGGGCAGTCCGGTGATCGGCGCTGAGAGGGTGCCGCTGCGCAGATCGACCCGGCGCAGTCGCCCCGGTCGCTCGGTGACCAAGGCGGTATCGTTGTCGACAAAGGCCAGGCCCCAGGGGAACTCCAGCCCTTCGGCCACGCGCTCGCTGCGCAGCGGCGCGCTCGCCGGCAGTGCCGGGGCACGGGTCTGAGCGGCGAAGGCGGGGCGCTGCTCGGGGGCGTTGGGCGGGCCCGTGGGGACCGGCGCCTGGGCCAGTGCATCGCCGCCCAGCGCGAGCAGGGCGACGCCGGCGACGCGGGAGGCCAGTCGAGGCGCTGCGGCTCTTGCCCAGTGCGGGGCCTGGCATGGGGCCAGTTGAGCGGCCATGTTCGGGGCCGAGTGAAGGGGCACGGATGGTGGCATGGGGGCTCTCCTGAAGCGAACAGGGGGGCCGGCTGGCGAGCGCCGGCAGGATCGGTACGAGGCGAATCCTCAAGAGTATGGACCATGGGTAGCGGGCCGAGCGCCGAGATCGTCTCGAGCCACCTCGCCAGATTGTCGACAAAAACTGACGCCATTAGTGATGCCTGATAAAGTTAGCCTTTTCACGGAATTCGGCCTCTCCCTACGTGCCTCGCTCTCTCCCTTCTCTCTCCAAGGCATGGCGCTGGCTGCTGCTGGCGCTGGCCTGTGTCGCCGCCAGCCAGCTGCTAGCGCTGGTGCACATGCCGGCCGGCGGGTTCATCGGGCCGATGGCGGTCGCCATCGTCTACGGGGTCACGATCGGCGGGCTCGGTCTGCCGCGCAGTGCCTTCAAGTTGAGCCAGGGCGTGGTCGGCGTGCTGATCGCCCAGACGCTAACCCTGACGGTGCTGCGTCAGATCCTGGACGCCTGGCCGGTGATGCTGCTGGCCACGGCGATCACCCTGCTGCTGAGTCTGGTGGTGGGCATCGTGCTGGTGCGACATGGCGGCCTGCCGGGCACCACGGCGGCCTGGGGTACTACCCCCGGGGCCGCCGCGGCGATGGTGGCGATGGCCGAGGAGAGCGATGCCGACCCGCGAATCGTGGCCGCGATGCAGTATGTACGCGTGGTCTGCGTCGTACTGCTCGGCGCGCTGGTCAGCCACTACCTGGGGGTGACCGATACCGGCAGCAGCCACGCCGCGCCGCTGCCGGCCTCGGCCCGTGACTGGTGGGATCTGCTGGTGACCCTGGCGGTGGTCGTCGCCGGCGTGTGGCTGTGCCATCGCCGCCTGCCGGCCGGCGCGCTGCTGGGGCCCGTAGCGCTGGGCACGCTGCTGCATCTCGGCGGAGTCGTGACGCTGACCCTGCCGCAGCCGCTGCTGGAACTGGCTTACGGGGTGATCGGTGCCTACGTGGGGCTGCGCTTCGACCGGGCGACGCTGCACACCATCGCCCGCGCGCTGAGCAAGATGATCCTGGCCTCACTGGTGCTGATCGCGCTGTGTGCGCTATCGGCGTGGCTGGTGACGCTGCTGATGCATACCACTTTCATCAGTGCCTATCTGGCGACCAGCCCGGGTGGGCTGGACTCGATGACCATCATCGCCATCGATACCCACGCCGATGTCGGCCTGGTGGTGGCACTGCAGACCCTGCGTCTGTTCACGGTGGTGCTGGTGGGTCCGGGGATGGCGCGCCTGGTGGCGCGTTTTGCGCGGCCGAGCTGAGGCAGGGGCTGAGACCGTATTTACTCGGTACGCCAGTGCCAACGGCGGCTGGGTGTCTCCGGCGGGGTATGGCTGCGCACGCGGCTGACCCACGCCTGGCGGGTGCCGTGGCGGATCAGATAGACCGTCTCGCCCTCATGCAGCGGCGGATTGGCGGGGTCTATCAGGATCGCTTCGAACCAGCGCGAGAGATAGAACACCTGCAGCGTGCCGCGGACCGGATGCGCGGTGACCTGTACCGCTGCCTCGGCGCCATTGCCGGGGGAGGGCAGCGAACTCGCCAGCCAGGCGGGCATCAGTCCCGGGCGCAGCAGCACGCTGACGACCAGCAGCAGAACCAGGCTCAGGCTGAGACTCAGGGTAGGGGTGAGCAGCGGAGACTTGATCGCCACCGCCAGCATGAGTGCGGCGGGTACGGCGGCCGGTGGGAAGGCGTTACCGCGGCAGAGCAGCAGCAGGGCGTAGAGACCCACACACAGTGCGGCCGCTTCCTGCAGATGATCTAACCATGGCGCCATACGTCACCCTGCTGCTTGAGTCACGCTCGCCTCTCGAGTGGGCAAGTCGTCGTTCTTCGGTAGAGACCCTGGCGACGTCGCGGCAGTAGCCGCTGGCCGGCTCACAGGGTACTCGCACTCTCACGTCAAAGGATAAAGATCGCCAGTAGTGGGCTCCATACGAGAACGGTAAACAATTGAAGCTCAACGTAGCGGTTGAGAGGGATTGTCGCCGTCGTTGTGGGACAATGGCGACTTGATAGTATCGGTCCTCAGCCCCGGTCTGCTGCGCCTCGCATGACTCGTGACTTGGGTCGCGGTGCGCGACGGGAGCCACTGTCCGGCGATGTCAGCAGACGTAAGCGGGACGTCGCCAGCGTATTGAAGTCATGGCACTGAGATCACAGCACTGAGGGCGAGCGCTGAGGTCAGAACTCAGAGCAGAGCACTGAGATCACAGTGCCAGGGTGGGCAGAGTACCGAGTTCAGAGCAGCAAAAGACCAGAGTACCAAAAGGCCAGAGAACGAAGAGAGGAGAGCTCCATGCGCATTGGCATCCTGCAATGCGACGATGTCGCCGAGCCGCTGCGCGAGACGCATCGCAACTACCCCGAGCAGTTCGCCCGCCTGCTCGATCCGCAGGACCCCGGGCTCGAGTGGCGCACCTGGCGCTGTCTCGATGGCGAGATCCCCACCCAGGCGGATATCGCCGAGATCGATGCCTGGTTGATCACGGGTTCCAAGTATGGCGTCAACGATGGTGATGCCTGGATCGAACGGCTGTGCGAGTTCGTGCGTCTGCTGTGGGCACAGCATCGGCCGCTGATCGGTGTCTGCTTCGGCCATCAGCTGATCGCCAAGGCGCTCGGCGGCGAGGTCGAGCGCAGCCCGCGCGGCTGGGGCGTGGGGGTGTCGTACAACCGCATCACCGGCCAGGCGCCGTGGATGACGCCGCCGCGGGAGGCACTCAATCTGCTGGTCAGCCATCAGGATCAGGTCGCCCGGCTGCCGGCCGAGACCCGGGTGCTGGCGGCGAGCGACTTCTGCCCGTTCTATCTGATTCAGATCGGAGAGTGTTTCCTCGGCATACAGGGGCACCCCGAGTTCACCAAGGCGTACTCAGCGGATCTGATGGCGCTGCGTGGCGATCGCATGCCGGCAGCCAGGGTGCGCGAAGGACAGGCATCGCTCGCCGACGAGGTCGACAGCGAGACCATGGCGCGCTGGATGCTCGCGTTCTGGCGTCAGGCCGGGGCGCAGGCTTGAGCGAGGGCGCGTCGGTACGTATCGGCTGACTTCCTGCCCAATGAAAAGCCCCGATCCAGGATCGGGGCTTTTTTCTTGCCGGGCCGCCTCAGCCGGAGGCCGATGCGGCGTCGGTGACAGCGATCACTGACCGGTCTTGAAGTACTTGTCGTAGATCTTGTCGTAGGTGCCGTCCTGCTTCAGCGTGGCCAGCGCCTCGTTGAAGCGCTCGGCGAGCTCCTTGTCGCGCGGGCGGAAGGCGACACCGAAGCCCTCACCGAAGTATTTCTCCGGCTCGGTGATCATGCCACCGATGGTCTTGTAGTGGCCTTCCTTGCTGTCGAGCAGGGTCGACTTGCCCACCGGGAAGTCGAGGAAGGCGATATCGACGCGACCCGCGTCCATGTCCAGCACCAGGTCATCGGCGGTGGTGTAGCGGCTGATCTTGGCCACGTCGCCGTACATGTCGGTGACGTAGTTGTCCTGCAGCGTGCCGCGCTGGACGCCGATGGTCTTGCCCTTCAGCGATTGGGGATAGATCGTCTCGATGCTGCTGTCGGCCGGCACGAACCAGGCGGAGGGCGGCTTGATGTACGGGTCGGAGAAGAGCACGGTGTTGCGGCGCTCGTCGTTGATCGTCATCGACGACATGATGGCGTCGTACTTGCGCGCCAGCAGACCCGGAATGATGCCATCCCATGCCTGCACGACCCATTCGCAGTCGGCCTTGATCTGCTTGCACATGGCGTTGCCGAGATCGATGTCGAAGCCGGTCAGTTCGCCGTCGGCGGTGCGGTACTCCATCGGCTCGTAGGGCACATCGACGCCGATGCGCAGATGCTCCTTGTCCTGGGCGTGGGCCGCGCCGGCGATCAGCGCGGCGCCGAGCAGACTGGTGGTCAGCAGTTTTTTCATGAATCGCGTCTCTCTATATCATCATGCGTGCATTGTTGTTCAGTGATCGCCTGGTCAGCGATGGCGTCCCGGCGTCGTCAGCCTCGTGAGCGATGCCGCGCCGGTCATACGGGCCTGACGCTGGCAGCATAACCAATGCGCATACGCTTGAATATCGCCAGCGCCCGGCGAGCCGTGCAGCCTCACGGCGCCAGCAGATAGCCGCTGCGATGGCTCTGGTGGCCGGCGATATCGGCCACGATCATCCCGGCGGTGGCCATGCGGCGCTGGGTTCGAGCATAGAACATGCCGCGCTGAGGCGCGCGGATCGCTTCGATGCGGTCGCTGATCGGGTCGATGATCTCGGCGATCAGCTGCCCCGCCTCCACCTCGACGCCCGGTGCCAGATGAAACACCACCAGGCCGCCGATCGGCGCGTGCAGGAAATCCATCGCCGCCAGCTCAGTGGCCGGATAGGCCAGCCCCGGCAGCGCTGGCGCTTCGCCCACGATCAGGCCGAGATGGGTCAGCCAGTCGATGATCGCCTGGCTGTCCTGCGCCGCCAGCTCGTGGGAGACGTCCTGCTGCCCGCGCAGTTCGACGGTGACCGACTGGGTGCCGTAATCGATCGGGAAGCGCTCGCCGAAGCGCTGGCGCAGGGCCTCCCACACCAGGGTGAAACACTCATCGAACGACTGTCCGCCGGAGTCGGTGGCCAGCATGCTCGCCTTGGCGCCGAAGTAGCGTGCGAAGGGTTCGAACACCGGCCATGCCGCCGGCGTGGTGTAGAGGTGCTCGACCGCGTTGAAGTCGCAGTGCAGATCGAGCACGAAGTCCGCCTCGCAGGCCAGGCGCTGCAGCGTCAGGCGCAGCGAGTCGAGGCTGGTCGTCGCCACCTGGGCCGCCAGAGCGGCGCTGAAGCGCGCTCGGATCAGGCGCCGATTGGCGGCGATATCGTCGCAGAGCTCGGCCTCGAGGCCGTCGGCCACCTGCTCGACTACATCGACGTAGTGGCGATTGAAGTTCTTGAGCGTCTCGAAGTCATAGCGGCCCAGGGCGGTATCCATCAGTTGCTGGTCGAGACCGATCGGGTTGGCTATTGGCACGACGCTCACCCGGCAGGCGAGGCGGCCGTCGCGTTCGAGCTCGGCCAGGCGCTGCTTGAGCGTCCAGGCGACCATCATGCCCGGCAGCTCGTCGGCGTGCAGCGAGCCCTGCACGTAGACGTGGCGCTCGGCGTCGGCGGGGCCGAAGTGGAAGCTGTCGAGCGCGCGCTCAGTGCCCGGAACCGGGCCGATCAGGGGGTGTCTGCGGTGTTCCACGGGAAGTCCTCGGCACGGAGTGGCGGCGTGCGGCGCACCACCGGGAAGGGCGGCGCGCCGGCGCATCGGGGGGCGCTTACTGGGCGCAATCCTGCTGGCTGGGGCGCACGGACAGGTCGTAGTCGAAGTACTGGTGCATCAGCTTGTCGAAGGTGCCATCGGCGTAGACCGCGCAGATCGCCTGGTCGAACTTCGCTGCCAGCGCCTTGTCACGCTTGCGGAAGGCCATCGCAGCACCCTTGCCGAAGATCGAGGTCGGCGTCTTGATGCTCGGCCCGATCTGCTTGTAGGGGCTGTTGTCGCCCCGGAAATCGATGGCATCGACGGCGATCGGGAAGTCTTCGAAGGTCAGGTCGAGACGCCCGGCCTTGAGGTCGTTGACCACGTCCTGGGACGAGCCGTAGCGATGGATGTCGAGCACGTCGCCATACTCCTGGGTGACATAGACATCGCGGATGGTGCCGCGCTGTACGCCCACCGAAAGACCCTTGAGCGACGCCTTGTCGTCGATGTCGATGTCGCGATCACGCGCGGTGATCCAGACGCTCGGGGTGTTGTAGTAGGGCAGCGAGAACAGCACTTGGCGTTCGCGCTCCGGGGTGATCGCCATCGACGACAGGATGGCGTCGTACTTGCGTGCCAGCAGGCCGGGGATGATGCCGTCCCAGGGTTGTTCGACCCAGGTGCAGTCGAGCTTGGCACGTTTGCAAAGCGCGTTGCCGAGATCGATCTCGAAGCCTTCGAGCTGGCCGTCGGCGTTGCGCATCACGAACGGCTCGTAGGGTACGTCGATGCCGAGGCGGACTGTCTGGTTATCGTCGGCCAGCGCCGGGGTGGCGGCCAGTGGCGCGATGATCAGGGTGGCGGCGATCAGGGATTGGGTGATCCAGTTTGTCATGGCGTCGGTTCTCATTGTGATCATGGGTGTCGTTGTCGTGGCTGCCACCGCGCTCAGGCGCCGCGCGGTCGCAGGTGGGCCAGCAGGCGTTTTTCCATCTGGCGGAAGACGAACATGATGCTGAAGGTCAGGCAGAGGTAGATCAGGGCGACGAAGATGAAGGCCGGGAAGGGCGCATAGAAGCGCGCGTAGACGTAATAGGCCGCCCCGGTCAGATCCATGATCGTCACCACACTGGCCACGGCACTGGCGTGGAGCATGAAGATCACTTCGTTGCCGTAGGCGGGCAGCGCGCGGCGGAAGGCGCTGGGCAGGATGATACGGCGCATCATCAGGCCCTTGGACATGCCGTAGGCGCGGGCCGCCTCGATCTCGCCCTTGGCGGTGTTCTTGATCGCGCCACGGAAGATCTCGGTGGTGTAGGCCGCGGTATTCAGCGTGAACGCGATCAGCGCCGGGTAGAAGGCATCCTTGAACACCTCCCAGAAGATGGTGTCCTGGATGCCATTGAAGAACACCACGCCGTAGTAGACCAGATAGAGCTGGATCAGCAGCGGGGTCCCGCGGAAGACATAGGTGTAGGCGTAGATCGGCCACTTGATCCACGGCCGCTTGGAGCCGCGACCGATCGCCAACGGCACCGCCAGCACGATGCCCAGCAGTAGACACAGGAAGACCAGCTGCACCGTGGTGACCAGGCCGTTCCAGTAGAAGCCGAGGGTATTGGCGGTGAAGATCGCATTGCCCGCGAGCAGTTGGGTGAACCAGGCATTCAGTTGGTCCATTCGCTGGCCTCCCCGAAACCGGTGCTGTAGCGCTTGCTGAGCTTGGCGAAGCCCCACTCCGACAGTGAGGCGATGAGCAGATAGATCCCCGCCACCGGCAGCATGAACAGGAACGGCTCATGGGTCGCCTTGGTGGCCTCGGCGGCGACCCGCACCATGTCGGTCAGACCGATGATCGAGACCAGCGCAGTGGTCTTCAGCAGTACCATCCAGTTGTTGCCGATCCCCGGCAGCGCATGGCGCATCATCAGCGGAAAGCGCACGCGGCGAAACGCCAGCCATGGGCTCATGCCGTAGGCGCGGGCGGCCTCCATCTGGCCCTCTTCGACCGACTGGAAGGCGCCGCGGAAAGTCTCGCCCATGTAGGCACCGAAGATCAGCCCGATGGTGATGACGCCGGCGATGAAGGCATCGACGTTGATGAAGATGTCGATATCGAAGGCGTCGTAGAGCTGGTCGGTGAGCATGTTGATGCCGATCTGGCCGCCGTAGAACAGCAGCATCATCAGCACCAGGTCGGGCACGCCGCGAATCAGCGTGGTGTAGAGGGTGCCGATGGCGTGGATGGCGCGGTTACGCGAGAGCTTGGCGCTGGCGGTCAATAGCCCCAGGACCACCGCCAGCACCAGCGACAGCAGCGCCAGCTCCAGCGTGACCATGGCGCCTTCCAGCAGCCGCGGGCCGTAGCCTTGCAGGTCGATCATGATGGCCGCCTCAGTGCTTGGGTGCCAGGAACTGGCGCAGGCGCTCGGAGCGCGGGTTGTCGAGAACCTCGGCTGGCGTGCCGGACTCTTCGATCACGCCCTGGTGCAGGTAGATCACCTGGCTCGAGACATCGCGGGCGAAGGCGATCTCGTGGGTCACCAGGATCATGGTGCGGCCCTCGTCGGCGAGCCCGCGCATGACCTTGAGCACGTCGCCCACCAGCTCCGGGTCGAGCGCCGAGGTGGGCTCGTCGAACAGCATCACTTCGGGGTCCATCGCCAGCGCACGGGCGATCGCGCCGCGCTGCTGCTGGCCCCCCGACATCTGGGTCGGATAGTAGTCGGCGCGCTCCAGCAGGCCGACCCGGTCGAGCAGTGCCCGGGCTTCGTCGATGGCCTGCTTGCGTGGCTTCTTGAGCACATGCACCGGCGCCTCGATGACGTTCTCGAGCAGCGTCATGTGCGACCACAGGTTGAAGTTCTGGAACACCATCGAGAGCTTGGCACGCAGACGCTCGACCTGCTTCCAGTCGGCGGGCTCGCGGCCGTGCTTGGTGGGCCGGAAGTGAATCGGTTCGTTGTGCACGATCAGCTCGCCTTCGTCGGGCTGTTCGAGCAGGTTCATGCAGCGCAGGAAGGTGCTCTTGCCCGAGCCGGAGGCCCCGATCAGGGTGATGACATCGCCCTTGTGAGCTTCGAGAGAGAGGCCCTTGAGCACCTCGTGGGAGCCGAAACGCTTCTTGATGTCGCGCGCCTCGAGCGGGATGGGGGTCGTGGCCATGTGGTCGTCCACCGAATGAGTTGGCTGGCAGGAGTCGTGTCGGCGTGCTCGGGCATCCGGCTCGCGAAAGTCGGGGTGAGCGGCGCGGCTCCTTGCCGGGCTGAGAAACGAAATCCCGGAATGGGCGCTAGGAAAAATGCGGCGATTCTATCAGCTTCGGCGCCGGGTGCCAGAGACCTCTGGCGGCGACGACGATGGCGGCCGGCCGTTGAGGGGGGGAAATAGGGTAGACATGTGACATGGCAGAGTGCTCCTGCTCGGGCGTTGTCGTTGTTGGATAGCGTCGCTGTAGATCGTGGTTGTAGAGCGTAGTCTTGGGTCGTAGCTGTGGATCGTAGTCGGAGATCGCCGTCGAAGATAATGGCTGGCGCGCGTCGTCGGTGAGCGCAGTCTCAACCGTCGCCAGGGGCGGCGCAGGGTCGTACCAGCAGCGCGGCGCGGGCGTTGAGTTCGACTCGGGCGTTGGGGAAGACCACTGCCAGCGGCTCGGGTCCGACCACGAAGCCGCCACCGCTGTCATCCTCGCTGAGTCGCGTCCCCGGTGCGAATTCGGTGAAGTTGGCGACGTCCTCGGCGAAGGTGAGCCGGAACGAGGGGTGGTCGCGCATCAGCTCGACCGCGACCTGAAAGAAGTGCAGCGCCTCGACCTGGCCCGCTGAGGGCGCCTGGCCCGCGGCCAGCTGCGCCAGACAGCGGCGCATGCCGCCAAGGGCGTCGAGATCGTTGGCGCCGAAAGGGCGCACCTTGCCCAGTTCCAGGGTATAGGCCTCGGCGGCGTGATAGTGACGCGAATAGTGCGAAAAGGTCCAGCTGTGCTGATGCTGCAGCAGCACAGCCTGCATCTCTGCGCCAGCCAGCGCCGCCCAGTGCGAGCTGGGCTGGTGCTCGGTGAACGGCACCACGGCGAAGCGGGGATAGCGGCTGTCGCGGATGGCGGTGTGCATGTCGAGATGCAGTGGGCGCGTCGGGTAGCGCGTATAGAAGTCGTCGACCTGCTGCATCAGTTGGCGCGCGCGCTCGGGTTCGTCGCCGCTGGCGTCCAGATCGCGCCGGAACAGGCGGTTGAGGTTGGTCTCGACGAAGCGCGTACCGGCGCGGATCGCTGGCAGGTTGCCGAGAATCACCAGCAGCGGTGCGCCCAGCGTCACCACGCCCGCCTCGAGCGCGGCGAGCAGCTCGCCCACCAGCTCGATCGGTGCCGTCTCGTTGCCATGGATACCCGCCGAGATCACCACGCTGCGCGCCTGATCCGCGGGCCGTGTCGGGGTCAGTTCGAGCACTCCGGGGGCGAGCGTCCGATAGTGCCCGCCGGCGAGCCGGCCCTGGTGGGCGCGGTCGGCTCCGTCGAGGGTCAGCGCCAGCCAGTCATCGAGCAGGGACATGGGCGTTACGCGCGCGCAAGGAAAGGTTACCGGGTTCGATCACTCGTGGCCTCGGTGTGACAGGGTGTTTACTCAGATTACCCGCTTGCCCGGCCGCGACAAGCGCGGCCGTCGACAGGCTGAAAAAGCGTGGCCGCATCTTGAAAGCGCCGCAGCCATCAGCATGGTGGAGTCTCACCCGCGCTGGCTCCCGCTTCAGACGCCGCGGGCATTGGTATAAAGGGTGTAGATCGAGCGGCTGGCGGTCATCAGCAGGCGATTGCGCTGCGCGCCGACGAAGCAGAGATTGGCGCACACTTCCGGCAGGCGGATACGGCCGATACGCTCACCCCCGGGGGCGAAGATGGAGACGCCGTCGCGCCCCTCACCGCCGGAGACGCTCGCCCACAGATTGCCATCCACATCCAAGGCGATGCCGTCGTAGGTCTCGTCGTGGCTGGAGACGATCATCTCGCGCGCGCCCAGCGCGCGGCCGGCATCGGACAGGGCGAAACGCGACACCGAGGCGGGCAGCTCGGGGAAGTGCGAGGGGGCGGTGTCGCTGGCATAGAGATAGCGGCCGTCGGCGGAGAGCGCCAGGCCATTGGGCTTGGCCAGCTCGTCGCTGAGCCGCTGCGGCTCGTCGAGCGTATCGTCGACGTAGTAGATCGCCGGCGTCAGCTGCAGCGCGCGCTTGCTGCCCTCGTAATCGACATGGGCGCCATAGCCGGGGTCGCTGAAGATCACACCGTCGTTGGGCAGGACCACCAGATCGTTGGGCGCGTTGAGCGGTTTGCCCTGGAACTCGCTGGCGAGCACGCGCACGCTGCCGTCCCATTCGTAGCGCACCACCCGCGCTGGCGAGTGTTCGCAGACGACCAGGCGCCCATGGTGGTCGAAGGCGTTGCCGTTGGCATGGCCGACACCTTCGCGCAGCACGCTGACAGTACCGCTGGCTTCGTCCCAGCGCATCTGTCGGGCGCGCGGAATATCGCTGAACACCGCGTAACGCCCGACCGCATTCCACGCAGGCCCTTCCAGCCACAGGCCGTCCGACCAGTGCCGTTCGAGCGGGGTGTTGAATAGATAGTAGGGCTCGAAACGCGCATCCAGCACCTCCCAGGCGGGATCGGGATAGCGGCTCGGCGTCGGGCCGGCGTCCTGCGCCCAGGCCGTGGGCGCAAGCGCGGCGGTGGCAGCGACCGCTGCGCTGGTGCCGAGGAAGTGGCGACGGTTCATGTCCATATGGCGAAGCTCCTTGGCGGCAAGAGAACGGGGCCGGGGCTGGGTAGGCGAGCGTCAGCCCGCCGAGGGGGTATCGGGCTGGGGCGGGCAGTGCGCCGGGTCCTGCTCGACGCTGATCAACTCGTCGACGGGAAAATCCAGTGCCTGGGCGCGATCGAGATAGGCGGAATAGGTAGCCGCAGGCATGGTCGGCTGGCGCGAGAGTATCCACAGGTAGTCGCGGTCGGGGCCTGCCACCAGCGCATGCTGGTAGTCCGGGTCGAGCGCTAGCACGCTGTAACCGGCATAGAAGGGGCCGAAGAAGCTGACCTTGAGATGCCCGACATCGGGTTCGCCGGCGAAGCTGGCGCGCCCCTCGGCGCTCTCCCAGCGCTGCTCCTTGGGGTCGTAACCGCGGTTGATGACACGAATGTCGCCGTCGTCGCGCAGGCTGTAGTTGGCGGTGACGCACTCCAGACCCGACTCGAAGCCGTGATCGAGGCGGGCGATCTCGTACCACTGACCGAGATAGTGGTCGATGCGGAAATCGGTGACCGGCTGAGTACCTTCCGGCACGCCGGTACAGCCGGCCAGCAGCGTGAAGGGGGCGAGCCAGGTCAGGCGCGGATAACGGGGTAGACTCGAAGGCAACAGCACAGGATCCATCCTTGTTGAGCGGTAGCGGCGCCACGGCAAGGCGCGACGGAGGTTCGCCAGATCCTGATAGATTGCCCAAATGAGAAAAATTTGCAATACCGACTGACGGCTCTGGCACCGCCAGGGATGCAGGCGGGAGGCGCCGAACGATCCCGGTGCCGCGCCAATGGCATATCGCGTCAAGAGTAGGGAGAAAAGAGGCTTGGCAGAGTGACCTATAGGCGTGGCGAAAGCGGTCCAGGTCGGCAGCGGGAGATTGGCGCCAAGCGGGGGGACGAGAGGGGCGTCGCCGCGCCAGGGGTAGGGCGGCGACGCCTGCTGGAGCGAAGGCTCAACTGGCGCGACGCGTCTCCATCTCCTGCTGATAGGTCTCGGCCAGCGAGGTCTTGTGGGCATCGTCGAGCACACGGCCCGCGAGCTGGAACACCTCCTGCTCCTCCTCTTCCAGATGGTGCGTCACCAGGTGCTGCAGCTTCTTGGCGCTCGCCAGCCAGCCCGGAGAGTCGTATTCGGTGCTCTCCAGGGTCTCGATCAGCTCATCGATCTCATGATGCTCGGCGACGCTATGACGCGCTTTTTCCTGCGTCATGTCGTACTCCATCATCGGGATATAGAGCGCACGCTCCTCGGCGGCGGCGTGATTCTCCAGCTCGGCGCGCAGGCGCTTGAACAGCTCGTCGCGGCCTTCGCTGTCGCCGTGGGTCTTCACCAGCAATTCCAGCAGCTGGCGCTGTTTGTCGTGACTTTCACGCAGGGCTTCGAAAATGGTCATGGTCTTCCTCATCCTTGGGGTCGTCCGGGGGCAGTATGATGGGCCGCGGTGCCAAAGCCGCTGCCACGTATCGCCGGGCCTGGTGTGGCCCGAAGCGTTGACGCGACGTGCCGCATCACACCTCTAGGTTAGGTCATGGTCGGGCGACCCGCACGCCCTTGCCGCCAGCCGCGTCGCGCAGAGAGATACCCTGCACTTGTGTGTCTTCATCCCGCGCGTCGCGGCGCGGTGTCACACAGACCTTTTTCATTTTTCTCCGCCGGTCTCCACCGAACCTGAGGTTGCGCTGTCTGCCGCGGACAGCGTTGCCATTTCCCATGACGCTTTGATGACTATCTTTTGCAGGTCACTCGATGAGATAAAAATGATACAAGCTGTTATTTTAGGTCTGAGAAGTCCGAGTTACTCCGGAGGAGTGTCTCCGCAAGGAGTGGCGTGGGAGGCCGGCATTGCGGTAGCGCGACGGTCAATTTCGGAGTCGAACGTGTCCTTGGTGATGAGCAGACCAACAATAAGCATCCAGGGGATCGAGCTGCGGAGTCGCATGACATGCGGCAACCGCTGATCGCTTGTATCTGCCTCGTAGCGGCGCTTCTCTTTACCGTCAAGAGCCGCGGCGACGACCCTATGGTGGTCCTGATCGCCAACCCATCAGTCATTCAGAGCTCTTTATCGCTGGAGACTGTCAGGGCGATTTTCGCCATGCGCCAACGGACCCTGGCCGATGGGCAGGCGATACACGTCTTCGTGCTGCCGGACGGCGACCCGCTGCACGAGGCCTTTGCCAAAAAGATACTCGGTGTCTATCCCCATCAACTTCGTCTGGCCTGGGACAGGGCTGTCTTTTCCGGTACCGGACAGGCGCCGAACGAGGTCGCCACGGCGGCGGAGATGGTGAAGGCCGTGGCCACCACGCCTGGTGGCATCGGCTACGCCTACCGTTCAGAACTGACGAATCAGGTTCGGGTGATCGACATTGATTAATGTATTGCGAAGCGCGACGCAGCGCTGGCTGAGTGTGCTGGGTGTGACGTTCGCGGCTCAGGCGCAGGCCGTGGAAATGCCGGACACCTTCCAGGTCCACGGTTTCATGAGTCAGGCACTGATCTTGACCGATCACAACGACTTCTTCGGTCCGAGCAGTCGCGATACCGGAAGCCTGGAGTATACCGAACTGGGACTCAACGCCTCCTTCCGGCCGCGCAGCAACGTACTCGTAGCGGGACAGGTGCTGAGTCGCAAGGCGGGGGGGTACGGCGATGCCTGGAAGCCGACTCTCGATTACGGTGTCATCGACTATCAACTGCTCTCGGGAGAGCGGCGCGTCCTTGGACTCCAAGTAGGCAGGTTCAAGAATCCGTTTGGTATCTATAATCAAACCCGTGACGTGCCCTCGACCCGTGCCGGCATTCTGTTGCCTCAGTCCATCTATTTCGATAGAAGTCGCTCGCTGGGACTGGCATCCGATGGCATCACGGTTTATGACGAAGAACGCTTCTCTAGGGGGACGCTATATATCCAAGGGGGGTTAGGTATTCCCCAGGTCAATGGCGATGCCGAGATATCTCTATCTCCAACCAAGCCCTCCCTGGATGGTCGGATTTCCTCCATTTTGCAGGTGCTTTATGCCCACGACGGCGGTCGTGTCAACTTGGGTGTCAGTGCTGCCAGGGTCAGGTCTTCATTCCAGTCGCGGCAGAACCCGAGTGCTAAAGGGGAGTTTGTTTTTCAGCCGGTCATTTTGTCTGCGCAGTACAATGCAGAAAGATGGAGTTTGACGGCTGAGTATGAATATCAGCATAAAGAGCTGAAAGATTTCGATAATGATATCTATAACAGCACTGCCGACGGGGAAAGCTGGTATGTGCAATATCAGTTTCGCCTGACGCCAGACTGGCAGTGGTTGCTTCGCTATGATCAGACGGTGAGTGATAGAAATGATCGGGAGGGTAGCCGCTATGCGAGTGAAGGTAGAGGGCCGAGCTATTCCAGATTTGCGCGAGACTTGTCAACCGGCATCAAATGGTCGCTCAGTTCGAGATGGATGGTTCAGGCGGAGTGGCATCATGTCGATGGCACCGCATGGCTCCCAAGGCAGGACAACGAGAGTGACGAAGAGACGACCAGGCGCTGGAATATGCTGCTTTTTCAGACATCCTATAGCTTCTGATAATGAGCAAAAATGAAAAGCCGTACCGGCTCAGCTTGAAGTGGAAAGCCTTTGCGCTGACGAGCTTGGTGCTGGTGAGCCTGGCCTTGCTGATCAGTTGGATCAGCTACCGAAGCCTCATGTCACAGTTCGACGAAAATCAACTGGCCAATCAAGAGAGGCAGCGGCACCAAATCAGTGTGGCGTTACGTAGTTCCGCGTCCGAGTTGAAGCAGCTGGCCGCGATCGTCGCCGCGTCGGAAGCCCTGAAAGTCTCATTGAGTCAAGAGGGGAGTGTGCCGGTTTCAGAGGCATTGGATTCGCAATGGCCGACGTTACAGCTCGATGCCGGCGTCGATGAGCTGGTGATCTACGACACGCAAGGCGAGCATCTGGCGACCTACGGTGGCCTCTATAGCGAAGCCCCTGAAGTACCGCCCGAAAAAAGCTGGCTGATGAACATCATTGCCAGCGAGAGCCCTGACGATAGATTGATATGTAAGATGACGTGCCGCCAATACGTCGCCGTGCCCATCTTGGTCGAGGGGGACAACGCCGGCGTTTTGCTGCTGTCCAGATCACTGGTCGATGTGATGGGAGAGTTCCAGAGAAGCTCTGGTGATGACCTGGCGCTGCTGTCCGAGGGAAAGGTCAATTTGGAGAAGACGGGGCTGCACGCTGATCATCGGCTGCAGCCCTGGAACTCCTTGGTACTGGCGATGACCCACTACGACGAGACCCTGCCTCTCTTGCGCGAGGCGTCGCGCCACTTGTCGTTACCAGCACTCGTGAAACGCCATCGCAGTATCGAGTTTCGAAGGCAGCAGTACATGATTGGCGCCGTCGCGTTGAACCAAGCCGGTTCATCAGGTGGCGGGGGTGGTTATTTCATTTCTTTCGATAATGTGACGCAACAGTTGGCTGAAATAAAAGCCTCGACGCGATCTGTTGCGCTGGCCAGCGTGACGGGATGGCTCTGGGCCGAAGCTTTTCTTTTGCTCATTCTGTGGCGCCCTACACGAAGAATTCGCACGCTCAGCCTGTACCTTCCCGGCCTCGCCAAAGGGGAGTTCGAGGACGTTAGAGGACGAATCTCTCGCCACTATTCCGGCAAGGCCCGCGATGAGATCGACGTGCTTTCCGATACGGCCGTCGAGCTTTCCTTCCAGTTGGAAGCCCTGGAAATGGAGGTAAAGTCTCGAGGCATCGAGCTGGAAAACCAGGTGGATGCGTTGGAGAGGGAGCGGGATCTCGTCAATAATCTCATGAACTCTGCCCAGGTTCTGGTCGTCGTCCATGATGGTGACGACAAGATACTGCTGGCCAATCGCTATGCCGCTTTCATGGTCGGCAAGGTGAGTGACGAGTTGATGGGGCAATCTTTCAAGAGCTGTTTCTTGCCTCTGGGTGGTGAATGGGGTTTGTCGTCACTCCCGGGGCGCTCTGAAGAGAGCGAACTGCATGCGCCGGATGGCTCGAGTAAAGCGATTACCTGGAGTCATGCGCCGCTCGTATCCTGGTCGAGCGCACCGGGCGCGATGGTGTCCGTCGGGGTGGATATCACGGAACGCAAGAATGCCGAGATTCGACTTGCCTGGTTGGCCCATCGTGACCCCTTGACCGAACTCTATAATCGACGTTATTTCGAAGAGGCGTTGGCCAGAGCCGTCACACCGCACAATAGCGGGGCCATGCTCTATCTGGATCTGGATCGATTCAAGGAGCTGAACGAGCTCGGCGGTCACCAGGCCGGTGATAGATTGCTCGTGATGATTTCCGATCTGTTTCGCGGTCAATTCAGTCATATTGGTCTAGTGGCGCGGCTTGGCGGTGATGAGTTTGCTGTATTGCTGGAGAACGCCAGTGCTGACCGAGCCGTCGAGGTGGCAGAAAAAATCATACTGAATCTGGATGAAATCAGTCTGGATGTGGATGGACAAAAGTATCGTGCTGTCGCCAGTATTGGTGTTGCATGCTATCCCGAAAATGGGGGGTCACCCAAAGAGCTCATGGCGAGCGCCGATTTTGCAATGTATCGCGCCAAAGAGGATGCGTTGAAAAGATGGCATCTGCTGTCGTCCACGGCGGATCGGGAGTCTCTGCAAAAGCGCGTCTATTGGGAAGAGCAAATAAGGCTCAGCCTGGAAAACGATGGTTTCGAACTTTGGCGTCAGCCGATCAGGAGTGTCAGCGGAAACGAAGCGGAGCACTATGAGCTTTTGATCCGCATGATCTCGCCGGACACTGGGGAGCTCGTTTCGCCTGGCCTCTTTATCCCTGTTGCGGAGAGGAGTGGTCAGATTCTGGCGATCGACCGCTGGGTCATTTCGAACAGCCTGAGCATGATGCGGTCGATACCGAACTCGTCGACGCGGTTTGCGCTCAACATCTCTGGCCAGTCTCTTAGAGACGAGACGCTGACTGCGTTCCTGGGGCAGCAGTTGCACGACAGTGGCGTGGCGCCGGAAAGGCTGATCATCGAGGTGACGGAAACAGCGGCAGTGACAGATTTCTCGACGGCGCGCGCGATTCTTCAGGACATCCGGAAAATGGGGTGTGCGATAGCGCTGGATGATTTTGGTGTCGGGTTCAGCAGTTTTTACTATCTGGATCAGCTGCCTGCTGACTATATCAAGATCGATGGCTCTTTTATTCAGGATCTCCCGGAAAATAGAAGGAGCCAGATGCTTGTCAAAGGTATCGCTGAAATCGCCAAGGGGTTCGGTAAGTGTACAGTGGCCGAGTTTGTCGACCGACAGGAAGTCTACGACATTCTCAAGATATACGGCATTGACTACGTTCAGGGATATTGGGTGGGGCGCCCTGAAAAGGCGTTTCCTGACAGTTAACGCAGCTTTCAGAGTGCCACGTATGGGGAGCGTATGAACCTGTACGATCAGTTCAATGATCAATTTGAGTTTGTCCTGGCGATCAACGAACAGGAGCGACATCAGGTATACCGCCTGCGCTATCAGGTCTATACCCATGAATTCGGGCATGAGATGCCTGGCGATCCGCAGCGCGGGCTCGAATACGACGCCTTCGATCAGTCTGCGCTGCACTGCTTTGTCAGACGGCGTGACACGGGCGAGGCAGTCGCCTGCATTCGGGTTATCTACCCTGGCAGCGATCAGGGGGAGCTGGCCTCGATGCCTATCGAATCGAACGCTGCAGGATACTTCGTCAATCCCTTGCTGACGCCCTGCAATTTACCCCGACGACTGATCTGTGAAGTCTCCAGGGCAGCGATACTCGGCAGGTACCGCAAAAAGCGCGCGACTGACAGGAAATGGGAAGGAGCGGAGTCGGATTTTCCCTCTTCCGAGCAGGACTATCGGGTAGCGTCGCTCTTGGGCGTCTCGGTCTATCTGGCGTCGACCGTGATGATCGGCTTGTTGGAGAGGCAGCACGCCTTTGCGCTGATGGAGCCCAGACTGGCCAGATTGCTCAGACGCTTTGGCTTGAACTTCCTCCAGATCGGCGCCGAGCAGCAGTTCAACGGCGTGCGCGCGGCCTACTACGTGGATCAGCATCGAGCCCGGGAGAACCTCAAGGAGGATCTGGCGCGCTTCTATAGAGGCATCGCCCGCTCACTCGCCAGTCAGTTCAGGCAAGACATCCGGCCGAAACCAAAAGCGATGGCCTTTGGGCAGCGATGACCGGTGTGATGGCTGTCTTGCGGCTGATCAGGCAAGACACTGTGCGTGCCTCCTTCACTTCTATCAGCGCCTTTGACTGATTGCTTGCCTGATTCCTGCCGCCGGGCGCGACGGGAGGGCGCATCCAACCCGGGATGCGCCTGTCGCGGCGGTGTCAGAGCGCCTCGGCGATCGCCCGGCCCAGGCTCTCGGTGGTGCCCTGGCCCTTGATGTCCGGGGTGAGCAGCGTGCGGTCATCGCTGGCCAGCACGTGCTCGATGGCGCTGACGATGGCGGCGCCGGCGGCGTCGTGACCCAGATGTTCGAGCATCATCGCGCCGCACCAGATCTGGCCGATCGGATTGGCGATGCCCTGGCCGGCGATGTCCGGGGCGCTGCCGTGGACCGGTTCGAACAGGCTGGGGAACTTGCCCTCGGGATTGATGTTGGCCGAGGGCGCGATGCCGATGGTGCCGGTACAGGCCGGGCCGAGGTCGGAAAGAATGTCTCCGAACAGGTTGCTGGCGACAACCACGTCGAACCAGTCCGGGTGCAGCACGAAATTGGCGGTCAGGATATCGATATGGAACTGATCCACGCCGATTTCCGGGTAGTGCGCTGCCATCGCCTTCACCCGCTCGTCCCAGTAGGGCATGGTGATCGAGATGCCATTGGATTTGGTCGCCGAGGTCAGCTTCTTGCGCGGGCGGCTCTGGGCCAGCTCGAAAGCGTACTTGAGCACCCGGTCCACCCCGGTCCGGGTCATCACGGTCTCCTGCATCACCGTCTCGCGTTCGGTGCCTTCGAAGATCTTGCCGCCGATGCTCGAGTACTCGCCCTCGGTGTTCTCGCGCACCACGTAGAAGTCGATGTCGCCGGGATGGCGGTCTGCCAGCGGGCTCTTGATGCCCGGCATCAGCCGGCAGGGGCGCAGGTTGATGTACTGGTCGAAATGGCGCCGGAACTGCAGCAGCGAGCCCCACAGCGAGATATGGTCAGGCACTTTCTCCGGCCAACCCACCGCACCGTAGAAGATCGCGTCGAACCGCGACAGGATGTCGAACCAGTCGTCCGGCAGCATCTGGCCGTGCTCGAGGTAGTAGTCGCAGCTGCCGAAGGCGAACTCCTCGAACTCGAGCTCGATATCGAAACGACGGGCGGCGGCCTTGAGCACGCGCAGGCCTTCCGGCATCACCTCGGTGCCGATGCCGTCGCCGGGAATGACGGCGATGCGATGGGTCTGGCTAGCCATGGGGATTACCTCATGAAGTCGATGAGATGATGGAGCGCGCCGGCGGGCGTCTCCTCGGGAGCGCAGGGCAGGTCCTCGCCGTCGACCCGGGCGACCTCGATGGTGAAGTGCGCGAACCCCGGAAACAGGCGCGCGTCTCGCGTGCCTGCCTGCAGATATGCCTGCAGTGTAGGCCCTCTCTTCCTGGCGATAATCGGGCTATCATGCAATCCATTGTTGAATACAGGTGGAGAATGGCGTGGCAGCGCTCGACGATCTGGCCTTTTTCCAGCATATCGCCCGGGCGCGCAGCCTGACCGGGGCGGCACGCGAGCTGGGGGTATCACTCTCCGCGGTCAGCAAGCGCCTGCAGCAGCTGGAGCAGCGGCTGGGTGTGGCATTGGCGACCCGCACCACCCGTCGCCTGACGCTCACCCCGGAGGGGGAGCGCTACCTGCAGCGCGGCGCACTGATCCTCGACGATCTCGGTGAACTCGAGAACTCGCTGCGCGAGCAGGGCTCGGCGCTGAGCGGGCGGTTGCACGTCAACGCCACCTTCGGCTTCGGCCGTCGCCACGTGGCGCCGCTGCTCTCGCGCTTCGCCGCCTGCCACCCTCAACTCTCGCTGCAGCTGGAGTTGAGCAACTTCCCGCGTGGGCTCGACGCCCAGGGCGTGGATATCCACATCCGGGTGGGCGAGCCGCCGGATGCGCGCTGGATCGCCCGGCGGCTACTCGCCAACCGCCGTATCCTGTGTGCCGCCCCGGCCTACCTGGCCGGCCGGCCACCGCTAAGGGTGCCGGAGGATCTGGCCCAGCACGACTGTCTGGTGATACGCGAGAACGATACCGACTATGCGCTGTGGCGCTTCGAGTCCAGCGCGGATCCGCGCGAGCAGCGTACGGTGCGCGTGCACGGCCGGCTGTCGAGCAATGACGGCGAGGCGATGACTCGTCTGGCGCGTGATGGCCACGGGGTGCTGCTGCGCTCCTGGTGGGACGTACATGGGCTGCTCGCGCGCGGTGAACTGGTCGAGCTGCTGCCCGAGTGGCGCGGAGTCGCCGCCGACTTCCATCTGCTCTACAGCGCGCGTGCCCGCGAGAGCCTGCGGGTCAAACGCTTCGTCGAGTTCATGGTGGCGGAGATGGCGGGGCGGGTGCCGCCGTTACCCTAGCTTGGAGACGACGCCTGGCGGCACTCGTCGATCTGGCGCAGGGAGCGGCGCCCGGGCTCGACCTGGAAAACAGTCAGGCAAAAAAATGCCCACCAGGGGATGGTGGGCAAGTAAGGGATCATTCAAGGGAACACCTACTCAGAGTGCCGCTGTGTGGCTTAGTTCCCGGCGAGATCAAAAAATCTCGGAAAAAATGTAACGCTTGTGTGCTATGGCGCCAGGCTGTGCTCGGCGCGGCGCCTCACAGCGAGAACGCCGCCTTCACCGCCGGCCAGGCGGGCTCGCCGGCGGTGGTCTCGACGTCCTTCAGCATCGCCTGCACCTGCTCCGGATGCGCCGTGATCCACGTCTTGGCCACCGCCTGCTGCGACTCGCCGACCTGACCGTACTGCTGGATCATCCAGCTCTGCGCCGCGGCGGAGAAGGTGAACTGATCGAAGAAGGTCACCAGGTTGGGATGTGTCTCGGCGTAGGCGCTGGCGATCAGCGTGCGCACGTCGCTGGCGCCGTTGCCCTTGCCGAACAGATTCTTGCTGTCGCTCAGATAGCGCATCGGGAACTCGAGATTCATCCAGTGCGGCTTCCAGCCGACCCACACGATCGGTTCGTGGTTGTCGATGTGGCTCTTGACCGCGCTGAGCATGCCCACGGTGCTGGTGTCGACCAGCGTCCAGTCGCCCAGCCCCCAGGTGTCTGAGTCGATCGCCTTGTGCAGGATCTCGCTCGCGGCGGAGCCGGCACCGAAGCCATAGATCTCGCCACCGAACTCGTCGCGATGGGCGTCGAGATCGGCGAACGAGGTGATGCCACTCTCGTAGACAGACTTGGGCACTGCCAGCGTCATCTGCGCGCCGGTCACGTTGGTGGCCAGGCGGCGCACGCTGCCCTTCTTCTCCAGCGGCTCCAGCATCGGCTGCTGGGCCGGTAGCCAGGCCCCCAGGAAGAGGTCGACGTCACCACTATCCAGGCCCTGGTAGATGACCTGCAGCCCGATCTCCTCGGTCTTGGGGTGATAGCCGAGGGCGCCCAGGAGCTGACTGGCGATCTCGGTCTTGACGCTGATGCCGGGCCAGGCGGGCGCCCCGAAGACGATGGTGTCGTCCGCAGCCTGGGCCGCCGGCATGGCGCTCAGGCCCAGGCCGGTGCCCAGCAGCAGGGCGGACAGGGTGGTCGCATATCTCATTGTCGTTCTCCTTGATGGCGGGGAAGGGCTCGCGTCAGCGGCAGCCTGTCAGCGTGTCAGCACGCGCAGATGCGACTGCAGCATGTCGAGATCGAGATAGGTGCCCTGGAGGTGGCGCTTGCCGGTGTTGGGGTCGAAGGCGTTACGCCCATGCAGCACACGGCGATTGTCGAACGCCACCATCTGCCCCGGCGCCAGGGTCAGCTCGACCCGGCGCTGCGGCTCGCGCAGCACCTGCCAGAAGGCGTGGTAGGCGTCGTACCAGGCATCGATCTGCGCCAGCGGCAGGCTCAGGGTGTCACGAATCCAGTTGTTGAAACGGATCTCGCACGGCTCGCCGTCGCTATCCAGGTCGATCACCGGTTGGCGCACGGCGATATCGTGGCCATCGTCCTGGAAGCGGAAGTCGATCGGAGTCTCGCTGAGCAGGCGAAACGCCTGCGGATCACGCTCACGCAGCTCGCGCGCCGCGGCAAAGCCGTCGGTGAAGCTCGACTCGCCGCCCTCGGCGTCGTTCTCCAGGCAGTAGAGCAGCTGGATGTCCGGCGGCTGGCGCCAGTTGGGGAGATCGGTGTGCAGCGCCAGGCCGATCGCGGTATAGGCCGCGTTGTTCGGATTGGGCACCGAGCGCACGTCGAAGCGGGCACCGAAGTTGGTCGCGCGCTGCGGGCCGATCTGCTCGGCGATCCGGGAGACCGTCTCCAGCTCGCGCGGGCCATCGTCGAGCAGCACCAGGCCGTCGCGCAGCAGCGCCTCGATCCAGCGCTGGCGCCCGGCTTGGCTGTCGCTGAACTCGGCGTGGCTCACGTGGTGCGGGGAGAAGTCGAGTTGCCACGGCGCGGCGCGGGGCAGCAGCGTGTCCAGCGCCTGGCCGGGACGGCGCTGATGGAGCCAGCCGGCATCGAAGCGCGAGCGATGGCCATCGGCCCAGGTCAGGCTCAGGCAGTCGGCGGCGACCTCCAGCTCGGCCAGGGCGTCGTCGGTGCCGAGAGTTGTCCACAGTGGGTCGTCGAGCAGCGAGTAGAGCCGTTCGCGGGTCAGCGGGTGGCGGCACGCCGAGCAGGCGCAGTGATCGCGCAGCCAGCGCTGAGGAAATTCGCCGTGACTGCCATCGGCCCAGCTCAACCCCACCTGGCGTGACTGCCGCCTGGCCTCCACCAGGGCGACGTCGGGCGCGCCCTCGCCCTGGCGGTAGCGGCGTAGCTCGGCCATCTCGACGCGCGCCTCGGCGCTCGGGGTGGAAGCGGGGGGAAAGGCATTACCGGATGACAAGACTCGAACTCCCGATGGCGTGGCCATCTCTTGTGGGCGAATGACGGATGAGCGGATCAGCGATGGGCGAGTGAAAGGCGCGCGTCGACGCCTCGCGTCTCGCGGTATCGATACAGGATGCGGATGGCGGTGAAGGGTGACAAACGATTAATCTGTCGGCTAAGGCCAAGCTGAGCTAATACCCTGCTTAGGCTATGGCCTATGCCATGCGCGTTCGCGGTCTGTTGCAACATCTCCCATGATCCGTGTCGATGCCGAAGTCGACAGCGATGTCGAAGCCGGAGCGCGATCACAGGGAGAGACGAGGAGAGAATTCCATGGCCCAACTACCTCCGGTGCTCTGGCTACATGCGTTCGAGGCGGCCGCGCGTACGCTCAGCTTCACCGCCGCGGGGCGTGAACTGGGGGTGACCCAGTCGGCGATCAGCCAGCGTATCCGGCTGCTCGAGGATCGCGTCGGGCAGCCGCTGTTCGTGCGCCATCCGCGCAGTCTGGCGCTGACCCCGGCCGGGCGCGCCTGGCTGCCCAGCGTGCAGGACGCTTTCACGCGGCTGGCCGAAGGCACCGCCGAGGTGTTCGGGCCGAGCCCCGATGCGCCGGTCACCCTGCGCGCCACGCCAGCACTCCAGCAGACCTGGCTGGCGCCACGGCTGCTGCGTTTCCAGCAGGCCCACCCGCAGGTCACCCTGCGCCTGGTGAGCGCGATCTGGGCAGATGACTTCGGTGCCGAAGGGGTGGATCTGGAGCTCCGCTATGGCCATGGCGAGTGGCCCGATCTCACCGCGCAGTGCCTGGGGGAGGAGCGCCTGCTGCCGGTATGCAGCGCGGCATTCGCCCAGCGCCTGCGTGAGCCCGCCGATCTGGCCGGCGAGACGCTGCTGCACGCCGCGGGGTTCGCCGCCGGCTGGCCGAGCTGGCTGGCCCTGGCGGGGGTCGCCGGGCTCGAGAGTCGCTGTCGGGCGATGATCTGCGATACCCACGTGACTACCCTGGCGCTGGCCGGCTATGGCGGGGGGATCGCGCTGTCGCATCGCCGCCTGCTCGAGGCGAGCCGCGACCTGGTGGCGCCCTTCGCCCTGGACATGGCCACCGACGAGGCGTTCTGGCTGGTGCGTCCGGCCAGCCGTCAGCTGCGGGCCCCGGCAGCGGCGCTGTGGGATTGGCTGCTGGCGGCGAACTGAGCCGGGCCGGCCGCGGCGCAGGTGCGCTATGCTGAAAGCCTTTCCCGCCAACTCCGAGGTGGAACATGTCTGTGATATCGCGATCCCGCCGCCCGCTGGCCACGGCGTTGCTGACGCTGAGCCTGGCCCTGGTGGCGGCGCTGCCCGCGGCCGGTGTCGCGCTGGCGCAGAGTGTCACCGGTATCGACCCGCACACCGGCAAGCGCGTGCAACTGCCCGACAACAACCACGACGGCCGCGCCGACTATGTGCCGCGGCGCCTGGAGATCCAGGTGGTGCCCGGCATCAATACCGCGCCCAACCCGCCGCCGACGCGGGACGACTCGGCCGGTGGCACGATCTGCCATGGCCGCGACGGCGGCACCACCATCTCCACCGCGCGGCGGGTCTGCGATCCCGACGCGCCGAGTGGTGATGGCGGGCCAGGGGCCAGCTCCACCACCACCCGCTCGACCACGACCACCACGACCACCACGACGCGCTCCACGCCGACGCGTCCCGCTTCCGGCTCGTCCACCCGGGTCGACTGAGTGAGCCGTCGGTGCGGATCAGTGGCTGGCGAAGTAGCGCGCGAAGGCGTCCACCACCTGATCGATATCCGCCTCGGAAACATCCCGGTGGGTGACGAAGCGCGGCGCGTAGAGCGCGCCGACCAGGATGTCGCGCTCCCTCAGCCAGGCGTGCAGGTGCTCGGGGTCGAAGGTGTCGCCGCGGTTGAAGCGCACGAATACCATGTTGGTCGCCTGCGAGGTCACCTCGATGCCGTCGATGGCGCCGAGTCCTGCCGCCAGGCGCTCGGCCTTGGCATGATCCGCGGCCAAGGCCGGCAGATGGTGTGTCAGCGCATATTCGCAGGCCGCTGCCAGTAGCCCCACCTGGCGCATGCCGCCGCCCACCACCTTGCGCCAGCGCCGGGCCTGATCGATCAGCGCCTGGCTGCCCACCAGTACCGAACCGGCCGGCGCGCCGAGACCCTTGGAGCAGCAGATCGAGACGCTGTCGAAGGGGGCACACAGCGCTTCCAGCGTCGAGCCGCTGGCGGTCACGGCATTGCCCACCCGGGCACCGTCGAGATGGGTGGCGAGGCCATGGCGGCGGGCCAGCGCGGTCGCCTGATGGACGTAGTCGGCATCCAGCACCTGCCCATTGAAGGTGTTCTCCAGCGCCAGCAGCCGGGTCCGGGCGAAGTGCGGGTCGATCGGCTTGATCGCGGCAGCGATCTTCTCCATCGGCAGGCTACCGTCGGCGGCGTTGTCGATCGGCTGCGGCTGGATGCTGCCCAGTACCGCCGCGCCGCCGCCCTCCAGGCGATAGGTGTGCGCCTGCTGGCCGACGATATATTCGTCGCCGCGCTGGCAGTGGCTCATCAGCGCGACCAGGTTGCTCTGGGTGCCGGAGGGAAAGAACAGTGCCGCCGCCTTGCCGGCCTGGGCGGCGGCGTAGTGCTGCAACTGATGGACACTGGGGTCGTCGCCCCAGACGTCGTCACCCAGGGGAGCGTCGAACATCACCTGGCGCATCTCGGCGCTGGGTCGGGTCACGGTATCGCTGCGTAGATCGATCATGGGAAGCGCCTTTGAAGTGTCGTTGCAGAGGGTCGTGCTGAGGGTCGCCTCGGCCAGGCGCCTGGTCGGGCGTCGCTCACGCCGGCGGCGACGCCGAGGCGAGCGCCATCAGCAGGGGACCACCGGCGAGTGCCTGCTGCAGGCGAGTGGCAAGGATCTCGACGATGGCGTCGTTCTCGCCCACCAACCGCGTTGTTTCCACGCTCAGGCCGGGGGAGCGGGACATCGCCTGGGTGCAGATCTCGGCGATATCGCCTCCCTCGCCGGCGTGGCGGCCCGGAGAGAGAAACAGCATCGCGAGGATCACGTCACCCTCGGCCAGGGCCGGGGAGGCGAGCAGATCCTCCAGCAGTGGCTCGTTGAATCGGTAGGCATCGCCCTCGCGGCGCTCCATCGAGGCAAAGGTCACACACGCGACCTCATCGGCCAGCAGCGCGCTCAGCTGCCCGGTGAGGTAGTTGCGCACCGCCGTGACCTCGGGGATCGGGCTGCCGTGGTCGACCAGCACGACCTGCGGGCGGGGCCGGCCTGTCATGCGTTCGCGCACGTTGTCGGCGAGAAGCTGTGCCAGGCGCAGATCCGGCGCCAGCAGCGTATCGATCAGCGGCGGGGCGACCTTCACCGAAAGCTGGGGGTAGTTGGCCTGCACCTCGGCCAGCCGCTCCGGCAGATAGCGCGTCAGCGCCTGGCTCGGCCCGAAGAAGAAGGGCAGGATCAGCAGCTCGGTCACGCCCGCGGCGGCATGGCGCTCGGCCAGCGGGCCCAGCGAGACGGCCTTGTGCCCGCCGAGCTGCTCGGGTGGAATCTTGAACGAGTGCAGCAGCGAGGTGGCCTCGACCGCCTCGCCACTGGCCTGGCTCAGGGCCTCGGCGAGCCGGCGCAGGTTGAGCGTCGCGGCGGGGCGCAGGGAGCCGTTGTCGACGAGCAGAATCTTTCGCATGAGACCTCTAAGTGGATGCGGGCATTCGGTACGGCAGCGGGCGCCGAAACATAGCCGCAGCAGGGCGAGCTTCATCTGGCTAGCATACCCGAGCGCAGGCGCTTGGCTGAACCTGGCGGATGGGTCACCGGCATCTCGGATGTCGGTTTGTTCACGCCGAGCGCTTGGCGCATGATGCCGACTCTATCCAGTGGCGAAACAACGAGGAGAGCAGGGCATGACACAGTACGCGGTCGTGGCGCACGACTACACCGATGACGGCGCGCTCGACCGCCGCCTGGCCAATCGCGAGGCCCATCTGGCCGGTATTCAGGAACTCGCCAGGCAGGGAAAATTCCTGAGCGGCGGGGCATTCCTGGATGAGAACGGCAAGATGATCGGCTCCAACGCGCATTTTCAGTTCGAAGATCGCGCCGCGCTCGACGCCTGGCTCGAGACCGAGCCCTACCTGACCGGCCGTGTCTGGGAGCACGTCGATATCCGCGAGGTAAAACTGTTCGACCCTGACGCCTGAGCCCGATGACCCAAGATTCCGCACTTCCCCAGTGCATTCGCCACTACCTGGAGGCGGCTCCCCGCGAGGCGCTACCGATCACCTACCAGCAGCTCGCCGAGGCGCTGGGCTTGCAGCCGCCGCGCACCATTCAACGCGTCGCCCAGGCGCTGGAAAGCCTGATGCGTGAAGACGCCGAGCACGGCCGGCCCTTGATCGCCGCGCTGGTCGTCAGCCGCCGCGGAGAAGGGCTGCCCGCCCAGGGCTTCTTCGATCTTGCCGTGGAACTGGGTCGGTTCCCCGTCGATCCGGCGCGACAGGCCGGGGCTTGGCGGGAGGCGTTTGAGCGCGTGATGGCAGCGAGATCGGTGTAGAGGCGATCCCAATTCTATTCGACACGCTGTCCGTCGGGCGGAGGCGGGCTATCCGATACGCGGTATCTTGCCGGCTACCGGTGGGTCGTTGGCTACCGGTGGGTCGTTGCTAGAGAGACGGCGCCGACGGGGCGATGACCCCGGTCATCCTCGAGTTTGCGCGAAACGATTGGCCCACTTCACCGTGAGATCGAACGCACCCAGGGCATAAAAGTGGAAGCCCGCGAGGTTGCTGGCCGGATCGCGCTCTTTGGAGGCAGCCAGTGCCTTGACGATCCGGCCCGGATCCTGACCTCGCCAGCTCAGGCTCAGCAATCCTCTCAATCCGGTCATGTTCCTGCGCAGCACCTTGACCGAGGAACCGACCCCGCAAGCCATGGCGTGCTTGAGCAGGCTGGGGCCACTGGCCAGACCGTGCAGGCCGGCATGAATCGGCAACCGATTGCCTTGCTCCCGAATACGACGCTCCCAGGCAATGAAAGGGTCGGCATCGAAGAAAAACTGGGTGACGATGTAGAGTGGTATACCGGTCTCGACCGAAAAGGCATTCTTGATCGCCAACGCACGGTCGAGCGCTTCCTGCGTCGCCTCGGGGTGACCCTCCGAGTGCCCCGCCACACCGATACGCCGTATGCCGACACGCTCGATGATACCCGACTCCAGCAGCTCGAGCGTGTTGCCGAGCTGGCCGCGAGGCGTGTCGTCGCCGCCGGCCAGCAGCAGGATCTCATCGACGGCGGTCTCTTCCACCAGTTTCGATAGCAAACGCTCGAATGCACGCTTGTCGGCCAGGCTACGTGCGGTCACATGGGGTACCGGTTTGAACCCCATGCCCTGCAATCGCTTGGCGCACGCCAGCATCTCCTCGTGCGTATTCTTCGGGAATTGGGGGATGAAAATGCGGGTTTCCTCGGGGACGGCGCCCCATTCGACCCTGTCTCCAAGTATTGCCTTCGGTGTGGCCTCTATCGAATATCCCTGGAACAGCGGGATGAATGGCACGCAAGGCCCCTTGTTCAGCGGTGTCGTCACCGCGTCTTTGGGCTTGGCGAATGGCGCCGACATCTTGATCCTCCATCCGGCGATTTTTTACGCTATTGCGTTCGAATTTTAACCAAGAAAGATACGTAAAAAATGCTCCAGTATCATTTCATGATGCGCCTTGGTGAGATCAGATCACGACAGGACGTCAGGTCTTTTTCGAGGATTGATCTAAGATGCCTGAAAAGGTGAGAATTTCCGATGATTTGCTGTCATTTTTCCAATAGATAAGTGTTGGATACTGTATGTCCCATCATCTTATGGCCACTTTTTCATCGCACGTCAACGTGCGGTAATTAGCAGGGAAGAACGAGCATGTCGTCTCGTCGAAAAACCCGCATCAAACACCTTTTCGAGAAAAAGCAGCGCGTGATCAAGCGGGAGGATGATAGGGAGCGATCACCTCACTCTGCTCGCTTCTACTGAGGAACCTCCTCGATCGCTACCGAACTTTCCGGCCGATGAAGACGAGGCGCAGGCGCGTGGCACGCCGAGAGGGTGTTTACAGAATGCCTGCGCTCAGCAATACGGCGTTGAAATCGGCCTCAGGCGGATGGCGGGGGGCGTGTGAAGCGCGTCATGGCATCCTGCCCGAAGTAGCGCTTCAGCAGGTCGTAAAGCTCGGGATAGACCTCGAACAACTGATCCGGGGCGGTGAAGAAGAGTTCGCAGCAGACCGCGAAGCACTCGCCGGGGTGGGTGGCGGCGTAGTCGTCGATCGGCGTCTCTGCGCCGCGGGCGAGGTGCGCCTGCAGGTCGTCCCACACCGCGGTGAAGATGCGATGCCACTCCTGGGCGGTGACATCGCTCGCGGCGGCGAGCGGCGGGAAGCCGTCGACGTCGTGGGAGTTGCCCAGGTCGAGCTTGTGGGCGAACTCGTGGATGATCACGTTGTAGCCGGAGTAGTCGCCACTGGCGCCGACCTCGGGGGTGGCGAGCACCACCGGGCCGCGCCAGGAGGTCTCGCCGGCACGCTCATCCTCGTACTCGTGCATCACACCGAAGTCGTCCAGCTCCGTCACGCGGCGGTGGAAGGCATCGGCGACCAGCACGATGTCATGCACGTTGGCGAAGGCCGCGCTGGCGTCGTCGTCGCTCCAGGCCAGCGTCAGCAGGCAGGCCTGGGCGGCGATTGCGAGCTGGGCGGCGAGATCGTACTCGACCCCCTCGGAAGTCGCCCACTGCCAGCGGTGCAGCTGCTGCCAGGCGCGTGCGCCCAGCCGTGCGGCCTCGCTGTCCTCGAGGTCGGCGAGCAGTGGCAGGCCCTGGCGCACCGCCTGCCAGCACGCCTCATCGAACGCGGGGGCGCCACGCCGGGCGGGCCACAGGCCGGGCCACTTCACCCGTGCCCCCTGGGTGCGGTGTCACGCTCGCCCCGAGACATGGCTCAGCTCTCTTCCTGACGTGCCCCGGACTTCCACGACCAGTCACGCAGGCGCAGGTCGTAGAGGTCCAGCCGGCGATCCTTGAGGTTGGTCACCGCACCTTCGGCCCGCACCAGCTTGAGCTTGTTCAGGTCGAGATCCGAGAACATCACCATCTCGGTATTGGGGGTGGTCTCTGAGAGTACCGCGTCATGGGGGAAGGCGAAGTCCGACGGCGAGAACACCGACGACTGGGCGTACTGGATGTCCAGGTTCTCGATTGACGGCACGTTGCCGACGCTGCCGCACACCACCACGTAGCACTCGTTCTCGATCGCCCGGGCCTGGGCGCAGTGGCGTACACGCAGGTAGCTGTTCTTGGTATCGGTCCAGAACGGTACGATCAGCACGTCCATGTCCTGCTCGGCGAGCAGCCGCGGCAGCTCCGGGAACTCCACGTCGTAGCAGATCAGGATGCCCACGCGGCCGGCATCTGTCTCGAACACGCACAGCTCGTCGCCGCCCTCGACCACCCAGTCGCGGCGCTCCTGGGGGGTGATATGGAGTTTGGCCTGGCGGTCGACGCTGCCGTCCCGGTGGCACAGGTAAGAGACGTTGTAGAGCTTGCCGTCGTCACCTTTCTCCACCATCGAACCGGCGACGATGTTGATGTTGTAGGAGACCGCCATGCGCGAGATCTCGCTCTTGAAGCGCTCGGTGAAGCCAGCCAGGAACTGGATCGCCTCGACCTGGTCGGTCTGGTCGGTCAACCCCATCAATGGAGTGTTGAACAGCTCAGGAAAGACCGCGAAGTCGCTCTGATAGTCGGAGATGGCATCGACGTAGAACTCGACCTGCTTGAGCACCGATTCGACCGAGTCGAACTCGCGCATCTGCCACTGCACCGCACCGACCCGGATCTGGGTACGACGGGTGTCGATCACCAGGCTGGCCGGTTCGTAGAGGATGTTGTTCCACTCCAGCAGGGTGGCATAGCCCATCGACTTCTCGTCTTCGGGCAGATACTTCTTCAACAGCCGCTTGACCAGGAAGTCGTTGGCCAGCTGGAACGACAGGATGGGGTCGTAGAACTCCTTGCGTGCCACCCGATCGATGTACTCTGCCGGCGACATCTCCGACGCGTGCTGGTGATAGTTGGGGATGCGGCCGCCGGCCAGGATCGCGCGCAGATTCATCGAGCGGCACAGGTCCTTGCGCGCTTCGTAGAGGCGCCGACCGAGACGATAGCCGCGGTAGGCGGGGTCGATCAGCACGTCGAGGCCGTAGAGGGCGTCGCCATCGGGCTCGTTGAGGATGATCTCGCGGTGGCCGATCAGCTCGTCGTACTTGTGCGGATTGGAGAAACGGTCGTAATCGACCCGCACGGTGAGCGCCACGCCGACGATCTTGTCGTCGTCCTCGATGAGGATCTGGCCGTCGGGGAACTCGTCGATCAGCTTGTCGATGGTGTGCTGGGACCAGGCACCCCCGATGTCGTCGTAGACGGCGTCCATCAGCCGCTTGAGCTGCGGGTAGTCCTCGCAGGCGAGGTTGCGCAGGTTGAGATGCAGTTCTTCCAAAGACATTGAGCGGCTATCTCCATCCGGGCCAAACAGGGATCGGCGCGAGTTGGCGTGAGAAAGGGGCTTATAGAGACAAAGTCTAACACGTCGTGCTCCCCTGCGAGTGGCGCCGCCTGGGCGGGGGAAGCGGCCCGCGCCTGCGCCGTCCGTGGGGATACCGACTTCAGAAAGGCTGTCATCTGCCGACAATAATTCAGACTTTCTAATTTTTCTTCGAGCGGTGGCACGCAGCATGTTCGCGCGTCGCCCCTGAGAACCGATATGCAGCGATGGCGACAGATAGGGTTGGGGCTCGCGTTGATGTTGGCGAGCCTGGCAGCTCAGGCATTCCACCCGAGCGACGACGATCGCCTCACGCTGAGTGGTTTCGGCACCCTGGGGCTGGTCCACAGTGACAACTCCGAGGCCGAGTTCCTGCGCGATATCAGCCAGCCCAGGGGCGCCGGGGAGGGGTGGAGCGCACGCGTGGACACCCTGCTGGGGGGGCAGCTCGGGTGGCGTGTCGATCCGCGCTGGGATCTGGTGGTGCAGGGGATCAGCCGCTACCACGACACCGGCGACTTCCGCCCCGAGCTGAGCTTGGCGTTCGTGCGCTATCGCCCTGACCCCGCGCTGCAGCTGCGTGCCGGGCGTCTGGGCTGGGACGTGTTCCAGCTCTCCGACTCGCGCTACGTGGGGTATGCCTATCCCTGGGTGCGGCCACCGGTGGATCAGTTCGGCATTCTGCAACTGACCTATATCGACGGTGCCGATGTGACCTTCAAGCAGCCGCTGGGCAGTGATCTGGTAAGGCTCAAGCTCTATGCCGGGCGCTCCGACAGCCGGATCTACGTGCGCGACGATCTGATCGCGGACTTCGACGCCGACGCGGTCTACGGCGGGCACCTCGACTATGAACACGGCCCGTGGCGCCTGCGCACCAGCTATACCGAAGTGCACTCGGACGTGGACTACTCGGGGCCACTCATAGATGAGATCGACAGTCTGCAGCTACCGGGGCTGGATGGGGAACGGCAGATCGAGAGCGTACTCGGTTTCTCTCGGTTACGGCTGTTCTCGCTGGGGGCGCTATATGACAGTGGCCCGCTGCAGGTGCAGGCGATGGTCAACCGTACCCGCACCGAGCGCCAACGCGGCCGGATCGACTCGGCGCTGCTCTCGGCCGGCTACCGTCTGGGGCAGGTGACGCCCTACGTTGCTGTCTCCCGCATCATGACCTCATCCACCCACCCCGACGACACCGATATCGATCAGCGCACCTGGACGCTCGGCACGCGCTTCGACGTCGCCAGCGACATCGCGCTGAAAGCGCAGTTCGACCGCATCGACACGCGCAGGCCCGGCTTTTTATGGCATACCGACAGCGACTGGGAAGGCGGCTGGAGCTCCGTTTTCAGTCTCGGTCTGGACTTCATCTTCTAGAGGCCTGGACATGATCCGAGTGCGTTGTTGTCTTCTGGTGGCGCTGCTATCGCTGGTGATGCCGGCGATGGCCGATATCGCCATCGTGGTCAATACCGGCAGCGGCGTCAGCCATCTCACCCGCAGCGATGCGGTCAATATCTTCATGGGCCGCTATCGCAAGCTGCCCAGCGGCAATCCGGCGCTGCCACTCGATGTGGCCCCGTTCAAGGCGCGTTTCTATCGAGCGCTGGTGAACAAGAATCTGGCCGAGATCAACTCCTACTGGGCGCGGCTGGTGTTCTCGGGCGAGAATTCGCCGCCACAGCAGGTGGCGACGGTTGACGAGATGCGCCAGATCGTGACGAGCAACCCCGGCGCTGTCGGCTATCTCGATAGCCGCGAGGTGAGCCCCGATCTGCACGTCGTGCTGATACTGAGCGAATAAGCGATGTCGCGACTGCTGATGCTATTACACACCCGCCTGGCGCTGCGTACCACCGCGATCATCCTGCTGATCGTGGGGCTGCTGGGTATCGCCTTCCTGCTCCTGGCGGTGCACTTTCGCGCCCAGAGCGTGCATCAGGAGCAGCAGGCCCGGCTCGAGGGGCTGCTGAACACGGTCGAGCGCACGGCGCAGATCGCCTGTTTCCTGGACGACGAGCAGTTGGCGCGGGAGCTCGCCGATGGCCTGCTGAGCAACGACATCGTGCATGCGGTGCGCGTCCAGTCCCTCGATGGCAAGCTGTCGATCGACAGGGGGGGGGCGCTCGATAGTGCTCGCGATGCCCTGTTCACACGCGAGATCGCCTCGCCATTCGAGCCCAGGACGACGGTCTGCCGACTGACCATCGACCCCGATCAGCGTTACATCGATGCCCTGGTCGGCCAGGCGTCGCGTTTCGTCGGCGGCGCGCTGCTGCTGCAGCTGCTGGGCATCGGCTTGTGCGTGGTGGTGGTGGTGGTGCGCTACGTGACCCGGCCGATCACCGGGCTGTCGCAGCGGCTGCGAGCGCTCGAAGCGGAGACCGGGCAGAAACTGCAGGCGCCGCGGGGCAACCGCGACGACGAGATCGGCCAGTTGGTGAACAGCGTCAACGCCATGATCGACAATCTGGTCCAGAGCCTCGATGCCGAGCGCTGCCTGCGCCTCGAGCGTGAAGTCGAGGAGCGCCGCTACCGGGCGATCTTCGACAATGTCGAGACAGGCATCTTCGAGGTCGATGACGACGGCGCGATCCGGGTCGCCAACCCCGCTTTCCGGCGTCTGTTCAAACTGCCTGCCAAGCGTGACCTGAACCTTCATCCGATCGATTTCGCCACCCTGGTCGATCCTGAGGGCACCTTTGGCGCCAGCCCGGCCACGGTGGTGGCCGGCGGTCGCGGGCGGCAGTGGGAGGTAGCGCTCGGCGACGAGGAGCCGCGGCGCTGGGTCAGTCTGGTACTCAACCCGCTGGAGGCGGGACGTCTGCAGGGGGTAGCGCACGACGTCACCGCGCGCAAGCGGGCCGCCGACGCGGCCGAGCAGCTGGCGGTGACCGATCCGCTCACCGGGCTCGGCAATCGGCGCGGCTTCGACCGTCGCCTGGCGGTGATGGGGCGCCACCATCGGCTCTATCCGGATCGTTGTCATGCGCTCGTGCTGCTCGACTTCGATCACTTCAAGCAGATCAACGACGCCCACGGCCACCACGCTGGGGACCGGGTACTGCGCCTCGTCGGCGGCGAGCTGGCGGCGCTGCTGCGCCAGCGCGACTACCTGGCGCGGCTGGGTGGTGACGAGTTCGTGCTGCTGCTGGAAGGGTGCGGACGGCGGGATGAGGTGGAGGCGCTGCTCGGGCGCTTCGTCGCGCGTCTGCAGACCCCGATCGCGCTCGAATCGGGGGTAGAGGTCACCATCGGGGTCAGCATCGGGGTAGCGCTGCTCGGGGTGGATACCGAGGAGCCGCAGCAGGCGCTGCTGCTCGCCGACCGCGCGATGTACGCGGCCAAGCGCGCCGGGCGCAATACCTGGCGCTTCCACGCGCCCGGCGGCAACGGCTGAGCTGTGCTCAGCCCGGCCGCTGCATCTGGAAACGCTGCGCCTCGGCGGCCTCGAAGTAGTCCGCCGGGCCGCCGCCGCGCAGGATCGGGCGCGCGGCGGCGGTCTGATAGATGCCATCGACCAGCAGGGTCGGGTCGATGTGCACGCCGACCACCTCACCCAGCACCAGCCAGTTGTCGATCTCTTCGCCGGCGGCGGAGCGCAACCGTAGCGTCTGGCTCAGGCGGCACTCGAACACCACCTGCGCTTCGCCCACATGGGGCACCGCCACGACCTTTGACGCGCTCGGGGTGAGCCCGGCCAGGTTGAACTCATCGACCTCGGGGGCCACCGACGCTGCGCTCTGGTTCATCGCCTCGGCCAGCGGTCGGGTCGCCAGCTGCCAGCAGAACTCGCCGGTGCGTTCGATGTTGCGCACGCTGTCCTTGTAGCCCGAACTGGAGAAACCGATGATCGGTGGGGTATCGGCGAAGGCGTTGAAGAAGCTGTAGGGCGCCAGGTTCAGCTGTCCTGTCTCGTCCTGTGAGGAGATCCAGCCGATCGGGCGCGGGCCGATGATCGCCTTGAACGGGTTGTGCGGTAGGCCGTGCCCCTGCTGGGGCTGGTAGAAGTGGGCATTGCTGGGCATAGCAAGAGTTCCTGAGGGATCACGATGACGAGAGGGGGGAGCCGCCACTGGCGCCATGCCAGTCGCGGCGGTGATGCTTCAGGCTTTGCGGCCGGCGAGGAAGATGAGCGTGCGCCCATGAGCCAAAGCCGCCGCCTGTTGGTGGTAGCTTGCCCGTGACCAGCAGTTGAAGCCGTGCTCGGCGCCGTCATAGAGATGCACCTCGACCTCTGGGTTGGCGGCGAACGCCTCACGGGTCTGCTCGACGTGCGCGAGCGGGATATGGTCGTCTTCGGCGCCGAAGTGGAACTGGGCCGGTACCGTCAGCGCCTCGGCGCGGTCGAGATACTCGGTGATGCCGCCGGCGTAGTAGCACACCGCGGCGTCGACGCCCGCGTCCAGTGCACACAGGTAGGAGAGGACACCGCCCATGCAGTAGCCCACCGAGGCGATCGGTCCGTCGCACACCGGGCTTGCGCGCAGAGCCCGGGTGGCGGCGCGCAGGTCGCTGATCACGGTGGGGTAGTCCAGCGCCTGCTTATGCGCCACGGCGGCCTTCCAGTCGTCGCCGTCATAACCCAGCTCGACCCCGGGCGCTTCGCGCCAGAACACATCGGGGGCGATGACGCTGTAGCCATCCATGGCGTACTGCTCGGCGACGCCGCGAATATGGCCATTGACGCCGAAGATCTCCTGGATCAGCAGAATGCCGGGGCCCTTGCCCTTGTGGGGCAGCGCCTGATAAGCCTTGAACGTCTTGCCGTCCTCGGCGGTGATCTCGATCCATTCGGTCTTGATGTGGGTCTGGGACATGTCTGGTTTCCTGTGGGGATAAATGACCTTGGCCAGCCAGGGACGTCTGGCTGGCCGGTGTCGATGTAGCGGAGCCCGGCGGCGAACCGGGGAAACCAGGAAAAATTATAGCAGGCTATCTAGCATCGGCCCGGTCGCGCGCAGCGAGAAAGAGGGCGGCTAGCAGAGAGGGTGGCTAGCAAAGAGGGTGGGTAGAAAGAGAGCTGCGAGAAAGAGGGCAGCGAGAAAGCGTCGCCGGCATCGATGGGGACCCGACGGCAGCCATGCCGGCGCGTTCAGCCCAGAGTCTGAATGACCTGCTCGAAGCCCTGTTTCATGTGTCGCGCGATGTAGGCGAGCGTTGCCTCCAGCGAGTCGCCCTTGGCGTGTTCCAGGTAGCTGTCGTGGGACTGGCGGGCAGGTCCTGCACGCTTGTGCGCGCGCTGGTGCAGCACGAAGTAGCACTGCAGATGAGGTTTGATACGCGACCAGGCATCGAGCAGCAGCGGATTGCCGCTGAGTTCGTAGCACCACTGGTGTAGCGCGAGTTCGCGATCGATCGCCAGCGCACCATCGCCGGCATCGATGGCCTCGAGCAGGCGTGCATGGCGCTGATCGAGGTCGTCGAAGCTGGCCGCGGTGCGCTTGTGCCAGAGGCCCTTGAATGCCATCTGCTCGAGGCCGGTGCGGTACTCATAGAGCTGGTGCAGCCCGTCCGGCGTCAGTTCGAGCACCCGCACGCCCTTGTAGGGTTCGCTGATCAACAGGCCGATATTCATCAGGTGGCGTATCGCCTCGCGCAGTGGCGCACGGCTGACGCCGAGCTGCTGTGCGAGCGCATTCTCTGTCAGCCGTGTGCCGGGGGCGATGGTGCCATTGGCGATCAGCGTTTGCAGTCGCTGGGCGGTCTGTTCCCAGAGCGTCTGGCGAGCCGGAATCTGCGCGATATCGGTCGAGAACATGCGTATCCAAAAGTGGCGTGATGGGTGACGTCAGCCGCGGAGGTAGTCGTCGTAGAGCGCTGCCAGGCGCTGCATCAGGCTGGCGTCGCGACGGTTTACGATAGCATGTCCGTCGATGCGATAGACCGGTGTCAGGCCGCCCAGAGTACCGGTGACGAAAGCCTCGTCGGCGGTGTAGGTCTGGGCCAGGGTGAAGTCCAGCTCGCGGACCACGATACCCGCCTCCCGCGCCAGGCGCATGACCGTCTTGTGGGTGATGCCATTGAAGTTGTAGCGTCCGGTCGAGGTCCACAGTTCGCCATCGCGAACGATGAAGAAGTTGGTCGAGTTGCAGCTGGCGACGAAGCCATGGGGGTCGAGCATCAGCGCCTCGTTGGCGCCGGCATTGATCGCCTGGATCAGCGCCTGGATGAAGTTGAGCCGACTGTGGGAGTTGAGGCGGAGATCGAAGACGTCTGGGCTGCTGCAACGGAAAGTCGAGGTGAACAGCGTCAGGCCCTGCGCCTTGGCCGTCTTGTCGACTACCTTGTGCTCGGCGACGATGACGATGGTGGCCTTGCCGCGCAGAAAACGCGGATCCTGATTGGGCGTGCTCTTGAGTCCGCGACTGACCATCAGTCGAATATGCACGCCATCGTGCATGTCGTTTCTGTCCAGCGTTTCCCGAATCAGGCCGACCAGCGCTTCGCGGGTGACACCGATATCCAGAGAGATCGAAGCGGCGCCTTGATAGAGCCGCTCCATATGCTCGTCGAGTGCGATCAGTCGGCCTTCGACCAGTCGTATGCCTTCCCAAACGCCGTCACCGAGGACGAAGCCACTGTCGAAGATCGATACTGTCGCCTGGTGCTTGGGTTTGAATTCGCCGTCGACGTAGACGATCACGTCTTCGTTGCGGGTATCGGCCACGTAGGACTGCGAGCTACCGGTGGTATTGGTCATGCGTTTTCCTTCCCTTCTATGCGGTTATGCGGTCAAGCGGTGGGTTCTGTGGCGGGGGCGGGCTGCGGTCGTTTCCACATGGCGAAGCCGGTGAAGCCGTAAAGTAGCGAGAACACCATCACCAGCCAGTGGTACCAGAGGAACGGCAGGTAATCGGTGGTGGCCACGCCGGTGGTCGTGGCCATGAACACTGCGCCGCTGGTCCAGGGAATCATCGGGGTCGAGAGCGTGCCGCCGGCCTCGACGTTGCGCGACAGCACTACCCGCTGCAGCCCGAGCCGGTCGTAGATGTTTCGCGTCATCGAGGCCGCGGTGAAGATCGCCACGTAGGCGGCGCCGCCGAAGATCGTGCCGAAGAAGCCACACGCCATGGTCGCCAGGGTCAGCCGGCCTGTGCTGCGGTGGACCATGCGGGTGAGCGCGTTGGCGATGGTTTCGAGGACACCGATACGCTCCATCAGGCCCCCCAACCCCAGCGCGAAGATGACGATGGCGATCACCGGCAGCATCGAGACGATGCCGCCGCGATTGAGGATGCTGGCGAGATAGCCCGTGCCGTAGTCGCCCTGATTGCCGGCATATAGCGTGGTCACCGCCTGCAACGGGGTAACGCCCTGGGCCAGCCAGGCACAGATCACGCCCAGCACGGCGCCGGTCGCGATCACCGGGAGGGCGGGCTTGCGCAATGCCAGCAGCACCAGCGTGGCGAGGATCGGCATCAACAGCCAGGGGGAGAGCAGGAAGTGAGCCTGTAGCTGGGCCATTACCGCGTCCGCCTGCTGCATGTCGTAGCCGCTGCGGGAGAGGTGGTTCCCGGCCAGGGCGAAGCCGATGGTGGCCAGCGTGACGCAGGGCACACCGGTATAGAGCATCGAGCGCACGTGATCGATCAGCGGCACCTCGCACAGCGAGGCGGTGAGTACCGTGGTGTCGGAGAGCGGTGAGAGCTTGTCGCCCACGTAGGCGCCGGAGATGACCGCGCCGGCGACAAGAGGCAGCGGCAGTTCGAAGCCGTGGCCGATACCCATCATGGCGATACCGATGGTGCCCACGGCGCCGAACGAGGTGCCGGTCACCAGCCCGGTGGCGGCGCAGATCAGGAAAGCGGCGGGCAGGAACCAGGACGGATCGATCAACGCAACGCCGTAGTAGATCACGCTGGGGACGATGCCCGCGGCGATCCAGGCGCCGATCAGTGCGCCGACGGTAATGATGATCATCACCCCCTCGAGGCCACTGCGAATACCGTCGAACGCGCCTTGCTGGAGTGAGTCATAGGCATGGCCGAGGCCCTTGCCGATGGCGAACATCGCGAACCAGGCAGCGAACAGCGCCAAGGCGACGGGCATCTTGAGCAGCAACACCGTCGACATGATGGCAGCGAAGCTGGCGAGAATCAGACAGAGCGCGAACAGGCCCGGGCGGCGGGCAGATTGTGGCCTCATGGGGGCACCTCGAACGTTTTTGAGTTTGTTATGCGCTGTGCGGCAATAAATTGTATACAGCATACAATGTGTATGACTCAAGCCGACAAGCGTGAAAAGTGACCGGATGAGGCGCGCGCAGGAGAAAGCCGCGCCGGTCAGGTTCGGGCGGATCGTCCCAGGCAGTCGAGAAGGTGTCTGTCACCAGACAGAGCAGGCAGCGTGGGTCACAGCGCGTGGCGAGTCGGCCGGGCGTGACGAGGGGAGCGGCGTGGCAGAAGCGGGGCCGCGCCAGTGTTGATGGGGGGCGGGAGACGCGTGCGGCCAGCAGTTCGCATGGCCGCCTCGACTGGCGAGACGGCCCGGCGCTGACGCGTTACGCCGGCTGGCGGCGGTCTTCGATGACCTGGCGCCCGCGGATGCAGTCGGCCTCGTGGGGTTCATCGACCCAGGGCTCGGCGATGCCCTGATCGATCCAGCTCGCCACCGCCGGGTGCGCCAGCAGACGCTCGACGTAGTCGCGGGACGGGGAGCCGAGGGTGATGCCGTAGCCGCGTACGCGGACCGCTACCGGGGCGAACATCGCATCCACCGCGGTGAACTGCTCACCCGCCAGCCAGGGACCGCCGAAGCGCGTGATGCCCTCCTGCCACAGCGCCTCGAGGCGGGCGATGTCCCGGGCCAGGGCGGCACCGGGCTCGCCCAGGTCGATGCGCAGGGCACAGTTCATCGAACACTCGTTGCGCAGGGCCGGGAACCCGGCATGCATCTCGGCGCTGGCGCAGCGGGCCCAGGCGCGTGCCTCGCGCGCCTGTGGCCAGGCCGCCGGATGAGCCTCGGCGATGTACTCCATGATCGCCAGCGACTCCCACACCGCGCTGTCGCCATCATGCAGACAGGGCACCTTGGCGGTGGGTGAGAACGTCGCGAAGGCGCTCTGCTGGCCGTCACCTTCGAACGGGGTCATGACCTCCTCGAAGGGAATGTCCAGCGCGCGCAGCAGCGCCCAGGGGCGCATCGACCAGGATGAGTAGTTCTTGTTGGCGATAAAGAGCCGATACGTCATATCCACCTCCGGAACTGTGTCGCCACGAGTATGCGGCGCCATCCCCGGTGGCGGAAGGGGGCTGCCGTGTGTCGCGTTGCAATAGGATTTCGTCTGGCGCAACATCCGACGCGAATCGATTTTTCATTCCGGTGAAGAGAGTCCCCATGGCACAACGACGAGTCGAGGCGGTGGAGCGTGCCCTGACGCTGCTCGGTGCGTTCTCGCGAGATCGGCGCGAGCTCACGCTGACCGAACTGGCTAATGCCAGCGGCTTCTACAAGAGCACCATCTTGCGATTGATGGCCTCGCTCGAGTATTTCGGCTACGTAGTGCGTGACGAACGTGGTGTCTATCGAATCGGCCCGGCGGTGCTGACGCTGGCGCCGCTGGCGGTGGAGGGGCCGCAGTTGGAGGATCTGGTGCGACCGGTTCTGGTGGCGCTGCGTGAGGCCAGTGAAGAGACTGCGGCGTTTCACGTGCGCGATGGCGAAGCACGGATCTGTCGATTGTGCGAAAACGGCCGCCTCCAACTGCGCCACCATCTCGATGAGGGCGCGCGCGTGGCACTGGGGGAAGAAGAGGCGGTCGACCAGGCACTCGGTGGCGAGCTGCCGCCGGGTCGGGTGGCACGCTCCCACGGGGGGCGCCAGGCCGGGCTTTCGACGGTGGCGATTGCCATCCATGATGACGCCGGCGAATTGAGAGGCGCGCTGTCACTTTCCGGCCCCAGCGCGCGTTTCGACGCGCGGATCGAGGCTCACCACGCGCCGCTGCTGATCGAGGCGGCGGCGCGTCTGACTCACGCCTGGCCGCGCATGCTGGGGCCTATCTAATACCGCTTCGGACATCTCGTCCCTGCGCCGGTTTTATCGGCACCGCGGACGCGTCAAACTAGACAGGTTCACTGGCGCTTTGCGGGTCGGTGCCGGCTCGCCGCTGGCTACCCGCAGCCGAGCCCTCTTTTTTCTGGCTGGACGACCCTTTATGGCGTTACGACAATCGACCCGGATCAACAAGTACATCAGCGAAAGCGGGATGTGCTCACGCCGTGAAGCCGATCGCTTCGTGGAGCAGGGCAACGTGTGGATCAACGGCCGCCGCGCTACCACTGGCGATCAGGTGGTGGCGGGGGACCGGGTCAAGGTCAATGGCCAGGAGATCGAGCCAAGAGAGGCGGAGGATCGGGTCCTGATCGCGCTGAACAAGCCGGTGGGGATCGTCAGTACCACCGAGTCCAGCGAGAAGGACAACATCGTCGAGTTCGTCAAGCACGGCGCGCGCATCTTCCCGATCGGCCGGCTCGACAAGGATTCCCAGGGGCTGATTCTGCTGACCAACGATGGTGATCTGGTCAACAAGATCCTGCGTGCGCACAACCATCACGAGAAAGTGTATCGGGTGACCGTCGACAAGCCGATCACCGACGACTTCATCGAGGGCATGCAGCAGGGGGTGCCGATCCTCGGTCAGGTGACCAAGCGCTGCCAGGTCAGCCGCGAGTCGACCTTCGTCTTCACCATCACCCTGGTGCAGGGGCTCAACCGCCAGATCCGCCGCATGTGCGAGTACTTCGGCTACGAGGTTACGCAGCTGATCCGTACCCGGATCATGAACATCTCGCTCAAGGGACTGGCGCTGGGTGACTGGCGGGATCTCACGCCGCAGGAGATCGATACGCTCATCGCGCTGACGCGTGATTCCGGCAGCGAGGCCGAGCCAGCACGGGCGGCCAAGCCCGCGCGCGGCGGCAAAGCTGCGAAACCGGCGGCCAAGGGGCGTCAGTCGGCGGGCGGCAAGCCCCACGCCAAGGACAGGGCGGCCGGTGGCGGAAAGCCTGGCACCAAGGGCAAGTCGGGCACCCATGGCAAACCCGGTGCCAAGAGCAAGCCGGTCGCAAAGGGTAAACCCGGTGCCAAGGGTAAGCCGGTCGGCCAGGGTAAACCCGGCGCCAAGGGCAAGCCTGCCACCAAGGGCACGCCGGGCGCCAAGCCCGCGACCAAGGGGCGCGGCGGTAAGCCGAGCACGCCTGCCGCCAAGCGCACTCGGGGCAGCGGCAAGAAGCGCTAGCTCAGGCGCTCAGCCAATGGCCTTGACCGCGGCCTTGGCCACCTGCACGTCCTGGTCCGGTTTGACCCCGGAAATGCCGACGCTGCCGATCACTTCACCGTCGACAATCACCGGCACGCCGCCGGCGAGCAGCGCCTGCATGGGCGCGCTGACGAAGGCGGTGCGGCCGCTGTTGATCATCTCTTCGAAGACCTGGGTCTCCTTGCGGCCGATGGCGGCATTGCGCGCTTTCTCGCTGGCGATGCCGGCGCTGAAGGGGGCGGCGCCGTCGAGCCGGCGCAGGCCCAGCAGATGGCCACCGGCGTCGGCCACGGCGATGGTGACCGCCCAGCCCTGAGCATCGGCTTCGCGCTGGGCGCTGTCCAGCAGGGCGTTGACGTCGGCGAGTTCGAGTACGGCTTGGGTCTTCATGGCGTGGCTCCGGTGCGTGCTGAGGGTAAGAATTCGAGGGTCATGAGTCGGATGTGGCCAGACGCTCGTCGACCAGTTCGATCCAGTGGCGTACCGGGGTGCGCCCGGCGCCGTCGAGGTGGCTCTGACAGCCGATATTGGCGGTCACGATGGTGTCGGGCTGGCCCGCCTCCAGCGCTTCCAGCTTGGCGTCGCGCAGCTGGCGCGAGAGCACCGGCTGGGTGATCGAGTAGGTGCCCGCCGAGCCGCAGCAGAGATGGGCATCGCGTACCGGCGTGAGATCGAAGCCGAGGCGCGTGAGCACCCCCTCCACCGCACCGCCGAGCTTCTGCGCGTGCTGCAGCGTGCAGGGGCAGTGGAAGGCGAGACGCTGGGCGTCGTTGGCGGGTGAATCGGCCACCAGCGCCTCGAGATCCTCCTTGCGCAGGATCTCGACCAGATCCTTGGCCAGTTCGCTGACGCGTCGGGCCTTGTCCGCGTAGACCGGATCGTCGGCCAGCATCTCGCCATACTCCTTGACGAAGGCGCCGCAGCCGCTGGCGGTCTGCACGATCGCCTCGGCGCCGTCTTCGATCAACGGCCACCAGGCGTCGATATTGGCCTGCATGCGTGCACGCCCCGCCTCCTGGGCGTTGAGGTGGAAGTCGATCGCGCCGCAGCAGCCGGCTTCGCGCGCCGCGCGGACGCCGATCCCCAGGCGGTCGAGCACGCGCGCCGTGGCGTCGTTGGTGTTCGGGGCCAGACCCGGCTGCACGCAGCCTTCCAGAATCAGCATCTGGCGCGGATGGCGCTCCGGTGCGGGGCGTGCCCGGCGCGGCGCCGGTCGCGGCGGGATCTTGTCACGCAGCGCCGCCGGCGCCAGCGGACGAAAGGTCTGGCCCAGGGCCAGCAGGGCCTGGAATCGTCTGGGCTCTGCCAGCGCGGTGCGCAGCCCCAGACGCAGGGCGCGCTCGCGCGGGGTGCGTCCGACCCGGCGGTCGACCTCGGCGCGGCCGATGTCGAGCAGCTTGTGATACTCGACCCCGGAGGGGCAGGTGGTCTCGCAGTTGCGGCAAGTGAGGCAACGGTCGAGATGCAGCTGGGTCTCGCGGGTCACCTGGTCGTCGCCGGCATCGCTCTCCAGCAGCTCCTTGATCAGATAGATGCGCCCGCGCGGGCCGTCGCGCTCGTCCCCCAGCAGCTGATAGGTGGGACAGGTGGCGTTGCAGAAGCCGCAGTGCACGCAGGTGCGCAGGATGCGATCGGCTTCGCGAATCGCGGGCCGTTCGCGCGCGGCGTCGGTGAAGTGTGTCTGCATGGTGGCTCCTCACCAGTCGGCGTAGAGCCGGCCGGGATTGAAAATGGCGTGCGGATCGAGACGCGTCTTGAGCTGCTGGTGATAGCGCGCCAGCACCTTGGGTAGCGGCGAGAACGGCGAGGCGTCGTCGTTCGGGGCGTCATCGAGGGCGGGGCCGAAGCGTGTGGCGTGGCCGCCGACAGCCATGCTGGTCTCGTGCACGTGTGGTGCGGGCTCGTCGCTGCGCAGCCACTGCTGGGCCCCGGCCCAGTCGCACAGCCAGTCGCCCGCCAGCGCCGGGCGTCGGGCGCGAGCCGGCAGTGAGAGCCGCCACAGTGGCCGTGGGTCCTGGGGCGAGAAGAAGGCCAGACGCTGCTCGCGCAGATCTTCCCAGAAGGTGGCATCGTCGGCGTCGCCGCCCAGACGCTCGCGGGTCGATGCCACCGAGCCTTCGCCCCCTTCGAGACGCACATGCAGTACGCCGTCGGCGAAGGCGGCACCGCTCAGCGGCAGCGGCTCGCGGCCCCATTCGCGCAGGCATTCGAGCGCGCGCGCTTCGTCCATCTCCAGACGCAGGCAGGCGCTCGCCGGCGGTAGTGGCAGTACCTTGAACGAGACCTCGGCGAGCACGCCCAGGGTGCCCTGGGCGCCGACCATCAGCCGCGACAGGTCGTAGCCGGCGACGTTCTTCATCACCTCACCGCCGAAGCGCAGCAGCTTGCCGTCGTGAGTGATCACTCGGGTGCCGAGCACGAAGTCGCGCACCGCACCGCTCCAGGGGCGTCGTGGCCCGGAGAGACCGCAGGCGACCATGCCACCGACGGTGGCCGTATCACCGAAGTGCGGTGGTTCGAACGGCAGCCGCTGGCCGCTGGCGGCGAGCGCGCTTTCGAGTTCGGAAAGGCGCGTGCCGGCGCGCACCGTGACCACCAGTTCGACCGGATCGTAGTGGACGATGCCGCGATGCTCGCCGAGGTCGAGACGTGTCTCGGCGGCGATCCGGCGGCCGTAGAACGCCTTGGTACCGCCGCCCTGGATCACCAGCGGCGTGCGCTCCCGGTGGGCTTGGCGCACCTGCTCGCAGAGCGCGTCGCTCAGGTCCTGGCCGCTGTCCAGGGTGGGCCCGGCCTGGCCCGCGGGGGTGAATTCGGGGCGCTGGTCCTGCGGGTGTGGCATCACGTATCTCCTGACTCGAACGACTAGAAACGGGGCAGCTCGGGGTGGGGCAGCTCGCCGTGATGCACGTGCATGGCGCCGAATTCGGCGCAGCGCGCCAGCGTGGGAATGTTCTTGCCCGGATTGAGCAGGCGATGCTCGTCGAAGGCGAACTTGACCGCGTGGAACTGGGTCAGCTCGTCGGCGGCGAACTGGGTGCACATCTGGTTGAGCTTCTCGCGCCCGACGCCGTGCTCGCCGGTGATGGTGCCGCCGACCTCGACGCAGAGCTCGAGAATCTTGGCGCCGATGGTCTCGGCGGTCTCCAGCTCGCCGGGGCGATTGGCATCGAACAGGATCAGCGGATGCAGGTTGCCGTCGCCGGCGTGGAAGACGTTGGCGACGCGCAGCCCGTAGGTCGTGGAGAGCTCGTTGATACCCTTGAGCACCCGCGGCAGCTCACGCCGGGGGATGGTGCCATCCATGCAGTAGTAGTCCGGCGACATCCGCCCCACGGCAGGGAACGCCGCCTTGCGCCCGGCCCAGAACAGCTGGCGCTCGGCGTCGTCCCGGGCCAGCCGGATCTCGCTGGCGCCGGCGCGTTCGAGCAGTTCGCGCACACGTTCGCAGTCGGCGTGGACATCGGCTTCGACGCCATCGAGCTCGCACAGCAGGATCGCCTCGGCCTCGACCGGATAGCCGGCGTGGACGAAGTCCTCGGCGGCCCGAATCGCCAGGTTGTCCATCATCTCCAGGCCACCGGGGATACAGCCGGCGGCGATGATATCGCCCACCGCCTTGCCGGCTTGCTCGACATCGTCGAAGCAGGCCATCAGCACCTTGGCGACCTGGGGCTTGGGCAGCAGCTTGACGGTGACCTCGGTGATCACCCCGAGCATCCCCTCCGAGCCGGTGAACAGCGCCAGCAGATCGAAACCGGGGGCGTCCAGGGCTTCGCTGCCCAGGGTCATGCGCTCGCCCTCGATGGTGATGATCTCGACGCTGAGCACGTTATGCACGGTGAGCCCGTACTTGAGGCAGTGCACCCCGCCGGCGTTCTCGGCGACATTGCCGCCGATCGAGCAGGCGATCTGCGATGAGGGGTCGGGGGCGTAATAGAGCCCGTGCGGTGCGGCCGCCTCGGAGATGGCCAGGTTGCGCACCCCCGGCTGCACCCGAGCCAGGCGCGCCTCGGGGTCGAGTTCGAGGATGCGGTTGAAGCGCGACATCACCAGCAGCACGCCCTTGGCCAGCGGTAGCGCGCCGCCGGAGAGCCCGGTGCCGGCACCGCGGGTCACCACCGGCACGCGCTGGGCGTGACACACCCGCATCAGTGCTGCCACCTCGTCGAGGGTCGCCGGCAGCGCCACCAGCAGCGGCAGCGTGCGATAGGCGGAGAGCCCGTCGCACTCGAACGGGCGCAGATCCTCTTCGCGTGCCAGCAGGGTCAGCGCCGGGGCCTCGGCGTGAATCGCCGCCATCAGCGAGGGCTTGTCGACGCTCGCGATCTCGCCGTCGAGTCGTTCATCGTAGAGCAGGGTCACGGTCTACTCCCTGGGTCGCAGTCGTGGGGTGCTTGTCTTGGAGCGGCGTCTCTGCGGACGCTCGCACGTGGCGCCTCTGCCAAGAGATGCCGGTGCCGCGCAACGTTGTGGAAAGTATTTCCATACTCATCTCTGGCATTGTGAGAAAGCGACAGGGGGCTCACCATTAGCCAAAAGACGTAGATGTTGTTAATTGGTCAGACCATGGCGATGCCGGGACATCGCCATGGTCCGGGGCGGGTGGTGGTCAGCCACCCATCAGCGGGTCGCCGATATGGAACACGTAGAAGGCGAGCAGGCCGACGATGCCCGCGAACAGGCAGTAGTAGAGCGTCGGCAGGATCGTCTTGCGCAGCGTGGTGCCTTCGCGTCCGAGCAGACCCACGGTGGCCGAGGCCGCAACCACGTTGTGAATGGCGATCATGTTGCCGGCCGCCGCGCCCACCGCCTGCAGCGCCACCATCATCGCAGTGGAGACGCCGAGCGCCTCGGCCACGTTGAACTGGAACGCCGAGAGCATCAGGTTGGAGACGGTGTTGGAGCCGGCGATGAAGGCACCCAGTGCGCCCACCGCGGGGGCGAACAGCGGGTAGACGTGGCCCATGCCGTCGGCCACCAGCTGAGCCATCGCCACCGGCATCGAGACCAGGTCGGACTCGTTGACACCGGAGTTGATCAGGATGCGCACCATGGGGATGGTGAACAGCAGCACGAAGCCGGCGCCGAAGAGGGTCTTCGAGGACTCGGCGAACGCCGCCTTGACCTGGCTGGCGCGCATCTGGTGGAGGAAGATGGTGCAGATCACCGCGATCAGGATGATGCCGCCGGGCAGATAGAGCCACTGCACGCTGCCGGAGATACCCTGTTCGCCGAGGATGTTGCTCCAGCCGGTGCTGACCGAGGAGAGCGCTGACTTGACCGCCGGCACGGTACGCGAGACCACCAGCAGCACGGCGACGATCACATAGGGCATCCAGCCGCGCAGAGTCGACATCGGGGCGCGCCCGGCGACATCCTCGACCTTGATCTCGATCGTGCCCAGCCACTCGGCAGGCCACTGCGAGCGCGGCGGGAAGTCCCAGGTGTCCTTGGGCAGCAGGAAGCCCTTGCGCGCCGCCGGTACCACCACTGCCAGACCGATCAGGCCGCCCAGCAGCGACGGAAACTCCGGCCCCAGGAAGACCCCCACCAGCATGTAGGGCACCACGAAGCAGACCCCGACGAAGAGCGCGAAGGGGGCGATCGAGAGACCCTCGCGCCAGGAGCGATTCTCGCCGAAGAAGCGCACCATCACGGTGACCAGGATCAGCGGCATGAACACGCCGATCAGGCCGTGGGTGAGCGCCACTTCCGAGGTGATCAGACGGAAGAAGGTCTCCCAGCTCGAGCCGTCGGCGGCGAGCTGTTGGCTGATCGCCGCCTGGTTGAGCCCGCCGGAGACGCCGACCACGATCGGCGTACCCACGGCACCGAAGGAGACGGGGGTCGACTGCAGCATCATCCCCACCACCACCGCGCCCAGCGCCGGGAAGCCGAGTGCCACCATCAGCGGGGCGGCCACTGCGGCCGGCGTCCCGAAGCCCGAGGCGCCCTCGATGAAGCAGCCGAACAGCCAGGCGACGATCAGCGCCTGCACGCGGCGATCCGGGCTGATGCCGGAGAAGCCGTTGCGGATCGCCATGATGCCGCCGGAGTGCTTGAGGGTGTTGAGCAGCAGAATGGCGCCGAAGATGATCCACAACAGCGCCACGGTCAGGATCAACCCCTGAAAGGTCGATGCCAGTACCCGGTTGGCGGTCATGTCCCAGGCGAACAGTGCGATCAGCACCGCCACCACGAACACGATCGGCATGGCCGTGCGCGCCGCCATGCGCAGGCCGATCAGCAGTACCCCGGCCAGGATCAGCGGCAGGAAGGCAAGCAGTGACAACACCGTGTGGTCCATAGCGAAAGCCCTTGTGTGATTTTTATGAGAGCGTGGTTGTTCGGAAGCGTGGTTTTCAGGGGCGAGCGGTCTTCGCGATCGTGTTCTTGATCCGCGTGTGAGCACCGGGAACACCTCGTCCTCCGCTGCCTCGCCCGCCCGTCCTCCGTCCCTGCCGCGTGGCAGGGACGGATGCCGGCACGATAGCCAGCCCGCCGGGTGGGCGCCATCCGTGGATAAGTGGTCAGACCAGAGTGGTTCGTGGGGTGTGTTCCCCGCAGGCCTCACGCCGCAAGGCTTGCATGGGGGTGCCGGGGCGCATCCCGGGGCCGCCGGGGTATCGAGGATGCGACTAATGGACGGCGCGGATGTCCATGGCCGCCGGCCTGCAGAGACCTAAAAAGGCGCCGGGGAATCCCCCCGGCGCCTCTGTCCTTGCGCATCATGCCGATGGCGTGTCCAACGAGTCGTACGTCTCGGGCGCTGCCGGTGGTCTCTCAGCCGGTGGCGAGCAGGCCGGTATCGGCCTCGATCTGCTCGGTCGACATCAGCGTCACGTTCACCGGAATCGACTTGGCCGCCAGGGTGTTGCTGCCGGTGTCGCGGTTGGCCACCGGGATCAGGTCGTTGACCTCGGGGTAGTAGGCGCCCAGACAGTTCTCGGGCAGGTCGTAGGCGATGATCTTGAAGCCGGAGACGGTGCGCTCGATGCCGTCGTCGCTGAGCGCGCTCAGGGTCACCTTGTTGCCCGCCTCGAAGCCGTGCTTCTCGATATCGCGGGGGTTCATCATCAGCACCATGCGGGTGCCGTAGATGTCGCGATAGCGGTCGTCATAGGAGTAGATGGTGGTGTTGTACTGATCGTGGCCGCGGATCGAGAGCAACTGGAAGTGGGCATCGCCGGGTTCGGACTCGTCCTCGGTCAGGTGATCCTGCGGGAACAGGAAGTGCGCCTTGCCGGAGTCGGTGTTCCACACCCGGTCGCGGGCGGCGATATCGAGATGGAACACGCCGTCGGCGGCGAGCCGCTGGTTGAAGTCGTAGAAGGTCTCCGGCTGGCTCGCCTCGATCTTGTCACGGATGCGCGCGTAGTCCTCGGCCAGCCACGCCCAGTCGACCTTGGGGTTGGGCGCCAGGGTCGCCCGCGCCAGTCCGGCGACGATCGCGATCTCCGAGCGCAGGTGCTGGGAGGCCGGCTCCAGCGCGCCCTTGGAGCCCTGCACGTTACACATGCCATCCTCGATGGTGATGGTCTGTTCGACCCCGGCCTGGACGTCCTTCTCGGTACGCGCCAGTGCCGGCAGCAGGTAGGCGGCCTGGCCGTGGATCAGATGGCTGCGGTTGAGCTTGGTCGCAATCTGCACGGTGAGCGGGATCTTCTCGACATGGGCGCAGACCCGGGCCTGATCGGCGATGGCGCGGAAGAAGTTGCCGCCCATGCCGAGGAAGGCGTCGACCTCATCGCGCAGGATCGCCTCGCAGCAGAGCGCCACGTCATGGCCATGTTCGCGCCGGCACTCGATGCCGAAGAGCTCGTCCAGCTTCGAGAGGAAGGCTTCGCCGGACTTGTGGAAGATGCCCACGGTGCGGTCGCCCTGGACGTTGGAGTGGCCGCGCACCGGGCAGGCGCCGGCGCCGCGCCGGCCGATATGGCCGCCCATCAGCAGCAGGTTGAGGATCTGGTGGATATTGTCGCCGCCGCGCATGTGCTGAGTGATGCCCATGCCCCAGCAGCAGATCACCCGCTCGGCCCGAATCCACGCCTCCGCCGCCTCGCTGATGGCGGCGCGGGTCAGCCCGCTGTGGCGCTCGATGCGTTCCCAGGGCAACTGGCGGCAGTGCTCGGCGAAGGCCTCGAAGCCATCGGTGTGCATGTGGATGAAGTCGTGGTCGATCACCCGCTTGCCGCCGTTGTCACGGGCGTTGTCGTCGGTGGCAATGAGGTACTTGCAGATGCCCTGGATGGCGGCGATATCACCGCCGATGCGCAGCTGGTGGTACTGGCTGCTGATCGGCACGCCGTGGTTGGTCAGCATGTCCTTGGGCGTCTGCGGATTGGCGAACTTGACCAGCGCCCGCTCGCGCAGTGGGTTGAAGGTGATCACCTCGGCGCCGCGCAGGCGCGCCTCGTGCAGCAGGCCCATCATGCGCGGGCTGTTGGTACCGGCGTTCTGGCCGAACAGGAAGATGCAGTCGGCGTGCTCGAAATCCTCCAGCACCGTGGTCGCCTTGCCCACGCCGATGCTCTGCGGCAACGCCACCGTGGTGGTCTCGTGGCACATGTTGGAGCAGTCGGGAAAATTGTGGGTGCCGATCATGCGGCCGTAGAGCTGCCACAGAAAGGCGGCCTCGTTGGAGGTGCGCCCGGAGGTGTAGAGCTCGACCCGGGTCGGGTCGTAGGTCTGGATGCGCTCGCCGATCTCGCGATAGGCGGTCTCCCAGTCGATGGGATCGTACTTGTCGGTGGTAGGGTTGTAGCGCAGCGGGTGCGTCAGCCGACCCTGCTTCTCCAACGCGTGATCCGACCAGGCGAGCAGTTCGCTCACGCTGTGCTGGGCGAAGAACTCCGGAGTGGTGCGGGCCGCGGTCGCTTCCCACGCCACCGCCTTGGCGCCGTTCTCGCAGAACTCCAGCGGGCCGGGCTTCTTGGGATTGGGCCAGGCGCAGCTGGGGCACTCGAAGCCGCCATCCGGCTGGTTGATCTTGAGCATCAGCGAGTTGCCCTTGAACGGCACCTTCTCGCGCAGAAAATGGGTCTCCGTGGCCTGCACCGATTGCCAGCCGCCGCCCGGGGCATCGTGCTCGCCCTGCTTGCCGTGCAGTTCATCATCCTTGAGTTGATGTGACATGACCGTGGTCTCCTTGATCGACCTGCGAACTGCCGCCACAGCGTTGCCAAGTCAATCGCGAACCCATGCCGTGGCGGCTACCCGTTACAGTATGGCAACGCTTTCGCGTTTGCCCAGTTCGGTCTTGGCCCCGAGCCGCCTTGGTCCATGACGCTATTGCACCAGGGCGGGCCTAGTTTCCGTTTGACGCCCATCGGCCCCTTGGACATGCTGAGTCACGTCGATTGACCTCTTGTCACATTGATTTCCCGTCACGAGGAGATGCCTGTCATGGCGCTTAAGATGTTCGATCTTCGCGGTCGCGATGAGCGGCTGCGGTTCTCGCCCTACTGCTGGCGCGTCAAGTTCGCCCTGGCCCACAAAGGGTTGGCGTGTGACTTCGTGCCCTGGAAGTTCACCGACAAGGAGGCGCTCGCCTTCTCCGGCCAAGGGCGCGTGCCGGTGCTGGTCGATGGCGAGGAGACCGTCGTCGACAGCTACGAGATCCTGCGCTATCTGGATCGCGCCTATCCCGAGCGGCCGCTGCTGGGCGAGGGCGCCGCGGCGGAGCGCGCGCGTTTCTTCAAGTTCTACAGCGAGCGCTCGCTGGCCCCCGGGATCGTGCGCACCATCCTGATGGATGTCTTCAACACCATTCACCCGGACGACCGCGACTACTTCCGCACCTCGCGCGAGAAGGCTTTCGGCCGCACCCTGGAAGAGATGCACTCGCCGAGCCAGGGCCTGACCATGCTCGACCGCGCCCTGGAGCCGATGCGCGGGCGCCTCGACGAGAGCGAGTTCCTCGACGGTGAAGCGCCGGGGGCCGCCGACTATCTGGTGGTGGGCATGTTCATGTGGGCGCGGGTCTGCTCGGGGGCCGATCTGATCTCCAATGCCGACCCGGTCTATGCCTGGTATCAGCGTATGCTCGATCTCTACGACGGGCTGGGCCGCAACGCCACCCGTCTCGTCGATGTCGAAGGGGCGTACCAGAACGTGTGAGTTCGATAGCGGCGGCGCGATCTCGCGTCGCCAGCGGCGACAGGAGCAGGCCATGATCGATCTGTACTACTGGACCACCCCCAATGGGCACAAGATCACCCTGTGTCTCGAGGAGGCCGGGCTCGACTACCGCATTCGGCCGATCGATATCGCCAAGGGTGAGCAGTTCAGCGCCGAGTTTCTGGAGATCTCGCCCAACAACCGCATCCCGGCGATCGTCGACCGCGCGCCGATCGACGGCGGCCAGCCGTTGGCGCTGTTCGAGTCCGGCGCGATCCTCGAGTATCTCGCCGACAAGAGCGGCAAGTTCTTGCCCAAGAGCGGGCGCCAGCGCTACCGCGTGCTGCAGTGGCTGCACTGGCAGGTGGGCGGGCTGGGGCCGATGGCGGGGCAGAACCATCACTTTCGCCACTACGCGCCGCGCAAGATCGAGTATGCGATCGAGCGTTACACCAAGGAGACCGCGCGGCTCTATGGCGTGCTCGACCGCCAGCTGGAGGACAACGACTTCGTCGCCGGTGACGACTACTCGATCGCCGACATGGCGATCTGGCCATGGATTCGCTCCTATGAGAAGCAGGGCCAGGAGCTGGACGACTTCCCCGCGCTGCAGCGCTGGTTCGAGCAGATCCAGCGGCGCGACGCGGTGAATCGGGCCTATGCCCGGGCGGTGGAGGTCAATCCGGACAACGATGTGGCGATGACCGACGAGGCGCGCGGGTACTTGTTCGGGCGCTGAGAGAGTGCTTACAAAATGCCTGCGCTCGGCAATACGGCGTTAAAATCGGCCTCGTACGCGAGCCCGGTCAAAATGCTCATTTACCCCGTGTAAACTCCGCTTTCTCGACCGATTTTGCCTTAGCTACGCGCCCCGGTCTGGCCTTCGCTCGCCGAATTTGTAAACACCCTCTGGGTGCCGCCAGGAGAACCAGGGAGTCCAGGAAAACTAAGAGAGAGGCCCGGTATTCACCGGGCCCTTCGCGTTTCTAGCTCAGCGCTCGGCGTCGAAGAACGTCTTGACCTGCTGGAAGGCAGTGGCGAAGTAGCGCTCGTAGGTATCCTTCTCGACGAAGCCGATATGTGGCGTCGCCAGTACCCGTGGATGCGCCTGATAGGCGCGGGCGCCCTCCGGCTCCTGCTCGAACACGTCCAGTGCCGCGCTCCCCGGGCGTCCGGCATCGAGGGCGTCGAGCAGGGCACCGTCGCGGATCAGTTCGGCGCGGCTGGTGTTGACCAGCAGCGCGTCGGCGCGCATGGCGGCCAGCTCGCGTGCGGTGATCATGCCGCGGGTGTCATCGTTGAGCCTGAGATGCAGTGTGACCACGTCGCAGCGGGCGAGAAAGGCGTGGCGATCGGGCTCGAACGCGATACCCAGTTCGAAGGCGCGGCCGGCGCTCGATTCGCGCCCATGGGCCACCACCTGCATGCCGAAGGCAGCGGCGTAGCCGGCCACCAGACCACCGATCTTGCCCAGCCCCCAGATGCCCAGGGTACGCCCGTGGAGCGCATGTCCCAGCGACTCCGTCTCCAGGCGCTCGGTGGTGCGCTGCCACTCGCCCTGGGCCTGGCGCGCCAGATAGCCGCCGAGCCGGCGGCAGCCGGCCATGATCAGCAGCCAGGTCAGCTCGGCCGGGGCGATGGGCGAGCCGGAGCCCTCGCGCACCGCGATTCCCAGCTCGCGGCACGCCTCCAGGTCGATCGCCGACGCCAGGCGGCCGGTCTGCACCACCAGCTTGAGCCGCGGCAGCTGCGCCAGCACCTCGCGGGTGAGCACGCTGCGTTCGCGGATCAGGATCACCGCATCGCTCTCGGCCAGCCGTGCCGCCAGCGCCGACGGCGAGATCCGCGCGTGCTCGATATCCAGGCGCACGTCGCAGCCGTCGAGTTCGCGTACGGCATCGAGAAAGCCGCAGCAGCCCTGATAGTCGTCCAGCACCGTTACCGTCATTGCCATGGCAGCGCCTCCCCGGCAGTCGCACTGCCTGCCATTGTTGGCACGTCGAGGGGTGGCTGTCGAGCAGTCACTGGTGGCGTTCGAGAAAGCGCTGAACGCGCTCGGTGCGGGGCCGGGTGAAGAAGGTTTCGGGATCGGCCTGCTCGATGATCAGCCCCTTCTCGAGAAACACCACCTGATCGGAGACGGCGCGGGAGAAGGCCATTTCATGGGTCACGATGACCATGGTGTAGCCCTCGGCCGACAGCGCCTTGATCACCCCCAGCACCTCGCCTACCAGCTCCGGGTCGAGCGCCGAGGTGGGCTCGTCGAACAGCATCACCTCCGGCTGCATGGCCAGCGCACGGGCGATCGCCACGCGCTGCTTCTGGCCACCGGAGAGGGTGTTGGGGTAGGCATCCTGCTTGTGCGACATGCCGACCTTGTCGAGCAGCTCGCGGGCACGTGCCTCGGCTTCCTGGCGCGGCTGGCCGAGCACGTGGATCGGCGCCTCGGTGACGTTGTGCAGCACGTTGAGGTGCGGCCACAGGTTGAAGCTCTGGAACACCATGCCGGTCCTGGCGCGCACCCGCGCCAGCGCCTTCACCGACATCGGGCGCCCGTCGGCGTTCATGCCGATGCGCTCCCCGGCGATGTGAATGGTGCCGCGCTCCGGCTGTTCCAGCCAGTTGATGCAGCGCAGAAGCGTCGACTTGCCCGAACCGGAGGAGCCCAGGATGGTGACGACGTCGCCCTGCTTGACCTCCAGATTGACGTCGCGCAGCACCTCGACGTCGTCGAAGCTCTTGGATAGATTGCGGATCGAGACCGCGGCCGTAGTCACGTGGGAATTGCCCGCCGCTGGCGGCTCGGGCGTCGCCTGACGGCCGGCCGTGGCGTGAAGATCAGACATTGTCGAACCCCCGTCTGCTACCGAAGCGCCCACACTGCTTGACGATGACTTCCATCACGATGCTGACCGCCCAGTAAAAGCCGATCACCACGATGAAGGCTTCGGTGGGAATGAAATAGGTACCGGAGAGGCTGTTGGCCGCGGCCGTCAGCTCCTGCACGGTGATGATGACCAGAAAGGCCGTGTCCTTGAGCGCGTAGATCAGTTGATTGCCCAGCAGCGGGCGGGTCTGCATGACGATCTGCGGCAGGATCAGGCGCAGGAACATCTTGCTGCGGGTGAAGCCGTGGGCCTGCGCCGCTTCGATCTGGCCGGGCGGGAAGGTCAGCCGGCTGCCGCGGAAGATCTCGGCGATATAGCAGCCGTGGTAGACCGCCAGGGCGCCGACGCCCGACCACCAGGCGTCGAGCCGGATGCCGAAGCTTGGCAGGCCGTAGTAGAGCAGGTAGGCCAGGATCAGAAACGGCAGCATGCGCATGCCGTCGATGAACACCCGCAGTGGTACCGCCAGGCGAGGGCGGCTGCCCTCGAGTAGATAGAGCAGGACGCAGCCGATGACGAACGCGGCGCTGATCGCACAGCCGAAGATCGTCATGGTGCTGAGAAAGCCGGACCAGAACTGATCCCGCGCCTGCCACAGAATTTGCCAGTTGCTCATGACACTCTCTCCTCGCGATGCCCTAGACGGCGAGCCGGTTGGCGCGGCGTTCGGCAACGCGCTGGGCCCATACCAGGCCGCCGATGATCGCCATGTAGAGCACGCAGGCGACCAGAATCGGCGGCAGCGGCTCATAGGTGACCGCGGAGATGCGGTTGGTGACGCGGGTCAGGTCGACGATGCCGATCACCGCGATCGCCGGGCTGCCCTTGATCAGAAACGACATCTCGTTGATCAGCCCGGGCAGGCTGGTGATCACCATCTGCGGCAGCATGATGCGGCGGAAGGTGATCCAGGGCGTCATGCCCGTGGCCATCGCCGCCTCGCGCTGCTCGCGCGAGAAGTTGCGAAAGGCGCTGCGCCAGATCTCGGCGTTGAACGCGGTGGTATTGAGGGTGAGGGCTAGAATCCCCGCCACGTTGCGGTCCAGTTGAAGGCCGAAGGTCGGGGCGCTGAGAAAGATGAACAGCGCCAGCGTGACCAGGGGCGTGGCACGGGCCAGGCTGATGTAGAGCACCAGCAGCTGATCGATGACCGGGACCCTGGCGAGTCGGATCAGCGCCAGGATCAGCCCGGCGGTGACCCCCATGGCGATGGACACGCCGGAGATCCAGAGCGTGGTCCAGGCTCCCTCCAGCAGCATGTGCCAGGCACTGGCGTTCATGATGATCTCTCCACAGAGTGGTCGCTGGCAGCGCACCGCGGGCAGGCCGCGGCGCGCTCGGGTCGACGAGAGGTGCTCGCGGCGCCGCCGCGGTGACCTGCTACTGGCTGCTGGCCTGCAGCTCGTGGAACTGCTCGACGCTGGTCAGCGGCACCGTGGGCAGGTTCGGGAAGCTCTCGCCGAACCACTTCTCCTGCAGCGCTGCCAGCTGGCCGCTGTCGCGCAGATGGTCGAGGAAGCCATTCATGTAGGCCAGCAGCTCGGGGCTCGACTTGGGGATCGGCCAGGAGACATAGCCCGGGCCGGATACCGCCGGCCCCTTGGCGAAGACGTTCGGCTTGGAGGCCACCAGGGTGTTGACCGGTACCGCCGAGTCGATCACGAAGTCGAGCCGGCCGTTGGCCAGGTCGGCGAAGGCTTCCGGGTAGGATTCGTACTGCACCACCTTGCCCAGCTCACCGCCGCTCTCCTTGAGCATCTTCTCGAGTTCGGGCAGGCGTGACAGCAGCACGCTGCCGGCCTGGACCCCCAGCGTCTTGCCGCTCAGATCGGCCACGCTCTTGATGCTGCCATCGCCGGCACGGGTGATCGCGAAGTGCTGGGCGGAGGCGTAGGGCGCGGTGTAGTTGAAGACGCGCAGGCGCTCGTCGGAGACCGAGGCGCCGGTCAGTGCCATGTCGTACTGGCCGGTGGAGACCGCTGCCAGCAGGCCGGTCCAGGGCAGGATGTCCTGCTTGACGTCGAAGTCGGCGTACTCGCGCAGCGCCACCAGCACGTCGGCATTGAAGCCGACCGGCTGGCCGTTCTCGATGTAGTTGAACGGGGCGTAGTTGTCCTCGGTGGCCACGCTCATGCTGCCGCGGCTCTCGATCTCGGGCAGATCGGCTGCCATGGCCCAGGGCGGCGTGGCCATGGCCAGGGCCAGCAGGGCGCCGCCCACCAGGGTGGCGAGGCGTGCGCCGGAACGGTGCGGGGTCGGTGTCGTGGAACGGATCGGGAAGCGCATCATGAAGAACCCTCTCGAGGTGTTGTTATGGCGTGACGTCTTGGTCGCGTGACGCCGCTATCGAGTGATGTCGTTGTCGTGATTGTTGTTATTGCGTCGTTGTTATGGCGTCGCTGCTATTACATCGCTGCCATGGCGGTCGTTGTCATGGATTGCCCCGCCGGGGCGGCCGTCGGCGACGGCGCGGCCCGTGTGGCGGTGGTTTCACCCTAAAGAACTCGCTGCCCCGTCTCGTAGAGCCAGTTGGCCGGCGGCGGCTGGCCAGACGCCACGCGCGTGGCCTGAGGCTGGCCAGCCGAGGCTCCGGCGTCGAGGCGTAGCCGCGGGCAGTCACGTGACGGATCCATGACCCGCGCATGTCTCATCAATGACTGATGCAAAAGATTTATGCAGGTTCCGTGCCAGATGTGGCTGGGCAGGGGTCACGCCAGTGCTTCGAGCGCGGCGATCAGCTGCGTCAGCGCGACGCCGCGAAAGCCGATCCCGGTGAGCTGGCTCGGCCCGCCGCGACCCGGCGCCGTGGGTGTCCACGAGGGGCGCCCGCCGCTCCACTGGAAGACGTAGCGACGCCCCGCGCAGTCGACGAACCCTTTGGCCCGCACGAGGGCGTCCCGATGCACGGCGAGCAGCGCCTCGAGGGTTTCGCGGCGCAGCGTCGCCGGCAGCTTGACGCGGAAACGCTGCCAGTCTGGGCTGGAGCCAGGAGCGGGGGCAGCGCCGGAGACGGCCGTCGCAGGGCGGAACGCCTGCGTCGGTGTGCCCCCCGGCCCGGCTGCCGCGGCCAGCGGCGTCATAGTGGCTTGGCGGGCGTCAGGGGCAAGGGCGAGTGCCCTCAGCCGCTGCCAGGCGGCCTGCCGCGATGCCGGGGGCAGCAGCGACTCCCGGTTCACCGCGAGTTCGGTGGCGCTGATGATCTGCTCGGCGACCAGGGCGCCGACCCGGCGGTCGTCGAGTCGAGCGCTCAAGGTGGAGAGATCCACCAGGGTGACGGTGCGTTCCAGGTGGTAGCGCCGCGCCACCCGGATGAGATCGGCGATCCGTCCGGGGCGGGCCACGCCGCTGGTCTCGATGATCAGCGTCGAGGGCGGTTGCGGCCAGCGCGCCAGGCGTGAGAGCTGGGCACCGAGCTCGTCACTCAGCGAGCAGCACAGACAGCCGCTGCTCAGCGCGAGCAGGCGCTCGCCCTGGTGCTCGATCAGCTCGGCGTCGACGTTGAGAGTGCCGAAGTCATTGACCAGCACCAGCGTATCGGCGCCGCCTTCCTTTCGCAGGTGCGCGTTGAGCCAGGTGGTCTTGCCGGCGCCGAGATAGCCGGCGACCAGCGTGACCGCGGTGGTGCCGGCGGCGGCGTCGGCGTCCGTCATCAGGGCTCGGCCGGCGGATTGGGATAGACGATGCCGCCGACCACGGTCGCCGCGACGCGCAGCGTCGGCAGCTGCGCCAGCGCTACCTCGCGTGGGTCCTCGTCCAGCACCGCCATGTCGGCGAACTTGCCCACCTCGAGGCTGCCGATGCGATCATCGAGCCTGAGCGTATAGGCGGCATCCAGGGTGATGAGCTTGAGCGCCCGCGTCACGCTGAGCGCTTCGTGGGCGCCCAGTACCGCCCCGCTGGCGGTCTGACGCGCCACCGTGCACCAGGCGGTGAAGAGTGGCGACAACGGTGTGACCGGAGCGTCGCAGTGCGCAGCGATGGGGATGCCTAGACGCTCGGCCGAGGCCAGCGGCTCCAGGCGCTGGCTGCGCTCGAAACCCAGCGTCCGCGCGCGGTGAATATCGCCCCAGTAGTAGAGGTGGTTGGCGAACATGTTGAGGCAGACCCCGAGGCGGGCCGCGCGCCGCATCTGCGCCTGATTGATGATCTGGCAGTGCTGCAGGGTGTGGCGATGATCGGGGCGTGGCCACAGCTCCAGGGCGGACTCGATCGCATCCAGCATCAGATCCACGGCTTCGTCGCCGTTGGTGTGGATATGCAGCTGCAGCCCGGCCTGATGGTAGCGCTGGACCACCTCGATGAGCCTCTCCGGCTCCGCGTTCCACAGCCCGTTGGGCATGCCGTCGTGGTAGCCCGGCCAGTTGAGTCGGGCGCTGTAGCCCTGGATCGAGCCATCGGTCATCAGCTTGACCGGCCCGAAGTGCAGCTTGTCGGTGCTGAGCTGGCGGCACGCCAGTACCCGCTCGATGCCGACATCGGTGGGGTAGGTCAGTGCGCTCATCGCCGGCACCAGGCGCATCGGCACGTCGTCACGGGCACAGGTGGCGAGCATGCTCTCGACGCCGTGCTCGCTGAGCGGATTGTAGAGATCGGTCAGGGTGGTGACGCCGTGGCGCTGCGCGATCCGGGCATAGCGGGCCAGCGTCTGCGGCTCGCTGCCACGGTCGAAGAGATCCAGCGACAGCGTATCGAAGATGGCGAACATCGCCGCCATCTCCCGCAGCTCGCCGTTGGGATGGCCATCCGCGTCCGTCATCACCCCCTCGATTCCGGCGTGCCGGTCGAGACCGGCGTGGCGCAGCATGGCCCCGTTCACCGTCATCATGTGCAGGTTGGCATGGATCACCACCATGGGGCGTTCGGCGTCGACCGCATCCAGATCGTGGCGGTCCAGGCGCCGGTCGGGGAAGTAGATCGGATCGAAGCCCCAGGCGATCAACGCGGTCCCGGCGGGGAGGGTGTCAGCCTGCTGACGCAGGCGCGCCTGCAGCGACGCGATGTCGGTCAGCCCCGGCCAGGAGTTGCCTTCGGGGTCCTGGCGGGCGAAGAACCCGGCATAGACGTACTCCCACAGCGCCCCCTCCAGCGCATGGCTATGCCCCTCCACGAACCCGGGCAGGATCACCTTGTCGGCGAAGCGCTGATCGACCTCGTGGGCGCCCAGGTCGGCCAACGCCTCCCGCGTGCCGACTCCGAGCACGCGCCCATCGCGCACGGCGATATGGGTCGCCTCCGGCAGGCTCGGATTCATGGTCAGGATGCGGCGCGCGGCATAGATACGAAGGCTCATGTCGGGGTCGGCTCCTGATCGGCCGGCACGCGAGCCTCAAGTCGGCGTTGCCAGCCCCGCAGCAGCGGGATACAGGAGAGGGCGGCCACGGCATAGCCACCGAAGATCGCCAGGTAGGTCCAGGTGCCCAGGGAGGGGGCGATCGGCGCGAAGAAGAACAGGGTCGGAATGTTGACCACGATGATCGCGATGTTGAAGAACGCCAGCTCCTTGGGCACCGAGGTGCTGAAGTCCGCATCGAGCATGCGCAGCAGCAGCAGGCCGGTACCGGTGGAGCCACAGCAGCAGCCGAAGGCGGTCACCGTGCGTTCCGGGCCGAGTCGCCCACTCAAGCGGCCGATCGCCACCGCGCCCAGCAGAGTGACGAGGGTGACGCCGGCAGCGACGATCAGGATCGGGACCAGCAGCGCGGTGAGTACCGCCACCTGAACGCTCATCAGCGTGGCCACCACCATGAAGTCGACCGAACCGCTGGTGATGCGCTTGAGGGTGTCGTCGTCGACCTTGCTCGACCAGCCGCAGCGGTCGATCAGCAGGCGCATCAACACGCAGATCGTGAGGCCGTGGATGAAGAAGAGATTGAAGCTGAAGAAGACCGACAGCACCTGGTTGCCGGCGACCAGCGGCTGCATGAACGACAGCCAGGCGTAGGTGATGACGTAGGCGACCCCGAGCAGACCGAGATGCCAGGCGAGGGAGTCGACGTTGCCCGGGTGGGTGACCTGCCGACCGCTGGCGGGCTGACGTTCGGGGGCGTGGAAGCCGGCGATGAAGTCGTCATCCAGGGTCGACTCGCGGTTGCTGTTGAGGCCGCGCTTGAGGAAGTGGCGCGCCACCGGCACCCCCACCGCGAACGCGGCGATGAAGCCCAGCGAGGCGAAGATGACGCCGACCTGGGCGGCATCGGCGATACCGTAGCGGGTCTCCCAGAGGGTGCCGTAGGTCAGTGCCTGGCCCGGCCCCTGGGTGAAACCATGGGTGACGATCGCCCCCAGCAGCGGGTCGAGGTTGGCGCCACTGATTCCGTCGTAGCCCGCCATCAGGGCGAAGCCGAGCACCGCCTGCCCCCCCAGGCTGGCGGTCCAGATCAGGGTGAGCCAGAGCCCGCCGCCGACCACGCTCTGTCGGCCCTCCCGGGCCGCCGATTTTGGGCTGCCGGTCAGACACAGCGACATGAAGCTCAGGGTGAAGAAGTGAAAGGCGAGGGCGGTGAAGTCCCCGGGTCCGTAGCCGGGGATCAGCCCGCACGAGAGCAGCAGGAAACCGAGCACGCCGGCGACGATGCTACCCGGCACCAGGCTGGCGCGCAGCCAGGCGAGGCGACTGCGCAGTAGGCTTCCGGCGACCAGTAGCGCCGCCATCAGCGCGAAGGCGATGATGCCATGAAAGGTACTGCCCATGTTGCGATCCTCACGGTTGATATTGTTGTTGGCGCGTCCCGCGGGGCGGGCGCCGCGCTCTGGGCGCTATCGGCGATGGTAAGGTCGGGCCGTGGCGATGCCACAGGACAGATGCCGGGGATGGTCGAGACAGCGGCGGGCCCAGGGGGGAGAGCCTGGAGGGGGCAGCCTGGGTAGTGCGGGGGCAAGCGATGACAGGCGCAGGCCGACGTTCGGTGGCGTGGTTCTTGCAGCGTAACAACCCCTAGCGCGACGTCACGGCTGGCCAGCGAGGTGCACCATGCTCGATCACTACTTTGCGCTCGATTTCGACGCCCCGCGGGGGCTGCAGGAGCAGCTGCGCGAGGCGCTGCTCGATGCCATCCATACCGGTACCATTCCCGCCGCGGAGGCGCTCCCCTCCTGCCGCCGGCTGTCGAGCCAGCTGGGGATCTCGCGCAACACCGTGGCGCTGGTCTACGAAGGGCTGGTGGAGGATGGCTATCTGGTCAGCCGGCCGCGCAGCGGCTACTACCTGCACACCGCCTATCACATGGCGGCGGGGGAGCCAGCGAGCCAGCCGAGTGCAGCGCAGGCGCAGGATGCACCAGGATGGGACGCGCGCTTCACCCATCGGCCCAGCCATTTCCAGGGCGTGCTGCGCCCCAGTAACTGGATGCACTACGACTATCCGTTCGTGTATGGCCAGCTCGATACCCGGCTGTTTCCGCTGGAGCAGTGGCGCGAGGCCTCCCGCCGGCTGCTCGGCGGGCAGCGCGAGCGCCACTGGCTGAGCGACCGCTACGATCAGGACGATCCGATGCTGATCGAGCAGTTGCGCACCCGGGTGCTGCCCAAGCGTGGCATCCACGCCCGCAGTGACGAGATTCTGATCACGCTGGGGTCGCAGAATGCGCTCTTTCTGATCGCCCAACTGCTGTTCGATGCGCGCACCCGGGTCGCGGTCGAGAACCCCGGCTACCGTGAGGCGGCCAACGTCTTCCTGCGTCAGGGGGCCCGGCTCAGCTATCAGCCGCTGGACGACGAGGGCATGTGCCTGGATGCGGCGGCGGCCGACTGCGACTACCTCTATGTCACCCCGAGCCATCAGGGGCCCACCGGGGTGACCATGAGCCGGGCAAGGCGGGAGGCGCTGATCGAGCAGATCCAGCGTCGCGATCAGATCGTGCTGGAGGATGACTACGACGCCGAGGTGAATTTCGACCACCATGCGCTGCCGGCGCTGAAGGCGAGCCGGGCGGGTGCCCGGGTCATCTACATGAGCAGCCTCTCCAAGCCGCTATCGCCGGGGCTGCGGCTGGGCTATCTGGTCGCCGATGCCGAGCTGATCGAGGAGCTGCGCGCGCTGCGCCGGCTGATGTACCGGCACCCGCCCTCGAGTCTGCAGCAGCAGCTGGCGCAGTTCTTGTCCCAGGGCCACTACGACCGCTATCTGCGTGTCTTCGCCGAGGAGATGTACCGCCGCTGGGAGACTCTCGATGCCTGCCTCCAGCGCGATCTGCCGAGATGCCGACGGGTGGGCGGCGACCACGCCAGCGTCTTCTGGCTGCAGGCGCCGGCCGAGATCGATACCCAGCGCCTGGCGTGGCGGGCGGCCCAGTACGGGGTGCTGATCGAGCCCGGCTTCCAGCACTTCTTCGACCGGGTGCCACCGCGACACTTCATGCGGCTGGGATTCGGTGCCATCGATGTGGCGCGTATCGGCCCGGGGGTCGAGCGCCTGGCACGGGCCATGGGGTGATGCCGGCGGAGGGGCTGTCTGGGGGGCATCCCTGGTAAGCCTGCCTGGGGTGCCTGCCTGGGATGCCTGCCTAGAGAGCCTGGCTCCCCCGGCATCCGTCTTGAGCGCCGAACCCGGGTCCGCTTCTTATCAAGCACAACGCCGGCTGCAGGCCGGCGTCTGTGTGTCAGCGGTGTCGCTACTCCGGGAGTGGCTCAGCTGGCGGCGCCCAGCACCTCGTCGAGAATCGCCAACCCCTGCGCCACCTCGGCCTCGTTGACGATACAGGGCGGGGTGACGTGGATGCGGTTCTCGACCACGAACGGCAGCAGCCCCTTGTCGATCAGGGCGCGCTTGATCTTGGCCATCTCGGCCCCCGGCAGCGGCGCGCGGGAGGTGCGATCGCTGACCAGCTCCAGGGCATGGAACACGCCGACACCGCGCGTCTCGCCGATGATGGCGTGATCGCTGGCGAGCTGCGAAAGCCCCTTGGCGAGCGCGCCGTTGCCGACCCGGTCGGCGTTATCGACGATCCCCTCTTCGGCCATCGCATCCAGAGACGCGACGATCGCCGCCATGGCCAGCGGATGGCCGGAATAGGTGAGCCCACCGTAGAACATCTGGTCGTCGAAGTGGCGGCAGATCGGCGCGGAGACGATCACGCCGCCCGCCGGCACATAGCCTGAGTTGACGCCCTTGGCGAACACGATCAGGTCGGGGCTGACACCGAAGTGCTCGAAGGCGAACCAGCGCCCGGTGCGGCCGAAACCCGCCATCACCTCATCGAAGATCAGCAGAATGCCGTAGTGATCGGCCAGCCGGCGCACGCCCTCGAGATAGCCCTTGGGCGGGATCAGCACGCCGGCGGTACCGGGCACGGACTCGAGCAGAATGGCGGCGATCGCCCCTGGCCCCTCGCACTCGATCACCCGCTGCAGATGCTGCAGGGCGCGTTCGCACTCCTGCTGCTCGTCGCCGGCCCAGAAGTCGCTGCGATAGAGGTAGGGGTTGAAGAAGTGGGCATGCCCACGGGCGAACTCGTTGGGGATGCGCCGCGGGTCGCCGGTCGCGGCAATGGCCGCGCCGGTATTGCCGTGGTAGGAGCGGTAGGCGGAAAGGATCTTGTCGCGGCCGGTGTAGGCCCGCGCCATGCGGATGGCGTTCTCGTTGGCATCGGCGCCGGCGTTGGTGAAGAAGACCTTCTCGAAGCCCTGGGGCGCCCGCGCCAGGATGCGCTTGGCCGCTTCGCCGCGGGCCAGGTTGGCATGCGCCGGCGCCACGGTGGCGAGCGCGCCGGCCTGGGCCTGGATGGCGGCGATCACCTTGGGATGCTGGTGGCCGATGTTGGTGTTGACCAGCTGGCTACTGAAATCGAGATACTCCTTGCCCGCATAGTCCCACACCCGGCAGCCGCTGCCGCCGGCGATCACCAGTGGGTCGAGGGTGGCCTGGGCGGACCAGGAGTGGAACACGTGCCGACGGTCGAGCTGGCGCACATAGTCATTGTCGATTGCGTCGTGGTTGATCGCATCGCTGCTGATGGCGTCGTTGCCGAGGGTGGCGGTCGAGGCTTGGGTCATGGTCTGCATCCTGTGTCGCCCGGCGCCATCGGCACCAGGGGGAAAGGCGGATTGCGCCTCGGGCGCTGTGCTCGCGCCCAGACGCGTCTGGCTCAGGTTCAGACTAAGCGGCGCCGCGGTATCGTCTTAGAGCCAGAACCTCGTCGCGCTCGTGACAGCCGGCACCATGTCCCGAGGAGTCGCCGCAACTGGCTCTACAGCCCCTGGGGCCGCGGCGCTTAAGGTGCTCGCCTATGACAGCCCGGTTTTCCCAGCCCGGTTGTCACGATGAGAGGGCGACGATGGTGACGTTGATGCGGACTGGGCCGGGGAGTGTGCGGCGGTGAACGTCGCGGCGATGATGCCGGCGCTGCCGTCGCTGGGTGGAGTGCTGGCACTGGCGTATCTGGCGGGTGCGGTGCGCGGCTACTGCGGCTTCGGCTTCGCCATGCTGCTGGCGCTCGGGCTGATGCTCGTGCTGCCACCGCTCGAAGCCGTACCGCTGGCCCTGCTGCTCGATCTGATCACCAGCGCGGGGCTGTGGCGGCGCGCCTGGCGCCTGGCCGACCGCGACCGGCTGCGCCGTCTGATCGGCGGCATGGCGTTGGCGACCCCGCTCGGCGTGTGGCTGATGGCGAGCATTCCGCCCACGCCGCTGCGCGTCATCGTCGCACTACTGGCCCTGGCCGGGGCGCTGGCGCTGCTGCTGGGGCGCGCAGCGGTACCGAACGCGGCGCGCGAGCTGCGCGCTGGCACTGCCTGGTTGGCCGGGGTGGCCTCGGGGCTGTGCCAGACGCTCGCCTCGTCGGGCGGCCCGCCGCTGATGCTCTATCTGCTACAGCAGCGGCTGCCGCCGGCGGTGCTGCGCGCCACCGCGATCCTGTTCTTCGCCGTCAGCAGCAGTGCGGCCCTGAGTGGCCTGTGGCTGGCCGGTGCGCTGCACGCCCAGACGCTGACGCGCGGCGCCTGGCTGCTGCTGCCGGCACTGCTCGGCAACGCGCTGGGGCAGTGGGCCTTCGAGCGCTCGCCGCCGCGCTCGATGCGCTGGAGCGTGGCGCCGCTGCTGATCGCGCTCTCGCTGTGGGTGCTGGCGCGGGAGACCCTGTTGCGCTGAGCGCACCGCGACACGGACGCAACGATCGACAATCAAGCCGAGGAGACAAGCATGCAAGACGTCGTTTTCATTACCGGTGCCACCTCCGGGTTCGGCCGCGCCGCCGCCCGGCGCTTTGCCGAGGCCGGCTGGGCGCTGGTTCTCGCCGGGCGCCGCCAGGAGCGGCTCGAGGCGCTGGCCCAGGCGCTGTCGAGCCAGGTCGAGGTGCACACGCTGGCGCTCGACGTGCGCGATGACCAGGCCGTGAGTCAGGCGATCGAGGCGCTGCCCGAGCCGTTCAAGCGGGTGCGCGCGCTGATCAACAACGCCGGCCTGGCGCTGGCGCCGGAGCCGGCCCAGCAGGTCAAGCTCGCGGACTGGCACACCATGATCGACACCAATATCACCGGTCTGGTCAACGTGACCCATGCGCTGCTGCCGACCCTGATTGCGACCGGCGAAGGGGCGAGTATCGTCAATGTCGGCTCCATCGCCGGTCAGTGGCCCTACCCGGGGAGCCACGTCTACGGGGCGTCGAAAGCCTTCGTGCAGCAGTTCAGCTACAACCTGCGCTGCGATCTGCAGGGGAGTGGCGTGCGCGTCACCGATCTGGCCCCGGGCCTGGCCGAGACCGAATTCACCCTGGTGCGCACCGGCGGCGACCAAGCGGCATCGGATGCGCTCTACCGCGGCACCACCGCGCTCAGCGCAGAGGATATCGCCGAGCAGATGTTCTATCTGGCCACGCTGCCGGCGCATATCAACATCAACCGGCTGGAGGTGATGCCGACCCGTCAGGCGTGGTCGGCGTTCGCGGTCGATCGCGATTGAACAGGTAAGGCGCCCTGGCGTCTCGCTGAAACGCATCGCCCCGGCCAGTTGGCCGGGGCGATGAGGTCTTGCGGTGAGCGTAAAGCGTCGCTCAGCTATCGCGCTGCTTGGGCAGGGCGTAGGCGATCACGTAGTCGCCGGTGGGGGTCTGCATGAAGTGGTGGCCGGTGGCGACGATCACCAGATACTGGCGGCCGTCGGCTTCGTAGACCATCGGGTTGGCCTGGCCGCCGGCGGGCAGGGCGGCCTGCCACACGGTCTCGCCGCTCTCGATGTCGATCGCGCGGATCAGATCGTCGGTCGCCGCGGCGATGAAGATCAGGCCACCGGCGGTGACCACCGAGCCGCCGTTGTTGGGCGTGCCGATGTCGATCGGCAGGCCCGAGCGAATGCCCCAGGGACCGTTGGCGCGGGCGGTGCCCAGCGGGCGGTCCCACAGCGTCTTGCCGCTGGAGAGCGCGATGGCGCGGATATGGCCATACGGCGGCTGCTTGCACAGCAGGCCGGTATAGGGCACCCGCCAGCCGGCGTTGACGTTGATCGCGTAGGGGGTGTTGGCCTGCGGATCCCCCGCGCCTTCGGCACCGCCGCGGTCGGATTTCAGCTCCTCACGCGGGACCCAGCCCAGCTTGTTGGCGACGTCGCGCGGCACCAGCTCGTTGTAGTTGGGCATGTCATTGTAGTTGGCGATGATCACCCCGCGCTGCGGGTCGACCGCCACGCTGCCCCAGTCGGAGCCGCCGTTGTAGCCGGTGTACTCGACCCACGGCTGCTCGGCGGTGGGCGGCGTATACATGCCCTTCCAGCTGGCCTGGTGGTACTGGATCCGACAGAAGAGCTGGTCGAACGGTGACATGCCCCACATGTCCTTCTCGGTGATATCGGGCTGGCGCAGGGTGGCATAGCGCGAGAAGGGTTGGGTCTTGCTGCGCTGCTCCGGCTCGGCGCCGCCCTGGGGGACCGGACGCTCCTCGGCGCCGCCGCCGAGCAGTTCGCCGGTCTCGCGGTTGAACACGTAGATCTCGCCCTGCTTGGTGGGCATGATCAGCGCCGGCACTTCGCCGTTGTCGGTGGGGAAGTCGATCAGCGTCGGCTGCGAGCCGGGGTCGTAGTCCCAGACGTCCTTGTGCGCGGTCTGGAAGTGCCACTTGGGCAGGCCGGTCTCGACGTCGAGTGCGACCATCGAGCTGGCCCACGCGTTCTCTTCCGGGGTGCGCGAGCTGCTCCAGTAGTCGGCGGCGCTGTTGGCCATGGGCAGGTAGACCAGCCCCAGCTTGCTGTCGCCGGCGGCGGTGGTCCACATGTTGGGCGAGCCGCGCACGTAGGTCTCGTCGCCGGTCAGCGGTTCACTGCGGTCGGGGCGGGCGGCATCCCAGGCCCACTGCAGCTCGCCGGTCATGACGTCGAAGCCCTTGATCACGCCGGAGGGCGGATAGCGGCGCTGGCCGTCGAGCACCTGGTGGCCGGTGACGATGACATCGCGCACCACCACCGGGGCGGAGTTGATCGAGACGTAGCCCGGCGGGGTCTCGCCCATGTTGCGCTTGATATCGACCTGGCCGTTGTCGCCGAAGTCGGTGCACGGCTTGCCGGTGGCGGCGTCGACTTCGATGATGCGCCCGTCGAGGGTGCCGGAGATGATCCGGGTGCGGCAGGCGATGGCGTCGCTGGCGGCCATCGCGGCGTCACTGTTCGGATCGCCGCCGTTCTGAGCGTCACTGCCCTGGGCGTCGTCTGCCTGGTTGCCGCTGGCCGCCGCCTGTTGGGTGTCATCGGCGCTGTCCGCGGTGGGCAGGCGATCCGCCGGCACTTCGTAGTAGGTCACGCCGCGGCAGGCGGCGGTGTAGGGAATGGCGTCCTTGGAGACCACCGGGTCGTAGCGCCAGTTCTCCTCACCGGTGGCGGCATCGAGGGAGATCAGGATATTGCGCGAGGTGCACAGGAAGACGTCATCCCCCACCTTGAGCGGGGTGGTCTCGGCGCCCCAGCGATGATCCAGCAGGTCGCCGGTGCGGTACTGCCAGGCGACCTGGAGCTGGTCGACGTTGTCCGGGGTGATCTGCTCCAGCGGCGAGTAGCGGGTCGCCGCCGAGTCGCGGCCGTAGGCGGTCCAGTCGCCCGGGGCGGGGACGTCCGCCGGTTGGGCATTGCCGACGTCGGTGGCCAGCGAGCCATCGGCGACCGCCGGTACCGGCGCCAGGTTCTGGTAGCCGCGCCCGGGCAGGAAGGCCAGCGCACCGGCGACGATCAGCCCCACACAGAGCACGCCGGCCAGGGCGAAGCCGACCCGCGGACGTGGCCCGCCACGCAGGGCGGGCGCGACCAGGGCGACCAGGATCGCCAGGATCAGGACCAGGTCGAAGCGCGGAATCCAGCGCCAGTAGTTGAGCCCCGACTCCCAGGCAGCCCACAGGAAGGAGCCGACGAAGACCAGGGCGTAGAGCCAGGCCCCCGAGATCCGGCCGCGCCACAGCTGGATGCCGGCGAGCAGCATCACGACACCCGCCAACAGGTAGTACCAGGACCCTCCGAGTAGTGCCAGATAGAGCCCGCCGCCGCCCAGAGCGAGGCCGGCGAGCGCGACGATGAGACCCACGATGCAGGAGAACAACCTGCTCGCACCGCGAGACGAGGTGGATTTGGCCACTGTTCTCTCCCTTGAATGTCCGTATTCTTTTAACCGCCCGCGTGCTGTGGCGCGTGGCTGGTTTGTTGGTCTTGGTGGCATGCCGTCCGTGTCACGTCGGGCCGCCTGCTTTCAGCGTAGTCAGCCTACGCCGAGCTGACGAATCCCGCGCCCCGCGGGCCTTTCGCCAGATGTCAGACGCGTAACGGATTCGTTACGGAAAATCCGAGAAATTGCCTATCCTTCCTGGGACGCGTCTTGTTGCGTGAGCGCGGCGCGATCTCTCGACGGCCCGACAGAGGCTGTATCAACAACGACAAGGGAATAACAACGTGACTCTCAAGACCTACTCAACCCTCGGCCTGGCCGTGGGCCTGATGGCCTGCGCCCCTGCTGTCTTTGCCCAGACCCACCAGGATAGCGAAGCGATCCAGCGCCGGCTCGATGCGCTCCAGCAGCAGGTGCAGGAGCTACAGCGCGAACTCGCCGCCCAGAAGGCGAGCCAGCAGCGCGAGAACACGCAGACACGCCAGCTGGCGGAGAAGAACAGCTCGCTGCTGGATAACGTCGGCAAGCCGCAGTTCAGCGGGGCGATCGAGCTCGGGTACACCTTCAACGACTGGAGCGAGTCGAGCAAGGACACCGTCGGCGACATGGACTTCGGCAAGTTCATCCTCGGCATGGAAGGCGGTGAGGGGCCGCTCTCCTACTCCTTCCAGTACCGTTTCTACGACGGCTATCGCTTTCTGCAGCACGCCTGGGCGGGCTACGCCTTCAGTGACGCTGACACGGTCAAGCTCGGCCTGGTGCAGACCCCGTTCGGCAACATGGATTACGGCTATCTCGGCTGGTACGGCAACCTGCCGTATCTGGCGGGCTTCAACGACAATCAGAACGCCGGCATCAAGTGGGATCACTCTCAGGGCGCCTGGGACACCACGCTTGCATTCTTCAAGAGCGACCAGCTCGGCGACGGCAACGAGCACTACGGCGCCAACGCGATCGGCGACAGCCCCCAGGGCAACAGCGAAGAGAATCAGCTGGCCGCACGCGCCGCCTATACCTTCGGCAAGGGCTCGGACTACACCACCGAGCTCAACCTCTCGGCCAAGGGGGGGCAGCTCTACAACCACAATACCCAGAAGAGTGGTGACAACTGGGCCGTGGCGCTGGGCATGAACGGCAACTACGGCAACTGGACCACGCTGTTGCAGGCGACCAGCTACCAGTACAACGCCAAGAACCCCGACGAAGCGGTATCGGGTGTCTCGGACAATGCGTTGCAGGTCGGTGCCTTCGGCTTCAACTATCTGATTCCGGCAGAAGGGCAGATGTACTCGGCGAGCCTCGCCTACAGCATGGATGTCGACTGGGGCGTGGTGGAGAACCTCTACTTCTACAACGACTTCAGCTATATCGCGGCGTCGGGTGACTACTCACCGGTCAACGGCGGCTTCGGCGACATGGACGACCCCATGCTCAACGACCTGGGGGTGAAGGTCACTGCCGGACGCTACTACGCCTGGTTCGATATCGTCACCAACAAGAACGGGCTGAACTACTTCGGCTCGCCGGTGGACGATGGCTGGCACACCAGCGTGCAGAGCCATTTCGGCCTGACCTACTGAATCAGCCAAGGCGTCGCCGGGCTACCGATGCCCCGTCGAGTTCGCTCGGCGGGGCATTCGCGTCTCTGGCGCCGGGGATTGTCGAGGCCAGGGAAGAGCGGGCAGCGCGCGGCGGATGATCTTCGGTTCTTTTTCTGCGGTGCTGGCCGGGTATTCGAGGATTTCCCTGCCGTCATGGCAAAGAATGAACTCTTTCTCCTGCTTCACTGGCAGCGATTTTTCTATTTCTCTATGTAAGCCCTGGTGCATGTTGAGCGTATATTTTATACAAAAGGTGTGCTATCAGTGCCTCATGCGCCGTGTCAGGGTGGATCGGTGGATGGCCGGATCGCTCTGGCCGCGCGGGTGCCCACCGTCATGCACGAGTGGCCTCCTGATCAGCGTCGTACCAACAACCATAAAGCGCAAAGCGTCGAAGGGAGTAGTGGCAATCATGACCATGAGAACAATCCTCAAGCTCATCGCCTCCACGGCGGCCCTCCATCTGGCCGCGAGCGGCCCGGTACTGGCCCAGGACGAACCGATCACCATCGGTGTCCAGGCGCCCACCACCGGCTCCGAAGCGACCTACGGCAAGGACATGCTCAACGCCATCGGCCTGGCCGCCGACGAGATCAACGCCAAGGGCGGCCTGCTCGGCGGACGTCAGATCACCCTGGTCAGCGGCGATACCGCCTGTGACCCGCAGCAGTCGGTCAACGCGGCCAGCCGGCTGGCCTCGCAGGAGGTGGTCGGCGTGGTCGGCGGTTATTGCTCCGGCGCCACCCAACCGACGCTGAAGATCTATGGTGACGCCAATATTCCGTTCGTGATCGTCGCCGCCAACTCCACCCAGCTGATCCCGGCCAACCCCGGCAACGCCTTCATGATCAATTCGACCGGGGCCGACCAGGCCAAGACCGCGGTCGACTTCTTCGCGGGCAAGGGCATCGACAAGCTGGCGATCGTCAACCAGGGCGATGCCTACTCCCAGGATCTGGCCAACCTGACCCGCGACGCCTGGAAGGCGGCCGGCCACGAGGTGTCGGCCTTCGAGTACGTCAACAAGGGTGAGCAGGACTTCTCGGCGTTGGTCAACAAGATCCGCGGCTCCGGCGCCCAGGCGGTGTTCTGGACCGCCTACTACGCCGATGGCGGCCTGCTGATCCGGCAGCTGCGTCAGCGCGGCTTCCAGGGCACCATCGCGGTGGGCGACGGCTCCAACTCGCCCAAGCTGTTCGATATCGCCGGACGGGCCGCGGAGGGCGTCTACGCCTTCTCCAACCCCACCGCCGACTTCCTGCCGGCGGCCAAGCAGTTCATCAGCGACTATCAGGCCAAGTTCGACACCGCGCCCGGCCCCTACGCACCGCTGGCCTATGACGGCATGCAGCTGATGGCCTGGGCCATCGACAAGGCGGGTTCGACCGACGCCGACGCCATCATCAAGGCGCTGGGCAGCGCCGACGGCAAGGAGTGGCTGGCCGGTCCGATCAGCTTCACCCCGCAGCACACCCTGGCACGCAGCAACTTCGTGGTGCTCGAGGGGCAGGACGGCAAGTGGACCCGCTACCAGCCCTGATCCACGGCCGACCGTGGTGACCCGCCCGCCGCCCGCGTAAAGCGCTGCGGGCGGCGCTGCCACGGTTGCCTCCTCCTTCGCTGCCCAGGGACGCATGCCCATGACCTGGTACGACTCTCTGCTCCAGCAGCTCGCCGACGGGCTGGTGCTGGGCTCTTTCTATGCGCTGGTGGCACTCGGTTACACCATGGTGTTCGGGGTCATCAAGCTGCTCAACTTCGCCCATGGCGATCTCTACATGACCGGTGCCTTCGCCGGCTTCGGCGGTCTGTCACTGGTCTCCGGGGTGCTCGGCGCCGGCTGGCTGGGCATCTTCGTGGCCATGCTGCTGGCGATGCTGGCGGTGGGCTGCCTGGGGGTGGTGATCGAGCGTATCGCCTACCACCCGATGCTGGCGGCGCCGCGGCTGTCGATCCTGATCACCGCGCTGGCGGTGTCGCTGGTGCTGCAGAACGCGGCGCTGTCGCTGACCGGCGGCCAGTACACCGCCTTTCGCACCGACCTCGGCTTCGGCGGGCTCAGCCTCGGCAATCTGTTCATCTCCTATAACCAGATCGTGCTGGTGGCCACGGCGGCGGTATTGATGATCGCGCTGGAGCTGTTCGTGTCGAAGACGCTCTACGGCCGCGCCATGCGTGCGGTGGCGATCGACAAGGACATGTGCCGCATGCTCGGCATCAACGTCTCGGCGGTGATCGCGATCACTTTCTTCATCGGCTCGGGGCTGGCCGCCGCCGCCGGCACCATGGCCGGCGCCTACTACGGCAGCATCTGGTACTTCATGGGCTTCCTGATCGGGCTGAAGGCGTTCACCGCGGCGGTGATCGGCGGCATCGGGAGTATCACCGGGGCCATGCTCGGCGGCCTGATCCTGGGGCTGCTGGAGTCGTTCGGCACCCATATCCCGTTCATCGGCAGCGAATGGAAGGATGTCTTCACCTTCGCGATCCTGATCCTGGTGCTGGTGTTCAAGCCCACGGGGCTGCTCGGCAAATCCGAAGTGGAGAGGATGTGACATGGCCAATCCGACCCCCGTGGCGCCGGAAGGGCGCCCCCGTGGCAACCTGGCCCAGCGCCTGTATGCCGCCTTCGACTCCCCCGGCCGGCGGCGCGCGCTGCACCTGGTGCTGCTCGCCATCCTGATCGTCACGCCGTGGCTATCGAGTCAGTACGTCACCGTGATCCTGACCAACGCACTGCTCTACGTGGTGCTGTGTCTGGGGCTCAACGTGGTGGTGGGCTATGCCGGGCTGCTCGATCTCGGCTATGCCGCCTTCTTTGCCGTGGGCGCCTATACCATCGGCATCCTGACCCAGCAGTTCGGCTTCAACTTCTGGGCCGCGATCCCGTTCGCGCTGCTGGCGGCGGCGCTGGCCGGGGTGATCATCGGCGGGCCGACGCTGCGCCTGCGCAGCGACTACCTGGCCATCGTCACCCTGGGCTTCGGCGAGATCGTGCGCTTCACCGCGCGCAATCTGGAGATCACCGGTGGCGCCAGCGGGCTGTCGCACATCCCCGAGCCGTCGCTGTTCGGCTGGTACATCGATAGCTCGATCGACTTCTACTACGTCTTCGCGGCGCTGGCGGTGCTCGCCTACATCGCCAGCCAGCGGCTGTTCGACTCGCGCCTGGGGCGCGCCTGGCTCTACGTGCGCCACGACGAGGATGCCGCCGAGGCGATGGGCATCAACCGTGTCGCGGTCAAGCTGGCGGCCTATGTGATCGGCGCGATCTTCGGCGCCGTCGGCGGCATCTTCTTCTCGGTCAATCTGGGCGCGATTTCGCCGGAGAGCTTCAGTTTCCAGCAGTCGGTGCTGATCCTGATGGCGGTGGTGCTGGGCGGCATGGGCAAGATCCCCGGGGTGATCCTGGGCGCCTTCATCGTGGTGCTGGGGCCGGAGCTGCTGCGCGAGTTCGACACCCTGCGGCTGCTGATCTTCGCCGTGCTGCTGCTGCTGATCATGCTGTTCCGGCCCAGTGGTATCTGGCCCGAGAAACGCTCCTGAGGAGGTGCCGATGCTACTGCAACTCAACCAGGTCTCGCTGAGCTTCGCCGGCAACAGCGTGCTCGACGAGGTCGCCTTCGGGGTCGCCGCGGGGCGCATCCAGAGCCTGATCGGCCCCAACGGCGCCGGCAAGACCTCCCTGTTCAATGTCATCACTGGCTTCTATCGGCCCCAGCGTGGCGAGATCACCTTCGACGGCGAGCGCCTGGTCAAGCGCAAGCCGCACAGCGTGACCCGCCTGGGCATCGCGCGCACCTTCCAGAACGTGCGTCTGTTTCGTGAGATGTCGGTGCTCGAGAACGTGATGGCCGGCCAGCACTGCCGCTCCCGCGCCGGGGCGCTGGCGGCGGTGCTCCGGCTGCCCAGCCAGCGCGCCGAGGAGCGGCGGATTCGCGAGACCAGCCTCGAGTGTCTCGACTTCGTCGGCCTCGCCGACAGTCAGGAGCGGCTGGCGACCAACCTCGCCTATGGCCACCAGCGCCGGGTGGAGATCGCCCGTGCGCTGGCCACCGAGCCCAAGCTTTTGCTGCTCGACGAGCCGGCGGCGGGACTCAACGGCAGCGAGAAGGAGGCGCTGGTCGAGCTGATCCGGCGCATTCGCGACGAGCGTGGCATCGCGGTACTGCTGATCGAGCATGACATGAGCCTGGTGATGAGCGTCTCCGAACACATCAGTGTGCTCGACCACGGCAGCCTGATCACCGAAGGCACGCCCCAGGCGGTGGCCAACGACCCTAGAGTGATCGAGGCCTACCTGGGTCAGGACGACGAGGAGTTGGCGCTATGACACAGACGGCGACGAGAGACGACGACGTGGCGGCGGGCCCGCGGGCGTCCGCGGAACGCCAGGGCGACGTGCGTCTGAGTCTACAGGGGGTGGATGCGTTCTATGGTCAGATCCAGGCGCTGCGCGGCGTCTCGCTGGAGGTTCGCCAGGGCGAGATCGTGACCCTGCTGGGCAGTAACGGCGCGGGCAAGTCGACCACGCTGAAGACCATCTCCGGGCTGGTGCGGGCGCGCCAGGGCGATGTCTGCCTCGAGGGCGAGTCGATCGCCAGGCTGCCGGCGCATCAGATCGCCCGACGCGGGGTGGTGCATGTGCCCGAAGGCCGGCGCGTGCTGCGCGGGCTGACGGTGAAGGAGAATCTCGAGCTGGGCGCCTTCACCCTCAAGGACAATGCGCTGCGCCGGCAGCGGCTGGAGGAGGTGTATGCGCTCTTCCCGATCCTCCATGAACGGCGGCATCAGGATGGCTCGCTGCTCTCCGGGGGGCAGCAGCAGATGCTGGCGATGGGGCGGGCGCTGATGCACGGCCCCAATGTGATGCTGCTCGACGAGCCGTCGATGGGGCTGGCGCCCAAGCTGGTGACCGAGATCATGCGCATCATCAAACGCCTCAACGAGGCCGGTACCACCATCCTGCTGGTCGAGCAGAACGCGCGTCTGGCGCTGCGCCTGGCGCACTACGCCTATGTGATCGAGAACGGCGAGATCCGCATGCAGGGCGATGCCGCGGCGATGCGCGAAGACGCCTCGGTGGTCAAGGCTTACCTCGGCCTGGGCGACTGATCCCGTGGCGCAGACGGACCTGACGGAGTGACACGATGCAGAGCAGACGTGTGATCCACAGCGTCAGCTGCCACGCCGAGGGCGAGGTGGGTGATGTCATCGTCGGCGGCGTGGCGCCGCCCCCGGGGGAGACCCTGTGGGCGCAGTCGCGCTGGATCGCTGCCGACGCCACGCTGCGCGACTTCATGCTCAACGAACCCCGCGGCGGGGTGTTTCGCCACGTCAATCTGCTGGTACCGGCCAAGGACCCGCGCGCGCAGATGGGCTTCATCATCATGGAGCCGGAGGATACGCCGCCGATGTCCGGCTCCAACAGCCTGTGCGTCGCCACGGTGGTGCTGGAGACAGGCATCCTGCCGATGCAGGAGCCCTACACCCACCTGGTGCTCGAGGCGCCGGGCGGGCTGATCGAGGTCACCGCGCGCTGTGCCCAGGGGCAGGTGGAGGAGGTCAAGGTGCGCAATCTGCCGGCCTTCGTCGCCCGCCGCGACCTCGCTCTGGAGGTCGCCGGGCTGGGTACCCTGCGGGTGGATACCGCCTTCGGTGGTGACAGCTTCGTGATCGTCGACGCCGAGGATCTGGGCTTCCAGGTGACCCCGGACGAAGCCCCCGAGCTGGTCGATGTCGGCATGCGCATCACCCGGGCGGTGAACGAGCAGGTCGGTTTCTTCCATCCCCTCAATCCGGAGTGGCGCCACGTCTCGTTCTGCCAGATCGCGGCGCCGCTGGTGCGCGAGCAGGGTGCCTGGGTGGGACGCAACACGGTGGCGATCCAGCCGGGCAAGCTCGACCGTTCGCCCACCGGTACCGGCTGTTCGGCGCGCATGGCGCTGCTCCACGCCCAGGGCCGGCTGGCGCCCGGGGAGCGTTTCATCGGCGAGTCGATTCTGGGCTCGCGCTTCCACTGCCGTATCGAGGCGACCACCGACATGGGTGGGCAGCCGGCGATCGTGCCCTCGATCAGCGGGCGCGCCTTCATCACCGGCACCCATCAGCACACCCTCGATCCCCGCGACCCGTGGCCGGCCGGCTATCGGATCGCCGATACCTGGCCGCGGCGCCTCTCCTGAGCTTGCGCCAGTGCGCGGTTCCCCGCCCGGGGCGTCGTCTGAAGACTCGACGCGCGCACTCCTTTTTCAGGCGCTGCCCGGCTGACGGCGATCGGCGTCGGCGGCCTTGATATGCGGGCGCTCGACCATGATCCTGGCCAGGCGCTCCAGCGCCAGTTCGAGGCGTTCGATCAGCCCCTCCAGCAGCACGCGGCGATCCGCGGGGACGTCGCCGTGCTCGGCGATCATCGCATCCAGGCGCTGGCCGGCCTCATGCACGCCCTGCGGCGGGCGGCCGTTGGCGGCCTCCTCGAAGCCGCTCGCCAGGGCCCTCAGCAGCTGCTGGTGAGCGCGCCGGATCAGCGGATGCGGCGCCTCATCTAGGCGGTCGCGCAGGCGCAGGGTGGCGCTGCCGATATCCAGGCCGGTGAGGCCGAGGATGAACAGGTGGCGCTGGTCCTCCGGCAGCATGTCGTCGTGCTGCGCCAGCTGCAGCATGCGATCCGCCATGTGGCCGCTGAAACGGGTCTCGGCATCGCGGATCGAGCGTCGCCGCAGCTGGTGGATATCCTGGGAGATGGCCTTGATCAGGCGGCGGCGGCGCAGCCGTGTGCCCAGACCCGGCAGCAGACGGAATCCCATCACCACGCAGCTCAGACCGAGGATCACCGCCAGCGCGCGGTTGGCGAAGCTGTCGAAGGAGAAGTTCATGTTGTTGCCGGGCATGGTCAACAGGATGTTGAAGATGGTGAAGGCGAGGCAGTAACCCATGATCTTGGGGTTGGTTGCGCCCATCAGCCCGAGGAACAGCGGCGTACCAAAGAGCATCGCCAGCATCGGGAAGCCGTGAGCCTGCGACAGCAGCACATGGCCGAACAGGAAGGCGCTGGGGATCGCCGCGAGCATGCCCTTGTAGAACATCAGGGTGATCGTTACCGGATTGTCGCGGCTGGCGAAGAACGCCGAGAACAGCGTGCCCAGCAGCATCGCCACCAGGGCACTGTTCCAGGCGGTGAGGATCCAGAATGCGGCCAGGATGGTGAACACCAGCCCGGCACGCACGGCGTTGATGCCGGCCGCCAGATGGTCGCGGTGCCACGCCAGCGGCGCCGAGCGCAAACGGTGGCGGCCCGGGTCGGCGATCGCCTCGCGCGCGTCCAGCATCACCATGGCGTGGCCGATCGCTTCGCGGATGCCCAGGCGCACGCGGCGGTCGAGCGGCGCCAGGCCGGACTCGTTGCTCTCGTGGACCAGCCGGCGCAGCGCGCGCAGCTCTTGCCGCGCCTGGGGCACACCCTTGCCGTGCTCCGCCTCGCGGAAACCGTCGGAGACCCGGCGCGCGATATCGACGCTGCCCGGGTCGAGCTTGTCGGCGTGGTCGTGCAGCAGCTGGTGCAGTGCGTGCAGCGTGGCCATGAAGCGCAGCGTGCGGCGTGTCAGCACATGGGTGGCGCGCATGCGCCCGGGGCCTTCGGGGCCTTCGAAGCGGGCCGCCTGGCTGTCGGTCTCGAGCATGATGAGCGGCCCCAGGCTGCCGCGCAGGGCCTGCTGCATGGCGGGGATGTCGTCACTCGCCGCCAGGCGTAGGGCGGCGTGTTCGAAGGCCTGGTTGATGACGCTGTCGGCCTGGGTGGCGAGGTGCTCGCCGACCCTCGAGGGCCACAGCAGCGAGCTCACCAGGGTGGCGCATACCGCGCCCAGGCCCAGCTCCGAAAGCCGCGCCACGGCGATGTCGAAAATCCCGCCGGGGGAGCTGCCGTTGGAGATCACCACGATCAGCATCGCGGTGACCGCGCCCATGATGCAGCCATAGGTGTAGTTGTTGCGCCATAGCGAGCCGACATAGGTGCACAGCATGATCCACAGCGTCAGCGCGGTCAGCGCCGGTATCCGCGCCTGGGCGAACAGCGCCATGATCCCGATCCCGACCAGGGCGCCGATCAGGGTACCGCCGATCTGGCAGATCCCCTTTTCGATCACCATGCCGCTCATCGGCCGGATCTGCAGAAACGCCGCCGAGATCAGCGCCCAGTAGGGGCGATCGAGGTTGAACCAGAGCGCCAGATAGAGCGCGATCATCATCGCCAGGGTGGTCTTGATCGCGAACTTGACCGCCGTGGCATCCGGCATCAGGTAGTGCTTGAGCAGCGTCGGCATGGGGTCAGTGCACGTCGTCGGTGGCGCGCTCGGTGGGGATCGCGTCGGGTAGCTGCGACTGCGACTGCGACTGCGACTGCGGCGTGGGGCGGCGATCCACGCCGCTGCCGGCCGGGGTTGCGGTACTGGCGGGCTTGGCCGGTGCCTGCCCGGCGTCGTTGCGCTCGGCATCGGCATCATGCTGGATGCGGATCGTCGCGGTCATGCCGGCGCTCAGCAGGGTCTGGTCGGGCATCTTGTCGAAGGTCACCAGTACCGGGATCCGCTGGGCCAGACGCACCCAGTTGAAGGTGGGCTGGACCTGCGGCAGCAGTTGACTATTGAGATTGGTGTTGCTGTCGGCGATGCCGCGCCCGATGCCGGCGACATGGCCGTGCAGATGGGTGTCCCCGTTCATCAGGATGATGTCCGCCGGATCGCCGATGGCGATCGATGACAGCTTGGTCTCCTCGAAGTACCCCATCACGTAGTAGGAGCGCGCCTGCACCAGCGCCATCACCGGGGTGCCGCGGGTGACGTAGTTGCCCGCCGCCAGCTGCAGGTTGAGCACGTGGCCGCTCACCGGCGCCACCACCTGGGTGCGCTGAAGATCGAGCTTGGCGCTGTCGAGGGTGGCCTGGGCCTGTGCCAGATTGGCCTGGGCGATGCGCGTGTTGATCTGCGCGATCTGGCGATCCTCGGCGCTGATCGAACGATTGCTGAGCTGGTTGCGGCGACGCTCCTCGGCGCGCTTCAGGTCGAGCGTGGCCTGATTGTTGGCGACGCTGGCCTCGGCCTTGTCGAGGGCGGCCTGATAGCGTGAGGGGTCGATCTCGAACAGGGTATCGCCCTGGGAGACGTAGCCGGTGTCGCTGACATTGAGCGAGCGCACCCAGCCGGAGACGTCCGGGGCGATGGTGATCACTTCGGCGCGCACGCGGGCATCCCGGGTCCAGGGCGTGAACAGATAGTAGTTCCACAACCAGACACCGGCAGCGATGGCGATGGCGACGATGATCAGGGTCAAGAGGATACGTAGCGAGTTGCGCATCAAGAGCTCTCGAGCAGGACGGTAAACAGAAAGGTGATCGCGGCGGTGAATATCACGAACAGCGAGACGTCGAACCAGGCTTCGTACCACAGCGCGCGGTGTCCCACGAGCCAGTGCAGCAGGGTGCGCGTGACCAGGGTCGCGATGAGACCCAGCACGGCATAGATCAGTAGGGGGCTGAGATAGATGCCACCTAGCGCAATTTCCTGAAGACCCATGGCACTCCTTAGCCCGTCCGTCGAAGCGGCGATAATGTTAGCATGCTTAATAAATCGCCGACAGGCGCCATGACAGGCCGCGCGTGGCGCCTCTCTGCGCTGGCGTCTCTTCGAAGGTGTCGCTGTGGTAGCGTCACTGCGCGTGTCGATCCCCGGCGAGAAGAGAGAGTTTAGACCGAAATCGGCGCGTCCGTCTCAGCCCTCGCTCTGGACCACGCGATCGCGGCCGCTGTGCTTGGCCTGATACAGATGACGATCGGCACGGCGCATCATCTGCTTGAGCGACTCCCGCGGGCGACGCTCGGCCGCACCGATGCTGAGGGTGAGCGCCAGGACCGGCCCTGACGCCAGCGCCAGCGGGGTCGTGGCCACCAACCGGCACAGGCGTTCGGCGACCGTCACCGCCTCGGCCAGCGGGGTCTCCGGCAGCACCACCGCGAACTCCTCGCCACCCACGCGTCCGACCAGAAGGGGATCGCGCACCGCGCTGCGCAGCTGGTTGGCGACGACGCGCAGCGCTTCATCGCCGACATCGTGGCCATGGGCGTCGTTGACCCGCTTGAAGTGGTCGATATCGATCAGCAGCACGCTCAGCGCCATGTCGCGGCGCCGGCGCAGGTGTTTCACGGTCGCCTTCAGCAGCGCACGGCGGTTGCTCAATCCGGTCAGGTCATCGGTATCGGCGCGCCGGGTCAGGCGCTCCTGCTGGCGCCGGCGCTGGGTGATGTCGAAACACCACACCAGCCAGGCTGGCTGTTCGCCCACCTGCAGCTGGCGCGCGTTGAGCAGCGCCCAGTAGGGCGCCTTGGGGCACAGCCTGGCCTCCATCTGATAGATCAGCTCGCCGCGTTCCAGCCGTGCGACGAAGCGCGCGTGCTCGGCGGGGTCCACGAACAGCGCCGCCAGGCTGAAGCGACTGGCGTGTTCGGCGCCGCTCTGGATGAGTAGGCTATCGCTGACATAGAACACCTGCTGCTGATCGGCGCCGATCAGAGTGACATCGCTGGGCGAGGAGTCGAGGATGGTCTGCAGCAGCGCCTCGCGGTCGCGCAGGGCCTGGGTCCGCTCCTGAATGCGGCGTTCCAGCGAGAGGTTGAGCTGGTGCAGATCGTTGGCCAGGCGGCGCGCACGTCGCTGGTCCAGGATGATCTTCAGCGCCAGCAGCGCACAGCCCGCGGCGAGCAGCAGCAGTGCCAGCGAGAGCCAGTGGAAGGTGCGTTGCAACGCCTGGCGCTGGCGGTCGGAGTGAGTGGCGACGGCGATATTGGCGGCCACGATCAGCGCATGCAGGTCCGGTTCTTCGTCGGAGAGGTCTGCGGCTATCGTGGCGGCCAACCGGCGTGAGGCTGCCACATCCTGCCAGCTCAGCTCACGATCCCAGCGCCGAGTCGTCTGGTCGAGATGGGCTAGAGTGGCCTGGATCTGCGGACGCTGCGCGTTCAGTTCCTCGAAGATTTGCGTCTTCAACAGCGGCAGCAGGGCGGTGCGCATCACCCCCAGGCGCAGCTTGAGCCGTATGGGGGGCTCGACACCGCTGGCCACGGCGTCGGCGGTCGCGGCCAGATTCATCACCTGGCGGCTGAGACTGTAGCTCTGCCACACCTCGTTGTAGCGGCCGGGCGAGGAGAACTCCTGGCCACGGTCGGCCACCGTGCGCAGCCCTGCCAGCGCGACCCCCATCATGATGCCGGCCAGCAGCATCAGCGCCAGCGCGTGCCAGTGGCGGCCGCCGTCCGGTACCGCCGCCTTCAGCGCAGCCGCAGTTCGTCGAGTTGCCATACGGTGCGGTTGTAGTAGGTACGGGTATAGAGCTCGGGATAGCTATCGTAGGGGTACATCACGATCAGCGGGCCGTAGGCGTCCACCGGGAGATAGTGGCCGTCACGCCGGTAGGCGACGATCGGGTCGTAGCGGGTGAGATCGCTCGCGGGAATGATCGCATCGTAGTCGTTGAGGGCGTAGGCGTGCAGGCTCTCCGGCAGGGGCAGATGATACTTGGCCAGCAGCGTGCGCAGGGAGACACCGTACCAGTGGGACGAGCCCAGGCCACTATCCGGAATCGGCCCGACCACCTCGCGGCCGGGCAGCGCTTCGAGATCGCCGAGCGTCAGTGCGGCGAGCGGCTTGCCGGCGGCGTCGGTCAGCCGCAGCAGCTGCATGTCGCGTGGATAGGGTGTGGCGTCGCGCGTAGCATCGGACGCGATATCGGGCGAATCCGCGAACGTCGGCAGGGCCGCGAAAGCCGCCAGCGCCAGCAGCAGCCAGGCGCACGGCAGTCGCCGGCGTGGCGCGCGGTAGGTCGAGCAAGCAGAGAGTATCGACATCTTGGGGTCGGCTCCTGGCTATCGGGTGGGCGCCTTGCTCAGGCGTTGGGATCGTCGACCAGCAGCCGCGAGAACCGGACGATCTCGGCGTTGCGGTTGGACCACCCCAGATGTGTCCAAAAACGGTGGGCATCGGCGTTGTCGGCCAGCGTATCCAGGTGCACCTTTTCTATGCCGGCCGCCAGTAGCGCCTGCAGGCAGCGCTCGGTCAGCCGGCGCCCCAGGCCCAGCCCGCGGCACTCTGGGTCGACCATGACGTGCTGCAGATAGCCGCGGCGGCCGTCGTGCCCTGACATGGCGCAGCCGACGATCCCCGCTCTGCCGGGCCAGCGGGCGACGAAGCTCATGCCCGGGTTGCGCGCCAGATAGCGCGCGGTGGCCTCACGGCCATCGGCCTGGCGCAGCACCACACCCGGGGTGCGCTGCATCATGGCGACGAAATCGGGGTGGTCGTCCAGGCTCATGGTGGCGATCGTCACGCCGGGGTCGACGGCTTGGGGCATGCGGGCTCCTCGATGATGAAAGGGGGCGGGCGGCGACACGCTCCGGGCGCCTGTCCCGCGACGCCGATTCTCGGGGCGTCGATCCCGGAACGGCTGCCGCGGAATCTCAGCGCTGGGTGAGGCTTGCGGTGGTCGGCGTCACGGCGTCCGGCGGGCGAGCGTCAGCCGCCGCAGGGGCAGATTGATCACGGCGAGACCCGCGATCACCAGCAGCCCGCCGAACACCTTGTGCACGCCCAGCGGATCGTCCAGCAACCACACCCCCAGCGCTACCGCGAATACCGGCATCAGCAGCGTCAACGGTACCACGCGGTTGACCGGATGCTTCTGCAACAGGTGATACCAGAGTCCGTAGGCGGCGATCGAGGACATCACTGCGGTGTAGACCACTGCGCCCCAGCCGGCCCAGCCGGCATGCTGAATGGCTTGCCACTGATCGGATTCGAACAGGGCGCTGCCGAGTGCCACCAGCGGCGTGGCAAACAGCGCGATCCAGCCGGTCAGGGTCAGTGGCGGAATCGGCGGGGCCAGCTTGATGATCAGTGTCGAGACCGCCCAGGCCAGCGCACTTGCCAGCAGCAGCGCGGTGGAGAGCGGCGGCGGCAGCGAGGGCCCGCCGGCCAGGACCACCACGCCGCCGAACGCCAGCACCAGGCCGGCGAGCCGTCGTGGCCCCAGCTTCTCCTTGAGGAAGAGCGCCGCCAGCAGGGTCGCGAAGGGCGTGCCCATCTGTACCAGCAGCGCCCCGGTGCCTGCCTCGGCGTGCTCGAGACCGACGAACAGCAGCGGGAAGTGGAGCCCGCCGAAGGTGACCGAGAGCAGCAGGACCCAGCGCAGCTGCGCGCGGGTGATACGCGTGAACGGTACCACCAGCGCGGCGACCAGCATGAAGCGTAGCATCATCACCAGCAGCGGCGGCATCTCCGCGACCCCGAGCTTGATCACGATGATGTTGAGTGCCCAGATGGCAATCACGCCCAGACCGATCGACAAATCCTTGAGGGGCACGCGCTGAGTTCCTTTGATATGGCTGGGCTAGGCTTTGCAAGAAAACTACCTGCGCTCGGCAATACGGCGTTAAAAATCGGCTAAAAATGCTCATTTACACCCCGTAAACTCCGCGTTTTCGCCGATTTTTGCCTTAGCTACGCGCCCCGGTCTGGCCGTCGCTCGCTGACTTTTCGTAAAACCCTAGTGGGCTCGTAGGCCCAGACTTTCAACGCCGCGGGCGTGGCCGTCAAGGGGCGTCCGGCGCACCGGGCCGGGTGAGGGCGGCGGAGGCGATGACGGGGGCTATGGCAAATCCGACCAACACGGTATCTTGAGCCCGGCGCTTGCCGCCGTCGACCATCGAGGATACGAAGATGTGGAAGGGAATCGCGATCTGTCTCTGCTTGCTGGTGGCTCAGCTGACCATGCTCTCCTGGATCGACCACCGCCTGGGCGGCAGTGAGTCTGCCCAGCGCCAGGTCACCAGCGTCCAGGCGCCGCCGCGTGCGCGCGAGGATGACGATGACGATGCCGCGCTCGGTTGAGGCCGCCCGGCGGCGCGCCGCGCCGGCGGGGCGTTGGCGGCCGGTGCAAGCGCTGCAGCTGTGCGCCACGCTGGCGCTGCTGACATGGGCTGGGCTGGCGGGCGCCGCGGAGCGGGGGCATCTGGGCCTGAGCGGGGCGGGCGGTGACTACACGTTGCGAATCGAAGTGGCGGCCACCGCCGATCAGCGGGCGCGGGGGCTGATGGCGCGCGACTCCCTGCCCGAGGATGCCGGCATGCTGTTCCTCTACCGTGCCGAGCAGCCCGGCAGCAGTGCCTACTGGATGTACCGCACGCGGATTCCGCTGGACATCGCCTTTCTCGGCGCGGATGGCACCATCCGCGCGCTGAGAACGATGCCGCCGTGCCGTGCCGAGATGCCCAGCCGCTGCCCGGCCTATGCGGCGGGTGTGGCGTTTCGTGCTGCGCTGGAGACCAACGCCGGCTACTTCGCGCAGCGGGGGCTCGGTGTCGGTGACCGGGTCGACCTCGGCCCCTGGCTCGCGGCGCCCTGACGTCATGCCGGTCGCGCATGCCCCATAGCGGTTGTGCTCGACCCGCAGCGCCCGTCGCGGCTGGCGGCAAAGAAATCCTCTTCTTCCGGCGTCTCTGGTGCTATTTCCTTGGCGCGCCCTGCGCAGACCCGGTGATAGAAGCGGCAGGTTGCGGGTTTTGCCAGCACGAAACTCTCTATAAGATGGCTCGCCGTCAGGATAAGCTATGTTACAGGCAGTGCTGTCGAGCCGGGTCCCCGTTCCGAGGGCCGAAACGGTCGTCGGCACATGCTCCAGACCGCTCTGCATGACGCGCTCCAGGCCGTCAGGCGAGGGCAGCGGGAGGCATAGCGAGCCCGCCACGCTCCACCAAGGGAGGGCGCGGCAGGCATGACGAACCGGGATAGAATCAGCACAAGCCCGGTCCACGTCACCGCTCGACGTCCGGGGTCGCCAGATCGGCCTCACACAATAAACGGGAAACTCGAGGTATGCGCATGAAACGCCACGCTTTGACTGCAGCCTTACTCTCTTCTGCCCTGATGGGTGCGGCCACGCTGTCCGCCCCTGCCATGGCGCAGGATACCCAGTACATCACCATCGGTACCGGCGGCCAGACCGGCGTCTACTATGTGGTCGGCCAGTCCGTCTGCCGGATGGTCAACCGCAGCGCCGAAGAGAGCGGCATCCGCTGCAACGCGCCCTCCACCGGCGGCTCGGTGGCCAACATCAACGGCATCAAGTCCGGTGAGCTGAACATGGGCGTCGCCCAGTCCGACGTGCAGTACAACGCCTACAACGGTGACGGTCAGTTCGACAAGCCGATGAAGGATCTGCGCTCGGTGTTCTCGCTGCACGGTGAACCGCTGACCATCCTGGCGCGCAAGGATGCCGACATCCACTCGATCCAGGATCTCAAGGGCAAGCGCGTCAACATCGGCAACCCGGGCTCCGGCCAGCGTGCCACCATGGAAGTCCTGATGAACGCCGAAGGCTGGGACACCAGCGTGTTCTCGCTGGCTTCCGAGCTGGGTGCCGCCGAGATGGCCTCGGCGCTGGCCGACAACAACATCGACGCCATGGCCTACGTGGTCGGTCACCCCAACGGTGCGATCCAGGAAGCGACCACTACCGTCGCCGCCAACCTGGTGCCGCTGGACGATGACGCGGTCAAGGGGTTGGTCGACAAGTACCCCTACTACAGCATGTCCACCATCCCCGGCGGGATGTACGAGGGCAATCCGGACGACGTCCAGACCTTCGGTGTGCGCGCGACCTTCGTGACCTCGGCCGAGGTGCCGGACGAAGTCGTCTACCAGACCGTGAAGGCGGTGTTCGACAACTTCGACCGCTTCAAGCGTCTGCACCCGGCGTTCGCCAACCTCAAGCCGGAAGACATGATCAGCGCCGGTCTCTCCGCGCCGCTGCATGACGGTGCCAAGCGATATTACCAAGAGCAGGGCTGGCTCTGAGGAAACACTGCACAAATGCCTGCGCGGGTGAATCGCTGCGTTGCGCGGTGCTCAGAATCCTCACATATACCCCATATGCTGCGGTTCTTGTGCTCCGGGCGCCTTGCGCTTCATCCCGCTCGCCGATTTGTTCAGCGTTTTCCTAAGCACGCGTGGGCGGGCGTCTCGCCGAGACGCCCGCCGCCGCGCCTTGGAAGGGGCCGGACGCTGATGTCCGGCCCCGACCGCGAAGCGTTGCCGCAAGCAGATGCTTCTTCCCTGCCGTGAGCGGGCCACTTCCTCGGCGCCTGCGTGTTTCCCTGTCAGGATCTCACCATGACCGATACCAAGACTTCCGGCCCCGATCAGGCCAAGCTGGATGAGCTGGCCGCTACCGACACCGGTGGCCGCAAGCTGACCGGCTTCCCCAACCGATTGCTACTTGGCGTTGCTGCAGCCTGGTCGCTGTTCCAGCTGTGGATCGCCTCGCCGCTGCCGTTCTTGTTCGGCTTCGGCGTATTCAGCGCCACCGAGGCGCGCTCGATCCATCTGGCGTTCGCCATATTCCTCGCCTTCATGGCCTATCCGGCGTTCAAGCGCTCGCCGCGCGAGCGCATGCCGTTGCCCGATTGGGCCATGGCCCTGGTGGGCGCGTTCTGCGCTTCCTATCTCTACTTCTTCTACGGCCAGCTGTCACAGCGCCCCGGTGCGCCGATCCTGCAGGATGTGATCGTCGGCGTGACCGGCATCCTACTGCTGCTCGAGGCGTGCCGCCGCTCGCTGGGGCCGCCGCTGACGATCATTGCCCTGATCTTTCTGATCTACTCGCTGGCCGGGCCCTACATGCCGGGCATCCTGGCCCATCGCGGGGTGAGCTTCTCGGGGCTGGTCAACCACCAGTGGCTGACCACCCAGGGTGTGTTCGGTATCGCCCTCGGCGTCTCGACCAGTTTCGTGTTCCTGTTCGTGCTGTTCGGCGCGCTGCTCGACAAGGCCGGTGCCGGCAACTACTTCATCAAGGTCGCGTTCTCGCTGCTGGGCCACTACCGTGGCGGCCCGGCCAAGGCGGCGGTGGTCTCCTCGGGGCTCACCGGACTGATCTCCGGCTCCTCCATCGCCAATACCGTGACCACCGGTACCTTCACCATCCCGATGATGAAGCGGGTCGGCTTCAGCGCCACCAAGGCCGGCGCGGTGGAAGTCTCTTCTTCGGTCAACGGCCAGATCATGCCGCCGGTGATGGGCGCTGCGGCCTTCCTGATGGTCGAGTACGTCGGCATCCCCTATATCGAGGTGATCAAACACGCCTTCCTGCCGGCGGTCATCTCCTATATCGCGCTGCTCTATATCGTTCACCTGGAGGCCCTCAAGGCGGGCATGCAGGGGCTGCCGAGCGGTAATCCGCCGCGTCCGCTGCTGACCAAGATCTTCGGTTTTCTGACCGGGCTGATCGGGGTGATGCTGCTGGCGGCGCTGGTCTACTACGGTATCGGCTGGCTCAAGCCGGCCCTCGGCGAGTCCGCCTCCTGGGTGATCGGCGCCGGGGTCATCGCGGTCTACGTGCTGCTGCTCAAGCTCGGCTCGAACTACCCCGAGCTGGAGGTCGACGATCCCAACCAGGAGATCACTCAGCTACCGCGCACGCGGCCGACGGTGCTCGTGGGTCTGCACTATCTGCTGCCGGTGATCGTGCTGGTGTGGTGCCTGATGGTGGAGCGTCTGTCGCCGGGGCTGTCGGCGTTCTGGGCCACCGCCTTCATGATCTTCATCATTCTCACCCAGCGGCCGATCGATGCGCTGTTCCGCGGGCGCAGCGACTTCGCCGACGATCTCAAGCGCGGCGGGCGCGACCTGTGGGAAGGCTTGGTCGACGGCGCGCGCAACATGATCGGGATCGGTATTGCCACCGCCACCGCCGGCATCATCGTCGGTGCGGTGGCGCAGACCGGGGTCGGCCTGGTGCTGGCGGATCTGGTCGAGACGCTGTCGATGGGCAATCTGCTGCTGATGCTGCTGCTCACCGGGGTGCTCAGCCTGATCCTCGGCATGGGACTGCCGACCACCGCCAACTATATCGTGGTATCGGCGCTACTGGCGCCGGTGATCGTGCAGCTGGGCGAGCAGAACGGCCTGATCGTGCCGCTGATCGCGGTGCACCTGTTCGTGTTCTACTTCGGCATCATGGCCGATGTCACGCCGCCGGTGGGGCTGGCCTCGTTCGCGGCGGCGGCGATCTCCGGCGCCGACCCGATCCGCACCGGCTTCCAGGCGTTCTACTACAGCCTGCGTACTGCCGCGCTGCCGTTTCTGTTCATCTTCAACACCGACCTGCTGCTGATCAATGTCGATCTGTGGCACGGTATCGTGATCTTTATCGTCGCCACCGCGGCGATGCTGATCTTCGCCGCCGCGACTCAGGGCTTCATGCTGGTCAAGAGCCGCTGGTACGAGAGTGCGCTGCTGCTGTTGGTGGCCTTCACCCTGTTCCGCCCCGGCTTCTGGATGGACATGGCCGATGCGCCCTACCGTGAGGTGCCGCCGGCCCAGTTCGAGCAGGCGTTGGGCGAGATCGGCCCGCGCGACCACCTGATGGTGCGGGTCGATGGGCTGGATGCCTACGGTGCGCCCACCAGCTTCGTGGTGCAGGTGCCGGCGACCGAGGGTGCCAGCGGCAGCGAACGTCTCGATAGCCTGGGGCTGCACCTGATGCAGGAAGATGGCAAGGTGCTGGTCGATACCACCGACTTCGGTAGCCAGGCGGAGAAGCTCGGCTTCGATTTCGATCAGCAGATCGTCTCGGTACGGGTGCCGCGCGATCAACTGCCCAAGGAGTTGATGTGGATACCCGGGCTGCTGCTGTTCGCGCTGATCGTGCTGCTGCAGCGACGCCGCCGCGGCTCCGGGAAAGCGCGCGAGTCGCTTGCCTGAGGACACGCTACGACCTGTCGACGCACAGCCTGTCGATGTGATGCAGACGACCGCCTCGCCAGAGGCGGTCGTCCTGTTTTGAAGGAGAGCGAAGATGGCGTTTCCCGACAGCCGCATCGATTACCGCCGCCATCCCGAGGCCTACCGCATCGGTCGCGGCGAGCGGGGAGTATTCCACGTCCAGCCCTACAAGGACGAACTGCTGCCGCTGTGGGCGATCCGCAACGAGGCCGACGCCCGCGCAGCGGTGACGGCGCTCTCGGCGCGCTTTCGCGACTACCGCAACGATGGCGATTTCGTCGGCATGGACATGGCACGCAAGTATCTGCAGATGGGCTACACCCGGGCGCGCCGCTATGCCCGCTACCCCGGTGGACGCAAGCGCGACGCCCAGGGGCGCGCGCTCGCCCCGCGCGACGCCGATGCCGAGAAGGCACGCATCGCCGAACACTACCAGCGTGCACTCGATGCGGTGCGCGACGACACCACCTACAAGCGCGCCAAGCGCGCACATCAGCAGCGCCGCCGCTGATGCATCTTGACCTCTTGATGAGCTGATTTCCTGCCAGGAGCCCAACCATGCCTACGCTCTCCGCGATCTACCGCTACCCGATCAAGTCCACCGCCGGCGAGTCGCTGACACAGGCCCGGGTCGAGGAGGAGGGGCTGGTACTCGATCGCCGCTTCATGGCGATCAAGCCCGACGGCACCTTTCTCACCGCGCGCACCCACCCACAGCTGCAACGGGTGCGCGCGAGCTTCGACGGTGCTCGCCTGACGCTGACCCACGATAGCCTGTCGCCGCTCGATGTCGCCTGCGAGGCGTTCAGCGGCGAGGCGGTGACCACTCAGGTGTGGGGCGATGAGTTTTCCGCGCTGGCCACCCACGCCTCGCTCGACGCCTGGTTCAGCGAGGTGGCCGGCGAGCCGGCCCGCCTGCTGTGGCTGGGCGAGCGCTCGCCGCGCTACCGCGACAACATCGGGGTACGCGTGAGCTTCGCCGACGGCTACCCGCTGTTGCTGATCTCGCAGGCGTCGCTGGACGACCTTAACCAGCGCACCGATGGCACCCACGTGATGGCCCAGTTCCGTCCCAATCTGGTGGTGACGGGCACCGAGCCCTACGCCGAGGATGGCTGTCGGCGTGTGCGTATCGGCGAGGTGACGTTCCGTGTCGATGCCCCCTGCTCGCGCTGTGCCATGGTCACGGTGGATCCGGCGCGTGGCGAAAAGCGTGCCGACCGTGAGCCGCTCAAGGCGCTGGCGGGCTATCGCCGAGGTGAGCGCGGCAAGGTCTATTTCGGTCAGAACCTGGTGGCCGAGAATGCCGGTAGCGTGACTCTCGGCGATGCGCTGGTGGTACTCGAGTAGGGTAGAGGACACCACCGGCTCAGGGGTGCCTTCAACGGTGCCCCTTCACCCGGATGCACGCCGATGGACGAGCTGACATGAAGGTCGAATGGCCTGTTTCGATGAACGCGAGATGAATCGACGTGTCTACTCTACATTCATGTTTCCCCTCGAAAATCGGCGTCATAATGGGGGTGTCGTATTGTTCATGTTGGCGTCAGCTAATCGCGACTTCTGTTACATTATTTTTTATTAAATTTTAAACGTTCTTCTCTCCCTGCTGCCTGCATGAGTGCCCGATTCATGCGGTATTCATCTTGATGATATTTTCGAATCGAAAAGTCTCGAAATAATCCCGCTATTCCGTTTTTCGAGGCCAATTCGGCGCTGATTGTCGCTTCTCTTTCTGTCGTCATCGTTGGCGTCGAGTGCACAATCATTCACCTCACCTTACAAAATTTTCGGTGTGCAAATCGGTTAATGGTTGCCGTCGGCCTGGCTCTCCCGTTACGACTTTAGATGTAGCCGACGCCGCCATTTCAAGCATCGCCGCGGACGGCTCCTGTCATCGCCATTCAATCGCTGCCGAGGAGTTCCCATGCAATTCACCGACCGTCTGCTACTCGAGAACCGCGCCTGGGCCGCTGGCATGCAAGCCGCCGATCCGGAGATCTTCACGCGCCTGCATCAGGGCCAGGCACCGGGTGCCCTCTGGATCAGCTGCTGCGATAGCCGGGTACCCGCCGAGCAGATCTGCAACGCCAGCCCCGGCGAGCTGTTCATCCATCGCAACATCGCCAATCTGGTCAACGAGCACGACGCCAACGTGATGAGCGTGATCGAGTACGCCCTCAACGCCCTCGAGGTCGAGCACATCATCGTCTGCGGTCACCGCGGCTGCGGCGGTATCCAGGCTGCGATCAGCGGCGACGAGGCGTTGAACGCGCTGCCCCGGGTCGAGGCCCATGTCGGCCAGCTCAGGCAACTGGTGGCAGCCCACGCGAATGAACTGAACCGCTTCACCCGGCTCGGTGACAAGGTCGATCACGTGGTCGAGCTCAACGTTGCCGCCCAGGTCGAGCGCCTGGCCGGGCTGTCGCTGGTGCGCGAGAGCTGGGCGGCCCGACGTGCGCCGACCCTGCATGGCTGGGTCTACGACCTGGCCAGCGGCCAGATCGACGACGTGGTGAGCCGCGCCGCGACGGACGCCGATGCCGACGGCTGGCGCCGCGCGGCGAGCTGAGGCTGACGCCGACGACGGACACTCAAGGTCAAGGACAAGACAATGACGACTCAGACTTCTACCGACGCTCACGTGGAGCGTGCCGATACCCTCTCTCTGCGCCACCTGGGGCGCGATCTGCCCGCGGGCATCGTGGTCTTCCTGGTGGCGATTCCGCTGTGCCTGGGGATTGCGCTGGCCTCCGGCGCGCCGCCGCTGGCGGGGCTGGTGGCGGGCATGGTCGGCGGGCTGGTGGTGACACTGTTCAGCGGCTCGGCGCTCTCGGTCAGCGGCCCCGCCGCCGGGCTCACGGTGATCGTGCTCGATGCGATCGACACGCTCGGCAGCTTCTCGGCCTTTCTCACCGCGGTGATCCTGGCCGGGGTGCTGCAGCTGGCGATGGGGATCTTTCGGCTCGGGCGTATCGGCGCCTTCGTGCCGACCGCGGTGATCAAGGGCATGCTGGCGGGGATCGGCTTGATCCTGGTCCTCGGCCAGTTCCCCATGGCGCTGGGCCACCCCCTGGACGACATGCCGGCGATCACCGATCCGGTGGCACTGTTCAGCGACGTCGCGCCACTGGCGGTGGTGATCGCGCTGTTCAGTCTCGCCGTGCTGGTGCTTTGGGAGCAGCCGCTGATCAAGCGCCAGCGTTGGCTGAGCCTGGTGCCCGGGCCGCTGCTGGCGGTGCTCGGTAGTATCCTGATCGAGCGCCTGGTGGGCGGGGCGATGCCGGCGCTGGCGCTGGATGCGGCGCACCACGTGCAGCTCGGTGGGCTCAGTGGCCCCGGGGATCTGCTCGCCGAGATGACCCGCCCGACCCTGGGGGCGCTGGCCAACCCGGCGGTCTACACCGTGGCCATCACCATCGCCATCATCGCCAGCCTGGAAACCCTGCTCAGCCTGGAGGCGGTCGACAAGCTCGATCCGCTCAAGCGCCACTCGCCGCCGCATCGCGAGCTCAAGGCCCAGGGGATCGGCAACATGGTGTGCGGCCTGCTCGGCGCGCTGCCGGTCACCGCGGTGATCGTGCGCAGCTCGGCTAATGCCAATGCCGGCGGGCGCACGCGGATGGCGAGCCTGATCCACGGTGGGCTGCTGCTGGTGAGCGTCGCCTTCCTGGCGGTATGGCTGGAGCTGATCCCGCTGGCGACCCTGGCGGCGATCCTGCTGCACACCGGCTACAAGCTGGCCAAGCCGTCGCTGTTCATGGCCCACTACCGCGAGGGCATGCGCCGCTTCGTGCCGTTCACCGTGACGGTGGTGACGATCCTCGCCACCGATCTGCTGATGGGCGTGCTGGTGGGGCTGGTATGCAGCCTCTACTTCCTGCTGCAGTCCGGCTACCGCTCGGCGATCGCCCACACCCGGCGCGGTGACCATGTGCTGCTCAAGTTCCAGCAGGATGTGTCGTTTCTCAATCGCGAGGAGATGCGCCAGCACCTGGACGCCGTGCCCGACGGCGGCGAGCTGATCGTCGATGCCACCGGTGCCAACTACGTCGACCCGGATATCCGCGAGGATATCGCCCGCTTCATCGACAGCGCGCCGAGCCGCGGCATCGTGGTCGAACTGCGCGACGTCGAGGGCACCAGCGGCACCTATGGCGATCTCGATCGCGACGCCGCGCTGCTGCGCCCGGCCTGAGTGGCGACCGCCACACCGCCACGGTCGCGCCGCGACAGCCATCCTATACGCACCACCATCGCCGCCGGCTCGCCAGCCGGCGGCGATGACGTTGTGCGCCGGGCGCCCCTGAGGAGGCCGTGGTCTCAGCGAGTGTCGCGCTCGAAAGGGGTATCGACGTCATCGGCGCCCAGTTGCCTGACCTCGCTCGGCGCGCCCTCGGCGTCGAGCCGCACGTAGCCGATACCGGCGCGATTCCACAGCCGCTCCCCGTGGCTGGCGTGTGCCGGACGGTAGGGTTCGATCAGCATGCGCCGGCGCTTGGTCAGCCAGTTGAGCGGCGACCAGGGCGCGTAGAGCCAGCGGTTGAGACGGTCGAACCCGTCGAGCAGGGTGGCGGGGAAGGTGTTCTTGAGGCCGCTGCTGGTCACCTGCCACATCCGGGGGCTGTGGCGCCGCTGGCGCAGGGTGATGGCGTAGACGAAGGAGTAGTGGACGTCGCCGGAGAGGATCACGTAGCGCTGCGGCGTGCGGCTGTGGCGCAGGATGTTGAGCATGGTGTGGGCGGCGCCCGGGTGCGCCATCCAGTTCTCGGCATCCACCATCAGCGGCTTGCCCAGGGCGGTGAAGAGCCGCTGCACCCCTTCGATCAGCTTGACCCCGAAGATCGGCGCCGGCGAGACGATGATCACCGCCGACTGTTCGAGCAGATCCTGCTGAAACTCGCTCAACGCTTCCCAGTCCATCAGCCCCGAGGGGCGGTGGCGCTTGCGCTCGCTGCGCCAGCGCCGGGTGCGGGTATCCAGCACCACCAGGCGCGGCTGGGTATCCAGGGTGTAGCCCCAGCCGGTGAAGCGCAACAGCTGCGTGATCAGCTCGCCGTGGCGGGCGCAGTCGAGCCGGCCCTCGGCGTCGCGCTGGGCGAGCCAGTCGCGGGTCGCCGCCAGCGGTGCAGCCAGGCCGTCGGGGTCGTTGCCCCAGCCCTGGCACAGCAGGTAGGCGAGCAGTGCGTTGCCGACGATCCGCCGCGAGAAGGGGTGGCCGTAGACGGCGGCTTCCCAGGCCGCGGTCAGGTTCCAGTCGTCGGTGATGTCATGGTCGTCGAAGATCATCAGCGTCGGCAGATGCGCCAGCAGGCGCGCGACCTGCGGCAGCGTGGCGACGAAGTCATCGATGTGGCGCTGTTCGCGGCGGTAGCGCGCCTGCGCCGGGGCGTCGAGGGTGGGCATCTCGCGCGGGATCAGTTGCCAGGGTGTCGGCGACCACACCAGCAGATACATCGCCATCACCTCGGCAAAGGTGATCAGGTGGTTCTCGGCGCTGGCCGTGGTGAAGATTGGCTTGCGCTTGCCGCCGAAGAACTTCTCGCGCAGGGCGGCGTTCGACGTCGCCGCAGGGAGCAGCTCGTCGCGGTGGTAGTAGGTGTCGTCGCGGGCGTAGAGCGCCTCGCCGGTGGCGATCTCGGTACCTTCGAGGCACTCGTCGTAGAGCCCCAGCCGCGCGATCAGCGCATGGATGGCGGCGAGCATGGGGCCGGCGACGTCGTCGGCGTAGATCTGGTCACCGCTCAGGATCAGTGCTGCCGGGCGGGCGGCGGCGTCCTGGTGGCGTTCGCTCAGCCAGCGATCGCCGCGGGCCAGACCATCCGGGCCGGCGTGGTGGGGCTTGCGGCAGGAGCCGTGGAGCAGGGCGTCATGGCGTGTTCGCAGCACCAGGGTGGGCAGCGTCTCGCCGGGGTAGGCGAGCGCCGGGCCCCACTCGCGCAATGAACACCAGGCGCCGTGGCGATCGCGATAGGCCAGGTCGTAGGCGATCCGCGTCTCCTGGGGCAGCGGCGTCTCCAGCACCAGGTCGATCAGGTGACAGTGGGCGTGGTCGCCGACGGCCAGACAGGTGGTGGCCTCCGCGAGGTCGTGCGTGGGCGACGCGCCGTCGACGCTCAGGGTCAGCTGCAGGGCGAGCGGACGTGAAGCCACCAGCCACAGCACCAGGCGCTGGGGTTCGCAGCGTCGCAGCAGCGGGCCGACCAGGATATCGGGCAGGGTCTCTTGCATGAACGCTTCCAGCACGGGGTGGCGGGACATGGCTTGCGCGGATGAACGCGATCAGCGGCGGCGTTTGAGGGTTCGCTCGATCACTTCGAGCCCGGGGCGGTAGTCGCCGCGCACCGCCTGCAGCGCGCGTGCCAGCGCCTGGGCCGCGACGCGGTCGTGGTCCTGCGGCAGCGAGTTGACCCGGCACGGCAGGAAGTCGAGCAGGCGATCGTCGCCGAAGGTCGCCAGGCCCAGGTCTGCGGGCAGTTCGCCGCGCTCGAGCAGGGCATCGAGCAGCCCGTCCAGCAGGGTATAGGAGGCGGTGACGATAGCATCGGGTAGCCCCGATTCGTGCAGCAGCTGGCGCATGGCCGCGGCGCCGCTGGCACGATCGTAGCGCTCGGCGCTGACGCAGCGGTAGTCGCCGGTGAAGTCACTGCAGGCGTCGAGAAAGCCCTGGCGGCGCTCGGTGCTGATCGACAGCTGGGGCACGGCGTCGAACCAGACGATCTCGCGCACCTCGGGGACCAGTACCGAGCGCGTCAACGCCTCGCCGGCGCTGCGGCCGTTGGTCACCACGCTGATGAAGTAGCGCGGATCGAGCGGCCGGTCGACCGCGATCACCGGAAGCCCGGCGGCGAGCAGCTCAGCGTAGAAGTCGTCGTCCGGGGCCAGGCTGCTGGCGACGATCAGGGCGTCGCAGCGCTGGGCGCGCAGCGAGCGGGCCAGGGTGCGCTCGCGCTCGGGGTCGTCGTCGGAGCCGACGATCAAGAGCTGGTAGCCCTGGCTGCGCGCACCGTGCTCCAGGCGCTTGGCCAGGCGCGCATAGCTGCCGTTCTCCAGGTCGGGCACGATCAACCCCAGGGTGCGGCTATCGCCGCCGCGCAGCGCCGCGGCCTGGGCATCGATACGGTAGTCGTGGTCGCGGGCGACCGTCAGCACCCGCTCCACCGTGGCCTCGCTGATGCGCCGCGCGCGCGCCTGTCCGTTGAGGACATAGCTGGCAGTGGTGCGGGATACGCCTGCCAGGCGGGCGATATCGGCGAGCTTCATCACGGGGTCTCCGGGTCGTGCGAACGCTTGGCACCATAACCCGTCGCGGCGGGGCGGCCCAGCCCCGGGCATACGGTCGGTGTCGTGGACGGCGGCGTCCTGCGAAGGTCTAGCTTGTCAAACGCCGGCGTAACGACGAGCATAACGCCATTAGGTGACACGATTCAGCTCATTCTGATCGACGCCGCGGCCGGGCTCGAGATCGCGGCGTCGGCCCCGCGCTTGCCGGCGGTGATCGTCGCGTCCAGAGCGACAGCGGTGACGCCGCCGACCGCGACTGAGTAGAGTGGGCTCTGAGCGTCGCCAACACCGCTTCCGGGAGAGACCGACATGCTGACCCTCACGCCGCAAGATGCGGCCCTCGACTGCCGCGCCGACGGCTGGCAGGACGCCCTCGACCAGGCCGCGGCGTCGCTCCATCAGGCCGGGCTGGTCGAACCCGCCTATCGCGATGCACTGCACGCCCGTGAGGCCCAGGGCTCGACCTATCTGGGCAGCGGCATCGCGATTCCCCACGGCACGCCGGAGAGCCGCAGCCAGATCCACCACACCGGCGTGCGGCTGCTGCAGTTCCCGCAAGGGGTCGAGTGGCACGATGGCAATCGCGTCTATCTGCTGGTGACCATTGCTGCCTCCAGCGACGAGCACCTCGACGTGCTGCGTCAGCTGACCCATGTGCTCGACGCCGAAGGGGTCGCCGAGCGCCTGGCCGCCGCCGACAGTGCCGAGGAGATGATCGCGCTGCTGTCGCGTCCGCGGCCCAAGGCGCGCCTGGATGCCGACACCCTGTGTCTCAACTTCCCCGCCCGCGACCGCTTCGAGCTGGCGCTGGCAGCGGCGGCACGGCTGCGCCAGGCGGAGTGTGTCGATGCCAGCTTCGTCGCGGCGATCAACACCCAGGAGCCGGTCGCCCTGGGGCAGGGCCTGTGGCTGGTCAGCGCCGACTGCGGCGTCAAGCAGCCGGCGCTCTCGCTGGCGACGCCGGAGCGCGCCTTCAGCGGCCCGCGCGGGCCGGTCAACGGCGTGTTCTGCGTGGCGGCCCTCGATGACGCCCACCGTGATCTGCTGGCGCGCCTTGCCGATCTGCTCGACAGCGGGCAGGGCGAGGCGCTGGTGGATGCCGACGCCGACGGGGTGCTGATGCGTCTCTCCGGTGAGTCGAGCAGTGCCCAGACCGCCCGGGTCACCCTGCTCAACGCCCATGGCCTGCACGCGCGGCCGGCCAAGCTGCTGGTGCAGACGGCGCGCGAACAGGCGCTGCCGGTGCGTGTGCGCCTGCTCGAGGGCAGCGCCGAGTCGGTCTCGGCGGCGAGTCTGACCAAGGTGATCGGGCTCGGCGCGCGGCGCGGCCAGACGCTGATCTTCTCCGCCGAAGGCGAGGGCGCCGAGACGGCGTTGGCTGCGATGGTCGCGGCGGTGGAGAGCGGGCTGGGCGAGGCGGTGAGGCCGCTCGCCGAGGCCGCCGCCGCTGGTGCCAGCCGCGCCGCCCGGCGCGAGGTCGAGGCGCCGCTCGAACCGCTCGAGGATGATGGCGTGCTGCCGGCCACCGCCGCCTCGCCGGGCCTGGCGATCGCTCCGGCCTATGTGATGCGCGCGCCGGACTTCGATTACCCCGAGCGCGCCCGCGACCTGGCCGCCGACAAGCAGGGCCCGGCGGAGCGCCAGCGTGAACGCCTGCAGGCAGCGCTCGACGAAGCGCGGCGCCAGCTGCAGGCGCTGATCGGCACCGCCAAGGGCGGTGACGTGGCCGAGATTCTCTCCATGCACGCCGAGATGCTCGACGACCCGGAGCTGCACGAGGCGGCGTTCGAGGGCATGCGTGATGGCCTCAGCGCCGAGGCGGCCTGGTGGCAGGCGATCGATACCGCGGCCCGCGCCCAGGAAGTGCTGGCCGACCGCCTGCTGGCCGAGCGGGCCGCCGACCTGCGCGATGTCGGCCGCCGGGTGCTCGGCGTGCTGTGCGGGGTGGAGCTGCCGACACCGCCGCAACGCCCCTATATCCTGGTCACCGACGATATCGGCCCCTCCGACGTGGCGCGGCTGGATACCGCCCAGGTGCGCGGGCTGCTCACCGCGCGTGGCGGCGCCACCTCGCACAGCGCGATCCTGGCGCGGGCGCTGGGCATCCCCGCGGTGGTCGGCGCCGGCGAGCGGGCGCTGACCCTGAACAACGACGACGACCTGATCCTCGACGGCGATCTCGGGCGTGTCATCGTGCGTCCCTCCGCCGAGCGCCGCGACCGTGCCGAACTGCGGCTCAAGGAGCTCGAACGCCTGCGCCGTGAGGCCCACGGGGCGCGCTTCGAAGAGGGGCGCACCGCCGACGGCAAGCGGATCGAGGTCGCCGCCAACCTGGGCAATACCGCCCACGCCGCCGACGCGGTGGAGCAGGGCGCCGAGGGCGTGGGGCTGCTGCGCACCGAGTTCATCTTCATGGCGCATCCGGAAGCCCCCGATCTGGAGACCCAGATCGGCGAGTACCGGCGCGCCTTCGACGCCCTCGACGGACGCCCGCTGGTGGCGCGTACTCTGGACGTGGGCGGTGACAAGCCGCTGCCCTACTGGCCGGTGCCGGCCGAGGACAATCCCTTCCTCGGCCTGCGCGGGCTGCGCCTGGCGCTGACCCGGCCCGAGGTGCTCGAGACCCAGCTGCGGGCGCTGTTGACCGCCGCTGGTGAACGCCCGTTGCGGATCATGTTCCCGATGGTCAAGGACGTCGACGAGTACCGCCAGGCGCGTGCCATCGTCGACCGCCTGCAGGCGGAGATCGGCGCCGGCGACGTCCAGGTCGGGGTGATGATCGAGATTCCCTCGGCGGCGCTGCTGGCGCCTAGCCTGGCCGCCGAGGTCGACTTCTTCTCCATCGGCACCAATGACCTGACCCAGTACACCCTGGCGATCGACCGCGGCCACGCGACCCTCTCGGCCCAGGCCGACGGCCTGCACCCGGCGGTACTGCGACTGATCCAGATGACGGTGGATGCCGCCCATGCCGAGGGCAAGTGGGTCGGGGTGTGCGGCGAGTTGGGCTCGGATGCCGCCGCGGTGCCGGTACTGGTGGGGCTGGGCGTCGACGAGCTGTCGGTCTCGGTGCGCCAGGTGCCGATGGTCAAGGCGCGCCTGCGCGGCATCACCCAGGAGAGCGCCCAACACCATGCGCGCACCGCCCTGGCCCAGGCTACCAGCCAGGCCGTGCGCGATGCCCTGGAGGCGCTCTGATGGCGAGTGCACACGAGATTCTGGTGGTGACCCTCAATCCGGCACTGGACCTGTCGATCGGGCTGCCGGCGCTGACCCTGGGGGCGGTCAACCGCACCCAGTCGAGCCAGCTGGCGGCCGCCGGCAAGGGGCTCAACGTGGCCCGGGTGCTGGCGGCGCTGGGCCATCGCGTGACGCTCTCCGGGCTGCTGGGGGGCGACAACGACGCTCCTTTCGTGGCCGCCTGCGCCCAGGCGGGGATCGAAGATGCCAGCCTGCGCCTGCCGGGCGAGACGCGCATCAACGCCAAGATCGCCGAAGACGACGGCCGCGTGACCGATATCAACGGCCCTGGGCTGCACGTGTCTTCCGAGGCGCTCGAGGCGCTGCACCAGCGTCTCTCGGCACACTGCCGCGAGCGGGCACCAGGGGCGGTGGTTCTCACCGGTAGCCTGCCGCCGGGCGTCACCGCGGCGGATTTCGCCGCGCTGGTGGCCATGCTCAAGGCCACCGGCGTGGCGGTCTGGGTGGATACCAGCGGGCCGGCGCTGGAGGCTGCGCTGGCGGTGCCGCCCAGCGCAGTGAAGCCCAACGAGCATGAGCTGGCAGCCTGGGCCGGCGCCACGCTCGACACCCGCGAGGCGCAGTGCGAGGCGGCGCGGCGGCTGCATCGGGCAGGCGTCGAGGAGGCGCTGCTGTCGCTCGGCGGCGAGGGCCTGATCTGGGTCAGCCGACGCGGCGAGTGGCTGGCCGAGCCGCCTCGGGTGACCGTGGTCAACACCGTGGGTGCCGGCGACACCCTGGTCGCCGGCATGCTCCACGGCATCCTCGACGGCCAGCCGCCGGCACAGGTGCTGCGCTTCGCCACTGCGCTGGCCGCGGACGCAGTAAGGCATGTCGGTGTGGGTCGGCCCGAGGCCGCAGATTTTTCCGAACTACTTCAAAAAACGCGCGTGCAGCGGCTCGACGAGACGACGCACGCGGGGGAGAGCGCATGAATGTCATTCTGATTACCGCCTGCCCCAGCGGCATGGCGACGACCTTCCTGGGTGCGCGGCGGCTCGAACAGGCCGCCAAACGGCTGGGCTGGCAGGTGTCGGTGGAGATGCACGGCGAGCTGGAGGCGGTGACCCCGGTCTCCGCCGAGGCCATCGCGGCGGCCGAGCTGGTGGTGGTCGCGGCCGAGAGCGTGCCTCAGCCACAGCGCTTCGACGGCAAGCGGCTGTTCCGCGCGCCGATCCATCAGGCGCTGCCCGATCCGGATGCCTTCCTCGAACGCGCCGCGCGCGAGGCGGCGACCTTCGAGGCCGCCACCGCTGGTGACAGCGCGGCGGCAGCGACCTCGCCCCAGGCCGCGGCCAGCGCCGGCCAGCGGCGCATCGTCGCGGTGACCGCCTGCCCCACCGGGGTGGCGCACACCTTCATGGCGGCGGAGGCCCTGGCCCAGGCGGGCAAGGCGATGGGGCACGCGATCCATGTCGAGACCCAGGGCTCGGTGGGGGCGCAGAACGCGCTGACTGCCGACGACATCGACGCCGCCGACGTGGTGGTGCTGGCCTGCGATATCGAGGTCGACGACACCCGCTTCGCCGGCAAGCCGATCTACCGCACCTCCACCGGTGCCGCACTCAAGCAGCCCAAGCAGACTCTGGAGACGGCGCTGGCCGAGGCCCAGGTCGAGTCGAGCGGCGCGCCCAAGAGCGGCAGCGCAGGGGCCGGCGGCGGTGCGCGCAAGAGCGCCAAGGAGCGTGGCCTCTACAAGCACCTGCTGACCGGGGTGTCGTTCATGCTGCCGATGGTGGTGGCGGGCGGTTTGTGTATCGCGCTCTCGTTCGTGTTCGGGATCAAGGCCTTCGAGCAGGAGGGCACCCTGGCCGCGGCGCTGATGCAGATCGGCGGCGGCACGGCGTTCAAACTGATGGTGCCGGTGCTGGCCGGCTATATCGCCTACTCGATCGCCGACCGCCCCGGCATCGCCCCGGGCATGATCGGCGGTATGCTGGCCTCGACCCTGGGCGCCGGCTTCATCGGCGGGATTCTCGCCGGTTTCCTGGCCGGTTATTCGGCGTCGGCGGTGACCCGCTACGTCAAGCTGCCGGCGAGCGTCGAGTCGCTCAAGCCGATCCTGATCATCCCGCTGCTGGCGAGCCTGTTCACCGGCCTGGTGATGATCTACGTGGTGGGCACGCCGGTGGCGGCGATCCTCGCCGGGCTGACCCAGTTCCTCAATAACATGGGCTCCACCAATGCGGTGCTGCTGGGGATGCTGCTGGGCGCGATGATGTGCTTCGACATGGGCGGCCCGGTCAACAAGGCGGCCTACACCTTCGGCGTCGGTCTGCTCTCCACCGAGACCTACATGCCGATGGCGGCGATCATGGCCGCCGGCATGGTGCCCCCGATCGCCATGGGCATCGCTACGCTGCTGGCGCGGGGCAAGTTCTCGCAGCCGGAACGCGAAGCGGGCAAGGCCTCCTTCGTGCTGGGGCTTTGCTTCATCACCGAGGGGGCGATCCCGTTCGCCGCCAAGGACCCGCTGCGGGTGATTCCGCTGGCGATGATCGGCGGCGCGGTCACTGGTGCGCTGTCGATGTGGTTCGGGATCAAGCTGATGGCGCCCCACGGCGGCCTGTTCGTGCTGCTGATCCCCAACGCGGTCAACATGGCGCTGCTCTATCTGGTCGCCATCGCCGCCGGGTCGCTGGTCACCGGGATCGGCTATGCGCTGCTCAAGCGCGGCGAGAGCGAGCTGCCGGCGGTCGCCGACGAGGGCACTGGCGCCCTCGGCAGCGGCCAGCGCGCCGGCTGAGGCCGAGCGCGGTTCGCGGTATCGACGCCGGCGCCCTGCGCCGGCGTCTTGCGTTTCAGGGGGGCGCTGTCACTACTGCCATGCGCTACCCTATAGCCTTGCGCTCAGGCGAAGAGGCTATCTGCCATAGGGGCGCCATAGCGGTGCGTGGGTGGCTGTATGCCTGACGCCACCCTGCCAATCCCGAACCCGGGCCCATCCGATGAAGCAGAATATCTACGACAATCCCGATTTCTTCAGTGGCTACATGGCGCTTCGCGAGCGCGAAGGCGGTCTCAATGCTGCCCTCGAAGAGCCCGCCGTCCGGCGTCTGCTGCCCACGCTGAACGGCCTGGATGTCCTCGATCTTGGCTGCGGTTTCGGCAAGTTCTCCGGCTACTGCCTGGGACAGGGCGCGCGGCGCTACGTTGGCGTCGATATCTCGGAAAAGATGATCGCCGAGGCGAGACGGCACTATCGGGACGAGCGCATTCGTTTCCAGGTGAGCGCCCTGGAGGACGCCGAGTTCGACGCCGAGGCCTATGATGTGGCGGTAGCTTCGATGTGTCTGCACTACGTCGAAGACCTCGGACGTGTCATGGATAAAGTCGCCGCCGCCTTGCGGCCCGGCGGGCTTCTCGTACTCTCGGTGGAGCATCCGGTTTGCACCGCGCTGCTCGCTGGCTGGCACGACTCGGCGCAAAGACCACGACTGCACTGGCCGGTAGACGACTATTTCCTCGAGGGACGGCGCGCGACCACCTGGTTCGTCGATGGCGTGATCAAATATCACAGGACGCTAGAGACCTATCTGGGCACGGCGCTGGCGGCCGGACTGTCGATCGCCCGGGTTCTCGAGCCTCAGCCCACGGCGGAGGCCCTCGCGGCGCAGCCACGGCTGGCCGAACATCTCAGGCGTCCGCCGATCCTGGTCATGGCGTTCGACAAGCAGTCGCAGGAGAGCAAACAGCCTCAGGGCCGATAGCCGGCCTGGCGTCGGGCGCTGGTGCCGTGTTGGTCGTGGGGCGAGGTCGGGGCTAGAGTGAGGACGACAGCCTTCAGAGGAGGTCGCGATGCAGATTCACCACCGCCAGGGGCGCCTCTCGGTCGCCGAGGGCGATATCACCCGTTTCGACGGCGATGCCATCGTCAACGCGGCCAACCGCAGCCTGCTGGGGGGCGGTGGCGTCGATGGTGCGATTCACCGTGCGGCCGGGCCGCAGCTGCTCGAGGCGTGTCGAGAGCTGCGACGCACGATCTGGCCGGACGGGTTGCCGGTGGGCCAGGTGGCGCTGACCCCCGGCTTTCGGCTGCCGGCAGAGTACGTCGTCCATACCGTCGGGCCGGTGTATGCCGAGTCCGAGGAGCCGCGCGGGCAGCTCGCCGCCTGCTACCGCAACGCCCTGGCGCTGGCCGCCGATCAGGGCTTCACGCGGCTGGCCTTTCCCGCCATCTCCACCGGGGTCTACGGCTACCCGAGCGCCGAGGCGGCGAGAGTGGTCGCCGACGTGATGCGCGAGCGTCTCCCCCAACTGCCGGCCCTCGAGGTCACCTTGATGTTCTTCTCCGCGGCGGACGCCGAGACCTTCGTGCAGGCGGCCAGTTGAGCGTGTCGTCACCGCGCCGCCTTCACTCCTCCGGCTGGTACTTGTAGCCGACGCCGTAGACCGAGCGGATGATGTCGCGTTCGGGCCAGATGTCGGCGATCTTGCGCCGCAGCTTCTTGACGTGGCTGTCGACGGTGCGCTCGGAGACGATGCGGTGGTCGCGGTACATGTGATCCATCAGCTGATCGCGGGAGAAGATCCGCCCGGGGCTCTGCATCATCACCTTGAGCAGCTGGAATTCGACCGCGGTCAGGCCCAGATCCTGGCCGCCGGCCAGGGCGCGCCAGCCATCCTCGTCGAGCACCAGGCGCTCCTCCTCGGCCAGCTCCGTCTCGGCGCCTGCCGCGCCGTGGGTGCGGCGCAGCACCGCCTTGACCCGGGCGACCACCTCGCGCGGGCTGAACGGCTTGCAGATATAGTCGTCCGCACCCAGCTCCAGCCCCAGCAGGCGGTCGACCTCCTCGACCCGGGCGGTGAGCATGATCACCGGCAGCGCCGGGTAGCGCTCGCGAATCTGACGGCACAGGGTGAGGCCGTCGGTGCCCGGCAGCATCAGATCGAGCAGGACCAGCATCGGCGTCTGCTCGGCGAGCCACTCCATCACCGCGTTGCCGTGGTCGATATGGTCCGAGGCGTAGCCGCTCTTGGAGAGGTAGTCGGCGATCAGCCGCGCGATCTTGGGTTCGTCCTCGACGATCAGAATGGTGTCGTTCATCAAGCCGGCTCCTTGTCGGATGGCGTCGTTGCCATCTCCAGCGGAAAGGATAGGGTCCAGCGCAGCCCGCCGAGGGGCGAGCGCGAGGGTACCAGGGTGCCGCCCTGGGCCTCGATCAGGGCGCTGGCGATCGACAGTCCCAGGCCGCTGCCACCGCTGCGGCGGTTGCGCGACCCCTCCACCCGGTAGAGACGCTCGGTGAGCCGCGGCAGATCGCTCTCGGCCACGCCGGGGGCGGTGTCCTCCCAGATCACTTCGGCGTGGCGGGCCCGGCACCTCAGGCTGACCCGCAGCGAGCCGGGGCTGTCGGTGTAGGCGATGGTGTTGGAGAGCAGGTTGTCCCACAGCTGGCGCAGGCGCTGGCTATCGGCGCGCACCAGGGCAGGCTCGGTCTCCAGGGTCAGCGTCAGGCCGCGACTCTCCAGGCGCAGGCGGCTGTCGTCGAGACGCTGAACCAGTGAATCCTCGAGGTCCAGCGGGATCAGATGCATGTCGAGCGCCCCGGCATCGCTCTGGGCCAGCAGGCGCAGGTCCTCGACCAGATGGCCGAGCTGGTCCACCTCCTGCTGCAGCGAGCCCAGGTTGTCCACGCTCAGCTCGCGCACGCCGTCCTGCATCGCTTCGATCTCGCCGCGCAGCACCGCCAGCGGAGTGCGCAGCTCATGCGCGATATCGGCCACCCAGCGCTGGCGCGCGCGGCGGTTGGCCTCCAGCGTTTCGGCCAGCTGGTTGAAGTCGGCGGAGAGGCTGGAGAGCTCGTCGCGGCCGCGCTCGGAGAGGCGCACGCTGTAGTCGCCCAGGGTCAGCCGGCGGGTAGCCAGGGTCATGTGGCGGGCGCGGCGCCCCAGCCACCAGGCCAGCCCGCTGGCGAGCAGCAGCGAGGCCAGGAACAGCGAGCCGACGATGATCATCAGGTTGCGCTGCTGGCGGTCGAGAAAGATCTGGTCCATGCGCGCCATCAGCCGCTCCGGCGGCAGGTAGCCGAGCTGGCCGACGGTCTTGTCGCCGCTGCGGATGGGCACGAAGTGCGGCTCCGGCGGCGGCGGCAGGTTGGGATCGCGCTGCGGCGGCGGGTCGAGCAGCGGCTCGCCGATCACCGGATTGCTCAGCTCGTCGAGCAGCACATAGCCGCGGGCATCGCTCAGCTCGCGATCGATGCCGCTGGGCGGGCGGCGCTCGCTCGACCACAGCTGGCTGCGCACCAGGCTCTGCCAGGCGCGCGGATTGTCGCGCAGCCAGCGCCAGCTGCCGCGGCTCGCCCACTGCTCGCCGAGGGCGTTGGCCAGGGTCTCCGCGCGGGAGGCCTGACTGCGTTCGAGATAGCTGACGAAGCCCTGGTCGAGGCTGCGCGAGACGAACACGAAGACGAGGCCGCTGATCAGCACGTTGGTCAACAGGATGATGACGAAGAGCTTGAGGCTGAGTCGTGACAGGCGCGGCCAGTCGCGCGGGCTTTTGAGGGTTAGCGCCATGGGGTCGGTTTTTTTCACGAACCGGGGAGACCTCGTCAGTATGCCGCTGCGCGATGCAGCGATGATCCAGCCAATGGGTAAAGATCGTGGAGATCACCGTCGCCGGCGGGTGTGGCGATCGGGACGATTGTGACGTGTCCGGCGCTGGCGTGCATCTGGGCTGACGCCAGCGTCGGTCGCGTCAGTCGGGCGCCGATATCTCGCGGCCGTGCCAGGTGAAGGCGACCGCCCAGTGCGGCTGCGTGCTGGCATCGAAGCGCGCCCACAGCTCGGCGAAGGTGAGGCCCAGGGTGGGATGGCGCTGCTCGGGCAGCAGCTCTGCCAGCGGATGCAGCACGAAGGCGTAGCGCGCGACATCCGCCCGCGGCAGGGCAGTGTCGCCGTAGCGCCCGCACGCCTCGCCCCACAGCAGCAGGTCGATGTCTAGGGTGCGCGCGATCTGCTTGGTGGGCCCGGCGGGGCGGCCGTGGTCCTGTTCGATCGTCTTGCAGCGGGCGTTGAGCGCATCGGGCGCGAGCGGGGTGTCGAACGCCACCACCAGATTGTAGAAGTCGCGCGGGTCGCTGAAGCCCACCGGCGGACTCTCGAACACCCGCGAGACGCGCAGTGTCGCCGGATCGGCGAGTGCTGCCAAGGCGTCCAGGGCGCCGACCAGATGGCGCTGACGCTCGATGCTGCTGCCGAGTCCGAGTACCGCCAGCGGCATCAGCCGGCCTCGCGCTCGATGCGCACGCCCACCGCGCGGGCGCTGGCGACGGCGCCGGGCTTGCGCACGGTCAGGCGCAGGCGGCGCACGCCGAATTCGGCGATCACCAGTTGGGCCACGCGCTCGGCAAAGGTCTCGACCAGGCCATGGGCGTTGTCGGCGGCATAAGTGGTGAGACGCTCGCAGATGGCGGCGTAGTCGAGGGTGTGGGTGAGATCGTCGTCGCGTGCCGCGGCACGGATGTCGGTGGTGAGTTCGAGGTCGAGCTCCAGCCGCTGCTGCACGTGGCGCTCCCACTCGTAGACGCCGATGACGGTCTCGACGCGCAGCCCTTCGATCAGTACTTCATCCATCCTGGTTCGGTCCACATCCGGTTGATTCGGTCCACGCGCCGCCGGTGGGGACACATCGGCGGCCTCTACGACGAGCCGGGATGCCACGTGATGGGCTCGCGAGCGTCGATTGTACGTCATGAGAGTGGCAGAATCAGGGCTCGCGTCGTCCGCGACCCAAGCCGATCGTCCACTGCCGGAGGGCGGATGCCGTCATCCACGCTCATCACCATCGCGCTGGCCTCAGCCGGCTATCTCAGCGGCTCGCTGCTGGGGGCGATCTGGGTCTGCCGGCTGTGGGGCCTGGGCGACCCGCGCCGGGCCGGCTCCGGCAATCCCGGCTTCTCCAACGTGCTGCGCGCGTTCGGCTGGCGCCCGGCGCTGGCGACACTGGTGATCGACGCAGGCAAGGGCATGCCGGTGCTGTGGCTGGCTGGCAGCGCGTCGCTGTCGGTGTGGGCGCAAGGACTGGTGGGGCTGGGCGTGCTGCTCGGTCACAGCTGCCCGGTCTGGCATCGCGGCCACGGCGGCAAGGCGGTGGCCAGCGCCTTCGGCGTGCTGCTGATGCTGGCGACCCCGGTGGCGCTGATCTGCGCCGGCTGCTGGTTCCTGCTTGCCTGGCGGGTGCGTACCGCGGCGGTAGCCTCGCTGGCCACGGCGCTGATCGCACCGCTGCTGAGCTACTGGCTGGTACCGCCGATGAGCGGGGTGATCTGCGTCTTCTCGACCCTGGTGCTCATCCGCCACGCCTTCAATATCCGTACCTGGCGCGAGCGCCGTCGCGAGACCGTCGCGCCGGCGCTGGCCGACCCGCTCGACGAGGAGGACGCGCTCGAGGATCGGCGTGACGCCCGCCCGGGCCGCCGGCGGGCCGGCGGCGACTAGGTTCTGTACGAAAAGTCAGCGAGTGCAGGTAGTTTTCGTACAAAACCTAGCCAGGCCCTGCGGCGACGCGGGGAATCAGGGCTGCGGCGGGGTGAGTTCGGCCAGTGGCCAGCGCGGCCGCGGCTGGGGGGTATCGCTGCGCTGCCCGGCGAGCAGGCGCTGGGCGCCGGCGTAGGCGATCATCGCGCCGTTGTCGGTGCAGAAGCGCCCACGCGGGTAATAGGCGCGGGCGCCGCGCTTGGCCAGCGCCGCATCCAGGGTCGCGCGCAGCCGGCGGTTGGCACTGACCCCACCGGCCACCACCAGGCGCTGGCGCCCGCTCGCCTCGAGCGCGCGGCGGCACTTGATCACCAGGGTATCGACCACCGCATCCTCGAAGGCGCGGGCGACATCGGCGCGTGCCTGGGCGTCCAGCGCCGCTTGCTGCTCCAGGGTGCGCAGCGCGGTCAGGGTGTGGGTCTTGAGACCGGAGAAGCTGAAATCGAGACCCGGGCGGTCGGTCATCGGGCGCGGGAAGCGGAAACGGCTGCTGTCGCCCTGTTCGGCCAGGGCCGCCACCTGGGGGCCGCCGGGGTAGGGCAGATCGAGCATCTTGGCGACCTTGTCGAAGGCTTCGCCGGCGGCGTCGTCGACCGACTCGCCGAGCAGGCGGTAGTCGCCCAGCCCGCGCACATCGACCAGCTGGGTATGGCCGCCGGAGACCAGCAGCGCCACGAACGGAAAGTCCGGCGCCTCCGGCTCCAGCATCGGCGCCAGCAGGTGCCCCTCCATATGGTGCACGCCGAGGATCGGCACCGCGAGCGCCCGGGCCATGCCGTGGGCGGTGCAGGCGCCGACCATCAGCGCACCGACCAGCCCCGGGCCGGCGGTATAGGCGATGGCGTCGATGTCGCCCTTGATCAGGCCGGCATCCGCCAGCACCTGATCGATCAGCGGCAACAGCTTGCGGGTGTGGTCGCGGGAGGCGAGCTCCGGCACCACGCCGCCGAACTCTGCGTGCAGCGCGATCTGGCTGTAGAGTGCATCCGCCAGCAGACCCTGCTCGCTGTCGTAGAGGGCCACGCCGGTTTCGTCACAGGAGGTTTCGATGCCCAGCACGCGCATGGTCGAGGGTTCCGTCGCTAATCAAAAAGGGGGATGCCAAGGCGCGCTATTCTACGCGCTGGCGGTGGGCTTTGCATGGTCCCGCGAGCGTGTCAGCGCAGCCACACGGGTATCCGCACGTGGCCGGGCGTGGAGCCACAGGCGTAGAGAGAGGTGGGGCGGCAGCCACTCGAACCGCCCGGCGTCGGTCTGGAAAAGTCATTTGCAAAGCGTGAAGACGGACACTAGAATACGCTGCTCTGCAGGACTGGGTCGTGCGCTCTAACGCCCCTTGAGCGGTCTCCAAACGGGTTTTCCGGTGGGAGACTCCGCAAGAGGCGGATCCGGGATTGCGACGCGGCACACCCTCAGGGTGAGCCGTAGCGCCGTCTGAATCCCCTCGGATCATCATGGGCGTGCGTTCAAACCGAACTCAATTCCCAAGGTAGGTGAGTGCTTAATGCCTTCTGTCAAAGTACGTGATAACGAGCCGTTCGACGTCGCGCTGCGTCGCTTCAAACGTTCCTGCGAAAAAGCAGGGATCCTGTCTGAAGTCCGCCGTCGCGAAACTTACGAAAAGCCCACTTCCGTGCGCAAGCGTAAAGCTGCCGCGGCCGTGAAGCGTCACGCCAAGAAGCTCCAGCGTGAGCGTAAGCGCTTCGAACGCTTGTATTGATCCGTACTGGGGGTGATGCAAGTCACTCCAGAGGGATAGCCCAAACGGCCGCCGTCTCGGTGGCCGTTTGTTTTTGTTCCTCGCCCCCGGAGGGTGTTTACCCAGCCGGCGGGCCCGGCCGCGAGATGCGGCTCGTGTGCCGTCACTGGGTAAGCCCTCTCTCCTCGACTGTCCCATTCTCGAGACAGTGGCCGTCGGCGCCAGACGCCTGCGGCCGGCGCAACGAGAGCGTTTGACGCCATGGCCGGACAGATTTCACAGCGCTTCATCGATGACCTGTTGGCGCGGACCGATATCGTCGACGTCGTTTCCGAGCGCGTGCAGCTCAAGAAGAGCGGGCGCAACCACAGCGGTCTCTGCCCTTTCCATCAGGAGAACTCGCCCTCCTTCACGGTCAGCCATGACAAGCAGTTCTATCACTGCTTCGGCTGCGGGGCGCACGGTAACGCCCTGCGTTTTCTGATGGAGTTCGACAACCTGCGCTTCCCCGAGGCGGTGGAGCAGCTGGCCGGCCGTGCCGGCATGCAGGTGGAGCGCGAGGGCGGCGAGGACCCGGGGGCGGCCAAGCGGCAGCAGAAGCGTGAAGAGGGTGTCAATCTGCTCGAACTCGCTTCACGCTTCTTCCGCGAGCGGCTGGCGCTGGGTCAGGGCAAGACGGCGCGCGCCTATCTCGAGCGGCGCGGCCTGAGCCAGGAGGTGATCCGCGACTTCGGCATCGGCTACGCCGAGGACGAGTGGGAGGCGCTCAAACGCTACCTGGGCGCCCAGGGCATCAGCGAGGCGGTGCAGGTCGAGTACGGGTTGCTGGTCCATCGCGAGGAGACCGGGCGCACCTATGACCGCTTCCGTGATCGGGTGATGTTCCCGATCCGCGACTGGAAGGGGCGCACCATCGCCTTCGGCGGGCGTGTTCTGGGCGACGCCAAGCCCAAGTATCTCAACTCGCCGGAGACGCCGGTCTTCCACAAGGGGCGCGAGCTCTACGGGCTCTTCGAAGCGCGCCAGGCCAATCGCCAGCTCTCCCGAGTGCTGGTGGTCGAAGGCTACATGGACGTGGTGGCGCTGGCCCAGTTCGGCATTCGCAACGCCTGCGCCACCCTGGGCACCGCGCTCACCGCGGATCACCTGCAACGGCTGTTCCGGCTGGTCGATGAGGTGGTGTTCTGCTTCGACGGTGACAATGCCGGGCGTCAGGCGGCGCGGCGCTCGTTGACCACGGCCTTGCCGTCGATGATCGACGGCCGCCAGGTACGCTTTCTGTTCCTGCCCGAGGGCGAGGACCCGGATACCCTGGTACGCCAGGAGGGGCGCGAGGCATTCGAGAATCGAGTCACCTGCGCCAGTCCGCTGTCCGAGTTTTTGTTCGAGCAGGCCGCCGAAGGGCACGATCTCAAGCAGGTCGAGGGGCGCGAGCGTTTCGTCACCGCCGTGCTGGAGGCGCTGAAGCGGCTGCCAGAAGGGGTGTTGAAGTCGCTGCTGCTCAAGGAACTCTCGTCGCGTAGCGGCATCGAAACCTCGCAATTCAGTGACTGGTTCGCGACCCATGCCCCGCCCGCGCCGCGGCCGACGGCACCGGCCGGTGACGACGGCTTCGAGGCGATGATGGCGATCTCCGGCGAGGCCGAGTCGGAACCGGCGCCGATGGCCGAGTATGGCGATGGGGCCGGATATGGAGAAATCCGCGGCGGCACGCACGCGCCCCGACGCGGGCTGACGGCGGCGCGTGGCGGAACTGCTACGCTTTCCTTGAGCTGGCCGGCGCGTATCGTGCAGTTGCTGCTGCACGAGCCGGGGCTGGCCGAGACGCTGCCGGAGAGCCTCGACTGGTGCCCCGAGGCGCAGCCCGACGGGCGCCTGTGTCGCGAGGTGGTCAAGCTGCTGCGGGCCGGGCGCTACCGCAGCCCGCAGGTGCTGCTGGCCCACTTCCACGGCACGCCCGAGGGCGAGCGACTGGATCAGCTGGCGCGGCGCGAGATGGCGATTCCGCGCGAGGTCAGGGCCAGCGAGCTGGCCAACTGGGTGCGCCATCTCGAGCGCCAGAGCGAGCGCCTGACGCCGGCTCAGGAGTATCAGCAGCTACTGGCGAAGAGTCGCCAGCCCGGCGCGCTGAGTGCCGAGGAGAAGCAGCGCCTGCGCGAGCTGATCGGCATGCTCGCCACCGGCGGCGGATCGGCATGAGACGGGTGACGTCGCGATGGCTATATATTGAGAGAGACAGGTCGATATTGAAGGCAGGCCGCGCATTCGGCAGGCCGAATGGCAACAAAAAGCACACAGAGTACGACAGGGAAGCGTGAAGAACCGCGGCAGGAGCGTCGAAGCGGTTGAAATGGCGGCGAAAGCCTCCAAATAGGGTAACCAAACACACTAGCACACCTGGCAGACAAGGCAAACAGATACTGGCAGCAAAATGCCGGTACGCGCTATACTAGCAGGCTTTTGGGGCGTCGCGCTGTCACCCCAGGTGCTTCATTCTTCTTCGTCGAGTAGGGTTTCTATGGCTGGACACGCACAGCAGTCACGTTTGAAGGAGCTGATCGCACGCGGCAAGGAGCAGGGCTTCCTGACCTATGCCGAGGTCAACGATCACCTCCCCGAAGATATCGCCGATCCCGATCAGGTGGAAGACATCATCTCCATGATCAATGACATGGGGATCAACGTCGTCGAGGAAGCGCCTGACGAAGATACCCTCATGATGTCCGACAACTCCACCGACGAGTCGGCGGCGGAGGAAGCGGTCGCGGCCCTGGCCGCGGTGGAGAGCGATGTCGGACGGACCACCGACCCGGTGCGCATGTACATGCGCGAGATGGGGACGGTGGAACTGCTGACGCGGGAAGGCGAGATCGAGATCGCCAAGCGCATCGAGGAGGGCCTGCGCGAAGTGATGTCGTCGCTGGCCTATCTGCCGGGCGCGGTCGACTCCATCCTTGCCGCCTACGATCAGACCCAGGACGAGGAGGCCCCGGGCCGCCTCTCCGATCTCTTCTCCGGCTTCATCGACCCCGATGAGGGGATCCCCGGCGTCGCCGAGGTCGAGTTGCCGGAAGTGGAAGAGAGCAGCCTCGCCGCGGGTGACGACGACGACGAGGATGAAGAAGACAAAGAAGACGAAGAAGACAGCGACGACAACTCCAGCGAAGGCGGCCCCGATCCCGAAGAGGCCCGCGTACGCTTCGAGCAGATCCGCCAGCAGAACGAATCGGCCAAGGCGGCCGTGGCCAAGCACGGCTTCGACGCCGACGCGGCCCGGGCAGAGCTTGCACGTCTGGCCGAGCTGTTCTCGCCGATCAAGCTTTCGCCCAAGCATTTCGAGCGCCTGGTGGGTCAGGTGCGCATCAGCGTCGAGCAGGTGCGCGAGCAGGAAAAGGCGATCATGCAGGTGTTCGTCAAGCAGGGTAAGGTGCCGCGCAAGACCTTCATCAGCGCCTTCCTCGGGCATGAAGCCCATGACGCCTGGTTCGACGACTTCGTGGCCAAGCACGCCAAGTATGCCGATCGGCTCCGTCCGTTCCGTGGCGACGTCCAGCGTGCCCAGCGCAAGATCGGCTTCGAGGAGGAGATGGTCCAGCTCCAGGTGAGCCAGCTCAAGGAGGTCAACCGTCGCCTCTCGATCGGCGAAGCCAAGGCGCGCCGGGCCAAGAAGGAGATGGTCGAGGCCAACCTGCGTCTGGTCATCTCGATCGCCAAGAAGTACACCAACCGCGGGCTGCAGTTCCTGGATCTGATCCAGGAGGGCAACATCGGCCTGATGAAGGCGGTAGACAAGTTCGAATATCGCCGAGGCTACAAGTTCTCGACCTATGCCACCTGGTGGATTCGCCAGGCGATCACCCGCTCGATCGCCGACCAGGCGCGGACCATCCGTATTCCGGTGCACATGATCGAGACGATCAACAAGCTCAACCGGGTCTCGCGCCAGATGCTGCAGGAGATGGGCCGCGAGCCGACCCCGGAAGAGCTCGGCGAGCGCCTGGAAATGCCGGAAGACAAGGTGCGCAAGGTGCTCAAGATCGCCAAGGAGCCGATCTCCATGGAGACGCCGATCGGCGACGACGAGGACTCGCACCTGGGTGACTTCATCGAGGACAGCACCATGGTGCTGCCGATCGATTCCGCCACCGGCGAGGGCCTGATCGAAGCCACCCGCAACGTGCTCGGCGGCCTGACCGCGCGCGAAGCCAAGGTGCTGCGCATGCGTTTCGGCATCGACATGAACACCGACCATACCCTGGAAGAGGTCGGCAAGCAGTTCGACGTCACCCGTGAGCGTATCCGCCAGATCGAAGCCAAGGCGCTGCGCAAGCTGCGTCATCCGTCGCGCTCCGAGCCGCTGCGCTCGTTCCTCGACGAGTAATACCCGGGCTGCGTGCCCCCTCGACGACCCCGGCAGCCCAGCGCTGCCGGGGTTTTTTGTGTTGGCGCTGCGCTGTGTCATGACGCGCGGGCGACAGGCCTGAGCCGCTGACACGAAAAAGCCGCTGCGCGGGGCAGCGGCAAACGATCGTGCAGTGGGGCATGCGGCCCCGGAACCGGCAGTACTCAGAAGTCGTAGCGCACCAGCAGGTCGGTCTCGTCGTGTCCGGTGTGGCTGTCGTCGGCCTGGCGGGAGTCGTCGAACTTGCGCTCCACCGCCAGGATCAGGTTGTCGTCGAACAGCAGCCAGGCCGCGCCGGCGAGATAGAAGGCGCTGCGTGCATCGGAGTCGCGATCCTCGAGGCGGTTGAAGCCGGTGTAGAGCTGCACCGTACCGGGGACCTGCTGCTTGACGTTGTAGAGCGCCACGCCCTCGTAGCCGCGGGCCTTGTCGACGATCCCGTCGCTGTTGGCGACGCCCTCGAACTCACCGTCGCGGACCAGGTTGTGGTACTCGCCGGCGGTCAGCGCAAAGTACCAGTTGCCCGGGGTCCAGCGCGCCGCGAGCAGGCCGGCGTCGACGTTCTCGTCGCGGTCGCTGCCGCTCTTGAGCTCGCCATCGATCTCGCTGTGGGTGTAGGTCAGGCCGAACGCCCAGTCGTCGCTCGGCTGATAGACCGCGGCGCCCTGGGCGGTGTACTTGCGCTCGAGGTCGACGAGATTGCCGCTGTAGCCCACCGAGCGGGGCACGTCGTTGCGCGAGGTCTGGTAGAGCACGCCCAGGGTCCAGTCGCCAAAGCGATTCTGATAGGAGATGGCGTTGTCGGGGCGGCCGTTGCCGTCGAAGCCGCCGTCGCTGGAGGCGCCGTTGAAGCTGCCCTGGGCGGTGGCGCCGTTGTACCAGAACCAGTCGGTCCAGTAGGCGACCATGTTGTACCACAGCGAATACTGCTTGCCGATCAGGATGGTGCCGTAGTCATCGTTGCTGACACCGGCGTAGAGCAGGCGTTTGTAGTGGTTGTCGGTTCCATCCTCGAAGAAGGGGTCGAAGGCCCACTCGGCGCGGGCGATCGACGACCAGCCGTCGGCGAAGTTGTGTTCGTGGATCAGGCGTACGCGGGAGCCGGCATTGGTCGGGTCGTGGTCGTCGTGGGTATCGTCGACGAAGCTGCTGCCGGCGGCGATACGCCCGCTGAAGGTGAGCTTGTCCTGCGCGGTTTCATAGAGCGTCAGAGCGAGGGCCGAGTGGCTGGCCAGCAGCGTGCCGGTGGCGACGAGACTCGCCATGAGGGTCTTGTTATCCATGGTGAAGCATTACCTGTTTATTATTGAAGGAAAAAATGGGTTCCCAAGTGGGTCGGAGGATCAGGGCGCCTCGGTGGCCTGGCTGTCGAGGAACTCTTCGAGCGATAGCTGGCGGTCACCGTCGCGGTCGGCAGTGCCGAAGGCGCCCATCAGGTCGGCGTCCGAGCGCGCTTCGGTGGGATCGATGACGCCGTCACCGTTCTTGTCGATCTGATGGAAGCGCGCCACCAGCGCCGGCGGTGCGCTACCCTCCCGCTTGGCGCGCTCGAAGCTGCCGGCGCCGTCGCCGAAGGGCAGGGTGTTCTGGCAGCCCGCCAGTGCCACCAGGATGGCGGCGCTCAAAAGACCTTGTGTCGTGGTCATGGTTGTCTCCCTTGAAGACGTGGATAGTGGGGGCTGAGCCCCGTTTTTTGGCCGCAGTTGTCCGTGGCGCCTGCCACAGGGCAAGCGCGGCCAAATTCTGGATGAATGAAAGGAAGCGGTTTTTAGATCCGGTGCGGACCGTCGTCTATTGTCATCGTGTCTCTTCCAGGGCGAACGGCGGCGCCTATTGCGTGGCGCCGCCGCTCACGCTCAGCGGCTTATCAGAGAGTGTTTACAAAATGCCTGCGCTCGACGATACGGCGTTGAAATCGACCTCAAAGTACTCATTTACACCGCGTAAACTCCGTCGTTTCGGCCGATTTCTCCTTAGCTACGCGCCCCGGTCTGGCCTTCGCTCGTCGAATTTGTAAACACCCTCTCAGGCCGCGTCGTCGTCGAGGAATGCAGCCTTGATCAGCGCCTGGGTGTAGGTCTCGCGGGGGGCGGAGAAGAGCTGCTCCGTCGGGCCCTGCTCGATCACCTGCCCCTCCTTCATCACCAGCACATCGTCGGAGAGCGCGCGCACCACCGAGAGGTCGTGGCTGATGAACAGGTAGGTGAGGCCGTACTTCTGCTGCAGATTGCGTAGCAGATCGATCACCCGTACCTGTACCGAGCGGTCCAGTGCCGAAGTCGGCTCGTCCAGCAGCAGCAGTTCCGGTTTGAGGATCAGCGCGCGGGCGATGGCGATGCGCTGGCGCTGGCCGCCGGAGAACTCGTGGGGGTAGCGGTTGCGCATCCCAGGGTCAAGGGCGACCTCCTCGAGGGCAGCGATCACTTCGGCCTCGCGCTGGCGCCGGTTCAGCTCCGGGTGGTGAACCTTGAGCCCTTCGCTGACGATGTCGCCGACGGTCATGCGCGGCGACAGCGAGCCGAAGGGGTCCTGGAACACCACCTGGAGTCGCGAGCGCAGCGGGCGCATGCCGGACTTGTCCAGCGCCGAGAGATCGGTCTCCCCGAGACGGATATCGCCCTCGGACTTGAGCAGCCGCAGCAGCGCCCGGCCCAGGGTCGACTTGCCCGAGCCCGATTCGCCGACGATGCCCAGGGTCTCGCCGCGTCGGACGCTGAGGTCGATGCCGCGCACCGCGTCGAAGTAGTCGCTCTTGCCGAACAGACGCTTCTTGAGTGCGAAGCGCACCTTGACGTCACGCGCGCTCAGCAGCACTGGTGAATCCGCCGGGGCGGGGATCTTGCGCCCGCGTGGGATGGCATCGAGCAGCATGCGCGTGTAGTCGTGGCGCGGGGCGTCGAACACCTCGTGGGTGGGGCCGCTCTCCACCACTTCGCCGTAGCGCATCACGCACACCTTGTCGGCGAAGTGGCGCACGATGCTGAGGTCGTGGGTGATGAACAGGATCGCCATGCCGTACTTGGCCTGCAGCGACTTGAGCAGGTCCAGGATCTGCGCCTGGACGGTCACGTCGAGTGCCGTGGTCGGCTCGTCGGCGATCAGCAGGCGCGGTTCGCAGGCCAGCGCCATGGCGATCATCACCCGCTGGCGCTGACCGCCGGAGAGCTCGTAGGGGTAGCTGTCGATGCGTCGCTCGGGCTCGGGGATGCCGACCTGTTGCAGCAGATCGAGCACCCGGCGGCGCTTGGCGCTGCCGTGGAGCCCCTTGTGCTTGGTCAGCACCTCGCCGATCTGGCGCCCGACCCGGTGCAGCGGGTTGAGCGAGGTCATCGGCTCCTGAAAGATCATCGAGATGTCGTTGCCGCGGATGCGGCGCATGCGCCGGGGCGTGACCGCGAGCAGGTCTTCGCCGTCGAAGCGGATCGCGCCTTGGGTCTGGGCCAGCTCCGGCAGCAGGCGCAGGGTGGCGGTCGAGGTGACCGACTTGCCCGAGCCGGACTCGCCCACCAGCGCCAGGGTCTCGCCCTCGGCGATGCTGAGGCTGACCTCCTTGACCGCCGTCACCGCGCCGGTGGGGAGCTGGAAGGTCACGCTGAGCTTGTCGATTTCCAGTAGTGATTGCGTCATCGAGTCATCCTCAGCGGGTCTTGGGATCGAGGGCATCCCGCAGCCCATCGCCCAGGAAGTTGAGACAGAACAGCGTGGCCGCGAGGAAGAACGACGGCACCAGCAGCATCCAGGGGGCACTCTCCATCATGTCGACGCCCTCGGAGATCAGCACGCCCCAACTGGTCAGCGGCTCCTGCACGCCGAGGCCCAGGAACGACAGAAAGCTTTCGAGCAGAATCACCTTGGGCACGGTCAGGGTGACGTAGACGATCACCGGGCCGATGGCGTTGGGGATCAGGTGGCGGGTGACGATCTTGCTGTCGCGCACGCCCAGGGCATGGGCTGCTTCGATGAACTCGCGGCGCTTCAGGGCCAGGGTCTGGCCGCGCACGATACGCGCCATGTCGAGCCACTCCACCGCGCCGATGGCGGCGTAGATCAGGAAGATATTGCGCCCGAACACCACCATCAGCAGGATCACCAGGAACATGAACGGCAGCGAGTACATGATGTCGACGAAACGCATCATCAGGCTATCGACGCGCCCGCCGACATAGCCGGAGATGGCGCCGTAGAGCACGCCGATCACCAGGCTGACGAACGAGGCCACCAGCGCCACCGAGAGCGACACGCGGCCGCCGTAGAGCACCCGGGTCAATAGATCGCGGCCGTTGGCGTCGGTACCCAGGTAGTGGGCGTTCTCCAGGGTCGGGCCGGTGCCGAAGGCGTTCCAGTCGACTTCTGCCAGACCCCAGGGCAGGAACCAGGGGCCGGCGATGCACACCACAACGATGGCGATCAACAGGCCCAGGCTGGCCATGGCTGCCCGGTTCTGGGTCAGCCGGCGCCAGGCATCCTTGGCCAGGCTTTCCCCCACCGGCGCGTCCGCGGCGCGCGGGTCGGGCGTGGGGTCCGGGCCCGGCGGCGGCTTGGGGCCGCCCGCGGGCAGCGGGGCGCCATCCCGCTGTTCGCCGCTGTAGGGCTTGGAATCAGACGTCATTGGCGGCCTCCCCGGTGGCACGAATGAATGGCGTTGAGGCTCGGTCGTTGTTCATGAGTCGGTCACTGTTCATGAGTCAGTCGTCGTAACGAATTTGCGGGTCGAGCGCGGAGTAGAGCAGATCGACGATCAGGTTCATCAGCACGATCAGCACGCCGTAGAAGACCACGGTTCCCATCACCAGGGTGTAGTCGCGGTTGAGCGCCCCCTGCACGAAGTAGCGGCCGATGCCGGGGATGCCGAAGATCTGCTCGATCACCACCGAGCCGGTGATGATCCCGGCGATCGCCGGGCCCAGGTAGGAGACCACCGGCAGCATCGCCGGGCGGATGGCGTGGCGCCAGATCACCTCGGTCTCGGAGAGCCCCTTGGCGCGGGCGGTGCGGATGAAGTGGCTGCCCAGGGTCTCGATCATGCTGGCGCGCATCATGCGTGCGATATAGGCGATCTGCTGGATCGACAGCGCCACCACCGGCAGTACCAGGTTGGGCCAGGCGCCACCGTTCCAGCCGCCGGCCGGCAGCCACGCCAGCAGCACGCCGAAGACCAGAGCGAAGATCGGCGCGATGACGAAGTTGGGTACTGCGATGCCGGTCAGCGCCGTGCCCATGACCAGGTAGTCGACGGTGGAGTTGCGTCGGATCGCGGCGGCGATCCCCAGTGGCAGACCCACCAGCAGGGCTAGCAGGATCGCCAGTCCGCCGATCTCCAGGCTCACCGGGAAGCCCTGCATGATCAGCTCGGTGACGCTGAAGTCCTTGTACTTGAACGAAGGTCCGAAATCGCCTTCGAGCAGATTGCCCATGTAGCGCAGGTACTGCATCGGCAGCGGTTCGTCGAGATGGTAGGCCGCCTTCAGGTTGGCCTCGATCTCCGGTGGCAGCTGTCGCTCGCCGTCGAACGGCCCGCCGGGGGCCACCCGCATCAGGAAGAACGAGATAGTGATCACGATCAGCAGTGTGGGGATCGCCATCAGCAGTCGCTTCAGGGTGTAACTCAACATGCCGGCGCACCTCGCAGCGCGCGGGGCGGGGTCTGGGCATCGATCATCAGTCGCGCTCCTCGAGATAACGCAGCGGGTGGACGTCCATCGGGTTGCTCTCCCAGCCGCCGAGTCGCGGCGAGACCAGATGCACGGAAACGTAGTCGTAGAGCGGCAGCAGGGCGTAGTCGTCGAGTAGCCGCTGCTGCGCCTGGGTCAGGGTGCGCTGGCGCGTCTGCGGGTCGAGCTCGCGGGTGCTGCGGGCCACCAGGGCGTCATAGTCGGCGTCGTGATAGCCGCTGGCGCGGCTGGCCGAGCCATCCTTGGCATAGGCGCCGAGGAAATCGAACGGGTCGTTGATCGTTGCCACCATGCCGTAGCGGGCGACCTCGAACTTGCCCTGGCGGATGGTGGCGTAGTGCACCGCCGCCTCCGAGTTGACCAGCGCGACCTCGACGCCCAGCGGCTTCCACATCGCCGCCACGGCTACCGCGATCTTCTTGTGATCCTCGAGGGTGTTGTAGTTGAGCGTCAGCCGCAGCGGATGGTCGGGGCCGTAGCCCGCTTGCTGCATCAGCTTCTGGGCGCGCTTCAGGCGGGCTTCCATCGGCATGTCGGCGAAGGCCATCTGGCCGCTCGGCGCGTTGGCGGTGCCGTGCGGGACGTACCAGGTCGAGGGGGGCTGTCCCTGGCCCAGGATCTGGCCGGTGATCACCTCGCGGCGCACCGCCAGGTTGAGCGCTTCGCGCACGCGACGGTCGGCCAGCGGCTGACCCTCGCGCAGGTTGAACATGTAGAAGTACTCCGCGGTCAGCGGCCCAACCTGCAGGGCGTCCGAGAGATGCTGCTGGGCCCAGGCGAAGCGCGACGACGGTACGCTGGAGTAGGCGATATCCATCTCGCCGGTGCGAAAACGGTTGAGCGCCGAGCCGGCATCGTCGATCGGATAGAAAGTGGCCCGATCCAGGGCAACGTCCTGGGCGGCGTGGAAGTGCGGGTTCTTCTCGACCACGATGCGCGCCTGGGGCTGCCACTCGCTCAGGGTGAAGGCGCCGCTGGAGACTGTCTTGCCCGGCTCGACCCAGTGCTCACCGGCGGTGTCGATGGCGTGCTCCGGCAGCGGTGCCGCCTCGGTCATCGCCAGCGCCTGCAGGAACCAGGCGGTGGGCTGGGTCAGGTGGATCTTCAGGGTGTGGGCGTCCGGCGTCTCCACGCCCAGACTTTCCGCGGCGGCCTCGCCGGCGTTGATCGCCCGCGCGCCGACGATGGGGTAGTAGAGGTTGGCGTTATGATTGGCGATCGCCGGCTCGAGCACCCGGCGCAGGGCGAACGCCGCGTCCTCGGCGGTGATCGGTTCGCCATCGGACCACTCGGCATCGCGCAGGTGAAAGGTGTAGGTCTTGCCGTCGGCGCTGATCTCCCAGCGCTCGGCCAGCCCCGGCACCAGGCTGCCGTCGGCGGTATAGGTGACCAGCCCCTCGAACAGCGCGCGGGTGATGCGCGTCTCCCAGTTGCCGCTGGTCTTCTGTGGGTCGAGGGTGCCCGGCTCGGCACCGTTGGCGATATTGACGCTGAAGGCCTGGGCCGAGCTGGCCAGGGCGCCGAGCGCGAGTCCGCCGAGGGCGGCAATGAGCTGTCGTGAAAGCATCGTCTTGGCGTTCTTGTCGGGCCGCCGCGCGGATCGTCGATCTCCGGCGGCGGGGTGAATGTCAGTCGCCGCGGGAGATCCAGCGCGAGAGATGGCGATTGAGCGCGTTGTCCTGCCAGCCCGAAAGGTCGGGGGCGACCAGGTTGCGCGAGACGTCGATGTAGATCGGCGCCATGGCGTAGTCGCCCAGGGCCTGGCGCTCGGCCTGCTCGAGCAGCTGTTGGCGGGCATCGGCGTCGGTCTCCTGGTTGGCCGCGCGCATCAGCGCGTCGAACGCCGGGCTGCGATAGCCGCCGTAGTTCTTGGGCGCGCCACTCTGCAGGATGCCGAGGAAGTTGCTGGCGTCGTCGAAATCGGCGACCCAGCTGGCACGGCCGACGTCGAAGTTGCCGTTGGCCAGCTCGGCATAGTGGACCGCGCCCTCGGCGTTGATCAGCTGCGTCTTCACCCCCAGAGGCTGCCACATCGCCGCCAGAGCCACGGCGATGCGCTTGTTGGCCTCGGTGGTGGAGTAGCGCAGGTTCAGTTCGAGCGGGTGGTCCGGGCCGTAGCCGGCATCCTCGAGCAGGCGCCTGGCCTGGGCAATCCGTTCATCCCTCGGCCGATCCAGGCCGGGCATGCGCTGGGCGTCGTAATGGCTGACGCCGCCGGGGACGAAGCCACTGGCCGGGGAGACGACACCGCCCATGATCTTGTCGGCGATCACGTCGCGGCGGATGGCCAGGTTGAGCGCTTCGCGCACGCGCTTGTCGGCCGTCGGATGGCCATCGCGCTGGTTGAGCGCGAAATAGTAGTTGGCCAGTTGCGGCGCCAGATGGACGGCGTCGGGCAGATTGTCTTGCAGCCACTGATAGCGATCCGGCGAGAAGTCGCGGACGATATCCAGGCCCCCGGCGCGGAAGCGCTGCAGCGAGGCGCTGCGATCCTCCACCGGGTAGTAGTCGACGCCGTCGAGGGCGACCTCGTCGGCGGCATGGAACTCGGGGTTCTTGCGCGCCGCGATATGGTCGTGGGAGACCCACGAGGTGGGCGTGAAGGCGCCGTTGGTGACGATGTGGTCCATCTGGGTCCAGGCATCGCCGTAGCGCTTGACCACGTGGGCCGGCACCGGTGAGGCGGCGATATGTGCCAGCAGTGTCGTGAAGTAGGGCGTAGGGCGCTCGAGGGTGATCTCGAGGGTCTTGGCGTCGACCGCGACGACGCCCAGCGGTGGTGCGTCGGCGGCGCCCTTGGTGCGCGCCTCGGCCCCGCCGATGGGATAGAACAGATTGGCGTAGACGGCACCGTTGGCAGGGTCGAACAGGCGCTGGAAGGCAAGCACGAAGTCCGCCGCTACCACCGGCTGACCGTCGGACCAGTCGGCGTCGTCGCGCAGATGAAAGGTGTAGGTCTTGCCATCGTCGCTGACTTCCCAGCTGCGGGCGACGCCGGGGACATAGTGGCCGGCCGGGTCGAGGGTGACCAGCCCCTCGAACAGATCGCCCAGCACGTCGTTCTCCCAGGTGGTACCGCCGATGCGCGCGCTGTCCAGCGAGGCGGGCTCACCCTGGATGCCGATGGCGAGCGTCGCCGCCGACAGCGGGGCGGAGAGCGACAGCGCCCCCAGCAGCAGCGGGATACAGCAGGCCGTGAGACGGCGTGTGCGTGAATCGAACATGATCGAGTCCTTGTGTTGTTATGGTCGCTGCCGGCTTGGCTCGCCGGTCGGGGGCAAGACGTCTGGACGTCTGACCTGTCTCGATCCTATGTCATCCCGGGGAGACCGGCACTCGATAGCGCTGAGGGCTCTCTATCGGGCGGCGCTCCGGGGCCTGTGCCGATGGCGACGCACTCAGCCGAGGTGGCGGCGTACCGCACACAACTGCTCGGCGTAGTGGCTGCCGCTGAGCCGGCGGCGTTCGACGCGGGCGTTGTTGGTCGGCGCGTGGAGCAGGGTGTCTTCACCCAGATAGAGCCCCACGTGGTCGACCACCGGGCGCCCGCTGGCATCCGGCTTCTCGAAGTAGAGCAGGTCGCCGGCGCGGCGCGCCTCCAGAGCCACCGGCGTGCCGGTGGCGAGCTGATCGCCGGCGTCCCGCGGCAGCGCGATCCCGATCGCCGCGAACAGGCTGTGCACCAGCCCCGAGCAGTCATAGCCGAAGCTCGAGTTGCCCGCCCACAGATAGCGCAGTCCCTCGAAACGTTGCCCCAACTGGGTCAGGGTGGCGGCATCCGCGGGCAGCGGCGTCTCCGCCGGCTGTACGCTGTCCCGGGACAGCCAGCCGCGACCCAGCGGCGAGATCACTTCGACCCGCGTCGGCGTCATCGCCAGCCGACGCAGCCGGGTCAGAAAGCTCAGCGCCAGCGGGCCGTCTCCGGCTGCTGACCCACCCTGACGCGGAGAGGTCAGCACCAGCTCAGCGCGGCTGGCTGTGACCACCACCTCGCCCTCGAGATCATCTTCGCCGACACCATCGGCGAGGCCACCGACGTCTCCCGCGGTCTCCGCCGGGCGCTCCTCGGCAAGCTGCACGGCCGGCAGCCAGCCGGGATAGCCACGCGGATCGAGGGCGCTCGCCTGGCTCGGCACCACCACCCGGCACCAGTCGCGGCCGGTCTCATCGGTGGTGCGTTCGAGCACCGTCACCGGGGTATCGAACAGCACCTGGCTGACCAGCAGCTTGTCGCGACACAGCGCCAGCCGTGTGGTGTCGTCCAGCGCCGCGAGCCAGGCCTCGAGCTGGACCGGCGCTGACAGCGCCGGAGCGTCGATGGGGCGCGCTGCCTGCGGCGAGCGCCACAGGCCGGCAACGGAAACGGCGATACGCGGCATGGTCGGTTCCCCCGGTGCGGCGCGAGCGCGCTCAGTCCTTGAAGCTCACCCAGCGTGACGGATGGTCATCCTCGACGTTGTCTTCCCAGCCCTGGAGGTCAGGGTTGACCAGATTGCGCGTAACGTAAGTGAGTAGTGGCACCAGTGCGTAGTCGTTTAGCGCCAGATCCTCGGCCTGTTCGAGCAGTTTTTCGCGCGCATCCAGATCCAGCGTCTGTGCCGCCTGATCCATCAACTTGTCGTAGGCCGGGTTGGAGTAGGCGCCGTAGTTGTTGCCCACCCCGGTATGCAGCAGGGCCAGGAAGTTCTCGGCGTCGTTGTAGTCGGCGATCCAGCCGGCCCGGGCGACGTCGAAATCGCCTTGGGCAATCGTCTGATAGTGGACGGTGGCTTCGGAGTTGATCATCTGCACATCGACCCCGAGTGGCTTCCACATCGCGGCCACGGCGATGGCGATCTTCTTGTGTTCGTCGCTGGTGTTGTAGCGCAGGCGCAGCGTCAGCGGATGGTCGGGGCCATAGCCGGCCTCCTCGAGCAGCGCCTTGGCCTTGGCCATGCGTGCGTTCATATCGTCGCTGCCCAGATCCATATGCTGGGCCTGGTAGTGGTTGGTGCCCGGCGGCACCAGCCCGGTTGATGCCTTGAACGAGCCTGCCATGATCTGTTGCGAGATGACGTTACGTCGGATGGCCAGATTGAGCGCTTCGCGGACCCGCTTGTCGGTTGTCGGATGTCCGTCGCGATGATTGAGCACGTAGTAGTAGGAGCCGAGCATCGGGCTCATGTGGGTGGCCTTGGGCAGGTTCTCCTTGAGCCACTGGTAGCGGCTGGAGGGGTAGTCCGCCAGCACATCGAGCTCACCGGCACGGAAGCGTGAGATGCCCGCGTTGCGATCCTCGACGGTGTAGTAGTTGACGCCATCCAGGGCGACCTCGTCAGCGGCGTAGTAGGTCGGGCTCTTCTCGACGCTGATGCGCGACTGCGACACCCACTGCACCGGGTGAAAGGCGCCATTGGTGGCGATATGGTCGAGATCGACCCAGTCGCGGCCATACTCGTCGACCAGATGCTTGGGCACCGGGTAGGCGGTGTAGTGGGTCAGCAGCTGCAGAAAGTAGGGCGTCGGATGATCGAGGGTCACCTCGAGCGTCTTGCCGCCATCCAGCGACTTGGCCCCCAGGCTATCGGTCGGCTGTTTGCCGGTGTTGATCGCCTCGGCGTTGGCGATGGGGTAGAGCATGTAGGCGTACTTGGAGGCGTTCTTAGGTGCCAGCAGATGCTGCCAGCCGAACACGAAGTCCTCGGCGGTGACCGGCTCGCCGTCCGACCACTTGGCGTCGTCGCGCATATGGAAGGTGTAGGTCCTGCCGTCGTCAGAGACCTGCCAGCTCGTTGCCATGCCTGGCAGCAGCTCGCCTGTCGGCGATTGCACGACCAGACCCTCGAAGACATCCATTAGTACCTGGGATTCCCACACCCCACCGGAGACCTGTGAGGTATCGAAGGAGGCGAGCTCGCCCTGGACACCGATATTGAGCGTGTCGGCCTGGGCCGGGGCGGCGAGGCTGCCCATGGCGAGGGTCAGGGCGCTGATGGCGTAAAGACCGCGGGGAAGAGCGGGGAGGGGCATTGCAGATGTCTCCGAGTTTGTTGTTATGGCGCGCTTCAGGGGGCTTTTCAGACAGTGCCTAGGGTTTGTAAGAGTCGGTCAGTGCCTAGGGTTTGCAAGAAAAGTCAGCGAGCGGCCGATGTCACACCATCGCGCGATCGACGTGACGCGTCTAATTCAAATGCTCGATGGGGCGTTTCATCTCATGCATAGCAGGTCGAGCGGCCTGCGGCGACTGCCGTGGATCGGCGCGGTTGGGGAAGCGGTGCCAGGTGTGGGCGCATCAGGACAGGGGGCGAATCATCGTGGCGCTGTCGCCCTGCTCGGCGTCGTCGACGCAGATACGATCGCGGCCCTGGCGCTTGGCGCGGTAGAGAGCGCGGTCGGCGCTGACGATGGTTGCGGACAGTGTCTCGCCCTCCGGCGCCGCCTCGGCGATGCCGATCGAGAGCGTCACCGGGATATCGTGACCGGCGGCGTGCACCGGGGTGCGTATCATCGCGTCGCGCAGGCGCTCGGCGATCGCCCGGGCCGCTGCGCTGTCGGCCCCGGGCAGCAGTATCAGAAACTCTTCGCCGCCCCAGCGTACCACGACGTCCCCGTTGCGCACGGTCCCGCGCAGGCGCGCGGCGACCGCGACGATCACGCTGTCGCCGACCTCGTGGCCGTGGGTATCGTTGATACGCTTGAAGTGGTCGATATCCGCGAGCAGCACGCCGGCCCGGGGGCTCTCGGGGTCCGCCGTGCGCGCCGTCTCCAGCCGGCTCAGCGCGCGCTGGGCGCCGTGGCGGTTGGCCAGACCGGTGAGCTGATCGGTCTCGGCCTGCTGGCGCAGGGCGCGGTTGGCGCGCTCACCGGCCATGGCGATATAGCCGAAATAGACCAGGATACTGGCGACCCGGTCGACGGCAAACGAGGGGTAGTTGAGGCCTTCCAGCGTCGCTGGGGCGAGATCCAGCAGCAAGGCCGCGCTGGTGCCTGCCAGTACCACGGTGTAGGCGGCGAACGCCAGGGCCACGACGATCGACGAGAAGAGTCGTTCCGACGCCGGCCTGACGATCTCGAACACCGTCAGCGCGGCGGGTATGACGCAGGCCGCAGTGATGACCAGGCGGCGGTAGTGCAGTGCCACGTGGCATAGATCGAGCAAGGCGAAGGTCAGCAGCGGCAGCAGTAACAGGGCGCCCAGCAGGCGCCGATCGATGCGCCGGTGATAGAACAGCCGCATGCCGCTCCAGGAGCCGGCCAGACTGATCATGAACAGGAAGTAGGTCGCCAGGCTGACCGCCATCGCAGGCTCGCCGTTGGCCGGGAACCGCATCATCAGCGCCGCCCCCAGGGAGGAGCCGACCAGTGCTGCTAGCCAGTGCCACAGATAGCGCTCCTTGGGCTGGCTCAGGACCACGGTCAGAAACACCAGCAGGAAGGCGGCGCGGCTCAGCGTCGCTGTGAGCAGGGCATTGTCGATCATGTGCATGGTGTCGCCCTCCTTACCGGGTTGGGCCGCCCTCGTCGGATCAGAAGCGGTAGCCCAGCCCGGCGCCCAGTGTCCAGATGCTGGCCCGAAGCTCGCTGCTGAAGCCGTCGCCTTCGAAACGGTAGGTGGGCACCTTCAGGTAGCGCAGGTTGGCGCTGGCGAACCAGGCGCCGCCCAAGTGGTAATCGGCGCCGGCCACGACGAGCGGGCCGGTGACCGGCTCGACCGTGAAGTCGGGAATGCCGGCGGCGGGCTCGACGCTGTGCTCGCGGGCATGATAGAGACCCGCGCCCAGGTAGGGCGTCAGCGCCCCCCAGGGGAGGAAGTGATACTGCAGTGACAGCATCGCGCTGTCGCTGTCGACGCGGCCCACGTCGAAGTCACCGATCAGCGAGTCGCGCACCCGGTAGTACGCACGCGAGATACCGCCGGTGAATTCGAGCGCCCAGCGCTCACTCAGGAAATAGCTGATGTCGGCACCCGGCTGGATGCGGGAGTCGATCTCCAACGCGCCGCCGATGGTCGAGATCGTCGAGTGCACCTGGGCGGCTTGGCTACCGATCACCATGCCACGCAGCAGCCAGTCGCCTTGGTGCAGGGCATTGGCGCCGGCCGGTGCGGTCGGTGTCAGGACGGTGAGCAGGAGCAGGTAGAAAAGCACGACTTGGCTTCGGGAGGGCGCGTGGGGCTGGACGACAAGTGATGCGAGGTGCCGCATGACGCGCTCTCCCGGGGGCGATCGAAGGTCGGGGCCGGCCACGCCGGCACCGTAGCGCCCTGCCGCCGCTCGCTACTTTATCGGCGTCGGCGCAGCGCGCTTGAGCGCCACGGCCGCCGCGAGCGGCATTACTCCGGTTTGTGCACCCAGCGCGAGGCGTGCATGTCGAGGGCGTTGTCGTCCCAGCCGGTGAGCGTCGGTGCGACCAGGTTGCGCGAGCTGTAGGTGTAGATCGGCGTCAGCGGATAGTCGGCAAGTCCCAGCGCCTCGGCCTGCTGCATCAGCTGGGCCCGCTTGGCCGGGTCCTGTTCGCCATCCGATTCACTCAGCAATTGGTCGTAGCGCGCGTCGTGGTAGTCGCCGTAGTTGTTGGTCTCGGCGGAGAGCAGCTGGAGGAAGTTCTGGGCGTCGTCGTAGCTCGAGATCCAGGCCGCGCGGGCGACCTGGAAGTCCCCCTGCATCAGGTCGGCATAGTGGATGTTGGCCTCGGTGTTACGTAGTTCGACATCGACCCCCAGCGGCTTCCACATGGCGGCCACGGCCACCGCGATCTGGCGGTGCTCGTCGCCGCTGTTGAAGCGCAGGGTCAGCTTGAGCGGTTTGTCCGGGCCGTAGCCGGCCTCCTGCATCAGCGCCTTGGCCTTGGTCATGCGGGTGTCGATGGGCTCATCGAGCCCCGGCTGCGACTGCGCCTGATAGTCGCTGGTCCCCGGCGGCACCAGCGAGGTGGCGGCGGTGACCGCGCCCTTGAGCAGTTGCTCAGCGATCACATCGCGGCGGATGGCCAGGCTCAGCGCCTCGCGCACTCGCTTGTCGGCCACCGGTGAGCCGTCGCGCAGGTTGTAGACGTAGTAGTAGGTGCCCAGGGAGGGGAAGCGGTGGGTCGCCTTGGGCAGCATCTTGGAGAGGCGCGGATACTGGGCCGCGGGGTAGTCGCGCAGGATATCCAGCTCGCCGGCGCGGAAGCGCTGGATACCGGCCACCTTGTCCTCCAGCGGGTAGTAGTCGACGCCATCCAGGGTCACCGCGTCGGCGTCGTGGAAGTGTGGATTCTTGCGTGTCTCCAGCTCGGTGTTGGAGATCCACTTGACCGGTTTGAAGGCGCCGTTGACTGCGATGTGTGACGGGTCGCTCCAGTCGTCACCGTACTTGGCGTAGAGGTGCTGGGGAATCGGGTAGGCGAACGGCAGCACCAGGGTCTTGAGGAAGTAGACCGTCGGCTCGTTCAAGGTGATCTGTAGCGTCTTGCCGTCGTCGAGGGAGGCCACGCCGAGCGCCTCGAGGGGTTTCTTGCCGGCATTGATCGCCTGAGCGTTGACCACCGGATAGAGACGGTGGGCGTAGTTGGAGGCGGTCTTGGGGTCGACCTGGTGACGATAGGCGAAGACGAAGTCGTCGGCGGTCAACGGCTGGCCGTCGGACCACTCGAGGCCATCGCGCAGATGGAAGGTGTAGGTCTTGCCGTCGTCGGAGATCTCCCAGCTTTCGGCGGCGCCGGGGATGATCTGGCCCTCGGCATCGATGGCGATCGGGCCCTCGAACAGGTCCCGCAGCACGTCCTCCTCCCACACCCCGCCGGTGATCTTGGCCGGGCTGAGCGAGGCGGGATCCCCCGAGATGCCCATGTGCAGCGTGGCGGCCGGGAGTGAAAGCGAGGTCAGGCCGGCGGCCAGACCGATGGCGAGGGCGAGCGGATGGGAGCGCATCGGCAGGAGGTCCTTGTAGCTGTTGTTGGTCATGGCGATGTGTCGTTGATCATGGCGATAGGGTAGCGGCTGTCCGGTAATGGCCGTCGGGGGATCGCGCCCCCGATGGGCGACGAACTGGGCGTCGACGGTAGCAGGGCCTTCACGGCCGGCGTAAATGAATAATAGTGAAACCGTTATAACTATCTACCAACTGGTGCCTATCGCACGTGCCTGTCACGCACCCCTTGTCTCTGACGCTGCCCCTGGCGCCGCCCGGGATGACGCTCTGCCGGCGTTTGGCTACAATAGTCGACCTTTTGGGCAGCCCGGCGCCGGGTGCCACCCCTGCGGTTGGCGCGGCCTGGCGGGTGCCCACGCTCATGATGGCAGGAGTCCCATGCAAGAGATCAATCCGATCAACAACCTCATCAAGGACCTGTCCGAACGGACAGACGTCCTGAGGGGGTATCTTTGACTATGCCGAGAAGAAAGATCGGCTAGAAGAAGTCTCGCGCGAACTGGAGAACCCCGAGGTCTGGAATGACCCCGACTACGCCCAGAAGCTGGGCAAGGAGCGGGCGTCGCTGGAAGCCGTGGTCGAGACCATCGATACCCTGGACAGCGGCCTGGCCGACAACCGCGAGCTGCTCGAACTGGCGGTGATGGAGGAGGACGATGCCACCGTCGACGAGGTGTGCAAGGAGCTCTCCTACCTCGAGGGGCAGCTGGACAAGCTGGAGTTCCGGCGCATGTTTGCCGGGGAGATGGACGAGAACAACGCCTATCTCGACATCCAGGCCGGTTCCGGCGGTACCGAGGCCCAGGACTGGGCCAACATGCTGCTGCGCATGTACCTGCGCTGGGCCGAGCACCACGGCTTCAAGGCGGAGCTGACCGAAGTCTCCGCCGGCGAGGTCGCGGGCATCAAGTCGGCCACCGTGCATGTTCAGGGCGATTACGCCTTCGGCTGGCTGCGCACCGAGACCGGGGTGCACCGGCTGGTGCGCAAGAGTCCGTTCGACTCCGGCGGGCGCCGGCATACCTCGTTCGCTTCGGTGTTTCTCTCCCCCGAGGTCGATGACAACTTCGAGGTGGAGATCAACCCGTCCGATCTGCGCGTCGACACCTACCGCTCTTCCGGGGCCGGCGGTCAGCACGTCAACACCACCGACTCGGCGGTACGTATCACCCACGAGCCCACCGGTATCGTGGTGGCGTGCCAGAGCCAGCGTAGCCAGCATGCCAACCGCGACTTCGCCATGAAACAGCTCAAGGCGAAGCTGTGGGAGCACGAGATGCAGAAGCGCAATGCCGCCAAGCAGCAGGCCGAGGACAGCAAGGCCGACATCGGCTGGGGCAGCCAGATCCGCTCCTACGTGCTCGACGACCAGCGGATCAAGGATCTGCGCACCGGGGTGCAGACGAGCAACTGCGAGAAGGTGCTCGACGGGGAGTTGGATCAGTTTATCGAGGCGAGCCTGAAACAGGGGCTTTAAAGCGCGTGTCTGCGCTCGACGAGGCGGTGTTGCGCCGGCGCGAATCCTGCTCATGGACAACCGCGTCCACTGCGCGGATTCGCGCCGGCGCGCCTAGACTCGTCGTCGCTCGAACCCCGCGCTGCTAGCGTTGGCCGGGTTGATACCCTAGAACGGTTCGGGAATTCGACCCCCGCGCTGCGAGCGTTGGCCGGTTGATTCCCTGCGCGCAACATTGCCAGACCCTCTGGCGCTGGGCCAGGGCAAGGCGCGCAGCAGCGGGCCGACGGTTTCACAGATTCGACGACGTTATCGATTCGACGACTTCATAGATACGAATTTCCACAGGCGACGACATGGCGAACCAGGACAACCCGCAATCTCCCTCCGCTGCACCGAGCGACGTGCAGGAAGAAAATCGGCTGATCGCGGAGCGTCGCGGCAAGCTGGCGGAACGCCGCGAGCGCGCGGCGGAGCAGGGCGGCAGCGCCTTCCCCAACGCCTTCCGCCGCGACAGCCTGGCGGCTGAGCTGCAGACCGAGCTGGGTGAGCACGACAAGGCGGCGCTGGAGGCGCTGGATCGTCAGGCCGCGGTCGCCGGGCGGGTGATGCGCAAGCGCGGCCCGTTCATCGTGATTCAGGACGTCTCCGGGCAGATCCAGCTCTACGTCGACAAGAAGGGCCTGCCGGCCGAGCTGCTGGCGGATATCCAGAGCTGGGACATCGGCGATATCGTCGCCGGCAGCGGCCCGGTGCACAAGTCCGGCAAGGGCGATCTCTACGTCATGCTGCGTCAGGCCGAGCTGCTGACCAAGAGCCTGCGCCCGCTGCCCGACAAGTTCCACGGGCTCACCGATCTCGAGGCGCGCTACCGGCAGCGCTACGTCGACCTGATCATGAACCCGCAGTCGCGGCGGGTTTTCGAGGTGCGCTCCGGGGTGATCGCGGCGATCCGGCGCTTCATGGTCGAGCGCGGCTTCATGGAGGTAGAGACGCCGATGCTGCAGCCGATCCCCGGCGGCGCCACCGCGCGTCCCTTCGTGACCCACCACAATGCGCTGGATATCGACATGTATCTGCGCATCGCCCCGGAGCTCTATCTCAAGCGGCTGGTGGTGGGCGGCTTCGAGCGGGTGTTCGAGATCAACCGCAACTTCCGCAACGAGGGGCTGTCGACGCGTCACAACCCCGAGTTCACCATGCTCGAGTTCTACTGGGCCTACGCCGACTACCAGGACCTGCTCGACTTCACCGAGGCGATGATCCGGGATGTCGCCGAGCGCGTGCTGGGCTCCAGCGTGGTGGTCTATCAGGGCACCGAGTACGACCTGGGCCAGCCGTTCCGGCGCCTGACCCTGCGCCAGTCGATCCTCGAGCACGGCGATGGCATCGGCGAGGCGGACATCGATACGCTCGATGGCGCCACTGCCACCTGCCGGCGCCTGGGCATCGAGGTCAAGGCGAGCTGGGGGCTGGGCAAGCTGCAGACCGAGATCTTCGAGGCGGTGGCCGAGCATCGCCTCGATCAGCCCACCTTCATCACCGAGTATCCGGCCGAGGTGAGCCCGCTGGCGCGGCGCAACGACACCAACCCCCACGTCACCGACCGCTTCGAGTTCTTCGTCGGCGGGCGCGAGATCGCCAACGGCTTCTCCGAGCTCAACGACGCCGAGGATCAGGCCGAGCGCTTCGCCGCCCAGGCCGCGGAGAAGGATGCCGGCGACCTCGAGGCGATGTACTTTGACGCCGACTACGTGCGTGCGCTGGAGTACGGCATGCCGCCCACCGCGGGCGAGGGCATCGGCATCGACCGCCTGGTGATGCTGCTGACCGACAGTCCCTCGATCCGCGACGTGCTGCTGTTCCCGGCGATGCGCCCGGAGTGATCACGCCGCCCAGGCCCTTCGATATCGGCCGGCAGGGCGTCGGCGTCTAGCCCAGCGGGGCGACGCCGAGGCCCTCGACCAGGGTTTCCAGGGCGCGCAGGCCGGCGACCGAGTTGCCGTAGCTGTCGAGCCTTGGTGACCACACGCAGAGGCTCATCTGCCCCGGCACGATCGCCACGATGCCGCCGCCCACGCCACTCTTGCCGGGCAGGCCGACACGCCAGGCGAAGTCGCCGGCGGCGTCGTAGAGGCCGCAGGTGAGCAGCAGGGCGTTGAGCTGACGGTTCTGCTGCGGGGTGACGATGACGCTGCCGTCGTCCGGATGCACGCCGCGATTGGCCAGGAAGGCGAACGCCCGTGCCACGTCGACGCAGCTCATCGACAGCGCGCAGCCGTGGAAGTAGACGTCGAGCACCTCGTCGACCTCGCCGTGAAGATTGCCGTAGGCCTTCATCAGATAGGCGAGGGCGGCGTTGCGCGCCTTGTGCGCCATCTCCGAGCTGGCGACCCGGGTGTCGAAGGCGAGCGCCGGGTTGCCCGCCAGACGCCGCGCCAGTTCGCGCATCACCCAGTGGATCGACATGATCCGCGATACCAGCAGATCGGTGACCAGCAGCGCGCCGGCGTTGATGAAGGGGTTGCGCGGGATGCCGCGCTCCACCTCCAGCTGCACGATCGAGTTGAACGCCTGCCCCGAGGGTTCGCGGCCGACCCGCTGCCAGATATCGGCTTCGTCCAGGTGCTGGATCGCGATGATCAGGTTGAGCAGCTTGGAGATCGACTGGATCGAGAACGGCGTATCCGCCGCCCCGGCGCGGTAGACGCGGCCGGCGACGTCGCATACCGCGATGCCGAACTGATCCGGGACCACTTCCGCCAGCGCCGGGATGTAGCTGGCGACGTTACCTTCTCCGAAGTGGCGCGGGGCGTCGCGGGCGATACGCGTGAGCAGGTCGTCGAGGGCGCTGGGGTCGAACGAGGCGGGCATGGCGATGACGGCAATCGGCAGATGGAGGGGGCGCCAGTGTAGGCTGCCGCCGCGCCGATTGCATCCGTCTGCCCGCCGCCGTGCGAGCCTGCGGCGGGCGCGGCAATCCGGTGTTGGTCATGGGCGCGACGAACGCTCATACTGTCGGCGCTGCGCGCAGCGCCGCACCAGTGCGGCTTCGAGATCGCCGGCCTCAGGGCTGGCAAATTCGACGCCGTCGGTTTCGATGCAAAGGGGTGACACCATGAAGCTGCTCAACCGTTCCGCACTCAGCGTGAAGCCCACTCAGGCCTTCGTCGACTGGGTCAATTCGCTCGAACCCACCATGGGCGAGGACGATCTTACCCTCGACGACATCGCGGCGGAGACCACCGTCTATCTGATTCCCGAGATGGATACGCCGGAAGCGCTGGCGGCCTACGTCGAGGAGCGCTGCGTGGATATTCTCGAGAGCGAGCTGCGCGCCTGGGAAGAGGATTCGCGGCAGTGGCCGGAGGTGGTCGATCTGGCGCTGTTCGAGCAGTTCCTGATCGTCGAGCACAGCTATCTGGCGATCGACCTGGATGACGAGGTCGAGCTGGAGACCGCCGAGGTCGATGACGAGCTGCTGATGGAGACCGACGAGGAGTGAGCGAGATCCTGGGCCTGGTTGGACGCCGCCTGCTGCCGGAGGTGGGCGTGGCGGCATGCTGAAACGGTTGTTCGAGGTACGTGACGGCGACGACGGGCTGCCCGGGCGCGAGCGCAAGCTGGCGCTGCTGGCGCTGGTCACCGGCACGCAGATGGCGGTGCTCGACAGCGGCATCGTCAATATCGCGCTGCCGACCCTGGCCGACGAGCTCGGCATCAGTGGCGCGGCGTCGATCTGGATCGCCAACGTCTACCAGCTGGTCACCGCGGCGCTGTTGCTCACCTTCGCCGCGCTGAGCCGGGTCATCGGCCGGCATCGGCTCTATATCGGCGGCCTGGCGGTGTTCACCCTGGCATCGCTGGCCTGCGCGCTATCGCGCTCGTTCGAGCTGCTGCTGGTGTCGCGCATGCTGCAGGGGATCGGCGCGGCGGCGATGCTGAGTATCGGGCCGTCACTCTATCGCATCATCTTTCCCACCCGTCTGCTGGGCTCGGCGATCGGGCTCAGTGCGCTTACCGTGGCTTTCGGGATCGCCGCCGGGCCCTCGATCGGCGGTCTGATCCTGCATCTGGCGAGCTGGCCGTGGCTGTTCGCGATCAACGTGCCGGTGGGGCTGCTGGCGCTGTTCCTGGCGCTGCGCTCGTTGCCGCGTGAGCCGGCACAGCGGGTGCGCTTCGATGTCTGGGGCGCGCTGCTGTCGATCGTGATGCTGAGCGGCAGTGTCTTCGCCCTGGATCAATTCGGCCACGGCGGCGGCGGAGCGATGGCGCTGGCCACCCTGGCCCTGGCGCTGGCCTGCCTGGTCGGCTTCGTCTATCGTCAGCGCCACGTCGCCAGCCCGCTGGTGCCGCTGGCGCTGTTCGAGGAGCCGCGCTTCTCGTTCGCCGCGATCACCTCGATGTTCGCCTTCCTGGCCCAGGGCATCGCCTTCGTCGGGCTGCCGTTTCTCTACCAGCGGGTGATGGGCGTCTCGCCGATCGCCTCGGCTTTGCTGTTCACGCCCTGGCCGCTGGTGATCATGGTGATCGGCCCGGTGGCCGGGCGCCTTGCCGACAAGGGCAATCCGGCGCTGATCAGTTCGCTGGGTCTGGGTCTGTTCCTGCTCGGCATGCTGGCGCTGACCGGGCTCGACGCCGACTCCAGCCATCTCGACGTGATCTGGCGCACGGCGCTGTGCGGCGTCGGCTACGGCCTGTTCCAGGCGCCCAACAACCGCGAGATGATCGGCAGCGTGCCGCTGGCGCTGAGTGCCAACGCCTCCGGTGTGCTCGCCTCGGTGCGCACCTTCGGCCAGTCCCTGGGGACTGCGCTGGTGGGCCTGATCCTGGGGCTGTCGTTCGGCTCGCTGACGCTGTCGCTGTGGCTGGGCTGCGTCTCGGTGGTGGTGGCGCTGGCGCTGAGCCTCTACCGGATACCGCTGGCGGCCCGCGATCGACGCGGCTGAGGCAGCGGGTGCCGTCGCCGCGGCGGCCGCCAGACGTTACAATGAACCGACTGGCACAGGAGGTGTTGCATGAGTGTTCAAACCCGCATCGAAGAGAAGTTGGCCGCGCTCGAGCCGCAGTATCTGACGGTCGAGAACGAGAGCCACATGCACCATGTGCCGCCCGACTCGGAAACCCACTTCAAGGTGACCCTGGTCTCCGAGCGCTTCGCCGGGCTGATGCCGGTCAAGCGCCACCAGTTGATCTATTCGGTGCTGGCCGATGAGTTGGCCGGGCCGGTGCACGCCCTGGCGCTGCACCTCTACACGCCGCAGCAGTGGGAAGCGCGTGGCGGCAGCCGACCCGACTCGCCCAACTGTCGCGGGGGAGGCGGGCGGTGATCGCCGACCCCCAACGGCTGCAGTACCTCGAGGCGATGGGCGTTCCGGCCTGGGTCTCGCGCTACCGCTTGATCAACGCCCGATCCACCGAACAGTGTGAGTGGGCGGTGCCGGCGGCGGAGAAGCCCGCGCCGGGCCAGCGTCTTCACGCGCTGCTGGAGACGCCCCCCGCCCATTCCGAACCCGCAGCGCCCGCACCCGCTGTGGCGACTCCCGAACCCGCCGAGCGTGTTGAGGGCAGTGCTCCGGTGGCGCGTGCCCGCGCCCTGCTGGGCGAAGATCAGGCACCCGCCGAAGCGCCTGCTCCCGCTGCCGATACGACCGCCGCCCCCCCGGCTCCGGTGGCGGCAGCCGCCGAGCGGGCGGCGCCGCTGCGCTTTTCGCTGACGCTGGCGGTGCTCGACCAGCGCTGGTGGCTGCTGCTGCCGGGGGGGCGCGAGGGGCTGTCGTCGGCGGCCCAGGCGCTGCTCAAGCAGATGCTCGTGGCCGCCGGGCTGCCCGGCGACTGGCGTGCGCTTTCGAGCCTCGACTGGCCGCTGATGGAGGCGCCGGTGGACGATCCCGTCAATGAGGCCCGCGACGGCCTGGCGGTGTTCTGTCGCGGTCAGGCGATGCGCAACGGCCTGAGTATCTCCGGCGCCATCGTGATTCCCGGCGCTGATGACGAGGCGCTGTTCGCGGACGACGACACGCCGTTCGAGGTCGACTGCCACCGCTGGCCACATCCGGGCACCCTGCTCGGCGACACGGCGGCCAAGCGTGCCTGCTGGCCGCAGCTGCATGCCACCGGCGAGGCGTGGCGGCAGGCGACTGCCGGCACCGCCTGAGCCGAGGCGTCAGCATGAGTGCCATCCCCTCTCTCCCGGCATCGCCGCGTCTGCTGGGCGCGGACGATCTGACGCCCTGGGCCCGCTTCGAAGCGCTCGCCAACGATGATGCCTGGTCGGCCACACTGCTCGGCAGCGCGCTGAGTGACGACACCCTGGAAGTATGGGGCGTGTTCGAGGCCGCCGAGCTGCGCGCGGTGGCGGTGGTGGCCTATCTGCCGTTCGATGCCGAGCTGCAGTCGATCAGCGTGCACCCCGCTGCGCGCCGGCGCGGTCTTGCCGCGGCGCTGTTGGCGTGGCTGCTGGCGCGGACGGCGCGGCGTGGGGCCGAGCGCATGCTGCTGGAGGTGAGGGCGTCGAACCAGGCCGCGCAGCGGCTCTACCACAAGCTGGGCTTCGCCGAGGATGGCCGGCGGCGGGGGTACTACCGCTGTGACGACGGCGGCAGTGAAGAGGCGGTGTTGATGTCGCGGGGGTTGGCGGCAGGCGCCTCAGCGGAGTAGGCGGTGGCACCGACGACCGGGGCGGTCGCCGGTGCCGCGAGACGGGCTGAGCGGGGCCTCAGGCTCCGGCGTCGCTGGGTGTCTCGTCGAGGGCGCGCAGCTTGTCGAGCAGGCCGCCCAGGCGGCGTTCCCACTCGTCGCGCTCCTGGCGCAGCTGGGCGTTCTCGGCCTTCAGCTCTTCGTTTTCCATCTTCAGCATTTCGATGCTGTCGACGGCATTCTGAATCTTCTGTTCGAGCTGGGCGAAGATCTCTCCGTTCATGACGCTCTCCTTGGGGTTGACGACGGCTGCAGGTGACACAAGCGTGACCGCCAGCCTGCGGTCATGCGGGTGAGTGACGCCCGCGACTGCCGATGACTCGGCTGGCCGCCAGCCTACGTGGCGTGGCCGGCGGCGACAAGCGTCTCGATGTGGAGACGGCGGCACGGGCGGCGTCAGGCCTCTGGCGGAGTGCGCCGGAACAGCCGGGCGTGGCTGTCGCCGGCGCGCAGTTCCCGGTGCAGTTGCCACCCGGGTGGCGGCTGCCACGCCAGCTCGTGCTCGGTCTCGACATAGATCCAGGCGTGCGGTTCGAGCCAGCCCCCTTGCTCCAGCCGTTCGCAGGTGGCCGCCGCCAGCCCCTGGCGGAACGGGGGGTCGAGGAACACCAGCCCGCAGGGGGCCGCGGGTCCGGCCAGATAGGCGGCGACATCGCTGCGATGCACCGTGGCCTCAGCCCCCAGCGTGGCCAGGTTGCGCGTCAGCGCGGCGGCCACCGGGGCCGCCGCTTCGACGAAGTGCACCTCGCCGGCGCCGCGGGAGAGCGCCTCCAGCCCCAGCGCGCCGGTACCGGCGAACAGGTCCAGTACCCGTGCGGTGTAGCGCTCACTGGCGAGCCAGTTGAACAGTGTCTCGCGCACCCGGTCCGGTGTCGGACGCAGCCCGGGGCTGTCGAGAATCGGCAGCCGGCGGCGGCGAAATTCGCCACCGATCAGGCGCAGTTCGCCGCGCCCGCCGTGTGAGGCACGCTGGCCGCGACGGCCGCTGTCGGCGGCAGGGGAGGTGGCCCGCCCGCCCGGGGCGCCACGCTGGGATCGACGTCGATTCATGGCGCGCAATTGTACCCCCGCCACCCTCGCGGTGATAGGATTGACGCTCGATATCGACCTTTTCCGAGGCCGTGTCGACGCCCGCCGGGAAGGCGTCGTCGCCACGGCCATCAGCAGCGAAGTCATCCATGTTCGGACTATTCAAGAGCCGCAAGAAACAGCAGCAGGAGCAGGAAGCCGCCCGCCGGGAAGCGGAGGCGGCCGAAGCGCGCGCCGCCGAGGAGGCCCGCGCCGCCGAGACCGAGGCGCCGACAGCGGACGCCGCGGTGCAGGAGGTGCATCCCGAGCCTGAGGCGTCCGCCGCAGACGAGGTGGTGCAGGCCGCCGACCCCGAGCGAGGCGCTGCGGTCGACTACGACCCCGAGCCGGTCGAGACGACCGCTGCCCGTGCGGCGCTGGATGCCCCGCTGGCCGACGAGGCCGCGACCTCCGCCCTCGGCGAAACCCCGGCCGAGCCGAGCCGCGAGACGGCACTGGCCCACGATGCCACGGCGCCGAGCGAGAGCGATGCCACGGCGCCGAGCGAGAGCGATGCCACGGCGCTGAACGAGAGCGATACCAAGGCGCTGGCCGAGGATGAGCCCGCTACCGACATGGCGCCGGCGGCAGCGGCCGAGGCGGCCCCCGCCGAGGTCGCCGCCAGTGAGCCGCTGCAGGCCGAGAGCGGCGCGTCCGAGAGTCTGCCGGCGCAGGCGCCCCCGGCCCCGCGCGAGAAGCCCAAGGGCGGCTGGCTGGCGCGGGTACGCGCCGGTCTCGGGCGTACCCGCGCCAATCTGACCGATGGCATCGCCGATCTGCTGCTGGGCAAGAAGCAGATCGACGACGAGCTGATGGAGGATCTCGAAACCCAGCTGCTGTTGGCGGACGTGGGCATCGAGGCCACCAGCGAGATCATCGCGCGGCTGACCGAGCGCGTCTCGCGCAAGGAGCTCGCCGATGCCGATGCGCTCTACCGCGCCCTGCAGGAGGAGCTGGCGGCGCTGCTCGAACCGGTGACCCAGCCGCTGACGCTGCCGCCCAAGGGCGAAGGGCCATTCGTGATCCTGATGGTCGGGGTCAATGGGGTGGGCAAGACCACCACCATCGGCAAGCTGACCCAGCGCTTCCAGAACGAGGGCCGCAGCGTGATGCTGGCGGCCGGTGACACCTTCCGCGCCGCGGCGGTGGAGCAGCTCAAGGTATGGGGCGAGCGTAACCGGGTGCCGGTGATCGCCCAGCACACCGGTGCCGACAGCGCCTCGGTGATCTATGACGCGGTGGCGGCGGCGCGGGCGCGCAAGGTCGATGTGCTGATCGCCGACACCGCCGGGCGGCTGCACAACAAGAGCCACCTGATGGAGGAGCTCAAGAAGGTGCAGCGGGTCATGGCCAAGCTCGACGCCTCGGCGCCCCACGAGGTGATGCTGGTGCTCGACGCCGGTACCGGCCAGAACGCCATCTCCCAGGCCACCACCTTCGACGAGGCGATTCCGGTCACCGGCATCACCCTGACCAAGCTCGACGGCACCGCCAAGGGCGGCATCATCTTCGCCCTGGCCAAGAAGATGGGCACGCCGATCCGTTTCATCGGGGTCGGCGAGACGCTCGACGATCTGCGTCCGTTCGATGCCGACACCTTCGTCAAGGCGCTGTTCGACCGGGACGGTGACGCCGCTTCATGATCGCGTTCGAGCATGTCGGCAAGCGCTACGGCGGGCGTTTCGAGGCGCTCGCCGATATCAATTTCCGGGTCGAGCGCGGTGAGATGCTGTTCCTCACCGGCCACTCCGGCGCCGGCAAGAGCTCGCTGCTGCGGCTGATCATGCGCCTCGAGCGTCCTTCCCGCGGGCGCGTGCTGGTCGCCGGGCACGATCTCGACCGCCTGCACCTCAGCCAGGTGCCCTATTACCGGCGCCAGATCGGGGTGGTGTTCCAGGATCACCAGCTGCTGTTCGACCGCGATATCTTCGCCAATGTGGCCCTGCCGCTGACCATCCAGGGGATCGAGCCCCACGAGGCGGCGCGCCGGGTGCGCGCGGCGCTCGACAAGGTCGGCCTCTTGCACCGCGAGCGCGCGCTGCCGATCGAACTCTCCACCGGCGAACAGCAGCGGGTCGGCATCGCCCGTGCGGTGGTCAACAAGCCGGCGCTGCTGCTCGCCGATGAGCCCACCGGCAACCTCGACCCCCAGCTCTCGGCCGATATCATGCGGCTGTTCGAGGACTTCAATCGCATCGGCACCACGGTGCTGATCGCCAGCCACGACCTGGCCCTGATCGCGCGCCTGCGCCATCGCGTGCTCAAGCTGCGCGAGGGGCGCCTGGTCCGCGACGGGGAGGCGGCATGAGCGAACGTCAGCCGGCGCCGCGCGGCGCCCAGCGCGCCCGACCGGGGCCCGCCGGGGGCGGGCGGGCCTGGCTGCGTCACCATCGCGCCATGCTCGGCGACAGTGCCCTGCGCCTGGTACGGCGTCCGCTGGCCACGCTGCTGACGATGCTGGCGATCGCCATTGCGCTGATCCTGCCCGCCGGACTGTGGCTGGTGCTGGACAGCGCCCAGCTGCTCGATGCCCAGCTCGACGAGAGCGCCACGCTGACCGTCTACTTCGATCACGATATCGACGAGAGCCGTGCCCTGGCGCTCTCCGAGACGCTGGGTGCCGAGCCCGGCGTGGCCGGGACGCGGCTGGTGACTGCCGCCGAGGGGCTGGACGAGTTCCAGCGCGCGCTGGGGGTGGACGACGCGCTCAGCCAGCTCGAGCGCAACCCGCTGCCGGCCAGCGTGGTGGTGACACCGGATGACCCCTCCCCGGCCGCGGTGCAGGCGTTGAGCCAGCGTCTCGGCCAGCTGCCGGGGGTGGATGAAGTGCGCCTCGATCTGGCCTGGCTCGACCGCCTGCAGCAGTTGGCGGCGCTGGGCCAGCGGGTGGCGCTGGCGCTGGGCCTGCTGTTCGGGCTCGGGGTACTGCTGGTGGTGGGCAATACCATCCGCCTGGCGGTGGAGAGTCGGCGTCAGGAGATCGAAGTGGTGACCCTGATCGGTGCCACCCACGCCTTCGTACGGCGGCCGTTTCTCTACAGCGGCGCCTGGTACGGGCTCGGCGGCGGCCTGCTGGCGCTGGGCATACTGGCCCTGGGGGGCAACTGGCTGGCCGCGCCGGTGAACGCGCTGGCCGAGAGCTACGGCGCGCGCTTCGCACTACCGACTTTAGGCGTGTCCAACTCGGTTTTTCTGCTGCTTTTTAGTACACTATTGGGCTGGTTGGGCGCGTGGCTCGCCGTCGGTCGTCATCTGGCGGAGACCAAGCCGCGCTAGCGCGAACCGATCGAGACGGCACGCGACGTCTGCGTCATCTTCACGTCAGCCTGGAATGGCAGTAGCGGCTGGCATGGTCATCGTTTCACTCGGGGTAGTCATAGTCTCGAGGCATGATGTCGATAGCCGTCCCAACGCCGGGTCGCGCTGGCTCAACGATTGAACTTTTGTCTACACTCGGGGTCATAGAAGCATTCCTCGATCATAGACAGGCCTAACAACCTGCGGCGGTGCGATGCGACGCCCGAGCGATAGTGCGCTCGGCAACCGGGCACCGCCTAGCATGGAGACACGGCATATGAGCACCAGTCTTCAACCCATCGGAAACCTTTCGCCGGGCCACGACCTCAACGGTTATATCCAGGCGGTCAACGGCATCGCCGTGCTGACGGCCGAAGAGGAGCACGCCCTGGCGGTGCGCCTGCACGAAGAGGACGACTTGGAGTCGGCGCGCCGGCTGATCATGTCGCACCTGCGTTTCGTGGTGCACATCGCGCGCAGCTACTCGGGCTACGGTCTGCCCCAGGCCGATCTGATCCAGGAGGGCAACGTCGGCCTGATGAAGGCGGTCAAGCGCTTCGACCCCTATCAGGGGGTGCGCCTGGTCTCCTTCGCGGTGCACTGGATCAAGGCCGAAATCCACGAATACGTGCTGCGCAACTGGCGGATCGTCAAGATCGCCACCACCAAGGCGCAGCGCAAGCTGTTCTTCAACCTGCGCAGCGCCAAGAAGCGCCTGGCGTGGCTGAACAACGACGAAGTCGACGCCATCGCCAAGGATCTCGACGTCAAGCCCAAGGTGGTGCGCGAGATGGAAGGTCGGCTCTCGGCCTATGACGCCGGTTTCGACGCCAGCCCCGGCGAAGACGACGAGCAGAGCTACCAGGCCCCGGCCCAGTATCTCGAGGACAGCAGCTTCGACCCGGCGGCGCAGCTCGAAGCCGACGACTGGGAGGCGGACTACACCCGCCGCCTGCGTGATGCGCTGGCGCTGCTCGACGACCGCTCGCGGGATATCCTGCAGCGGCGCTGGCTCTCCGAGGAGAAGTCGACGCTGCACGAGCTCGCCGACGTCTACGGCGTCTCCGCGGAGCGTATCCGTCAGCTGGAGAAGAACGCCATGAAGAAGATCAAGCAGCAACTGGGCGACGCTCTCGCTGCCTGATCGATGACCGGCGCGCCGTCAGGCGTTGCCGGTTCATGCTGTTGGCGTGTCATCCCAGACTTGGCGGGTCAACTCAGGCCTAGGCGTTTGTAGACGCTGCCAAGACATACAAAGCCCGGCCATGCTGATGCATGGCCGGGCTTTTTAGTTCCCCGGTGTCACGCCGGCTGGTGTCGGGTCAGGCGCTGGTGGTGGCGAGCCCGATCAGCAGCTGCGCGCCGAGCAGGGTCCACTGGTCTTCCCAGTGGGCGCTCGGCAGGTGGCGGAAATCGCTGCGCACGTACTGACTGATGCGACCCTCGACGAAGGCAGCCAGCAGATTGGCGCTGGCCGAGACGGCGACCCGTGGACGCAGCCCCTCGCGCAGTTCGGCTTCGCGCAGGATCTGCTTGAACTGGGTCTCCAGGCGCTCGAACAGCTGAGACATGCGCGTGCGCAGCCGCGCCGTCTCGCCGGTGAGCACGTCGCCATCCATCAGTCGGCTGAGCCCGGGGTTCTTCTCGGCGAACATCAGCACCAGTTGCATGATCTTTTCGCAGCGCCCCAGGGCCTCCGGCGTCTCTTCGAGAATCCGCCGGATGCGTTCGAACAGGCTCGTCTCGATGAACTCGATCAGCCCCTCGAACATGCGCGCCTTGCTGGGGAAGTGGCGATAGAGCGCCGCTTCACTGACACCGACCTGGCGCGCCAGGGCGGCGGTGGTGATACGTTTGCCGCTGTCCTCTTCCAGCATCAGTGCGAGTGCCTGGAGGATCTGCTCGCGGCGGGAGAGCGTTGAAGTTGCCTGCGTCATGAGCGTTCTTGTCGGTAGTGGTGTCTTGGCTCCTGCCTGGAGTGACTCCGCCCCCTGCGCTGCCGGGGCGATGACGACCCGGACGAGGCAGAGCGGAGCGGGCCTTCCTGGCCCGCGTCGAAAGTGCGCTAGCGTGCGACGATCTGGGTACCGACGCCGGCGTCGGTGAAGATCTCCAGCAGGGTGGAGTGGACCACCCGGCCGTCGACGATCACCGCACTGCCCACACCGCCCTTGACCGCCTCCAGGGCGCAGCGGATCTTGGGCAGCATGCCGCCGTAGATGGTGCCGTCAGCGATCAGCGCGTCGACCTGCTCGGTGGAGAGCCCGGTCATGACATTGCCGTCGGCGTCCTGCAGGCCGGCGACGTTGGTCAGCAGCATCAGCTTCTCCGCCTTCAGCGCCTCGGCCACCTTGCCGGCGACCAGGTCGGCATTGATATTGTAGCTGTGGCCCTCGGCGTCGACCCCGATCGGCGCGATCACCGGAATGTAGTCGGCCTTCGAGAGCATCTCGATCAGATCGGTGGAGATGTGCTCGACCTCGCCCACATGGCCGATATCGATGATCTCCGAGGCGGTCATCTCCGGGGTGCGCCGCTCGACCTTGAGCTGGCGCGCACGGATCTGGGCACTGTCCTTGCCGGTCAGGCCGATCGCCTTGCCACCGCACTGGTTGATCTGGTTGACGATGCTCTTGTTGACCAGGCCGCCGAGTACCATCTCGACCACGTCCATGGTCTCGGCATCGGTGACGCGCATGCCGTCGACGAAGCGCGATTCGATGTTGAGCCGGGCCAGCAGCTGGCCGATCTGCGGGCCGCCGCCGTGGACCACCACCGGATTGATGCCGACCTCCTTCATCAGCACCATGTCGCGGGCGAAGGAGTCGATCAGCGTGTCCTCGGTCATGGCGTTGCCGCCATACTTGACCACGATCGTCTTGCCCGAGTAGCGCTGGATGTATGGCAGCGCCTCGGAAAGGATCTCGACCACGTGGCGCGGGTCGCGTGGGCTAACGCTCATGAGTCGTCACTGCTCCCAGGTTGAAATGAATGTCCCTTGATGCCTGTTCCTGCCTGCCCCGGCGCGCTCAGAACGGCAGCGTCGCGTCGGGCACCACGGCCTCGAGGGCGTGGCGGAAATATCCCTGGATGCGTTCGAGCGCGGCCTGATCCTGGCCCTCGAAGCGCAGCACCAGCATCGGTGTGGTGTTGGAGGCGCGGCACAACCCCCAGCCGTCGGGGTAGTCGACGCGAATGCCGTCCAGCGAGGTCTTGACGCCGTCCGGGCCGAAATCGCCATTCTCCGCCAGGCGCGCGACGATGGCGAACTTGGTCTCGTCGCTGACCGCGACGTTGAGCTCCGGCGTGCTCGGGTCCTGCGGATAGTCGGCGAAGAAGGCGTTCGCGTCCCGCGACTGGCCCGCCAGGATCTCGAGCAGCCGGGCGGCGGCGTAGAGACCATCGTCGAAACCGTACCAGCGCTCTTTGATGAAGATGTGTCCGCTCATCTCGCCGCCGAGCTGGGCTCCGGTCTCGCGCATGCGGGCCTTGATCAGCGAGTGGCCGGTGCGCCACATCTCCGGCTCGCCGCCGGCGCGCTCGATGCGCCGGGGCAGATGGCCGGTGCACTTGATGTCGAAGATCACCTTGGCGCCCGGGTTGCGTTCGAGCATGTCCTCGGCGAAGGCCATCAGCAAGCGATCAGGGTAGATGATCTCTCCCGCTGGGGTGACCACGCCCAGACGGTCGCCGTCGCCGTCGAACGCCAGCCCGATGTCGGCGTCGTGGGCGGCTACGGCGGCGATCAGATCGGTCAGATTCTCGGGCTTGCCGGGGTCCGGGTGGTGATGGGGGAAGTCACCGTCGATCTCGGCATAGAGCGGTACGGTATCCGCCCCCAGTGCTGCGATCAGCCTGGGGCCGAGCTCGCCGGCGACGCCGTTGCCGCAATCCACCACCGCCTTGAGCGGCCGCGCCAGGTGCACGTCGCCGAGGATGCGGTCGAGATAGGCCTGGCTCAGATCGCGGCTTTCCAGGCGGCCCTCGCCGTGGCTCAGGTCACCCTGGCGGATACGCGTATGCAGCGCGGTGATCGCCTCGTTGGAGAGTGCCACACCATCGAGCACGATCTTCAGGCCGTTGTAGTCGGGCGGATTGTGACTGCCGGTGACCATCACCCCGCTGGCGCTCTCGGCCAGGGTGGCGGTGGCGAAGTAGAGCACCGGGGTCGGCACCCGGCCGATGTCGATCACATCAATGCCGGCGGCGCGCAGGCCGCGGATCAGCGCCGCCGCCAGGGCGGGCCCGGAGTGGCGCCCGTCGCGGGCGACGATCACGCACTGCTGGCCGCGGGCCTCGGCTTCGCTGCCGATGGCGCGGCCAATCCACTCGACGCCCTCTTCGGTGAGGGTCTCTCCGACCACGCCGCGAATGTCATAGGCGCGAAAGATCGAGGCGGGCACTGCGTTGGCGGGTGTCTGTGGGTCTCGGTTCATGGGGTCTCCTCGGCGGGGCCGCTCCAGCGCTCGAACTCCAGCGATACCGTGGCCTGGCCATCGGTCAGCAGCCACTGCCCCTCCATGCGCGTGGCGTCCAGAGTGATGTTGCGCTCGACCCAGCCGGTCAGCGCCTCCAGCGGAGCCGCCGGCACGCTCAGCACGCGGACCCGGGGCAGGGCACGAATGTCGTCGCCGAGTTTTCTCCACCACTGCTCGGCACTGCGCGGCGAGTAGGGGTAGACGAGCACCGTCTCGGCGCGGGAGAGCCCCTGCTTGATACGCTTGAGCGACGGCTCGCCCAGTTCGATCCAGGCCAGGATGCGCCCGTCGGCGGCGGTGAGCCACAGATCCGGTTCGTCGTCGCTGCTCAGGCCTCGGGTCATGCTCAGTTCGCCCGGCGCCTGATTGGCCGGCGCGTTGAGCGTGTGGGCGTTGTCGATGAACGCGAGCAGCCGCACCATCAGGCGGGTGGCGGTCTCGGAGGGGTGGCATGCCACGGTCAGGGCGTGGGTGGCGTAGTAGTGGTGGTCCAGGTCACTCAGATTGAGCCTGGCCTTGTAGATGGTTGCGCCTAGCGCCACGCGACTCTCCTTGCTCGCTTCACGGTTGTCGCCTCAGGATTTCTATCCTGGGCGCTGGTCACTGCCGGCCGGAATGGCCGAAGCCGCCGGCAGCACGCTCGGTGGCGACGAAGTCTTCGACGATCTCGAGCTCGGCCTGCACGACCGGAACCAGCACGTACTGGGCCAGACGCTCGCCGGGTTCCAGCGTGAAGGTATCGCGGCCGCGGTTCCAGACCGAGATCATCAGCTCGCCCTGGTAGTCGGAGTCGATCAGGCCGACCAGGTTGCCCAGTACGATGCCGTGCTTGTGGCCCAGCCCGGAGCGCGGCAGCACCACGCCGGCGAGCTGCGGATTGCCGATATGGATCGCCAGGCCGGTACTCACCAGCGCGCTGTCGCCGGGGGCCAGTGTCAGCGGGGCGTCGAGCAGGGCGCGCAGGTCCATGCCGGCACTGCCCTCGGTGGCGTAGTGGGGCAGCGGATAGTCGTGCACGCGCGGATCGAGAATCTTGACCGCGAGCTTGGGCGCGGGCGAGGCGGGGCTGGTCATGACGAAACGTGATTCCTGCAAAAACGTGATGAATAGAATATCGCCACCGCGACGGCGGGCGGCAGCAGAAGTCGGCACTAGCTTACCATCGCTTGGTGGCCGGCGAACGCCGCCGTGCAGGGCGGCGTCCATTGATGGGTGTGTGCCGGCACGGGGGGACGTCAGGGCAGGCGCGTTACCAGGTGGTCGAGAATCGCCGTGGCCAGCGCCGTCTTGGGCTGGGGCGGCAGCGCCTGGCGGCGCACCGCGTCCGCTTCCCGCCACAGCAGGGTGGCGGCGTTGTCGTCGCTACCGAAGCCGAGTCCGGCCTGGGAGACGTCGTTGGCCACGATCAGATCGAGGCGCTTGCGCGAAAGCTTGTCGCCGGCATGGGTTTCCAGCGCCTGGGTCTCGGCGGCGAAGCCGACGCAGAAGGGGCGCTCGGAACGCGCAGCCACCGTGGCCACGATATCCGGATTGCGCACCAGTTCGAGCGTCATGCCGCTGGTGTCGTCGCCCTTCTTCAGCTTGTGCTCGGCAACGCTGGCGGCGCGGTAGTCGGCCACCGCGGCGCAGCCGATGAACAGCTCGCAGGGGAGTGCGGCTTCCACGGCCGCGAGCATCTCACACGCCGAGAGTACGTCGACACGCGCCACGCCGGGCGGCGTCGCCAGCGCCACCGGACCGCTCACCAGCGTCACCTGGGCGCCCCGCGCGGCGCAGGCGGCGGCCAGGGCGTAGCCCATCTTGCCGGAGCTGTGATTGGAGAGGTAGCGCACCGGGTCGAGCGCCTCGCGGGTCGGTCCGGCGGTGATCACCACCCGGCGGCCGGCGAGATCCTGGGTCGAGATGGCCGCTGCGGGGTCGAGCGCCTGCTGCAGCCGGGTGAAGATCGTCTCCGGCTCGAGCATGCGCCCGAGGCCGACATCGCCGCAGGCCTGATCGCCGGCATCCGGCCCCAGCAGGGTCCAGCCCAGTTCTTGCAGCCGATCGGCATTGGCCAGGGTCGCCGGGTGACGCCACATCGCCTGGTTCATGGCCGGTGCCATCAGGCAGCGGGCTTCCGTGGCGAGGCACAGCGTGGTCAGCAGGTCGTCGGCGTGACCGTGGGCCAGGCGGGCCATCAGGTCGGCGGTGGCCGGGGCGATCAGGATGATATCCGCCCATTTCGCCAGCTCGATGTGGCCCATGCCGGCTTCGGCCTCGGGGTCGAGCAACGAGGTGCGCACCGGCTCACCGGTGAGCGCCTGCAGCGTCAGCGGGGTGATGAAAGCCTGGGCGCCGTCGGTCATCACCACGCGCACTTCGGCGCCGCTCTTCTTCAGCAGGCGGGCGAGATGGGCGCTCTTGTAGGCGGCGATACCGGCACTGATGCCGAGCAGGATGCGGGTGCCGGCGAGTCCCGGCCCGAGGGGTAGCGACATGGGATACGTGTCCTGAAACATTGGCGCTACCTTACCACCACAGGGCGCCGGGGCGGAACGCGCGCTCCCACCCCGGCAGGCTCGTTGGCCTACTGGGCCGGCGCCTCGATCACCCCTTCACCGGCGACCTCGCCCTGCTTTAGCCACTCGATGCGGTCATCGCCCGCGGCGCGCACGCCATAGCACTCGACGCTGTCGCTGCCGTAGTCGAAGCACATGCGGTCGTCGACGATCCTGGCCTGGCCGGTGTAGCCGTCGCCCTGGATCTTGCCGTCGGCGGCATAGGTCTCGTCGTAGGACTGGCCATTGGCCATGGCGCCGTGGACGCGGTGCCCCCACACCCGCTGCTGGATCTCGTCGCCGCTGAGTACCCGGTCGCTCTCCGGCTGTGCCTGTGCGGCACCGGCATCGGCGGCGAAGGCGCTGGAGACGCCGCCGCTGAGGGTGGCGGCGAGAGTGGCGGCGATGGCCAGGGTAGCCAGGCGCTGGCTGGGGGCGAACGCAAAGGATCGTTGCATGGTGAGGCTCCCGAGAGATGAGGGTGTGACTTCACCATAGCCTAGTCAGCGTGTCTCGCCGCCAAGACCGTCCCTCGGGCACCCGCTGGGCTCAGCGGAGCAGCGCGTTCACCGCCGCTTCCACCCCACGCAGCTCGGCGAGCCCCTTGAGGCGGCCGATCAGCGGATAGCCGGGGCGAGTGTCGCGCTGCAGATCGTCGAGCAGGTGGTGGCCGTGATCGGGGCGCAGCGGCAGGCGCGCACCGCCATCGCGCTGGCGCCGGCGCGTTTCGCGCACCAGCGCGGCAATCACCCCGACCATATCGACGTCACCCTCCAGATGGCCGGCTTCGTGGAAGCTCGAGGCGTCCGCCTCGCGGCGGGTCGCGCGTAGATGGACGAAGTGGATGCGTGGGGCGAAGCGCTCGACCATCGCCACCAGGTCGTTGTCGGCGCGCACGCCGTAGGAGCCGGTGCAGAAGGTGAGACCGTTGGCCGGGCTGGGCGCGCTGTCGAGCACGTAGGCCGCATCGGCGGCGGTGGAGACCACCCGTGGCAGCCCCAGCAGCGGGCGCGGCGGGTCGTCGGGGTGGATCGCCAGGCGTATCCCGGCTGCCTCTGCCGCGGGAACCACGGCACGCAGGAAGGTGGCCAGATTGACGCGCAAGCGCTCGGCATCGATATCCCGGTAGGCGGCCAGGGCGTGGCGAAAGTCTTCGAGGGTGTAGTGCGCCTCTGCGCCGGGTAGCCCGGCGATGATGGTCTCGATCAACCGCTGGCGGGCGGCGGCATCGAGCTGGTCGAGGTAGGCACGGGCGGCGTCGCGCTCGGCGCTGGCGTAATCGGCTTCGGCGCCGGGGCGTGCGAGCAGGTAGAGGTCGAAGGCGGCAAAGGCGGTGTGGTCGAAGCGCAGGGCGGTGCCGCCGGCGGGCAGGGGCCAGGCGAGATCGGTGCGGGTCCAGTCGAGCACCGGCATGAAGTTGTAGCAGACCACATCGATTCCGCAGTCGCCGAGATTGGCCAGGGTATGGCGGAAGTTGTCGAGATAGCGTTCGGCTTCCGGCAGCCCCTGCTTGATCGCTTCATGAACCGGCACGCTCTCCACCACCGACCAGGTGAGCCCCGCCGCCTCGATCTGCTGCTTGCGTTCGAGGATGGCGGCTCGCGACCAGATCTCGCCGATGGGGATCTCGTGCAGCGCGGTGACGATGCCGGTCGCCCCGGCCTGACGAATCTCGCCGAGGCCGATGGGGTCTTTGGGGCCGAACCAGCGCCAGGTATGTTCCATGATCAAGCGTCCCGATCAGAAGCGGTGGGTATCAAGGCGGCAATGGCAGACTCCACGCCGTCGTTTTGCAGTCGCCTCAGCGCGTCGAGGAGCTGCTGGGCGAATGGCCTATCGTCGCGCAGTGCCGTGGGGAAGAGGGCATCGAGGGCGAGAAAGGCGTCGATCAGTGCGGCGGGGTCGTCGCCGTGGCGGCGATGGAGCGTGGCGAACGTCTCTGCCAGGGGGTCGTCCACCGCGTGCGGCTGGCCGCTGAGATCGGTGCCGACGGTGTAGCGAATCCAGCCGGCGACGCCGAGCGCCGTCGCCGCCTGCGACCGGCCCTTCTGCCGATTCTCGAGCGCGCCGGCCAGCCAGCGCTGGGGCAGCTTCTGCGAGCCATCCATGGCGATCTGCTGTAGCCGATGACGCAGGCTGTCATTGCCGAAGCGCGCCAGCAGCCGCTCGGTATAGGCCGCAGCGTCGCTGCCCGCCGGCAGGTCGAGGGTGGGCGCTGCCTCGCGCTGCCAGTAGTGCCGCAGCAGCCCGCAAAGCGCCGGGCGTGCGACGGCGACATCCACCGTCTCGATGCCGGCCAGCGCACCCAGATAGGCGAGCAGCGAGTGGGCGCCGTTGAGCAGGCGCAGTTTCATGGTCTCGAACGGCGTCACGTCGGTGACCATCTCCACCCCATCGCCCGCCCAGTCGGGCCGGCCCTGGGGGAACCTCTCCTCGATCACCCACTGGCGGAACGCTTCGCACACCACCGCCGCCGGGTCGTCGACACCCAGGTCTGCCAGGCGCGTCCGGTCCGCGTCGGTCATCGCCGGCACGATGCGATCCACCATGCTCGAGGGGAAGGCGACGTTGGCCTCGATCCAGGCGGCCAGTGCGCTGTCCTGCCGGCGCGCCAGTGCTACCACTGCGCGGCGGGTGCGCTGGCCATTGGCCGGCATGTTGTCGCAGCAGAGCACCGTGAAGGGCGGGGTGCCGGCGGCGCGGCGCCGGGCCAGCGCCGCCACCAGCAGGCCGGGTGCGGTGTGCGGCGTCGTTGGATTGGCGATGTCGTGGACGATCGGCTCGGCCTGGGTGAGCAGCTCGCCGCTCGCCGGATTGAGAAAGTAGCCCTTCTCGGTGACCGTCAGCGTGACGATGCGAACGTCAGGGTCGCTCATCCGCGCCAGCAGCGCCTCCCGGTCCGGTCCGTCGGGGCCGGCGTAGAGCGCCTCGCGGATGACCCCGATCTGGCGCAGGTTGAGGTGCTCGCTGTCGCGGTATTCGGCCACGTGGTAGCGCAGGCCGCCGGCGCGCAGCTGCTCGACCAGGGTGCGATTGGCGCGGATGTTGGCGCTGCAGACGCCCCATGTCTCGTCACCGGTGCGTTCGAGGCACTGCTGCAGGTAGACCGCTTGGTGGGCGCGGTGAAAGGCGCCCAGACCGAGATGGACGATACCGATCTGGCGGGGCAGCCGCGCGGCCGGGTGACGTTCGACATGGATCTCGCTGGGTGACATTTCAGGGCGTTCCCATCAGCAGGTTGGGCAACCACAGCGACAGCGCCGGCACGAAGGAGACCAGCAGCAGTACCAGAAGATTGCAGATCAGAAACGGCACGATCGCCCGCGCCACACGCAGCATCGGCAGCTTGCCGATGCTCGAGACCACGAACAGGCACACCCCCACCGGCGGCGTGGTCAGCCCGATCATCAGGTTGAGTACCGCCATCACGCCGAAATGGATCGGATCCATGCCGATACCGGTGGCGACGCCGAGCAGCGCCGGAAACAGGATGATCAGTGCGGCGATGGTCTCCATGAAGGCGCCGACGAAGAGCAGGATCAGGTTGAGGATCAGGATCACCACGATGGGGTTGTCGCTGAAGCCCAGAATCGCGCTGGCGATCAACTGCGGGATCTGCTGGCTGGTGAGAATCCAGCCGAACAGGTTGGCCAGCCCCACCAGCAGCATCAGCGAGGCCGAGGTGATCACGGTGTCCGTCAGGATGCCGCCGAGATTGCGCCAGTTGATGCCCTTGTAGACGAAGGCGCCCACCAGCAGTGCGTAGAGACTGGCGACGATCGACGCCTCGGTCGGGGTGAACAGCCCGCCGATGATCCCGTAGAGGATGATGAAGGTCATCAGCAGCGCCCAGAAAGCGCTGCGCCCCTCCCTGAGCAGGGTGCCGAAGGAGGCGCGCGGCTCCTTGGGGTAACCGCGCTTCACCGCCAGCCAGTAAACGGTGACCATCATCGCCACGCCGAGCAGCAGGCCGGGCACGGCGCCGGCCAGGAACATGCGCCCGACCGAAATGCCGGAGAGTGAGCCGACGATGATCATCGGCACACTGGGCGGGATGATCGGGCCGATGGTCGAGGAGGCCGCGGTGACCGCGGCCGCGAACGGCTTGTCGTAGCCACTCTTGGCCATCCCCGGAATCATCACCGAGCCGATGCTGGCGGCATCGGCCACCGCGGTGCCGGAGATACCGCTGAAGATCATCGAGCCGCCGACGTTGGCCAGCCCCAGGCCGCCGCGGACATGGCCGACCAGGGCGTTGGAGAAGCGCACGATGTGCTGGGTGATATTGCCCACGTTCATCAGGTTGCCGGCCATGACGAAGCCGGGGATGCACAGCAGCACGAAGGCGTCGATCCCCGAGAACATGCGCTGCGGCACGATGGTCAGCGAGATGCCGCCGAGCAGCAGATAGGCGACCGAGGAGACGCCCAGGCAGAAGGCGATCGGCAGGCCGAGCAGCAGTAGTGCCAGAAAGGTGATGAAGAGAACGGCGATATCCATCAGCACTCACTCCGGGCGTCGGGCGCCGGGCGGATCAGGGCCATGATCCCCTCGAGGGTGCAGATCGCCGCGTAGAACGCGAGCGAGGCGAACAGCAGCACCGAGGAGAAGAAGATGTAGATCATCGGGATTCGCAGCGTCGGCGAGGTCTGGAAGGCGCCGATCTGGGCGAACTGCCAGGCGCCGGGCAGCACCATCACCACGAAGCCGAGGGTGATCAGCGAGATCACGATGAGATAGAGGGCGCGCCCGCGTGGCGTGAGGCGTGCGTGGAACAGCTCGACATTGACGTTACGGTGGCGATGCAGCACCACCCCGGCGCCGAGCGAGACCATGTAGATGAAGAGGTAGCGGGTGAGCTCCTCGGTCCAGGCCAGGGTGATCGGCAGGAACAGGCGCGAAGCCACCTGCAGTAGCACGGTCAGCGACAGGCCGATCAGCGCGATTACCGCCAGCGTCAGCAGCACGCGGTCGAGCAGCGCCGCGAGCCTGCCCAGCGGCCCGCCCAGGCGAGGCACGCGGTTCAGCACCTCGAGGCCTTCCTGGACGTCGACCGAAGGGGGTTCCGGGATGGGGTGCGTCATGGGAGTCTCCGAATAAGAGAAGGTGCACGCGCAGACGCCTGCCGGTGGCGCTTGCCCTGCGGCGAGGCGTCACCGGCGGGCGACGTCTGGTTCAGAACGCCTAGGTGCCGTCTGAAAAGTCGACGAGCGAAGGCCAGGCAAGGCAAAAATCGGCGAAAACGCGGAGTTTACGGGTTGTAAATGAGCATGTGACTCGCTCCGCTCGCCCTCCGGGCCGTCCTTCGGACGTTCTGAACGTTGTTCAGTGAGCCGATTTTTAACGCCGCATGGGCGAGCGCAGTCCTTTTCAGACAGTGCCTAATTCAGAGCGCCTGGATCTCTTTATAGAGCGCGCGCTGCTCGTCGTTCAGGGCGTCGAGCACCGCCGGCTTGGCCTTCTTGGCGAAGGCCGCCTGGTCCACCTCGACGAAGGTCATGCCCTTGTCCTTGAGCGCCTGTTCGAGCCGCTTCTGGTCGGCGGCGAACAGCGTCTCTTCATAGGTCTGCATCTGGCTGGCGGCATCGCGCACCACCTGTTGCAGGTCAGCGGGCATCGATTCGAGCTTCTGCTTGCCGATCACCACGTAGATCCAGCTGCGCACGTGGTCGGTCATGTCGACGTACTTCTGCACCTCGTTGAAGCTGGCGCTCTCGATCAGGCTGAGCGGGTTCTCCTGGGCCTCGATGGTGTTCTGCTGCAGTGCGGTGAACACTTCGCTGAACGCCATCGGCGTCGGCCGTGCGCCGAGTGCCTTCCAGGTATCGACGAACAGCGGCACGTTGGGTACGCGAAGGCGCAGGCCGTCGAGATCGTCGGGGCTCTTGATCGGGCGGTTGGAGGTCAGCTCGCGCGGGCCGCGCTCGAACCAGGCCAGCGGCACCAGGCCGGTGCGCTCGGTGATCTGCGCTTCGATCTGCTTGCCGACATCGCCCTCCACGGCACGGCGCAGCTGGTCGGCATCCTTGAACAGGTAAGGCACCGCCATCATCGCCGCCTTGGGCGCCCAGTTCTGCAGGCTCTCGCCGGTGATGGTCATGTCGGCGGTGCCGAGCTGGATGCTGTTGATCACATCCATCTCGTTGCCGAGCTGCTCGTTGGGAAAGACCTGGACCTCGATCCGGCCATCGGAGTGGGTTTCCACCAGTTCCTTGAACTTGAGGGCGGCCTTGTTCCAGATGTTCTGCGCGTTGGCCAGGTGGCCGAACTTGAGCGTGTAGTCGGCGGCGAAGGTGGCCTGGCTGGCGACCAGAGTGGCGCCGAGCGCGACGCCGGCGAGTAGCTGCTTGAGGGTCGGGGTGGAGAACATGGCGTGAAACTCCTTGGGTGAGGTGACGCGGCGTTGTCACTGTTGTGCCGCGGGGACGACGGGCCGGAGCGAGTGACGCCGCGACCCGCCTGGCAGGGCGTCAGGGCGCGATTCGCCCCCGCACCTGGTGTGCCCGTTCTGGAGGGTTGGCGAGCAGATCGATTGGTATCAGGTGGAAACCGAGCCGGCCGAGGCGTCCGGCGGGCTGCTCGGCGACCCTGAAGGCGTGCGGGGCGCTGATGTGAAAGGCTGGCATCGAACTCTCCTGAAAAATGGCGCGGCCTGCGCCGGGGCGATTCGCCACGCGCCGGCGGTGGCGCTGCGTGTCACATCACCAGTGCCACAGGGTGCCGTCCTCGAGCCGGTTGACCGGCAGGCTGGCGGGTTTGTAGGGGTGGCGGGCAGCGGCGTCTTCGTCGATGTCGACACCGTGGCCCGGTGCCTCGCCGACCACGAAGTGCCCCGCCTCGAAGCGGTAGTCGTGGGGGAAGACGCTATCGGTCAGCGGGTCGTGGGGCATGTGCTCCTGAATGCCGAAGTTGGGCACCCAGGTGTCGAAGTGAACCGCTGCGCCGAGGCACACCGGCGACAGGTCCGTCGGCCCGTGGAAGCCGGTACGCACGTGATAGAGCGAGGCGAAATCGGCGATCCGGCGCACGTGGGTGATGCCGCCGCCGTGGGTCAGCGGGGTGCGGATATAGTCGATCCACTGGTTCTGGATCATCTCGCGGCAGTCGTGGATCGAGTTGAACACCTCGCCGATGGCCAGCGGCGTGGTGGTGTGCTCGCGGATCAGGCGCAGGCTCTCCTGGTTCTCGGCGGGCACGCAATCCTCCAGCCAGAAGAGATGATAGGGCTCTACCGCCTTGCCCAGCCGTGCCGCTTCGATCGGCGTCAGCCGGTGGTGGACGTCGTGGAGCAGATGCAGCTCGTGGCCGAAGTGCTCGCGTACGGCGGCGAACAGCTTGGGCACGTGGTTGAGATACTTCTCCGTGCTCCAGACGTGCTCGGCGGGCAGTTCGGCGTCCGCCGGCTCGTAGCGCTCGCCTTCGCGCTTGGCCACGCCATAGATCGTGTCGATCCCGGGTACGCCGGCCTGGACGCGCACGGCCTTGTAGCCCAGTTCGACGTGACGGGCGACCTCCTCGAGGCAGCTGTCGATCTCCTTGCCGGTGCAGTGGGCGTAGGTCATCACCCGCTCGCGGCTCTTGCCGCCCAGGAGCTGGTAGAGCGGCAGATTGGCCGCCTTGCCCTTGATGTCCCACAGCGCCATGTCCACCGCGCTGATCGCACTCATGGTGACCGGGCCGCGACGCCAGTAGGCGCCGCGATAGAGGTACTGCCAGGTATCCTCGATGCGGCTGGCGTCGCGGCCGATCAGTGCCGGCACCACATGCTCTTGCAGATAGGCGACCACGGCCATCTCGCGGCCGTTCAAGGTGGCGTCGCCGATGCCATGGATGCCGGATTCGGTGACGAGCTTCAGGGTGACGAAGTTGCGTCCCGGGCAGGTGACGATGACGCGGGCGTCGATGATTTTCATGCGCTCTCCGGCGGCGGTGGCGGTCTGTTCAGCACTCGGCGAACAGATCGGGGTGGCGTTCGATCAGACGCGGCAGCGAGGTCAGCAGCTCGCGCAGGTGCGCCTGGACCGCGCGCTCGGCGGCGGCCGGGTCGCGTTCGGCGATGGCACCGACGATGCGCTCGTGCTGGGCGACCAGGGTCTCCAGCGGCGTACCGTCGGGCACGCTGATGTAGCGCACGCGGTCGAAGTGCGCCTTGACCTCTTCGGTGAAACGCCACGCCGAGGCGTGGCCGGCTTCCCGCGACAGCGTCTGGTGGAAGGCTTCGTCGAGCAGGTAGAAACGCTCGTAGTCGTCGCTGCCCAGGGTGCGCCGCTGGCGCTCGACCAGTTCGTAGAGCTCGTCGAGACCGCGCCGGGAGAGCCCCGACTCCGCTGCCGACTTGGCCACCGCGACCTCGATCGCCTCGCGCACGAAGCGCGCGCTGTAGACCGCTCTGGGCGAAATCTTGACCACGAAGGTGCCGCGCTGGGGGCGCACCTCGACCAGCCCCGCCTCGGAAAGACGAATGAACGCCTCGCGCACCGGCTGGCGGCTGACCGCGAAGGTGTCGGCGATCTCCTTCTCCGAGAGCGCCTGGCCGGGGGCCAGCGCCAGCCGGATGATCGCCTGGCGCAGGGTGTCGTAGAGGCGCTGGCGCACGGGGCCGGTCGCGCTGGCGTCCCATAGGCTGTAGAGCGATTGGCTCACGGCGATCCTCGTCTGGAGCGGGGCTGAATGGCGTGGACAGGCGCCCTGGTGGCGTCTTTGTCTTCCTTGTCTATCTAGTATGGTAGTTGCCTGTGAGGCTTGGCGATTCGACTTTGGTGGCCCCACATCGATTGCGTGAGGCCGCCACTCTCTTGTAAGCCACGTCCTTGTACGCCACGTCGCGGCCCACAGTTTTTGCCGTGGTGGCCGATCTCTTTTCAGGGCGAGGGGAGTCCGCGTGGCGCCAACGCCCTGGCGGTCGCGCCGCCCGCGGTGCAGGTCGGGTAGCGCAGGGGCCCGGCAGAGACGTGCAGGCAGAGAAGCGCAGGTGAGAGGGACTGGGTAAAGAGGAGACCGGTCAGAGAAGAGGAGAGGCGGATATGGGCATCAACGACTGGCCAGCGGGCGAGCGCCCGCGCGAGAAGCTGCTGACGCTGGGTGCCTCGGCGCTCTCCGATGCCGAGCTGTTGGCGATCTTCCTGCGCGTCGGGGTCAAGGGGCGCTCGGCGGTGGACCTGGCGCGGGACCTGCTCGCCAGCTTCGGCGGTCTGCGGCCGCTGCTGGAGGCGGATCGCCAGCGCTTCTGCGCCGAGCATGGGCTGGGCGAGGCCAAGTACGTTCAGTTGCAGGCAACGCTGGAACTCTCGCGGCGCCATCTCGGCAGTCTGCTCGAGCGCGACGCCGCGCTCACCTCGCCGACCCTGGTGCGCCGCTTTCTCAGCGCCCAGCTGCGTCATCTTCCCCACGAGGCGTTCGCGGCGCTGTTCCTGGACAACCAGCACCGGGTGATTCGCTTCGAGATTCTCGCCGAAGGGACGCTGGATGGTGCTTCGATCTATCCGCGGGAGGTGGTGCGCCGGGCGCTGGCCCACAACGCGGGCGCGCTGATCTTCGCCCATAATCACCCATCCGGCCTGGCTGAACCGAGCCAGTCGGATCGCCGTGTCACCGAGCGCCTGAGCGAGGCGCTGGGGCTTTTCGATATCCGCGTGCTCGACCACTTCGTGGTGGGCGACGGCGAGGTGATTTCGTTCGTCGAACGTGGCTGGCTGTGAGCGCGGCGGAGGCGATGCCGGGCGCTGCGCTTGGCGTTAAAAAGCGCCCGTGCGCTTGCGGCAGGGTAGGGGGTCTGGTATAAAGTACGCCCTTTGAAACAGGGCAGAAGGCGGACGCCAGCCATTTTTCGTGGTTTGCCCGAGCTAAATCTGCATAACCCGCCAGTGGTCGGAGGCTTCCATGTCCCAAGTTTGTCAGGTTACCGGTAAGCGTCCGGTGACTGGTAATAACGTCTCGCACTCACAGCGCAAGACGCGTCGTCGTTTCGTGCCGAACCTGCACACCCATCGTTTCTGGGTCGAGTCCGAGAAGCGGTTCGTCAAGCTGCGCATCTCCTCCAAGGGCATGCGCATCATCGACAAGAAAGGCATCGAAGCGGTGCTCAGCGACATCCGCAAGCGCGGCGCCAGCATTTAAGGAGTCTGAGAGATGCGTGACAAGATCAAGTTGGTGTCCAGTGCCGGTACCGGTCACTTCTACACCACCGCCAAGAACAAGCGTAACACCCCGGACAAGCTTGAATTCAAGAAGTACGATCCGGTCGTTCGCAAGCACGTCATCTACAAGGAAGCCAAGATCAAGTGATCCGGCTTTTGCGTAGCACGAAGACCCGGCCTCGGCCGGGTCTTCGCGTTTAGGCCCGGCGCATCCGTCCCGGGCGCGTCTGTACCTGTCGCGCCGGCGGCACCTGAGCGCGCCTGGCCCTGGGGCCTGCCGCGGGTGAGCGCAGTCGGCCGTGCCCGCGTTCGTCGTCATCGATCGTGATTCCCGAGGATCTGCCATGCCGGAACTCCCCGAAGTCGAGACCACCCGCCGCGGTATCGCGCCCCACGTCGAGGGCCGCGAGATCGTCGAGGTGATCGTGCGTAGCCGCAGCCTGCGCGTGCCGGTGCCGGCGGATCTGGAGTCGGCGCTGATCGGCGCGCGCTTCGGCGAGCTCACGCGCCGCGCCAAGTACCTGCTGCTGCCGGTGGGCAGCCGTTCGCTGCTGTGGCATCTGGGCATGTCCGGCAGCCTGCGCCTGGCCCAGGTGGGCGATCTGCCCAGAAAGCACGACCATGTCGACGTGGTGGTCGAGGGTGGCGCCATCCTGCGCTACCACGATCCGCGCCGTTTCGGCTTCGTCGACTGGCTGGCGACGGAGGCCGGCGTCGACCCGAGGCTCGCGCGACTGGGGCCGGAGCCGCTGTCGCCCGATTTCGACGGCGAGCGTCTCTACACCCTGTCGCGGGGGCGCCGGGCGGCGATCAAGCCGTTCATCATGGACAACGCCGTGGTGGTGGGGGTAGGTAACATCTACGCCAGCGAGGCGCTGTTCATGGCCGGGATCGATCCGCGCCGCGCCGCCGGACGCGTCTCGCGCGAGCGCTACGCACGTCTGGCCGAGGCGATCAAGACGGTGCTGGCAGCGGCGATCACCCAGGGTGGCACGACCTTGCGCGATTTCGTCAGCGGCACAGGCGAGCCCGGTTACTTCGCCCAGCGCCTCAACGTCTACGGCCGCGCCAATGAGCCGTGCCGCGAGTGTGGCCACCTGCTGCGCCAGGTGACCCTGGGGCAGCGCGCCAGCGTCTACTGTCCGCTCTGTCAGCGCTGAGCGCCTGGCTCCGATACTGTTAGAATGCGCCCCGATCCTCCCAATCTGCCCATGGAGTCCTCCGTGCCCCAGACCCTGCGCCTCAAGAAGAACGCCGACCGCCGCCTGAAGGCGGGCCATCTGTGGCTCTACTCCAACGAGATCGATATCCAGGCCACGCCGCTGAAGGAGCTCGAGCCCGGCGCCCAGGCGGTGATCGAGGCCGCCAACGGCAAGCCGCTGGGGGTGGCCTACGTCAATCCACACTCGCTGATCTGTGCCCGGGTGGTCTCGCGGGATGCCGATGTGCGCCTGGACCGCTCGCTGCTGGTGCACCGTTTCAATCAGGCCCTCGGCCTGCGTGAGCGGCTCTTCGCCAAGCCGTTCTACCGTCTGGTCCACGGCGAGGGGGACCTGCTGCCGGGGCTGATCGTCGACCGTTTCGACGACGTGCTGGTGGTGCAGCTCAATACCCTGGGCATGGAGCGGGTGCGCGACGAGGTGATCGCGGCGCTGGACAAGGTGCTGTCGCCGCGGGCGATCGTGTTCAAGAACGACTCCAGCGGCCGCCGGCTCGAGCAGCTCGAGTCGGAAGTGGCGGTGGTGCACGGCGAGCTCCCCGAGCAGGTGCTGCTGGAGGAGAACGGCGTGCGCTTCGTCGCGCCGGTGCTGGATGGCCAGAAGACCGGCTGGTTCTATGACCACCGCGCCAACCGTGCCTGGCTCAACGGCCTGGTCGCCGGCAAGCGGGTACTCGATCTGTTCAGCTATGTCGGTGGCTGGGGCGTGCAGGCGGCGGCCCACGGTGCCAGCGAAGTGCTCTGCATCGACGCCTCCGAGGCGGCGCTCGAGCGGGTGGCCGAGAACGCGGCGCTCAACGGCCTGCACGAGCAGGTGGCGGTGGGCCACGGCGACGTGTTCGAGGCACTGACCGCGCTGCGCGCCGAGGGCGAGCGCTTCGACGTGGTGGTGCTCGACCCGCCGGCCTTCATCAAGAAGCGCAAGGACATCACCAACGGTGAGCGCGCCTACGCGCGTCTGAATCGCGAGGCGATGCGCCTGCTCGGTCGCGATGGCCTGCTGCTGTCGGCGTCTTGCTCGATGCATCTGGCCGAGGAGCGTCTGGTCGAGTGCGTGCGCGGTGCTGTGCGCCATCAGGACCGCCATGGTCAGATCCTCTATCGCGGCGGCCAGGCCGGCGACCATCCGATCCACCCGGCGATCCCCGAGACTGCCTATCTCAAGGCGCTCGGTGTGCGTGTCTTCCGCAATTAAGAGGGGGGGGCGATGACGGCGCTAGTCTGCCTCTTTCGTCATCCCAATGTCTTGCTGGTGTGTCATGTTCGCAATGTCATCGACAGCGCGGGTATCGTCGTCGAGTTGCGTAACATGACCCTGGCCGGCGCCGCCGGCGAGTTGCCAATGGACCAGTGCGAGCCACAGGTATGGGTGGCCCGGGCCGAATACGAGCGTGCCCGGGTGCTGTTGCACGAGGCGCTGGAGGGGCCGGCGGACGTGCCCGTCGACTGGGTCTGCCCCGGCTGCGGCGAGCGCCTCGCAGGTGCCTTCGACACCTGCTGGCAGTGCGCTGCCCCGCGCCCGCCCGCTGGTTCGGCGCCGGCCTGACAGCCACTGCAGGAGGACGGCATGAGCTGGGATCTACCCCACCCCTTCACCCTCGACATCGCGGTCGAGGCGAGCCATATCGACCACTATGGCCACGTCAACAACGCCGAGTATCTGCGCTGGGTCGAGCGTGCCAGCTGGGCCCACTCGCGGGCGCTGGGGCTGGGGCTCGAGGACTACCGCGCGCTCGACCGCGGCATGGTCGTGCATCGTCACGAGCTCGACTATCTCGCCCCGGCGTTCGAGGGCGATCGCTTGCAGATCGCCACCTGGATCGTCGCCTGCGATGGCCGCCTGACGCTGGAGCGACGCTTCCAGCTGCGCAATGACACCACCGGCGCCACGCTGCTGCGGGCGCACACTCGCTTCGCCTGCATCGAACTCTCCAGCGGCCGGCCGCGACGCATGCCGGCACGCTTCGTCGAGGTCTACGGCGGTGCGGTGATCTCTCCGGCAGTTTGTTAGTCTTTTCTGCTGTTTCGCGTCTATTGACGAGAATTTTCGTGGCAAGATTGGGTCGCTGCGCGATTTTTTCGTCTTTTTTTATCAGGTATCCCGTCGATATGGCTGCTGTGCTGTAATCCGCTCGATCCCCCCAACGACAAATCACGATCGAGGAATCCGCCATGCATATCGGTGTCCCCAAGGAAATCAAGAACCATGAGTATCGCGTCGCCCTGACCCCGGGCGGCGCGCGTGAACTTCTCGCCCGTGGCCATCGGGTGTCGGTCGAGGCGAGCGCCGGTGGTGGTGCCGGCTACCCCGACGACGCCTATCGTGAGGCCGGGGCGGAGATCGTCGATGACGTCGAGGTGCTGTGGCGCGAGGCCGAGGCGATCCTCAAGGTCAAGGAGCCCCAGGCGGCGGAGGTGGCGCGGCTGCGCCCGGGCCAGATCCTGTTCACCTATCTGCATCTGGCCGCGGAGGAGACGCTTACCCGCGGGCTGCTCGACAGCGGTGCCACCTGCATCGCCTACGAGACCATCACCGACGCCCAGGGCGGGCTGCCGCTGCTGGCACCGATGAGCCGGGTCGCCGGGCGCATGGCGGTTCAGGCCGGCGCGCACAGCCTGGAGAAGGCTCAGGGCGGCGCTGGCATCCTGCTGCCGGGGGTGCCCGGCGTGGCGCCGGCCAAGGTCAGCGTGATCGGCGGCGGCGTGGTGGGCGAGAACGCTGCGCGCATGGCGCTCGGGCTGGGCGCCGAGGTGACCATCCTCGACAAGTCGCTGGCGCGCCTCGAGGTGCTCGATCACCGTTACCAGGGTGCCATCCGCACCGTCTACTCCACCGCCGAGACCCTGGAGCAGGCGATTCGTGAATCCGATCTGATCGTCGGCGCGGTGCTGGTGCCCGGCGCGGCGGCGCCCAAGCTGATCACCCGCGCCATGCTCGCCGAGATGAAGCCCGGCAGCGTGCTGGTCGACGTGGCGATCGACCAGGGCGGCTGCTTCGAGACCAGCCGTCCCACCACCCATGCCGAGCCGAGCTACATTGTCGATGGCATCGTCCACTACTGCGTGGCCAACATGCCGGGCGCGGTGGCGCGTACCTCCACCCAGGCGTTGACCAATGCCACCCTGCCGTTCGTCATCGCCCTGGCCGACAAGGGCTGGCAGCAGGCGCTGGCTGATGACGCCCATTTCCTCGCCGGGCTCAACGTCCACGCCGGCCAGTTGACCTACGCCGCGGTCGGCGAGGCGTTCGGCATCGACGCGGTCGCTGCCGACAGCTGCCTGCGCTGAGCGTGATCCTGACCTCTGCGCCGTCATTCGTGGCGGCGCCGTGGAGGCCGTAGGTGCGGCGGGGCTTGTCCCTGACCGCGCCGGGAGACGCTGAGCCAGTAGCCCGCCAGACCCGCCAAGCGCGGATGTCGAGTCTCGCATAGCGAGACGAATTCGCCCGCGCGTCTCGGTATGCTCGAACGACATTCGCCGCCGAGCCATGACCGTGCCTGCCAGCCGTGACGCCTCACACACGCCCTCGACCCTGCGCCACGTGATGGCGCTGCTGCGCGTGACCGCCGCCTGTGGCGCCCGAGGGGCGGGTATCGATGACTATCTCGACGCCACCGAGCTGAGCCGACCGACCATCTACCGCCTGCTCAAGGGGCTGCGCGAGGAGGGCTTTCTGCGCCCCTCGCCGCTGCGTCACCGCTATCTGCTCGGCTACGAGCTGCTGGTACTGGGGGCCGAGGCGGGCAATGGCGCCCAGCTGCGCGATCTGGCGCGGCCCCGGCTGCTGGCGCTGGCCCAGCGCCTGGGCGGCAGCTTCTATCTCTTCGCCCACGATGGCCTGCATGCAGTCTGCCTGGAGATCCAGAACGGGGCCTACCCGGTGGGGGGCTTTGTGGCGTCCATCGGCGGACGTGTGCCGCTGGGCGTGGGCCAGGCCTCGATCGCACTGCTGGCGTCGCTGGAGGAACGCGAGCGGGCCTGGATTCTGGAGGCCAATCGCGAGTGCTTGATGCGCGACTACGCCATCGATGTCGCTGCGGTACGCCGCGAGATCGACTACTGCCATGCCCATGGGCATGCACGTGGCGTCGAGGGTTCGAGCCTGCCCGAGTTCACCGGTCTGGCGATGCCGCTGCTCGGCCCGGGCGAGCGCTGTCTCGGCGCCTTCAGCTGCTCGCTGCTCAAGTCGCGTCTGAGCGAGGCGCACCGCGCCACGCTGATCACCGCCATGGCCAGCGAGGTCGCCGACCTGAAGGCCGATCTCCACGGTCTGCTGCAGCCGGAGTCCTGAACATGACGCTAGCCCCCCACCTGGCGCCGCACCTCGCCACTCACCCCAGTCATCGCAGCCCCTGTGGCTGGCAGGCGTTGCTGCCGGCGCGCACGCCCGGGCCGAGCCAGCGCGGCGACGAGCGCGCCGAGCTGGTGATCGTCGGTGCCGGCTACACCGGGGTCGCCGCCGCGCGTACCTATCAGGCGTTGGCGCCCGACCGACGGGTGGTGATGCTCGAGGCGGAGACCCTCGGCGACGGCAGCCCGGGGCGCAACTCCGGCTTCATGCTGGAGATCGCGCTGGCCAACGATGCCAGCAGTGGGGCGCTGTCGCGCATGGCGACCCTCAACCGCCTCAGCCGCGAGGCGATGGCGTCACTCAAGGCGCAGGTCGATACCCACGCCATCGACTGCCAGCTGACCCGCAGCGGCACCTTCCGTGCCGCTCGGGGCGCCGCCGGGCGCGTGGCGCTGGCCAGCTACGCCGAGTTTCTGCACGCCGCGGGGCTCGATTACCGCCGTCTCGATCGCGCGGCCCTGGCCGAGCGCCTGGGCACCGACTACTACGCCGAGGGGCTCTACTCGCCGGACTGCTATCTGGTGCAGCCGGCGGCGCTGATTCGCGGGCTGGTGGCGGCGCTGCCGCCGGCGGTCACCTGCTACGAGCAGAGCCCGGCGCTGTCACTGACCCGGGACGGCGATGGCTGGCGCGTGACCACCCCCGAGGGCGAGATCCGCACGCGCCAGGTGATGCTGGCCAACAACGCTTTTGCCCGCGCCCTGGGTGCCGACCGGTCACGCCTCACCGCTATCTATACCTATGCCGCGTTGACTGCGCCGCTGGCCCCCGAGCGAGCCGCCGCGGTGGCCGGCGCCCCCTGGGGGCTGTTACCGGCGCACCGGCTCGGCTGCACCCTGCGCACCACCGCCGACCGGCGCTTGATGATCCGCGCCCAGTACGACTACGAGCGCGAGCGCGACCCGGCCAAGGTGGCCGCCGGGCTGGCCGCGAGCCTGGCGGCGCGTTATCCGGAACTGGTCGATGTCGGCTTCGAGCAGGTCTGGGGCGGCACCACCGGGCTGACCCACAACGGTGCGCCGCTATGGGGCGAGATCGGCCCGGGTCTCTACGTCTCGGCGGGCTGCAACGGCGGCGGCATCGTCAAGGGTAGCGTGCTGGGCGAGGCGCTGGCACGGCTGGCGCTGGGGCGGTCGGCGGAGGACATCCCGGCGCTGTTCGGCCGCGCCAGCTGGATGCCACCGGCGCCGATTCGGCGCCTGGCGTTCGAAGCGATCCGCCGCGTGGAGCAGCACCGCGGCCGCGACGAGGCCTAGGCGCCACGAGTGATGGCGCCAGCAAGCGCAAGACGACGATCCCGGTTCGATAACAACATCAACAACACCCAAGGAGTCAGCATGGATCCGCAAATGCACTATGGGCTGCTCTCGCTGCTGCCCGCCTGTCTCGCCATCGTCCTGGCCTTCGCCACCCGCAATACCGTGTTCTCGCTGGCCGTGGCCTGCGTGGTGGGGGTGTCGATCATGGGGCAGGGGCCGCTGGGCTTTCCCACCCTGTTGAAGCGCTCGCTGGGGACCACGGACTTCTCGTGGATCCTGCTGCTGGAGCTGTTCATCGGTACCGTCATCGCCTTCTTCCAGCGCACCGGGGCGATCCGCAACTTCACCGCCTGGGTCGAGGCGCGGGCGCTGTCGCGGGTGCGGGTCCAGCTGGTGGGCTGGTTCATGGGCATGTTCGTGTTCTTCAGCGACTACTTCAGCCCGCTGTTCGTCGGCTCCACCCTGCGCGGACTCACCGACCGCTACCGTGTCTCGCGGGAGAAGCTGGCCTATATCGCCGACTCCACCTCGGCGCCGGTCAGTGTACTGGTACCGATCACCGGCTGGGCGGTATTCATCTCGGGGCTCTTGATCGGCATGGGCCCGATCGACACTGCCGGGGAGGCCATGCAGGCGTTCGTCTACGCGGTGCCGTTCAACCTCTACGCCTGGCTCTCGGTGCTGGTGGTGGGGCTGGTGATCGTGGGCGTAGTGCCGCTGTTCGGCCCGCTGAAGCGTGCCGAGGCGCGTGCCCAGAACGAGGGCAAGGTGTTTCGTGACGGCGCCGATCCGCTGCTCGGCGAGGAGCTGACCGACCTGCAGCCGTTCGAGGGCGTGCGCACTCACCTGTTTCTCAACTTCGTGCTGCCGGTGCTGATCGTGATCGGCGTCGCCGTGAGCACCTTCGTGGTCATGGGCTCGGCCAAGACGATGGAAGCTTTCCTGGCCGCGGCGGTGGTGCTGGGGGTGATCATGCGGCTGCAGGGCATCCCGCTCAACGACATCATGAAGACCGCCACCGCCGGCATGAAAGGGGTGATGCCGGCGATTCTGATCCTGGCCCTGGCCTACTCGCTCAATCAGCTCTCCAAGGAGATGGGCACCGCCGACTATATCGTCGAGATCAGCCGCGACTGGCTCTCGCCGACGCTACTGCCGGCGATCACCTTCCTGCTGGCGGCGCTGATCGCCTTCGCCACCGGCTCCTCCTGGGGCACCTTCGCGATCATGATGCCGATCTCGGTACCGGTGGCCTTTGTCTTCACCGGCGATACGCTGACGCCGCTGGTCTACGCCACCATCGCCGCGGTGGCAGGCGGCGGGGTATTCGGCGATCACTGCTCGCCGCTGTCGGATACCACGGTGCTTGCCTCGACCGGCTCCGCCTGCGACCACATGGACCACGTGCGCACCCAGATTCCCTACGCGCTGGCGGTGGCGCTGGTGTCACTGGCGATCTATCTGCTGGTGGGCGTGACCCTCGTCGATATCGGTTGAGCCCCGGCGTCCCCGCCATGTCGAGGGTGGCTGCACCAGGGTGGGTTCGCTAAGGCACGGGCGGCAAGGTAAACTGCCGCCATTCGCCATTTCCCGTCCACTCTCCCATCGATCGAAGAGTTCATGAGCCAGCGACGCGTTCTTACCGGCATCACCACCACGGGTACGCCGCATCTGGGCAACTATGTCGGCGCGATCAAGCCGGCGATCGCCGAGAGCCAGAATCCCGATGTGCAGTCCTACTACTTCCTCGCCGACCTGCATGCGCTGATCAAGGCGCAGGACCCGCAGCGGGTGCAGCAGTCGCGGCTCGAGATCGCCGCCACCTGGCTGGCGCTGGGGCTGGATACCGACAACGCGATCTTCTATCGCCAGTCCGACATCCACGAGATCCCGGAACTCGCCTGGCTGCTCTCCTGCGTCTGCGCCAAGGGGCTGATGAACCGCTCCCACGCCTACAAGGCGGCGGTCGCGGAGAACGAAGAGGGCGGTGTCCCCGACCCGGATCGGGGCGTCACCATGGGGCTGTTCGGCTATCCGGTGCTGATGGCCGCCGATATCCTGATGTTCAACGCCCACAAGGTGCCGGTGGGGCGTGACCAGATCCAGCATATCGAGATGGCCCGCGACATGGCGGGGCGCTTCAATCATATCTACAAGGGTGACTACTTCACCCTGCCCGAGGCGATCGTCGACGAGAAGGTCGAGGTGCTGCGCGGGCTCGACGGGCGCAAGATGTCCAAGAGCTACGACAACACCATCCCGCTGTTCGTCTCGGCCAAGAAGCTCCAGAAGCTGGTACGCAAGATCAAGACCAACTCGCTGGAGCCCGGGGAACCCAAGGACCCGGAAACCTGCACCCTGTTCCAGATCTACAGCGCCTTCGCCACGGCCGAGGAGAGCGCCGACATGCGTCGCCGCTATGCCGAAGGGATCGGCTGGGGCGAGGCCAAGAACGAGGTGTTCGAGTACCTCGATGCGCACCTGAGTGGACCGCGCGAGCGCTATGAGGCGCTGATGAACGATCCCGGGCATATCGAACAGGTCCTGCAGCGTGGCGCCGAGCGCGCCCGCGCCGAAGCCAATACGCTGATGGAACGGCTGCGGGTGGCCGTGGGGCTGGGGCGCTTCCAGTAGCTCGGCTGCCCGTCACTTCGTGGCGCCACATCCCGCTAACCCGACGAGCCGGCCCTGCGCCGGCTCGTTGCCGTCTGGGCATCCGGCAGGCGACGGCATCGATCGGGGCATATAACACTTTCGTCTATATAAAGAATATCTAGTCGTTTTCGAATTCCTGACCAAAAGACTAAGGTATCGCCCATTCGATTCCGGTCTAAAAAGGGATATCGCTTATGACGACATTGACACAAACCGCGCCGCCCGGGCTGGGGCGGCTCTCGCCTAAGGCGTGGTTCGCCGCGCTGCTTCTGGTACTCGGTGCGCTCGCCGTGGGGCTCTTCGTCGGCGGCCGTCAGGGCTGGCTGATGCTGATCGGCGGTGCCCTGGGCATGGTGCTCTACCACGCCTCCTTCGGCTTCACCTCGGCATGGCGGGTATTCATCACCGAGCGCCGCGGTCGCGGTCTGCGCGCGCAGATGGTGATGCTGGCGCTGGCGGTGGTGCTGTTTCTCCCCGCGCTGGGCGCGGGCTCGCTATTCGGGGAGCCGGTGCGGGGATTCGTCTCGCCGATCGGCGTCTCGGTGATCGTCGGCGCTTTCCTCTTCGGCGTCGGCATGCAGCTCGGTGGCGGCTGCGCCTCGGGCACGCTGTTCACCGTCGGCGGCGGTAATGCGCGCATGCTGATCACGCTCGCCTTCTTCATCGTCGGCTCGGTGATCGGCACGGCGCACTTCGCCTGGTGGCAGAGCCTGCCGGCGTTCCAGCCCACCTCGATGATCGATCTGTTCGGCACCGGGGGCGGTATCGCCGCCAGTCTGGTGCTGTTTGCGGGTATTGCCGCCTTCACGGTGGTGATGGAGAAACGCCGCCACGGGCAATTGGAGCAGGCGCCACGGGTGCCCCATGGTGGTGCGCGCTGGCTTACCGGTCCGTGGCCGATCCTGGCCGGGGCCATCGGTCTGGCGCTGCTCAACTACCTGATCCTGGCGCTGGCCGGGCGCCCCTGGGGGATCACCTCGGCGTTCGCGTTGTGGGGCGCCAAGGCGTTCCAGGCGGTGGGCGGCGATGTCACCGCCTGGGGCTACTGGCAGAACCCCGGACGTGCCGCCTCGCTCGACAGCAGCATCTTCAGCGACATCACCACGGTGATGAATCTCGGCATCATCCTGGGGGCGGGACTGGCGGCATCGCTGGCTGGTCGTTTCGCACCGAGCCTGCGCATTCCGCTGCGTTCGGTCGCCGCCGCGGTCATCGGCGGGCTGCTGCTGGGCTACGGCGCGCGGCTCGCCTTCGGCTGCAACATCGGCGCCTACTTCAGCGGTATCGCCTCGGGCAGTCTGCACGGCTGGCTGTGGCTGGTGGCCGCCTTCGCCGGCAACATGCTGGGTGTACGGCTGCGTCCGCTGTTCTTCTCCGGTCCGGCCAGGCCGGTCGCTGCCAGCTGCTGAAGCGGCGAGCCACGGCGTGCCAAGCCCCGCCACGGCGGGGCTTTTTCGTGCCCGTACGGCGCGCGCCCGGTTCCGTGACCGCGCCGGTACATGTCTTTGGCGCCGCCAAGTGGCATACTGGGCGACCCTCGACCGGCGGTAGCCGGTCGCCCGCCCGCCAGGCGCCGCCGGTGGGGCGATAACGATAGCGCGCCACTTCCCGGTCTGGCCCCGTTGCGGGGCGTCATGCTCGGTCCGGCTGGCGCTTTTCATCCGTAGGTCATCGCGAGAGCCGATTCATGTCCGATCACGCCAAGCGCCCCCTCTATATTCCCTACGCCGGCCCGACGCTGCTGGAGATGCCGCTGCTCAACAAGGGCAGTGCCTTCACCAGCGAAGAGCGGGTCGAGTTCAATCTGCTGGGGCTCTTGCCGCAGAACGTCGAAAGCATCGAGGAGCAGGTCGAGCGCGCCTATCGCCAGTACACGATGTGCCAGAACAACCTCGACAAGCACATCTATCTGCGCGGTATCCAGGACGACAACGAGACGCTGTTCTTCCGCCTGCTCGAGGAGCACCTCGAGGAGATGATGCCGATCATCTACACCCCGACGGTGGGCGAGGCGTGCGAGGAGTTCTCCAAGATCTATCGCAACCACCGCGGGCTGTTCATCTCCTATCCCGACCGCCATCGCATGGACGACATCCTGCGCAGTGCGACCAAGGACAAGGTGCGGGTGATCGTGGTCACCGATGGTGAACGTATTCTCGGTCTCGGCGACCAGGGCATCGGCGGCATGGGCATCCCCATCGGCAAGCTTTCGCTCTACACCGCCTGCGGCGGTATCAGCCCGGCTTACACCCTGCCGATCACCCTCGACGTGGGCACCAACAACCAGAAGCTGCTCGACGATCCGATGTACATGGGCTGGCGCCACGAGCGCGTCTCGGCGGAGGAGTACGCCGAGTTCATCACCCTGTTCATGGAAGCGCTCAAGCGCCGCTGGCCCAACGTGCTGCTGCAGTTCGAAGACTTCGCGCTGACTAACGCCATGCCGCTGCTGGCGCGTTACCGCGACGAGCTGTGCTGCTTCAACGATGACATCCAGGGCACCGCCTCGGTGTGCGTGGCGACCCTGCTGGCCTCGTGCAAGGCCAAGAACGCCAAGCTCAGCGATCAGGTGATCACCTTCGCCGGCGCCGGTTCCGCCGGCTGCGGTATCGCCGAGCAGATCGTGGTGGCGATGACCCGCGAGGGTCTCTCCGACGCCGAGGCGCGCAAGCGCGTCTTCATGGTCGACAAGAACGGTCTGTTGACCACCGACATGGATGGCCTGCACGACTTCCAGCGGCGTCTGGCCCACGACCCCGACGCGCTCGACTTCGATGGTGATGCCCGTGGGCTGATCGACGTGGTGCGCAATGCCAAGCCGACCATTCTGATCGGCGTCTCGGGGCAGCGCGGGCTGTTCACCGAAGAGGTGATCACCACGCTCAACAGTCACTGCGAGAATCCGCTGGTGATGCCGCTCTCCAACCCGACCTCCAAGGTCGAGGCAACGCCGCAGGACGTGCTCGACTGGACCCACGGTCAGGCCATGGTCGCCACCGGCAGCCCGTTCGCGCCGGTGGAGATCGATGGGCGCCAGATCCCCATTGCCCAGTGCAACAACTCCTACATCTTCCCGGGCATCGGGCTCGGTGTGATTGCGGCCAACGCCAATCGCGTCACCGACAACATGCTGATGGCCGCCTCCAATGCGCTGGCCGAGAGCGCGCCGATCGTCAAGACCGGCGAAGGGGCGCTGCTGCCGTCGCTCGGCGATATCCGCGAGATCAGCCAGGAGATCGCTTTCGCCGTGGGCAAGCAGGCGCAGCAGGATGGCGTCGCGCTGACCTCCAGTGACGACGTGCTGTGGGATGCGATCCACGGCCACTTCTGGTATCCGCGCTACCGTCAGTACCGTCGCCGCTCGATCTGAGCCCGGCAATACGGGGTGTCCGTCGAAGCGGTCTTTGGCACGTCCCTCAAAGCGATATTCGGCGCGTCCCCTCGGGGGCGCGCCGTTCGTTTTGCATCACCTGCTAAGCGCTCATTGCCAAACCTTCTGACGATGGGCGCCGGAGGCAGGGCAAAGCGAGGGTCCTTTGCCACGGATGGCAAAGGTAGCGCCCAGGCAAGGGTTCACAGCGCCCTTGCGACGCCCTGTCGCCGGAGAAGCCCTCTTCATCTAATGGTTATCTACTGAAAGGCTTCCAAGTCCCGTCCCCGCGGCTTCTTGCCGGTCTGTTGCTGCCGTCAGCGGTTGTACTGTTGGTCGAACTTCTCTTCGCTGATCACCAGGAAGTAGATGAACTCGAAGAAGGCGATCAGCGCCGGCACCAGGGTCCAGCAGAACAGCAGATAGATCAGGCCGACGATCGGCTGGCCCAGGTAGAAACGGTGCACGCCGAAACCGCCCAGGAAAAAGGCGAGGATCGCTGCACTCCACTTGCTGCGGCCACTCCTGGCGCTGCGCGCGACGGCGCCGCAGTGCGGGCAGCTCCTGGCGCTCTCGTGGATCGGCTTGCCACAGCCGTGGCAGTAGATCATGCCGGCGGAGAGCGGCTGCGGCCGGGTATCGACGTTTTGGGTCATGCGGGGTTCCCTATGGGTGAACTTGAGGGAAACGCTGCATAAATACCTGCGCGAGCGAATCGCTGCGTTGCGTGGTACTGGTGCGCCAGCCCGGTCGAACACTCGCCTAACCCCATGTTATGTCTCGTGTTCTGTGTTCCATGCGCCTTGCGCTTCATCTCGCTCGTCGATTTATTCAGCGTTTCCTGAGCCGGCGCGGTCTTTGCCGCGATGTCCGGTCGCCAAGCCGCCAAGTCTAAGGGATCGGCGGCGGGCCCGACAGCGCCTCGCCGCCGCGGGTGCGTCGCGGCTCGCGGGTCACGCCTCGCGTTGGCACTGGGTCCACCACTCGGCGCCCTGGACATCGACGAACAGGCTGTAGATCGAGGTGGTGGCGGTGATGTAGAGGCGCTGCCCGTCGCTGCCGCCGAAGCACAGGTTGGAGACCGTCTCGGGGATCAGGATGCGCCCCAGCAGGGTGCCGTCGGGGGCGAAGCAGTGCACCCCGTCGGCCGCCGACGACCACAGGTTGCCCTCGCGGTCCACGCGCATGCCGTCGGGCACGCCGGCGCCGATCTCGGCGAAGATGCCGTCGTCCTTGAGCGTCTCGCCGCTGACCCGGAAGCGGCGGATCACCGGTGCCACCGTGGGGTCGTGGGTGGCACCGCTCTCGGCCACGTAGAGCAGGCGCTCGTCGGGAGAGAAACAGAGCCCGTTGGGCTGGACGAAGTCGCTCGCCACCGCGGCCAGAGCACCCGTCTCGGGGTCGAGACGGAAGACGTGGCGGGCGGGCTGCTCGGGATCGGTGCGGTAACCCTCGAAATTGGAGATCAGCCCATAGGTGGGGTCGGTGAACCAGATCGCGCCGTCACGGCTCACCACCACGTCATTGGGCGAGTTGAGCCGCCCGCCGGCATAGTGCGAGGCGAGCACGCTGAGACGTCCATCGGGCTCGGTGCGAATAACGTCGCGACGGCCGTGGCGGCAGCTCACCAGGCGGCCCTGGTTGTCACGGGTATTGCCGTTGTTGAATTCGGTGTGCTCGCGGAAAGTGGTGACGCCGTCGCGCGCCGACCAGCGCAGCAGGCGCTGGGTCGGGATATCGGAGAACAGCAGACACTGGTGATCGCCGAACCACACCGGCCCCTCGGTCCAGGTGAAGCCGGTGGCCAGCCGGGTCAGCGGCGCCATGGGGTGAACCAGCCGCGCGAAGCGCGGATCGCGAGTGTCGAGATGGTCCGGGGTGGGAATCATGTGCGGCGTCTCCGGGCGTTGGCGGCGACCACGATCGCGATGATGATCACCCCGGTCAGCATCATGCGTGCGCCGGCATCGAAGCCATAGGCATTGAGCATCGACACCACCAGGAACATGAACAGGGCCGCACCCCATACCCCGGGCACATTGGAGAAGCCGCCGGCGATCGAGGTGCCGCCGATCACCACCACGGCGATCGACAGCAGCAGATACTGCTGTCCCATGTTGAGTGCGGCGCCGCCGGAGAAGCTTGCCAGCAGATAGCCGGCAAGTCCTGCCAGCAGTGCCACGCTGAGGTAGGCGCTGGCGCGCACGCGCTCCACCGGGACCCCGGCGAGCCTCGCTGCGCGAGGATTCTGGCCGGTGGCGAGCAGCCAGCGCCCCCACAGCCCGCGCTCCAGCAGCCACCATACGACCAGCGCCAGCAGCACGCCGATCAGCGCCACGTTGGGCACCCCCAGGGTTCGCCCGGTGGCGAAGTCGGCCAGCGCCGCCGGTGGCTTGATGCGCAGGCCGCGGTTGGACCAGATCGCCAGCGACTGATAGAGCAGCGAGGCGGCGAGGGTAGCGATGATCGGCGGCAGGCGCAGCAGCCGGATCAGCGCGAAGTTGGCCGCGCCGGCGCCCAGGCCCACCAGCAGGGCGACGCCCAGCCCCAGCAGCGCGGTGCCGGGAGCGCCGTCCATCGCCTTGAGGGCGAGAGTGCCGGCCAGGGTCATGACCGCGGGGATCGAGAGATCGATATTGCCCGGCCCCAGGGTGATCACCAGCATCTGGCCGATGCCGACGATGGCGGCGAAGGCGCCGAAAGAGAGTGCGGCGTAGAGTAGCCCGCCCGCCTGGGCCGCACCGGAGAGGGCGATGGAGAGGGCGAAGACCGCGATGGCGGCAAGCCAGGCCCAGAGCCAGGGCCGCGAGATCAGGCTTTGCATGGCGTCGATCCTTGCAGTTAGTAGAGGAGTCGCGTGGAGATGAGCCTCAGAGCAGCGCTTCGCGGCGTGTGAACAGCAGGCGCGCGGCGAGTACCAGGATCAGCACCGCACCCTGGGCGCCGATCTGCCAGTCCGGCGAGATGTGCATGAAGGCCAGCAGCGACCCCGCCAGCGACAGCGTCAATGCCCCTAGTACCGCACCGATCGGCGATACCCGGCCGCCGATGAACTCGCCGCCGCCGAGGATCACCCCGGCGATGCTGAGCAGGGTATAGCTGGAGGCCACGCTGGCCCCGGACGAGGTGTAGAGCCCCACCAGGGTGAGGCCGGCAAGCACCCCGAAGACCCCGGCGAGGCCGTAGGTCAGGGCATAGAGCCCGCTCAGGCGCCAGCCGGCGCGGGCCACCGAGCGTGAGTTGCCGCCCAGACCACGCAGTACCGTGCCGATCCCCGAGCGCATGATCAGCAGATGCGCCGCGGCGGCGATCAACAGCGCCGCCACCACCGCCATGGGCGCCAGCGGCGGCTTGACCGTCATCAGTGCGCGCAGCCACTCCGGCGAGGTGCCGCCGGGGGCGGGCATGATCACCAGCGCCAGCCCACCCCAGATGAACGACATGCCCAGGGTGACCACGATCGCCGGCAGGTCGAAGCGGTGGATCAGCGCCCCCAGGGCGGCGTAGGCGAGCACCAGGCCGGCCAGCGCCAGCCAGCCGAGCCAGGGGTGCTGCACCAGCAGGGTGGAGACGATGCACGCCACCAGGCTGACGAATGCACCCACCGAGAGGTCGATGTCGTTGACCATGATGATCAGCAGCTGGCCGATGGTCGCCAGGGCGATGGGGATGGTCAGATTGAACAGCAGGTTCAGGCCCAGATAGCTCATCGCCCGCTCCTGCAGGGCGAAGGTCGCGATCAGCAGGACGCTGAACGAGATGAGCGGCAGCAGCTTGCGCGGTGAGATCGAGTGACGGGTCATCTCAGTTCTCCTGCATCTCGAACGAGGCGGCCAGGATGCGCTCTTCGCTGATCTCGGCGCCGCTCAGTTCGGCCGAGATCTTGCCGTCGCGGAAGACAAAGACACGATCGCACTGACACACCTCCTCGGTTTCGGTGGAGTACCACAGGAAAGTCCGGCCGGCGTCGGCCTCGGCGCGGATCAGTGCGTAGACCTCCTGCTTGGTGCCGACATCGACCCCGCGCATGGGGTCGTCCATCACCACGATGGGGGCGCTCGACGCCAGCGCCCGGGCGAACAGCACCTTCTGCTGGTTGCCGCCGGAGAGTGAGGTAATGGGGTTGCCCAGGTCGTCGCTGCGGATGCCGATGCGCTGCTGCCACTCGCGGCCCAGCGTCGCCTCGGCGCGGCGATCCACCGCGCCACGACGGGCCCCGGCCGGCAGCACCGAGAGGCTCAGGTTGCGCAGGATCGACCACAGCGGCAGCACCCCGTCGCGACCGCGGTCGCCGGCGACGAAGGCCATCCGGGGCTTTCGCGGTGCGCGCCAGCCGGAAGTGCCGGCGAAGTAGAGCTTCGCCAGGGCCTCGGCCTGGCCGTGGCCGGCGAGCCCGGCGAGGCCGACGATCTCGCCACGCCGCGCGCTCAGCCCGGCGGCATCCTCGATCACTGTCTCGCTCGCCGCCCCGGCCGGCGCGCTGCCCTCGGCATGCCGGCGCTGTTCACCGCTCGGCGCGTGCTGCGCCACGTGGCCCATGGCGTCGACCAGCGAGTCGCGGTCGAACCCGGCACTTTCACGCTCGGCCACCACGCGGCCGTCCTGCATCACCACGATGCGGCTGGCAACGCGGAAGATCTCTCCCAGCATGTGCGAGATGAACACCACCGTGCCGCCCTCGGCGCAGAAGCGCTCGACGTGGGCCAGCAGCTGCTCGGCGATACCCGCATCGAGTGACGAGGTGGGCTCGTCGAGGATCACCAATCGCGCCTGGCCGCCGCGCGGGGCGAAGCCGATGGCGATCTCGATCATCTGGCGCTGGGCGATGGAGAGGGTGTCGACCCGGGCGTCGGTATCGATACCGTGGCCGGGAAACACCTGGTCCAGGCTGGTACGGATCTCTGCCCCGGCGCGGCGGCGCCAGCCGAGCCCCTTGAGCGTGGGGTGAGCGATACGCAGGTTCTCGGCCGCGCTCAGGTTGGGGCACAGCGAGAGCTCCTGGAACACCGAGCGGATGGCGCTGCCGCGGCCGCCGCGGGTCACGTGGCTGTCGATCTCGCCCTGGCTCGGCTTGAGCGTGCCGTTGATCAGATTGACCAGGGTCGACTTGCCGGCGCCGTTGTGGCCCACCAGGCCCACGCACTCGCCGGGGGCCAGGGCGAGGTCGATGCCATCGATTGCCCTGACCGCGCCGAACTGCTTGTGCACGCCGCGCAGGGCCACCACCGCTTCCACTGGCTGGGGGGTATTCATGGTTTGGGCTCCTGAGCGGGGGCCGGGGTCGCGGCGCTGGTCTGCGCGGGTGCGGTGGCCGCTTCGGTACCCGGTGCCGCCGCCTTTCGGGTTTGCTGGATCAGCTTTTCGACGTCGGCACGGGTGAAGATCTGGTCGGCGACCGATCCCTTGGGCGTATGCGCCAGCACCTCGGAGAGCTGGTCCTGGCGGATGTGATAGAGCGGCACCGTCAGCTGTTTGGGTACGTCTTCGCCGGCGAGAATACGTTGTGCCACCCAGAAGGCGACCACGGCGATGCCGGGGGCATTGGAGATGGCGATGCTCTGGTAGCCGTTTTTGCGGTGCTGCTCGGCCCACCACGCCAGCTCGTCCTGGGCGTTGGAGAAGATGATCACCGGCATCTCGCGCTGCGAGGCGCGGAATGCCTGGGCCACGCCGTAGGCCTCGCCGCCCTGGTTGAGCACGCCGTCGATGTGCGGCAGGGAGGGGAGTACACCGGCCACTGCCTGCTGGGTCACGTCCTGGGCCCAGTCACCCTCCACCGAGGAGACGATATGCAGCTTGGGATAGTGCTTGAGCTCGTCGACGATGCCCTGATGCAGATCGTCGTCGACGAAGGTGCCCGGCAGCCCGCGCACCTCGAGCAGGTTGGCGCCGTCGGGGAAGCGCTTGGCCATGTAGTCGACCTGCTCTCGGCCCCAGGCGTGGAAGTCGTTGACGATCTTCCAGGCGCAGGGGGCGGTGACGATGCCGTCGAACGAGACCACTACCACGCCGGCGTCGCAGGCCTCCTGCACCGCGCCATTGAGGGCGGTGGTCGAGGCGGCGTCGATCACGATGGCGTCGTAGCCCTGCAGGATCAGATTCTGGATCTGGGCGGCCTGATCGGTGGGCTGGTTCTCGGCGATGGTGAAGGCATCGGCTGCGGCGACCACACCCGTCTTGACCGCCGGCGCGGTCTGCGCCTGCCAGGCGGCGAGCATCTGCTGGCGCCAGGCGTTGCCGGCGTAGTTGTTGGACAGTGCGATGCGCTTGTCCGCGGTCGCACTCTCCTGAGGTGGGGCCTGGGTTTGGCCTTCGACCTGAGTCCGGGCTGGGCTCTGCGGCGAGGCTGCTGTCTCACCACGGGTGTCGGCGTGCGCGCTCAGCGCCGCGGCACTCAGGGCCAGCCCCAGCAGGCCGGCCCGCCAGCGCCGTTTGTCGTTATCCGGGGTCATGCTCGGCTCCCATCTCTCCTGCCGCCCGCCGTCGCGATCGGGTCGCGCTGGCGGTGCGGAAATCGCCCCGGGCGGGGCGTGGTATTGGACGCGTGTCCAGGTGGATCCATGGTTGGGCGTGGCGGCCTGAGGTGTAAAGGCGGCCCCCCGCACAAATGCTGCGGGTTCCCGCAGTTTGGTCCTCAACTTAAGGATGAGGGGAAGGCGCCGGCGATACCGCTATGCTGGTCGCCCCGGCGTCCGGTTCGTGCCCGAGATTCACGCGTCCGGGTGCGTGCACGTCCCATGGCCCTGCAGGTCTCCTGGGCCCTACAGGCCGTTCGGGCCAAGCAGGACATGAGAGAGAGGAGTTCGGCGTGAGCGAGACGACCACCCCCCAGCCCCTGGCAGCGACGCCGCCCGGCGAGACCTCGGCGGCGCGTGAGGCCGCGGTCACCGCGCTGCTGCTGCGGCTTCCCGCACTGCTGGGTGCGGCGAGCGATATCCAGGGCGCGCTCGATCGGGTCGCCGAGGCGCTGACGCCGCTGCTGCCATTCACCCATGCCGATGTCTGCCTCCACGACGGGCCCGAGTGGTCGGTGAGCTATGAAGTGGGCATCAGCACCCACTGGTCGGCGCGACGTACGCGGCTCGACTGCTCGCCGATCCGCTCGGTGCTCGACGGCTCTGTGCCGCTGATGGTCAGCGCCAACGCGCTGCTCGATCCGCGACAGATCTTCGCCGGCGCCTGCTGCGAGCCGATCTTCGCTCATCAACTACGCAGCCGGGTGCACGTGGCGCTGCGCAGCGGTGGCCAGGTGATCGGTGCGTTGAGCGTCTCGCATCGCGAGGCCGACCACTTCGAGGCCGCCGACGTGGCCCTGATCCAGCGTCTGGCGGCACCGCTGGCGCCGGTGTTCCACGCCCTGCACGGCGCCGCCGAGCTGCGCCAGCAGGCCCACGGTCGCAGTCAGACCCAGGCCAGCGAGGAGTGGCTGCGCCAGGGGTCGCTGCAGTTGACCCAGGCGCTGGAGCAGGCGCGGCAGCGCATCGGCATGGACCTGCACGACCAGACCCTGGCCGATCTGACCCGCCTGCTGCGCGAGCTCGAGGGCGCGGGGCCACCGCCCAGCCGCGAGGCACTGGCGCAGGCGCTGGCCCAGAGCATCGACGACCTGCGCTGCATCATCGATCGCACCGCGCCCAAGCTGCTCGATCTGTTCGGCTTCCACCATGCGGTACGCGATCATCTGGAGCGAGCCACCGAGGGCGAGCGCATCCAGATCCTGGTCGAGGATCTCACCGCGGGCGCCCCTGACCGGTTGCCCGGGGAGACCCGCACCGCGCTCTATCGCATCGTCCAGGAGGCGATCAACAATGCCGCGAGACATGCCCGCGCCGAGCGCATCGAGGTGCATGTGACGCTGGCGGCCGAGAACACCCTGTGCGTCAGCGTGGATGACGATGGCCAGGGGCTCGCCAATGCCGGCACGCGTCAGTCCGGGCTGGTCCACATGCGCACCCGGGCGCGGCTGATCGGTGCCACCCTGGATATCTTCGAGCACGTCGGCACCCGGGTCGCGGTGCGTCTGGCGCTGCCGCCGAGGGAGATCGCCGCATGAAGATCCTGGTGGTGGAGGATGATCAGTTCCACGCCTCCTTCCTGCAGGGGGTGATCGCCGAGGCGCTGCCGGAGGTGACCGAGACGCTGCACGTCCAGGACGGGTTGCAGGGCGAAGCGGCGGCGCGCGCCGGGCGCTTCGAGGCGGTGGTGATGGACCTGCAGATGGCGCGGCGCAACGGCATCGAGGCCGCACGCACCATCTGGCACGAACGCCCGCGCACCCGCATCCTGTTCTGGTCCAACTACTCCGACGAGGCCTATCTGCGCGGGGTCGCCGACATCGTGCCGGCCCACAGCGCCTATGGCTACGTGCTCAAGACCGCCAGCCGCGAGCGTCTCAAGCTGGTGCTGCGGGCAGTGCTGCTGGAAGGGCAGGTGATGATGGATCGCGAGATCCAGCGCCTGCGCCGGCGCAGCGCCTCGCCGCGACACTCGCTCAGCCAGAGCGAGTATGCGGTCCTGCTGGATCTCGCCCTGGGGCTGCAGGACCGGCTGATCGCCGAGCGTCAGGGGTTGTCGCTGCGCACGGTGCAGAATCGACTGCTGACGCTCTACGACAAGCTCGGGGTCAACGGCGAGGAGCAGGCGCTGCCGGGGCTCAACAAGCGCGTGCGCGCGCTGTCGCGGGCGATCTCCACGCGTACGCTCAACCTGGAGAGGCTGGAGACCGCGCAGCACGATCTCGAGTGCTGGCTGGCCGCACGGCCTGCCGATGAAAAAGCCCCGCCGACCCAGGGGGCCGACGGGGCTCTGTAGCAGCGAGGCGTCAACGCCTCACAGCATGCTGCGCAGCACGTAGTGGAGGATGCCGCCGTGGCGGTAGTACTCCAGCTCGTTGGCGGTATCGATACGGCACAGGGCGTCGATCTTCTTGGTGCCCTTGTCGCTTTCGATGGTCACCTTGACGCTGCCACCCGGGCTCAGATCCGCCAGGCCCTCGACGGAGACGATCTCGTCACCGGTCATGCCCAGGGATTCGCGGCTTTCGCCCTCGGGGAACTGCAGCGGCAGCACGCCCATGCCGATCAGGTTGGAGCGGTGGATGCGCTCGTAGGACTCGGTGATGACCGCACGCACGCCGAGCAGGCGGGTGCCCTTGGCGGCCCAGTCGCGGGAGGAGCCGGTGCCGTACTCCTTGCCGGCGATCACCACCAGCGGGGTGTCGTCCTCGGCATACTTCATCGCCGCGTCGTAGATCGACATCTGTTCGCCGCTGGGCACGTGGCGGGTATAGCCGCCCTCGACGTCGTCGAGCATCTCGTTGCGGATACGCACGTTGGCGAAGGTGCCGCGCATCATGACTTCGTGATTGCCCCGGCGCGAACCGTAGGAGTTGAAGTCCTTCACCGCCACCCCGTGCTCCTGCAGGTACTTGCCGGCGGGGCTGTCGGGCTTGATCGAACCGGCCGGCGAGATGTGGTCGGTGGTCACCGAGTCACCCAGCTTGGCCAGAACGCGCGCACCCTGGATGTCCTCGACCGGCTTGGGCTCCTTGCCCATGTCCTCGAAGAACGGCGGATGCTGGATGTAGGTGGAGTCCTTCGACCAGGCGTAGACCTCGCTCTCCGGTACCTCGATCGACTGCCAGATCTCGTCGCCGTCGAAGACCTCGGCGTACTCCTTGCGGTACATCTCGGTCTTGACCTTCTCTACCGCCTCGGCGATCTCGGCCTGGGAGGGCCAGATATCCTTGAGGTAGACGTCATTGCCGTCCTGATCCTTGCCCAGCGGCTCCTTCGACAGATCCTTGCGCACGTTGCCGGCCAGGGCGTAGGCAACGACCAGGGGCGGCGAGGCGAGCCAGTTGGTCTTGACCAGCGGATGCACGCGGCCCTCGAAGTTGCGGTTGCCCGACAGCACCGAGGCCACGGTGAGATCGCCCTCGTTGACCGCTTTCTCGATCGGCTCGGGCAGCGGCCCGGAGTTGCCGATACAGGTGGTGCAGCCGTAGCCCACCAGGTTGAAGCCGAGCGCATTGAGATCGTCCTGCACGCCGCCTGCGGCCAGGTAGTCGGTGACCACCTTGGAGCCGGGGGCGAGCGAGGTCTTGACCCATGGCTTGGTGGTCAGCCCCTTCTCCTTGGCCTTCCGCGCCAGCAGGCCGGCGGCCATCATCACGCTGGGGTTGGACGTGTTGGTGCAGGAGGTGATCGCGGCGATCACCACGGCGCCGTGATTGAGCGAGAAGGTTTCGTCGTCGTAGGTCACCTCCTGGCTGTCACCGGTACGGTAATCGGCACCGCTGTTGTAGGCCTCGCCGTCGGCGGGCGGCGCGCCGATGGCGGTATCGCCGCCTTCGCCGGTCCACTTGGCTTTCTCTTCGTGGGAGGCATCCGGCTGCTCGCCGGCCATCAGGGATTCGAAGGTCGCCTTCATGTCGGAGAGCGCGACCCGGTCCTGCGGGCGCTTGGGTCCGGCCAGCGAGGCTTCGACCTCGCCCATGTCCAGGTGCAGGGTGTCGGTGAAGGTGGGCTCGGCGCCGGCTTCACGCCACAGCCCCTGAGCCTGGGTATAGGCCTTCACCAGTTCGATCTGATCTTCGTCACGGCCGGTCAGGCGCAGGTAGTTGAGGGTCTCCTCGTCGACCGGGAAGAAGCCACAGGTGGCGCCGTACTCGGGGGCCATGTTGGCGATGGTGGCGCGGTCGGCCAGCGGCAGATCCTTGAGGCCGTCGCCGTAGAACTCGACGAACTTGCCCACCACACCCTTCTTGCGCAGCATCTGGGTTACCGTCAGCACCAGGTCGGTGGCGGTGATGCCCTCATTGAGCTTGCCGGTCAGCTTGAAGCCGACCACCTCGGGGATCAGCATCGATACCGGCTGGCCGAGCATCGCCGCCTCGGCTTCGATGCCGCCGACGCCCCAGCCGAGCACGCCGAGACCGTTGATCATGGTGGTGTGGGAGTCGGTGCCCACCAGGGTGTCGGGGAAGGCGTAGGTCTTGCCGTCGACCTCCTTGGTCCACACCGTCTTGCCCAGGTACTCCAGGTTGACCTGGTGACAGATACCCGTGCCCGGCGGCACCACGCGGAAGTTGTCGAAGGCGTTCTGGCCCCAGCGCAGGAACTCGTAGCGCTCCTGGTTACGCTCCATCTCGATGGCGACGTTGTCCTTGAACGCGGACTTGTCGCCGAAGTGGTCGACCATCACCGAGTGGTCGATGACCAGATCCACCGGCGACAGCGGATTGATGCGTTCGGCCTTGGCGCCGAGCTTCTTCACCGCGTCGCGCATGGCGGCGAGATCGACAACGCCGGGCACACCGGTGAAGTCCTGCATCAGCACGCGGGCGGGGCGATAGCCGATCTCGCGGGTCGACTTGCCCGCTTTCAGCCACTCGGCGAGGGCGACGATATCCTCCGCGGCGACGCTCTCGTCGTCGGCATAGCGCAGCTGGTTCTCGAGCAGCACCTTGAGCGTCATCGGCAGCTTGTCGATGTTGCCGAGGCTCTCCGCCGCCTTGGGCAAACTGTAGTAGTGGAAGGTCTTGCCGTTGACGTCGAGGGACGTCAGCGTCTGGCCGGGGGCGTTAGACATGGATCATCCTCCTCATTGGGCGGCGCGGCCATGGATCTTTCGATGGCTGCCGGTCCGGTTCCTTAGCGACGGTCCGACGGCATCGTGGCCGTCGGGGGCTCCTGGCTGGCGGCCGTCTTGGCGGCGCGCTCTATACATTTTCCAATCTTTGCGTGGGGTCGTTTCTGCGACATGACGCGGTCGATACAAAGTTGTCGACAATAAGCATGGGCACCATAGCATGTCTTTTCAATCCCGCGCGCCTCTCGATCGTCTGCACGCCGATGGCAGTGGGGCCTTGAAAGTCGCGCCTGCCGACACCAATTCAAGCTTAGCTCAGCTCAGCGACGATGCAGCCCGCGACGATGGCGTCGGTGACGACGCGAAAGTGTCGTGATGGCATGGATGAGGAGGCGTGATGGCATATGAAGCGCTACGCGAATGGCCGGTGCACTGCCCCTACTGCGATGCGCCATTCACGCTGCTGCTCGACGTGAGTGCTGGCGGCCACGTGACCTGGGAAGATTGCGCGGTGTGCTGCCAGCCGATTCAATTGCGCGTCGACGTGGATGCCGAGGGGGAGCTGGAGACAGTCACCCTGGCCACCGACGATGACGTGCTATAGGTGACGGCGGTCGGCGACACGGACGCCGACGTCACATGATCGATAGTGATTGCCTATATCCTTGATTGTGGCAATTAAATTGAAGTATCAAGGAGTCAGTCGTTAGTCTAATCGGCTTCGATTTCTCTACTCCCCACCCACGCTACGACAGGAGAAGCCCATGAGTGTACTCGTAGGACGCCAAGCCCCGGATTTCGAAGCCGCTGCGGTCATGCCCGACGGTGCCATCAAGGACGATTTCCGGCTCTCCGAGACCAACGGCAAGCTGCGCGTGCTGTTCTTCTGGCCGCTGGACTTCACTTTTGTCTGCCCGTCCGAGATCATCGCGCACGACAACCGTCTGGCGCAGTTCAAGGAGCTCGGCGTGGAAGTGATCGGGGCCTCGATCGACTCCCAGTTCACCCACTACGCCTGGCGCAAGACCTCTCCGGACGCCGGTGGCATCGGCGAAGTCGGCTTCCCGGTGGTGGCTGACGTCAAGCACGAGATCTGCCAGGCCTACGGCATCGAGCATCCGGAAGCCGGCGTTGCCCTGCGCGCCTCCTTCCTGATCGACGAAGAGGGTGTGGTACAGCACCAGACGGTCAACAACCTGCCGCTGGGCCGCAACGTCGACGAGATGCTGCGCATGGTCAAGGCGCTCAAGTATCACCAGACCCACGGCGAAGTGTGCCCGGCGGGCTGGGAAGAGGGCCAGGAAGGTATGAAGGACACCGCCGAAGGCGTGGCCAAGTACCTCGGCGCCCACGCCGACCATCTGTAAGCAGTCACACGACGGAGGCGACCCAGCGGGTCGCCTCCGGCGTCTGGGCTCGCCGCGGCGAGTCCTCGATTGGCGTCCTGTGGCATGATTCGGTCAGCGGATCATCCCACAGGGCGTTTTGCCTTATCACGCCGACTGTATAGCGTACCCACCGTTCAACCGTTTCATTCAACCGAGGTAGCCATGAGCGACGCGCGTCACGAACGTCTGATCATCCTGGGATCCGGCCCGGCGGGCTACACCGCGGCCGTCTATGCGGCACGCGCCAATCTCAAGCCGCTGCTGATCACCGGCATGCAGGCGGGTGGTCAGTTGACCACCACCACCGACGTCGACAACTGGCCCGGCGATGATGCCGGGGTGCAGGGGCCGGAGCTGATGGAGCGCATGCGCAAGCATGCCGAGCGTTTCCAGACCGAGGTGCTGTTCGACCATATCCACGAGGTCGAGCTGCGCCAGCGCCCGTTCACGCTCAAGGGCGACAACGGCACCTATACCTGCGACGCGCTGATCATCGCCACCGGGGCCAGCGCCCGCTACCTGGGCCTGCCCTCCGAACAGCAGTTCATGGGGCAGGGCGTCTCGGCCTGTGCCACCTGCGACGGTTTCTTCTATCGCAACCAGGAAGTGGTGGTCGTGGGCGGTGGCAACACCGCGATGGAGGAGGCGCTCTATCTCTCCAACATCGCCTCCAAGGTCACCCTGGTGCACCGCCGCGACGGCCTGCGCGGCGAGAAGATCCTCCAGGATCGGCTGTTCGAGAAGGTCGAGAACGGCAACATGGCCGTCGAGTGGAACCACACCCTCGACGAGGTGCTGGGTGACGGCAGCGGTGTCACCGGGGTGCGTCTGCGCTCGACGCTGGATGGCGAGACCAAGCAGCTCGATGTCATGGGCGTGTTCATCGCCATCGGCCACACCCCCAACACCGGTATCTTCGAGGGCCAGCTCGAGATGGCCAACGGCTATATCCGTGTCCACTCGGGGCTCGAGGGCAATGCCACCGCCACCAGCGTGCCCGGTGTCTTCGCCGCCGGTGACGTCATGGATCACGTCTATCGCCAGGCGATCACCTCCGCCGGCAGCGGCTGCATGGCAGCGCTCGATGCCGAGCGCTATCTCGACGGCCTGGAGTGATGGCGCCGCTGCGCATGGCGCGGCGGTAAACGACAAGCGGCCCGGCATTTGCCGGGCCGCTTGCGTTAGATAGGGCACCCCGTCGGGGGACGACCGCTGCGAGCGCCGAGAGGCGCCCGCCTAGCCGCTGCGCTCAGTAGTGGGGTGGGCGCTCGTGGGCGCTCTCGCTGCCGCCGTCGAGGGCATCCAGGGCGCTGCGCTGTTCCCGCAGGCGCTGCTGCATCAGGGCGTTGATCCGGGTCAGCCGCTCGATCTCGGCGGACTGCTCACGCACCCGTGCATCCAGCGTTTCCAGCCAATCCTCCTGATAGGTCAGACGACTCTCCAGCGCCTCCAGGCGCGCCTCGGCCGACCTGAGCGAGGCGGGATTTGCCGTGTTAGACTTCGAAGGCTGTGTCTCATCATTCATTCACGGCACCTTTGGCATGTCTGTTCGAGGATCGTCAGCCGGCGCTATATGAGGCCGGTCATTGGTAATACAAGTAGTCAGTATCACAACCTTAGGAACCACTGCATAAATGCCTGCACGAGCGAATGGCTGCGTTGCGCGGTACTCGAAGGCTCGCCTAACCCCATGTTATGTCTCGCCTTCTGAGCTCCGTGCGCGTTGTCTTTCATCTCGCTCGGCGATTTATTCAGCGCTTCCCTTACCTGCCCGCCCCTGGGCGGTGCGCGTTCCGCTATCCCGACGTCTAGAGATATGAGAATCCATGAATAGCAAGGTCTTTCTACGCTGTACGTTGATCAGTCTACTCCTCTCCATTCCCTCGCCACTGCTGATCGGTCTGCTGATCACCCTGATCAGTAGCGTCCTGGCCACCGATCTCACCTGGTTTCTGAACGTCGAGGGTGTCTCGGCAATGTATGCGGCCACGGTCCTGGCGGTCTTCATTGTCCTGCTGCTGGCGACGCTGACGGTCTCGCTGTTGTCGCCGGCAACGCCCAAGGCGGTGACTGCCGCCATGCTGGCAGACGTCGAGAACGACGACCGCGAGCTGGGCGAAGTGAAGTGGTTCAACGTCAACAAGGGCTACGGCTTCATTACCCGCGCCAGCGGCGAAGACGTCTTCGTCCACTTCCGCGCCATTCGCGGCAAGGGCCACCGTACCCTCGCCGAGGGGCAGAAGGTGCGCTATCACGTGATCGAGAACGATCGCGGGCTGCAGGCCGACGACGTCACCGTCATCACCTGAGCACCAGCCACCATCTCAACGACCCCAACCGCCTCCGGCGCCTGACGTCGGGGGCGGTTTTTTTATGTCCGGCGGAGGGGTACGGCCCGGCGTGACGCCGCGGTATCAGCCGGCAGGGGCGGGCATCTCGCCACCGCCGCCGCCGGGCTTGTTCTCTTGCGCTCTGTTGTCCACCCCGGCGCGCGCCTCGGCCTCGACGAAGATGCGCTTGACCGCGTCATGGCGCTGCTTGATCTTGCGGTCGAGCTCGACAATGGTGCGTTCGATCTGCTCCGCCCGGGCGTTACGCGCGAAACGCACGCTCAGATTGACCAGGACGAAGTCCGGGCCCATGTGCATGGTCAGCACCTCGTTGACCTGCTCGATCCCTTCGGCGTCACGCGAAAGCTGGCGAATGTCGTCGACCACATGGCGGTTGGCCGCTTCGCCGATCAGTAGCCCCTTGGTCTCCATCGCCAGCCAGATCGCGGTGCCGCCGAGAATCAACCCGATGACCACCGAGGCGATGCCATCGAAGATGGCCAGCCCGGTCCACTGACTGAGGCCGATCCCGGCCATGGCGACCAGCAGGCCGAGCAGGGCGGCGGAGTCCTCGAACACTACCACGAACATCGACGGGTCCTTGCCGCGGTGGACCGCTTCGAGATAGCCCCACTTGCCCTTGGTCTTGCGAAAGGCGTGGAGCGCGAAGGCCCAGGAGGCGCCCTCGAAGAGAATGCCGAGGCCCAGGACGATGTAGTTGATCAGCGGGGATTCGATCGGCTCGGGGTGAATAATGTGCACCACCCCTTCGTAGAGCGAGACCCCGGAGCCCACCGCAAAGATCAGCAGCGCGACCACGAAGCTCCAGAAGTAGACCTCCTTGCCATGGCCGAACGGGAACTGCTCGCTGGGTGGCCGCTTGGCCCGCTGCATGCCGAGCAGCAGTAGGATCTGGTTGCCGGTGTCGACCACCGAGTGAATGCCTTCGGAGAGCATGGCCGAGCTGCCGGTGATGGCGGCGGCGACGAACTTTGTCACGGCGATGGCGAGGTTGCCGCCCATGGCCGCGAAGATGACCGCTTTGGATTCTGCCACGCGGGACCTCCTTGTCCTGATGTGGCCCGGTTATTGATGGGCCTGAACGCGAATGGGGCGCCGTCGCCGAGGTCACCGCTACGGGCGGGCCCGTGCGGCGCCATGGCGACAGCGCAGTGTGCGCAGTATAGAGGATGCCCGCGGCCCGGGACGGGCCTTGGGCTCACTGGCCGGGGTCGGGCCAGTCGATGGTGCCTTCCTGGCCTTCGGGCAGCACCTGCCAGAAACGGTCCGGGTCGTCGCCCGGCTGCCAGCCGCCGAGCGAACAGCGCGCTTCGCAGCCGAGCTGGGCCGCGGCGTCCCGGGCGCAATCGGTGTCGCGGGGCCAGGGCGTGGCGTCGCAGTCGAACCACAGGCTGGCGAAGTGATCGGCGGCGCGCTCCACCAGCATGATGTTGATCGGGCGCGCCTCGCGTGTCGCCTTGCCGCGCCAGATGCCCTTGCCGCTGCGTGCAAGCGTCAGGGCGTCGTCGTCCAGCGCCTCGCGCAGCCAGGCGGTGATGGCGTCGACGTCGGCCTGGGCCAGGTAGATCTCGATGTCGGGAAAACGCTGCATGGCTTCCTCAGGTGAACAGCCGCACCAGCGTCGCTTCATAGACGCGGCTCAGGATATCGAGGTCTTCGGCACGGATGCGTTCGTTGACCTGGTGGATGGTGGCGTTGACCGGGCCCAGTTCGATCACCTGGGTGCCCAGGGTGGCGATGAAGCGCCCGTCGGAAGTGCCCCCCGAGGTGGAGAGCGTCGGGGTGATGCCGGCTTCCTGTTCGCAGGCCGCCCGTGCGGCTTCGAGCAGCAGGCCGCCGGGGGTGAGGAAGGGCTTGCCGTTGAGCGTCCACTCCAACTGGTAGTCGAGGCCGTGGGCGTCGAGCAGGGCGGCGACGCGCTCGCGCAGTCCGGCCTGGGTGACCTCGGTGGAGTAGCGGAAGTTGAAGGTCACCTCCAGCTCTCCGGGCACCACGTTGGTCGCGCCGGTGCCGGCATGCAGGTTGGAGATCTGGAAACTGGTGGCGGGGAAGAACTCGTTGCCCGTGTCCCAGTGCTCGTCGACCAGTGCCTGCAGTGCCGCCAGCGCCTGATGGATCGGGTTGCGCGCCAGGTGCGGGTAGGCCACATGGCCTTGAATGCCGTGCACCCGCAGCAGGCCACCGAGGGAGCCGCGCCGGCCGTTCTTGATCACGTCACCCAGGGTGCGGGTCGAGGAGGGCTCGCCGACGATGCAGTAGTCGAGCGGTTCGGCGCGTTCGCGCAGACGCTCGACCACGGCCCGCGTGCCGTGGATCGCCGGACCCTCCTCGTCGGCGGTGATCAGAAAGGCGATACGTCCGGCGTGGTCGGGGTGGTCGGCGACGAAGCGCTCCACCGCGGTGACCATCGCCGCCAGGCTGCCCTTCATGTCGGCGGCACCGCGGCCGCACAGGAAGCCCTCGGCATCGATGCGTGGAGCGAACGGCGGATACTGCCAGGCGCCCTCCGGACCGCTGGGCACCACGTCGGTGTGGCCGGCGAAGGCCAGCACCGGGCCGTGCTGGCCGCGGGTAGCCCAGAAGTTGTCGATACCGCCGATGGTCATGCGCTCGACGTTGAAGCCGAGCCGCGCCAGGCGCTCGATCATCAGCGCCTGGCAGCCGTGGTCGTCCGGCGTGACCGACGGCCGCGCGAGCAGCTCGAGGGCCAGGGCCTGGGTGGCAGAGGGCGCGGTCGTCGATGGTGCGTCAGACATGGTGGCTCCGGCCGGATCAGTTATGGGCGTGCAGGGCTTCGTTGAGTGCCACGGCACTCTTGTTGGTCCGGCACTCCAGGCGCCCGCTCACCGAGTGGCGTACGAACAGCAGATCGCTCTGACCGGCGAGTTCGCGTGCGGCCACGGTCTCTACCGCCTCGCCCTGATCGTCGAGCACGGTCACCTTGGCGCCGGCGGTGACATAGAGCCCGGCCTCGATGGTGCAGCGGTCGCCGAGCGGGATGCCGAGGCCGGCATTGGCGCCGATCAGGCAGTTCTCGCCGATGCTGATGACCACGTTGCCGCCGCCGGAGAGGGTGCCCATGGTGGAGCAGCCGGCACCCAGGTCGGACCCCTTGCCGACGAATACGCCGGCGGAGATGCGGCCTTCGATCATGCCCGGCCCTTCGGCCCCGGCGTTGAAGTTGCAGAAGCCCTCGTGCATCACCGTGACACCCTCGCCCAGATAGGCGCCCAGGCGCACCCTCGCCGTGTCGCCGATGCGGATGCCCTTGGGCACCACGTAGTCGGTCATCTTGGGGAACTTGTCGACGCAGTCGACCGAGAGCGGGCGGCCGGCCAGGCGTGCCTGGAGACGGCGGGCGGGCAGCTCCTCGACATCAATGGCGCCTTCGCTGGTCCAGGCGACGTTCTTGAGCAGGCCGAACATGCCGTCGAGCTGGATCCCGTGCGGCTTGACCAGGCGGTGCGAGAGCAGATGCAGCTTGAGATAGACCTCGGGCACGCTCGCCGGCGCGTGGTCCTCTGCCAGGAACACCGCGACCAGCGGCCGCTGGGCCGTGGCGAACGCCTCGGCGACCTCCGCCTGCTCGGGTGCGCCGGCATCCCGCAGTGCCTGGGCCAGTTCGGCGCAATGCTCGGGCAGGAAGCTCACCACTTCATCCTCGCCGCCCTTCAGTGCCTGACGCGCGGCGCTGACCACGGCCTCGGCAGGCTGGTAGAGCGGTGCCGGGTAGTAGACCTCGAGCCAGTCGCCCTGGGTGTTCTGGGTGCCGGTTCCTAGTGCGAAGCTCAGCATCGCGAAATCCTCTTGATCATGAAGGCGGTGAGTGGGGTTGTGAGAGTGGCGATATCGGGTGGTATGGCGGCTGTCACGACCCCAGGGCGGCGTAGCGTGCCGAGTCGAAGCCGACGATCAGCCTCTCGTCCTGGGCCAGCAGCGGACGCTTGATCAGCGTGGGGTGGGCCAGCATCAGCTCGCGTGCTCGCACCGCGTCGACGTTCTGCTTGTCGCTATCGTCGAGCCCGCGCCAGGTGGTGCTGCGGGTGTTGAGCAGCGTCTGCCAGTCGGCCGCGGTGAGCAGGCGATCGAGCAGCTCGGCATCCAGGCCATCCTCGCGCAGGTCGTGATAGCGGTATTCGATGCCCTGGTCGGCGAGCTGGCGCCGCGCCTTGCGGCAGGTATCGCAGGTCTTGATGCCATACAGGGTGGTGGTCATGGTCGCCGGCCGCTCGCAGTGTCGCAAAGCCGCCGATTATAGGCGCCCCGGCACCACGGCTCAAACCGGGTCGTCATGACCCGGGTCAGACGTCGAGCGCCTCGCACAGGCGCTCGCGCAGGCGGCGCTGGGCTTCGGGGTCGGTCAGTTGGCGGCCCTGCTTGTCGGTAATGAAGAAGACGTCCTCGACGCGTTCGCCCAGGGTGGCGATCTTGGCCGCCGACAGCGCGATGTTCTGCTCCATGAAGATGCGCCCGACCCGCGCCAGCAGGCCTGGTCGGTCGGGGGCGATCAGCTCCAGCGAGGTGCGCTCGTTGGCCGGGTCCTGCTCGATGATCACCTCGATCGGCACCTTGAAGTGCTTGAGCTGGCGCGGCGTGTGACGGCTGACGATCTGCGGGTAGTCGTCGGGGTCGTCGAGCTCCTCCACCAGATAGCGGCGCACCTCCTCGAGTCGCGCCGGATCGCGGATCGCATCGCCGTCGTCGTCGAGCAGAATGAAGGTGTTGAGCGTCCAGTCGTCGCTGGAGGTGGCGATGCGTGCGTCGTGGATCGATAGCCCCAGCTGCTCCATCGCCGCGGCGGTGGCGGCGAACAGGTCGTCCACCGAGCGTGTGTGAATGAAGATCTTGGTGCCGCCTTCCGTCATGTCGGCGCTGGGGGCGCTGACCAGGATCAGCGGCAGCGCTTCCTGATGGGCGAGGATGCCCTGGGTCTGCCAGGCGATCTCGCTGGCGGTGTACTGCAGGAAGTAGTCCTCGCCGAAGGTCTGCCACAGCGCCTCGACCCGCTCGCTGTCGGCGCCGATGGCGCGCAGCAGGCCGAGCGCCTCCTCACGGGTTTCGCTGACCCAGCCCTGGCGGTCGATCGTGTTGTCGAGCCCGCGCCGCAGCACTCGCCGGGTCTCGGTGTAGAGCTGGCGCATCAGCGAGGCACGCCAGCCGTTCCACAGCGAGGGGTTGGTGGCGCTGATGTCGGCCACGGTGAGCACGTAGAGATAGTCGAGATGAACTTCGTCGCGCACGGTGCGGGCGAAGGCGTGGATCACGTCGGGGTCGGAGATGTCACGCTTCTGCGCGGTCTTCGACATCAGCAGATGGTGCTCTACCAGCCACGCCACCAGGCGCGTGTCCCAGGGCGACAGGTCATGGCGGGTGGCGAAGTCGGCGGCATCCACCGCGCCCAGTTGGGAGTGGTCACCGCCGCGGCCCTTGCCGATGTCGTGATAGAGCCCGGCGATCCACAGCAGCTCGAGCTTGGGCAGCTTCTGGATCACCTCGATGGCGACGCTGTACTCGTCACTGTCGCGGGCCTCGCGGAAGCGCTGCAGAAAGCTCAGCAGGCGCAGGGTATGGGCATCGACGGTATAGATGTGGAACAGGTCGTGCTGCATCAGCCCCACCGCCTCGCCGAACTCGGGCAGATATTTGCCCAGCACGCCGTAACGGTTCATCCGCGTCAATTGGGTGGGGACGTCGCCGCCGCTGCGCAGCAGCTCCATGAACAGGCTCTGGTGGCGCAGGTCCTGACGGAAGGCGTCGTCGATCAGGTGGCGATGGTCGCGGATCTGGCGGATGGTGTCGGCACGCACGCCCTCGATCTCGGGGTGCTGGGCCATCACCAGGAACAGCTCGAGCAGCGCCCCCGGGCGGCGCACGAAGACGTTGGGGTGGCGCAGCTGGATATAGCCGCCCTTGGTCTCGAAGCGTGGGTTGATCGGCTTCACCTCGAGCGCTTCACCGGCGCGCAGGATCACTTCGTCGAAGTGCTGCAGCAGCATGTCGTTGAGGCCGGCCAGGGCGGTGACGTGGCGGTAGTAAGCCTTCATGAACTGCTCCACCGCCAGCCGCTCGCGGGTGTCGACATAGCCGAACAGCGCTGCCAGGGCGCGCTGATGGTCGAACAGCAGGCGATCCTCGGCGCGCCCGGTGAGCATGTGCAGGGCGTAGCGCACCTGCCACAGGAAGGCCTGACCCTGGCTCAGGATGCGCAGCTCGGCATCGTTCATGAAGCCCTGGGCGACCACGTCCTCGTAGCGCAGCGGGCCGAAGTGGCGCTTGGCGACCCAGCCGATCATCTGGATGTCGCGCAGCCCGCCCGGGGCGCTCTTGATATTGGGCTCGAGGTGATACTCGGAGTTGTTGTGCTTGTAGTGGCGGCTGATCTGCTCCTGCCACTTGCCCTCGAAGAACGCCGCCGACGACCACATGTGGCGCGCCGACAGACGCTCGCGCATGGCCCCGCGCAGCCGCTCGGGGCCGGCCAGGGTGCGGGTCTCGAGCAGGTTGGTGATGACCGTGATATCGGCGCGGGCCTCGCGCTCGCAGTCGTTGAGCGAGCGCACGCTCTGGCCGATCTCCAGGCCGATGTCCCATAGAAAGGTGATGAAGCCGGTCAGCGACTCGCGATAGGGGGTGTCGTCGTCGTGCTCGAGCAGCAGCAGCAGGTCGATGTCGGAGTAGGGGTGCAGCTCGCCGCGGCCATAGCCGCCCACCGCGAGCAGGGCGATGCCGTCGTCGGGCCAGTCGAAGCGTTCCCAGGCCACCTCGAGCAGCCGGTCCAGGCACCAGGCGCGGCCGTGAACCAGGTCGCGGATATCGCTGCCCTGGCGGAAGCGCGCATCGAGACGTTGGTGGAGAGTCGCCAGGGCCTGCTTGAACGCCGGGATGGGCTGGCGCTCACGGGCGAGCTCGGCACGGAACGCGGCGACGTCGAACAGGGACTCGTCGGGCTGGAACCGGTAGTGATGCAGCAGCATGAACGCGAGCGCTCCCGATCAATGAAGGGGGTCGCCAGGCGACCCCCGGGCGGGCAGGGGCCGGTCAGGCGGAGAGGAAACTCAGGTCTTCGTCGGCGCGGGCGGTGAGCACCTCGACGCCCGTGTCGGTGACCAGCAGGGTGTGCTCCCACTGTGCCGACAGGCTCTTGTCCTTGGTCACTGCGGTCCAGCCGTCACGCAGCACCTTGGTGCGATAGCCACCGGCGTTGAGCATCGGCTCGATGGTCAGGCACATGCCGGGCGCCAGCTCGGCGTCGGCCTCGGGCGCATAGCCGTCATAGTGCAGCACCTGAGGCTCCTCGTGGAAGCCGGCGCCGATGCCGTGGCCGCAGAAGTCACGCACCACCGAATAGCCGAAGCCTTCGGCGTGGGCCTGGATCACCCGGGCGATGGTGGAGAGGCGCACACCCGGGCGCACCTCGGCCATGGCCTTGTAGAGGCACTCCTGGGTCACTCGGCAGAGGCGCTCGCCCTGGATCGTCTCGCCGATCACGAACATCACACTGCTGTCGCCGTGATAGCCGTCGGCGGTCTTCACGGTGATGTCGATGTTCATGATGTCGCCATGCTTTAGCTTCTTGTCGAAATCGGGGATGCCATGGCAGACGACGTGGTTGAGAGAGGTGCAGATCGACTTGGGGAAGCCGTGGTAGTTGAGCGGTGCCGGGGTCGAGCCGAGTTCCTTGACGATGAAGTCGTGGCACAGGCGGTCGAGCTCGCCGGTGGAGACGCCGGCGACGACGTGGGGGGTGATCATGTCGAACACGGCGGCGGCCTGACGGCCGGCTTCGCGCATTTTTTCGATTTCGTCGGGTGTCTTGCGTGGAATGTTCATGCGCTCTCGCAGCGGAGTTCGGTGGGTGTCGCAGGCCGTGGTGAAGAGACGACGGAGACGGCGTCGAGGCAGTGGCTTCGACGACCGGCGACTTCATCTTGCGTGGGTTCTATGGTATAAAGCCGCGCGCTCGACTGCAATTCCCGTCCTGACGCGGCACGAGATAGAAGATGCCTCATGCCCCAGGGACGCGAAGCGACCCCACTGCCTATAAGGCGAGTGCGGTACGTGCGGTCGACGCGACAGTGGCGGTGAACGCACTCGTCTGGGGGCGTCACCGGAAAAAACACACACGCACCGACACATGGTCCCGGGTGCCGTGACGGCAACGCCGAACGGTCGGATCCATGGGGTGTGTGGAGGCCCAACCCGATTCTTCAGGAGTCACCATGGCACAAGTCAACATGCGCGACCTGCTCAAGGCAGGTGCACACTTCGGTCACCAGACCCGTTACTGGAACCCGAAGATGGGTCAGTACATCTTTGGCGCGCGTAACAAGATTCACATCATCAACCTCGAACATACCCTGCCGGCGCTGCTCGAAGCCACTGGCGTGGTCGAGAAGATGGCCGCTTCCAACAACAAGATCCTGTTCGTCGGTACCAAGCGTTCCGCCAGCAAGATCATCAAGGAAGAGGCGAATCGTGTCGGTCAGCCGTTCGTCAACCACCGCTGGCTGGGCGGCATGCTGACGAACTACAAGACCATCCGTCAGTCGATCAAGCGTCTGCGTGAACTCGAGACCATGCGTGAAGATGGCACCTTCGAGAAGCTGACCAAGAAAGAGGTCCTGATGGCGACCCGCGAGCAGGAGAAGCTCGAGCGTTCCATCGGCGGTATCAAGGAGATGGGTGGCCTGCCCGACGCGCTGTTCGTGATCGATGTCGACCACGAGCGCATCGCGATCAACGAAGCCAACAAGCTGGGCATCCCGGTCATCGGTGTGGTCGACACCAACTCCAACCCGGACGGCGTCGACTACGTCATCCCGGGTAACGACGACTCCATCCGCGCGATCCAGATCTACGTGCAGGCGATCGCCGATGCCTGCGCCAAGGCGAAGGAAGGTCGTCCGGACGAGTTCGTCGAAGTCAGCGAGACCAGCGACGCCGCGGCCGAGTAACGCCGCAGGCATCGCGTCTGCGTTGAGCGTGCTCCCGCAGGGCGGTCACCGGATCGCCGACATCAGCGCAGACACAGGGGGCTATCGAGCCCCCTTTTTACACCCGCAGCGGTGCCCCCGCGGGCGCCGTTCGTCAGACGAAACAGCGATTCTCAGAGGGACTCACATGGCAGCTATCAGCGCTTCTCTAGTCAAGGAACTGCGTGAGCGTACCGGTCTCGGCATGATGGAGTGCAAGAAGGCACTCACCGAAGCCGAGGGCGACATCGAGCGTGCGATCGAAGATCTGCGCAAGAACTCTGGCCTCAAGGCAGCCAAGAAGGCCGGCCGTACCGCCGCCGAAGGCGCCATCCTCACCCGTGTGGCCGCCGACGGCAGCTACGGTGCGATGCTCGAAGTCAACTCCGAGACCGACTTCGTGTCCCGCGACGATAACTTCAAGAGCTTCGCCGACAAGGTGCTGGCCAAGGTGTTCGAGGCCAAGTCCGAAGACATCGCCGCGATCATGGACGGTGAGCTGGAAGACGCCCGCAACCAGCTGGTGCAGAAGATCGGCGAGAACATCTCCGTGCGCCGCGCGGTGATCGTCGACGCGCCGGAAGGTGGCGTGGTCGGTGCCTACGTCCACGGCGACCGTATCGGTGTGCTGACCGTGCTCAAGGGTGGCAACGCCGAGGTGGCCAAGGACATCGCCATGCACGTGGCCGCGATCAACCCGGTCGTCGCCCGTCCGGAAGAGATGCCGCAGGAGCAGCTCGACCAGGAAAAAGCGATCATCCTGGCGCAGCCGGACATGGCCGGCAAGCCGAGCGAAATCGCCGAGAAGATGGTCCAGGGCCGTCTGAAGAAGTACCTGGCCGAGAACAGCCTGACCGAGCAGCCGTTCGTCAAGGACCCGAACCAGTCCGTGGCCGAATACGCCAAGACTGCTGGCGGCGAAGTCGTCGGCTTCACGCGCTTCGAGGTCGGCGAGGGCATCGAGAAGGAAGAGGTCGATTTCGCCAAGGAAGTCATGGAACAGGCTCGCCGCTGAGCCCCATGCTTTCTGTCGGGAGCGGTGGTCGCCAGGCGTCCGCTCATGCTCCCTGTGATGGCGTGCGCGAGAGCGCACGCCTTCGCGTATCCGCTGGATGAGAATCGCGCTCCTCCATCGGTCCTGCCGACACGCCCCGCAATCACCAGGAGAGACCCCATGTCCGACGTCGTCGATCGCTCGAACAAGCCCACCGAAAAGTCGAAGTACAAGCGCATCCTGCTCAAGCTTTCCGGCGAGGCGCTGACCGGAGAGCAGGAGTTCGGTATCGATCCCAAGGTGCTCGACCGCATGGCACTGGAGATCGGCCAGCTGGTGGGGATCGGCGTACAGGTGGGCATGGTGATCGGCGGCGGCAACCTGTTCCGCGGCGCGGCACTGCATGCCGCCGGCATGGAGCGGGTCACCGGCGACCATATGGGGATGCTGGCGACGGTGATGAACGCGCTGGCGATGCGTGATGCGCTGGAGCGCTCCAACATCCGCTCGCGGGTGATGTCGGCGATTCCCATGAGCGGCGTGGTCGAGCACTACGATCGCCGCACCGCGATTCGCTATCTCACCTCCGGCGACGTGGTGATCTTCTCCGCGGGCACCGGTAACCCCTTCTTCACCACCGACTCCGCTGCCTGTCTGCGTGGCATCGAGATCGATGCCAACGTGGTGGTCAAGGCCACCAAGGTCGACGGCGTCTACGACAAGGATCCGGTCAAGCACCCGGATGCCATCAAGTACGAGCGCCTGGGGTATGATGACGTCCTCGACCAGAAGCTCGGTGTGATGGATTTGACCGCCATCTGTCTGGTGCGTGACCATGACATGCCGGTTCGCGTCTTCGACATGACCAAGCCTGGCGCGCTGTTGAATCTGGTGGTCGGTGGACGAGAAGGCACGCTGATTGATTGAGGTTTAGGACATGATCGACGATATCAAGAAAGACGCCGAAGGGCGCATGAAGAAGAGCCTGGAGTCGCTCCAGACCAACTTCCACAAGATTCGTACCGGGCGCGCCCACCCCAGCATTCTGGATGCGGTGATGGTCGAGTACTACGGCAGCGACGTGCCGCTCAATCAGGTCGCCAACGTCAACGTCGAGGACGCGCGTACGCTCGCCGTCACGCCGTGGGAACGCACCATGGTGCAGAAGATCGAGAAGGCGATCATGACTTCCGATCTGGGCTTGAATCCGGCCACTGCGGGTACTGTCATCCGCGTGCCGATGCCGCCGCTGACCGAAGAGACGCGCCGCAACTACATCAAGCAGGCCCGCGCCGAGGCCGAGAACGCCCGCGTGGCGGTGCGTAACGTGCGCCGCGACGCCAACAGCGACCTCAAGTCCCTGCTCAAGGACAAGGAGATCACCGAGGACGACGAGCGTCGCGGTGAAGAGGAGGTCCAGAAGCTGACAGACAAGTACGTCAGCGAGATCGACAAGCTTCTGGAAACCAAGGAACACGACCTGATGCAGGTGTAAGGTTCGACGGCGGCACGGGCATGAGGCGCGTGTCGCCGCCGCCCATCCGGCTTGCGAGATATCATGACAGACATGCAGTCGCGTGACGCTTTAGCGACGTCGTCGGTGCCTCGCCATGTGGCGATCATCATGGACGGCAACAATCGCTGGGCGCGCGCCCGGGGGCTCTCCAGTGCGCAGGGACATCGCGCTGGGGTCGAGTCGTTGCGCAGTGTGATCCGCCGGGCGGCGGAGCTCGGCATCGGCACCCTCACACTGTTCGCCTTCTCCAGCGAGAACTGGCGCCGGCCCTCGGCCGAAGTCAGTGCCTTGATGGAGCTCTTCATGCTCGTGCTCAAGCGCGAGGTCAAGAAGCTCGACGACAACGGCATCCGGCTGTCGATCATCGGCGACCGCCGGCGCTTCTCCAGTTCGCTGCAGAAGCAGATGGCGCGTGCCGAGGCGCAGACCCGTGACAATCCGGGATTGCACTTGGTGGTGGCGGCCAACTACGGCGGCCGCTGGGACATCGCCCAGGCCTCGCGCCGGCTGGCCCGGCGGGTGGCTGACGGCGAGCTGGCCCCGGAAGAGATCGACGAGACGCTGCTCGATAGCGAAATCTGCCTGGCTGGCGAGCCGGCGGTGGATCTGTGCATCCGTACCAGCGGCGAGCAGCGCATCTCCAACTTCCTGCTGTGGCAGCTGGCCTACGCTGAACTGGTGTTTTCGCCGCAGCTATGGCCCGATTTCGACGCCGCCGCGTTCGATGCCGCGCTGGGTGATTTTCGCCAGCGCCAGCGCCGCTTCGGCATGAGCCAACAGCAAGTCGAGGCGAATGGTGCTTAGGCAACGGATTCTCACCGCACTGATACTGGCGCCGCTGGCGCTGGCTGGCCTGTTCGGACTCGACGGCGGCGCCTTCGCGCTGTTCACCGCCCTGGTGCTGCTGCTCGGCGCCTGGGAGTGGGCACGTCTCGCTGGCTTCGCCGCTACCGCTCCGCGCCTGGCCTACACGGCCGCGCTGGCGCTGCTGCTGCTGCTGGCGTGGTTTGCCGGCTGGGCATCCGCCCACTGGCCACTCTGGCTGGGCGTGCTCGGCTGGTTGGCCAATGCCCGCTGGGTCATCCGCTATCCCGATGCCACCCAGGAGTGGCAGCGCCCCGGCGTGCGTCTGGCGATGGGAGTGTGGGTACTGTTCCCGTGCTGGGTCGGTTTCTATCAGCTGCGCCAGGAGGGCAGTGAGTGGCTGCTGTTCGTGCTGCTGCTGGTGTGGCTGGCGGATATCGGCGCCTACTTCTCCGGACGCCGCTTCGGTCGTCGCAAGTTGGCCCGGCACGTCAGCCCCGGCAAATCCTGGGAAGGGGTCTACGGCGGCTGGGTGGCGGTGGCGCTGCTGGCGCTCGCCTACGCGCTGTGGCTGCCCTTCGATCTGGGGCAGGCCCTAGGGCTTTTGTTGCTGGCACTGCTGGTGGCAATGGTCTCGGTGGTGGGCGATCTGTTCGAGAGCATGCTCAAGCGCTTCAGTGGCCTCAAGGACTCCAGCCATCTGCTCCCCGGGCATGGCGGTATCCTCGATCGCATCGACAGCCTGACAGCGGCAGTGCCGCTGTTCGCGCTGATTAGCCCCTGGCTGGGATAACCCCGCATGACCGTATCCTCCCCCCTGAAGGTCAGCGTGCTCGGCGCGACCGGCTCCATCGGGCGCAGCACCCTGGACGTGCTGGCGCGTCATCCCGAGCGCTACCGGCTGCACGCGGTGACTGCTCAGCGCTCCCGCGAGGCGCTGCGCGACCTGTGTCTGGCGTGGTCGCCGGCGCGTGCGGTGATCGGCAGCGCCGCGGACGCCGAGTGGCTGCGCGCCGAACTGGGCGCTGCCGGCCATGTCGCCACCGAGGTGAGCAGCGGCGAGCAGGCGCTGATCGAGGTCGCCGGTGATCCCGATGCCGACGTGGTAATGGCGGCGATCGTCGGCGCCGCGGGACTGCTGCCGACGCTGGCGGCGGTGGAGGCGGGCAAGCGCGTGCTGCTCGCCAACAAGGAAGCGCTGGTGATGTCCGGCAGTCTGTTCATGCAGGCGGTGGCGCGCGCCGGGGCGACACTTTTACCGATCGATTCGGAACATAATGCGATCTATCAGTGTCTTCCTATGCAGCATCGCGGCGGGCTCGAGCGCCTTGGCGTCTCGCGCCTGCTGCTGACCGCCTCCGGTGGCCCTTTCCGCGAGTGGGCCAGTGCCGACCTGGCCGAGGTGACGCCGGCCCAGGCTTGCGCTCACCCCAACTGGTCGATGGGGCAGAAGATTTCGGTCGACAGTGCCACCCTGATGAACAAGGGGCTGGAACTGATCGAGGCGTGCTGGTTGTTCGATGCCACCCCGGCCCAGGTCGAGGTGGTGGTGCACCCCCAGAGCATCGTTCATTCGATGGTGGGCTACAGCGACGGCTCGGTGCTGGCGCAGTTGGGGAATCCCGACATGCGTACGCCGATCGCCTACGGACTGGCCTGGCCCGAGCGTATCGATGCCGGGGTCGCAGCGCTCGATCTGTTCACGGTCGGGCGGCTCGACTTCGAGCCGCCCGACGAGCAGCGCTTTCCCTGCCTGCGCCTGGCGCGCCAGGCGATGGCGGCGGGCGGCACCGCGCCGGCGGTGCTCAACGCCGCCAACGAGGTCGCAGTGCAGGCGTTTCTCGCCGGCCGGCTGTCGTTTCCGGGGATCGCCAGGGTGGTGGCGGCGACCCTCGAGGCGCTCGAGGTGCACGCGGCCGATTCGCTCGACGTGATAATGTGCGAGGATGCACGCGCCCGGCGTACCGCCGAGGCGCTGCTGCAACAACGATCCGGCTGACCGGATCCTTCTAGAGGGGGCGGGCGTGATGGATGCGCTCCAGAATGTGCTGGCCGTCATCGTCGTGCTCGGCCTGTTGATCACCTTTCACGAGTTCGGCCACTTCTGGGTCGCGCGTCGCTGCGGGGTCAAGGTGCTGCGCTTTTCGGTCGGTTTCGGCAAGCCGCTGTGGTCGCGCCGCGATCGCCATGGCACCGAGTTCGCGCTGGCCGCGATTCCGCTCGGCGGCTACGTCAAGATGCTCGACGAGCGCGAGGGGCCGGTGGACCCGGCCGAGCGCGAGCACGCCTTCAATCGCAAGAGCGTGTGGGCGCGGATCGCTATCGTCGCCGCCGGCCCGATCGCCAATCTGCTGCTGGCGGTGGTCGCCTACTGGGCGCTGTTCGTCTACGGCACGACCACGGTGGCACCGGTGGTGGGCGAGGTGGTGCCCGGGTCGCCGGCGGCCGAGGGCGGGCTGCGTCAGGGCCAGGAGATCGTCAGCGTGCAGGGCGAGTCGACGCCCTCCTGGAACGACGTCAATCTGCAGCTGATTGCGGCGATCGGCGCCGATGGGGCGCTGAGCGTGACCACCCGTGAACGCGCCGAAGGCCCGACCCATGTCCATCGCGTGCCGGTCAGCGGCTGGCTGGTGCGCCAGGATCCGCCGCAGCCGCTGGCCACCCTCGGCGTGGTGCCGTTCCGGCCCACCGCGCCGGCGGTGCTGGGGCAGGTGCTCGAGAACGGCCCGGCGGCCAAGGCCGGGCTCCAGGCCGGCGACCGCCTACTGCGCGTCGACGGGCATGAGCTCGACGACTGGACGGGCTTCGTCGACGCGGTGCGCGCACACCCGGGCCGGCCGCTGCAGGTGACCCTGTCGCGGGGTGGCGAGACGCGCACCCTGACCCTCACCCCGGCGGTTCGCGAGGGTGAGGATGGCGAGCGCATCGGCTATGTCGGCGCGGCTTCCGAGCGCGTCACCTGGCCGGCGGAGTATCGCCGTGAGATTCGTTACGGGCCACTGGCCGCGGTCGGTCAGGCGCTCGAGAAGACCGGCGAGATGACCTGGCTCACTGCCGATTCGATCCGCAAGATGGTAGTGGGCTGGATTTCGCCCTCGAATCTCTCCGGGCCGATCACCATCGCGCGTATCGCCGGCGACTCGGCGCGCAGCGGGGTCGAGACCTTCGTCGGCTTCCTCGCCTACCTGTCGATCAGCCTGGGGGTGCTCAACCTGCTGCCGATCCCGGTGCTCGATGGCGGTCATCTGGTCTACTACCTGATCGAGCTGGTGCGCGGGCGGCCGGTGTCGGAGAATGCCCAGGCCATGGGGCTCAAGATCGGCGTGGCGCTGGTCGGCTGTCTGATGGTAATGGCCCTCTATTTCGATCTGATGCGGCTCTAGCAGGCAGGGCTGTGCCCGCCGAGGGATGACGACGGGCGGCGAAGGAAAGACCTCGGTGATCGGCGGGCCTGGCCTTGTCAGTCACTGGGGGAAATGTATAAGGTGCCTGTTCGATACGCGGGCGGACCCCAGAGAAGCGACTGATTGCATGAAACTCAAGACCATCGGATTGGCAGGACTGTTGCTGGCCAGCTCGCCTGTGGCGCTGGCTGCACCATTCGAGATTTCGGATATTCGCGTGGAGGGGCTGCAGCGCGTTTCGGCGGCATCGGTATTCAACGCCTTTCCCGTCAGCGCCGACCAGCGGGTCGACGATCAGCAACTGGGCGACGCCGCGCAGAAACTGTTCCAGACCGGGCTTTTCGACGACATCCGTCTCTCGCGCGACGGCGACGTCCTGATCATCAACGTGGTCGAGCGTCCCTCGATCGCCGAGATCAACATCGAGGGCAACTCGCAGATATCCGACGACGACCTGCGCAAGGGGCTGCGTGACGCCGGCATCGCCGAAGGGCAGGTGCTGCAGCGCTCCACTCTCGAGGAGATGCAGCGCGAACTCGAGCGCCTCTATCAGTCTCAGGGCCGTTACAGCTCCAACATCGAGACCTCGGTCGAGCAGCTCGAGCGCAACCGCGTACGCGTCAATATCAATATCAACGAGGGTGAAGTCGCCAAGATTCGCCAGATCAACGTGGTCGGCAATCAGGCCTACGACGACGATACCCTGCGCGATCTGTTCAAGCTGGAGGACAAGCCGGGCTGGTTCTTCGGCTGGTTCTCCGACGACAAGTACTCCCGCGAGGCGCTCTCCGGTGACCTGGAGACGCTGCGCTCCTGGTATCTCGATCGCGGCTACGTCAACTTCCGCATCACCTCGACCCAGGTCTCGATCAGCCCCGACAAGTCGCGCATCTTCGTTACCATCAACGTCGACGAGGGCAAGCGCTACAAGCTCGACCAGATCCGTTTCGACGGCGATCTCAAGATGGACGAGTCGGTGGCGCGCTCGCTGGTGACCGCCAAGCCCGGCGAGTATTTCTCCCAGAGCAAGCTCACCGCCTCCTCCGAGGCGCTGCGCCAGAAGCTCGGCGCCGAGGGCTTCGCCTTCGCCGACATCAAGGCGGTGCCCACGGTGCACGAGAGCAGCGACACCGTCGACGTGACCTTCCGCGTCGATCCGGGCCGTCGCGCCTACGTGCGTCGGATCAACTTCGAGGGCAACACCACCACCCAGGACGAGGTGCTGCGCCGCGAGATGGTGCAGATGGAAGGGGCGCCGGCCTCCACCGACCAGATCTCGCAGTCGCGTCAGCGGCTCGAGCGGCTCGGTTTCTTCAAGCAGGTCGACGTCGACACCCGTCCGGTCGCCGGCGAGCCGGACCAGCTCGATGTCACCTACAACGTCCAGGAGCAGCCCTCCGGGTCGATTTCGGCCAGCGTCGGCTTCTCCCAGAGCGCCGGGGTGATCTATGGCGCGGCACTGGCCCAGAACAACTTCCTGGGGACCGGCAACCGCGTCAACATCGGCGCCCAGCGCAGTGACACCTTCACCAATATCAACTTCGGCTATACCGATCCGTACTGGACGCTGGATGGTATCTCGCGCGGCTACAACGTCTTCTACCGCGAGACCAACTACGAAGACTCCGACATCTCGACCTACTCCACCGACTCCTACGGCGGCAACATCAACTTCGGCTATCCGATCAACGATCTGTCGCGGTTGAACTTCGGTGTCGGCCTCGAAAGTCTGTCGATCGATACCTACGACGACACCCCGGCCGAGATCGTGCAGTACGTCGATGACCAGGGTTCGGACTTCCTCAACTACAAGCTGACCGCGAGCTGGACCCGCAACAACCTGAACCGGGGCATCATGCCCACCGCGGGCAGCTATCAGCGCGTCTCGCTGGAGACCGCGGTGCCCGGCTCCGACGCCGAGTACTACAAGCTGCGCTATCGTGGCCAGAAACTGTTCGAGCTCAACCCGGACTGGTCGCTCAAGTTCAGCAGCAACCTGGGCTACGCCGACACTCTGGGCTCCAACGACCCCTATCCGTTCTACGAGAACTTCTACGCCGGCGGCCTGGGCTCGGTGCGCGGTTACACCGGCAACACGCTGGGACCGAAGACCACCAAGCGCGGCAATGGCGATGACGATACCCTGGGCGGCAACGTGCTGGTCGAGGGCTCGGCGGAGCTGATCTACCCGTTCCCGTGGGTCGAAGATCGGCGCTCGCTGCAGACCAGTATCTTCCTGGACGGGGGCAACACCTTCCTGACCGACTGCTACGACGTGCCCGAGGGCATGACCTCCAGCTGCAAGAGCGGCGTCGACCTGGGCGATCTGCGCTACAGCGTCGGCCTGGGGCTCTCCTGGCTGACGCCGGTGGGGCCGCTGACCTTCAGCGTGGCCAAGCCGCTCAACGAGAAGGATGGCGACGACCCGCAGGTATTCCAGTTCTCGCTGGGTCAGACCTTCTGACGGGAGGCTTTCGCCGATCGACGCCCCCGGTGGCGCCCCGTAACGGGCGCCGCCAGGGGGCAGGGCGACTCCCGCGAAGCGCCACGGCAGTCTCTGCCGGGGCGAGATGTACCAAGCTCCACTCATCAAGCTCCATTCATCGAGAGCGTAGGCTCAAGGAGGCGCGGATGCGCAAGGTAATAGGTGCCCTCGGGCTAGGGCTCATGACGATGGTTTCCCTGCCGGCGATGGCCACCGACGTTGGCGTGCTCGACTGGCGCCAGGCGCTGATGTCCTCACAGTCGGCACAGGCATCGATGAACCAGCTGAAGAATCGCATCGGGCCGCAGCAGAAGCAGGCCGAGGCGCTCGGTCAGCAGCTGCAGCAGCTGCAGGAGAAGCTGCAGAAGAACGGTGACGTGATGTCCGAGTCCGAGCGCAACTCGGTGACGCAGCAGCTGCGTCAGAAGGGCAGCCAGTTCCAGCAGCTGCGCGGCCAGATCGCCCAGGCTCAGCAGCAGGCCGAACAGCAGTATCTGAAGAGCGCCAAGCCCAAGCTCGACCAGGCAATCCAGCGTGTGGTCAAGCAGCGTGGGCTCGACATGGTCGTGGATCGCGACGCGGTGGTCTACTCCGGCGACAGCCTGGACATCACCAACGAAGTGACCAAGATCTTCAACTCACTCAACTGACGATCGAGAACGGCCCCCGTTCATGAAGAGTGCTGCCCCCGCTTCCTACACGCTCGGCGAACTCGCCGAGCGCATCGAGGCTCGTCTGGTCGGTGATCCCGACCTCCGCGTCAGCGGCCTGGCGACCCTGACCGATGCCGCTCCGGGCGATCTGGCGTTTCTCGCCAATCGCGCCTATCTCAAGTATCTGGCCGATACCCGGGCCAGTGCGGTGCTGGTGCACCCGGCCCACGGCGAGACCTGCCCGTGCCCGCGCCTGGAGCTCGACAATCCCTATCTGGGCTACGCGAAGCTGTCGCGGCTGTTCGACCCGCTGACCAACCGCGACCCGCAGGGCGTCCACCCCAGCGCGGTGGTCTCCCCCGATGCGGTGATCGGGGCGCGGGTCGAGATCGGCGCGCACTGCGTGATCGAGGCCGGGGTCGAGATCGCCGATGACTGCGTGATCGGTGCCGGCAGCTTCATCGGTGCCGACACTACCCTGGGCCAGGGCTCGCGTCTGCACGCCAATGTCACCCTCTATCACGGCGTCAGCGTGGGACAGCGGGCGATTCTCCACAGCGGCTGCGTGATCGGCGGCGATGGCTTCGGCTTCGCCCACGACGGCGCCCACTGGGAGAAGATCGCTCAGCTCGGTGGAGTGTGTCTGGGGGACGACGTCGAGGTGGGCAGCTGTTCGAGCATCGACCGCGGCGCGCTGGGTGACACCCTGATCGGTAACGGGGTCAAGATCGACTCCCAGGTGCAGATCGCCCACAACGTGCAGATCGGCGATCACAGCGCGCTGGCCGGTTGTGTCGGCATCGCCGGCTCGACCAAGGTCGGCCGTCACTGTCTGCTGGGCGGCGGGGTGGGGCTCTCGGGCCATCTGACCCTGGCCGACGGGGTCCAGGTGACGGGCATGAGTCTGGTCACCAATTCGATTCTCGAGCCGGGTGTCTACTCCTCCGGCACGGGCTCGATGTCGAATAGTCAGTGGCGCAAGAACGCGGTACGCTTCAAGCAGTTGGACGAGATCGCCAAGCGTCTGACACGACTCGAGCGTGGCCGACGCGATGCGTGAACGGGGGCAGAACGGCAACCGGCGCGGGGGTGAAAGACTGGCAGCCATGTAGTGCGCCTGTATAATGCCCGCCCACATGGGTGAACGCCGCTTTACCTCCGTGTGCCTGCCTTTATGGCAGGCATTTCGTTATTTCAGAGGTCGTATTGATGATAATGGACATCAACCAGATTCGTGAGTATCTACCGCATCGTTATCCGTTTCTGCTGGTAGATCGCGTGATGGAGATCACGCTGGGCGAATCGATCGTGGCGTACAAGAACGTCAGCATCAACGAACCCTTCTTCAACGGCCACTTCCCCCATCATCCGATCATGCCGGGTGTGCTGATCATCGAGGCGCTGGCCCAGGCCTGCGGTATCCTCGGCTTCAAGACGGTCAACAAGTTGCCCGCCGACGGTTACGTCTACTACCTCGTGGGCAGCGACAACATGCGCTTCAAGCGCCCGGTGATGCCGGGCGACCAGCTCAAGCTCGAAGCCGACGTGATCAAGGGCAAGCGCGGCATCTGGAAGTTCGCCTGTCGCGCCAGCGTCGACGGCGAGCTGGCCTGCGAGGGCGAAATCATCTGTGCCGAGAGGAAAATCGCTTGATTCATCCCACCGCCATCGTCGATCCCTCTGCGCGTCTGGCCGCTGACGTCGAGGTCGGCCCGTACAGTGTGATCGGTCCCGATGTCGAGATCGATGCGGGCTGCGTGATCGGCCCGCACGTGGTGATCAAGGGGCCGACACGCCTGGGCCAGCGCAATCGCATCTTCCAGTTCGCCTCCGTGGGCGAGGAGTGCCAGGACAAGAAGTACGCCGGTGAACCCACCCGCCTGGAGGTGGGTGACGACAACGTCATCCGCGAGAGCGTGACCATCCACCGTGGCACGATGCAGGATCGTGGCGTCACCACCATCGGCAGCCGCAATCTGTTCATGGCCTACTCCCACGTCGGCCACGACTGCCTGATCGGCGACGACTGCATCCTGGCCAACCAGGCCACCCTGGCCGGCCACGTCACCCTGGGGAACCACTCCATCCTGGGCGGGCTGTCGGCGATCCACCAGTTCTGCCACATGGGCGAGCACGCCATGGTCGGCGGTTGCTCGGCGATCACCAAGGATATCCCGGCCTTCATCATGGTCAGCGGCAATCCGGCCGCGCCCCACGGGCTCAATTCGATCGGACTCAAGCGCCGTGGCTTCTCCGCCGAGGCGATCAAGGCCCTCGGTGAGGGGTACCGGCTGGTCTACCGCAAGGGGCTGACCCTGGAGCAGGCGATCGCCGAGATCGAGAGCCGCTTCGCGCTCGAGGAGACCCAGCGCTTCGTCGATTCGCTCAAGGTCTCCCAGCGCGGCATCATCCGCTAGCCGGTCCGGGGGCAGGATGCGTGTCTATCTGGTGGCCGGCGAACTCTCCGGCGACATCCTCGGTGCCGGGCTGATGCAGGCGCTGCGTCAGCGCCGCCCCGACGTCGAGTTCCGCGGCATCGGCGGCCCGCGCATGCAGGCCCAGGGGCTCGAGTCCCTCTATCCGCTGGAGACTCTGTCGGTGATGGGGCTGGTCGAGGTGCTCAAGCACCTGCCGGGGCTGATCAAGGTGCGCCGCCATCTGAAGCGCGATGCACTCGCCTGGCGGCCCGACGTGATGATCGGCATCGACGCCCCGGACTTCAATCTCGGCCTCGAGCTTCAGCTGCGCCAACGCGGCATCCGCACCGCCCACTATGTCAGCCCCTCGGTCTGGGCCTGGCGTCAGGGCCGGGTCAAGAAGATCGCGCGGGCGGTCGATGCCATGCTCACCTTTCTGCCGTTCGAGGCCGCGTTCTACGCCGAGCATCGGGTGCCGGTGGCCTATGTCGGCCATCCGCTGGCCGACGAGCTGCCGCTGGTCAACGATCGCGGCGCCGCGCGCGAGGCGCTGGGGCTCGACCCGGTCACGCCGACCCTGGCGCTGCTGCCTGGTTCGCGCAGCAACGAGGTGCGCTTCCAGGGCGAGATCTTCCTGCGCGCCGCCGCCGCGTTGCGCGAGCGCTTGGGTGAGTTGCAGGTGGTGATCCCCGCGGCCTCGCCGCAGCGTCGGCGCGAGCTCGAGGCACTGCTCGAACGTTTTCCGCCGCTGGCCGACCGGGTCACGCTCTGCGATGGCCGCTCGCGCGAGGCGATGACCGCCGCCGACGCGGTGCTGCTGACGTCGGGCACCGCGGCGCTGGAGACCATGCTGTGTCACCGTGCCATGGTGGTCGCCTATCGCATGGCGCCGGCCACTTACTGGCTGGCTCAGCGGTTGGTCAAGACACGCTGGATCTCGCTGCCCAATCTGATCGCCCAGGAGGGGCTGGTGCCGGAGCTGATTCAGGACGCGGTCGATGCCGAGCGCCTGGTCGAGACACTGACGCCCTGGTTCGAGGAGAGTGCCCGGCGTGAGGCGCTGGAGACGCGCTTCGCCGAGCTGCATGCCGGACTGCAACGCGGTGCCAGCGAGCGCGCCGCCAGTGCGGTGCTCGAACTGGTCGAGCAGGGTGCGCTCAGCGTCACCGCCACCTCCGCCTGAGAGACCAGCCATGCCCGCCAAGCGCGCCCCCCGGACCTATCCCGAACTGGTGATCGACTACCATGGCGAGCGTCTCGCCGGCGTCGACGAAGTCGGTCGCGGCCCGCTGGTGGGCGCGGTGGTGGCGGCCGCGGTGATCCTCGATCCGGCGCGCCCCATCGATGGGCTGACCGACTCCAAGCGGTTGAGTGCGGCCCGTCGCGAGGCGCTGGATCTACGCATCCGCGAGCAGGCGCTGGCGTTCGCGGTGGCCGAGGCCTCGCCGGAGGAGATCGACCAGCTCAATATCTATCACGCCACGCATCTGGCGATGCGCCGCGCCATCGATGCGCTGCCGCTGGCGGCGGAGTATCTGCTGGTCGACGGCAACCGCCTGCCGGGCCACGTCTGTCCGGGGCAGGCGGTGGTCAAGGGCGATCTGCGCCACCCCGCGATCAGCGCCGCGTCGATTCTGGCCAAGGTGGCACGCGACGCCCAGATGACCGAGCTGGATGCGCGTCATCCCGAGTATGGCTTCGCCCGCCACAAGGGCTACCCCACCCGCGAGCACCTGGATGCGCTCGTCCGCTGGGGGCCGCTCGCGGCGCATCGGCGCTCGTTCGCCCCGGTACGCGAGCAGCTGGCACTGTTCTCCTGACCCTTGGCCGGTCCTATTCCCGGGAGTCTCTGCTTGCCCGGGGCCAAGCTGGTATCCTGTCGCGGTCACTCATTCGCCGCCCGATCTCGAGTTCGTCATGACTACACCTTTCGTTCATCTCCGTGTTCACAGCGAGTACTCCCTGGTCGACGGCCTGGTTCGCCTCAAGCCGCTGATCAATGCCAGCGTGGAGGCCGGCATGCCGGCCGTGGCGGTCACCGACGACACCAACCTGTTTGGCCTGGTGAAGGTCTACAAGGCGGCCCAGGGGGCCGGCCTGAAGCCGGTCATCGGCGCCGACTTCTGGCTCCACAACGCCCACGACGAGAGCCACCCCTACCGGCTCACGCTGCTGGCGATGAACGACACCGGCTACCGCAATCTGACCGAGCTGATCTCGCGCGCCTGGACCGACGGCCAGCGCCAGAACCAGGCGATCCTCGACAAGCAGTGGGTGTTCGAACAGAGCGAAGGGCTGATCGCGCTCTCCGGGGCGCGCGAGGGCGAGATCGGGCGCTTTCTGATCGCCGAGCACGTCGATACCGCGCGCACCCTGCTGGCGGAGTGGAACCAGCACTTCCCCGGGCGCTTCTATCTCGAGCTGCAGCGCACCGGGCGGCAGTACGACGAGGAGTGCGTCTACCACTCCGTGCGCCTGGCCAGCGAGACCGGTACCCCGGTGGTGGCCACCAACGACGTGCGCTTCCTCGCCCGCGAGGACTTCTGGGCCCACGAGACCCGAGTCTCGATCGGCGAGGGCAAGGCGCTGGAGGATCCGCGGCGCGAGCGCAAGTACACCGAGGAGCAGTATCTCAAGACCCCGGAGGAGATGGCGGCGCTGTTCGCCGATATCCCCGAGGCGCTGGAGAACAGTGTGCTGATCGCGGCGCGCTGCAACGCCACGGTGCGCCTGGGGGAGATCTTCCTGCCGGAGTATCCGATTCCCGAGGGCATGACCCAGGACACCTTCTTCCGCAAGATCTCCCATGACGGTCTCAGCCAGCGCCTGCAGCAGCTGTTCGAGGGCGACAACCCGATCTATCCCGGCCGCGTGCTCGCCGAGTACGAGCCCGAGTACCGCAAGCGCCTCGACTTCGAACTCGACATCATTCTCAAGATGGGCTTCCCCGGCTACTTCCTGATCGTGATGGACTTCATTCAGTGGGCCAAGGACAACGACATCCCGGTGGGGCCGGGGCGTGGTTCCGGGGCCGGCTCGCTGGTCGCCTACGCGCTCAAGATCACCGATCTCGATCCGCTGGAGTACGACCTGCTGTTCGAGCGCTTCCTCAACCCCGAGCGTGTCTCGATGCCCGACTTCGATGTCGACTTCTGCATGGAGAAGCGCGACCGGGTGATCGACTACGTGGCCGACCGCTACGGCCGCAACGCGGTATCGCAGATCGTCACCTTCGGCACCATGGCGGCCAAGGCGGTGGTGCGCGACGTGGCACGCGCCCAGGGCAAGCCCTACTCGATGGGCGACAAGCTCTCCAAGCTGATCCCGTTCGAGGTCGGCATGACCCTGGCCAAGGCGATCGAGCAGGAGCCGCAGCTCAAGGAGTACCTCGAGTTCGACGAGGAGGCCGCCGAGATCTGGGAGATGGCGCTCAAGCTCGAGGGCATCACCCGCGGTACCGGCAAGCACGCCGGCGGGGTGGTGATCGCGCCGACCAAGCTCACCGACTTCTCGCCGCTGCTGTGCGAGCCGGACGGCTCCGGGCTGGTGGTGCAGTTCGACAAGAACGATGTCGAGGACGCCGGGCTGGTCAAGTTCGACTTCCTCGGCCTGCGCACGCTCACCATCATCGACTGGGCGCTGGAGATGGTCGATGTGGTGCGCGGCCGCGAGGGCCAGGGGCCGCTGGATATCGGCACCATCCCGCTCGACGACAAGCCGACCTTCGACATGCTCAAGAAGGCCGAGACCACGGCGGTGTTCCAGCTCGAATCCCGCGGCATGAAGGAGCTGATCAAGCGCCTGCAGCCCGACTCGCTGGAGGACATGATCGCCCTCGTCGCACTGTTCCGCCCGGGGCCGCTGCAGTCGGGCATGGTGGATGACTTCATCAACCGTAAGCACGGCCGTGCCGAGCTGGCCTATCCCCACCCGGACTACCAGCACGAGTTATTGAAGCCGGTTCTCGAACCCACCTACGGCATCATCCTCTACCAGGAGCAGGTGATGCAGATCGCCCAGGTCCTGGCCGGCTACACCCTGGGGCAGGCGGACATGCTGCGCCGCGCCATGGGCAAGAAGAAGCCGGAGGAGATGGCCAAGCAGCGCGCCGGCTTCATGGAGGGGTGTGCCAACAACGGCATCGATGCCGACCTCGCCGGCAACCTGTTCGACCTGGTGGAGAAGTTCGCCGGCTACGGCTTCAACAAGTCACACTCGGCGGCTTACGGGCTGGTCTCCTATCAGACCGCCTGGCTCAAGGCGCACTACCCGGGGCCGTTCATGGCCGCGGTGCTCTCCACTGAGATGGACAACCTCGACAAGGTGGTGCCGCTGATCGAGGAGTGTCGCCATATCGGACTGACGGTGACCCCGCCGGACGTCAATGTCGGCGCCTACAAGTTCACCGTCGATGACAACGCCCGGGTGGTCTATGGCCTGGGGGCGATCCGCGGCGTGGGCGAGGGCCCGATCGCGGCGATCGTCGAGGCTCGTCAGGCCGAAGGGCCGTTCACCGATCTGTTCGACTTCTGCCGCCGCATCGACGGCAAGCGCATGAACAAGCGCACCCTCGAGGCGCTGATCCGCTCCGGCGCGCTCGACAACCTGGGGCCGTCGCGGGCGGTGATGGCGGCCTCGCTGGACGCCGCACTCAAGGCCGCGTCGCAGAACCAGACCAACCAGAATCTGGGCATGATCGACATGTTCGGCGAGGCCTTCGTCGATACCGCCGATGGCGACGTCTATGCCGACTATCGTCACGCCCGCGACTGGAGCGACAAGGAGCGCCTGGCCGGTGAGAAGGATACCCTCGGGCTCTATCTCACCGGCCACCCGATCGACGAGTACGAGCACGAGCTCAAGCGCTTCGTGGCCACCCGGATCGTCGATCTCAAGCCGTCGCGGGAGCCGCAGCGCGTGGCCGGGCTGGTGGTGGCGATGCGTACCATGAAATCCAAGCGCGGCGACACCATGGCCTTCGTCACCCTCGACGACCGCACCGGGCGCATCGAGGCGTCGCTGTTCGGCGAACTGTTCGATCAGGTGCGCGGCCAGCTCAACGCCGACCAGGTGCTGATCATCGAGGGCGAAGTCTCCAGCGACGACTACTCCGGCGGTCTGCGTCTGCGCAGCAAGGAGGTCACGCTGATGGCGGACGCCCGCGCCCGCTTCGGCGAAGCGATCGAGCTCAGCGTCGACGGCGCGCGTCTCAACGGCCGCTTCTCGCGCTCGCTCCACGACAGCCTGACGCCGTGGCTGAGTGAGCGCGGGCTGCCGGTGCGGGTGCGCTATCGCAACGCCAGTGCCAGCGGCTGCTTCGAGCTCGCCGAGGCGTGGCGGGTATCGCCCAGCGATGAGCTGATCACCGCGCTGCGCGACGTCGAGGGCCACGAATCGGTCGCCCTGCGCTACCGCGGCGGTTGACGGCGGTTGCTAACACTCGTGAGGGTGCGATAATGACGCGTTTTCGCCGCAGCGTACGCCGCACGCTTCAGGTTGCCAGGACATCACAGTAGACGCCCTATGAATCCCAACTATCTGGACTTTGAACAGCCGATTGCCGAACTTCAGGCCAAGATCGAAGAACTGCGCCTGGTCGGGAACGACAGCCGCATCAGCCTGAGCGACGAGATCGGCAAGCTCGAAGAGAAGAGCCGCAAGCTCACCGAGCAGATCTTCCGTGACCTGACCGCCTGGCAGGTGACGCAGCTGTCGCGGCATCCGCAGCGCCCCTATACGCTGGACTATCTCGACAGCATCTTCACCGAGTTCGACGAGCTGCACGGTGACCGCAACTTCGCCGACGACGCCGCCCTGGTCGGCGGCGTGGCGCGGCTCGATGGCAAGCCGGTGATGGTGATCGGTCATCAGAAGGGGCGCGACGTCAAGGAGAAGGTGCGCCGCAACTTCGGCATGCCGCGCCCGGAAGGCTACCGCAAGGCGTGCCGTCTGATGGAGATGGCCGAGCGCTTCAGGATGCCGGTGCTGACCTTCATCGACACCCCGGGTGCCTATCCGGGGATCGACGCCGAGGAGCGCGGCCAGTCGGAAGCGATCGCTTATAACCTGGCAGTGATGTCGCGGCTCAAGACGCCGATCATCGCCACCGTGATCGGCGAGGGCGGTTCCGGCGGGGCGCTGGCCATCGGCGTCTGCGACGAGCTGCAGATGCTGCAGTACTCCACCTACTCGGTCATCTCCCCCGAAGGCTGCGCCTCGATCCTGTGGAAGAGCGCCGAAAAAGCCTCCGAAGCGGCCCATGCGATGGGGATCACCGCCGAGCGGCTGAAGGAGCTGGGTTTCGTCGATACCCTGATCGACGAGCCGCTGGGCGGCGCCCACCGTCAGCCCCAGAAGACCGCGGAAAGCGTGCGTGAGGCGCTGCTCGGCAGTCTCGACCGGCTGCAGGGAATGGACACCGACGCGCTGTTGGCGCGCCGCTATGAGCGCCTGATGTCCTACGGCGCCCCGCAGTAAGATCACGCCTGGCCGCGTCACGCTCTCCTTTGCCGAGACGCGCTCAGGAGGTCCACCGGTGGCCGACTCTCTCTCCTCTGTCGACGTTCTCGATGCCCTCATCACTGAAGCCCTGGCGCCACTGGCCCCGGGGCGACGGCTGTGGGTGGCGCTCTCCGGCGGTCTCGATTCGTCACTGCTGCTGAACCGGGCGGCGCCGGCGGCGCGCGCGCGCGGCATGGCGCTGCAGGCGATCCATGTCGACCACGGCCTGCAGCCCGCGGCGACGACCTTCGTGGATCACTGCCGGGCACTGTGTGCGGCACTCGAGGTGCCGCTGAGCGTGGTGCCGGTCACGGTGACGCCGGCAGGGCAGGGGCTCGAAGCGGCTGCGCGGGAGGCACGCTATGCCGCGTTCGCCGCCACCCTGGCGGCGGGCGACGTGCTGTGGCTGGCCCAGCATGCTGACGATCAGCTCGAAACCTTCCTGCTCGCCGCGCTGCGCGGCAGCGGCGTGACCGGGCTCGCCGGGATGCCGTTGCGGCGGCACTGGCGTGGCCTCGAGGTCGTGCGTCCCTGGCTCGGCGAGGCGCGGACGACGCTGCGTGCCGCCGCCGAGCAGTGTGATCTCGCCTGGTGCGAAGATCCCTCCAATCAAGCACTCCAGCAAGATCGCAACTTCCTGCGCCACCGGGTCGCGCCGCCGCTGGCCGAGCGCTGGCCCGGGGCGGCCGCGGCGGTGGGGCGCAGTACCGCCTGGCTGGCGGAGGCGGATGAACTGCTCGCCGAGCTGGCCGAGAGCGATCTCGCCCGCGCCGGTGGCGACCCGGGGTGTCTGCCGCTGGTATCGCTGATGACGCTGAGCCCCGCGCGCCAGCGTCTGCTGGTGCGTCACGCCCTGGCCCGCCTGGCGCTGCCGACACCGCCCGCGGCGCGCCTGGCCGAACTGCGGCGACAGTGGCAGGCCGGCCACGATCGCGCGGTCAGGGTCGTCTGGCCAGGGGCGGAGGCGCGGGTATGGCGCGGGTCGCTCTATCTGCTGGCGATGCTGACACCGGTGGACCCACAGTGGTGCGCCAACTGGGATGGCCGCGGGGCGCTGGCCACGCCCTGGGGAACCTACCGCTACCAGTTGATGCCCACTGCCGACGCCGCCGGCGGCAGCGTGGGTGAGACAGATCGCGCCGGGGCGGCAGATAGCACCGCGGTTGCGCTGCGGGTGACCCTGCGCCGCGGCGGCGAGCGCCTGTGCCTGGCCTCTCGCGGTCATCGCGACGTCAAGCGGCTGCTGCAGGAGGCGGGCCTGCCGCCGTGGGTGCGGGAACGGGTGCCGCTGGTGTGGCACAGCGAGACGCTGGTGGCGGTGCTTGGAGTGGCGAGCGCCGCGGGCTGGCGGCAGGTGCCGCTGCCCGCGACCGCATGAGCGAACGCGATATCGCGAGCGCGCGGCGCTACTCGTTGTAGCGCAGCGTCAGCCCGACGCTGCGCTGATAGCTGGCTTCCTCTTCGAGGTCGTTGAGCACAAGCGGGTGCAGGCGCGCCGCCGGTAGCGTCAGCGTCAGGGTCTCGCCCTGGGCGTCGAGCTGGAAGTCGTCGACTGCCTGCTCCGGTCGCGAGTGGTTGAGCAGTACCGCCAGGCGCAGCAGTCGGGCCAGCCGGGCGTAGGCCGGGCGCGTCGCCTCGGGCAGTGCCTCGAGCTCCTTGTGCGGAAACTTGCGCCGGTGGGCGCGTACCAGGAACGCCAGCGCCTGCTGCTCCGGACGCGAGAAACCGGGCATGTCGGAGTACTCCAGCAGATAGGCGCCGTGGCGATGGAACTGGCTGTGCGAGATGGCCAGGCCGATCTCGCACAGGCGTGCCGCCCAGGCCAGGAACAGGCGCTGCTCGGCGTTGAGTCCCCACGCCTTGCGCACCTGATCGAAGGCGTGCAGCGCGCTGCGCTCGACGTTGTCGGCGTGAGTCAGATCGACGCTGTAGCGGCGCATCATCTGTTCGACGCTGTGGCGGCGCGAATCCTCCGGCGTGTTGCGCCCGACCAGATCGTAGAGCACCCCTTCACGCAGGGCGCCGTCGGAGTAGCGCATGCGTTCGAGATCGAAGGCCTCGAACACCGCGCAGAGAATCGCGATCCCGGCCGGGAACACCCGCGCCCGATCCTCCTTGAGCCCCTCCATGGTGACCTTGTCCAGGTGGCCGCAATTGATCAGCCGCTTGCGCAGTGCCAGCAGGGCGTCACGCTCGATGACCCCGGCATCGCCCTCGCCGTTGGCGGCGATGACCGCGGCCGCGGCCTTGATCGTGCCGCTGGAGCCGATCGGGTCCTGCCAGCCCAGACGGCGGTAGCCATTCTGGATGTTGGCGAGCTCGGAAAGCGCCGCCATCTCGGCGCGGCGGAAGCGTTTCTCGCTGATGTCGCCGTTGGCGAAGAAGGCGCCGGTATAGGCGACGCAGCCCATGTGCAGGCTCTCCAGCGCCTGGGGCTCGAAATCCTCGCCGATGATGAACTCGGTGGAGCCGCCGCCGATGTCGACGATCAGCCGCCGGCCGTGTACTTCGGCCAAAGCGTGGGCGGCCCCCAGATAGATCAGGCGCGCCTCCTCGCGGCCGCCGATGATCTCGATCGGATGGCCGATCAGCGCCTCGGCGCGTTCGATCAGGGCGTGGGCATTGTGGGCGGCGCGCAGGGCGTTGGTACCCACGATACGCAGGTCGCCCGGCGCGACCTCGGCGAGGAAGGGGGCAAAGCGCTCGAGACAGCCCAGGGCGCGCTCCATCGCTGCCGGGGTAAAGTTCTCGTCGGCATCCAGGCCGGCGGCGAGCTGCACCTTCTCGCCCATCTTGGCGACCACCTGCAGACGGCCATCCTGATAGTTGGCGACCAGCAGGTGGAAACTGTTGGAGCCGAGATCGATGGCTGCCAGGCGACGGGTGGTCTCGGGGGCGGTCGGCTTCCCGCTCATGGCGTGGCGTCCTCGACGGCGAACTGAACAAGGCGCGGGACGTCGCTGTCGGCGCCCTCGGGGCCGGCCGCCGGCGTCCCGCGGCGGAAAAAGGTGAGTGCAAGGTTGCGTTGCCCTCTCGGGCTTGTCAATCGGCGCGCCGCTCTGCATGCTGCGTTCAGAGACCCCCTTCAGGCAGGCAGTCATGACGCAGAGACTCAAGCTCGACGGCGACACCTTCGACGCCTGGCGCGAGCGTCCCGGCGGGGCGCGGCTGGCGGTGTTCGTGGCCGCCTGGTGTGAACCCTGCGAAAGCCTGCTGGCAACGCTTGCGACGAGCGGCGACGGGTTGCCGCTCGACCAGCCGGTGGGGGTGGTCGACGTCGACCGTGAGCCAGTCCTGGCCGAGCGCTACGGGGTACGTGGCACGCCCACGCTGACGCTGTTCGTCAACGGCGAGGCGCGCACTTCGCGGGTGGGGGCGCTCTCCCGGAGCCAGCTCGCGCAGCTTTGCGACGAGGCTGCGCGGAGCTGAACGCCGTGCGGCATCTGCCACCATCGAATGACTTGCGTTCGCCGGACAGCTTGTCTACCATCGGGACGTTCGCCTGTTCCGAATGCTTCTCGACCGCCTCGCGGTCCCCCAAGTCGTCAGTCACCCCAGTTCCGATCACCGGATCGACATTGCGTCTTTCGGACGACCGTCCGAGAGATCACAGGCGAATCGAACCGCTCTCCCGGCATCTTTGGCCAACCGGTCTATCAACGTCACGGTGACCGGCCATCCAGACGAACAGCCCGGCTTCTGGGACGACTGAACGCGCCGCGCGGCGTATGCATTGACCGCCTCTTGTCCTTTCTTTCTTCATCCGGCAACCGCCATTGCCTGCGACACGAGCCATTTCTGACCGAACTCATGAATCTAACCGAACTCAAGCAAAAATCCGTTCCTGAGCTGCTGGATATCGCCCGGGAAATGGGCATCGATAATCTTGCCCGTTCGCGCAAGCAGGACATCATCTTCGCGATCCTGAAGAAGCACGCCAAGAGCGGTGAAGATATCTATGGAGATGGGGTTCTGGAGATTCTCCAGGACGGTTTCGGTTTCCTGCGCAGCGCCGACTCTTCGTATCTCGCCGGCCCGGACGATATCTACGTCTCGCCGTCGCAGATCCGGCGCTTCAACCTGCGCAAGGGCGACTCCATCTCCGGCAAGATCCGGCCGCCGAAAGAGGGTGAGCGCTATTTCGCGCTGCTCAAGGTCAACGAGATCAATTTCGACAAGCCGGAAAACGCCAAGCACAAGATCCTGTTCGAGAATCTGACGCCGCTGTTCCCGCAGGAGCGGCTGGTGATGGAGATCGGCAACGGCTCCACCGAGGACATCACCGCCCGTGTGATCGACCTCACCGCACCGATCGGCAAGGGCCAGCGTGGTCTGATCGTGTCGCCGCCCAAGGCGGGTAAGACGCTGATGCTGCAGAACATCGCCACCTCGATCACGCGCAACAACCCCGAGTGCCACATGATCGTGCTGCTGATCGACGAGCGCCCGGAAGAGGTGACCGAGATGTCGCGCACCGTGCGCGGCGAGGTGGTGGCGTCTACCTTCGACGAGCCTCCGGCACGCCACGTGCAGGTCGCCGAGATGGTGATCGAGAAGGCCAAGCGCCTGGTCGAGCACAAGAAGGACGTGGTCATTCTGCTCGACTCCATCACCCGCCTGGCGCGCGCCTACAACACCGTGGTGCCCTCCTCCGGCAAGGTGCTCACCGGTGGTGTCGACGCCCACGCGCTGGAGAAGCCCAAGCGCTTCTTCGGGGCTGCGCGTAACATCGAAGAGGGCGGCAGCCTGACCATCATCGCCACGGCGCTGGTGGACACCGGCTCCAAGATGGACGAGGTGATCTTCGAGGAGTTCAAGGGGACCGGCAACATGGAGGCGCACCTGGACCGCAAGCTGGCCGAGCGCCGCGTCTACCCGGCCCTCAATATCCGCCGCTCCGGTACCCGGCGCGAGGATCTGATCGCCTCCGAGGATGAGATGCAGCGCATGTGGATCCTGCGCAAGCTGCTCAATCCGATGGACGACGTGGCGGCCACCGAGTTCCTGATCGATCGGTTGAAAGATACCAAGACCAATCTGGAATTTTTCGAGGCCATGAAGCGCAGATAACATCGGTCTGCGCTCGGCATTACGGTGTTGAACGCCGACTTGCCATGCTCATGACGCAAGTAAACGCCGTTGGCTCGTCGTCCGCCTTGCCATCGCTCGATCCGATACCAGGCCGCGACGGGTCGGTATTGGGACATTGAGCAGAGATGCAATGAAAGGGCAGCATGTTATGCTGCCCTTTTTGCGTTCTTGACCAGCAGGATGCGGGCAACAGCATGAAATATCACGATTTGCGCGACTTCATCGCGGCGCTGGAAGCGCGCGGCGAGCTCAAGCGCGTCAGCGTCGAGGTGGATCCCTACCTCGAGATCACCGAGATCTGCGACCGCACCCTGCGGGCCGGCGGGCCGGCGCTGTTGTTCGAGAACGTCAAGGGCAGCCGCATGCCGGTGCTGGGCAATCTGTTCGGCACCCCGCAGCGGGTCGCCTTCGGCATGGGCCAGGAGAGCGTCGAGGCGCTGCGCGAGGTGGGCAAGCTGCTCGCCTTCCTCAAGGAGCCGGACCCGCCCAAAGGGCTGCGTGACGCCTGGGACAAGCTGCCGATCTTCAAGCAGGTCATGAGCATGGGGCCGAAGACGCGGCGCTCGGCGCCGTGCCAGGAGGTGGTGCTCGAGGGCGATGCGGTGGATCTCGATCAGCTGCCGATTCAGCACTGCTGGCCGGGGGACGTGGCGCCGCTGGTGACCTGGGCGCTGGTGGTGACCAAGGGGCCGCACAAGTCGCGCCAGAACCTGGGGATCTACCGCCAGCAGAAGCTGGGGCGCAACCGGCTGATCATGCGCTGGCTCTCCCACCGCGGCGGGGCGCTCGATTTCCGCGAATGGCAGCAGGTGCATCCCGGTGAGCCGTTCCCGGTGGCGGTGGCCCTGGGCGCCGATCCGGCGACCATTCTCGGCGCGGTGACCCCGGTGCCCGACACCCTCTCCGAGTACGCCTTCGCCGGGCTGCTCAGAGGCTCGCGCACCGAGCTGGTCAAGTGCGGTCACGCCGATCTGGAGGTGCCGGCCTCCAGCGAGATCGTGCTCGAGGGCTACATCTACCCCGACGACATGGCGCCGGAGGGGCCGTTTGGTGACCACACCGGCTACTACAACGAGGTCGAGCAGTTCCCGGTCTTCACCGTCGAGCGGCTGACCCATCGCCGCGATCCGATCTATCATTCGACCTATACCGGGCGTCCGCCGGACGAGCCGGCGATTCTGGGGCTGGCACTCAACGAGGTGTTCGTGCCGATCCTGCGCAAGCAGTTTCCGGAGATCGTCGACTTCTATCTGCCGCCGGAGGGGTGCTCCTACCGCATGGCGGTGGTGACCATGAAGAAGCAGTATCCGGGGCACGCCAAGCGGGTGATGATGGGGGTGTGGAGCTTCCTGCGTCAGTTCATGTACACCAAGTTCGTGATCGTCCTCGACGACGACGTCGACGCGCGCAACTGGGAGGACGTGATCTGGGCCATCACCACGCGCATGGACCCGGCGCGGGATACGGTGATGGTGGAGAACACCCCGATCGACTATCTCGATTTCGCCTCGCCGACCGCAGGGCTGGGGTCCAAGATGGGCCTGGATGCCACCAACAAGTGGCCCGGAGAGACCACCCGCGAGTGGGGCGAGCCGATCGTCATGGATCCGGCAGTCAAGACGCGGGTCGACGCGCGCTGGGACGAGTACGGGATCGATATCGCGCCACCCGCGGCGCGTGCGGGCAAGACGCCCGACGCCTGAGGTCGGGGTTCGGCGTCGACGCCGAGGCGGCGTCCCGACCAGGGTACAGGGCCTGCGGGCAAGCAGTGGGCAGTCGAACAATCGGCATTCGAACAGTGGGCATGCGAACAGAGAGGTGAACATGACGGTCAGAACCCTGACCTGCCAGGTGGAATCGGTCGAGGATCTGACTCCCGACGTGTTCCGGGTGATGCTCGAGGGGCGGGCCGAGGCGATCGCCCACGCCCCGGGCCAGTATCTGGAGCTGGCGGTGGACGACGACACCTGGGTGCCGTTCTCGATCGCCTGTGCCGAGAACGGCGAAGGGCGCCTGGAACTGCATATCCAGCACTGGCCCGAGCGTACGCACTCCTCGCGCCTGCGCGAGATGCTGACCCACCGTGCGCGGCTCTCGGTACGGCTGCCCCATGGTGAGTGCACGCTGCCGGCGCAGAGCAGCGCGCCGCTGCTGCTGATCGGTGCCGGTACCGGCTTTGCCCAGTTGAAGGCGATCGCCGAGGCCGCGCTGGCGGAGAATCCCACGCGTGCGCTGTCGCTGTGGTGGGCGGTGCGCGAGCGCCGCGATCTCTACGCCGAGAGCCTTGCCCGGGCCTGGGCCAGCGACCATCCCAACGTCAATTTCCACGCCGTGGTGGAGAATCTCGATAACGCGCCCGAGACGCTCAGCGGGGTGACCTGGCACGCCGGGCGTATCGATGCGGTGCTGGCCGCCGAGATCCAGACCCTCGACGGCGTCGAGATCTATCTGGCCGGCTCTCCCGGCATGGTGTACGCCTGCGTCGACACCCTGGCGCCGCTGGGGCTGGTGGCCGAGCAGGTCCACTCCGACGTCTTCAGCTACGCCCCCCGCGTGCCCTTCCTGCCACTGCCGGAAGCCGACCCGGAGGCGGCGCCGCTCAGCCCCGGCGAGGAGAACGAGCGCCCGTGAGCCAGTCGCCGATCCTGATCACCGGCGGCGCCCAGCGCCTGGGCCTGCACTGCGCCGAGCGCCTGCTCGACGATGGCCATCCGGTGATCGTCACTTACCGCCGCGAGCGCGAGGCGGTGGCGGCGCTGCGTGCCCGCGGCGTGCTCACCCTGCAGGCAGACTTCGCTACCCGCGCCGGGACCGAAGATTTCATCGCCAGGCTCAAGGCGCAGGTGAGCAGCCTGCGCGCGGTGGTGCACAACGCCAGCGAATGGCTGGCAGACCCCGGCCCCGAGGCCGCGGGGGAGACCTTCGAGCGGCTGTTTCAGGTGCACATGCAGGCGCCGTATCTGATCAACCTGGCGGTGCGCGAGCTGCTCGAGGCGTGTCAGGAGCCGCAGCGCGACATCGTCCATATCACCGACAGCGTGGTGCGCCGCGGAGCCGCCGAGCAGGCCGCCTACGCCGCCAGCAAGGCCGGGCTGGAGAGTCTGACACTCTCCTTCGCCGCGCGTTTCGCCCCGCATATCCAGGTCAACGCCATCGCCCCGGGACTGGTGATGCTCGGCGAGGCCACGCACCCCAACCGACGGGTGCCGGGCCCCGGGGTGATCTATCAGACCCTGCGCTATCTGCTCGACAACGACTATGTCACCGGTACCGTGATGGTGGTGGATGGCGGGGAGTCCTTGGGCGCGGACTAAGCGTACGCACGATCGTCGCCCGGCGGCGTGTCGTGACTCCCGGCGCGCCGCCGCGCATTTCTGCTGTGCCGTTCGGACCGCCCCTAGAGCGAGAATGGCTCGCTGCGCATCGGCACCAGCTTGCCGTGATCGAGCATGGTCCCGCTGGGCTTGCCCGCCGGAGCGCCGCTGCGCGGCTCCAGGCTGACCGCCAGGTCGGCGCTGCGCAACTGGGCGCGCATCGGCTCGGGCAAGCGCATGCTTTTCTGCCCGCTGCTCGGCAGCATGCCCAGCGATACCGGCTTGCCGTTGTCCATCATCCACAGCTCGCACGCCATGCCCGCCGGCATCGGGCCCGGGGCCAGGGTCTGGATGCGCATCTCGCCGCTGTCGGAAGCGCTGACCAGCCAGCCCGGACGGCCACCCTCGGCGTTGGCGACGAACACATAGTCGCCATCCATCATTGGCGGCGCGGGGGCGGCGATCAGCAGTGCCGCCAATGCCAGGGCGGCCAGGGTGGAGAGGGCGCTGATCCCCTGCCACAGCCCCAGACGCCGCCACCAGCGGCGCTCCAGCCCGGCCCGGGCGGCGATCTGCGGCCATAGCGCGGCGGGTGGCTCGACCGGTGTCAGCCGGGCGTTGAACGACTGCAGCCGCTCGCGCCACGCCGCGACACTCTGCTGCAGGTCGGGGCTGACCGCGAGCAGCGCCTCGAACTCGGCCTGTTGGCGCCGTGTCAGGGTCCCCAGCACGTACTCACCGGCCGCCAGCTCGCGGGCCTCGGGATCGCTCAAGCGAAGCGTGTCATGCATGACTTCAACCTCTCCAGCCCGCGGCGGACCCAGCTCTTGACCGTGCCCAGCGGTGCCGTCAGCTGCTGGGCGAGCTCGTGATGCGTCATGCCTTCGAAATAGGCCAGCTCCAGCGCCTGGCGCTGCTGCGGCGTGAGCTCGTCGAGGCAGGCATTGAGCGAGTCTGCCTGGCCCGCGATATCGCTGGCGTGCTCGATGTCATCCTCGCTGGGCAGCGCTTCGATCAGGGCCTCGCTGTCCGGCGCCTGCGGTCGCTGGCGGCGTAGCCAGTCGATGCCGGCGTTGCGTGCCAGCGTCGACAGCCAGGTCATCGGCTGGGCGCGGCTCGCGTCATAACGGCCAGCGGCCTGCCACACGCGCAGATAGACCTGCTGCAGGCAGTCCTGGGCCGCTGCCTCCTGACGAACGATACGCAGCAGCTGCGCATAGAGATGCGGGCTGGTGGCACGATAGAGCTTGGCGAAGGCGCGGTCGTCGCCGCGGGCGCACGCGGCGAGCTGGCTGGCCAGCGTGTCGGGGGGCGGGTAGGTCATCGTTATCCTTTGATTTTTCTGGCGCGTGCGATCCCTGCCCGGGGTTTACCACAGATTCACGCACGGTGTCTTGCCCGCTCCGCCCGAGGCCCGTCCGCAGCGCGGTGCGGGACTCGCTCACACGCGGTGCTTGTCAAATGTCAGCGAGACGTTAGGATAGAGGCACGATCTACGCGAGAGAGCCCATGACCCCCAACCCCGCCATCCACGCTGCCGCTGCTGCCGATCTCTTCGGCGGTGTCGTCGCGTATGCGGGTTTTGGTTTCGGTTATGGCTATTGGTTTAGGACTGGCGTGCCCGTCGGTCGGTCGACATGACCTGAACCCGCGAGGCACGCCCCACCAGGGCTGCCTTCCGCGTATCGAGAACCCCCGGAGCAGCCCTCCGGGGGTTCTCGCGTTTCAGGCCCCAACCCTGGAATGAGATGATGATGAACGCCGTGACATCTGCCCTGAAGCCCGCCGCCGAGAGCGCCCCGCGCCGGCGTGAACTGACCCTGCCCAGCGCCGCCGAGCTGCGCGCAGCGATCCCCCTGGAACCCATGCTGGCTGTCCGCGTCGCGCGTCAGCGCGAGGCCATCCGCGCGGTGCTCGACGGCCGCGACGAGCGCCTGCTGGTGGTGGTCGGCCCGTGCTCGATCCACGACCCCGACGCCGCGCTGGAGTACGCCGAGCGTCTGGCCGCGCTGCAGGCCAGCGTGGACGATCGCCTGCTGCTGGTGATGCGCGTCTACGTCGAGAAGCCGCGCACCACGGTGGGTTGGAAAGGGCTGGCCTACGACCCGCACCTGGATGGCAGCGACGACATGGCGGCGGGCCTGGCCAGCGCGCGCCGGCTGATGCGCGATGTCGCCGCGCTGGGCCTGCCGGTGGCCACCGAGCTGCTGCAGCCGATGGCCGCGGCCTACTTCGATGATCTGCTGAGCTGGGTCGCGATCGGCGCGCGCACCACCGAGTCGCAGATCCACCGCGAGCTGGCCAGTGGGCTCGACGCCTGTGTCGGCTTCAAGAACGGCACCCAGGGCAATGTGGACGTGGCGGTGGCGGCGATGCAGTCGGCGGCGCATGCGCATCGCCACTTCGGGGTCACCGCCGAGGGCACGCCGGCGATGATCGAGACCCCCGGCAACCCCTTCACCCATCTGGTGCTGCGCGGCGGCCAGGCCGGACCCAATCACGATGCCGCCAGTATCGCCGCCAGTCGCCGTGCGCTGGAGCAGGCCGGGCTGACGCCGCGGCTGATGGTCGACTGCAGCCACGCCAATTCGCGCAAGGATCACCGCCGCCAGACCGAGGTGCTGCACAGCGTGGTCGACCAGCGTCTGGCCGGTGAGCATTCGCTGATGGGGGTGATGCTCGAAAGTCACCTCTTCGAGGGCAAGCAGCCGCTCAATCCGGCGGTGCTGCGCTACGGTGTCTCGATCACCGATGCCTGCCTGGGCTGGGAGACCACTGAGCAGCAGCTCATCCGGGCTGCCGAACGGCTACGCGGCTGACGAGCCTGCGGTTCACGCAGGCGTTATCCAGAGACCGCTACCAGCGGAAATGGCGCTCCAGGCGTTCGCCGCTGGCGCTGGGGTCCAGGCGTCGACGCCACTCGGCCAGCGGATGGCTGTCGGCGATGCGGCCGCGCAGCTCGCCCTGGCCGCCGTTGGCGCCAGGCGTCAGCGTCAGCGAGAGTGCCAGATCCTGACCCTGTTCCAGGTTCAACCGCAGCTGGGGCGCACCGCCACGGCACGCGAACTGCAGCCGGGCATGGCCCAGCGCGACCCGGGTCGGGGTGAGCAACACGACATCCGATGCCGTCAGCGCGCCGTGACTGGCGAGACAGCGCGTGCCGCGCAGGGTGATATCGAGCTGCCCCTCCCAGCGCGCCGCCAGCGCCAGTGGCAGACGCGAGAGATCGAGCGCATCGAGGTCGCCACCGGTGATCGTCCAGCGGGTGTCGAGACCATGCCAGGCGCCGCGGGCGTGCCAGGCACCGTCGCCTTCACCGAGGGTCAGCGCGAGTTGCCCGGGCCAGGCCAGTTTCCAGTCGAGGGGCCCAAGGGCCAGCGGCCAGCCATCGGCGCGCCAGGCGACGCGCGCCACGCGGCCCGCCGCCAGCGTCCCCGAGGGGGCGATCAGGGTGACGTCACGCGCTATCGCTGCCCGCGGGCCGAAGGTCGTCAGCGGCCAGTCCAAAGGCAGCGTCAGGACGAAGGTGAGGGCGATGGTCAGCCCAGCGCCGAGCGTGCCCAGCATAGCGATACCGCGTCTCATCAGGGGCTCCCCGTCGCTGTGGTGTCCAGCGCCGCCTTTCCCGGCCCCGGCCCTGACTCTGGCCCCGAACCCGGTCTTTCGAGCTGACTACGCCAGCGCGCCTCCAGCGCCAGGCTGCGCCCATCGCGGCGTTCGAGCTGCCACGCCACCGCCCACCAGCCGCGCTGCGCCGCCCAGCGTGCGAACTCGCTGAGCGCCTCGGGCGAGGTCGCCTCACCGCGGGTCACGACGCTGTCGTCATGCGTTTCGATACGGGTCAGTGCCAGGCCATGTTCCACCGCGGCGCTGCGCCAGTGCTCGACGTTCACCGCTTCGATCGGCGGCAGCCGCAGCAGGCTCGGGTCCGGTCTCGCTGCGGTGAATGGCTCGCCCCCGGCGGGCAGATGTGTCAGCACGGCGTGGCCGGCGTAGGCCAGCACACCGACCAGCGCCAGTATCAGCAGACCCTTCTCCCGCCCCGAGCGCGCCATCCACAGCGGCGCCAGTCGGGCGGGCAGGCGCAAGGTGAATCGGCTCATGGGCTAGGCTCCAGGGCGTTGGCGGACAGGGTCAGCGCCAGGCTCAGCTCGCCTGGCCCTGGCTGCCATTGCGGCTCGCCCAGGGCAGCCAGCCGCTGACGGGCGCGGGTTACCACCACCGGCGCCGGCGGCTCGGGGTAGCGCCAGGAAAGCGTTGCCTGGTTCCCGTTGACTGCCAGCCGGGATAGCTGCCAGGGCGTGGCGGCGAGCTGTGCCGTGGCCTGTGCCAGCGCCTCGCTGAGTTGGCGGTTGCGCTGCGCCAGGGCCTCGATGGCCGCTTCACGCCGGGCCAAGGCGGCCTGGGCATCGGCCGGCGTGGCCATGGTGAAGCGGGCGGCCAGCGCTGCCGCCTGTTGCTGCCCGGCCGCGGCCTCTGCGCGCCAGGTCGTGGCCAGCCACAGGGAGGCGTCGAGCAGTGCCAGCAGTGCGATGGACCCCGCCAGCCAGCGCGTGCGCCGTGGCGGCCGCCAGGTAGCCCCGGGCCAGCGCGGACCGCTGGTGTCTGCAAAGGGCAGCGCGGCGGGGGGGCTCGCCGCCAACCAGGTGAGGCTGCAGCGCCGGGCCTGCTCGGCGGCCGCTTCGCCGCCAGCGTTCCTGTCGTCCTCTCTTTCGGCATCGTCATCGCCATCGCCTCGGTGGTCGTCGCACTGTCGCGGCTGGCCGGTGTCGCCATTGGGCTCGATGGCGCCATCGACCACCTGGCAGTCGCACTCGCGCCAGGCCGGCGGCAGCGGCCAGTCGCGTGGCCACGCCAGCCACTGGACGGTCTCCGGGGCGCCCGGCGCCGCGGGTGGGGCCAATCCCTGGCACAGCCGGTGGCTGCCGTCATCGAGGAGGGTGACCTGATCCGGTGTTGCCGGCCGCGGCAGCGCCAGGAAGGCGCAGCTCCAGCCCGCCGGGGCCAGGCCGAGGCGTTGCGCCCAGGCGTGCCAGGCGGCGAGCTCGGCGCTCGGCAGGGCGATCAACTCCAGGTGGCCGCGGCCGCGCTGCAGCGGATGCAGATGGAGCTGATCCACCGCATCGCTGGTTACCGTCTCCAGCAGCAGCGGCCACTCGCGGCGCTTGAGCCCGCGCGGGGCGGCGAGATGGAAGTGGCTGACCGCGTCCGCCGGCAGCAGCAGGGTGACCGGGTGAGTGACGGCCAGCCGCGTCAGTGCCTGCCAGGCTTCGGGGGGGCTGGCGGCGCTCAGCGTCTGTGGGGTGGCGCCTTCGAGGCACCAGTCGATACAGGCCAGGGTGTCGTCGCCGGGGGCGAGGCGCTCGTGTGGGGCGACGAGCAGGCGGGCGGCGGCGCGCGCCGGGCGTCCGGGTCGGCGCATCAGGGCTGCTCCTGGGTGAAGAGATTATCCGCCGCCGGATCGGCGGCGTACGGGGATGTGGCGGTGAGCCGGTCGCTGGGGTAGCCGCTGCGGCGGCTCAGCACCCGCACCCGCGCGGCCGGCTGCAGCGGGTAGAAGGCGCTGGTGCCCTCGGCCAACAGCAGGCGCTGGAAGTCATAGTGCTGACCCGCCAGGCGGATGCGGATATCCAGCGCCACATAGTCCGGGGTCAGCCGCAGGCGGCCGCCGTAGCGGTCGAGCCAGGGCGCATCGCCGCCGAGCACCTGGCGTACCGCGTCGAGACTGGTGTAGCCCCCCGGCGGGCGGTCGCGCAGCAGCGTGGCCAGGGCGCCGCGATCGACCTGGCCCTCGAACAGCGCATCCAGCAGCGGCAGGTCGCCGGGCCCGAGGGCGTTGAGATCGAGCCGCCAGGGGCCGTCGTCGGGCAGGGTGCAGAGCTCGCCGAAGCGGCCGACGCGGCGGCTGTCCAGAGGCGCGAGCCAGTTGATCTCGCTGGGATCGCGGAGCCAGGTGTCGGCGCTCGTCCGGGGTGGGTCGAGGCGCGCATAGTCGGCGCCATCCATGCCGCCGACGCGGGAGAGGTTGTCGGCATCGATCCAGTCGGCGAGACGGGCAACGAACTCGCCCGGGTTCATGTCGGTAAGGCGCTCGCCGGCGTAGTTGGCCACCCAGTAGAGCAGCTGGCGCTGGGCCAGTGCGGCCTGGCTGCCGCTGAGGGCGTTGAGGTTGAAGCAGGTGCGCAGGTCGTGCACCACCAGGTGCAGCTCGCCGGCGTCGGTGGGGTAGCGCAGCGGGCGCCCGGCCAGGGTCTGCCACCACAGATCGGCGTGACGCACCGCAGCGTCGGTGAGCGCGCGGCGGGCGATGATCTCCGCGCCGCGGGCGTAGAACTCGGCCTGGGTCTCCTGCTGCAGCAGTTCGAGACGGGTCAGCTCGTGCCGGCCCTGCAGGGTCAGTGCGCTCAGGGTGACGCTCACCAGCGCCAGCGCCAGCAGCACCATCAGCAGCGCGGCCCCGGTCTGGCACGGTGCACCCGGGGAGCCGCGGCGGGCGCTCGACGGCAGGGTCATGGCAGCAGCTCCGGCAGTATCGCGGTGGTGGTCACCGGCCGGCCGTGGCGCTGCCACTGCACGCGCACGCCCTGGGCGATCCCGTTCGGTGGCGGGGCGGCGAGCCAGCGCCCGGCGGCGAAGAATTCCAGCGTCAGCGCAGTGACGTCGTCGAGTGCCGCCACCCGCTGCCACTCGGGCTCACCGGCGGCGTCGAGCAGCCCGCTGGAGTCGAGCGTCAGGGTGGCGCCGTCGCGATCCCACTGCAGGCGCTGGCGGCGCAGGCGGGTGTAGAAGTCGCCCACCGGCAGCGCTGCCGCGCCCAGCGAGACCCACTCCAGCCGTGACAGGTCGGCGCGATAGGCGAGCGGCAGGTTGAACAGCACCAGACCGCGTTCGTGCACCGGGCGCTGTACCAGCGCCTCCAGGCGCCGCGTGAGCAGACGGCTGAAGTCGATCTCCGTTGCCAGCGGCGGCGGCTCGGCGAAGCGCTCGCGGACCGTCACCAGCTGGTTGACCAGTGCCGCCACGCCGATGCCGACCAGCGCGGTCAGGGCGATGGCGATCATCACCTCGAGCAGGGTGAAGCCGCGCTGGCGCGGCGACGACTCGGCTGGCGGTCTCATGGCGGTGCCAGATAAAGGGTGAAGGTGAGTACCGGGTTCTCACGGGCCGGGTCGTCGTAGAGCGCCAGGCGCCCCTGACGCAGGCGCTGGATCGGCGTGGCGGTCACCGTCAGGCGCCACCAGCAGGTGTGTCCCGCCTGGCTCAGTTCGCCCTGCTGGGTGCCCAGGCGCGGCCAGTAGTGGTCGAGCGCCGCGCGGCTCTCGAACTCCCGCGCGCACAGCAGCAGCGGCGCACGACGCGCCGCACTCTCGGCGATGCGCACGCGCTGCTGCACGCCCTGGGCGACGATCACCGCGATCAGCGCCAGGATGAACAGTGCCACCACCACCTCGAGCAGAGTGAAGCCGCGCTGGGCGTGCCTGACACTCATTGCCCACTGCCTGTCACGCTGACCCCGAGCGCATCCACCGCCAGGGTACGGCTGGCGCCATCGCCCGCCAGGCGGATATGCGCGCCCACCACCTCGCCGTCGGGCAGCCACACCAGCCAGGGCGTGGTGGTGTCGGCGGCCGGCGGCTGACGGCTGGGCTGCAGCGGCGGGTTCCAGCGCTGGGGGTCGAGCCCCAGGCGTTCGCCGAAGGGTTGCCAGCCGTGGCCGGGCTGCCAGCTGACGAAGCGGTAGCCCTCGGCCAGCGGCTGCCAGCCGATCACCCGCTGGCGCGCCCGGGCGACATCCGCGGCCAGGCGGAATGCGCCGGCCAGTTCGCGGGCCTCGCGGTCGAGCCGCTCGCCGGGGTGCGTACCCGCCAGCCAGGCCACGGCGAGGCTCGAGCCCAGGGCGATGATCACGATCACCACCAGCAGTTCGATCAGCGAGAAGCCCCGGGCGCCACGAGACCTCACAGCATCCAGTTGCCGATGTCGGCATCGATGCCCTCACCACCGGGCTGGTTGTCGGCGCCCAGGCTGTAGAGGTCGACCCGGCCATGCTGGCCGGGGCTGGCGTAGTGATAGGGGTGGCCCCAGGGGTCCTCCGGCAGTCGCCGGATATAGCCGTCTTCGCGGTAGTTCTCGGCCAGCGGTGCGACCTGGGGCGGAGTGATCAGCGCCGCCAGGCCCTGTTCGGTGGTGGGGTAGCGGTAGTTGTCGAGACGATACATGTCGAGGGCCTGCTCGAGGGTCGAGATATCGGCGCGCGCCTTCTGCTGCATGGCATCGTCCTGATTGCTCAGCACATTGGGGGCGACGATCGCCACCAGCAGACCGATGATGAAGATCACCACCATGATCTCGAGCAGGGTGAAGCCGGACTGGTGGCCGGGGCGGGGAGGGCGTGTCATGGCGTTTCCTCTCTTATGGCATGCGGGCTAATGATTGCCGATGGACTAATGGCGGATGGGCGCTGATGGCGTCGGCGCGGCGCGCTGGGCGTCACAGCGCCACGCTGCTGTTGAGCTGCATGATCGGCAGCAGGATGGCGAGCACCACGGTCAGCACCACCGCGCCCATGACCAGGATCATCAGCGGCTCGAACAGCGCCAGGGCCATGTCGACACGGCGGTTGAAGGTGCTCTCCTGGGCATCGGCGATGCGCTCGAGCATGCTGTCCAGGGTGCCGCTGGCCTCGCCACTGGCGACCATGTGCAGAAGCGAGGGCGAGAAGCGTCCCGACTCCTGCATCGCCCGGTGCAGGCTGACCCCGCTCTCGACCCGCTGTTCGATCAGCGCCACCGCCTCGCGCATGCCATGGTTGCCCAGGGTGTCGCGGCTCACCCGCAGCGCCTCCAGCAGGGCGATGCCGCTGCGGGTGAGGATCGCCAGGGTGCGGGTCAGGCGCCCGGTGTCGAGCAGCCGGATCAGTTCGCCCAGGCGTGGCAGGCGCAGCAGCAGGGCATCGAGCCGTGCCCGCGGCGCCGGACGGCGCAGCACGCGTAGCGCCAGCGGCAGGCCCAGCAGCAGGAGGGCGAACAGCCACGGCCCCAGACTCAGCGTCAGTTGGGAGAGACCGATCATCAGCCGGGTCAGCCACGGCAGCGCCATGTCGGAGCGCTCGAACTGCTGCGCCAGGCGTGGCACCACCCAGGTCATCAGCCCGCTCACCACCGCCAGCGACACCCCCGCCAGCACCAGCGGATAGACCAGCGCGGTGCGCGCCTTCTGACGCTGCGCCTGGACCCGTTCCAGATGGTCGGCCAGGCGTTCGAGCACCAGCGCCAGGCGCCCGGCACGCTCGCCGGCGGCGACCAGCGAGCGGTAGAGCAGGTCGAAGCTCGAGTGGGGGCGCAGGCTGTCGGCCAGCGAGTGGCCCTCGCGCACCCGGTTGCCCACCGCCAGCAGCAGCGCGCGTTCGCGCTGGCGCTCGGCCTGGCGGGTGAGGGCGTCGAGGGCGTCGCTGAGCGGAATGCCCGCCTCCACCAGGGTCGCCAACTGGCGCGTGAGCAGCGCCAGGCTGGTGGGATCGAGGCGCCCGCGACCCGGTCGCCCCGGGGCGCCGGCATCGCGCACCAGCGCCAGCCGGCGCGGGAACAGGCCACGCTCGTGCAGCAGTTGGCGCGCCTGGCGCTCGCTCTCGGCCTGCAGCACGTCGCGCTGGCGGCGGCCGTCGGGGCTCAGGGCCAGATAGCGATAGGTGGGCATCGACTCTCCCCAGTAGCGATGTCGATATGGCACCCGTCACGCATCGCGACGGTCATGACGGGCGTAGATGGCGACGTAGTCTGACCCACGGACAATGGCAGTTTGAGGTCAGCGCTAGGGGCAAGCTCAGCGGTGGATCGCACGCAGCACCTCGTCGAGGGCGGTCTCGCCCGCCGCCAGCCGCGCCAGCGCCGCCTGCGCCAGACTCTGGGCGCAGGCCTGGCCGAAGGCGTACTCGGCCAGCGCCGCCTCGGGGGCGCGCTCATGGATCAGGCCGGCCAGTCGGGCGTCGATGGGGATGAACTCGTAAAGCCCCAGACGGCCGCGGTAGCCGCTGTGGTCGCAGTGGTCGCAGCCCTGGGGTTCGGCCAGCCGCGACAGCGTCTCGATGCCGGGCAGCCACTGGGCGTCATCGGCCCGGCGCGGGCGCCACTCGCAGCACGCCGGGCACAGCCGACGCACCAGGCGCTGCGCCATCACTCCCTTGAGGCTGGTCGCCAGCAGAAACGGCTCGATGCCCATGTCGCGCAGGCGCGCGATCGCTCCCAGCGCACTGTTGGTGTGCAGGGTCGAGAGCACCAGGTGGCCGGTGAGACTCGACTGCACCGCGGTGGCGGCGGTCTCCAGATCGCGGATCTCGCCGATCATGATCACATCCGGGTCCTGGCGCAGGATGGCGCGCAGACCGCGGGCGAAGGTCAGCCCGGCATGGGGGTTGACCGGGGTCTGGCCGATACCCGGAATGGCGTACTCCACCGGGTCCTCGACGGTGAGAATGTTGCGGCTGCGGTCGTTGAGCGCATTGAGGCTGGCGTAGAGGGTGGTGGTCTTGCCCGAGCCGGTGGGCCCGGTGTTGAGCAGGATGCCGTTGGGCTGCTCGAGTACCCGGCGGTAGCGCTCGAGCACGGCCGGCGGCATGCCCAGGCGGTCGAGGTCGAGCAGCGCGGCGTGCTTGTCGAGCAGACGCATCACCACCCGCTCGCCGTGGATGCCGGGCAGGGTAGAGACGCGGATATCGACGTCGCGGCCGGCGGCGCGTACGGTGATGCGGCCATCCTGGGGCTGGCGCTTCTCGGCGATGTCGAGCCGCGCCATCACCTTGATCCGCGAAATCAGCACCGGTGCCAGCACCCGTGGCGGACGCAGCGCCTCGCGCATGGTGCCATCCACCCGCAGCCGGATCACCAGCTCGCGCTCGAACGGCTCGACGTGGATGTCCGAGGCGGCCAGGCGCAGGGCTTCGGAGAAGACGCCGTTGATCAGCCGGATCACCGGCGCCTCGTTCTCGCTCTCGAGTAGATCCTCGGCGCGTGGCAGCTCCTGCATCAGGCTGTCGAGGTCGACGTGCTCGGCCAGGCCCTCCAGCAGCGCTGCGTTGTCGGCGCGCTCACCATCGTGTAGCGCGGCCAGACGCGCCTCGAAGGTGTCGCCGTCGAGCCACTCGCAGCCCTCGGCGCGGCCCAGGCGGCGCTGAATATCCTGCAGCACCTCGAGCTGCAGCGGCGAGGTGGTGTCGCGGCACAGCAGGCGGTAGCCGTGGGCGCCCGGGGCCAGCGCCACCCCGGCACGCTTGGCCAGCCGATAGGGCAGCGGTGCGACGCTATCGTCGTTGGCGGAGAGGCTCGGTGTCGCGGTCATGGCGCCAGGCTCCCCAGGCGGCTGCGCTGATCGGGGAACAGCGCGCTCCAGCGCGGCTGCCCCGGCGCGCTCGGCGCCGCGCCATCCCTTCTCGCACCCTCCATTCCCGCGGCAGCCGAAGACATGCCGCCGACGGCCGTGTTCGCCGCCGTCCAGGGCGCCAGCGCCTGGTCGTCGTCGAATCCGGCGAGCAGCTGCTGGGCGCGCATGTAGCGGTACTTTTCAGCCGTGGCACTGTCCATCTGGGCGGCATCACGCAGCACCCGGGCGCGGATGAACACCATCAGGTTGCGCTTTTCGCGATCGTCGCGGTTGTACTGGAACAGCTTGCCGAGCAGCGGGATATCGCCCAGCAGCGGTACCCGCGCCGAGCTCGAGTTGCCGGCGTTGCTGATCAGCCCGCCGAGCACCACGATGCCGCCGTCGCGGGTGATCACCGAGGTCTCGATCTCGCGCTTGTTGGTGACCACGTCGGAGGCCTGGACGTTGGGGTCGATCGACGACACCTCCTGGACGATGTCCATGCGGATGGTGTTGTCGGAGCTGATCGAGGGGCGGATGCGCAGGCTGACCCCGATATCCTCGCGCTGGATGATCTGGTAGGGGTTCTCGTTGAAGGTGGTGGAGCCGGTGACGAAAGGGACCTCCTGGCCCACCAGGATATAGGCCTGGGCGTTGTCGAGGGTGGTCAGCGAGGGGGTCGACAGCAGGTTGGTCTCGCTGTCGCTCTGCAGCGCACCGAGCAGGGCGGCGAAGCTCACCCCGCTGTCGCTGATTCGGCCGACCCCGGCGCTGGCCCCGGTGATGCTGCCGAGCAGCCGCGCCAGCTGACTGGTGTCGTTGCGTGCGGCGGCACCGGCGATGGCATTGATCCCCGGCTGGCCGTTGGCGGCGTAGTTGAAACCGCCCACCGGCACGGTGCCGCTGCCGGAGAGATCGCCGAACAGCCACTGCACGCCGAGGCGCTTGGCGCGGGACTCGGTGATCTCGGCGATGATCGCTTCCACCGCCACCTGGGCGCGGCGGATGTCGAGCTGCTTGATGATGCTGGCGTAGGCGTCGAGCCGCGCCGGCGGACCGATCAGCACCAGGGCGTTGGTCGAAGGGTGGACGGCGAAGCCGACCGCTTCGTCGCCGGCGCCGAGGGTACCGGCGACGGCGGCGTTGCGGCTGGTGGCATCCGGCAGCGCGGGCAGACCGCTGCCGCCGGTGTCACCCATGGCGCCGAGGCGGCCGCCCTGCAGCGCGCTATCGCCGCCGCTGGCGCGCTGGAGCAGCTGCTGCACCTGGTTTCTGGAGTCGGTGCCCCCCGCGCTCTGGGAGCGCTCGCCGGTCAGCCCGCCGAGCACCGCGACCACCGATTCGGCGCTGACGTTGTTGAGATAGATCACCCGGGTGTTGCGCTGCTGGGCCTGGGCCTGGGGCGCATCCAGAGAGGCGACGAGCTGGCGCACCCGGGCCAGCCCGGCGGGGTCGCCGTAGGCCACCAGGGCGTTGGCACGCGGGTTGGCCACCACCTTCACCTGACCGCCGCCCTCGCGTTGCATCAGCGTGTCCAGAGTGTCGGCGAGCTCGTCGGCAGAGGCGTGCGCCAGCGGCAGCACCGCGGCCTGGAGATCGCGCTGGCGGTCGAGGCGTTGGGCCAGTTGAGTCAGTCGCTGGAGGTTGTCACGCCAGTCGGTGACCACCACCAGATGGCTCTCCGGCCATGGCGTGACCGTGCCCACCTGGCTGTCGACCAGCGGCTGCAGCACGTTGGCCAGGGTGGCGGCGTCCAGGTTGCGTGTCTCGATCACGCCGGTGGCGACGCTGGCACCCTTGGCGGCGTCACCCAGCGGCAGCGGTTGAGTGCGCGAGGCCTGGGCCGGCACGATACGCACCTGTCCGCCGCCGAGCGGGACCGTGGCGTAGCCGTTGATCTGCAGCTCGCTCTGGAACAGGCGGTAGAGCTCGTCGGCGCTCAACTGCCGCTGGCTGGTCAATGAGATGGTGCCCTGGACCCGCGGGTCGACGAGGAACTCATGGCCGGTGATCCGCCCCACGCTGTCGATGAATTCGCGCAGGCTGGTCTCCTGGAAGTCGACGTCATAGCGCGGGGTGGCATCCGTGGCGGCACCGGCCGTTTTGCCCGTGGGCGTCTGGGGCTGTGACTGGGCCAGGGCCGGGGTCGCCAGCAGCAGCGCTGGTAGCAGGGCCAGCAGCAGCGTGAGCGCCGATCGAGATGGCAGGGAGCTCATGGGGATGACTCCGAAAGCGTGGATGAAGAAGCGGTAGCGGCGGTGGTCGAAGCGGCGGGCGAGATGCCCCCGCTCGGCGCGGCGGTCGGTTCGGGCCAGGGCAGCCGCTCCAGCCGCCCGGCGCGGGACAGCACCACACCCTCGTCGTCGATGCGTGCCAGGGTGATGTTGGCGGCGATGCGGTCGCCCGGCATCAGCGCGCGCTGGCCGTCGGGCGTCGCCAGCACCACCAGCGAGTTCGCGTCACTTTCGCTCAGTGCCCGGCCGACCACGCGGTAGGGCAGGTCGGTGAGCGGAATGCGTGTGTCTGCCTCGGCGGCCTGCTGCTGCCAGGCTGTGGGTACCGGCGGCAGCGCGGCGGGGTCGAGGGTGACCGTCGTCGGCGCCAAGACGGGGGCGGCCGGCGCCAGCAGCCGCGCCGTGCCGGTCAGCGCCTGGGCCGCCAGCCACGCCAGTAGACACAGCGCCAGCCACTGTGCCGGGGCGCTCAGCCAGGCCGGGAGGGTCATGTGCTCAGACGCGCCTGCGGATGCCAACCGGGATGCCCGTCGACGTAGCGCGCCTCGAGGCTCGGCGGGGTGGGGGCCGGCGGCGTGCCGCCGTGGTCGCCGAGATAGCGCTCCAGGCGCTGCCACAGCGGTTCGCCGCCGGCCTGGGGGCGGGCGCTGAAGCTGCGCCAGGTGAGCCCTTCGGGCAGCGTGTCGAGATGGGCGCGCGCGCCGGTGGCAGCACCGTAGTCGAGCGTCCAGTGGGTCGCCGAGAGACGCGGCAGGTCGCGGCTGTCATTGAGGATCAGCGGCGTACCCAGGCTGTTGTCCAGCGCCCGTTCGAGCAGGCGCGCCAGCGCTTCGGCGTGCGGTGCTAGCTCGACGACCCGGGCCGGATGGCCGCCGCTCAGGCGCCACAGGTGGTCGCGGGTGATCGTCTCGCCAGGGGCCAGCAGGGTGTCATGGCGCAGCCCCGGCAGCAGCGCGCGGGTGGTGTCGCTATCCCCGGTGAGGGCGGCGGCGATCAGGCCGTCCCAGGTGCCACCGACGCTGTCGCGGCGCCACAGCCAATCGGGGGCGCTGCCCAGCGGGCGGTCGAGCCAGCCGGCGTAGGGTGCGCGCAGGGCGTCGAAGCGCGTCTGGTGATCGGCGGCCGCGGCGTCCGCGGCGATGTCGTTGCGCTGGAAATCGGCGTGGATCTGCCAGCCGTCGCGGGTGCTGCGGCAGCTGAGATGAAAGAAGCCGCTGGCGTGGCTGCCGGGGAGACACAGCGGTACCGGGGCGCCGTGGGCATTGTCGACTGCGATCAGACGGGGCCAGAAATCCTGACCACGGGCGGCCAGCACCAGATCGACCTGTGGCAGCCGCGCGGCCAGCCAGCGCGCGGTGGCGCTGCCGGTATCGGCCAGCAGGACCACCAGCTCGGCCGCTGCGGCAGCCTTTGCCACGCTCTCGGCCAGGGCCTGGTACCACTGATCGAGGGAGCGGGTCTCGTCCAGGGCGTTGGGATCGCTGGCGCCGACCACCGCCACCTGGACGCCATCGCGTTCGAAGCGGGTCGCCGCGCTGACGCCGGCGGGCGGCGCGGCCAGATTGCCCAGCACCGGGCGTGCGTAGTCGCGGTAGAGCGCTGCGGCACGCTGTGGCCACAGCGTGCGCTCGTCGCTGCTGACCCGGGCGTCGCTGGCCAGCAGGCGGCTGGCGGCGACGCCGGCACTACCGTTGGCGAGATGGCCCAGGCCGCTGCCACTCCAGCACTGGCCGTTCTCCAGTGTCAGGGTGCGTTCGGCACCGAGTTCCCGGCGCAGCCGATCGAGCTGCGCGGCCAGACCGCCATAGCCTGCGGTGTGGCGCCGGGCGGCGCTGCGCGGCGTATAGAGTGCGGCCCACTCGGCGGCAGCGCTGCCCGCCAGCGTGGTCACGCCGGCCGCCGTGGCCCAGGGGGCGGCGCCGAGCATCTCGGCCGGGCCGAGATAGGTGGCGGGCGCGACGATCCGTGTGGGGCCGAGGCACTCCAGGGTATCGGCCAGATAGAAGATCTCGACCTGGCGCCCTGGGGTCGGTGCGCGCGCGCTGGCTGTCAGCGGCGCGGCGCAGCCGCTCATTCCGGCACTCAGGCCAGCGCCTAGTCCGGCGCCCAGCAGGGTGCCGACCAGACGCCGACGGGTCGAGTCGCAGCCCCGGCCGGTGGCGGCCTGGACGGCGGTGGAAAGGGGGTCAGTCATGAGGCTCCCGCGAATGATCCAACGCGGCGTACGGTCTTCGCCGCCGCCGGACTCGGCATCCTAATGACTGGGGGATGACGGTTTTATGACGGCGCGACCGCTGTGGTGTTGCCGTCAAGTCGTCATGGTGTTGTCACTTTGCTGCTCTAAGTTGCCTCCGGGTAACGCATTCCGGTGGCCGCACGCACTGGATCGCCAAGTGGCCGGCGGCGCGTATCGCCGGTCCGGGCGCCGTGGATCAGAAGACCGTCATTAGTGAATGACTCCAAAGAGAGGGGACACCCCATGAGCAAGGAAATCGAGGATCATCGCGTTCTCAACCAGAGCGGCAACGAGCCGTTCTCGTCAGTGCTGTCGCGTCGCATCTCGCGTCGCGGCATCATGCAGGGTGGCGCTGGCCTGGCCGCGATGGGCCTGCTCGGCGGCTTCGGTCTGGCCGGTTGCAGCAGCGACGACAGTAACGACAACGGCAGCTCCGGTGGCGGCTCGTCGGAAGCCACGCCGCTGGCGCTGGCATTCGCTTCGATTCGCGGTTCGCGCACCGATGCGGTTGTGGTGCCGGAAGGCTATGTCGCCCAGGTGCTGATCCCCTGGGGCACCCCGCTCGACAACAGTGTCGGCGCCTGGTCCGCGGACCGCCGCGTCACCCCCGAATATCAGGCGGCCAGCGTGGGCATGAACCACGACGGCATGCACAACTTCGCGCTGAGCGAAGAGAGCGCTTCGCGCGAGTTCATCATGGCGCTCAACAACGAGTACATCGACCAGAGCGCGCTGTGGGCACCGCAGGGCGGCCCGACCAACGCCAAAGAGGGCGCGCGTCCGGCCGACGAGGCGCGCACCGAGATCAACGCCCACGGCGTGACCCTGGTCAAGCTGAAGCTCGGCAGCGATGGCCAGTGGAACGACGAGCGCGGCTCGCGCTACAACCGCCGCCTCACCTCGGCTACGCCGATCGAACTCGCCGGCCCGGTGCGCGGTAGCGACTACGTGGTGACCGCCTACTCCACCAACGGGACGCGCACCCGCGGCACCAACAACAACTGCGCCAACGGCTTCACCCCCTGGGGCACCTACCTCACCTGTGAGGAGAACTGGCCCAATGTCTTCACCAAGGCCAGCGATCGTTACCCCGATGACGATCGCCTGGGGGTGCCCACGGGCCGCAGCCGCTACGGTTGGGAGACCGCCCAGGGGGGCACCAACGGCGAGTTCGCGCGCTTCGACGCCACGCCGAGCGCGGCTTCTGCGTCCGGCGACTACCGCAACGAACCGCGTACCTTCGGCTATGTGGTGGAGATCGACCCCTACGGCAACACCGCCAGCGTGAGCACCGAGACCGCGGCGCTCAAGCGCACCCATATCGGCCGTTTCCGCCACGAAGGGTGCTGGCCGGGCAAGGTGATCGAAGGTGAGCCGGTGGTGTTCTACACCGGTCACGACTCGCGCAACGAGTACATCTACAAGTTCGTCTCCAAGGCCAAGTGGGACCCCCAGGACGCCAACCGCCCCGGTCAGGACTACGACCGTCTGGCGATAGGTGCCAAGTATCTCGACGAGGGCACCCTCTATGTGGCGCGTTTCAACGATGATGGCAGCGGTGATTGGCTGCCGCTGACGCCGGATGCCACCACCCGTGACGGCCGCCCGCTGTGGCAGGCGCTCAAGCTGGCCAACGAGCGTGACCTCGCCGGGGTGATCATCAACACCTGCGACGCCGCCGACTTCATGGGTGCGACACCGATGGACCGCCCCGAGTGGGGCACCGTCGATCCCTCGTCGGGTGAGGTCTACATGACCTTGACCAACAACTCCAAGCGTACCGCCGAAGGCACCGCCGCCACCTACACCAATGGCGGCAGCGACGTCGAAGAGCTGGGCGTGGGCTATGCCACTGCCCCGGTCAACGGCCCCAACCCGCGCCCGGATAACGAGGGTGGTCAGGTCATCCGCTGGCACGAGCCGTCCCCGGCGGGCACCAGCTTCGAGTGGGAGATCTTCGTGTTCGGCGCCGCCGAGAGCGATGCCGACAACTACTCGGGGCTCACCGAGCTCAACCAGTTCGCCAGCCCCGACGGCCTGTGGTACGACGACCGCGGCGACGGTAAGGGTATCCTGTGGATCGAGACCGACAACGGCTACGACAAGGTTACCGACTACACCAACGACCAGGTGCTGGCGGTGGTGCCGGGCAGTGTCAGCCGCGGTCCGGGCGACAAGGCGGTGATCGATGCTGCCGACCAGGCCCAGCTCAAGCGCTTCGCCGTCGGCCCCAACGGCTGTGAGGTGACCGGTATCTTCGCTACGCCGGACAAGACCTCGCTGTTCATCAACATCCAGCACCCGGGCAACTGGCCGGCCAATCCTGATGCCAGCGTGCAGGATGCGACGGTCGCCACCTCGGGCGAGATCCGTCCGCGGGCCTCCACCGTGGTGATCCGCAAGCGTGATGGCGGTGAGATCGCGGTCTGACCCACGGCTATCTCGTCACGCCAAGCAAGTCGTCACACAAGCTCTGGGCCGCGCACTGCGCGGCCCTTTTGCATCTGGGGCCTGCACCGGGAGCGCATGCGGGGCGTACGTCAGCGGCAGGGGCCGAGGGAAGGGCGCTTAGGCGTGTGATCCCGGGGGCGCGAGGGATCCGCAGCCGCTGTCAGCGTGAGCCCTGTACCGGTGAGGTGAGCATCCAGGGCGTGAGTCCACGGGTTCGGAGAACCCAGGAGGTGAGGACAGTGGCGTGCGGGTCGGGAGGGCGGTGATAGACGGCGATATTGATCGTGTCAGGGATAAGGACAAGCGATAGGGCTGGCGTCGGAAATCGCTGTTCAGGCGTAGGGAGTGCCGCTTCAACGGGCGAGGGGAGTCGCTGAGAGGCGCGGGAAAGGGAAGGCGCCGCGCCCTGGCCGGGCGCGGCGACTGCTCTCTCAGGCCTGGCTGGCGTAGGCGTAGAGCAGGGTCTCCTGAGCGCTGATCGGTTCGGCGTCACCGCTCTCCTGCAGGTGGTACTGGCCTTCGCTGTCGAGCACCCAGCTCTGGCAGTTGTCGAGCAGGTAGGTGTCGAGGTCCTTGCGCACCTGCTGGGCGACCTTCTTGTCGAGCAGCGGGAAGCAGGTCTCGACGCGGTGGAACATGTTGCGCTCCATGGCGTCGGCACTGGAGCACCACACTTCATGGGCACCGTCGTTGCTGAAGTAGTAGACCCGGGTGTGCTCGAGGAAGCGGCCGATGATCGAGCGCACGTTGATGTTCTCGGAGATACCCGGCACGCCGGGGCGCAGGCAGCACATGCCGCGGATGATCAGATCGCAGCGCACGCCGGCCCGAGAAGCGCGATAGAGCGCGCGGATCAGCTTGGGTTCGGTGATCGCGTTGCACTTGATCACCAGGCGCGCCTTCTTGCCGCTCTCGGCCAGCTTGGCCTCGCGCTCGATCATCGCCACTAGGGTGTCGTGGAGGGTGAAGGGCGCATGCAGCAGGGTGTTGATCTTGCGCGGCTTGCCCATGCCGGAGAGCTGCTGGAAGACCCGGTGGACATCCTCGCAGATCGCCTCGTTGGCGGTCATCAGGCTGTAGTCGGTATAGAGCTTGGCGGTCTTGGCGTGGTAGTTGCCGGTGCCCAGATGGGCATAGTGGCGCAGTTCGCCCTTCTCGCGGCGCACGATGTGCATCATCTTGGCGTGGGTCTTGTAGGCCATCACCCCGTAGATGACGATGGCCCCGGCTTCCTGCAGGCGCGAGGCCAGCGCCAGGTTGTCGGCCTCGTCGAAGCGTGCCCGCAGCTCGATCACCACGGTCACCTCCTTGCCGCCGCGCGCTGCCTCGACCAGCGCGCTGACGATCGAGGAGTCAGCGCCGGTACGGTAGAGGGTCTGCTTGATCGCCATCACGTCGCTGTCGCGGGCGGCCTGGCGCAGTAGCTCCTCGACCGGGGTGAACGACTGGAACGGGTGGTGCAGCAGGATATCGCCCTGGCTGATCATCGAGAACAGGTTGACGTCGCCGCGGACCTGCTTGGGCAGCCCCGGGGTGAAGGAGCGGTAGCGCAGGTCGGGGCGCTGGACGTCGTCGAGTACCGACATCAACCGGGTCAGGTTGACCGGGCCGTTGACCCGATAGAGGTCCGCCTCGCCGAGCTCGAACTGGTGGAGCAGGAAGTCGATCAGGTTGTCGGGGCAGTTGTCGGCCACCTCCAGGCGCACGCCGCTGCCGTAGCGCCGTGCCAGCAGCTCGCCACGCAGCGCCGAGGCCAGATCCGAGACCTCCTCCGGGTCGACCGAGAGATCGGCGTTACGGGTCAGGCGAAACTGGTAGCAGCCCTCGACCTCCATGCCGGGGAACACCTCGTGGGCGTGGGCGTGGATCATCGACGACAGGAACACATAGTCGGTGAAGCCCGCCTCGCACAGCGCTTCTGGCAGGCGGATCAAGCGTGGCAGCGAGCGCGGCGCGGGCAGGATCGCCAGGCCTCCCTCGCGGCCGAAGGCATCGGTGCCGTCGAGCTCGACGATGAAGTTGAGGCTCTTGTTGACCAGCCGTGGGAAGGGGTGCGAGGGGTCCAGCCCGATCGGACTGATCACCGGCGCGATCTCCTCCTCGAAGTAGTCGGCGACCCAGGCTGCCTGAGCCGGGGTCCACTGCGAGCGACGGCGGAAACGGATCTTCTGCTCCTCCAGTGCCGGCACCAGCGCGTCGTTGAGAATGTGGTACTGGCGGTCGACCTGCTCGTGGGCGATGCGCGAGATCTCCTCCAGCGTGCGCGCCGGGGGCAGACCGTCGGCGCCCACCTCCTCGTTGGCCAGGGCCAGCTGGTGCTTGAGTCCGGCGACTCGAATCTCGAAGAACTCGTCCAGGTTGGAGGAGAAGATCAGCAGGAACATCAGCCGGTTGAGCAGCGGATGCGAGGGATCCAGAGACTGCTCGAGCACGCGGATATTGAACTGCAGGTGTGACAACTCGCGGTTGAAGTAGAGCGTGGGGTCACTCAGGTCCGCCTGCGGCGAGGGGGTCGCCTTGGCATGGATGCCCTTGCGGGTGCGGTTGACCCGCAGGGGCGGCGAGCTGCCATCGTCGACCGGCAGGCTGCTGCTGGCGAGTTCTCGAGCGGGGCCGGGCGTGTCCTGGGTGTCTGTCATCGACTGTTCTCCACAATGATGTCCCGCACCCGGGCAGACGCGCCCGCGGTGATCAGGCGTTGAGTAGTTGTGCGGCGCGCTTGGCGAAATAGGTCAGAATGCCGTCGGCACCGGCGCGCTTGAAGCAGGTGAGTGATTCCAGAATCACGCTGTCGGCGTCGAGCCAGCCCTTCTCGAAGGCGGCCATGTGCATCGCGTACTCGCCGCTCACCTGATACACGAATGTCGGCACGCCGAAGGATTCCTTGACCCGCTGGACCACGTCCAGGTAGGGCATGCCCGGCTTGACCATCACCATGTCGGCACCCTCCTGGATGTCGAGGGCGGTCTCGTGGAGCGCCTCGTTGGTGTTGGCCGGGTCCATCTGGTAGCTGAACTTGTCAGCCTGGCCCAGATTGCCGCTGGAGCCGATGGCGTCGCGGAAGGGGCCGTAGTACTTCGAGGCGTACTTGGCCGAGTAGGCCATGATCTGGGTCTCGTGGAGCCCTTCACGCTCGAAGGTGGCGCGAATCTCACCGATGCGACCATCCATCATGTCGGACGGCGAGATCACGTCGGCGCCGGCCTCGGCATGCGACAGCGCCTGCTTGATCAGCGCCTCGATGGTGCGATCGTTCTGCAGGTAGCCGTGCTCGTCGGGAATGCCGTCCTGGCCGTGGGTGGTGTAGGGGTCGAGCGCCACGTCGGTGATGATGCCGAGTTCGGGGAAGCGTTCGCGCAGCGCGCGGATGGCGCGCTGGATCACTCCATCCGGATTCCACGCCTCGGCGCCGTCGGCACTCTTCTTCTCCGGCGGGGTGAACGGAAACAGGTCGATCGCCGGAATCCCCAGCGCTACCAGTTCCTCGGTTTCACGCAGCAGCTCGTCGATCGACAGCCGCTCGACGCCGGGCATCGACGGGACCGCCTCGCGGCGCTGTTCGCCGTCGAGCACGAATACCGGCAGGATCAGATCGTCCGTGGTCAGTGCCGACTCCCGCGCCAGGCGGCGGGAGAACTCACGCTTGCGCAGTCGACGCATCCGGGTGGCGGGGTACTGACGGGACAGGGAATGACGCATGGGAATCTCCACAGAAGCGACGAGACGGGTGTGACACCGCCCCGCGACGCCGAAGGCAACGCTATCAGCGCCGAATGACAAAACGATGACATGGGCATCAGGGTGCCTGCCCAGTATAACAACCCTGTGCCGGACAGGGCGGAGAGAGGTCAGCGGCCGCGGCGTCATCGCCGAGCCGAGGCCGGCGAGCACCGGCGGCCGCCGGGATCAGCGCGACGTATCGGTATCGGTATCGGCGTCTTCGCGTCGGCGGCGTACCAGGCGCGCGAACAGGATGCCGACCTCGAACAGCAGCCACATCGGCACCGCCAGCAGGCTCTGCGAGATGATGTCGGGTGGGGTCAGCAGCATGCCGACGACGAAGCAGATCAGGATCACATAGGGACGCTTCCTGGTCAGGCTCTTGACGTCGGTGATCCCGGTCCAGATCACCAGGAAAGTGGCGATGGGGATCTCGAACGCCACGCCGAAGGCGAAGAACATCTTCAGTACGAAATTGAGATAGGCGTTGATGTCCGTCATCACCTGCACGTCCTGCGGGCCGGTGTGGACGAAGAAGCTGAACAGCAGCGGAAACACCACGTAGTAGGCGAAGGCCGCGCCGCAGTAGAACAGCACGATGCTCGACGCCAGCAGCGGAAAGGCGATCGCCTTCTCGTGACGGTAGAGCCCCGGGGCGATGAAGGCCCAGGCCTGATACAGGATCACCGGCACGGCGGCGAAGATCGAGACCACCATGGTGAGCTTGAACGGGGCCAGGAACGGCGAGGTCACCTCGGTGGCGATCATGCGCGAGCCCGCCGGCAGCAGCGCGATCAGCGGTTCGGCGACGAAGCGGTAGATATCGTTGGAGAAGGCGTAGAGCACGGCGAAGATGGCGATCACCACGATCACCGCCTTCATCAGGCGCGAGCGCAGTTCGATGAGGTGCTCGATCAGCGGGGCCTGCGGTTGCTCTTCCTCCGGTGGGCGTGAGGCGTCACTCATCGGGTATTCGAATCCTTGTCCTCGGTACCGCTCGCCGGTGCGGGCAGATCATCCGCGGGTCGTGGCGGCGGATCGGCGGGGGGCGATACGGCGTCGAAGTGCTTCGCCGGGGCCGGGTCATCCGGTTGCGGCGAGTGTGGCACCGATGCCTGTTCGGACGAGGCGGCATCGGGCGAAACGGCGTCGGTCGGCGTCGAGTCGTCCGATGTGGCGCGTGCCGTGCCGCGGCGGGCCTCGTCGCTGCCGAGGGTCTTCTCGACCTCGTGCCGAGCCCGGCCCACGCCCTCGTCGAGCTGGCGCTGACCCTGCTCGACCTCCTGTCTGACCCGCCCGACCCCCTCGTCGAGCTTGCGCTGCTGCTCGGCGAGTTTCTGGCGCAGCTCTTCCGCCTCCAGCTGGGAGGTGATCTCGCGCTGCATGTTGGCGACGCTGCGGCGAATACGGCCGATCCAAAGCCCTGCGGTGCGGGCGGCGATAGGCAGGCGCTCCGGCCCCAGCACCAGCAGGCCGACGATGCCGATCAGCAGCAGTTCGAAAAAGCCGATATCGAACATCGCCGCTTACTTGCGCTCGGCCTTGTCGTCGGCGCTCGACTTGATGTCGTCGCTATCGAAGCGGCTGTCCTGGGACGCTTGCTGGGAGTGGTCGATGCGCTGCTGGGAGGTGCTCTCCGACTTCTCCTTGCCGTCCTCGTCGTGCATCGCCTTCTTGAACCCTTTCACCGCGCCGCCCAGATCGCTGCCGACGTTGCGCAGTTTCTTGGTGCCGAAGATCAAGATGATGATCCCGAGCACGATCAGCAACTGCCAGATACTGATACCACCCAACATAACCTTACTCCTTGAGGCATGCGCCGAGGCGCTGACACGATTGACGCTGAATTGATCCTAGGTAGCGCTTACGGGCTTGGCTGCCGCGCGGCCTTCTCGTCCAGGCCGGAGACGCCGAACCGCCGGGCCAGCTCGTCGAGCACGGCGCGATGGTCGACCTCCAGATGCGAGAGCATGACCAGACTATGGAACCACAGATCGGCGACTTCGCCGACGAGTGCCTGCCGACTCTGCTCATCATCGGCCTTGACGTCCTTGGCGGCAAGCAGCGTCTCGGTCGCTTCTTCGCCCACCTTCTCCAGAATCTTGTTGAGACCCCGGTGATGAAGCTGTGCGACGTAGGAGCTTTGCGGGTCGGCATCGCGGCGCTCGGCGAGCACGGCGGCCAATCGTTCGAGAGTATCACTCATGAGATGACAATCCTGAGTCTAAATAAGCGGTTCGCGAGCCGGGCCGCTGTGGGCGGCCCGCGCTCAGCGCCAGGCGAGCAGCGCCACCCCCAGCGCCGCCGCGGCCACCACCGGCCACGGCTGCTGCTCGGCCCAGCCGAGCATCGGCTGCCAGCCCAGCGCCAGTGCCAGCAGCAGCAGCCCCAGGCGCAGCCGTCGGGCGCGCGCACCGGCGCGTTCGAAGCGCTGCTGCAGGCCGCTCAGGGCGGCGGTCTGCTGGCGTCGCTGACGGCGCTGCTCATCGCGCTCGGAGAGCGCCTGGTGGGCCAGCACCGGGAGCTCCGGCAACTGGTGGGCCAGCTCCGGGGCGTGCTTCTTGAGCGTTTGCCAGAAGCCCTTGGGACCGGCGCGCTCGCGCATCCAGCGCTCGAGGTAGGGCCGCGCGGTGCTCCACAGATCGAGATCCGGATAGAGCTGACGTCCCAGCCCCTCGATATTGAGCAGGGTCTTCTGCAGCAGCACCAGCTGCGGCTGCACCTCCATCTGGAAGCGCCGGGCGGTCTGGAACAGGCCCAGCAGCACCTGGCCGAAGGAGATGTCCTTGAGCGGTTTCTCCAGGATCGGCTCGCACACCGCGCGGATCGCGGAGGCGAACTCGTTGGCCCGGGTGCCTTCGCCGACCCAGCCGGACTCGATGTGCAGCACCGCCACCTCGTAGTAGTCCTGACGGAAGAAGGCCAGCAGGTTGCGTGCCAGGTAGTCCTGGTCCTCCCGCGTGAGACTGCCGACGATGCCGCAGTCGATGGCGATATAGCGTGGCTCGGTGGGGTTCTCGCGGGAGACGAAGATATTGCCGGGGTGCATGTCGGCGTGGAAGAAGTTGTCGCGGAACACCTGGGTGAAGAAGATCTCCACGCCATGCTCGGCGAGCTTCTTGAGGTCGGTGCCCTGGGCCTTCAACGCCGCCACGTCGGCCACCGGAATGCCCTCGATGCGCTCCTGCACCATCACCTGACGGTGGGTCAGCGACCAGTAGATGCTGGGCACGTAGAGCAGCGGCGAGCCCTGGAAATTGCGCTTGAGCTGCGAAGTGTTGGCGGCTTCCTTGTTGAGGTCGAGCTCATCGAACAGCGTCGCCTCATAGTCCTGAACCACCTCCACCGGCCTCAGCCGGCGCGCCTCCGGCACCCGCCGCAGCAGGCGCGCGAAGGTGTAGAGCAGGCCGATGTCCTCGCGCATGGTGCGCTCGATGCCGGGTCGGATGATCTTGACCACCACCCGCTCGCCGGTATGCAGCTCGGCAGCATGCACCTGAGCGATCGAGGCCGAGGCCATGGGCTCGGTCTCGAAGTTGGCGAAGGCCTCGGCGACCGGCTGGCCCAGCTCTTTCTCGACCATGGCGCGGGCGGTCTCGCCGGGGAACGGCGGCACCTGATCCTGCAGTCGCTTGAGCTCGTCGGCGATGTCCGGCGGCAGCAGGTCACGCCGGGTCGAGAGCATCTGGCCGAACTTGACGAAGATCGGCCCCAGCGACTCTAGCGCCAGCCGCAGCCGCTCGCCGCGGGAGTGGCTGCCAGTAGGGATGAGCCGGGCCGGGGCGAAGCGCCACAGCCAGCGCAGTACTGGCGGCAGGCGCTCCTGGGGCACCAGAGTATCGAGACGGTAGCGGGAGACGGTCCAGGCGATACGCAAAAGCCGCAGACTCATGGGTGCGGCTCCTGTGCGGCGCTGGCCGTGTGTTCGCGCTGCAGCCGCGTGACCCGCGCCGAGAGTCGGTCGACGCGCATGCGCAGTGCGCTCAGGGCGTCGCGGGCGACCTCTAGCTGATCCTGCCCGGCCACCAATCGCGCCTCCTCGAACAGATACTCGCGCCAGTCGCGTTGCCACTCGCCGGCACTGGTGCGCGCCTGGCGGGTCAGATAGCCGAGCGCCTGCGCCAGGCCATGGGCCGGGGTGGCGCCGAGGGTCTGGGCCAGGGCGCCCTCCCAGTCGAGATCGAGATCGAGCAGCAGCGCCTGCAGCGGGGCCAGCATGCCGGTATCGCCGCTGACGTCGAGATCGCCATTGAACAGCAGCCGCTCCAGCGAATCGCCGGCGACCCAGCGCTCGAGTACATGACGGTCGACGCCGATCACCAGATCGTCGTGCTGCTGCCAGTCGCTGACCCGGGAAAGACGCATGCCGGCGTCAGCGAAGCTGACCCGCAGCGCCAGCGGCGGGGTGGCGCTGACCAGGCGCAGGCTGCGGCCTTCGAGGGCGCGCAGGCGGGCGGGCGTCGCCGGATCCCGTGCCAGCAGGCGTGCGAGGGCCCGCTCCGCGGCCACCAGCGTGAAGTTATCGACCACGCCAGACATGCTCAGAGCTTGATGCCGCGGTGCAGGGCAACGATGCCCCCGGTCATGTTGGTGTACTCGACCCGTTCGAGTCCGGCGGCCTGCATCATGCCCTTGAGCGTCTCCTGATCCGGATGCATGCGGATCGACTCCGCCAGGTAGCGGTAGCTGTCGGCGTCGTTGGCGACCAGCCGCCCGACCTGCGGCAGCACCCGGAACGAGTACTGGTCGTAGGCCTTGGAGAGCAGACCATTGGCCGGTTTGGAGAACTCCAGCACCAGCAGACGCCCGCCGGGCTTGAGCACGCGGGTCATCGAGCGCAGCGCCGCGTCCTTGTCGGTGACGTTGCGCAGGCCGAAGGCGATGGTGATGCAGTGGAAGCTGTTGTCGGGGAACGGCAGGCTCTCGGCGTTGGCCTGCACGTACTCGACGTTGTCGCCGACGCCGCCGTCGATCAGCTTGTCACGCCCGACCCGCAGCATCGAGGCGTTGATATCGGCCAGCACCACCCGGCCGCTGGGGCCGACACGCTTGGCGAACTGCCGCGTCAGGTCGCCGGTGCCGCCGGCGATATCGAGCACCCGGTGGCCGGCGCGGACGCCGCTGCGCTCCAGGGTGAGATGTTTCCACAGCCGATGGATACCGAACGACATCAGGTCGTTCATCACGTCGTAGCGCGCGGCCACCGAGTGGAAGACGTCCGCCACCCGGGCGGCCTTCTCCTCGACCGCGACCTGCTCGTAGCCGAAGTCGGTCGTGCGCTTGTCCATGTGCTTCTCCCCGAAAAGACGCTGTAGATCGCCGCACGAACGCCAACGACGGCGGCCGCGGCGAGGGCAGGCGGGACGAGTCTTCGCTGACTCTGTCGATGGTGCATTGTAGCGTCTGGCCTGGGCCTTGTCTTTGCACACTGTCTGGTGGAGGGGGGGCTCCCGACGATCGGCATGGGGGCGTCTGATACCGGCGCATCCGGAGCGTAAACGAGCGCACGGCCGGAGCGCCATCGCTGGCGTGTGCCCGACCATGCCGCCTTGACAGCCGGTTCACTGGACAACGTTAGGAACGTCTGAAGAGCTGGCGTACCTATTTACAGGCGCCTCGAGCCCCTGTGAACGGGTACACCAGCCCGGTTCGGCTTTTGCCCTGCCTGGTTGCTAACCGGTTTTGCTTACAAGCCCTGAGGCCTGTAGAGCCACTCCGAGCTGTCCAGTGGGCGGTTATTGATGCGAATCTCGGCGATATCGCCGGCGAAGGGGGTGTCCGGCTTGCCCTCCCAGGAGCTGGCACCGACTAGCCACTCGCTGCCGGGCTGAACCAGCAAGCCGGATTGCTCGTAACCCGTACGCATCACCAGCGCGCCGTTGACATACATCTGCGTGCGCTTCCCGTCGTTGACCACGGCCACGTGATACCAGCGGTCGCGATCGATCTCCCAGGACCAGTTGCTCCGCGTGTTGCCGTTTTGCGGCACGCTGAGCCACTGCAGTTCTCTCAGGCTGGAGATGGCCAGGCCCAGTGAGGGGTCGCCGCTGGCGCAAGATAGCTGATGCAGCTGGCAGACTTGGGTGGCCGAAGGTTGGTGTGTCAGCACACCCGACCAGGCGTTCTCACCGGGTGTCCAGTCTGCTGGCAGCCGCAACACCGCCTCGATGGTGTACTGCGGCAGGTAACCCTGTTTGCCGGCAGCACTCTTTTCGAAGGCCAGGCCGGGTGCCGTGGTCTCGAGATAGAAACCGCCTTTGCTGTTGTCGCCACGGAAGGTCGCGGTGCCCTTGGCATAGCCATAAGGGGGATCGATATCTCGCACCTCGAAAAGCGATGCTTCGGGGTCGCCGAGTGTAGCGGTACTCAGAGAATTGCCGTTGCCGGACACATCGATGAAACCTGCGCCACTGCCTGGCGAGGTGATGCGATATCGGTCATCGAAAATCCAGTGCGCCAGCGTGCCTTCGACGTTGCCGGGTGCGTTTTCCACCAGACTGTTCTGGTTGAAGTTGGCAAAACGTTCGCGGAAATCCATATCGATGCTGTATTTCCAGCGTTCGAGCTCATCTACCGAAGAGCGCTCGGCCTCGGGGATCTGCGCTACCCAGGGAGAGAAGGAACGAAAATGTAGCGCCTGGCCCTCAGGGTCGAACGTGATCAATTGCAGCATGCCGTTGCCGCCCCAGTAGCCTGACTGGTAGTCGACCACCTCCATGACCACCTTGCGTCCGTAGGCGTTGCGCGCTTCCAGCGTGGCCTCGCCATGATGGTGACCATTGATGGTGAGAAAAATCTGATCGTTGTCTCTTACCAGGTTGTCCCAGAAATAGGGGCCGACCTCGCTGAAGATCGCGCTCTCACCGTCTTCACCGATATTCATCAACTGGTGGGTGGTCAAGATGGCGGGTAGATCGGGATGCTCCTTGAGCACGCGACTCGCCCACCGCAGGGTGGTCTCCGAGGGGCGCCAGTCGAGCGCCAGTACGATGAAAGACTGGGGAGAGCCGTCTTCCCAGAAGTCGTTGACGGTAAAGATATGGTAGCTGTCGAAGCCGCCCCAAGGCGCCGGTGTGCCATTGTCGAGTTGCGCCTGCCCCTGGTAGGTAGCGAAGTTGGCGGCTTGCCGCTGGGGCGAGAAGTTCTGCAGGAAAGGCTCCCGAGAGAAGTCGCGATCGGACTCCCACTGTCGTGGGTCGCACACGTCGTGATTACCGGCCAGAATGCTGTAGGGCGTTGCGGGGTTGGCCTCTAGCAGGGCCATCGCTTCCCGTGCGCGCTCCCACTCCTGGGTCCAGGCCGCAGGGTCGTCACAGTTGAACCTGGTGTTCTCCACCACATCGCCCAAGTGCACTGTGAAGGCGATCTTCTCCTCGGCGTAGTGATCGGCGATCCAGCGTGTCTGCGCCATGTATCGCTCGGGCGAGTTCTCCGCATATTTCTGGGTGTCCGGCAGGACGGCGAGGGTAAAAGCGTTTCGGCTCTCCGAAACGCCGGATTTGGGTGGCTCGGACGTGTTCATCGATGATCGAGAAGTGTCGTCGCTGGCGGTCTCGTTGTCATCGCTGCTGCTGCAACCGGTAACCAACAGCGACATGATCAGCCAGGACAGCGTGATCAGCCAGTGCCAGTGAAAGGGGTGACAATCTCTCCTGTCCATTGCTGGGTTCTCCTGTCGGGACGAGGTCGAGCGGGCTCGAGCATCATCCGAGCCCGACGCTGAAGCGGCATTGTCGGCGAGGAGAATGTCTGATCCTTTAACATACTGTTACAAATTCGGTTGTACTGTCGGGTTCGATCCCGGCGCTACGGAGTCGATCAATGAGCGAAAAGGGGTACAAGGGCGCTCGGTGGACAGGCTGCCGACGCACGCAAGAGGGCACATGAGATGGAGTCTGGTGAGCACCGGCCGGGCTAGCGTGCAAGCGTCGCGTCACGCGGCGATTCGCGGCGAACGCCGAGTCCGCGCTGACACTGACTCGGCGTCTCCTGCGCCATCACACCTGATGGATCTGGATCGTGCTCGGCTCCCGCGAGGCCCCGGCACGCGCCAGCCTCGCCAGATAGTCGGCCCAGCGCGCCTCCTGCTCGGTCGCCAACGCATGGAGGTAGTCCCAGGTGTAGAGGCCGCTGTCGTGGCCATCGTCGAAGTGCAGCTTGAGCGCATAGCGCCCGGCCTGGGTGACGTCGAGCAGTCCGACGTGGCGCTTGCCGGTCTGCAGCACCGCTTCGCTGGGGTGGTGCCCCTGGACCTCGGCCGAGGGCGAGTAGACCCTCAGCAGCTCGATCGCCAGGCGGTAGTGGGTGCCGTCGGCATAGCCGAGTTCGAGTTCGCGGTCGCGCTTGTGGTAGTGCACGCGGGTAGGGACTGGGGCGGACATGGCGAAATCTCCTGGTGCGGTGCAGGCGCCCATGTGAAGCCAACGAGAGCGGCGACGCAAGACGCCCGCAGGCCCCGAGACCCCTGCAGGCCATGAGTAAGACCTCGGTGTGTCGAGTCCTGCGGGCGTCGAGGCCGCCGTGGCGATATGGCCGCAGGCACGCGATTGGCATGCCTGCGGTGCTTGAGGTTACAGAATATAGCGCGACAGATCTTCGTCCACCGCCAGCTCGCCGAGCTGTGCGTCGACGTAGGCGCCATCCACCACCAAGGGGCTGTCGAAGTCGCCGCCCTGATAGGAGGCCTCCTCGAGCAGCCGCTCCATCACTGTGTGCAGGCGGCGTGCGCCGATGTTCTCGGTGCCGTCGTTGACCTGCCAGGCGATCTCGGCGATCCGGGCGATGCCGTCTTCGGTGAACTGCACCTCCAGCCCTTCGGTGCCGAGCAGCGCCTGATACTGCTTGGTCAGCGCCGCCGAGGGCTCGGTCAGGATGCGCTTGAAGTCATCCGGGGTCAGGGCGGTGAGCTCGACCCGGATCGGCAGGCGCCCCTGCAGCTCGGGGATCAGATCCGAGGGCTTGGAGAGGTGGAAGGCGCCGGAGGCGATGAACAGGATATGATCGGTGCGCACCATGCCGTGCTTGGTGGAGACGGTGGAGCCCTCGATCAGCGGCAGCAGGTCGCGCTGCACGCCCTCGCGGGAGACGTCGCCGCCGCTGCCGCCGGACTCGCCGCGCTTGGCGACCTTGTCGATCTCGTCGAGGAATACGATGCCGTTCTGCTCCACCGCTTCCAGCGCGCGCTGCTTGATCTCCTCCTCGTTGACCAGCTTGGCGGCTTCCTCGTCCTGCAACAGCTTCCACGCCTCCTTGACCGTGACCCGACGGCTCTCGGTCTTCTGCTTGCCCATGTTGGCGAACAGGCTCTGCAGCTGGTTGGTCATCTCCTCCATGCCCGGCGGGGTCATGATATCGATGCCCTGGCTCGCCGGGGTGACCTCGATATCGATCTCCTTGTCGTCGAGCTGGCCTTCGCGCAGTTTCTTGCGGAATACCTGACGCGTGCCGGAGTCGTCGCGGCCGCTGTCGTACTCGCTGCCCCGGGGGCGCGGCAGCAGGGCGTCGAGAATGCGCTCCTCGGCGGCGTCCTCGGCCTTGTTGCGCACCTCGGTCTTGGCCTGCTCGCGCACCATCTTGATCGACATCTCCATCAGATCGCGCACGATCGACTCGACGTCGCGGCCGACATAGCCGACCTCGGTGAACTTGGTCGCCTCGACCTTGAGGAAGGGCGCGCCGGAGAGCTTGGCCAGACGCCGCGCGATCTCGGTCTTGCCCACCCCGGTGGGGCCGATCATCAGAATGTTCTTGGGCACGATCTCGCCGCGCATGTCTTCGTCCAGATGCATACGGCGCCAGCGGTTGCGCAGGGCGATCGCCACCGCGCGCTTGGCGTCGTGCTGGCCGATGATGTACTGGTCCAGCGAATGGACGATCTCACGCGGGGTCATGGCCGACTGCGTATGGGTCGGCGCCGGCAGGGCGGCCTGGGCGTTGGAAGTATCCTGGGTCATGGCATTCGCTCTCATCACAGCTCTTCGAGCGTGATCTGGTGATTGGTGAAGACGCAGATGTCGGCGGCGATGTTGAGCGACTTCTCGGTGATGTCGCGGGCGCTGAGCTCGGTATTCTCGAGCAGCGCGCGGGCCGAGGCCTGGGCGAAGTGCCCGCCGGAGCCGATGGCGATGATGCCGCGCTCCGGCTCGACCACGTCGCCGTTGCCGGTGATGATCAGTGAAGCGCTCTTGTCGGCCACCGCCAGCATCGCCTCGAGGCGGCGCAGGGCGCGGTCGGTACGCCACTCCTTGGCCAGCTCCACCGCCGCCTTGGTCAGGTGGCCCTGGTACTTCTCGAGCTGGGCCTCGAAGCGCTCGAACAGGGTGAAGGCGTCGGCGGTGCCGCCGGCGAAACCGGCCAGCACCTGGCCACGATAGAGCCGGCGGACCTTGCTGGCGTTGCCTTTCATCACCGTGTTGCCCAGCGATACCTGGCCATCTCCCGCCAGCGCGACCTGGTCGCCACGGCGCACGGATACGATTGTGGTCATCAAGCTACTCCTTGTGGCGCGCCGTCGGGAGCCGATCTGAAACGATCCGCCGCGACCGCTGGGGGCCGGGCGGCCGGCAACCACCCGACGGCGCCGAAAAAGACGCGCGGCATCGCAATATCGCGATGCGCCGTGCTGGCAGAGGTGTGGGCGGTGCGGGCGGAAATCAAGCGAAGCGGGCCATCGAAGGCTACAGGCAGTCGATCGAGGCAGTGCAGGGAACACGCGGCTATGCAGGAAACGCGGGGCAACGCAGTGAAGGGTGGGCGAAAGCGAGCCCGCCACCCCGGATCGGTGTGAGTGACCGATCCGGGCAGGCGAGCTTACTGTTTTTCAGGCAGTGCTTAGAGGGTGTTTACAAATTCGGCGAGCGAAGGCAAGACAAGGCAAAATCGATCGAAAAAGCGGAGTTTACACGGGGTAAATGAGCATTTTGAGGCCGATTTTAACGCCGTATTGGCGAGCGCAGGCAGTTTGTAAACACCCTCTTAGTTCTGCAGCCGGATCATCAGCGGCTCGATACCCTGAGTCACCATCAGATCCTGGGCCCGATTGAGCTCACGGGTGTCGCGATAGGGGCCGACCTGGACCCGGTGCCAGATCTGGTTGCCGTTGGCGCGCACGTCGGTGATCTTGGCCAGCAGGCCGAAATCCTTGAGCCGGTTGGCGAGCCGTTCGGCGTCGGCGATATCGCGAAACGACGCTGCCTGCAGCATGTAGCTGCCGGTCGCGGCGGGCTGCTTGGTCTGGTTGGCGGCGTCGTCGGCGGCCGCCTCCTGGCTGGCCTTGGCGGTGACCTCGGGGGAGCTGCCACTGCTGCTGTTCGGCGCGATCACCTCGGTTTCCGGCAGCAGCGTGTAGAACTCGAAGGTCGGCGTGGCCGGCTGGGCGCTGCTGGTACCCGCCTTGCCGCCCTCGCTGCTGCTGGCGCCGCTGTTGGCCGCGCTGCTGCTCGACTGGCTGGCCGGCTTGGGCACCACTGCGGCCACCGGTTCCGGCGAGCTGTGGTCGAGATACTGCGACAGCGCGAAACCGCCGATCAGACCGGCGATCGCCCACAGCCAGCCGGGGATACCGCCGACCCCCTGGCTTTTGCCGGCGTTGCGCGCGCGGGCGCGGGTGGTCGCGCCCTTGGGCGCGGCACGTGAGTTCTGCGCGGGGCGTCTGGCCATCCTCTACATCTCCTCGGGAGCGCTGACACCGAGCAGCGCCAATCCATTGCTGATCACCTGGCGCGCGGCCAGACCCAGAGCCAGACGGGCGTTGCGCAGTCCGGCATCGTCGACCATGACTTTCTGGGCGTTGTAGCAGGTGTGGAAATCGCTCGCCAGATCGATCAGATACTGGGCGATCTGGTGCGGCTCACGGGCCTCGGCAGCGCGCTCCACGGTATCGGGGTAGCGTGCCAGGCGGTTCATCAGCGCCTTCTCCTGCTCGGCGTCGAGGCGCTCCAGGTTGGCCATGGCCGTGGCGTGGTCGAACGCCTGGCCGTCACGCTCGGCCTTGCGCACCACGCTGCACACCCGGGCGTGGGCATACTGGATGTAGTAGACCGGGTTGTCGTTGGTCTGCGAACGGGCCAGGTCGATATCGAAGGTGAGCTGCGAATCGGCGCGGCGTGCGGCGAGGAAATAGCGCGTGGCATCACGGCCGACCTCGTCGATCAGGTCGCGCAGGGTGACATAGCTGCCGGCACGCTTGGAGAGCTTGACCTCGACCCCGGAGCGCGTCACCAGCACCATCTGGTGCAGCACGTAGTCGGGCCAGCCCTGGGGGATGCCGACCTCGAGCGCCTGTAGCCCGGCGCGCACCCGGGTCACCGTGGAGTGGTGATCGGCGCCCTGTTCGTCGATCACCCGGGTGAAGCCGCGCTGCCACTTGTTGTGGTGGTAGGCGACGTCGGGCACGAAGTAGGTGTAGCTGCCGTCGGACTTGCGCATCACCCGGTCCTTGTCGTCACCGAAAGCGGTGGTGCGCAGCCACAGGGCGCCGTCGGCCTCGTAGGTGTGGCCGTTGGCGATCAGTTGTTCGACCGTCTCCTCCACGCGACCCTCGGCGTAGAGCGAGGACTCGAGGAAGTAGACGTCGAACTCGACCTCGAACGCCTTGAGGTCGAGATCCTGCTCGCGGCGCAGGTAGGCCACGGCAAAGGCGCGGATCGCCGCCTCGTCCTCGGGGTCGGCGGCAGCGGTCACCTCGCGGTCGTCGGCGGTCACCGTCTCGCCGGCCAGGTAGGCCGTGGCGACGTCGGCGATATAGTCACCGCGGTAGCCGTCCTCCGGCCACTCGGCATCCTCCGGGGTGAACCCGTGGACGCGCGCCTTGACCGAGCGCATCAGGTTGTCGATCTGAGCCCCGGCGTCGTTGTAGTAGAACTCCGAGGTGACATCAAAACCGGTGGCCTCGAGCAGGCGGCTCAAGCAGTCGCCGATCGCCGCACCGCGGCCGTGGCCGACGTGCAGCGGGCCGGTGGGGTTGGCCGAGACGAACTCCACCTGCACCTTCTCGCCGGCACCCTTGAGGCTGCGACCGAAGGTGTCGCCGGCGTCGAGGATGGCACTGACCACACCGGCGATGGCGTCGGTGGCGGCGAAGAAGTTGATGAATCCGGGCCCGGCGATCTCCACCTGACGCACGGCGTCGCTCGCCGGCAGCGCCGCGACCAGCTTGTCGGCCAGCTCGCGCGGCTTGAGGCCGGCCGGCTTGGCCAGCACCAGCGCGAGGTTGGTGGCGTAGTCACCGTGGGCCTTGTCACGGGCCGGGTCGACCTTGATCGCCGGATTGGCGTCGGCCGGCAGCTCGCCGCGCTGTTTGAGTGTCGCGACGGCGTCGTCGAGCAGTTGGATAATCGTCTCTTTCATGGCCTGCTTCGTAGTCGTGGGGCCTGTCGCCCGGGGCATCGTCACCCGGGCTGGCGCGGGAATTCGGCTGCGGAATACACCGCGACGTTGGGGAAGCGCTGAATGAATCGGCGAGCGGTTCGCTCGCGCAGGCATTCATGCCGTGTTTCCCTGGCCGTCGCGACGCGGAAAAAGGGCCGCCATTATCGATGATTGCGCACAGGCTTTAAACCCTGGCGCGGTCCGCCCTCAACTCAGCGTCATCGGGTCGACGTCCAGCGACCAGCGCACCCGGCGCGAGCTCTCCTGCTCCAGCCGCGTGACTAGCCAGGCGGCGGCCTCGTGCAGCGCACTGCGGCGCTCGGCGCTGAGCATCAGCTGCACATGGTAGCGGTTCTGGCGCCGCTCCATGGGCGCCGGCACCGGGCCCAGGGCGTGCACCGGCGAGCCGCGTGCGGCCAGCCACTCGCGCAGCGCCTCGCCGGCGGCAGCGGCCGTGGCCTGGGCATCGTCCTCCTTGACCGCCTCGAAGCGCGCCAGTGCCAGGTGGCGGTAGGGCGGCAGCGCGGCCAGGCGGCGCTCCTCCAGTAGCTGGTAGGCAAGGGCATCGTAGCCGCTGTCCGCCAGCAGGCGCAGGTTGGGGTCGTCCGGGTGCAGCGTCTGCACCAGTACGCGGCCGGGGCGCTCGGCGCGGCCGGCGCGCCCGGCGACCTGGATCAGCAACTGGGCGCTCTGCTCCAGAGCGCGGAAATCGCTGGCATAGAGCCCAGCGTCGGCATTGACCACCACCACCAGCGTGACGTGGGGTAGATGGTGGCCCTTGGCCAGCATCTGGGTGCCGACCAGCAGGCTCGGCTCGCCGCGGCGGATTTCGCCGAGCACCTGGTCGAGCGCCTCCTTGCGCCGGGTGCTGTCGCGATCGATGCGATAGATCGGGGTCTGGGGAAACAGTGTCGCCAGCGTCTCCTCGGTGCGCTCGGTGCCGGCGCCGAGGGGGCGCAGATCGGCGCTGCCGCAGCTGGGGCAGGCGTCCGGCTGCGGTTGCTGGTGCTCGCAGTGGTGGCACACCAAGCGTGGCGGCTGGCGGTGCAGGGTGAGGCGCGAGTCGCAGTGACGGCACTCGGCGATCCAGCCGCACTGATGACAGGCCAGCGAGGGCGAGAAGCCGCGTCGATTGATGAACACCAGCACCTGCCCCTCCGCCGCGAGGGCCTGGCGGATCGCCTCGATCACCGGCGGGATCAGCCCGCCCTGGCGCACGCGCCCGCGCAGGTCGGTCAGCTCCAGCCGCGCCGGGGCGTGGCGGCTGGCGCGGGTGGTCAGACGCAGATGGCGGTAGCGCCCGCTGCGCGCCTGGGCCAGGCTCTCCAGCGATGGCGTGGCGCTGCCCAGCAGGATCGGGATGCCCTCGCGGTGGGCGCGGGCGATGGCGAGATCGCGGGCGTGGTAGCGCAGGCCATCCTGCTGCTTGAACGAGCCGTCGTGCTCCTCGTCGACGATGATCGCCCCGGGCCTTGCCAGCGGCGTGAAGATCGCCGAGCGGGTGCCGATGACCACCGGCGCGCGGCCGCTGCGCGCGGCCTCCCAGGCGTCCAGGCGCTCGAGGTCGGTGAGCCCGGAGTGCAGTGCCACCACCGGCACCCGGAAGCGCTTGCGAAAGCGCGCCAGGGTCTGCGGGGTGAGACCGATCTCCGGTACCAGCACCAGCGCCTGCTTGCCCTGGCCGAGCACGGCTTCGATCAACTGCAGATAGACCTCGGTCTTGCCGCTGCCGGTGACGCCGTGGAGCAGGCAGGGGTGGTAGCGATCGAGCCCTTCGTGCAGTGCCGCCAGCGCCGCTGCCTGCTCGCGGTTGAGGGTCAGCGCCGGGGTCGCCAGCAGCGGCCCCGACAGTGCCGCCGCCGCGGTCAGTGGCTCTTCGTAGCAGCTGACCAGACCGCGCCGGGTGAGGCCCTGCAGCTGGGCCCGGGTGAAGCCCTGGGCGCTGACCGCGCTGGTGACCAGGCCGTGGCGATGCTGGGCGAGCAGGGTGACCAGCTCGCGCTGGCGCGGCGCGCGGCCGAGCTTTTCCAGCGCCGTCGTCTCCGCGGTCTCCAGACGCCAGCGTTCGCGGGTGCGCGCTTCCAGCGGGCGACCCTGGCGCAGCGGTACCGGCAGGGCGTTGTGCAGGGTGTCGCCCAGCGCATGCTGGTAGTAGCGCGCGGTGAACTCGCACAGCCACAACCAGTCCGCCGGCAGCGGTTCGGCGTCGAGGCAGGCGACGATCGGCTTGAGCTGGGCCAGTGGCAAGTCGCTCTCGGCGGCGCAGGCGATGACGATGCCCACCAGCTCGCGGCGCCCGAAGGGGACCTTGACCCGGATGCCCGCGCGCCAGCCACCGGCCGGTGGGGCACCAGCGGGGCGGTAGTCGAACAGTCGTCGCAGCGGGGTAGGTACGGCGACCCGCAGCACGCGCGCCTGCGTGGCCGGCGCTGCGGCGTCGGGCTTGAAATCTGCCAATTGGCCTCCATCCAGAACAGTGCTAGAATGCTGCGCCTTCCGACGTAGGGTGCGTCTTTTATCCGAGGTGGCGCCGCCGGGCAAGTCCGGTGCCGCGAAACTTCGGGATTCCAGGCGTTCCGGTCGCGCGGGAGTCAACCGCTAATCCCTATCCGTGTACGGTGCCTGGCAAACGATCAGGTGGCGGTACACTGCCAGCGAGGCTTCACGATGAAACAGGCTATTCACCCCGAATACAAGAAGGTCACCGCGACTTGTTCCTGCGGTGCGACCCACAGCGTCGGTACCACGGCGAGCGAAGATTTCCATATCGACGTCTGCTCCCAGTGCCACCCGTTCTACACCGGCAAGCAGAAGCAGGCGACCACCGGTGGTCGCGTCGAGCGCTTCAACAAGCGCTTCGGTGCTGCCGTACGTCGCGGCTGAACGACGTCCCGCCGGGCGTTCGCGCTCGGCCCGGTTGCTGACCGAAAACGTCGCTGACCGAAAACAATGCCCCGGCCCTGGCCGGGGCATTGTCGTTCTGGCTCTCGCGAACCTTGACTTCATCCCTCTGGCCGCTCTGAGCCGACCGCTCGCCGTCTCCGCTGCCGCCGTGCCGATCCTGATCCTGGCGTCACGGTGCCGGTCATCAGAGTTTCTACTGCACTATCGCGCCCGCGTCTCTTCAGGTGCCACGCGCGCTTTTTCCTCTTCTCTTCTTTCTGTTTCTTATCTTTCTTCCCCCAGCTGGGACCGCGTCCTTCCCGGAGTCGACTCTCCTGCATGGCAAGCGGATAGCGTGTACACGTTGTAATAAGGGATGCTCTATGGTTGGTCGCTCAGGTATAAGTTGCAGCAAATGGCTGCGATATGAGGCAAAAAGCTACTCAATGGTCGCCAAGCTCCATCAACGTGTCCGCGTTGTCCGGGGCGGGGTTTTCCGTTAGTCTGGCGCCACCCAATGATCTGAAGACGAGAAAAAGCCCATGAGTGACGACAAGCGCCAGGCTGCGCTCGACTACCACGCCAAGCCTTTTCCGGGGAAGCTCTCGGTCGAGCTGACCAAGCCGACGCAGACCGCCAAGCATCTGGCGCTGGCCTACAGCCCGGGGGTCGCCGAGCCGTGTCGCGAGATCGCCGCCAACCCCGAGGATGCCTATCTCTACACCGGCAAGGGCAACCTGGTCGCCGTGGTGTCCGACGGTAGTGCCATTCTGGGGCTGGGCAATCTGGGGCCGTTGGCGAGCAAGCCGGTGATGGAGGGCAAGGGCGTGCTGTTCAAGCGCTTTGCCGGCATCAACTCGGTGGATATCGAGGTCGAGGCGGATTCGCCGCAGGAGTTCATCGATACCGTCGCCAACATCGCGCTGAGCTGGGGCGGGATCAATCTCGAGGACATCAAGGCCCCGGAGTGCTTCGAGATCGAAGCCGCCCTCAAGGCGCGCTGCAACATTCCGGTATTTCACGACGACCAGCACGGTACCGCCATCGTCACGGCGGCGGGGCTGCTCAACGCCCTCGACATCGCCGGCAAGACCCTGGATGCGGCGCGCATCGTGTGTCTCGGCGCCGGGTCCGCGGCGATCGCCTGCATGAAGCTGCTGCTGGAGTGCGGTGCCCGCGCCGAGAACATCTACATGCTCGACCGCAAGGGCGTGATCCATGCCGGGCGTGACGACCTCAATGAATACAAGGCGCAGTTCGCCACCCCGACCGAGTGCCGCACCCTGGATGACGCCATCGAAGGGGCGGATGTCTTCGTCGGCCTCTCCGGCCCCAACCTGTTCAGTGCCGAGCAGCTCAGCCGGATGGCCGCCGACCCGGTGGTGTTCGCCTGCTCCAACCCGGACCCGGAGATCCACCCGGATCTGGCTCGCCAGACCCGCAGCGACGTGATCATGGGAACGGGACGCTCCGACTACCCCAACCAGGTCAACAACGTCCTCGGCTTTCCGTTCATCTTCCGTGGCGCACTCGACGTGCGCGCCACCACGATCAACGAAGCGATGAAGATCGCCGCGGTGCATGCGCTCAAGGATCTGGCACGGGAGCCGGTGACCCAGGAGGTGCTCGACGCCTACGAGCTCGATGCGCTCTCCTTCGGTCGCGGCTACATCATCCCCACGCCGGTGGACTCGCGCCTGCTCGAGCGCATCCCGGCGGCCGTGGCCCAGGCCGCCATCGACAGTGGCGTGGCGTGCAAGCCCTATCCGGCGCACTATCCGCTGAAGAGCGTCAAGGAGATCTACGGTTGAGCGATTGAGCGCGATCGCCGTGGCGTTCTGAATGACACGACTGCCGCCCTTCGGGGCGGCAGTTGCGTTTGGGGTATCCGTGAGAACCGGCGGTCGCCGGGTATGTCAGCGTGGTGTGGTTGCGGCGTCCGCCGTGCTCACCAGCCATACACTCACCAGCTATACAGCAGCGAGACCGAGGTGGTGGTGTCGGTGCGGGCGTCGGCATCCGGCGGTGGATGGGTGTTGCTCTTGACGTCGTAAGCGACACGCAGCGCCAGGTGCGAGTTGAGCTGCGAGGTGATGGTCGAAAGCGAACGCGTGGTCACGCTGATATGGGTCGCTTCCACCGACATCTCCTGATCGAAGGAGATGTCCTCGCTGAAGTTGTAGGTGTAGTCGAGTGCCGAGTAGGCCAGCGGCAGGTCGTCGCTGCCCTTGCTCTTGTCGGCGTAGTCGTCGTGGCGATAGCCGGGGCCGACTTCGGCGGAGAGGGTGTGGGTGGGGCCGTTGAGCAGTTGACGTCCGTAGCCGCCGATGGTGGTGAACTGCCAGTCGTAGCCGCTGAAGCGGTCGCGTTCCCAGCGGGCGAAGCCGAACAGATAGTTGTCGTCGCTCAGCTCGTAGCGCTCGCGTCCGGCAACCAGATACTGCTCGCTGGTGGTGTTCTCGTTGTCCTGCACGCTGCGCGTTTCGGCGCGGAAGGTGTGGGTGAAACGCCCGGTCAGCCAGGTCAGGCGCCCCTTGGCCAGCAGCGTCTGGGTGTTGCTGTTGCCGGTCAGGCGGGTATAGCCGAGTTCCGCACTACCGCTGAAGTTGGGCGTGTCGTCGTCGGGTGCCGGCGGCGCGTAGAACAGATCGGCGGGTGCGCTCGAGGCCAGCAGGCAGGTGGCGAGCAGCAGCCAGCGGCAGCGGGGCAAGGGCATGGCATCTCTCTCCGCGTGGGGGCGACGAACGATGGCGCCGGAACGGAACCCCGGTCCCGGCCCGAGGGCCGCCACGGCGAGCGTGGCGGGGCAGACGGCGGGGCGGCGGGAGCGCCGCCCGAGGCGCTTCAGAAGATCGCCTCATAGGTGCCGGTGCCCTGGGAGCCACTCTGGTCTTCCAGCTCCGGCTTGATGCCGCGGGGCTGGTAGTCGGGCACGTTCTGCTTGCGGAAGATCTCGTTGATGCCGCCGGGCTGGTCGTCGTGCAGGCGCTTGCCAGTGTCGGGGTCGATGCGCACGGTGACGATGTCCGCCGGTGCTTCGGGAATCACCTGCGGCGTGCCCTTGAGCGCCGGGCCCATGAACGCTTTCCAGATCGGCAGCGCGGCCTGGGCGCCATACTCGGCGGTGGTCGAGTTGTCATCCTTGCCCACCCAGACGGTGGTCACCAGCGAGTTGTTGAAGCCGGAGAACCAGGCGTCACGCTGATCGTTGGTGGTGCCGGTCTTGCCCACGATGTCGGCGCGGTTGAGTGACAGGGCGCCGCGTCCGGTGCCTTTCTCGATCACGTCGCGCAGGATGCTGCGCAGGATATAGAGCGCATCCGGCTCGACCACCCGGGGTGCGATGCGGCGCGGCTCGCCGTCGACCTCGGTCTGGGTGGCATCGGCGGCGCAGTCGCGGCAGGCGACCAGCGGGTTGGCCTCCTCGACCACGGTGTTGTGGCTGCCCTGGGTGATCTTGTCGATGTACCAGGGCGACACCTGGAAGCCGCCGTTGGCCAGGACCGCGTAGGCGTTGGCGATCTCCAGCGGCGTCAGCGAGGCGCTACCCAGCGCCAGCGACAGGCCGTGGGGCAGGCGGTCGCGGGAGAAGCCGAAGCGCTCGAGGAAGTTGAGCGCATTGTCGAGCCCCAGCGACTGCAGCACGCGAATCGTCACCAGGTTGCGCGAGGTATAGAGGCCCACGCGCAGCCGGGTGGGGCCGAGGAAGCGCTGCTCGGCGTTCTCTGGGCGCCAGTCGTCGGCGCCGAACTGCTCCATCACGATGGGGGCATCGTTGATGATGGTCGCCGCGGTCATGCCGCCCTCTTCCAGCGCGGCCAGATAGACGAACGGCTTGAAGTTGGAGCCGACCTGGCGCTGGGCCTGGATGGCGCGGTTGAACTTGCTGGCGGAGAAGCTGAAACCGCCCTGGAGTGCCTCGATCGCGCCGGTCTTGGGGTCGAGCACCACGATCGCGCCCTCGGCGCCCGGGCGCTGGCCCAGACGCCAGTGATCGCCATCGCGCAGGATACGCACCAGATCCCCGCGGCTGGCGATCGCCGCGGCATTGGCTGGCACGCCGCCGCGCCACTTGGCACTGTGGTACTCCCGCGCCCACTTGAGGCCATCCCAATCGAGGGTGATCACCTTGCCGTCGGCATCGAGCACGCGCATCTGCTTGCCTTCGGTGGAGACCACGATGGCCGGCTGCAGCGGGCCATAGGCCGGCGTGCGCTCGAGGACCTTGAGCCAGTTGCTGACGTCACCCTCGACGCCCTGGATCGTGGCCTGGCTGCTCTGGGCCGCCTGGCGCGCGGTCTGGATCACCTCGGGGGACTCCGACAGCTCCTCCTCCAGGCCCTTGCGTTCGGTGCGGTCCTGGGCCTCGACCAGACTCGGCGGGACGTCCTTCTCCTCCGGCCCGCGCCAGCCGTGGCGGGTGTCGTAGTCGATCAGCCCTTGTACCAGGGCGTCGCGGGCGTCGGTCTGCAGCCGGCTGTCGAGGGTGGTGGTGATGCGGATGTTGTCGGTATAGGCCTTGTCGCCGAAGCGCTCGACCGCATAGCTGCGCGCCATCTCGGCGACGTAGGGGGCGTCGACCTCGGTCTGGGCGATGTGCCGGCTGGCGGTGATCGGCGCCTTGACCGCCTTGTCGTAGGCGGCTTGATCGATATAGCCGAGATCGCGCATGCGGTAGAGGATCCAGTTGCGGCGGATCAGCGCGCGCTCCGGGTTGGCCAGCGGGTTGAAGCTGGAGGGCGCCTTGGGCAGGCCGGCGATCATCGCGTACTGCGGCAGGGTCAGCTCGTTCAGAGGCTTGCCGTAGTAGGTGTTGGCGGCGGCGGCGACGCCGTAGGAGCGGTTGCCCAGATAGATCTTGTTGACGTAGAGCTCGAGGATGTCGTCCTTGCTCAGGATCTGCTCCATCTGCAGCGCCAGCAGGATCTCGCGAATCTTGCGGGTGAAGGTCTGATCGAGCGTCAGCAGATAGTTACGCGCCACCTGCATGGTGATGGTGCTGCCCCCGGACTGGATGCCGCCGCTGGAGGCGAGCTCCAGGGCGGCGCGCGCCAGCCCCTTGGGATCGACCCCGGGGTGGGTGAAGAAGCTGGCATCCTCGGCCGCCAGCAGGGCGTCGATCAGCGGCTTGGGAATCTGGTCGAAGCTCACCGGCATACGGCGCTCCTCGCCGTACTCGCCGATCAGCTTGCCATCCTCGGTATAGATGCGCAGCGGTGTCTGCAGTTCGTAGTTCTGCAGCTGGTGGACATCCGGCAGGCCCGGGGCGAAGTAGAGCGCGGCACCGACCACTGCCAGCAGGGCGCCGGCACCGAGCGAGAGCAGCAGCCAGAAGGCCGTGGACAGTAGGCGGGTAAAGAGCTTCATGGGCAGAGTGCAATTCCTTGACGGAGGTCGGTGCGGCCGGTCGCGCGTCAGCCATCCCTGGCCTTGAGGATGTCGAACCAGCGGGCATTATATGGACGCGACCGAATCGGGGCCAGTTTCCACCCCCTCTGTTCCTGCAAGCAGCGCGCAATCTGTGTAACGAAATGTCTCAAGTCGGCCGCCGGCCCGCCGTTAAACGGGATTAGGATGATCGCGTCCCCCATTTTCGCGTCCCGCTAATGGGTTTCATGGCGAGGTAGGACAGTGTTGCGCCCGAAAAGGTCCCTGAAGTGTTACGCCTGAAACGATCCCAGAGAGGTCTGGTCGGGGTCGATATCACCTCCGCCACGGTCAAGCTGCTCGAGCTGGAACGCCACGCCGGGCGCCTGCGCATCGATAGCTATGCCGTGCGCCCGCTACGCGAGGGGGCGGTGGTGGAGCGGCGTATCCGCGATCAGCGCGAGGTCGTCGATACCCTCAAGCGGGCGGTCGAGCACGGCCGGCTCAAGTCGCGCCGGGCGGTGGTGGCGGTGCCCAACTCGGCGGCGATCACGCGCAAGCTGACGCTGCCCGCCTCGCTCAGCGACGAGGATATCGAGGCGCGCATCCAGATGGAGTCGGAGAAGTACGTCCCCTTTCCGCTCAACGAGGTCGCCTTCGACTTCCAGCGACTGGGACGCCATCGGCGCTACGACGACCAGCAGGAGGTGATGCTGGTGGCCTGTCGGGTGCAGGATATCGAACTGCTCACCGCGACCTTGTCCGAGGCGGGTCTCGAAGCGGTGGCGGTGGATGTCGAGGGGTTCGCACTGGAGCGCATGTGGGGCGATATGGCGAGCCAGTTCGACACGCCCGGCGCCGACGCCGTGGCGCTGGTCGATATCGGCGCCAACCTGTGCGCCTTCCATGTGCTCAAGGGCGGCCGCATCGTCTACAGCCGCGACAACCTGTGCGGCGGGCGCCAACTCACCGACGCCATCAGTCGCCGCTACCGCATCAGCTTCGAGGAGGCGGGGCGGGCCAAGAAGCGCGGGGGCCTTCCGGATGACTATCGCCAGCAGGTGCTGACCCCCTTCATCGATACCCTGATCCAGCACATCGGGCGTTCGCTGCAGCTCTACTATACCGCCGCCGGCCAGCAGGAGATCCGCCAACTGGTGCTCGCCGGCGGTTCCTGCGTGCTGCCGGGCTTCGTCGATCGGCTGCGCGCCCAGAGCGGGCTGGAGGCGACGCTGGCCAACCCGTTCGGCGGCATGCGCGTGCATCCGCGCCTCGATGTCGATGCCCTGGCCGCCGATGCGCCGGCAATGCTCACCGCCTGCGGCCTGGCCATGCGGGTGCGTGCATGAGTGTCGAGATCAATCTGCTGCCATGGCGTGAGCGCCAGCGCCAGCAGCGCACCCGGCGCTTTCAGCGGGGCGTGCTGCTGGCGCTGCTGCTGGGGCTGCTCGCCGGCTGGCTGATCGACCTGCACGAGCAGGCGCTGGTGCGTGCGGAGCAGGCTCGGCTGGGGATGATCGAGCGCCATACCCAGCAGTTGACCCGGGACATCGAGTCGGTGCGCGACTTTCGCCACCTGCGCGAGCGCATGCTCGAGCAGATCGACCTGATCGGCACGCTGCAGGCGAGCCGGCCGCTCACCGTCGAGGTGTTCGATCAGCTCACCGCCACCCTGGTCGATGGCGTCCACTACACCCAGCTGGTGCGCCACGACCATACGCTCGAGCTCGACGGTGTGGCCGCCTCCAACCGCCAGGTCTCCGAGCAGATGCGGCGTCTCGCGGCGAGCCCGGCGCTGGGCGTACCGCTGCTCTCCGATGTCAGCGCCGGCAACGGTGCCGATGCACCGCGGCGCTTCCAGATGAGCGTCGAGGAGCAGCCGGCGGTGGATGCCTCCGGCGAACCCGCGGAGTCGACGCCATGAGGTCGCTTCGGCGGTGCCGCGAGCGTCTGCGGGGCTGGGTGCAGGATCAGGCGCGTCAGCTGCGTGAGCTGCCCTGGCGTGAGCTCGACCTCAAGGAAGCGGGAACCTGGCCCACCAGCCTGCAGGCGCTGATCGCGCTGACGGCATTCACGCTGGCTTTGCTGCTCATGCAGTGGCTGCTGGCGTCATCGCCGCGGGCCCAGCACGCGCGTCTGGTGGCGCAGGAGACACAGGCGCTCTCGCGCTTCGAGACGCTCTCCTACCAGGCGGTCAATCTGCCGATGATGCGCCAGCAGATGAGCGAGCTGAAGGCGCGCATGCAGCGCGTGCTCGAGCAGCTGCCGAGTGACGCCGAGGTGCCTGCGCTGCTGGATGCGATCAGCGATGCCGCCCGCGAACAGCAGTTGAACATCGACAGCATCAAGCTCCAGCCGGCGGTGGCGAGCGAGTTCGTCTTCGAGCAGCCGTTCGATATTCAGGTGCGTGGCGGCTATCACCAGATCGCCGCTTTCCTGGCCGAGGTCGCCAGCATGCCGCGTATCGTCACCCTGCACGACTTCACGCTGGCGCCGGTGGCGGACTCACCCACGCTGCGCCTGAAGATGCTGGCCAAGACCTACCGCTATCGCGAGGCGGATGACGCTACCGACACGGGGGCCGGCTCATGACGTGGGGTGGACGGGGGCGTGGACACGCACGCCTGGGGCTGGCGCTGGCCTGTGCTGCCCTGCTGGCCGGCTGCAGCGATGCCCACCTGGACACGCTCGAGCAGCGGCTGCAGGCGCTGCGCCACAAGCCGGAGGGCAAGATCGCGGCGCTGCCGGAGATGCCCCGCTATGCGGTGGCGGCCTATCACGGCAGCACCATGCGTAGCCCCTTCGCCCCCGCCGGGAAAACTCTCGAGGCGCTGGTGCCGCCGGCCGAGCCCCGGGTGCAGCGCGAGCGTCAGCCGCTCGAGGCGTTTGCGCTGGAGAATCTCGCACTGGTGGGCACGCTCAGCGTCGGCGTGACCCCGTCGGGCCTGATCCGGGCGCCGGACGGGCGCCTCTACCGGGTCTTCGTCGGCGACTATCTGGGACGCGATCAGGGGCACATCGTGAAGATCACGCGGCGCAGCCTGAGCCTGGTGGAGCGCGTGCGCGACACCCAGGGGGCGTGGCGCGAGCGTACTCGCCAATTGAGCCTGGCCGCGACCAGCGAACAGGCCGCCGCCTCGCCGCAGAATTCGGGATGAGGGCCCGGGTGCTGTCTGAAAAGTTGACCAGCGCCAACCGCCGCGGCGATGGCCCCAAGCAGATCAGCAGGAGAACGAGCATGGCATGTCGATTCAGGTGGGTGAGCGGGCTGCTGGCCTGGCTGCTGCTGGGGCTGGCCGCGCCGGCCTGGGCGGGGTCGAGCCTGACGGCGGTGAACTTCACCGAGCGTGGCCCCGGACGTCTCGACGTCGAGCTACGCTTCGCCGGTGGGGTGCCGGAGGTGCGCGGCTACCGTACCGCCGCGCCGCCGCGGCTGGCACTGGATCTGCTCGACACCACCAGCGCGCTGGCGAAGCGTCGCTTCGCGGTCGGCAGTGGCGGGGTCGAGTCGCTGCGCGTGCTGGCCGGCGAAGGGCGCACGCGGCTGGTGTTCGCCCTCGACGGGGCGAGCGACTATCGACTGGAGCGCCAGTCGGGTCGTCTGCTGGTGCATCTGGGGGCTGCGCCGGCGGCGAACGCCGAGGCGGCGACACCGGGATTCGTCGCCGAAGCCGGGCGCGAAGCACCGGGCGTGGGCCGCCCCGCCGCTGCCGCCAGCCACCAGCCGCGGGTGGCGGCGCTCGACTTTCGCCGCAGCGACACCGACCACGGTGAGCTGCTGGTGACCCTCGACCGGCCCGGGGTGGCAGCCTCGGTCTCCGGGAGTGGGCGCCGGATCACCCTGACGCTACCCGGTGTGGTGCTGCCGGATGCCCAGTACCAGACCCTGGACGTGAGCGACTTCGGCACCGCGGTGACGCGCATCGTGCCAAGGCGCGATGCCGACGGCGTGCGCTTCGAGATCAGCGCGACGCGGGCGATGGAGCCGCTGGTGACCCAGCAGGGGCGCCAGCTGCGTCTGGAGCTCGCGCCGCAAAAGGAGGAGGGGGGCGGTACGTCCAGCGTCAGTGCCGACGCTGCGGCACCGAGCTACAGCGGCAAGCCGGTGACCCTCGACTTCCAGGACATCCCGGTACGCGACGTGCTCTCGATCATCGCTCAGGTCTCCGGGCTCAATGTCGTCGCCAGCGATAGCGTCCAGGGCAACGTCACTCTCAATCTGGTCGACGTGCCCTGGGATCAGGCGCTCGACCTGGTGTTGCAGAGCCGCGGCCTGGCGGCGCGGCGTACCGGCGACGTGATGGTGGTGGCGCCGGCCGGCGAGCTGGCCAGCCTGCAGCGCCAGACTCTGGAGAGCCGTGAGCAGTCGCAGCAGCTGGCGCCGCTGGTCACCGAGTTCGTGCCGATCCGCTACGCCAAGGCGGACACCCTGGCCGGACTGCTGCGCGGCGGCGAGGGCGTGGGACTGATGTCGGATCGCGGCCGGGTGACCGTCGATGTGCGCACCAACACTCTGATCCTGCAGGACACCCGCGATCAACTGGAGGCGATCCGGCGTACCATCGATCAGCTCGACATTCCGGTGCGTCAGGTCCAGATCGAGGCGCGTATCGTCATCGCCCGTGACAGCGCCACTCGTGAGCTGGGCGTCAACTGGGGCATGTCGTCGCCGGCCGGGGGGCGCCTCAATCTGAGCGGTGCCGCCGATGGCGACCCCTCCAGCGTGCCCTCCACCAGCAATGATCCTCAGTCCTACGGCGGCGGCCTGGCGGTCGATCTGGGCAACGCCACCCAACCCGCCAGCGCTTTCAGCTTCGGCTATCTCTCCGGTGATGTGCTGATCGATCTGGAGCTGCGCGCGCTGGAGAGCGAGGGCAAGAGCCAGACCATCTCCCAGCCCAAGGTGATCACCGCCAACCAGCGCACCGCGGTGATCAAGCAGGGGCAGGAGGTGCCCTATCAGGAGGCGTCCTCCAGCGGCGCCACCACCACCGAGTTCAAGGAGGCGGTGCTGTCGCTGGAGGTGACCCCGCAGATCACCCCGGATGACCGCATCATCATGGATCTGCGGGTCAACAACGACAATATCTCGAACACCCGCTTCGATGGCGCGCCGGCGATCGACACCAACGAGATCCAGACCCAGGTGCTGGTCGACAACGGCGAAACCGTGGTGCTTGGCGGTATCCTCACCTCGGAGCAGCTGCATACGCTGTTCAAGACGCCCTTCCTTGGTGACATCCCGGTGCTCGGGCAGCTGTTCCGCTATACCCAGGAGAGCAATGAAAAGGTAGAATTGCTGATCTTCATTACGCCCAAGATCATCGAGGACAGACTGGCCATTCGCTGATGCGGTCGCTTCCCAATCTTTTTCTCATCGGCCCCATGGGGGCCGGCAAAAGCACTATCGGCCGCCTTCTGGCGGCCGAATTGCAGCGCGAATTCCTGGATAGCGACCATCAGATCGAGGCGCGATGCGGGGCGAATATCCCGTGGATTTTCGATGTCGAGGGCGAGCAGGGGTTCCGTGACCGCGAGACGGCGATGATCGACGAGCTGACCCAGCGCAGCGAGGTGGTGATGGCCACCGGCGGCGGCGCGGTGATGCGCGAGCTCAATCGCCAGTACCTGCGCGAGCGCGGTACCGTGATCTATCTGGCGACCACGGTCGAGCAGCAGATCCGGCGCACCGCGCGCGACCGCAACCGCCCGCTGCTGCGCAGCGCCAACCCCGAGCAGGTGCTGCGCGACCTTTTCGCGCTGCGCGATCCGCTCTATCGTGCCACCGCCGATCTCGTCGTGCGCACCGACCGCCGCAGCCCCAAAAGCGTGGTGGCGGATATCGTGCGTCGGGTCACGCGGCTCAACCAGCCGCTTCAGGCCGGGGCCTCGCCGCCGCGCTAGTCGTACCACGGCAGGCGCGCCACTTCGCTCACTCGTACAAGGGTCACCCGTCATGACGCAGTCTCCTTCCGCCGCCATGGAGTCGCTGAGTGTCGCGCTCGGCGAGCGCACCTACCCCATCCATATCGGCGCCGGGCTGCTCGACGATCCGGGCTGCCTGCTGCCCTATCTGGCCGGGCGCCAGGTGATGATCGTCACCAACGCGACCGTCGCCCCGCACTATCTCGACCGGCTTCGTCACACCCTGAGCGGGGCCGATCTCGAGGTGTGCGAGGTGATCCTGCCCGACGGCGAGGCGACCAAGACCCTGGCCTCGGTGGAGCGCATCTGGGATGCGCTGCTGGCGGCCGGCTTCAACCGCCGCTGCACCCTCGTCGCCCTCGGCGGTGGGGTCATCGGCGACATGGCCGGCTACGCCGCGGCGAGCTACCAGCGCGGTGTCGCCTTCATCCAGGTGCCGACCACGCTGCTGGCCCAGGTCGACTCCTCGGTGGGGGGCAAGACCGGGGTCAACCATCCGCGCGGCAAGAACATGATCGGCGCCTTCTGGCAGCCGCGTGCGGTGCTGATCGATACCCAGACCCTGGCGACGCTGCCCGAGCGCGAGCTTTCGGCGGGGCTGGCCGAGGTGATCAAGTACGGCCTGATCTGGGATGCTGCCTTTCTCGACTGGCTCGAGCGCGAAATGCCAGCCCTGCGCGCGCTGGACGCCGCCGCGATCCGCCGCGCCATTCGCCGCAGCTGTGAGATCAAGGCGGAGATCGTCGCCGAGGACGAGACCGAGCAGGGCGTGCGTGCGCTGCTCAATCTCGGCCACACCTTCGGTCACGCCATCGAGGCGCACCAGGGTTACGGCAACTGGCTGCATGGCGAGGCAGTGGGTGCCGGCATGGCCATGGCCGCGGCACTGTCGGCCGAGCGCGGCTGGCTCACCGGCGCCGAGGTCGAGCGTATCGGAGCGGTGCTGGCGGCGGCGGGGCTGCCGCGGGTGGCGCCCGCCGCCATGGGTGTCGATGACTTCCTCGAGCGCATGCGTCTGGACAAGAAGAATCTCGACAGCCGCCTGCGGCTGATCCTGCTCGAGGCGCTGGGGCGCGCCGCGATCCATGACGACACCGATCCGGCCATGCTCGAACGCCTGATCGAGCGTTTCCCCCGCGCCTGAGCGGGCGCCACGCCGCCGAATATCCCGCCCGTGCGGTGGTCGCCATGCCCGCCGTGGCGGTGCCATCGGCGTCTTTCCGACTGGGGCGGGCGTAGGCCCCTCTGCCGTGCCGGAGAGCGACGCCGTGGCGCGCCTCACGCCGCGGCGTCGCTCCCAAGACATCATTCCCAAGACGTCGCACCCAGGGTGTGCCTGTGGCCCCGCCGGCGCGCGCTTCCGCCAGGCTGTCTTCTTCGCTGCGCTATCCTTATCGCTGTCACCGCGCTGACCGGCCCTCTCCCTGACGGGCGTGTTCGCCCTGCTACGTACCCGCGATCTGGTGGGCAGCATCGCGACGGCAGTCTCAGGGTGGGGTCATGCATGCAATTGGCATGAAGTATGTCGTATCGGCATGGGGTGAGGGGGTGGTTCGGGTGTGTCGATGCGTGTCGAGCCTAGTATTTAGACTTTAGTCGAAGACGCCTCTCTAAGCCGTTGAGCTGTCAGGTAATTTTTTTAGTTATAAATATAAGTCCTCGATTTTCAATGGTTTTATCGCAGAGGGCGGGGCGGCGCGCGATTGCGTTGCGGCGGGGGAGTGGCTATTCTGGGCGGCCTTTTGACGCCGTTCCACGGCGCTAGCGTCGCAGCGAGGTGGCGCTGAAAGCCGACAGTTAGAGCGGTCGGAAATAACAACAAACCTTATATTATCTCCCTGTATTTTACCGAATGCAAGTTCCCTTGTTCTGTGAGGCACGCCCATGATGAGAGGTCTTCACCAGCCCGGCGAATTCCGCGACAACTGCGGCTTCGGACTGATTGCGCACATGGAGGGGCAGGCCAGTCACGATCTGCTCGAGACGGCGATCGAGTCGTTGACGTGCATGACCCACCGTGGCGGTATCGCCGCCGACGGCAAGACCGGCGACGGCTGCGGACTGTTGCTCAAGATGCCGGTCGGCTTCATGCGCGAAGTGGCGCAGGAGGCGCTGGGCGTGGCGCTGGGCGAGCGCTTCGCCGTCGGTTGCGTGTTCTTCGCCGATGACGATGCCCGCGAAGCCGAGGCACGCCAGGTGCTCGAGCGCGAACTCGAGGCCCGCGGCCTGGCGGTCAAGGGCTGGCGCGACGTGCCCACCGATCCCAGCGTGTGCGGTCCGATGGCACTCGACTGCCTGCCGCGCATCCGCCAGGTGTTCGTCGAGGGCGACCCTTCGCAGTCGGATGCTGCCTTCAACGTCGAGCTGTTCATGGCGCGGCGTCTGGCCGAGCAGGCGCTGCGCGGCGACGAGGAGTTCTACGTCTGCTCGCTGTCGTCCAAGGTGGTCTCCTACAAGGGCCTGATGATGCCCGCCGATCTGCCCACCTTCTTCCAGGATCTGGGCGATCCGCGGCTGGAGACGGCGATCTGCGTCTTCCACCAGCGCTTCTCCACCAATACCGCCCCGCGCTGGCCGCTGGCGCAGCCGTTCCGCTTCATGGCGCACAACGGCGAGATCAACACCATCGAGGCCAACCGCAGCTGGGCCAATGCGCGCAAGGCCAACTTCGTCAGCCCCCTGTTGCCGGATATCGAGGGCCTCGACGAGATCGTCAACACCACCGGTTCCGACTCTTCGAGCATGGACAACATGCTCGAGGTGCTGCTCACCGGCGGCATGGACCTCTACAACGCGGTGCGCATGATGGTGCCGCCGGCGTGGCAGAACGTGGAGACCATGGATGGCGATCTGCGCGCCTTCTACGAGTACAACTCCATGCACATGGAGGCGTGGGACGGTCCTGCCGGCATCGTCATGACCGAGGGCCGCCATGCGGTGTGCATGCTCGACCGCAACGGTCTGCGTCCGGCGCGCTGGGTGATCACCGACAACGGCTATATCACTCTTTCCTCCGAGATCGGGGTATGGAACTACGCGCCCGAATCGGTGGTGGCCAAGGGGCGCGTGGGCCCGGGGCAGATCCTGGCGGTCGATACCGAGACCGGCGAGGTGCTGCACACCGACGATATCGACCAGCGGCTCAAGTCGGCCTATCCCTACAAGCGCTGGCTCAAGGAGCACGCCCACTATCTCGAGTCGGCGCTGACCGAGCTGGCGCGCTTCCAGCCGATGTCCCTCGACGAGCTCAACGTCTACCAGAAGATGTTCTCGGTCACCAACGAGGAGCGCGACCAGTTGCTGCGTCCGCTGGCCGAAAGCGGCCAGGAGGCGGTGGGGTCGATGGGCGACGACACGCCGATGGCGGTGCTGTCGCGTCATAATCGCCTGCTCACCGACTTCTTCCGCCAGAAGTTCGCCCAGGTCACCAATCCGCCGATCGACCCGCTGCGCGAGGCGATCGTGATGTCGCTGGAGACCTGCTGCGGGGCCGAGCTCAATGTCTTCGAGGCGACCCCGGAGCACGCCAACCGGCTGATCCTGACCACGCCGATCCTGTCGCCGCGCAAGTTCACCGCGCTCGTCGAGCAGGATGACCCGGCGTTCGCGCCGGTGCGTCTGCCGCTGCACTACGATCCCGAGACCACCACGCTGCGTCAGGCGCTGCACGCGCTGTGCCAGCGTGCGGAGCAGGCCGCCCGTGACGGCAAGGTGCTGCTGGTGCTGTCGGACGCCGAGCTGGAACAGGGCAAGCTGCCGATTCAGTCGTTGCTCGCCACCGGTGCGGTGCACCACCATCTGGCCCGGCTGGCGCTGCGTCCGCGGGTCAATCTGGTGGTCGAGACCGGCTACGCCCGTGATGCCCATCAGATGGCGGTGTTCTTCGGTGTCGGCGCCACCGCGATCTACCCCTACCTGGCCTATCAGGTGATGGCGGACATGCACCGCACCGGTGAGCTGGTGGGCAACCCGGCGGATGCCCGCGAGAACTATCGCAAGGGTATGCAGAAGGGGCTCTACAAGATTCTGTCGAAGATGGGCATTTCGCAGATCTCCTCCTACCGCGGCTCGCAGCTGTTCGAGGCGGTGGGCCTGGGCAGCGAGGTGATGCAGACCTGCTTCGCCGGGATGATGTCGCGGATCGAGGGCACCGGCTTCAGCGAGCTGCAGATGCAGCAGGAGCTCTCCGCCCGCGACGCCTGGATTCCGCGCAAGGGGCTCAAGCAGGGTGGGTTGGTCAAGTTCGTGCATGGTCACGAGTACCACGCCTACAACCCGGATGTGGTGATGAAGCTGCAGCAGGCGGTGCAGCAGGGGGATTACACCCAGTGGAAGGCGTTTGCACGGCTGGTCAACGAGCGCCCGGTGGCTACGGTGCGCGATCTGCTCGCGCTCAAGCCGGCCCCTGAACCGCTGCCCCTCGACGAGGTGGAGCCGGTCGAGGCGCTGCTGCCGCGCTTCGACAGCGCCGGCATGTCGCTCGGGGCACTCTCGCCGGAGGCCCACGAGGCGCTGGCCCAGGCGATGAACGAGACCGGCGGGCGCTCCAACTCGGGTGAAGGTGGCGAGGATCCGGCGCGCTACGGCACCATCCGCTCCTCCAAGATCAAGCAGATCGCCTCCGGGCGCTTCGGCGTCACCCCGGCCTATCTGGTCAATGCCGAGGTGCTGCAGATCAAGGTCGCCCAGGGCGCCAAGCCCGGCGAGGGCGGTCAGCTGCCCGGTGGCAAGGTCAACGAGATGATCGCGCGGCTGCGCTACGCGGTGCCCGGCGTGACCCTGATCTCGCCGCCGCCGCACCACGACATCTATTCGATCGAGGATCTGGCGCAGCTGATCTTCGACCTCAAGCAGGTCAACCCGGCGGCCCAGGTCTCGGTCAAGCTGGTCTCCGAGCCGGGCATTGGCACCATTGCCACCGGGGTGGCCAAGGCCTACGCCGACCTGATCACCGTCTCCGGCTATGACGGCGGCACCGCGGCGAGCCCGATCACCTCGATCCGCCATGCCGGCAGCCCGTGGGAGCTGGGCCTGCCCGAGGTGCACCAGGCGCTGCGCATCAATGGCCTGCGCGACAAGATCCGGCTGCAGACCGACGGTGGGCTCAAGACGGGCCTCGACGTGGTCAAGGCGGCGATCCTCGGCGCCGAGAGCTTCGGCTTCGGCACCGCGCCAATGGTCGCGCTGGGCTGCAAGTACCTCAAGATCTGCCACCTGAACAACTGCGCCACCGGTGTCGCCACCCAGCACCAGGAGCTGCGTGACGAGCACTTCCGCGGCACCGTCGATATGGTCAAGCACTACTTCCGCTTCATCGCCGAAGAGGTGCGCGAGCTGATGGCGCTGCTCGGGGTACGCAAGCTCACCGACCTGATCGGACGCACCGATCTGCTCGAGCGCCTCGAGGGCGAGACACCGGCACAGCGCAAGCTCGACCTGACCCCGCTGCTGGCCAACGATTTCGTCCCCGCGGACGCGCCGCAGTTCTGCCAGGTCAGCCGCAACGTGCCGCACGACCCCGGCGCCAAGAACCAGGAGCTCTACGACGCCCTGATCGGCGCGATCGAGGCCAAGTCCGGCGGCGAGTTCACCTTCCAGATCACCAACTGCGACCGCTCGGTGGCGGCACGGGTCTCCGGCGAGATCGCCAAGCGCTACGGCGAGGCGGGGCTCGAGGATGCGCCGATCACGGTGCGCTTCACCGGGGTGGCGGGGCAGAGCTTCGGGGTGTGGAACGCCCGCGGTCTGTATCTCTACCTGGAGGGTGACGCCAACGACTACGTCGGCAAGGGCATGAACGGCGGCAAGGTGGTGATCACGCCGCCGCGGGCCAGCCGCTTCAAGAGCCACGAGACGGCGATCATCGGCAACACCTGCCTCTACGGCGCCACCGGCGGCAAGCTGTTCGCCGCGGGCATGGCCGGCGAGCGCTTCGGTGTGCGCAACTCCGGCACCCACGCGGTGATCGAGGGCGCGGGCGATCACTGCTGCGAGTACATGACCGGAGGCCTGGTCTGCGTGCTGGGCAAGACCGGCATCAACTTCGGTGCGGGCATGACCGGTGGCTTCGCCTATGTGCTCGACGAGGATCGCGGCTTCGTCGATCGCTACAACCATGAGCTGGTGGAGATCCACCGCATCAACACCGAGTCGATGGAGGCCTACCGCCGCCATCTGCGCGAGGTGATCACCGAGTACGTGGCGGAGACCGGTTCCCAACGGGGGCGCGAGATCCTCGAGGACTTCTCCGACTTCATCCGCCACTTCTGGCTGGTCAAGCCCAAGGCTGCGAGCCTCAACGGCCTGCTGGCCCAATCCAGGCGCCAGCCGGAATAAATAAGAAGCGGCGTCAGCCCGAGTGATGCAGCGCACGGCATCAATGCTTGGGTAGGCGAATCACGGCGTTGCATGGTGCCCGGAGCCCCGCCAGGACCCGATCGGCGGTGGCCCCGGGGCGCCGGGCGCCTCGGGGCACTGAACCGCCCCGGTTCGACCTGCTCGCCGATCGAGTCAGCCTCGATCGGCTACCCGGATTAAGTCGCGGCTCGAGCGCCGCGCAAAGCGCTGGCGGAGCCGGCGCGAGTGAGGAGAGAGATCATGGCAAACCGTTTGAGCAACGATTTTCAGTTCATCGACGTCGGCCGACGCGATCCGCAGAAGAAGGACGCCCGCAGCCGCGCCAAGGAGTTCGCGGAGATCTACGAGCCGTTCCGCCCCAGCGAAGCGGCCAGCCAGGCGCACCGCTGTCTGCACTGCGGCAATCCTTACTGCGAGTGGAAGTGTCCGGTCCACAACTACATTCCCAACTGGCTCAAGCTGGTCAGCGAGGGCAACATTCTGGAGGCGGCGGAGCTCTCCCACCGCACCAACTCGCTGCCCGAGGTGTGCGGTCGGGTGTGCCCCCAGGATCGGCTGTGCGAGGGCGACTGTACCCTCAACGACGGCTTCGGCGCGGTCACCATCGGCTCGGTGGAGAAGTACATCACCGATACCGCCTTCGCCATGGGCTGGCGCCCGGACCTGTCCAAGGTGAGCTGGACCGACAAGCGTGTCGCCATCGTCGGTGCCGGGCCGGCCGGTCTCGGCTGTGCCGACATCCTGGTGCGCAACGGGGTCAAGGCGGTGGTCTATGACCGCTACCCCGAGATCGGTGGCCTTTTGACCTTCGGTATCCCCGAGTTCAAGCTCGAGAAGCACGTGATGGAGCGCCGTCGCGCGGTGTTCGAAGAGATGGGCGTGGAGTTCCGGCTCGGCACCGAGATCGGTCGCGACGTCACCTTCGAGCAGCTGCACGACGAGTACGATGCGGTGTTCCTCGGCATGGGCACCTACAAGTACATGGTCGGCGGCTTCCCCGGCGAGGAGATGGAAGGGGTCTACAAGGCGCTCGACTTCCTGATCGCCAACGCCAACCACTACCTCGGCTTCGAGAAGGACCCCGCGGACCACGTCTCCATGGCCGGCAAGCGGGTGGTCGTGCTGGGTGGCGGCGATACCGCCATGGACTGCAACCGCACCTCGATCCGCCAGGGCGCGGCCAGCGTCACCTGTGCCTATCGCCGCGACGAGGAGAACATGCCCGGCTCCAAGCGCGAGGTGGCCAACGCCCGCGAGGAGGGGGTCGACTTCCTGTTCAACCGCCAGCCGGTGGCGGTGGTCGGCGAGGGCAAGGTCGAGGGCGTCAAGCTGGTGCGCACGCGCATGGGCGAACCCGACGCCAACGGCCGCCGCAGCGCCGAGGTGGTGCCGGGCTCCGAGGAGATCCTGGCCTGCGACGCGGTGATCATCGCCTTCGGCTTCCAGCCCAGCGAGATCGAGTGGTTCGAGACTCACCAGATCGAGGTCGACGATCGCGGCCGGGTGCTGGCGCCGGAAATTCCGGCGCAGATGGAGCGCTTCGCCTACCAGACCAGCAACGAAAAGGTGTTCGCCGGCGGTGACATGGTGCGCGGCTCCGACCTGGTGGTCACGGCGATCTACGAAGGGCGTCAGGCCGCCGAGGGGATCCTCGACTATCTCAAGGTATGATAGCGAGAGCTCAAGGTGTGACAACGAGCGCTCAGGGTATCATCGCGAGAGCGCGCGACTCGGCGACGCGGCAGATGGCCACTCGGGGTGGTGTCGGCGGCGCCGAATCGCTAGAGTGGCGCGCTTTCCCTGCATCGCAAACGCCAAAGGTGACCGCATGATCCGACTCGAACGCAATATTCTCGACCAGGCCAATACGCTGATGCGCACGCTGGAAGATCACGTGCTCGACAGCGATGTCGCCGACGCCGATCAGGCGAGCGCGGTGTGCCGCCAGCTGGAAGCGCTGCTGGCACTGGGCAAGACCCGTGACAGTGGCATGTCCGACGAGTGTGCCGGCATGCTCGAAGAGATCGAGCGTCGCTCCCGGGTGATGGCCGCCCGCCTGCCGACGGCCTGAGCCGTCGGCAACCGGCGGACGCATCTCGCGTGCCGCTCACGCCAGCGGAATGCGTCCGGTGAGCGTGGCGGCATCCTGCGGCCCGGGCTCGGCGAGCACCTCACGCGCGGCGTCGAGCGGCGCCTCGTCGAAGCCGAGCAGCAGTACCCCCACCACCCGGCCCGCCTCCAGGTAGTAGTAGATTCCCTTGTCGTCGGCGCTGTCGGCGACGATCTCCAGCGTGGCGTCGAGCCGCCCCAGCGCCTTCCAGGCGATATCGAAGACGTTGGAGTAGAAGTAGGGCGTGTGGGTGTAGGCTTCGTCGCTGCCGGCCATGATGCGCCCGACCGCGGCGCCCTGGCAGTTGGCGTTATCGACGTGTTCGGCGTGCCAGCGCCCGAGGATGCGGTCGGGGTAGGTGGCGACGTCGCCGGCGGCGTAGATCGCGGCGTCGGCGGTGCGCAGCCGCTCGTCGACCAGGATGCCCCCGTCGACCTCGAGCCCGGCCGCCTGTGCCAGCTCGGTGCACGGCTCGACCCCGAGTCCCAACATCACGCCGTCGGCGGCGAGTTCGCTGCCGTCGTCGAGTTCGAGCGTGACCGTGCCGTCGACCTCGCGCCCCGTCTTCACCGTGCGCCCGCTGAGCAGTGCCACGCCGCGGTCGAGGTAAGTCTGGTGCAGGCGGTCGGCGACCTCGGCCGGCAGCATGCCGCCGCCCAGGACCGGTTCCGGGCAGATCAGGGTGACGCGGCAGTCGTTCTGGATCAGCGCCGCGGCCAGCTCGCTGCCGATATAGCTGCCGCCGACCACTGCGATATGGCGGCCTGCGCCCGCCAGCCGGCGCAGATGGTCGTAGTCATCGACGCTGCGGAAGTAGCGCACCCGCTCGCTCTCGGCCAGATCCAGGCGGATCGGCTCGCAGCCGGTGGCGAGCAGCAGCTGGCCATAGCCGAAGGTCTCGCCGGTGCGAGTGGTGACCTTTCGCGCCTGGCGGTCGATGGCGCTGACCCGAGTGTCGACGTGGAGCGTGGTGCCGGGGTCCTGCTCCGGCTGCATCCAGATCTTGTCGTAGCCGAAATCGGGATCGGTCCAGAGCTTCTTGGAGAGCGCCGGGCGGGTCACTGGCCCGCGGGACTCGGCGCCCAGAATGCCGATGCTGCCCTCGCTGTCGCGCTCGCGGATGCCGTCGACGGCGTTGGCGGCGACCATGCCGGCGCCGACGATGAGATAGTCGTAGCGTTGCATATCCACTCCCTGGTTGGCTGGTGGCGGGCGCCCCATCCCTCCCCGATGGCGACGCCGGGAACTCGCGTTCGGGCCGCGTGACGGCACCGATAGCCTCAGCGTAGTTCACCCCTGCGCCGACGTGGCGCGAAACCACGGGGAGAGGCAGCGGCCTGCGACTGCGGTAGAATGCGCGGCGGTCCGCGGCGCCAGGCGTCGCGCGCCTGTCCTTCCAGGATTTGCACGAAAACCCGGCGAGCGTAGGCAGTTTTCGTGCAAAGCCTGAGTCCGAACGATTGCCCCCGACGGGGGCAGAGCGCCGGCGCTGGCCGGCCTGACGCCCTGGAGAACGCACCCGATGTCATCCTGGTTTCCGCACTGGCGCCGCGTCGACGCCAAGCGTGTCGCCCTGGTCGCCCCCGACGAGACGCTCCCCGCCCCGCAGACCCTATTGATGGGGATCCAGCACGCCGTGGCGATGTTCGGCTCCACCGTGCTGGCGCCGCTGCTGATGGGTTTCGACCCCAATCTGGCGATCCTGATGTCGGGGATCGGTACGCTGCTGTTCTTTGTCGTCGTCGGCGGTCGGGTGCCCAGCTATCTGGGCTCCAGCTTCGCCTTCATTGGTGTGGTGATCGCGGCCACCGGCTATGCCGGTAGCGGCGCCAACCCCAATATCGGCGTGGCACTGGGCGGCATCATCGCCTGCGGGGTGCTCTACGCCCTGGTCGGACTGGTGGTGATGGCGCTGGGCACGCGCTGGATCGACGTGCTGATCCCGCCGGTGGTGACCGGCGCCATCGTCATGACCATCGGCCTCAACCTGGCCCCGGTGGCGGTGGCCAATGTCGCCGGCTCCACCTTCGATTCGCTCATGGCGCTGGTGACCGTGCTCTGCATCGGACTGGCGGCGGTACTCACCCGGGGCATGCTGCAGCGGCTGCTGATCCTGATCGGGCTGATTGCCGCCTATGCGATCTACGCGCTGGTCACCAACGGCTTCGGCTGGGGCACGCCGATCGACTTCTCGGTGATCAGCGCCGCCCCCTGGCTGGGGATGCCGACCTTCAGTGCGCCGCATGTCGATCCCCATGCCATGGTCCTGATCGCCCCGGTGGCGGTGATCCTGGTGGCCGAGAACCTGGGGCACATCAAGGCGGTGGGCGCGATGACCGGGCGCGATCTCGACCCCTACATCGGGCGCGCCTTCTTCGCCGACGGCGTGGCCACCGTGGTCTCGGGCAGTGCCGGCGGCACCGGCGTCACCACCTATGCCGAGAACATCGGCGTGATGGCGGTGACCAAGGTCTACTCGACGCTGATCTTCGTCGCCGCCGCCGGTTTCGCCATCCTGCTGGGCTTCTCGCCGCGTTTCGGCGCGCTGATCCAGACTATTCCCGGCCCGGTGCTGGCGGGGGCTTCGATCGTGGTGTTCGGGCTGATCGCGGTGGCCGGCGCGCGCATCTGGGTGCAGAACGCGGTCGATCTGGGCGATACCACCAACCTGATCGTGGTGGCGGTGACGCTGGTGCTGGGCGCGGGCAACTTCTCGCTGGCCCTCGGGGGCTTTACCCTGGATGGCATCGGTACCGCCACCTTCGGTGCCATTGGCCTGCATGCGCTGCTGCGTTATGGCGTGGGCAGACGCCAGCCCGACGCCCAGTCCTAGAATAGGTACGCCAAGCCGGCCCGCCGAGGTCGCCGTATCGGCGGCCGCTCGATCAATGCCATGGGTAACCCGCATGAGAGACTCCCAAGCCAGTGACCCGCAGTCGGGCGAGCAGTCGCTCGCGATGACCCGCGAGGTGCTCGAACAGGACCGCCTGCGCAGTTACTTCGAGCGCACCTATCCCGACGTGCCGCTGACCTCGCCGGCGGCGCTGACCGCCTCCATCCGCGAGATGCTGGCGAGCGTGCCCGAGCCCGCCCGCGGGCTCGATGGCGTCTATCTGTTCGCCTACGGCTCGCTGATCTGGAACCCCTGCGTCGAGGTCGCCGAGCGCCACACCTGCCGGCTCTACGGCTATCATCGCGACTTCTGCCTCAAGCTCGAGCACGGCCGTGGTACGCCCGAGTCCCCGGGGCTGATGCTGGCGCTGGCGCCGGGGGGCTCGTGCCGTGGGGTGGCGCTGCGGGTGCCGGCGGCCAACCTGGAGCGTGAGCTGACCCTGGTGTGGCGCCGCGAAATGCTCACCGGCGCCTATCAGCCGCGCTGGGTGCGGCTGGCCAGCGATATCGGCACCCTGTGGGGCATCGCCTTCGTGATCAATCCGGCCCATGACCGTTACATCGGGCGTCAGTCCGACGAGACGGTGATCCAGCTGCTGCGCACCGGCCGCGGCGTGCTCGGCTCGTGCCGCGAGTATCTCGACAACACGGTCAGTGATCTCCACGCCCTGGGTATCCGCGACCATCGCCTGGAGCGGCTGCAGCGGGCGGTGCACGGCTGAGCGGCGCTTTCGCGCTGCGCAAATTGAGCCGGCGGCCGCTCTCTGGTAGTCTGGCGTCCCATCCTGGCCCGACTTTCTCCCCCGGGTCTTTCTCACGGCTTTACGACCACGATTCGACAGGTTTTCCATGACACGATATATCTTCGTGACCGGCGGCGTTGTGTCCTCTTTGGGCAAGGGCATTGCGGCGGCCTCGCTGGCGGCCATTCTTGAGGCCCGCGGCCTCAAGGTGACCATTCTCAAACTGGATCCGTACATCAACGTTGATCCGGGCACCATGAGTCCGTTCCAGCATGGCGAGGTGTTCGTCACCGAGGATGGCGCGGAAACCGACCTCGACCTGGGCCACTACGAGCGCTTCATCCGCACCAAGATGACCCAGAGCAACAACTTCACCACCGGCCGCGTCTACGAGCACGTGCTGCGCAAGGAGCGCCGGGGCGATTATCTCGGCGGTACGGTGCAGGTGATCCCGCACATCACCGACGAGATCAAGCACCGCGTGATCAAAGGGGGAGAGGGGTACGACGTGGCGCTGGTGGAGATCGGCGGCACCGTCGGTGACATCGAGTCGCTGCCGTTCCTGGAGTCGATCCGCCAGCTGCGCAGCGAAGTCGGGGCCAGCCGTGCGCTGTTCATGCACCTGACCCTGGTGCCCTACATCAAGACCGCCGGCGAGACCAAGACCAAGCCGACCCAGCACAGCGTCAAGGAGCTGCGCTCGATCGGTATCCAGCCGGACATCCTGATCTGCCGCAGCGAAGTCGAGCTGGAGGAGAGCGAGCGGCGCAAGATCGCGCTGTTCACCAACGTCGAGGAGCGCGCGGTCATCCCGCTGCAGGACGCCGACACCATCTATCGGATTCCGCTGATGCTGCACGAGCACGGCCTCGACGACATCGTCTGCGACAAGCTGCGCCTGGATGCGCCGGCCGCCGATCTGGGCGAGTGGGTCCATGTGCTCGACGCCAAGCTCAATCCGCTCAAGTCGATCAATATCGCCATGGTCGGCAAGTACATGGAGCTGCTCGACGCCTACAAGTCGCTCAACGAAGCGCTGACCCATGCCGGTATCCAGACCCGGGTGAAGGTCAACGTCGAGTACATCGACTCCGAGCTGATCGAGCGCCACGGCACCGAGCGCCTGGCCGGCAAGGATGCCATTCTGGTGCCCGGCGGCTTCGGCGAGCGTGGTGTCGAGGGCAAGATCGCCACCGCCCGCTTCGCCCGCGAGAACGGCATTCCGTATCTGGGTATCTGTCTCGGCATGCAGGTGGCGGTGATCGAGTTCGCCCGCCATGTGGCCGGCTGGGCCGATGCCAACTCCACCGAGTTCACCCGCGACACCCAGCACCCGGTGGTCGGCCTGATCACCGAGTGGATCAACGCCGAGGGTCAGATCGAGCTGCGTGACGAAGCCTCCGACCTGGGCGGCACCATGCGTCTGGGCGGTCAGGAGTGCCAGCTCACCTCCGGCTCCCGGGCGCACACGATCTACGGCCTGGATACCATCACCGAGCGCCATCGCCACCGCTTCGAGGTCAACAACCAGTTCATCGGCGAGCTGGAGAAGGCCGGTCTGGTGATCTCCGGCAAGAGCGGCGATCAGTCGCTGGTGGAGATGATCGAGCTGCCCGATCACCCCTGGTACGTGGCGTGCCAGTTCCACCCGGAGTTCACCTCCACGCCGCGCGACGGCCACCCGCTGTTCACCGGCTTCGTCAATGCAGCGCTGGAGCACAAGGCGAACCGCCAGCGGCAGCAGGGCGCGAGCCACCAGGAGTGACCACGGCGGGGGATGAAGCGATTCATCCCCCGCTCTCTTTGTGGGGGTTCATACTCTCTTCGGGCCCGTACTGCCTTTTCGGGATTCGTGCGCGCTTCTCGGTGCGTACAGATGGCCGCGAAACGCCGCTCGGCGTCTCGTCGCACCGCCGAAAGCTGGTAACATGAATCCGCTTTTCCGCATCCGGCGCGCGGCCGTGCCGGACGCTTCACGCTCACTGCTTGAGTTTTTCAACCGACAGGACGACGTAACATGGCTGAGATCGTTGATATCCGCGCCCTCGAAGTGCTCGATTCCCGAGGTAACCCGACCGTTCAGGCTCAGGTCGTTCTGAGCGGTGGCATCAGCGCCAGCGCCTGTGCGCCGAGCGGCGCCTCCACCGGCTCGCGTGAAGCCCTCGAGCTGCGCGACGGCGACAAGAGCCGCTACCTGGGCAAGGGCGTGCTCAAGGCGGTGGAGGCCGTCAACGGTCAGATCCGCGAGCGCCTGGTGGGGATGGATGCCAGTGACCAGCGTGCGCTGGACCAGGCCATGCTCGATCTCGACGGCAGCGACAACAAGGCCAACCTGGGCGCCAACGCCATCCTCGCGGTGTCGCTGGCGGCGGCCAAGGCCGCGGCGATCGCCAAGGGCGTGCCGCTCTACGCCCATATCGCCGAGCTCTACGGTCAGCCGGGTCACTACCTGATGCCGGTGCCGATGATGAACATCCTCAACGGCGGCGAGCATGCCGACAACAACGTCGACATCCAGGAGTTCATGGTCCAGCCGGTGGGCGCGCCCAACTTCCGCGAGGCGCTGCGCATGGGGGCCGAGATCTTCCACGCGCTGAAGAAAGTGCTGTCGGCTAAGGGGCTCTCCACCTCGGTGGGTGACGAGGGCGGCTTCGCTCCCAATCTGGCCTCCAACGCCGAGGCGCTGGCGGTGATCAAGCAGGCGGTCTCCGACGCCGGTTACACACTGGGCAAGGACGTCACCCTGGCCCTCGACTGTGCTTCCAGCGAGTTCTACAAGGACGGCACCTACGACCTCTCCGGCGAAGGCAAGTCCTATGACGCCGCCGGCTTCGCCGACTACCTGGCCGAACTCTGCGACGCCTACCCGATCGTCTCGGTCGAGGATGGCATGGACGAGTCCGACTGGGATGGCTGGAAGGCCCTCACCGAGAAGCTCGGCGACCGCGTGCAGCTGGTCGGCGACGATCTCTTCGTCACCAATACCCGCATCCTCAAGCGCGGTATCGACGAGCAGATCGGCAACTCGATCCTGATCAAGTTCAACCAGATCGGCTCGCTCTCCGAAACGCTGGACGCGATCAAGATGGCCCAGGACGCCGGCTTCACCGCGGTGATCTCGCACCGCTCCGGCGAGACCGAAGACACCACCATCGCCGACCTCGCCGTGGGCACCGCCGCCGGCCAGATCAAGACCGGCTCGCTGTGCCGCTCCGATCGCGTGGCCAAGTACAACCGCCTGCTGGTGATCGAGCAGGAGCTCGAAGGCAAGGTAGCCTACCCGGGGCTGAAGGCGATCAAGGGCCAGTAACGCAAGGGCCAGTAACGCAAGGGCCAGTCACGGATCGTCGAGTCGGGCACTGTTGAGAGGGTGCCCGGCTTGCGACAGCACCGGCGATCGGGCTGTGTTCGCCCAATGCAAGAAGGCCGCTCATCGAGCGGCCTTCTTGCGTTCTTCGGCAGCGGGCGTCCGATTGCGTCCGATTTGCGTAATGAGCGCAGGCCAGACAAGGCGAAATCAATCGTAAAAGCGGAGTTTACGAGGTGTAAATGAGCACTTTGAGATTGATTTCAACACAGTATGGCCAAGCGTAATAGCAAATCAGCGTTCGAGCAGCTCGATCTTGTTTGGCTTGCCATCCCACTCCTTGGCATCTTCCGGCGGCGCCTTCTGCTCGGTGATATTGGGCCACACTTCGGAAAGCTCCGCATTGAGTTCGATGAACTTCTCCTGACCCGCCGGCAGCTCGTCTTCCGAGAAGATCGCCTCGGCGGGGCACTCCGGCTCGCACAGGGCGCAGTCGATGCACTCGTCGGGGTGGATGACGAGGAAGTTCGGGCCCTCATAGAAGCAGTCCACCGGGCAGACTTCGACGCAGTCGGTGTATTTGCACTTGATGCAGTTCTCGGTGACGACGAACGTCATGGGTGATCTCTCCTATTGCCGGGGCGGATACGCGGCTGGCCCCGCTTTTTCTCGGTCACGGTCCCTGGGTCGCGGCCTCTACCGGCCACTTTTATTACACTTGCTACCCGCTCACGACTCCCCGTTCTGTTCGTAGCGGGGTATCTGCCATGCGCACGCGGATGCCACGTTCGAATGGCGCCATATTCTAGGCGTCGCCTGCCGGAAGCGGCAAGTTGAGGCTGGGAACGTCTGGGAATGGTGTTATACCGCGGCGGGCCTGCCCGGCCCGCCGCGGGGTTACTGTCGGGCCTTCCACTCGTAGAGCAGTTCCAGCGCCGCACGCGGGGTGAGCGCATCGACGTCGAGGGACTCCAGCGCCTCGACCAGCGGATGCGGCGGTGCCGCGAACAGGTCCGCCTGCTGCGGGGCGGCGGCGTGGGCGGCCACGCCGCGCTCGGCGGGGGCGACCGGGGGCTGCTCGAGGCTGGCCAGCTTCTCCCGCGCGCGGGCGATCACCGGCTGTGGCACGCCGGCCAGCTGGGCCACCTGGAGACCGTAGCTCTGGCTCGCCGGCCCCTCCTCGACCCGGTGCATGAAGACGATGCCCTCCTTGTGCTCGGCGGCGGTGAGGTGGACATTGGCCACCGTCTCCTGCTGCTCGGCCAGGGCGGTCATCTCGAAGTAGTGGGTGGCGAACAGGGTGAAGGCGCGCGCCCGGGCCAGATGCTCGGCGCTGGCCCAGGCCAGCGAGAGGCCATCGAAGGTGCTGGTGCCGCGGCCGATCTCGTCCATCAGTACCAGGCTCTCGGCGGTGGCGTTGTGCAGGATGCTGGCGGTCTCGGTCATCTCGACCATGAAGGTCGAGCGGCCGCCGGCGAGGTCGTCGCTGGAGCCGATACGGGTGAAGATGCGATCCACCGGACCGATCTCGGCGCGCTCGGCGGGCACGAAGCTGCCGGTATGTGCGAGCAGGGCGATCAGCGCGGCCTGGCGCATGTAGGTCGACTTGCCGCCCATGTTGGGGCCGGTGATCACCAGCATGCGGCGGGCGTCGTCGAGCGCCAAGTCGTTGGGCACGAAGGGGTGCTGGCTGACGTGCTCGACCACCGGGTGGCGGCCGCCGATGATCTCGAAGCCGGGCGTCTCGCCGAGCTGCGGGCGGACGAAGTCGAGACTCCGTGCGCGCTCGGCGAAGGTGCAGAGCACATCCAGCGCGGCCAGCGCCCGGGCGGTGGCCTGTAGAGCGTCGAGCTCGGCGTTGAGGGTCTCGATCAGCCCCTCGTAGAGCAGCTTTTCGCGCGCCAGGGCCCGCGACTTGGCCGACAGCGCCTTGTCCTCGAACTCCTTGAGTTCGGGAATGATGAAGCGCTCGGCGTTCTTCAGTGTCTGCCGCCGGATATAGTCCACCGGCACCTCGCGGGCCTGGGCCCGGGGGATCTCGATATAGTAGCCGTGGACCCGGTTGTAGCCGACCTTGAGCCCGGCCAGGCCGGTGCGCTCGCGCTCGCGCAGTTCGAGCTTCACCAGGTAGTCGCCGGCGTGTTCGGCCAGGCCGCGGTACTCGTCGAGCTCGGCGTCGAAGCCTTCGCGGATCACGCCGCCGTCGCGTATCACCACCGGCGGGTTGTCGATCAGCGCCTGGCTGAGGGTCGCCGCTGTCTCCGGGTAGGGGCGAATGTGCCGGGCCAGGTCGTCGAGAGCGCTGTCGCCCTCGATCGCGCCCAGCGCGCTCTGCAGCTGGGGCAGTGCATTGAGTGCGTCGCGCAGGCGGGCCAGGTCCCGCGGGCGGGCGCTGCGCAGGGCGACCCGGGCGAGGATGCGCTCGACGTCGCCGACCTCGCTCAGGATCTCGCGCAGCGCCAGATGGTCGTCCTGTTCCAGCAGCAGCTGCACCGCCGCCTGGCGCGCGCTCACCTGGGCGCGATCGCGCAGCGGCCGGTTGAGCCAGCGCTTGAGCAGGCGCGACCCCATGGGCGTGGTAGTGGTGTCGAGCACGCTGGCCAGGGTGTTGTCGCCGCTGCCGCCGAGATTGATGTCGATCTCCAGGTTGCGGCGGCTGGCGGCGTCGATCACCACCGCGTCGTCGCGGCTCTCGATGTTCAGCGCATTGACGTGGGGCAGGCGTGAACGCTGGGTGTCGCGGGCGTAGTCGATCAGCACCCCGGCGGCGACCAGCGCGACCTCCAGATGGGTGCAGCCGAAGCCGCGCAGATCGGCCACCTGGAACTGGTCGCACAGCAGGCGGTTGGCGGTCTCCAGATCGAAGTGCCAGTCGTTCTGACGGCGCAGACCGGTGCGCTCGGTCAGCGCCGGCGGCAGGTCCTGGGTTTCGGCAGCGAGCAGCTCGGCTGGCTGCAGGCGATGGATCTCGGCCTGCATGTCGGCCTCGCCGTCGACCTCGAGCACGGCGAAGCGGCCGCTGGAGAGTTCCAGCCAGGCGATACCCCAGCGCTCGCCATGGCGGTGCAGGGCCACCAGCAGATTGTCGCGGCGCTCGTCCAGCAGCGCCTCGTCGTGCAGCGTGCCGGGGGTGACGATACGCACCACCCGGCGCTCGACCGGGCCCTTGCTGGTGGCGGGGTCGCCGATCTGCTCGCAGATCGCCACCGACTCGCCCGAGCGCACCAGCCGTGCCAGGTAGGATTCGGCGCTGTGATAGGGTACGCCGGCCATGGGAATCGGGGAGCCGGCGGACTGGCCGCGCGCGGTCAGGGTGATGTCGAGCAGCTTGGCGGCACGCTTGGCATCGTCGTAGAACAGTTCGTAGAAATCGCCCATGCGGTAGAAGAGCAGCACCTCGGGGTGCTCGCGCTTGATCTTGAGGTACTGCGCCATCATCGGCGTGTGCTGCTGGGCTTTGCTGGCGGCCGTATCCTGCATGGCTTTAGGAGGCTCTCTCGGTATCGTGGGGCATCAATGGGGCACGAGCCTCGCCGGGGGCGCCGCGGCCTCGGGCCGGTCCGCGGCGAGGCGCGAGGCAGGGCCCGGGCCGGCGGCGCCGGCGAAGCATGGAGAAAGGCTGAAGGTTATCACGGGGGTCAGCGTCGCTGCATCGCCGATCGCCGGGCGGGGGTGACGCCGGTTCATGCCCGAGGTGTAGTGTTTTCAGTCTCGCTGGCGGCGAGCGAATCGTTACAGTGGGTGAAATCAGCATCGAGGACCCCCTCATGGCCCGTCTGGTGCTCAATCACCTCAGTGACTCCACGTTCAGGCTGCTCTCGATCGAGGCCAACCGGCGCAACGTCAACGTCAGCGAACTGGCGGTCATCCTGCTCGAGATCGCGGTCGCCGATCTGTGTGCCGGGGGGCACGCGCAGCCGCTGCCGCCCACCTACCCGCGCGACGCCGAATAGCCGCCCGCGTGGGTGCGTTCGTTGATTGAGCGCGTTGCGTCGGCGCGCAAAGCTCGCATACTACTCACCTGAGACCACTCGCATGCCATCACTGGCATGACACGACGCGCCTGCCCGACAGACGAGACCGGTGCAGCGCCCGAGCCGCAGGAGACGCCATGAGCTTGCCCACCGACCATCCGCTGCCTCCCGGCAGTGATCAGGACCCGCAGGTGCTTGCCCGACGCCTGGGGGAGGCGTGCCTGGCCGCCGGCTGCTTCGTCACCACGGCGGAGTCGTGTACCGGCGGCGGCGTGGCCGAGGCGATCACCGCGATCGCCGGCAGCTCGGGCTACTTCGCCAGCGGCTACGTCACCTACGCCAATGCCGCCAAGCAGCGCATGCTGGGGGTGTCCGAGCAGACGCTCTCGGCGCACGGCGCGGTCAGCGCTGCCACGGTGCGCGAGATGGTCGCCGGCGCCTGCCGCGACAGCGGCGCCGAGCTCGGTGTGGCGATCAGCGGTGTGGCCGGCCCTGGCGGCGGCAGCGCCGAGAAGCCGGTGGGCACGGTGTGGTTCGCCTGGGGCGACGCCGAGGCCCAGCGGGTGGCGTGCTTCCGGCTGCCGGGGGAGCGTGCCGCGGTGCGCGCGCAGGCGGTAGCGATCGCCCTGGCGGGGTTGCTCGAATCCCTCGTCGCCGAGGCCTGAGCGGCACTTGGCGCTGGCCTCGCCGGGCGCGATCCCGGAAAATGCAGCGACGCATGCGGAAAATCGACGCGAGGATATAGGCGCGAGCGATTTTTTTCGCCATACTACTGGCTAATCATACAGTGATCGGGCGGCCTGGCCGTCTCGCCCGTCGCCGCGGATTCCCGAGCCGAGCCGGCTGACGGAGTGTCCAGAGGCGGCGGGCTCACTTTTCCGGCCGCCACTCCACGACGCCAGCTTTCCAAGGCTCGTCTTCGACGCACTCACAGGAGACTTTCATGGCACAGGACGAAAACCGCAGCAAGGCACTCAGCGCGGCTTTGTCGCAGATCGACCGCCAATTCGGCAAAGGCACCGTGATGCGTCTGGGCGACACGCCACGCACCGCCATCCCGGTGGTTTCGACCGGTTCGCTGGGGCTGGACATCGCTCTCGGTGTGGGCGGTCTGCCCTATGGCCGCGTGGTCGAGATATTCGGCCCCGAATCCTCGGGCAAGACCACCCTGACCCTGTCGGTGATCGCCCAGGCTCAGAAGCAGGGCAAGACCTGCGCCTTCATCGACGCCGAGCACGCGCTCGATCCGAGCTACGCCGAGAAGCTGGGGGTCGACCTCGACCAGCTGCTGGTGTCGCAGCCGGATACCGGCGAGCAGGCGCTGGAGATCTGCGACATGCTGGTGCGCTCCGGCGGCGTCGACGTCATCATCATCGACTCGGTGGCAGCGCTCACCCCGCGCGCCGAGATCGAGGGCGAGATGGGCGACTCCCACGTCGGCCTGCAGGCGCGTCTGATGTCGCAGGCACTGCGCAAGATCACCGGCAACATCAAGAACGCCAACTGCATGGTGGTGTTCATCAACCAGATCCGCATGAAGATCGGCGTGATGTTCGGCAGCCCCGAGACCACCACCGGCGGCAACGCGCTGAAGTTCTACTCCAGCGTGCGTCTCGACATTCGCCGCATCGGCTCGGTCAAGCAGGGTGACGAGGTCACCGGTAACGAAACCCGGGTCAAGGTGGTCAAGAACAAGGTGGCGCCGCCGTTCCGCCAGTCCGAGTTCCAGATTCTCTACGGCAAGGGCATCTACCATGCCGGCGAAGTGATCGATCTGGGCGTGCAGTGCAGCCTGGTCGACAAGGCTGGTGCCTGGTACAGCTACAAGGGCAGCAAGATCGGTCAGGGCAAGGCCAACGCGGCCCAGTACCTGGAGGAGAATCCGGCGATCATGACCGAGATCGAGGATCAGATTCGCGCCCAGCTGCTGGCTGTCGCCGCGCCCAAGGAGAAGGAAAAAGAGAAGGAAGCCGAGGCTGCGGCCGACGACGCCAACGACTCGCTGCTGTAGATCGAAAGGTAGGTGAAGGTTGGATTGAAGTCGGCGAAGTTTGGGTTGAGGGAAAGATTGGTGTTCAGGTCGGCGCCGAGGAGGGCGGCACGCCATGGCTGATGCTGCTGACATCCCACCCCGGGAGCGGGCGATCGCGCTGCTGGCGCGCCGCGAGTACAGCCGCGCCGAGCTCGAGCAGCGTCTGGCGGCCAAGGGCGTCGAGCGTGATGAGATTGCCGTCACCCTGGATGCGCTGGCCGCGGAGGGGTTGCAGTCCGACACGCGCTTCGCCGAGATCTTCGTGCGCTCCCGGGTGCAGCTCGGTCACGGCCCGGTGCGGATCTGCGGTGACCTGGCCCAGCGCGGGATCGACGACGCCCTGGCGGCGCTGGCGTTCGAGGCGGAGGCGCCGGACTGGCAGGACCTGGCGTGTCAGGTCCTGGCCAAGCGCTTCACGGGGCCCGGTAGCACGCCCCGTGAGCGGGCCAAGCGCGAACGCTTCCTGGCCGGTCGCGGGTTCGGCTTCGATCAGGTGCGCCACGCCATGCGCCACGCCTGGGAGGATTGAGCCTCCGGGCTGGTTGGCGTGGCGCCGCTCTTTCACTGGCTTGCGCGCTCTTTCTTGCCCCGCGCGTGCGCTCTTCGTCTCACGCGCCTTGCCTTGGCGCTTCATTCTCAGTCTGACCTGGCAGCGCACCCTTGGTGCGCTGCTCTCGCATCGTTTCTTCTCGACCCTCGCACCGCGCCCCTCTCGCCACGATCCTCTCGCAGGGTCCCTTCACCTCGCCCCCGGCGCCACGCTCCTTCATCGCAGCTGTTGTGCGCGCCGCTGTCTGCGTTCTCCTCCTCACGGGTGACAGGACGCCTGCCCATCAGGGGCATGGTGCACGCCGGAGAGGGGGATCCGACCCGCCCGGCAGTGGCGAATGGCGGCGACATGGGTGTCGCACTCGACAGACTCACAGTCGACCACGTTATACTAACGCGCCTTGCGATGGCCGCAGGGGGCAGCGCCTTGCCCGCTGAGACGGCCGTCTGCGCGTCGCCACGTGGTCCGTTTGCCGCCGTGGGCACGCCTATCGTCACGGACTTTCGCCAAGGTCCTTCGCCGGGGTCTCTTGTCACGGACTCTCGCCATGGACTCTGCCACGGACTCTCGCTACGGATTGTTTATGAAAAGCGCAGCTATCAGACAGGCTTTCCTGAACTACTTCGAGGAGCGCGGACACACCATCGTGCCTTCTGCCTCTCTGGTGCCGGAAAACGACCCGACGCTACTCTTCACCAACGCCGGCATGGTGCCGTTCAAGGATGTCTTCCTGGGGCGCGACCCACGGCCTTACGTGCGCGCCACCTCGGCCCAGCGCTGCGTGCGCGCCGGCGGCAAGCACAACGACCTCGATAATGTCGGCTACACCGCGCGCCACCACACCTTCTTCGAGATGATGGGCAACTTCAGCTTCGGCGACTACTTCAAGCCCGATGCGATCCGCTTTGCCTGGACCTTCATCACCGAGGTGCTGGGGCTGCCCAAGGAGCGTCTGTGGGTCACCGTGCACCACAGCGACGAAGAGGCGGCGACCATCTGGGTCGACGAGATCGGCGTCGATCCGGCGCGGGTGTCGCGGCTCGACGAGGACAACTTCTGGCAGATGGGCGACACCGGCCCGTGCGGCCCGTGCTCTGAGATCTTCTACGACCACGGCCCGGAGGTGTGGGGTGGCCCGCCGGGAAGCCCGGAAGAGGACGGCGACCGCTACATCGAGGTGTGGAACCTGGTCTTCATGCAGTTCGACCGGGATGCCAACGGCGAGCTGCACCCGCTGCCCAAGCCGTCGATCGATACCGGCATGGGCCTGGAGCGCATGGCGGCGGTGATGCAGGGCGTGCACTCCAACTACGAGATCGATCTGTTCCAGGCGCTGCTGGCGGCGGCCGCCGAGCTCACCGGTCACGCCGATACCACCACGCCGTCACTGCGCGTGATCGCCGACCACATTCGCTCCTGCGCCTTCTTGATCGTCGATGGCGTGCTGCCCTCCAACGAGGGGCGCGGCTACGTGCTGCGACGGATCATCCGCCGCGCCATCCGCCACGGTCACAAGCTCGGCGCCAGCGGCACCTTCTTCCACAAGCTGGTGGCGGCGCTCGACGCCGAGATGGGTGACGCCTATCCCGAACTGCGCCAGGCGCGGGAGCAGATCGAACGCGTGCTGCTCAAGGAGGAGGAGCAGTTCGCACGCACCCTCGACCACGGCATGGGGCTGCTCGAAGCGGCGCTCGCCTCCCTCGACGGTGAGGTACTGTCGGGCGAGACGGTGTTCAAGCTCTATGACACCTACGGCTTCCCCTATGACCTGACCGCCGATGTCTGCCGCGAGCGCGGCGTGACCCTCGACGAGGCCGGCTTCGAGCGCGAACTGGAAGCGCAGCGCCAGCGTGCCCGCGCCGCCAGCCAGTTCGGTGGCGACTACGAGGCCGCGTTGAACCTCGAGGGCAGCACCGAGTTCACCGGCTACGACCGGCTGGAGGATAACTCCCGGGTCACTGCGATCGTCGACGCCGAAGGCAACGAGCGCGTGACCCTCGAAGCGGGGCAGAAAGGGGTGGTGGTGCTCGACCGCACGCCTTTCTACGCCGAGTCCGGCGGTCAGGTCGGCGACACCGGCTATCTGCGCGGCGATGGCGCGCGCTTCCAGGTCACCGACACGCGCAAGCAGTCGGGCCATCACCTGCACGAGGGCGTGCTGCTCGAGGGTGAGCTGAGCGTGGGGCAGACGCTGACCCCGCAGGTCGACGCCTCGCTGCGCCAGGCCACCATGCGCAATCACTCCGCCACCCACCTGCTGCACGAGGCGCTGCGGCGGACCCTGGGCGATCATGTCCAGCAGAAAGGGTCGCTGGTGAGCGCCGAGCGCCTGCGCTTCGACTTCAGCCACTTCGAGCCGGTGACGCCGAATCAACTGGCGGAAATCACCCGCATCGTCAACGCTGAGATCCTGGCCAACGCGCCGACCCACACCGAGCAGATGACCCTCGACCAGGCCAAGGCCAAGGGCGCGCAGGCGCTGTTCGAAGCCAAGTACGCCGATTCCGTGCGCGTGCTGACCATCGGCAGCGACGGCTTCTCGATCGAGCTGTGCGGTGGCACCCACGTGGCGCGTACCGGTGATATCGGGCCGTTCCATATCGTCGCGGAGTCCGGCACCGCCGCTGGTGTGCGCCGTATCGAAGCGGTCACCGGGCACCAGGCGCTGGCGTGGTTCGCCGCCCAGGAGCGCGAGCTGAACGCCGTGGGCGCGCGGCTCAAGGCGCGCCCGGAGCAGGTGGTCGAGCGGCTGGACAGCGTGCTCGAACGCCAGCGCACGCTGGAGAAGGAACTCGAGCGGCTCAAGGCCAAGCTGGCCAGCGCGGCCGGCAACGAGCTGCTCGACGCCGTACGCGACGTCGCCGGCGTGCGCGTGCTCGCCACCCGTATCGAAGGGGTCGGGGGCAAGGAGCTGCGCGGCCTGCACGACCAGCTCAAGCAGAAACTGGGCTCTGGCGTGCTGGTGCTCGGCGCGGCGCAGGAGGGCAAGGTCAGCCTCATCGCCGGGGTCACCGACGACCTCACCGGGCGTCTGAAGGCGGGGGAACTGGTCAACCACGTGGCAGCCCAGGTCGGTGGCAAGGGCGGCGGGCGTGCCGACATGGCGCAGGCCGGCGGCAGCGACCCGAGCCAGCTGCCGCAGGCGCTCGACAGCGTGCATGCGTGGGTGGCCGATCAGTTGGGCTGAACCGACATACACGGCGGCCGCCACCCCAGGGCGGCCCACAACGCTAGGGAGTGACGAACAGACTCATGGCGCTATACGTACAAAAGTTTGGTGGGACCTCGGTGGGAACCGTCGAGCGGATCAAGGCGGTCGCGGAGAAGGTCAAGCGCTTCCGCGACAACGGTCACCAGATCGTGGTCGTGGTCTCCGCGATGAGCGGCGAGACCAATCGTCTGATCGACCTCGCCAGCCAGATCAACGAGGACCCCACCCCGCGCGAAATGGACATGCTGGTCTCCACCGGCGAGCAGGTCACCATCTCGCTGCTGGCCATGGCCCTGCATCAGCTGGGCGTACCGGCCACTTCCTACACCGGGGCGCAGGTGGGTATTCGTACCGACAGTGCGCACACCAAGGCGCGTATCCAGCGTATCGAGACCGATGACCTCAAGGACGATCTGGACGAGGGTCAGGTCGTGGTGGTCGCCGGTTTCCAGGGGGTGGACGAAGAGGGCAACATCACCACCCTCGGGCGTGGCGGCTCCGACACCACCGGCGTGGCGCTGGCCGCGGCCCTGGGCGCCGACGAGTGCCAGATCTACACCGACGTGGACGGGGTCTACACCACCGACCCACGGGTCTGCTCCAAGGCGCAGCGCCTGGAGCGCATCACCGTCGAGGAGATGATCGAGCTGGCCAGTCTCGGCTCCAAGGTGCTGCAGATCCGCTCGGTGGAGTTCGCCGGCAAATACAATGTACCGCTTCGCGTGCTGTCGAGCTTCGAGGAAGGGCCCGGCACGCTGATCGTGGCAGACGAGGAAATCGAATCGATGGAAGAACCGCTGATCTCCGGTATCGCCTTCACCGCCAACGAAGCCAAGCTGACGCTGCTCAACACCCCTGATGTTCCCGGGGTCGCGTCGCGCATTCTCGGCCCGATCGCCGACGCCAACATCGAAGTCGACATGATCGTGCAGAACGTGGCGCCGACCGGCGACTACACCGACTTCACCTTCACTGTGGGCAAGGGCGACTACAAGCAGACCATGCGCATCCTCCAGGATGACGTGATTCCGGCGCTCGGCGGCGGTGAGCTGCGCGGCGACGACAACATCGCCAAGGTCTCTCTGGTCGGCGTGGGCATGCGTTCGCACGCCGGTGTGGCGTCCAAGATGTTCCGCGTGCTGGCCGAAGAGAACATCAACATTCGCATGGTCTCGACCTCCGAAATCAAGATCTCCGTGGTCATCGACGAGAAGACGATGGAACTCGCCGTGCGCGCGCTCCACACCGCCTTCGGCCTCGACAAAGACAGCATCCAAAGCGAATAACCGAATAAACCTTCAAGAATGTCTCAGGCGTTCTACGCTTAGGGTGAGTTGGACGAAGTGAAAGGAAGAGAGCGCTTCTTCAACGTAGCCGAGGGTTGTCATGGAACGGCGTCATTGGCCTGGTTGGCCTTATGACGCATAATCGCTCCTCGGGCGGTGAGCGACCGCCGCAAGCGGCCCGAGAGCGTGACCCGAGAATGGAAGAAGGCCCTGAGAAGGAGATCAGACAATGCTCATCCTGACCCGTCGAGTGGGAGAGACTCTCATGATCGGCGACGACATCACCGTCACCGTCCTGGGAGTGAAAGGGAATCAGGTGCGCATCGGCGTCAATGCGCCTAAGGATGTGGCCGTTCATCGCGAAGAGATCTATCAGCGCATCCAGCGTGAGAAATCCGAAGACGAAGATGGCGGTCCCGGCGTATAGCGCAGCGCGCATACTGGAACCGTCTGGGCTGGTGAAGTCGTCCCCTTTATCGGCTCGGGCTCGTCTCGGAATCCTCCTCTTACGCTCTCTATCCCACGCCCTGCCTCGCCTCTCGCGGTAAACCATTCATCCTTTGAGGTTTTTTTGAAAAAAGTTTGGGCTTCGACTGGACAAGCCCCGGCGAAATGGGTAATCTACGCGCCGTCGATCAGGGAGAGGTGGCCGAGTGGCTGAAGGCGCTCCCCTGCTAAGGGAGTATGGGGTTTATAGCCTCATCGAGGGTTCGAATCCCTCCCTCTCCGCCATTGATCGTGAGGTTTGACCTTCGAGTCGTGGCACAGATCGACAATCGCAGTGACAGCCAAGACGTCGACTGCGAATCGCGACAAGCATCAGTGACAAGCGCCCGTAGCTCAGCTGGATAGAGTACCTGACTACGAATCAGGTGGTCGGAGGTTCGAATCCTCCCGGGCGCGCCACTCACTGAAAGCAGCATCGCACAGCAGTACCAGGGACTTAGCGTCTCGACCGATTTTAGCGCCCGTAGCTCAGCTGGATAGAGTACCTGACTACGAATCAGGTGGTCGGAGGTTCGAATCCTCCCGGGCGCGCCATACAGATGACACCCGCATGCTTCGGCATGCGGGTGTTTTCGTTTGGGCGCAGGCGGTGTCGAGGCGCAGCGCCGGTATGGGCACTGCCGGACGCCGGACAGCGTCCGCTAGCGCGTCGCGACCGGATCAGGCAGGGCAGGGGCTCAGGAGAGCGTGGCGCCAGAGCGTGATGGCCATGGTGGCCGGCTGTCGCGCCCTGGCCGGCCCGCTGGCGCCTCAGGCCGGTGTCGGTGCCGGGGAGGTCGCGGGTTCCGTGGCCGGATGCGCCAGCCCCGCCAGCCCCGCCAGCAGCGGCGCCAGCGCGGTCTCCCGGCGCAGCGCGGTGAAACGTGCGGCGGCCTCGGCATCGCGTCCGCGCATGATGTTGAGCCACTGCTTGAGCAGCGAGACGATGAACTTCTCCGCCATCCCTGCGGCCTGCTTGCGCGCGGCGTAGTGGCACAGCACCTCGGCGCGGGCAGACCACGGTGTCGCTGCCAGGCGCTCGCCGCCGCTCGCCTGCCAGTGGCGGATGCGGCGCGCCAGCCACGGGTCGGCGAGCATGCCGCGGCCGAGCATGACATCGTCGCAGCCGGAGAGCGTGCGCGCCTTCCAGTACGCTTCGAGCGTCCAGATATCACCGTTGACCACCACCGGCACGCTGACAGCGGCGCGAATCTTGGCGACCCACTCCCAGTGCGCCGGCGGGCGGTAACCCTCGCGCCGGGTGCGCGCGTGCACCACCAGCTCGTGGGCACCGCCAGCCTCGGCGGCCAGCGCGCAGGCCAGCGCCACCCGGCGGTCGTCGAAGCCCAGGCGCAGCTTGGCGCTCACCGTGGCGCCGCGGGCGGCGGCCACCTCGGCGACCGCCGCCACTGCGCGCCCCACCCGCACCGGCGTGCGCAAAAGCGAGGCGCCGCCATCGTGGCGATTGACCATCTTGGCCGGGCAGCCGAAGTTGAGATCGAGTCGGGTGGCACCCAGGGTGATCGCCTGCTCGGCATTGGCTGCCAGCGCCGCGGGGTCGGAGCCTAGCAGCTGCAGTGTCACCGGGGTCGCGGTCGGGGTCAGCGGCCCTGCCGTGCCGGCCTCGGCCAGTTCCGGGCAGTGGCGCAGGAAGACCCGCGGCGGCAGGCGCGCATCGACCACGCGCACGAACTCGGTGACGCACCAGTCCAGCGCGCCATCGGCGCTGAGCAGTGCCCGAGTGTCGGCGTCGATCACGCCCTCCATGGGTGCCAGGCCGAGACGGCCGGCGGGGGAGGGCTCGAGGTGGAAGAGCGAAGAGGGCTGTGCCATCGCGATACGGATCATCCGGCCTGGAAAATTCGGTCGCTAAGCTAGCACAGCCGTCCCTGCGCGTAACGCCTGGCGTGCACTTTCGTCGGTCTCACCGGCGCGGGGCGCGCCGATGACACCCGATCAGCCTGGCCTGCGCTGCTTGAGCAGGCGCCGAATGCTGAAGGCGACCGACAGCGCTGCCAGTACCAAGAGCGCCAGCGAGATCGGACGGGTGAAGAACAGCGTCCAGCTCTCGTCGGCCATCAGCGCGCGGCGCAGGTTGGTCTCGGCGATCGGCCCCAGGATCACCCCCAGCACCAGCGGCGCCAGCGGATAGTCGAGCTTGGCCAGCAGATAGCCGACCAGCCCCACCCCGATCAGCAGGTAGAGGTCGGTCACCCGGTTGTTGAGCGCCAGTGCGCCCACCGCGCAGCACACCAGTACCACCGGCACGATGATCGACTTGGGAATCTCGGTGATGCGCAGGAACCAGCGCAGGCTGAGCAGGCAGAACACCAGCACCATGCCGGCGGCGAGGAACATCGCCAGGAACATGCCGTAGACCAGGTCGGGATTGTCCATGATCAGCCGCGGCCCGACGCTGATTCCCTGTACCATCAGTGCCGCCATCAGCACCGCGTCCACCGCGCTGCCGGGGATGCCCAGCGCGATCATCGGGATCAGCCCGCCGCCGGCGGTGGCGGAGTTGCCCGACTCGGAGGCGACCACGCCATCGGCGATCCCGGTGCCGAAGCGCTCCGGGGTCTTCGAGGCGCGCTTGGCCTGATCGTAGGCGATCAGATTGGCGATGCTGCCGCCGGCGCCGGGTACCGCGCCGATCACCACTCCCACCAGCGACGAACGTAGCAGGTTGAGCGGGCGCGAGAGCACCTCGCGCATCACCGCCAGCGGGCGGACGGCGATGTGGCCCTCGATCAGCGCCTGCCCCTGGCGCAGCTCGTCGGGGTTCTCCACCTCGCCGGCGAGCTGGCTGACCGCAAAGATCCCGATCAGCACCACCAGGAACGGCAGGCCCGCGGCGAGCAGGTCGAGATCGAAGGTGAAGCGTGCCACGCCCATCATCGGGTCGGGCCCCACGGTCGCCACGAACAGCCCCAGCAGGCTCATCATCAGCCCCTTGAGGATCGAGTGTCCGACCAGACTGGCGACCACGGTGATGGCGAACAGGATCAGCGAGAAGTACTCCCACGGCCCCAGCTTGACCGCGATCAGCGCCAGCGGTGGCGCCGCCACGATCAGCACCAGCGCGCTGATCAGGGCGCCGAAGAACGAAGCCCAGATGCCCAGGCCCAGGGCGCGCCCGGGCTCGCCGCCGCGTGCCATGGGGTAAGCGTCGAAGGTGGTCGCCACCGACGAGGGGGTGCCGGGGATACCCAGCAGGGCGGCGCTGATCAGCCCGCCGGAGCAGCCGCCGACATATACCGCCAGCATCGTCGCCACGCCCTGCAGCGGTGGCATGCTGAAGGTCACCGGCAGCGTCAGCACGATCGCCATGGTCACGGTGAAGCCGGGGATGGCGGCGGCGATCACCCCGGCGACGACGCCGATCAGCATGCTGATCAGGGTCGCCAGCGAAAATAGCTGTTCCACGCTCGACAGCAAAGCATCGGTCATTGGCATGCAGATATCCCTCGTCGTCGGGCTACCACAGCCGCCCTGTGGGCAGCGGGATCTGGAACACCTGGCCGAACAGCAGATAGAGGCCCAGGCCGAACGCCACGGCGACGATCGCCGCCACCAGCAGACGCCGCCCACGGCGGGCGCCGAGCAGCCACTGCACCGCCAGCAGGAAGCTCAGCGAGGCGAGCGGGAAACCGAGCCACGGCATCGCCAGCGCATAGAGCGAGAATGCCGCCAGGGTGGCGAAGGCCAGCCGCCGCTGGTAGAGCCAGGCGAGGGTGCCTGCGCCGCGCCTGGCCTGGCCCAGCGCCATGGCCGCCTGCAGCGCGAGTGCCAGGTTGAACAGGATCAGGGTGCCCAGGACCAGGCGCGGAAAGGCGCCCGCGCCCAGCGGCTCCCACATCGAGGAGGGCAGGTCGCCGGCGTCGACGAACAGCGCCGCGAACAGGGCGCCCAGGGCGAGATTGAACAGCAGGTTGGCCAGCACCGCACCACGGGTGCCGTCGGCCGCCGGCCCCGTGGGGGCGGCGGCCGGGACGCTGTCGGTGCTCATCGGGCCAGCTTGCCGGAGAGGCGCTGGACGGTGGCGTCGACCTCGGCCAGATAGTCGGCATAGGCCGTGGGGCCCATGAAGTCGACCTCGGCGCCGAGCGCGTGCATCTTGTCGACGAAGGCGGGGTCCTTGGACATCGCCTCGAAGTCCGCTGCCAGCGTCTGCACCTTGGCCGGGTCGATCCCCTTGGGCGCGACGATGCCGCGGTTGATGCTCAGCTTGAGAGTATCGTAGCCGAGCTCCTTGAAGGTCGGCACGTCCGGGGTCTGCGCCGGCCGCTGCGGGGTGCCCACGGCGAGGAAGCGCAGATCGCCGTTGTCGACGAAGCCCAGCGAGGAGGAGATGTCACCGATCGCGGCGTCGATGTGCCCGCCCACCAGACCGCGAATGCGCGCGCCGGTCCCCTCGTAGCCGACGTAGCGGAAGGAGGCGCCGATGGCGTCCTCGATCATTGCCCCGTGGACATGCGGAATCCCGCCGAGGGTGGCACCGAAGCGCACCTTGCCGGGGTTCGCCTTGGCGTAGGCGGCGAAGTCGGCGAAGGTCTCCCAGCCGCTGTCGGCGTTGACCACCAGATACTGCGGCGACGAGGCCAGCGAGGCGATCGGCTGGAAATCATCCCAGTCGAGCGGGGTGAGACCGGTGGCGTGGGCCGCCATCAGCCCCTCGTGGACCTGGCCCAGGGTGTAGCCGTCGGGATCTTTCTGGGCGAGGGCCTTGAGGCCCAGGGTGCCGCTGACCCCGGGCATGTTGATCACCGGCAGTGGCTGGCCGAGGTACTGCTCGGCGGCGTTGGAGATCACTCGCATCAGGGAGTCGCTGCCGCCACCCGGCGACCAGGGCACGATGAACTCGATGGCGTGGTCGGGGTAGTCGTCGGCCTGGGCGGCGCTGCTCAGGCCGAGCACGCCCAGCCCCAGCGAGCCCAGACCCAGGCCGGTGGCGAGGGAGGCGATGGCGGCGCTGGCGCCAAGTCGGCGGCGCGCGCCACCGGTAGTCTTGATCAGTCGAGGAAACATCGAATCGTCCTTTATTGGCATTGGATATGGCGTCGGATGTCGTCTGTCGCAGATTGTCGTTATGGCCCGGGATGCCTGCCGCGATCACCGGGGATCGGCCAGCTCAGCCGAGCAGCAGCCCTCCATAGATGAGTCCGAGCAGGACTGCCCAGATCGGGTGGAGCTTGAAGCGCCACAGCAGCAGCGTGGCCGCGGCGCCGATGATCGCCACGTGCAGCCAGCCGGCGTTGTCCACGCCCTCGGCGGCGAACGACCAGGTCAGGTAGGCCATCAGTACCATGATCACCGGGCGCACCCACTGGCTCATCGACTTCACCTTGATCGAGTCGCGGTAGCGATAGAGGGTGCCCAGTGCCACCAGCATCAGCAGCAGCGACGGCGCCACGGTGGCGAAGGTGGCGACCGCACTGCCGCCGATGCCGGCGACGTCATAGCCGATGTAGCCGGCCATCTTGGTGGCGATCGGGCTGGGCAGGGTGTTGCCCAGCGCCAGGGTCTCGGCGAACTGCTGCGAGGTCATCCAGCCGTAGCGGCCGACCACCTCGTTCTCGATCAGCGGGATGATGGCCGGGCCGCCGCCATAGCCGACGATGTTGGGAATGAAGAACGCCAGGAACAGCTCCCAATAGATCATGAGCTGGCCTCCTTGCGCCGCCGGTTGCGCTCCGGCCGCAGCAGAGCCGCGACCAGGATGGCGCCGATCACCAGCCCCGGATGGATATCGAGTCCGTAGATCAGCCCGCCGGCCACGACACCCATGACCAGGCTGGCGATCCAGCCCAGCGCAGCCCGGGACTTCTGCCAGAAGTCCCAGGTCAGCTGCGCCATCATCACCATCACCACCGGCACCACACCCTGGCTCATGCCCTCGATCCAGCGCTGGTCGCGGTAGCGGGTGAACAGCCCCAGCAGTGCCACCATGGCCACGATGCAGGGCAGGATCTGGGCCAGTACGGCGATCAGGCAGCCGCCGAGGCCGCCGACCCGGTAGCCGATATAGCCGGCCATCTTGGTCGCGATCGGCCCCGGCAGGGTATTGCCGATGGCGAGCACATCGCCGAATTCGGTGTCATCCATCCACGCATGGCGCGTGACCACTTCGGCCCGCACCAGCGGAATCATCGAGGGGCCACCGCCGAAGCCGAGCAGGCCGACGCGCAGGAAGGCGAGAAACAGCTGCCACTGGGTTCGCATGCCCTGATTCCGCATGGTCAGAGCACCGCGATGCTGGAGTCGGTGCGCGGCTCGGTGCCGCCGCAGTAGACCCCGGTGTCAGGGTGACGCAGGATGATCTGGCCGCGGCCGTAGCTGGTGCTGTCGATCGCCAGCGAGACCTGATGGCCGCGCGCGGCCATGTCGCGTACCAGATGCAGCGGATAGCCGGGCTCGATGCCGATCTGGCGCCCGCCCATCCACTGCCAGCGCGGGGCGTCCAGCGCTGCCTGCGGGTTGAGCCCGTAATCGATCAGGTTCATCACCACCTGCATATGTCCCTGTGGCTGCATGAAGCCGCCCATCACCCCGAACGGCCCCAGGCCGATGCCGTCGCGGCTGAGAAAGCCAGGAATGATGGTGTGGAAAGTGCGCTTGCCGGGGGCGAGCACGTTGACGTGGTCGGCATCGAGGCTGAAGCCGTGGCCACGGTTCTGCAGCGAGATGCCGGTGTCGGGGACCACCACGCCGGAGCCGAAGCCGTGATAGTTGCTCTGGATATACGAGACCATGTTGCCGTCGGAATCCGCGGTGGCCAGATAGACCGTGCCGCCGGCCTGGGGCTTGCCCGGCTCGGGGTCGATGGCGGTGGCGCCGATCAGCCGCCGGCGGGTGTCGGCGTAGGCGTCGCTGAGCAGCGCCGCCACGCTGGTGCGCATATGGCCGCTGTCGGTGATGTGGTGGTGGCCATCGGTATAGGCGAGTTTCATCGCCTCGAGCTGGCGATGCAGCAGCTCGGGGTCGTCGCGCACGCTGGGGTCGAAGCCCTCCATCAGCCGCAGCGCCATCAGCGCCACCATGCCCTGGCCGTTGGGCGGAATTTCCCAGACCTGATAACCGCGGTAGTCGGCGGCGATCGGCTCGACCCACTCCGGGGTATAGCCGGCCAGATCCTCGGCGCGCAGATAGCCGCCGGTCTGGCGCGAGAAGGCGTCGATGGTCTGCGCCAGCGCGCCGCGATAGAAACTCTCGCAGCGGCTCTCGGCCAGCGCCTCCAGGGTAAGTGCCTGGGCCTCGTTGCGGTGCAGCTCACCGGGCCTGGGCGCACGGCCGAGGGGCGCGAAGGCGTCGAGCCACGGGGCCACCGCGGGGTCGTCGGCGCGGGCACGGAACTCACCCTCGGCGCGCTGCCACAGGGCGCTGATCACTGGCGACACCGGAAAGCCCTCCCGCGCGATACGGATCGCCGGTGCCAGCAGGGTGGCGAAGTCGAGCTTGCCGAAGCGCTGCGACAGGGTGGCCCAGGCCGCCGGCGTGCCCGGCACCGTCACCGGCGTCCAGCCGTGCAGCGGCATCTCGCTGTGGCCGGCCGCGCGTACCGCCTCCGGGGTCAGCGCGGCCGGCGCATGGCCGCTGGCGTTGAGGCCGTGGAGCTGGCCGCGGCCATCCGCCTCGGCCATCCACACCAGGGCGAAGGCGTCGCCGCCGATGCCGTTGCCGCTGGGCTCGACCACGCTCAGCACCGCGGCGGTGGCGATCGCGGCGTCGACCGCGTTGCCGCCCTGGGCCAGCATGTCGCGCCCCGCCTGGCTGGCCTGGGGCTGCGAGGCGGCAACCATGCCACGCTGCGAATAGGTCGCGCTGCGACGCGAGGGGTAGGGGTTGTTGTGGTCGAAGGCGAGGCTCATGGCGGCGATCCCGAGTGCGCTTGTTGTTGAAATTCGTACTCCGGGCCGCGGCACCGTGCGGTGTCCTGGGGCCGGGCGAAGACGTGGTCGCCCTAGGGTACGATCGGTTATGCTAGAAAAATCGATTTTTTACTATGACGTCGATTTTACACGAGGGTCAAGCGCTACCCGGCCGAGAGGGGTGGATGTTGCCTGCGGGCAGCGGGAAATCGGGGCGCGGACGGCGGCGGATACGTAAGCGGATGGCGCTGGGTCTGCCTATCACACAGACAGCCAGATCGAGGCGCACGCCATGGAACAGAGGGCGAGGCAACGCATGAGTGTGAGACAGGCGCCGGCGACGGCGCTGGATGCCACCACGGCGGCGAGTCAGGTCTACGCCGCGCTCAAGCGCGATCTGATTCGCGGGCGCTTCGTCGCCGGCGAGAAGCTCGCGATCAACCATCTCAAGGAGACCTACGCGGTGGGCCTGAGTCCGCTGCGCGAGGCGCTCAACCGCCTCGCCGCCTACGGGCTGCTGGCGCAGGAGAACCAGCGCGGCTTTCGCGTGCCGGCGCTGAAGCGGCGCGAGCTCGACGATATCGCCGGGCTACGCCAGCAGTTCGAGGTCCAGGCACTGGAGGCGGCGCTGCGCCAGGGTGACGCGCAATGGGAGGCGGAGCTACTGGCGGCCTTTCATCGGCTCAAGCGCGCCGACGAGCAGCCCGATGCGCTCGAACACTGGGAGCAGATGCATCTGCAGTTCCACCGCCGCCTGCTCGAACCCTGCGGCTCAGCGTGGCTTTTGCGCTTCATCGAGCAGCTACACGACCAGTTCGATCGCTACCGGCGCATGGCGCCGGCGCATCAGGATATTCGCGCCCAGCTCGACGTGCAGCACGCCGAGCTGGTGGAGCTGGCGCTGGCGCGGGGGATCGCTGAGGCGCGGGAGCTGATCCACGCCCATATCCAGCTCTCCTACGATGTGGCCAAAAGCGCCTGCAGCGAGTGAAGGGGAGCCTGCAGCGAGTGATGGGGCGCCTGCAGTGAGCAGGTGCGCGTTGCCTACTCGTCGAGGCGTTCCAGCTCGCCACGCAGACGCTGCTCCAGCAGCGCCAGATCGAGACTGTCATCCGCGGGCCAGGCCAGCGTCAGGGCGACGCCCTGGCCGTCGTAGTCGGCGGCTTCCACCGGCACGTCGTTGGCCTGCAGCCAGTGGCGCGCCTGGGCCTCGAGGGCGAAGCCGACGCGTACCCGCCGCGCGCGGCGCTCGGTGAATTCGCGCCGTGGCAGGCTCTCCAGCGCCTGGGTCACCGCCTGGGTATAGGCGCGTACCAGGCCGCCGGTACCCAGCTTGATGCCACCGAAGTAGCGTGTGACGACCACCGCGATCTGGCCCAGGCCGCTGCCCTCCAGCGCCTGGAACATCGGCCGGCCGGCGGTTCCGCCGGGCTCGCCGTCATCGGAGAAACCGATCGCCACCTGCTCGCCGGGGGCGCCGGCGATGAAGGCGGAGCAGTGGTGGCTGGCATCGGGGTAGGTGGCGCGTGCCTCGCTCAGCAGGCGGTCGAAGGCGGCGGCGTCCGGGGCGTGGGCGACCCAGGTGACGAAGCGACTCTTGTCGATCTCGAGACTGTGGGTGTGGATCGCCCCCGGCGCCAGTGCGGGAATCGCATAGCGCATCAGGCCGCCTGGGGCGGATTGCGCATGACGCCCATCACCAGTCCGAGCACCTGCACGTCCTCGTTCTTGAGAAAGATCGGGGCCATGGTGTCGTTGGCCGGCTGCAGGCGCACGCCGGATTTCTCGATGAACAGCTTCTTCAAGGTCACTTCCTGGTTGTTGATCAGTACCACTGCGGTCTCGCCGTTCTCGGCGGATTCGTAGCGCTCGATGATGATGATGTCGCCATCGAAGATATTGCAGTCGATCATCGAGTCGCCGCGCACGCGCAGGGCATAGGTGTTGCGTCGCACCAGCTGGGCGGGCACGTGGACGGTGGCATCGTCCAGGCACGCCTCCATCGGCAGGCCGGCGGCGACCTGGCCCAGCAGTGGAATCTCGACCAGATCGGTGGCGTCCACCGACTCCCAGTGGCCGTCGATCAGGGGCAGGTGGGGCTGGCGCTGCAGAAAGCTCGGTGCGGAATTTGTCATCGTCTTCTCCCGAGGAAACGGCTTCATCATAGCAAGCCGGCGGTGGGCGGCAAGGCGCCGACGACGACGGCCGGCGCGCGCGGGCTGGATATCGCCCCCGCGGTGCCTTAGGCTCTGCCGATTCGTTTCGCGGTGCGCTTATTCAAGGAGTCGTGCAGTCGGCATGCGCCTCAAGTCGATCAAACTGGCGGGTTTCAAATCGTTCGTCGATCCGGTCACGGTACCGTTCGACGGCAACATGACCGCGATCGTCGGCCCCAACGGCTGCGGCAAGTCCAATGTCATCGATGCGGTGCGCTGGGTCATGGGGGAGTCCTCGGCCAAGACCCTGCGCGGCGAGTCGATGACCGACGTCATCTTCAACGGCTCCAGCGGCCGCGCGCCGGTGGGCCAGGCCTCCATCGAGCTGCTTTTCGACAATCGCGACGGCAGCCTCGGTGGCGCCTACGCCGGCTACGCCGAGATCGCGGTCAAGCGCCAGGTCACCCGCGACGCCCAGTCCAGCTACTTCCTCAACGGCCAGAAGTGCCGCCGCCGCGATATCGCCGACATCTTCCTGGGCACCGGTCTGGGGCCGCGCTCCTACGCCATCATCGGCCAGGGCATGATCTCGCGCCTGGTCGAGGCGCGTCCGGAAGAGTTGCGCACCACCCTCGAAGAGGCGGCCGGCATCTCCAAGTACAAGGAGCGCCGGCGCGAGACCGAGAACCGGCTGCGGCGTACCCAGGAGAACATCGAACGACTCGACGATATCCGCGAGGAGCTCGACAAACAGCTCGAACGGCTCAAGCGCCAGGCCGACGCCGCACGCCGCTACCGCACCCTGAAAGAAGAAGAGCATCGCCTGCGCGGCGAGCTGGCGCTGCTGCGCGAGCGCGCGCTGCGTAGCCAGCAGCGTGAAGAGGCGGCGCGGGTCGGTGAGTACGAGAACCAGGTCGAGCGCGAGGTGCTCGGTCTGCGTCAGTGCGAGAACCGCCTGGCCGAGGGGCGCGAGCGGCATGACGAGATCGCCGCCGAGCTGGAGCAGCACCAGGCGGCTTTCTACCAGACCGGAGCCGATATCGCGCGGCTGGAACAGTCGCTCGAGCATGTGCGTCAGCGCGACCAGCAGCTCGCCGCCGATCTCGACGCCGCCCGCCGCGAGCGCGACGCGCTCTCGGCGCTGGCCGGCGAGGACGACGCCCGCGGCGAAGCCCTGGCCGAACGCCTCGAAGCGCTGGCACCCGAGGCCGAGCTGGCCGATGAGACGCTGCTGACGCTGGCGCAGAGCCTGGAGGAGGCCGAAGCCGAGGCCGATGCCCACCAGGCGGAGTGGGAGCGCATCGATCAGCAGGCGCGGGACAGCCGCCACCGGGCCGAGCGTGAGCAGGAGGCGATCCAGCGTCTGGAGCGCCAGAGCGAGGAGCTGGCGGCAGAGATCGAACGCCGCCAGCAGCAGCGCGCGGCACTTCCCGACGTCAGCGAACTCGAGGCCGAGCGGAGCGAACTGCAGGCGGCGCTGGCGATTCTCGACGAGCGCCAGGAGACCCTGACGATCCGCCGCGAGGCGCGTCAGGAGGAGCGCGAACAGGCCCGCGAAGGGCTCGCTGCGGCCCAGCGCGAGCGCGATGCCCTGCGCGAGACGCACCACCGCGCCCAGGGCGAGATCGCCTCGCTGGAGGCGCTGATCGAGGCCGCGCTGGCGGATGACGACAGCGCCCTGACCGAGCAGCTGGCCGCGCACTCACTGGACACCGCCCCCCGGCTGGCCGAGTGCCTCGAGGTCGAGCCGGGCTGGGAGCGCTGCGTGAGCTGGGTGCTGGCGCCCTGGCTCAAGGCGCGGGTCGCCGACCTGGCCCCGGCACGGGAGGCGTTGGAGCAGTTGGCGAGTGGCGAACTGCCGCTGGTCGCCCCGGGGGCGTCGACAGCGCCGGTGCCTGCCGGCTCGCTCGCCGCCAAGGCCCGCGGCAGCGCGGCGTTGGGTGCGCTGCTCGGGGCCGTGCGCTGTGTCGACGATCGCGCCAGCGCCTGGGCCGCACACCCCGAACTCGCCCCCGGTGACAGCGTGATCACCGCCGACGGGCTGTGGCTCGGCCACGGCTGGGTGCGCCGGCTGGGCGAGCAGGATGCCCAGGGCGACAGCGTGCTGCTGCAGCGTCAGCGGCGGGAGTCACTGGTGCTGCAGGTGGCGGAGATCGACCAGCGCCTGGCAGCGCTGGTGCAGACCCTAGACGCGGGCGAGGCGGCGATCGAAGAGAGTGAGCGCGGACTCGAAGCGCTGCGCCAGGCGGAGCTCGACCTCTCCCGCGAGCGCCAGCAGCAGGCCACGCGGCTGGCCACCCTGGAGAGCCGGCTCGAGCACAGCAGCGCGCGCGCCGACGAACTCGCCGCCGAGTGCGAAGCGCGCCAGGGGCGCCTGGAAGAGACCCGCGAGACGCTGGAAGAGACCCGCGAACGCTGGCAGCAGGCGCTGGCCGAGGTCGAGACGGGGGCCAGCCAGCGCGCCGGCATGGACGCCACCCGCCAGCAGGCGCGTGAGCGCCTGGCCGAGCTGCGTCGCCAGCAGCAGCAGGCAGGGCAGCGCCAGCAGCAGCTGGCGCTGGAGCGCCAGCGTCTCGAGACCCAGCGCGGCGAGCTGGCGCAGCAGGCGCAGCGCAGCCGCAGCCAACTGGCCGCGCTGGAAGAGCGCTGCGCCGGGCTGGCGGCCGAGCGCGAGCGCCTCAACCAGCCCGATGACGACCAGCAGGTGCGTCTGGCCGAGCTGCTCGAACAGCGCAGCCAGCAGGAGACCGCCCTCAACCAATGTCGCGACCGCGCCAACCAGCTCGGCGAGATGCTGCGCCAGAGCGAGCTCGAGCGCCAGCAGCACGAGCGCGATCTGGAAGGGCTGCGCACCCGTCTGCAGGAGGGGCGCATGCAGCTCCAGGCGCTCGCGCTCAAGGCCGATGCCCAGGCCGAACAGCTCGCCGAGCAGCAGCATGACGCCGAGGCCCTGGGCGCCGCGCTCGATCCCAACGCCACCGAGTCGGCTTGGCAGACCCGGCTCGAGGAGACCGGTGAGCGCATCCGTCGCCTGGGCGCGATCAACCTGGCGGCGATCGAGGAGTACGACCAGCAGGCCGAGCGCCGCGACTACCTCGAGGCCCAGCACGCCGAGCTCAGCGAGGCGATCGAGACCCTGGAGCGTGCGATCCGCCGCATCGATCAAGAGACCCGGACCCGTTTCAAGCAGACTTTCGAGCAAGTCAATCAGGGCCTGATGACGCTTTTCCCCCGAGTCTTCGGCGGCGGGGCCGCGTGGTTGACCCTGACCGGGGAGGATTTGCTGGAGACCGGGGTGGCCATCATGGCGCGCCCCCCGGGCAAGAAAAACAGCACCATTCATCTGCTCTCCGGGGGGGAAAAGGCACTCACCGCACTGTCGCTGGTGTTTGCCATCTTCCAGCTCAATCCGGCGCCTTTTTGCATGCTCGACGAGGTCGACGCGCCGCTGGACGATGCCAATGTGGGGCGCTATGCGAAACTGGTGAAGGAGATGTCCGAGAGCGTGCAGTTCATCTTCATCACCCACAACAAGATTGCCATGGAAGCCGCCGAACGATTGATGGGAGTGACCATGCAGGAGCCGGGCGTCTCACGCCTGGTCGCGGTCGGGGTCGACGAGGCGGCATCGATGGCGGAGGCGTCCTGAGCTTGCCCGAAATAGCCAAAGCGGCTATCGGCGTAATAGGATGTCGAGCATTAGGGAAAATTGAAGGGCGGTTGCTGGCGGGCAAAAACTTTACTTGACAACGAAAAAAAGTCGCCCATTTTAGGAAAATCACGCTATGCTAGAGCCCACATGCCGCAAGCATGTTGTCCTCTACCCGCATAGTGGCACCGCGAACAGGCAAGACGACCCATGGAACTAAGAGAGTGGCTGATCATCCTGGGGCTGGTTTTGGTGGCGACCATCGTGATCGATGGCTTTCGTCGTCTACAGCGCCAACGTCGTGTTCCGCGCCTTGACCAGGCGATGGAATCCAGCGGAAGCGACGCCGAATCCCACGTGGATCCGGAAGAGGAGGCCCGTGCGGCCGAGATCAACTGGGAATTGCCCAATGGAGGGGCACGTGTCGTCCGGCCGGCGACGTTCGAGCGCAGCAGTGATGGCGCCGAACCCATCCGCCCGGCCGAACCCAAGCGTCAGGAGCGGATTCCCGACGATCAGATCAAGGGCGGTGTGTTCGGCCGCTACAAGTCGCGCACCTCGTTCGCCGACATGCAGGAGAATGTCAGGAGCGCGATGAAGGCCGGGGCCAAGCGGGTCAGCGACTCCGCCCATCGCCTGGGTCAGAAACGCGACGAGGCCGCGGCCGCGCGCGACGAGGCTGCCCACGCCCGCGCGCAGGAGCGTCTGCATGAAGAGCCGCGTCTGTTCACCGCCGAACCCGCCGAGGCGAGTGATGGCCGGCAAGCGCGCGCTGACACACCGCACCTGGATGCCTCGCGTCTGCAGATCACCGCGCTGACACCGGCCGGCGAGATGCCGGCTGCGAGTGAAACGCCCAAGGCTGCCGCGGAGGCAGTCGAGGTACGCGAAACTGCCGATGCGACGACTTTCGATCAGGCAGCTTTCGATCGGGCGACCCAGGACGAGGAAGCGCCGCGGCGCGACGTGGTCACCACGCATCCGGCGGTGGAGCGCGCCAAGCGCCATCACGTCAGTGCGGCACGGGCCCGCGAAACCCTGTCGAATGCCGAGGAAGTCATCGTCATCAGCGTGCTGGCGCGGACGGAAGAGGGCTTCGACGGCACCACGCTGCTCAACCTGATGCTGGCCTGCGGCCTGCGCTTCAGTGAAATGGGTATCTTCCATCGCTACGAGACCGAGGCGAGCGACAGCGAGCTGCAGTTCTCGATGGTCAACGTGCTCAAGCCGGGCGTGTTCGATCTCGACAAGATGGATGAGATCGTCACCCCTGGGGTCACCTTCCTGATGCCGCTGCCCGGCGCCAATGACACCGCCGCGGCGTTCGAAGCCATGCTCGAGACTGCGATGGTGCTGGTGCGCCATCTGGGTGGCGAGCTCAAGGACGAGAACCACAGCGTGATGACCGCACAGACGATCGAGTTCGCGCGCCAGCGGGTGCAGGAGTTCGAGCGCCGCCACCGGCTGCATCGCTATCAGGCCAACTGACACAGCCCGATACGACACGCGGTAGCGGTATTGATGACGGGGCCTTCGGGCCCCGTCGTCGTTGATGGGCCCAGCCTGCGCGATGGCCACTGCCTGCGTGACGGCCCCTGCCTGTACCGGCAGTGGTGTCATCGATGGCGTTCGGCCTGCCCGCCGCCTTCCGCTACAATGCCCCCACCCTGTCAGCGATCGAACCGGACGCCATGAGCCAGACCCCACAAGCGGCGCAGGATCGCGCCGCGACCCTGCGTCAGCAGCTCGAAGACGCCAACTACCACTACTACGTCGAAGACGCGCCGCAGCTCACCGATGCCGAGTACGACCAGCGCTTGCGCGAGCTGCAGGCACTGGAAGCCGAGTACCCTGAGCTGGCGACGCCGGACTCGCCGACCATGCGCGTCGGTGCCAAGCCCGATAGCGGCTTCCCCGAGATCGAGCACGTGGTACCGATGCTGTCGCTCGACAACGCCCTCGACGAAGAGGAGCTGCTGGCGTTCGGCAAGCGGGTGGCCAAGGGGCTGGAGCGCGACGCCTCGGCGCTGGTGTTCTGCTGCGAGCCCAAGCTCGATGGCCTGGCGGTATCGCTGGTCTACGAAAATGGCTATCTACGCTATGGCGCGACCCGCGGCGATGGTCGCACCGGCGAGGAGATCACCAACAACCTGCGCACCCTGCGCTCCATCCCGCTCAAGCTGCGTGGCGATCAGTGGCCGGCGCTGCTCGAGGTGCGCGGTGAGGTCTACATGCGTCACTCCGGGTTCGAGGCGCTCAATGCCCGCGCCCTGGAGAACGGCGACAAGGTCTTCGCCAACCCGCGCAACGCCGCGGCCGGCAGCCTGCGCCAGCTCGACCCCGCGATCACCAACCAGCGCCCGCTGGAGTTCTGCGCCTATCAAGTGGCGCGCATCGAGAGCGATGTCGAGCTGGCCGCCACCCACTCCGGGCGCATGGCCCTGCTGCGCGACTGGGGCCTGCCGACCAATCCCGAACTGGCGGTGGTGGAGGGGATCGACGGTGTGGTCGACTTCTGCCGCCGCCTGGGGGAGAAACGTGAGTCGCTCGACTACGATATCGATGGTGCGGTGATCAAGCTCGATGCGCTGAGCGATCACAACGTGCTGGGCTTCGTCTCACGCGCGCCGCGCTGGGCGATCGCCTTCAAGTACCCCGCCCAGGAGCAGGTGACGCAGCTGCTCGACGTCGAGTTTCAGGTCGGACGGACCGGCAAGCTGACCCCTGTGGCCAAGCTCGAACCGGTGCAGGTGGCCGGGGTCACCGTCTCCAACGCCACCCTGCACAACATGGATCAGATCGCGCGGCTGGATCTGCGCATCGGCGACAGCGTGAGGATCTACCGTGCCGGCGACGTGATCCCCAAGGTGGTCGAGGTGGTGCGCGAGCAGCGCCCGACAGATGGTCGCGAGATCGTGCTGCCGGAGAGCTGCCCGGTATGCGGCTCGCGGGTCGAGAAGCTCGACGGCGAGGTCGATGCGCGCTGCTCCGGTGGACTCTACTGCCCGGCGCAGCGCAAGGAGGCGCTCAAGCACTTCGCCAGCCGCCGCGCGCTGGATATCGATGGCCTGGGCGAGAAGCTGATCGATCTGCTGGTCGAGCGCGAGTGGGTCGAGACCCCCGCCGACCTGTTCCGGCTCGAGGCTGCGCGCCTCGCCGAGCTGCCGCGGCTGGCGGAGAAGTCCGCCAACAACCTGGTCAAGGCCCTGGAGACGGCCAAGCACACCACGCTTGCGCGCTTCATTTATGCCATCGGCATCCGCGAGGTGGGCGAGACCACCGCGGCCAATCTGGCGCGCCATTTCGGCACCCTCGAGGCGCTGCGCCACGCCGAGCTGGAGGCGCTGGAAGCGGTCGCCGACGTCGGCCCGGTGGTCGCCCATCACGTTCATACCTTCTTCCGTCAGAGCCATAACCAGCAGACGCTGGACGACCTGATCGCCGTCGGCGTGACCTGGAAGGAGGAGGAGGTCGGCGAACGTCCGCAGCCGCTGGCGGGCCAGACCTGGGTGCTCACCGGCAGCCTTGAGAGCATGACCCGCGATGACGGCAAGGCGCGCCTGCAGGCGCTGGGGGCCAAGGTCGCAGGCTCCGTCTCCAAGAAGACCGCCGCGGTGGTCGCCGGCGAAGCGGCGGGAAGCAAGCTGGAGAAGGCCATGCAGCTCGGGGTCGAAGTGATCGACGAGGCCACCTTCATCCAGCGTCTGGCCGAGTGGGAGGGTTGAGATGAGCCGTTTCGTCGAAGTCCCCCACCGCATGCTGCCGGCACAGACGCTGGATGCGCTGCTCGAGACCTTCGTTACCCGTCAGGGATACGACACCACCGACGTCGCCAGCGACATGCACGACTGGGTGCGCGAGCTTCGGCGCCAGCTCGAACGCGGCGAGCTGCTGATCGTCCACGATCTGCAGACCGAGTCGACCGAAGTGATGACGCTGGCCCAGTGGCAAAGCTTCGGTCGCGCCGTGGCCGACGACGAGGAGGAGGGCGACTGGTAGGTCGTCTGGCGCGTGAATGAACGCCACAAATGACAACGGCGCCCGCAGGCGCCGTTTTTCACTGCATTCACCCGAAGTCTAGGGCTCGTACGAAAAGTCGGCGAGCGAAGGCAAGACAAGGCAAAAATCGGCGAAAACGCGGAGTTTACGGGGTGTAAATGAGCATTTTGAGCCGATTTTTAACGCCGTATTGCCGAGCGCAGGCAGTTTTCGTACGAACCTAGGTGAAGAACAGCGGCACCACGATGCTCGAGATCAGCAGGATCAAGGCGCCGCCGAGGCGCGATGAGATCTGCGCGAACGGCATCAGCTGCATGCGCTTGGCCGCGGAAAGCACGGCGACGTCGCCGGTGCCGCCCATGTTGGCCATGCACAGGCCGGCGGTGATGGCCGACTCGATCGGATAGAAACCGACCAGCTTGCCCACCAGCCCGGCGCCGAAGGCCGCACCGGCGACCACCGCGAAGACGATCAGGACGTAGGTGACCGAGATGGCGTCGATGACCTGGCCGAGATCGGTGTAGGCGATGCCGATACCGAACAGCAGGGCAAAGGTCCAGTTCTTGGCGACGAACTTGAACCACTGCGCCGCGGCTTCGTTGACCGACTCCGGCACCACGTTGACGATCTTGAGCACGGCAACCAGCACGATCATCAGCGCGTAGGGGTGCAGCGGAATGAAGTCACCCAGGATCTCGCCGGCGACGAAGAAGGTCAGCGCCGCGACCAGGCCGATGCCCAGCTTGGAGAGGTCGGGATTGCTCTCGCGCTCTTCGATCTCCACCCCCGGCATCATCTGCCCGTTGCCGGTCAGGCTCGGCATCCGGTTGCCCAGACCGTTGAGCAGGCCGGCGATGATGATGGCGAAGACGTTGCCCAGCGCCAGTGCCGGGACCAGGATCGAGATGTAGTAGCTTGCCGGCTGACCCAGGAGCTGCTCGTAGATCTGGCTCATCGGCACTGCGCCGGCGCCCATGCCGCCGCCCATGATCGGCAGCGTGATCACCACCACCGCATCCTGCGGCGAGAAGCCCAGCAGCCAGCCCACCGCCACCGCGAACAGCGCCGCGAACAGCACCGCGCAGGTCAGCGGCAGGGCGTAGCGCGAGCCGACCTTGACCAGCACCTTGGAGTCCATGCCCAGGATGCTGCCGGTGATCAGCGCGGCGATGTAGAAGTTGAGAAAGCCGCCGCTCTTCATGAACTGGGTGACGTTGTCGGTGACGTCGGTGGGCAGCCAGTTGACGTAGGCCAGCGCCGCGGCACCGAAGATGGCGAGAATCGCGCCACCGCCGAGATAGCTCTTGATGATCGGCAGGCGGTCGCCGAGGAAGCCGAGCAGCTCGCCGAAGATCATCATCACCAGCAGCGCGCCGATCATGCCGGTGGGAATCGTATCCGTGGCGATGGCGGCGATCAGCACCAGCGTGGCGATGGCGAACAGCGGTAGCGGAATGCCGAAGATCGGCGTCGACAGCCAGTGGCGCGGTCGGGCCGACTCGGCGTGAGCGTTTTGCGTCACGGTTGCGGTCATGGTTCACTCCCAGAATTGCGCGCCCTGCCGGGCGGGTAGGCAGCAGGATAAGAAGCGAGGCGGCGGCGGCCAAACTTTCTGAAGTTAACTAAGCCTTAATAAAATATTGAAAGGGAGCGGCGCGGTGCCGGCACAAAGCGCCTGGCCGGGGAATACCCCCTTGGTCTAAAACCACGGCATCTAGAACGAGGCGGCTAAAACGTCAGCCTCGAGCCGTGATCCGACATCACACCCCCCGATTTGCCCGTGCCACCCTCGGATAGCCATCGTGAAACGACTGCGTCTCAGTGCCCAGATCTTCATCCTCGTCGCCAGCATGATCGTGCTGACCCTGGGGGTGGCTTTTCTGCTGTTCGACTACCAGCTCAAGGCGAACCTCGAGCGCGCCCAGGGTGAGCGGGTGATGGGGCTGGCGGCGGTACTCGCCGACCGCAGCGACATCCGCCGGGCGCTCGAAGCCACGCCGGTCGTTCATGATGCCGACTCGGCCCTGCGCCAGCACATCGAACGTCTGCGCGAGCGCCTGGGGGTCGACTTCATCACCGTGATGGATCGCGACCATCTGCGTCTCACCCACCCCGATCCCCGGGAGGTGGGGCGCCACTTCCGCGGCGGTGACGAGGGGCCGGCGCTGGCGGGCGAATCCTATGTATCGCGCTCCGAGGGCACGCTCGGGGTGAGCATCCGCGGCTTCGCCCCGGTGCGTGCCGACGACGGCCGGGTGATCGGTGCGGTGGCCACCGGTGTCACCCTCTCCCGTGTCGGGCTGCTGCTGGCCGAGAAGCGCCAGGTGGTGCTGCTGGGCACCCTGCTGCTGATGCTCGTCGGCGGTCTCGGCGCCTGGTGGCTGGCGCGCTACATCAAGCGCATCCTGCTCGGCTTCGAGCCGCACCAGATCTCGCAGTGGGTGCAGGAGCGCCAGGCGCTGCTGGCGTCGCTCCACGAGGGGGTGCTGGCGATCGATGCCGGCGGTGAACTGAGCCTGATCAATCCGGCGGCCCGCGAGCTGCTGGCGCCGGTGGGGGCGGCACCCGCCGCCGACGTGCCCGCCACCACCCTGGCCCAGCTGTTCGGCGACGGCACCCCGGCGCTCGACCAGCGGCTGACCCTCAACGGGCGCGCGCTGATCGTCAACCGGGTGCTGATCCGTGAGGGGGCCCGGCCCCGCCGCCGTGGGCGTGAGGCGGCCACCGAGCGCGGCGCGGTGCAGGGTGACGAGACCCGCGGCGGCGGCAGCGTGGTGACCCTGCGCGATCGCAGCGAGGTCAACCGCCTGGCCGAGGAGCTGACCGGGGTCAGCCGCTACGCCCAGGCGCTGCGGGCTTCCACCCATGAGTTCAAGAACCGCCTGCACGTGATCCTGGGGCTGGTCCAGCTGCGCGACCTGGGGCGCCTCGAACGCTACCTGCACGAACTCGACGATACTCTGATCGCCCCCGCCGCGGCGCGCGTTTCGGGGGTCAAGGACCCGGTGCTGGCGGGCTTTCTGCTGGCCAAGGGCAGCGAGGCGCGGGAGCGGCGCATCGAACTCGAGGTCGAGCTGGAGAGCGATATCCCGGCGGCGGCCGAGGAGGAGGTGTGCCACCTGCTGGTGACGATCATCGGCAATCTGCTGGAGAACGCCTTCGAAGCGGTCGCCGGGCGCGACGAGCGCCATGTCACCCTGACCCTGGGGCTGGATGCCGGGGCGCTGTCGCTGCACGTAGCCGACAGCGGTTGCGGCATGGACGCGGCCCAGCGCGGCGAGGTGCTGGAGCAGGGGGTGTCGACCAAGGGCGAGGGGCGCGGCTACGGTCTGGCGATGGTGCGGGCCCACGTCGACTCCCGCGGCGGCCATCTGGCGATCTATTCCACCCCCGGACGTGGCACCCTGGTCGAGGTGACATTACCCTACGCGGTAGCCCCATCCTGGATTACCGACGGAGTGACATGAGCATGCGTGTACTGGTGGTAGAAGACGACCCGATGGTCATGCGGCTCAACGTCGAGTTTCTCAATCGTATCGAGGGGGCCAGCCTGGTCGCCCAGTGCGAGGATCTGCCCGCCGCGCGGGACGTGCTGCAACGCGAGCCCGTCGATCTGCTGCTGCTCGATGTCTATCTGCGTGAGCACAACGGCCTGGCGCTGGTGCGCGAGCTGCGCCGCCAGGCCCGTGATATCCAGATCATCCTGATCACCGCGGCCTCGGAGATGGAGACGGTGCGTGAGGCCAAGCACCTGGGCGTCGACGACTACCTGGTCAAGCCGTTCGAGTTCCAGCGCTTCCAGGAGGCGCTGAGCCACTGTCTGGATACCCATCGGCGGCTGGCCGGACTGCCGGCGCGCGCTCACCAGCGCGACGTCGACGCGCTGTTCCGCCGCGATGGCGCCGTCGCGGCGCCGCCCCAGCGCCCGGGCGACCTGCCCAAGGGGCTCACCCTCAATTCGCTGTCACAGGTGGCGCGAGCCGCCGCCGAGCACCACGAAGCGACCTTCACCACCGAGGCGCTGAGCGAGGATACCGGGATGTCACGGGTGTCGGTGCGCAAGTACCTCAAGCATCTGGTGGACCAGGGCGTGCTCGAAGAGTCCTTCCACTACGGCCATATCGGCCGCCCCTCCTTCACCTACCGCTGCCTCGACGCCGAGACGCTGGCGCGGCTGGGCGGTACGCCGGCCCCCTGAGCGACTTCTTTTCGAGACCCCTCGACCGGCCCAGGCTATCGATGGCGCAAGGCGACCGACAGCTTCAGGTGACCGATAGCGGGGCCCGCGATGGCGGGCCGCCACTCACGCCTGCCGGATCAGCTCGGCGATCAGCCGCCGCCCCGGGTGCAGATGGTCCACCAGCTCGCGCTCCAGCGGCAGCGGCTCGTCGTGAAGGCGAGAGGCGATCAGCTCGGCGCACAGCGGTGCGCTGACCAGCCCGCGGGAACCGTGGGCGGTGCTGACCCAGAGCCCCGGGTGGTGACGACCGGGGGTGGTGAAGCGCTGCCGCGCATCCTTGGCCAGCGCGGCGTACTCCTGCCGCCATCCGGCGCTGTCTGGCAGCGGCCCGGCGTAGGGTGTCTTGTCCGGGCTGGCGGCGCGCACGCTGGCGCGACCGTCGAGCGCGGCCAGGGCCGCCGCCTCGCCGTCGGCGCAGAGCGTGGCGTGCAGCGCCGGGGCGGTGCGCGAAAGCTCATCCAGGTTGCGCTGCTGGTCGGCCTCGCGCAGGCGCGTATCGCCATCTTTGGGGGTGAAGGTGGCGCCGAAGGTGAGCCTGCCCGCGTAGGGCGGCAGCACATAGCCCTCGCCGCACAGCACCTGCGCCGGGGCGTCCGGTGCCGTCCACGGCAGGCTCGCGATCTGGCCGCGTACCTGCTGCAGCGGCAGGCCGTCGAGCCAGGCACCACTGGCATGGCCGCTGGCGAACACCACTTGATCCACCTGCAGCTGGCCATCGGAAAGCGCGAGCTGCCAGCCCGCGTCGATGGCTTCGAGCGAGTCGAGCGTCGCACGGCGGTACTCGACCCCCGGTGTCGCCGCCAGCCGCTGGCACAGCGCCGCCGGGTCGACCCAGCCCGCCAGCGGGTAGGCCAGCGCCGAATGCGCCAGCGGCGTGCCTGCCAGCTCGCTGGCGCGGGCCGCATCGCAGCCGCTGACCAGCGTCTCGGGTAGAACGTAGTTGTCCAGGAAGCGCTGCTGGCGGCGCTGCTCGCGTTCGCCGATGGCGAGCTGCAGCAGGCCGCTATCGCGCCACAGGCTGCGTTCCGGGTCGAGGGCCGCCAGCCAGCGCTGCACGTAGAGCAGGGCAGCCAGGTAGAAGCGGCTCTGCCGGTTGGTCTCCGCCGCCAGTTTCACGTAGAGCGCCGCCTGTGGATTGCCCGAGGCGCCGCTGGCGATACCCCCGCGGTCGATCAGGCTGACCCGGCTACCGCGGCGCGCCAGCGCCTCGGCCACGCTGGTGCCGGCGATACCGGCGCCGATCACTGCCACATGCTGGGCGGGGCGCGGCGGCGGCGGGATGAACCAGGGCGTGGCCGCGCGCGGCGCGGAGCGCCGTGTCGGGCACTGTGACGCGTGCGGGGTTGTCAGCCCATCGGGCTGCCATTCACCGCGCAGCATCTCGCGCTTGCGGCCGAACCCGGGCACCTTGCGCCAGCGGAAGCCCTCGGCGGCGAGGCCGCGTCGGACCAGCCCGGCACAGGTGAAGGTGGCGAAGGTGGCGCCCGGACGGCTGGCCGAGGCCAGCGCGGCGAACAGCGCCGGCTGCCACATGTCGGGGTTCTTGGCCGGGGCGAAGCCATCCAGGAACCAGGCATCCACCTGGCCGTCGAGCCGCGCCAGGCAGGCGGCGGCATCGCCGAAGTGCAGATCCAGGGTCACCCGCGGCGAGAGGCGCAGGCGGTGGACGCCCGGTACCGGCTGCGGCCACTGCGCGATCAGGGCCTGGGCACGGGTGGCGAAGTCCGGCCAGCTCTGCCACACCCGCTGCAACGCCTCGCGCGAGAGCGGGTGCTTCTCGGTAGAGATCAGATGCAGCCGCGCCGCGGCAGGGGCGTGCTGTTCGAAGCACGCCCAGGCGCACAGCAGATTGAGCCCGGTGCCGCAGCCGGTCTCGCCGATCACGAAGGGGCGTGCGGTGTCCCAGGTGCGGAAGCGGCGCGGCAGGTCGTTGTTGTCGAGGAACACGAACTGCGTCTCCGCGCGGCCGTTGTCGCGGGAGAAGTAGACGTCGTCGTAGCGGGTCGAGAAGGGCGCTTCCTGCTGCGCGGCATCCTGGCGCCAGTCGAGTTCCGCTGGCTCCAGGCGCTCGCCGAAGACGGCGAGTCGATCGTCGGTCATGGGGGAGAAGGTCTCGCAGTGGCCGGTTTTTTGCGCGTAGGTGATCAAAAAATGATCGACTCGCGCCAGCGGACGTCGTTTCCGGGGCAGCGAAAGGCGTCCGCGGGATCTTCACAACGTTATCCACAGCAGCTGTGAAAAAGCCCTCACCGAAGACTTGTGGATAACGCTCGGCGGTTCAGGGCAGCACGTGCTTGAACGGTTTGACCTCGACCTGGGCGTAGACGCCGGCGGCGACGTAGGGGTCGGCCTCGGCCCAGGCCCGGGCGGCTTCCAGCGACTCGAACTCGGCCACGATCAGACTGCCGCTGAAGCCGGCTTCGCCCGGGTCCTCGCCGTCGATGGCGGGGAAGGGGCCGGCCAGGATCAGGCGGCCGTCGTCGCGCAGCGCTTCCAGCCGCGCCAGGTGCGCCGGGCGCGCTTCGCGGCGCTGTGCAAGGCTCGAATCGTTGTCGTGACCGATGATGGCGTAGCGCATCAGGAGGGCTCCTCAGGGGTGGAACGGGACATGTGACGTGCCAGGAACAGCGCTTGTCCGACCACGAACAGCAGCGTCAGTCCGAGCATGCCGAACAGCTTGAAGTCGACCCAGGTCGCTTCGTCGTAGTGGGTGAAGACGAAGACGTTGAGGATCGCCATGGCGAAGAAGAACAGCACCCAGGCGAGATTGAGACGCCGCCAGACCGCCGCCGGCAGTGACACCGCCTTGCCCATCATGCGCTGCGCCAGGGTCTGGCCGCCGAACAGCGGCGAGAACAGGAAGGCGACGCCGAACAGGGCGTTGATCACGGTCGGCTTCCACTGGATGAACGCCGGATCGCGGAAGGCGATGGTGGCCCCGGCGGAGGCGATCACGATGATCGAGGTGATCAGCAGCATCTTCTCGATGCGCCGCTGGCGCCACCACACCACGCCGAGCTGGATCACGGTGGCGGGGATCAGGATGGCGGTGGCGCTGATGATATCGCCGGTCAGATGGTAGACGGCGAAGAAGATCGCGATGGGTAGGAAGTCGAACAGCAGTTTCATGCGCAGGGCTCCGAGAGGGCGGGGCGCGGATTGACCGCGACGGCGGCGGCCCTCACCATGTGCGGCCTATTCTGACAAAGACGCCCCCCGGCGTCATGCCCATGTCCGTTGCTGCCAGCGATTCCGAGAAGACCGCCGCGCCGTCCGAACGAGCGCCGTTGACCGCCGCCACCTCGCTGGACGAGGCTCGCGGCATCGATCTGCACCTGCACTCCAGCGCCTCCGATGGCCGGCTCACGCCCACCGAGCTGGTGGATCTATGCCATGCCAAGGGGCTTTCGCATATCGCGTTGACCGACCACGACACCCTGGCGGGGGTCGCGGAGGCGCGCGAGCGCTGCGCCCACCACGGCATGCGCCTGCTCTGCGCCAGCGAGCTGTCGTGTCAGTGGCGCGGCATGACGATTCATGTCGTGGCGCTGCTGCCCCAGGGGCCGAGTGCGGCATTCGACGTCAGCCTCGTGGGGCTGGCCGAGGCGCGGGTGCGGCGTGCCGAGGAGATCGCCCGGCGGCTGGAGAAGCTGGGACTCGACGACGCCCTGGCGCGGGCGCGGGCGATCGCCGGAAGTGAGCGCCCACTGGGGCGGCCCGATTTCGCCCAGGCGCTGGTCGATGCCGGGCTGGCGGCGGACCGCCAGGCGGCGTTCAAGCGCTACCTGGGGGCCGGCAAGCGCGGTGACGTCAAGACCCACTGGCCGGCGCTCGAGACGGTGGTCGGCTGGATCGTCGAGGCTGGCGGTGTCGCCGTGGTCGCGCATCCGCTGCGCTACGGCATGACCCGGCGCAAGCGCGACCTGCTGTTCGAGGCCTTTATCGGCGCTGGTGGGCAGGCTGCGGAGTTAGTGAGTGGTTACCAGAATCGCGATACCACCTTCGACCTCTCGCGCCAGCTCGCGCACCATGAGCTCTACGGCTCGCTCGGCAGCGACTTTCACTTCCCTGGCGGTGCGCTGGCGCCCGGCACCCTGAGCCCGGCGCCGCGCTCGCATGTGCGTCCGGTGTGGGCGCATCCCGCCCTGGCCGATTTCGTCACGCCTATCGAGCCGTCTCCCACCGAGCCGTCTCTGGCGGAACCCTCTTCAACCTGAGTCTTAGCGGCAGGCGCCAGGCGCGCCATCTGTTACGCTGACGGTGAATGGCGCCGCTCGCGGCGCCTTGCGTCATTCCGGTGCGCCGCCAGCGCGCGGCGGCCGTGGCGGGATCCGACCCCAAGGAGGGCACGACATGACCCAGTTTTTCCAGATCCACGCGCAGAATCCGCAGAAGCGCCTGATCGATCAGGCGATCGGTATCCTGCGCCAGGGTGGCGTGGTCGCCTATCCGACCGACTCCGGCTATGCGCTGGGCTGCTGCCTGGGCGAGAAGAAGGCGATCGAGAAGATCAAGTGGCTGCGCCAGCTCGACGACCGCCACAACTTCACCCTGGTCTGCTCCGATCTTTCCGAGATCGGCACCTACGCCAAGGTCGACAACAGCGTCTTCCGCCTGCTCAAGTCGCACACCCCCGGGCCCTATACCTTCATTCTCAACGCCACCACTGAAGTGCCGCGTCTGCTGCTGCACCCCAAGCGGCGCTCGATCGGTGTACGCGTACCCGACCACCGCATCACCCATGCGCTGCTCGAGGCCCTCGGTGAACCGCTGATGAGCGTGACCCTGATCCCGGTCGACGAGGAGCTGCCGATGACCGACGCCGAGGAGATCCGCGAGCGTTACGGAGCGCACATCGATCTGATCATCGATGGCGGCGCCTGCCATCTGGAGCCGACCACGGTGGTCGATCTGCGCGACATTCCGCCGACGCTGGTCCGCGAGGGCCGCGGCGACCCCGCGCCGTTCCGCTGAGGCGCGTGCCGCGATACGTCACTGCGGCAATTCACGAGCGACAGTCGGTGCCTGTAAAGCCAGCGCCCCCGCCGGGAAACCCCGGCGGGGGCGCTGCGTTTTGATCATCCCGCCTGGCGGCCGGCGTGGCCGCCCTATCGTGATCAATCCGTCTTGAGCGGGGCCGCCCAGCCCTCCAGCGTCGCGTCGCTCCAGCTGCCGTAGCTGGCATTGGGGAACATGATCCAGTCGTCGCCGAAGTGCGCCGCCTGCTCGGCCACCAGACGCTTCTGGGTTGCCAGGTCAGCGTGGTGGAAGTCGCCGGAGAAGTCGGCCAGGGAGTCGCCGAGCTGCAGCACCAGCTGATAGTCGCGCTCGATGGCGGCGCGGCGCTTGGCCTTGGAGGGCCCCAGCAGGCGCACCTGGGCGTCGTTGACCTGAGGCAGTCGCAGCGCCTTCAGCGTCGCCAGCGTGGCGGCCTTGTTCTGCTGATAGCGGTCGGAGACGTAGAAGATCGTCACACCGTGAGCGTTGGCGTAGTCGAGGAAGGCCCGTGCCCCGGGGATCAGACGCGGATGCCCCTCGCGCTCCCACACCTTCCAGGTATCCCAGGTGGTGAAGTCGTGACATGCCTGCATGTCGCGCACCAGCAGCGCGCTGTTGTCGATCACCGTCTCGTCGAGATCGGTCATGATCGCCAGATTGGTGGCATCGGGGTGGGCGGCGATCTTCTGCGCCAGGCGCATCGTGGCCAGGGCGTAGTTCTGACGCTGCAGTGCCTGGATCTCCGCGGACTGCTGCTGGTAGCGCAGCGCCATGGCGTACTCCTTGGGCGCACACTCGCTGGCGCTTGCGGTATTCGACGTCTCGGCACTGGCATTGGCGGCGAACAGCAGGCCTCCGAGCAGCAGGGCGCTGGCGACACCGCGGCTGAGATGGGCGTTGATTGTCATCTTGTTCTCTCCTGACATTGGCGATGCCCGCGTGTCGCGGGCGACCCGGCTACCATAGAGAAGCGCCGGCGGCGCTTCAAACCGCACCATTCGGCGCTTTCCGGCGTGCCGCGCTGTTCCGGCCACGGCTGTTGGTCATATTGGCCGGTCATATTGGTCGGTCATATTGGCCGGCTGAGTTGGCCGGCCTGACAGGCTGGCGTGCTATACCGAGAGCGCTTCCAGATGGCGCTCGTGCGCCTGGCGGGCCGCCGGCCGGGCAGCGTGCGCGTCGGCGCTGGGGTCGTTGGCCGGTGTCCGCTGCGACATCTCGGCTTCGCCATCGAATTCCACGGCGGTCTCCCGCTCGGGGCCGGCGTCCGGCGTCTCCCCGGCGCCGAGCCGGAATGCCTCGACGCTGTCGCGCTGACGCTGGGCCCGGGCCTCGAGGTCACGGGTGGCATCCAGGGTCTGCGCCGCCAGCTCGACGTTGCGCTGGGTCGCCGAGTCGATCGAGGCGATGGCCTGGTCGATCTGCGCAATGCCCTCGTGCTGCTGCTGGCAGGCGGTGGTGATACTGTCGAGCAGCTCGCTCAACTGACGGCTGGAGTCGACCGCGGTATGCAGCGACTGGCCGGCCTGGGTGAGGACGTCGGCGCCTTGCTGGACCTGCTGATGGGTGCCCTCGATCTGCTCGCGGATGGTCTTTGCCGCTTCCGAGGAGCGCGACGCGAGATTCTTCACCTCGGCGGCGACCACCGCAAAGCCGCGGCCGTGGTTACCGGCCCGGGCGGCCTCCACCGAGGCATTGAGCGCCAGCATACTGGTCTGGTAGGCGAGCGAGTCGATCATGGCGATCACTTCGAGGGAGGCCTGGGAACGTGCCTGGGCGGCTTCCATCTCGTTCACCGCGGTGGCCATCTGCTGGCCGCTATGGTCGAGATGTCGGCGGCTCTCGTCGGCCAGATTGCGGCCGCGCTCTGAGTGCTCGGCGGTGTGCCCGATGGCAGCAGTGATCTGCTCCATGCTCGACGAGGTCTCCTGCAGCGCCTGGGCCTGCTGCTGGCTCTCGTCGTTGAGGGCGTGACTGGCCTGGGACAGGCGCCGGGCGTCGGCGCTCAGCGCGTGGCTCTCCTGCTGGAGCTGGGCGACCAGCGCCGTCAGCGAGGCTTGCATCTTCGCCACCCCCTGCTTGAGCTGGCTCATCTCGCGCATGCCGCTGGTGGCCAGGCGCTGGGCCAGATCGCCGGCAGCGATGCCGGTCAGGTGCGAGCGCACCCGGCTCAGCGGATGCAGCAGGTGACGATTGACGCTGTAGAAGGCCAGCGCGAGCAGCGCCAGGGTGATGATTGCCGCCACGCCCAGGCCCAGCTCCAGCGCATCGACGTTGCGCTGCATGGCCTTGAGACTTTGACTGGCGTTGGTGGCGCCGGCCTGATTCAGCGCATCGAGCGCCTGGTCGAGTTCGTCGGTGAGCGTGTTGGTGTGCTTGACGCTCTCCTGGTAGGCCGACAGGTTCCAGGCCTTGAGCGCCTTGAAGCCGGGCTGGATACCGTCATCGACCAGCGCCTGGAAGCGTGCCTTGAGATCCACGTCGTTGTGTCCCGGCGCGAGCGTGTCGAGGGTCTCGCGGGCACGGGCGAAGGTGGTTTCGGCCTTGGCCCAGGTCACCTTGGCGGCCTTGACCTTGAGTCGGTTGTAGTCGGTCTGGTAGCTGTCGAGCAGGACCCGGGTCTGCATCAGGTCGGAGTAGATGGCGCGTGCCGTACCCAGGCGTTCGACGTTGAGGTGGTAGACGGAGGAGAAGGCGGCTTGCGCCTGTTTCATGGCGATATAGCTGCCGCCACCGATCAGCCCGATGAGCACGGCGAAGATGGCGAGCAGGGCGATCAGCCCGCTGCGAAGGGTCAGGCGAAACGGTTTCATGGCAGGCTCCTGGGGGCAGACGTCAATGCCTTCGGGAGTCTGTACGGCGAGTATCACAATATGATGACAAACGGTTACAATGCTGGCGAAGTTCAGTCGTCCCCGGGCGCCTTGTCCTGTTCCACGGACTCCTCGGGGGCGTTGGGGTCCTCGCTCTCTTCGTCGAGCCAGGTGCCGCACAGGCGGCAGTAGCGCGAGTCGCGTTCATGGCCCTCGTGGCCGCAGCCGGGGCAGGCTTCGTCGGAGTAGCGCTCATCGCGGATCGAGCGGATCACCTCGGCCGAAAACACGCCGGTGGGGACCGCCAGGATCGAGTAGCCGAGTATCATCATGAAGGCGGAGATGAACTGGCCGACCGGAGTGACCGGGGCGATGTCGCCATAGCCCACGGTGGTCAGGGTGACGATCGCCCAGTACATCGAGCGCGGCATGCTGGTGAAGCCGGCTTCCGGCGGTTCGATCATGTAGATCAGCGCGCCGAAGATGGTGATGATCAGCAGCACCGTGATCAGAAACAGCAGGATCTTGCGCTGGCTGCGGCGCAGCGCCTGCAGTAGCAGGCGGCCCTCGCCGACGAACTCCATCAGGCGCAGGACTCGGAACACCCGCAGGACGCGCAGGACACGCAGGACCAGCAGTGACTGGGCGCCGGGCAGAAACAGGCTGAGCCAGGTGGGGAGGATGGCGAGCAGGTCGAGCACGCCATAGAAGCTCTTCAGATAGCGCAGCGGGCGTTCCAGGCAGTAGAGCCGGAGCGCCAGTTCGAACGTGAAGATCAGCGTGAATACCCACTCGCTCAGGAGAAACCACTCACCGTAGCGCTGATGCAGGTGGGGCACGCTGTCGACGAAGACCACCATCACACTGAGCAGAATCAGCGTGATCAGCACGATGTCGAAAGTTTTGCCCGCGCGGGTATCCGATTCGAAGATGATCTGGAACAGCTGCTTGCGAAAGTTGGATTCCCCGGACTGCATGATGGGCATGCCCTGTATGTGAAACGGTGAGACAAAGGGGTAGCACCAGCGCGTGCGCCCCGGATGGCGTTAAACGTCTGCCGGCCGTGGCCGATAATCCGAGAAAGCACGGCTTGCGCAAGCGGGCAACCGCGTTGTGTCGGATACGAGCCGCCGCGGTGCCCGCCACGCTCGAATCAGTGTAACCGTGTACCTTCTTTCAGGCAGCCTTGGTCATGAGGGGATTCAATCAAAGGCTATGGATCGACCATCGCGAATCCACGCCGGGTGGTGCGGCAGTGCGCCGCGACATGCGACGCCGGAACATGAGCTACCGTGATATGAGGCATCGTGACATGAGGCACCGCGAGGACCCGCAGGGATGAGTGGATCATCGAAAGCCGCATCCGAGGCGCGCGACGAACGCCTGATCGCCCAGATCGGCGCCATCGGCGACCAGCTGTACCAGGCCGTCGACGGCTCCTTCGACTTTGACGTCCATACCGACAGCGACGAAATCGCGATCCAGGAGCTGGCCCGGCTCAACAACGTCACCCTCGATGCGGCGCGGCGCACCATCGGCGAGTTGGAGCAGGCCCGGCGTGAGCTCGAAGCGCGGGTCGAGGAGCGCAGCCAGCGCCTCAACCTGATTCTGAGTGCCTCCAACGATGGCATCTGGGAGTGGGAGATCGATTCGGGCCAAGTCACCCTGTCGCCGCGCTGGGCCAGCATGTTGGGGCAGCACGCCGCCGAGACTCGCCAATCCCTGGAGAGCTGGCTGGCACTGATCCATGCCGCGGATCGTCCGGCGGTGGAGCGTGCGCTCTACCAGCATCTGGATGGGCTCAGCGATGCGGTCGATATCGAATATCGTGTGCGCAACGCGCGCGGTGCCTGGCGCATGATGCTGTGTCGCGGGCTGTGCCAGCGCGACGAGCAGGGCCGCGTGCTGCATATGGCCGGCACCCTGAGCGATACCACCGAACAGCGCCTGAGCGACCCGCTCACCGGCCTGCCCAATGGCGCCTATCTCGACCTGCTGCTGCAGGAAACACTGGCCAGTGTGCCGCGTCCGCCGCTGTCGCTGGTCAAGTTCCAGCTGCTCAACGTGGCGCAGCTGTTCGACGGCTCTGCGGTCCAAGACGCCATTACCGCCCTGCGTACGCTGTTGCAGAAGCTGCGCCAGCGCTTGCCCGCCCGGGTCGCGTTGATGGCGCTGCCCGAGCACACCTTCGCCATGGTGCTGGAGCTCGATGCCGTGGCCGAGCTCGACCGTCTGCTCGAACCGGTCGAGGCGCTGTTCGCCGAACCGGTGGCGATCGGCGGGCGTCTGGTGTGGATGTCGCATGTCAGTGGGGTGGCGATCGTCAATCCCCAAGAGGTCACCAGCGCCGAAGAGTGGCGCCATCAGTCGCGTCTGGCCCTGGCCAGCGCGCGCCAGTCGGATGTCGGCACCCGTTGCTACTACAGCGAGTCGCTGCGCCAGTGGGAGCGGCAGCAGGGGCATGCGGAGCAGTTGATCCGCGCTGCGCTGGCCAACGCCGGGGTGCGCTGTTTCCTGCAACCGATCGTCGATATCGTCAGCGGCACGGCGCGGGGGTTCGAGGCGCTGATGCGCCTGGAGGACCCGGACGAGGGACTGGTCAATCCGGGCACCTTCATCGAGGTGGCTGAGCGCACCGGCCTGATCTCCCCGCTCTGGGAGATGCTGATGGATCAGGCACTGCCGGTCCTCAACGACCCGGGCATGCTCGCACGCTTCGGCGATGACTTTCTGATCAGCGTCAATCTGTCGTCGCGTCAGCTGATGGATTCGCGTCTGCTCGATCTGATGCTGGCGGCCTGCGAGCGCCACGCGGTGCCGCAGTCGCGGCTGCAGGTCGAAGTGACCGAGAGTGCGGTGCTGAGCGATCCGGTGCGTGCCTCACGCATACTCGAGCGCATGCGTGCCGCGGGCATCCAGGTGGCGATGGATGACTTCGGCAGCGGCTACTCGTCGCTGGCGCAGCTCACCTCGCTGCCGCTGGACACGGTCAAGATCGACCGCAGCCTGGTGCTGGATGTGGACACCTTGCCGCGCAAGCAGCACGTCCTGGCAGCGGTGGTCGCGCTGTGCCAGCGCCTCGAGCACGGCGTGGTGGTCGAAGGGGTCGAGGACTGGGAGACGGTGACGATGCTGCGCGAGTGGGGGGTGCGCGAGATCCAGGGTTTCTTCTACGCTCGGCCGATGCCGATGGCGCAACTGATCAAGCAGTTCGAGCTGCCGCTACCGCTGGCGGCGGCCGGCGCGTCGGCCAACGATGCCGCCGGCTAGGGTTCCACGCCGCTACTCTCAAGCCTCTACTCCCACGCCTCTACTCCCACGCTTCAGCCTTCAGCCGAGCCGACGCAGTGCCAGCCACGCCGTACTCGCCCACGGCATCTCACCGCCGCTCAGGGGGGCCGAGAGGGTCGCCAGTGCCGGGTGGGCGTCCCGCGTGGCCAGGGCCGCCAGGCGTGTCTGGGCGCAGCGCAGCCAGGCGGGGTCGCCGCTGTCCTGCCAGGTGTCCAGCGCCTCGATCAGCGTATCCAGGGTCGCCTCCGGCTCATGCGCCGGCGGCCGCGGCCAGCCTTGGCGCAGGGCGCCGGCGCGGCTTGCCTTGCTGTGGTTGGCCGGGCGCGCTGCCAGCGGCGTCCCGCTGGCGGATGCCTCTGCGGGGCTGTTCTCTTGCTTGCTCTGATGCCCGTCCTCGCCGGCCGGCTGGCACAGCCTGGCTGCCAGCCGCCACAGCGCTTCCGGTGCCCCTGCCTTCAGCTCCAGCTCCAGTTCGCGGATCGGCAGGGTCGCGCCGTCGGCGCGGATCTCGCCCTGATCCAGGGCGATCTCGATCTCGTCTTCGCCCTCGCGGTAGCGCCAGGTGTGGCGTTCGAAGTCGGTGGTGAAGGCTGGGCGCAGGCGGGTCAGATCGATGCCGGCCAGGGCCGGATGGTCGAGTTCGCGCAGCCCGGCTTCGTCGAGCCCGGCGGCATTGCACGGGCGGTCGTCGAGCGACCACTCCCACTCGCCGCGGCTCGACAGGCCGCCGCGGCTGACGGCGGCGCTCTTGAGCGTCTGCACGCGCTGCTCACCGATCCGGCGCACGCGCAGGGCGACCCGCGCCGCTTCCAGCTCGCCGTCCGGGGTGTCGTAGTAGAGATTGCCCAGCGAGTGGACGGCGGCGCTCAGCCCCTGCAGCAGGGGATGCTCGGCCAGCCGTGCCGGCGCGGACTCGGCGAGCGCCAGTTTGAGTTCGATTTCGTCGCTCATGTGCGCTCCCGCGTTGGCTTGAATGGGAAACTGTAAGCCTTCGTGTCGCGTTCATGAATTTTTCATGACGCCCCGAGGCGCAATCATTATACTGGCGCCGCCACTTCCAACGCATCCAGGCCACGCTATGGTGAGTACCAATCCGTTCTCGGCACTGTTTGGACGTTCGCCGTTCCAGCCGCTGTTGGCCCACATCGTCAAGACCAGCGAGTGCGCCGGTCAGCTCCTGCCGTTCTTCGACGCGGCGCTGAGCGGTGATTGGGATGCAGCGCGCGGTTACCGCGAGGCGATCACCCAGCTCGAACACGAGGCGGACGAGCTCAAGACCCAGCTGCGCCTCAACCTGCCCAATACCATGTTCCTGCCGGTGTCGCGTTCCGACCTGCTCGAACTGATCAGCGTGCAGGACAAGATCGCCAACAAGGCGCGCGATATCACCGGCATCATGCTCGGCCGCAACATGAATATCCCCGACCCGCTGGCCGAGCCGATGCGCGATTACCTGCGCACGGCGGTGGCCACGGTGGATCAGGCGCGCAAGGCGCTGGAAGAGCTCGAAGACCTGCTCGAATCCGGGTTCGGCCGCAACGTCGCCGACGTGATGCAGAACCTCATCCGCGAACTGCACGAACTCGAGCACCAGGCCGACGACCAGCAGATCGCGATCCGTCGCCAGCTGTTCCAGCTCGAAGCCGAGCTGCCGCCGGTCGACGTCATCTTCCTCTACAAGATCATCGAATGGATCGGCGAGCTGTCCGACCGCGCCGAGCGTGTGGGTAGCCGCTTGCAAATTCTGACGGCCCGCTGATCGCGGGCCTTCTGTTTACGCCTTCGTCACGCCACTCATAGCGAACTGAGCCTATGTCCATCATTGCGCAATACGGTGATGTCTTCATCATTCTCGCCTGTGTTTTCGGCTTCTTCATGGCTTGGGGGGTCGGTGCCAACGATGTCGCCAATGCCATGGGAACATCGGTCGGCTCCAAGGCGATCACGATCCGGCAGGCCATCATCATTGCGGTGATCTTCGAGTTCCTGGGCGCCTGGCTTGCCGGGGGCCAGGTCACCGAGACGATTCGCAAGGGCATCATCGACGCCAGCCTGCTGCAGCAGGACCCGCAGATGCTGGTCTACGGCATGCTCGCCTCGCTGCTGGCGGCCGGGGCCTGGCTGATGATCGCGTCGTTGAAGGGGTGGCCGGTCTCTACTACCCACTCGATCGTCGGCGCCATCGTCGGCTTCGCCATCGCCGGGCTGGGCGTGGACTCGGTGCACTGGGGGGCGGTCGGCACCATCGCCCTGAGCTGGATCACGTCGCCGCTGATCGCCGGGGTCTTCGCCTATGTGCTGTTCCGCTCGGTGCAGGTGCTGATCTTCGACAACCCCGATCCCTTCGCGGCGGCCAAGCGCTACGTCCCCGGCTACATCTTTCTGGTCGGCTTCATCGTCTCGATGGTGACCCTGGTCAAGGGGCTCTCCCACGTCGGGCTCGCGCTGAGCTTCGGCGAGAGCCTGCTGCTGGCGACCGCCTTCGGCGTGGTGATCATGCTCTTCGGGGTACTGCTCGAGAACCGCATCAACCGCGGCGAACGTCGTTCGCGTGGGCAGTACGATTTTTCCAGCGTCGAGCGCATCTTCGGCGTGCTGATGATGTTCACCGCCTGTGCCATGGCCTTCGCCCACGGCTCCAACGACGTCGCCAACGCGGTCGGTCCGCTGGCTGCGGTGATCAGCGTGGTCGAGAGTGCCGGCAACGTCGGTGGCTCGGCGGCGATGCCGTGGTGGGTGCTGGTGCTGGGTGGCGGCGGTATCGTGGTCGGCCTGGTCACCTATGGCCACAAGGTGATCGCCACGGTGGGCACCGGGATCACCGAACTCACCCCGAGCCGCGGTTTCGCCGCCACGCTCTCCGCCGCCTCCACGGTGGTGCTGGCGTCGGGTACCGGGCTGCCGATCTCGACCACCCATACCCTGGTCGGCGCGGTGCTGGGTGTCGGCCTGGCCCGCGGCATGGCCGCACTCAACCTGCGCGTGCTCGGCTCGATCGTCCTTTCGTGGCTGATCACGCTGCCCGCCGGGGCGCTGCTGTCGATCATGTTCTTCTTCATGTTCAAGGGCATGTTCGGCTAGCGCTGGCACGAAAACTGGCCTTGCCCGCGCCGACGCGCGGGCGGGGCGCTCTGGTATAGTGATGGCTCGCCCCCCGAGCCAACCCACTTGCCGGAGCATCCCTCCATTGGATTCGCGTTTTCCCTTCGTCGACTGGTTCCGTAACTCGTCCCCCTATATCAATGCCCACCGCGGCAAGACATTCGTCATCCTGATCGAAGGGGCGGCGATGGCGTCGTCGCGCTGGGACCAGCTGCTGCAGGATCTGGCGCTGCTGCACACGCTCGGCGTGCGTCTGGTGCTGGTCTATGGCATTCGCCCGCAGGTGAGCGCGGCGCTGGAGGCCGAGGGCATCGAAGTGGAGCGGGTCGAAGGGCGCTGGGTAGCCCACCGCGCGATCATGGATCACGTCGAGCGCATCGCCTCGCGCCAGCGTCTGGATATCGAGGCGCAACTCTCGCTGGGGCTGCCCAACACGCCGCTGCACGGGATCGAACTCACCGCGGTCTCGGGTAACCTGGTCACCGCCAAGCCGCTGGGCGTGCGTGGCGGGGTCGACTTCGATCACAGTGGCGAGGTGCGCCGGGTGCGCAGTCAGGCGATCGAGAGCCTGCTCGCCGGCGGCAATCTGGTGATCCTGCCGCCGCTGGGCTACTCGCGCACCGGCGAGGTGTTCGACCTCGACGCCGCCGATATCGCCCAGCATGTCGCCGTGGCGCTGAAGGCCGACAAGCTGATTCTGCTCGGTGAATCGGCGGGGCTGCACGATGACGACGGCCAGCTGCAGCGCCAGCTCGGCCCGGCCCAGGGGGAGAGCCTGCGTCAGCAGGCCGACCCCGGCAGCGAGCTGTGGCGCCATCTCGGCGCCGCCTGCGAGGCGGCCCGCCACGGCGTGGCGCGTACCCACCTGCTCTCGTGGCACGACCACGACGCCCTGCTGGGTGAGCTCTTCACCCGCGACGGGGTGGGCACCATGATCACCCAGAACCGCTACGAACAGCTGCGCCAGGCGGTGCTGGACGACGTTGGCGGTCTGCTGGCGCTGCTCAAGCCGCTGGAGGCGCGCGGCATGCTGGTAGCGCGGACCCGCGAGCGTCTCGAGCACGAGATCGACGACTACGTGGTGATCGAGCGCGACGGCATGATCATCGGCTGTGCCGCGCTGCACCGTTTCCCCGAAGCGGCGATGGGGGAGCTGGCGTGTCTCGCCGTGCATACCGATTACCGCCGTGGCAGCCGCGGCGACACACTGCTCAGCGAAGTCGAGCGCCGCGCCAGGCGCCAGGGGTTCGCCCAGCTCTTCGCCCTGACCACCCACACCACGCACTGGTTCTTCGAGCGTGGCTTCGAGCTGTCCAGCACCGAGGCGCTGCCCGGGCTCAAGCGCGAGGCCTACAACCAGGCTCGGCGCTCCAAGGTGCTGTTGAAGTCGCTCTGAAGCGACACCTTTTGGCCCGGGTTTCGGGTCGGGGTGTCTCTTTATGGATACATGTCAAGTTTCTGATCAATAAGCATTTATTGAAAATCGCCGATAAAGCGTCGCTCATTGCCGACGCTTTGGCGCGCCAATTCCTTCCGTTGCCACCGTGTCTCCCTCCCGTCGATGATCGTCGCTGTTTGTGCCATTAATAAGTTGTTGTTTTTAAAATAAAAATAAAAAATTGGCACACCCTTGGCAATATCATTCTCCGAGAGCGACGAGACGAATCTTCCGAGTTCGTCTCATCGAGTCTCGCCGCGGCCCATCATCACCCTGTGCCGGGCCCGGTGAACTCGAGAGCGTCCGCTCCACGCGATGTGTGACTTAGGTTGCGATGAGACGGGTGCGGCCTGCGGGCAAGGAGATGCACCATTAGGGCAAGGACGCCCCGGCAAGGATGCCTTCCCCCTCCTGCGAGGGGACCATTTTATGACCGGCCGCTGCGGCGACCGGTTCAGGACTGGGACAGGCGGTTCGCCGCCACGTGTTACGACAGCCCCTGATTGGCAGATGTCGTCATCGCGGTTCCAGGGGCCTCGCGGCCCGCGGTACGCCTTCGAACAGCTGATTCAGGCAGTTTTTCAAGGGCGTTCCAGTAACCCTTCAGTTCCCTGCGTACCTTGGGCCGGCTCTGCCGGCCCTCTTTTTTTGCGGCTTCTGCAGCTGCGCCGGGGCGCCTGTGTCAGCGCATGGGCATTCAATAAAAATGTTATCCTTGCGGAACGATCCATGACTCAAATGGGCCTCCTGCACAGAGCCACGCTTATGACTTCCGAGCTCTCCCGGCGCTGGCGCCCGCGCTCACTGATGCAACTGGTACTGCTGGCGTTCCTCTTCGTCATGCTGCCGATCGCGATTCTCATGTTCCAGGCCGGCCAGGCACTCTCCCAGCTCTCCTCGCTGGCCGACCAGAGCGCGCGCCAGGCAGTGGAGGAGACCCGCCGCGCGCGCATGCTCAGCTCGCTGGCGCTGCAGATGGAGCGCAGTGCGCGCCAGTACGCGGTGATCGAAGAGGAGGGGCTGCGCGACATCTACAACGAGAAGTCGCGTCAGTTCGGCGAGCTGCTGGCCCAGCACCGGGCGCTGATGGGTGACAACCCCGACTTCCAGTCGCTGGCTAAGCGCTATGCCAAGCTCGCAGTGCTGCCGCAGATGCCCAGCGACGACATGGACGCCTTCCTCGATCGCTTCTCCGGCTTCGCCAATGAGTCCGACGCCGTGCGCGAGGCGACCAATACCCTGATCGACGAGCGCATCGCCAACATCCGCAAGCAGGCCAATGCGGTGAAGGCGCGGCTGTGGATGCAGTCGGCGGCGCTGGTTTCCGCCAGCCTCATGCTGATGCTGTTCTTCACCTGGCTGATCACTCGCCCCATCCGCCAACTGGAGCAGCGCATCTTCGGGCTCGGCAGCGGTGAACCGGAGACCACGCCGGTGCGTATCCAGGGCCCGGCTGAGCTGGTTCAGCTGGGCGATCGCCTGACCTGGTTGGCGCAGCGGCTCTCCGAGCTGGAGGCCCAGAAGCAGCAGTTCCTGCGCCACATGTCCCACGAACTCAAGACCCCGCTGGCGAGCATCCGTGAAGGCACCGCGCTGCTCTCCGATGGCGTCGCCGGCGAGCTCAACGAGCGCCAGGACGAGATCGTCGGGCTGATCGACGACAACGGCCAGGAGCTGCAGCGCCTGATCGAGCAACTGCTCGACTACAACCTGCTGCAGAACAGCCGCTGCGTGACGGTGACCCGCTTCGACCTCGCCACGGTGATCCAGGAGGTGCTGGCCAAGCACCGCCTGGCGCTCGACAGCAAGGGGATGCAGGTGACCAGCCCGCACCATCCGATGATCTGGCAGGCCGACCGCGAGCGTACCGCGCGCATTCTCGACAACCTGATCTCCAACGCCATCGCCTATGGCGAGGATGGCGGCCGTCTGACCATCCGCCTGGCCCAGCAGCGCGACGAACTGACGCTGGATGTGGCCAACAGCGGCGAGCCGATCGCCGAGGCCGACCGCGAGCATCTGTTCAAGGCGTTCTACCAGGGCAGTGCACGGCGCAAGGGGCCACTCAAGGGCTCGGGGATCGGACTCTCGATCGCCGCCGACTGCGCGCGCCTGCAGCAGGGCGATCTGACCCTGGCTGCGGATACCGAACTGCCGGTCTGCTTCCGTCTCACCCTGCCCTGGGTCGAGCCGGCGGCGGCCGACGATAACGAGGCCAGTGGCCCCACGGGCACGCTGACCCATGACGCAAGGACGATGACATGATCACGCGAATGAAGGGCGTGCTGGCGCTGACCGCGCTGGTGCTTCTCAGCGGCTGCCAGTCGCTGACCGGCACGGCTGCATCGCCCCAGGGGTGCGGCGAGGTGCCGACGTTTGCCGACAACGTCTGTCTGCTCGACTCCTGGGTCGCCTTCGGGCTCGACGCCCAGCGCGCCGACAAGGAGTGGCGCGAGATGATGCTCGACCGGCTGGCCGGCTCGCGCCCGGACCAGAAGGCCGCCCGCGCGGTGGTCCTGGGGTGGGATGCCCCCCAGGACTGGCGTCGGGCCTCCGAGCTCTACAAGGCGAGTATCAACAGCGCGCCGACGCGCCTGCAGCCGCTTCTGCAGCAGTGGCTCAATGGCCTGGAGAAGCGCCGCCAACTCTATGCCCAGCGCGCCAGCAGCGCGGGCGAGGGCGGAGATCAGGCGCTCAAGCACGAGAACCAGGCGCTGAAACAGCAGCTCAAGGAGATGTCGGACAAGCTCGACGCGCTCACCGACATCGAAAGAACGATCAACTCACGCGACTGAGCCATCGGCTCGTGCGGCGGCTTTGACCCTGCGCGAGCCTGTCACACCGAACGTGACCGGTCTGTCCGATGACAGGCCGCGCGATGGCAGGAGGAGTCCATTCATGTCTTTGCAAACCGACGTCACCAAGCGCCGCCCGACGCGTACCCCCGCCATGCAGCCGGGTCGCTCGGCCAACACCGCGCACATTCTGCTGGTCGACGACGATCCCAGCCTGCTCAAGCTGTTGGGCATGCGCCTGGAGAGCCGTGGCTTCCGTGTCACCACCGCGGAGAGCGGCCGCGCCGCGCTCAGCCACCTGGCCGACGACACCCCGGACCTGGTGCTCTCCGATCTGCGCATGGACGAGATGGATGGGCTGGCGCTGTTCCACGAACTGCAGCGCCGGGTGCCCGGCATGCCGGTGATCATTCTCACTGCCCACGGCTCGATCCCGGATGCGGTGAGCGCCACTCAGCAGGGGGTGTTCAGCTTCCTGACCAAGCCGGTCGACCGCGACGAGCTGTTCGCCGCCATCGACGAAGCGCTGGCGCAGACACCGACCACCCGCGGCGAAGGTGGCGAGATGTGGCGCTCCAAGATCATCACCCGCAGCCCGCAGATGGAGCGCATTCTGGAGCAGGCCTACATGGTCGCTGCCTCCGATGTCAGCGTGCTGGTGACCGGCCCCAGCGGCACCGGCAAGGAGCTGCTGGCCAACGCCATGCACCAGGCCAGCCCGCGTGCGGACAAGCCGTTCGTGGCGATCAACTGTGGCGCGCTGCCGGAGCAGCTTCTGGAGAGCGAGCTGTTCGGCCACGCCCGCGGCGCCTTCACCGGCGCAGTCAGCCAGCACGAGGGGCTGTTCCTGGCCGCGGACGGCGGCACCCTGTTCCTCGACGAGATCGGCGACATGCCGCTGACCCTGCAGGTCAAGCTGCTGCGCGCGCTGCAGGAGCGCCAGATCCGCCCGCTGGGGAGCACCAAGTCGGTGCCGATCGACGTGCGCATCATCTCGGCGACCCACCGCGACCTCGACCGCGCCATGCACGAAGGCGACTTCCGCGAGGATCTCTACTACCGCCTCAACGTGGTCAATCTCAAGCTGCCGCCGCTCAAGGAGCGCGCCGAGGACATTCCGCTGCTGGCCAAGCACATGGTGGCCCAGGTCGCCGCCCGGCATAAGCCCTTCGTCAAAGGCTTCTCGCCGGAGGCGCTCAACCTGCTCGCCTCCAGCGCCTGGCCCGGCAACGTGCGCCAGCTGGTCAACGTGGTCGAGCAGTGCGTGGCGCTGACCAGCACGCCGATGATCCCCGAAGCGCTGGTCTCCCAGGCGCTGGCGGCGGAGGAGAACGCGCTGCCCTCGTTCAGCGAAGCGCGCGCCGGCTTCGAGCGCAGCTACCTGATCAAGGTGCTCAAGATCACCGAGGGCAACGTCACCCAGGCGGCGCGTATCGCCGGGCGCAACCGCACCGACTTCTACAAGCTATTGGCCCGCCACGACCTCGATCCCGGCGCCTTCAAGCCCACCGCGATGCCTGATACCACGAGCTGAGCGCGGCCCACCCGTTCGTCTCTTGCCCGGCTGATGCCGCCGCCATGGCGGCTCAGCCGGCGCCGGCCAGCCGCCGATATGGCTGTCTACCCCGCGCTCTCCTGCCCCACCGACGTTTCCTGCTGAGCCGAGCCGTGCGCCTGGACCAGCCCTTCGAGGCGCTGACGTAGCCAGCGCTGCAGCGGATGGGTGGTGGTGCGCTCGTGCCACAGCAGGGCCATATCGAACCCGGGCACGATCAGCGGCGGCACCAGTCGCTGTAGCCGTTCGCCACGCCCCGCGGCGACCCGTGAGGGCACCAGGGCGAGCAGCTCGCTGCGCGCCACGATCTCCGGCACGACCAGGAACCCCGGTGCCGAGAGCGCGACACGGCGGCGCCGGCCGACCGCCGCCAGGGCGTCGTCCACCGGCCCGTGAAAGCCGCCGCCCTGGGGTGAGACGATGACGTGCTCCAGCGCGCAGAAAGTATCGAGATCGAGCGGGTCGCTCACCTCGGGGTGCCCGGCGCGGGCGATGGCCACGTAGTGCTCGTGGTAGAGCCTGCGCATGCGCAGAGTGTCCGGCGCCATCTCCGGCATTGTCAGTGCCAGATCGACCTCACCCCGGGCCATCTGCGCCGCTAGTGCGGCGTGGTCCAGCGTGCGCCAGGCGATCGCCAGCCCCGGGGCCTCGCGTCTCAGCGCCAGGGCCAGTGGCAGCAGCACCGCGTACTGTACGTAATCGCTGGCGGCGAGGGTCACCGTGGCACTGGCGGTGGCCGGGTCGAAGGGGCTGGTGCTCGCCACCACCTGGCGCACGCTCTCGAGGGCCGCGTGCAGCGGCGCCTGCAGCTCCAGTGCGCGCTGGGTCGGGATCATGCCGCGCTGGGCGGGCAGCAGCAGCGGGTCACCCAGCAGCTCACGCAGCCGGGTCAGGCGGGTGGAGATCGCCGGCTGGCTGAGATGCAGGCGATCGGCGGCACGGCTGACGTTGCGCTCCGCCAGCAGGGTGTCGAGGGTCACCAGCAGATTGAGGTCCAGCCGCTCGATATCCATTCAGTTTATACCTGGCAATAAAATATCCAATTTCAAAGATACCAGAGCCGGCGGCAAGATCGTGATCGACCCCGCACATCCGCGGAACGACCACCGACAAGGAGCCGGCATGTCCCATATCCTGATCGTCCACGCCCACCCCGAACCGCAGTCGCTGACCAGTGCGCTGAAGGACCTGGCGGTGGCCACCCTTGAAGCGCAAGGGCACGAGGTGCAGGTCTCCGACCTCTACGCCATGCGCTGGAAGACACTCGCCGACCGCGAGGATTTCACCGAGACGTTCGATGCCGAGCGGCTGAGCTATATCGCCGAGTCCCGCCACGCCTACGCCGCCGATACCCAGACCGCGGATATCGCCGCCGAGCAGCAGAAGCTGTTGTGGGCCGATGCGGTGCTGTTCAGCTTTCCGCTGTGGTGGTTCGGCATGCCGGCGATCCTCAAGGGCTGGGTCGACCGGGTGTTCGCCTTCGGCTTCGCCTATGGCGTGGGGGAGCATGGCGGCGAGCGCTGGGGCGACCGCTACGGCGAAGGCATGCTGGCCGGGCGCCGCGCCATGCTGATGGTGCCGATCGGCGGTCGCGCGCCGCACTACAGCGAGCGCGGCGTCAACGGCAGCCTGGAGGAGATTCTGTGGCCGATCCACCACGGCACGCTGTTCTATCCCGGGCTGACGGTCATGCCGCCGTTTCCGGTCTATTCGAGCGACCGCCTGGACGATGCCGGCTGGCAGCAGGTGGCGGCGGATCTCGAGCAGCGCCTGGCGGGGCTGTTCAGCGATGCGCCGATCGCCTATCGGCGCCAGAACGGCGGCCATTACGACGGCGAGCAGCGGCTCAAGCCGGGGCTAGGGAAGGGTGAGGGTGGTACGCGGATTCATCTCGTGCAGCCGGGTGACCCGGAGCAGCGTCCGGCGCGAAGGGTGGGGCAGAGCTGAAGCGCATCAACGCTGAAACGGGTCCCTGAGGGTTGTATCACCGCTGTGGTTTTTAGCCCTTCAGGCGGCGCTTCACTTCCAGCTTCAGACGCCCCTCGCCGAGGCGGGCGGTGAGCGTCTGCCCCGGCTGGGTCTGGCTGGCGGCGCGGATCACCTGGCCGCTGTCATCCTGCAGGATGGCGTAGCCGCGTCCGAGTACCGCCAGCGGGCTGACCGCATTGAGCTCCCGCGCCACCCCTTCGAGCCGCTGGCGCTCCTGGCGCAGCCGCATCTGCTGGGCGGCCTCGAGGCGCGTGCCCAGGCGCTCGACCCGCTCGCGGGCCTGGCCCAGGGTGCGGCTGGGGTCGAGCAGGGCAAAGCGGCGCTGGGTGGCATCGTAACGCTGGCGCTCCTGTTGCAGACGCTGGCGCATCGCCAGACGTAGACGCCGCTCCAGCCCATCCAGGTGCTGGCGCTGCTGGGCCAGACGCTCGCCGGGATGGCGTAGGCGCGCGCGCAGGTGATCCAGGCGCTGCGCCTCGGCATCGGCACGCTGCTGCCAGGCGCGCACCAGCCGACCGCGCTGCTGGGCCAGCCCCGCGCTCAGCTCGCGGCGGTCCGGCACCAGCCGCTCCGCCGCCGCCGAGGGGGTCGGCGCGCGCAGATCGGCGGCGAACTCGGCCAGGGTGAAATCCACCTCGTGGCCGATGGCGGCCAGCACCGGCAGGCGCGAATGAAAGATCGCCCGCGCCAGATGTTCGTCATTGAATGCCCATAGGTCTTCCAGGCTGCCGCCGCCGCGGGTAACCAGCACGGCGTCGAACGGCTCGGGGGCGCCCGGTGCCCGCTCCGCGACCGGCGTCTCGGCGTCCCGCCGCGCCTGGCGGTTGATCAGCGCGAGCGCACGGATCAGCGCCAGCGGCGCCTCGCGCCCCTGTACCGGCGTCGGGAACAGGCTCACCTTGGTCAGCGGCCAGCGCGCCGCGAGCACCGCCAGCACATCGCGGATCGCCGCGCCGCTGGGGGAGGTGATCAGCGCCAGATGACGCGGCGGATAGGGCAGGGCGCGCGCATTGGCGAACACGCCCTCGGCCTCCAGCTGGCGCTTGAGCCGCTCGTAGGCCGCCATCAGTTCGCCTTCGCCGCTCGGCTGCACGGCATCGACGATCAACTGATAGTCGCCGCGCGGCTCGAAGATCGACACCCGTCCGCGCACCTTGATCCGGTCGCCATCCTTCAGCGGCGTGCGCGACAGGCTCGCCCGGTTGCGGAAGAACGCGCACTTGAGCTGGGCCTTAGCGTCTTTCAGGCTGAAGTAGATATGCCCGGAAGCGGGACGCGCCAGCCCCGATATCTCGCCCTCGACCCAGCAGTCGCCGAAGCCGCGCTCCAGCATCTGGCGGGCCTGGCGGTTGAGATCGCTGACAGAAAGGGCCTGGGGCGTCGGGGCGGGCATGCGGGTTTCCAGCGCTCGGGGGTGGCCCGGCAGCGTAACACGAAGGCCGCCACGGGCGGCAGCGCGACCCGTCGGGCCACTTCGGCCGCGTGTGACTTCTCTATCGGGATTGAGCGTCATCGACCAAATGACTATAATGCGCGATTAACTTTTCGCAGCACCCGCCGAGTCGTCAGTCCCCAGGCCCGGCGCCGGACGGGCGTTGCCACCGGCCCCCACCACCTGCCAAATTGGGTTTCCGACTATGCTACGTATGGCGCAAGAAGCTCTTACGTTCGATGACGTATTACTCGTACCCCGCTACTCGGATGTCCTGCCCAGAGACGTCGACCTCAGATCCCGCCTGACCCGCAAGCTGACCCTCAACATCCCGCTGCTCTCTTCCGCCATGGACACCGTCACCGAAGCGCGCCTGGCCATCGCCATGGCCCAGGAAGGTGGCATCGGCATCATCCACAAGAACATGACCATCGCTCAGCAGGCGTCGGAAGTGCGCAAGGTCAAGAAGCACGAGAGCGTCATCGTCAAGGACCCGGTCACCGTGGGCCCGAACGCCAAGCTTCAGGACCTGCTCTCGATGGCCGAAGAGTACGGCTACTCCGGTTTCCCGGTGGTCGAGGGCGAGACTCTGGTGGGCATCGTCACCGGGCGTGACATGCGCTTCCAGCCTGACCACAGCGACACCGTCGAAGCGATCATGACCCCGCGGGACAAGCTGGTCACCGTGCTCGAAGGCACCGATCTCGACACCATCAAGTCGAAGCTGCAGGAAAACCGCATCGAGAAGATCCTGGTCGTCGACAAGGACTTCCACCTGCGCGGCCTGGTCACCGTGCGTGATATCGAAAAGGCGCGCACCTATCCCAACGCCGCCAAGGACTCCGATGGCCGCCTGCTGGTGGGTGCCGCCGTGGGCACCGGCCCGGAGACCCCGGAGCGGGTCGCGGCGCTGGTCGAAGCCGGCGTCGACGCGCTGGTGGTCGACACTGCCCATGGCCACTCCAAGGGCGTGATCGACCGCGTGCGCTGGGTCAAGGAGCACTACCCGGAGCTGCAGGTGATCGGCGGCAACATCGCCACCGGTGACGCCGCCGTGGCGCTGGCCGAAGCCGGCGCGGATGCGGTCAAGGTGGGCATCGGCCCCGGCTCCATCTGCACCACCCGCGTGGTTACCGGTGTCGGCGTCCTGCAGATCACCGCGGTGTCCAACGTCGCCGAGGCGCTTGCCCCCTACGACATCCCGCTGATCGCCGATGGCGGCATCCGCTACTCCGGTGATATCGCCAAGGCGATCGTCGCCGGTGCCAGCACGGTGATGCTGGGCAGCATGCTCGCCGGTACCGAAGAGTCCCCGGGCGAGGTCGAACTGTTCCAGGGCCGTACCTACAAGGCCTACCGCGGCATGGGCTCGATGGGCGCCATGTCCCAGAGCCAGGGCTCCTCCGACCGCTACTTCCAGAGCAAGGAAGAGGGCGTCGAGAAGCTGGTGCCGGAAGGGATCGAAGGCCGAGTCGCCTACAAGGGCCAGATGAGCGCCATCGTGCACCAGATGATGGGCGGCCTGCGCGCCTCCATGGGCTACACCGGCTGTCACAACATCGACGAGATGCGCACGCTGCCGGAGTTCGTCAAGATCACCGGCGCCGGCGTGGTCGAGTCCCATGTGCACGACGTGCAGATCACCAAGGAAGCGCCGAACTACCGCGGCGCCTGATCGTTAGTGATTCTGGAACCCTTTGAGCATCGCTCGAAAGGTTTCACGTCATGGCCGAGTGCCCCCACCAGGGACTCGGCCATCGACACAGTTTCCCGCCATTTCCGGCTTTGTCAGCGGCGCCTAACAGCGCCGCTGCTCGTTTAAGACTCACACCCAGGGCTCATTCGATGACCGACATCCATTCGCACAAGATCCTGATTCTCGACTTCGGCTCCCAGTACACCCAGCTGATCGCTCGCCGCGTGCGCGAAATCGGTGTCTACTCGGAGATCCGCGCCTTCGATATCACCGAAGAAGAGATCCGCGAATACAACCCCAACGGCATCATCCTCTCCGGCGGGCCGGAGTCGGTCTCCGAGCTGGGCTCCCCGCGTGCCCCCGAGTGCGTGTTCGAACTGGGCCTGCCGGTGTTCGGCATCTGCTACGGCATGCAGACCATGGCGGAACAGCTCGGCGGCGCCACCGAAGGCTCCGACAAGCGTGAGTTCGGCTACGCCCAGATCAACGTCTCCAGCGAAGACGACCTGCTCGGTGGCATCAAGGATCACGTCGGCCACGATGGCGGCGCACTGCTCGACGTCTGGATGAGCCACGGCGACAAGGTCGCCCGCGCCCCGGCTGAGTTCACCGTCACCGCCTCGACGCAGAGCTGCCCGATCGCCGCCATGAGCTGGGCGGAAAAGCGCTTCTACGGCGTACAGTTCCACCCGGAAGTGACCCACACCCTGCAGGGCCAGCGCATCCTCGAACGCTTCGTGCTCGAGATCTGCCAGGCCGAGCGGCTGTGGACCCCGGCCCAGATCATCGAAGATCTGACCGAGCGCGTCCGCGCCCAGGTCGGCGACCGCCACGTACTGCTCGGCCTCTCCGGCGGGGTCGACTCCTCCGTGGTCGCCGCACTCCTGCACAAGGCGATCGGCGATCAGCTCACCTGTGTGTTCGTCGACAACGGCCTGCTGCGCAAGCAAGAAGGTGACCAGGTGATGGAGACCTTCTCCCAGCACATGGGGGTCAAGGTGATCCGGGTCGACGCCGAAGACGAGTTCCTGACCAAGCTCGGCGGTGAAAACGACCCCGAAGCCAAGCGTAAGATCATCGGCAACACCTTCATCGACGTGTTCGACCGCGAAGCGGCCAAGATCGACGGTGTCGACTTCCTCGCCCAGGGCACCATCTACCCGGACGTGATCGAATCCGCCGCCAGCAAGACCGGCAAGGCCCACGTGATCAAGTCGCACCACAACGTCGGCGGCCTGCCCGAGACCATGAAGCTCAAACTGGTCGAACCGCTGCGTGAACTGTTCAAGGACGAAGTGCGCAAGCTCGGCCTGGAACTCGGCCTGCCCTACGACATGGTCTACCGTCACCCCTTCCCGGGGCCGGGCCTGGGCGTGCGTATTCTCGGCGAAGTCAAAAAAGAGTACGCCGACATCCTGCGTGAAGCCGATGCCATCTTCATCGAAGAGCTGCACAACGCCGACTGGTACCACAAGACCAGCCAGGCCTTTGCCGTCTTCCTGCCGGTGAAATCGGTCGGCGTGGTCGGCGACGGCCGCCGCTACGAATGGGTCATCGCTCTGCGCGCCGTCGAAACCATCGACTTCATGACCGCCCGCTGGGCCCACCTGCCGTACGAGTTGCTCGAAAAGGTCTCTAACCGCATCATCAACGAGATCAGCGGCGTTTCCCGCGTGACCTACGACGTCAGCAGCAAGCCGCCGGCGACGATCGAGTGGGAGTGAGTGGCGCTAGGTATCAGATGCCTTCCATGATTAATGATTATAGGAGAGCCCGCCATCTGGCGGGCTTTTGCTTTGTTGTGGGTGAAATGGTATTTTTCAGTTGTCCAGATATCTAATAGGTGGAAAAAATGAGCGGGCTTGTACAGCAGATTGATGAAAAGAGTAAAGAAATAGCTACTGACTCTTATCCCATGTCAATCGGAGAGCTTGTCAATCTATATCGTGATAATGAAATCAATGTTCACCCCGAGTTTCAGCGTTTTTTTAGGTGGAGTAATCATCAAAAATCAAGATTTATAGAGTCATTGCTGTTAGGTATTCCCATTCCTTCGATTTTTGTGGCTGAAAAGGAGGATGGGACTTGGGAGGTTGTTGATGGACTTCAAAGGTTTTCAACTATCCTAGAGTTTATGGGGATTTTAAAGACCCCAAAAGGAGAGATTAGAGAGCCACTAGTTCTTGAAGGAACCAAGTATCTCCCTTTGTTAGATAATATGTGTTGGGATAGTAATCTGGCTGATGGTGCATTTCAACTTCCCAAACCCGCGCAGCTAAAAATAAAGAGGTCTAAATTGGATCTTAAGATTGTTCTTAAGGCCAGTGATCCAGCATCGAAATATGAGCTTTTTCAGAGGCTTAATACAGGTGGCTCTCTCGCGACAGATCAAGAAGTAAGAAATTGCATCCTTATAATGATCAATCCTGATTTTTTTGAGTGGGTTTCTGATATGGCCGGGAGGCAAGAATTTCAGGATTGCCTTCCGTTAAGTGAGCGGCAAAGGCAAGAGCAATATGACTCTGAGCTTTTGATAAGATTCTTGGCTTTAGCTGAGGAGAAGATTGAGAATTTAAAAAAGATATCTGAGCTCGGAGTGTATCTGACGGACGTTGTAGTGAATATGGCGGAGGATGATGATCTGGATAGAAGTAGGATAGAGTTGGCTTTCGTCGAAACTTTTTCTGCTCTCAGCAGAGTGCTTGGGGAAGAAGCTTTTAAAAAGTTTGATCCTTCGAAAGAAAGAAGCCTCGGTGCTCCTTTGATTTCTGTATTTGAGTGCATGGCACTTGGTCTTGGGAATTACTATCTTAGGTATGGGAGAATGCCAAGTGATGTTAAAATCAAGGAGGTCCACGAGAAGTTATGGGTGAATGAAAAATTCAAGAGAGCAGCCTCATCAGGCGTAAGGGCTTCTAGCAGAATTCCTGTTACTGTGGAAGTTGGCAGAGAGCTTTTTGAATAATGAAAATAATGTCTTCTTTTCAATTGAATGAGGTTTTGAATGCTGAAATAGCATGGAGGAAAAAAGAGATCATATCAGTAAGAAAAGCAGTAGAAGGAGGAGGGGGAAGATCTGGCCCGATCTTAAGAGCTTCAATGTTGATTTTATATGCGCACTGGGAGGGGTTTATAAAAAAATGCTCGGAAATGTACTTGTGCTACGTGCAATGTAAAAGGCTTCCTCTTTCCGAGCTAGGAGCAAATTTCCAAGCGCTAGTTTATAGGCAGACTTTCTCAAGTGGGTTGAGCGACAAGGGGGTGTCACAATGGGTTAGAATGGCAGAGCACTTTCGTCAGTGTTCAAATAAAAGGGTCAATATACCTTGGCAAGGAGTTCTTGATGTGCACGGTAATTTGAGTTCCGTGGAGTTTTTTAAAGTCTGTCAGCTTGTTGGGATAAACTATCGGGATGATTGGAAGAGCAAGGAGTTAAAGATTGATGGTGCGTTAGTCGGGGTTAGGAATAGTATCGCTCATGGAGAGTTTTGCAAAATCGAATATGAAGATTACCTTGAGGTTGAAGGTCTTGTTGTTGATCTCATTAGTTCTTTCAAGAACGAAATAGAAAATTCCGCCATCATGGGTGGCTATAGAGCTTAGAGGGGGTGTATCAAGTTTTGCTAGTGGCTGATCAAAAAGCATTGTTTGTAATGCTCCTCTGGTTTCTGAAAACCCTCCGCGCTAATGTTGGATGTTTTTTGCTTGACTATTGGTATAGGAATGTTGTTTAAACTGTCTTTCGATGTCGGAGTCTCAATAGCGCCCGCTTTCATGATGCTATCATTCAGAAGCAATCGACGCGGAACTTTGTCATATCTACCACGGGTTCCTCGCCATCCATAATCTGGGCGAGCAGTTCGTCGATGTTCAGGCTAATCTCGGCGCGCACGGGGTCGAGCAGGAATCCCTTCTCGGCGTCCATCACCCAGTAGTTGAGCTTGGCCTCGTTTTCAACGGATTAGTGAAGGTGGCAGACGCGTTGCGCGAACAGCGGCAACTTCATGCCCAGCCTCTCCAGCAGTTCGCCGATCCAGTGGGCCATGGTCACCACCACCTGTTCGGCTTCCAGATTCCCCTCGCTGATCTTGATCTGCCAGCCACCCTCGACATTGTCCTGTTTCACCTGTTCGACAAAGCGGCCGGTTTAGGCTTGCACTAACCGCGACCATGACGGCTTGGCTATGTTCAAGATTACTGCCCAGTAGACCGGTCTTCGTCCACCGTGGTTACCATGCCTTGGCTCAGGTAAGTTCTTCAGACCTAGAAGCCACGCGGGAGCGTAGCTGCGCCACTCAATATCGTCTGCCGTTTGCTCCCCGAGTGGGGCACGACCTATGGTCCGCCGGGTGAGGGGCCTTTTCCTACCGTGATGATCCTGCATGGCTCGGAGGGCGCCTGGTCGGGCTGGAGCCATCGCAATGCGGTGCTCCTCGCCGCGCACGGCTTCCTGGCCTTTCCCTTCGGTTACTACCAAGGCGGCAACGTTTGGAACGCCGGTAACATTCATGAGGTGTCGTTGGACCGGAGCGCCGCCGCGCTGGAGGCCTTGCGGGGCTTCGCCGTTTCTTCCGGCCGCGTTGGGCTCTACGGCGTTTCCCGTGGGGCGGAACACGCCTTGCTGCTGACGTCGTTGATGGCGCGAGACGGCGTACCGGGCATCGCCGATGCCGTGGCCGCGCACAACCCGCCGGATTGTATCTGCGGCGCGTTCGATGGACGCGCCTTCCGCAAAGTGGGCGATCCCGAGACAGGCTGGCTCGGGATGGCGCCTAGTGTGCTTTGCAGTGACGCGGGTCAGACAGTGCGCGTCGCGGCGAAACGGCTGGCGACTTCTGCGATGCGCGCGCCATAACGCCGGGCGGTTTCGAGATCTCCCAGCGACATCTCCTCGGGGGCGGCGTCGGCGTCCGACTGCGCCATGGCGCCGATATAGGAGCCGATCCGGTTGGGATCGTCGCGCTTCGAGGCCTTCACGTTCGATGGCTTGATCGCGAGGCTCACCCAGATACCGCCATGCTGCCCGGCGAGCAGGACGAAGTATTGCAGCGTGTTGAGCTTGTCGCCGTTGAGCGTGGCGCTGTTGGTGAAGCCGCCGAAGATCTTGTCTTTCCACTGCTCGCCGAACCAGGGCTTCGAGCTGTCGTCGGCGAACTTCTTGAACTGCCAGCTCGGGCCGCCCATGTAGGTTGGCGAGCCGAAGACGATGGCATCCGCGGCGTGGAGCGTTTGCCACGCGCTCTCTGGGATGTTGCCTTCGGCGTCGATGGCGATGAGCGTTCCCGATGCCCCGTCCGCGACCGCCTCGGCGACGCGCTGGGTGTGGCCATAGCCCGAGTGGTAGACGACGGCGGTGGTGATGGCTTTCTGGGTCATGTCGGTGTCCTGATGTTCGAGGTTGGTTTGGGTCGAGTTGGCGCGCAGCCATTGGATGCCCGCCCGGTTGGCTTACTGGTGGATCGGCAGCAGGGAGCGAAAGCGCCGGTCGCGCAGGTACAGGCCGCCCCAGGCCAGCAGGCCGAGCAGCAGCGAGAGGAGTTCCGGCGACGATCCGATCTCGCCGAGCCTCACATGCGCGCAGATCGCTCCGCCGAGAAATCCCGTGACGAGGATCGCGCCGAGAAAGGCGGTGGCCGGAATGGCATAGAGGAGGGCGCAGATGGCCATGATTGTGCCCAGTACCGGGGCAATGGCCGGTGCGAATCCCACTTCCCGCAGCATGCCCGAGGCCAGGCCCGGGACGAATAACTGCACCGCTGCATCCATGAGCAGCGCCGCGATGACCAGGGCACTTGCTGAACGTCCGATCCAGGACAGGAGGCCTGGTTTTGCGCGTTTCGCCATGATGTTTCCCATATGGAGTGGCTTTCCAGACGCACTGTATCCTGCGATTCTGTTTTCATTGAGTATGCCAAATAGAACGCATTGTTCTCTCGAGAGAGAACAGATAAGGGTTTGTGGATGCACAACCTCGAACATCTCCACATCTTCATTCGGGTCGCCGAGATGCGCAGCTTCAGCCGCGCGGCGGAAAGCATGGGTATCCAGAAGGGCCGCGCCTCGACCGTCGTGCGACAACTGGAGGAGGGCCTGGGTACCAGGCTGTTGCATCGGACGACGCGCAGCGTCCAATTGACTGAGGATGGACGGCGCTTTCAGGAGCGCGCGCGGGAACTGCTGACCGATTTCGACGAGCTACAGTCGATGTTTGCCAAGGAGAGCGTTGCGCTACGGGGGCGCCTCCGGGTCGATCTACCGACCGAACTGGCGCGCACGACACTCGTACCGGCGCTGCCGGATTTCATGGCAGCCTATCCCGATCTGGAGTTGCAGGTATCGAGCACAGATCGGCAGGTGGATCTGGTCGAGGAGGGCTTCGACTGCGTTCTGCGGCTGGGGCCGGTCGGTGACGAAACGCTGATCGCCCGCCCACTGGGCCGGCTACGTATGGTGAATGCCGCCAGCCCGGTCTATCTCGCGCGGCACGGCACACCCAGGGCGTTGGAGGATATGCACCGCCAAGGCCACCGCACGATCCATTACAGCCGTGCGCTTGGCGCCCGGCCCTATGGCTGGGAATATCCGGATGGCGACGACTACGCCACGCTGCCGCTGCCCGGCGCTCTGCAAGTGAACAGCGTCCAGGCCTACGAAGCCGCCGGCCTGGCCGGCATCGGCCTGATCCAGGCAGCGCTCACGGGAATAGGCCGCCACCTGGAGAGTGGAGCGCTGGTAGAGGTTCTACCGGATTTTCGCCCCGAACCACTGGATGTTTCCCTAGTCGTGGCCCATCGACGAAATCTGTCCCGCCGTGTCCGCGCATTCATGAGTTGGATCGAAGAGGTGCTGAAGCCCTATCTCGACTAAGCATGTTGATGACTCTGGGCAAGACCACTGCTCAGCAGCCCGGCCTTGATCCATCATGGTTAGCATGTGTCGACTCGGGTAAGTTCTTCAGACTTGGAAGCCACACGGGAGCGTAGTCGTGCCACTCAAGATCGTCCGCCGTTTGCTCCCCGAGTGGGGCACGACCTATGGCCCGCCGGGTGACGGCCCTTTTCCTACCGTGATGATCCTGCATGGCTCGGAGGGCGCCTGGTCGGGCTGGAGCCACCGCAATGCGGTGCTCCTGGCCGCGCACGGCTTCCTGGCCTTTCCCTTCGGTTACTCCCAGGGTGGCAACGTGTGGAACGCCGGTAGCATTCATGAGGTATCGTTGGATCGCAGCGTCGCGGCACTGGAGGCCTTGCGTGGCTTCGATGTTTCCTCCGGCCGGGTCGGGCTCTACGGTGTTTCTCGCGGGGCGGAACATGCCCTGCTGCTGACGTCGTTGATGGCTCGAGACGGCGTACCTGGCATCGCCGATGCCGTGGCCGCGCACAGCCCGCCGGACTGTATCTGCGGCGCGTTCGATGGGCGCACCTTCCGCGATGTGGGTGACCCCGGCTGGCAGGCGTGGGATGGCGCCAACCGCGCCTGGAACTGGCGCGGATCGTCCGAGGCGTTGCTGCCCACCCAGCCCATCGATATCGAACGCTATTCCGGGCCGCTGCTCCTCAGCCACGGCACGGCGGATCGAGTCTGGTCGGTGGCGATGACTCGCCGGCTAGAAGCCCGCTTGCAGGCCCATGGCCGCACGCCAGAGGTGTATTACTACGAGGGGGAGGACCATGTCCTGAGTAGTGACGCGGAAAATACCCACCACACCCAACTGCTCGACTTCTTCGCGCGCCATCTGGCGGGGTGAGTCTTGCCCCGATGCAGGGGCCGAGTGGACCCCGCATGAGTCGCGTAGGGTGTGCGGAAACTAGGGTGGGGGCATTACAGGCCGGGCATCTCCTCCTCATGCCGAGTAGCTGCTCGAACGAAGGCAGTCGGGGATTGACCGAGCACCTTGCGAAACATGCTGGAGAAGGCGCCCGGGCTGTCGTAGCCGAATTCCAGCGCGGTTCGGGTAACGGAGCTACCGGCTAGTAGCCTGGGAACGGCGGCCATCAGGCAGGCTTGCTGGCGCCATCCGCCGAACGACAGACCGGTCTGCTGACGGAACAGGCGATTGAAGGTGCGTTGGCTGCAATGAAGTTGTCGGGCCCAATCCTCGGGCAGGCTATGGATATGCGGCTGGCCAAGAAAATCTCTGCACAGGCGGGCCAGATGAGGGTCCCGGGGCAGAGGCGCAAACAGCGGCAGCGCCGGCGCCCGTTGCAGCTCGTGCAGCAGGAGTTGGGCGAGGGCACCATCGCGACCGCTCTCGTCATAAAGCGCGGGCATGTTGGCGGAGGCCAGCAGCAGGTGATGAAGCAGCGGCGACACCATCAGCACTTCGCAACCGGAGGAGGGGCGTGGCGCCGCAATCGGTTCGATATACAGGCTGCGAGTACTGACGCCGTTCATCCGCACCCGGTGGCGCTTGCCCGCCGGCAACCAGACACCGCTATAAGGTGGCACCACCCAGGTGCCTTCATCGGTGTCGACCTCCATCAAGCCCGTCATGCCGTAGAGAAATTGGGCTCGGCGATGGGTATGAAAGTCGAGTAGGGCGCCGGGGCTGTAGTCGGTGCCGATGGCCACGACGGGTCGGGCCACATGATCCACGTCCGCTAGGGGGATATTGAGCATTTGCCCTCAGAGTGGCCGAAATAAAACGATTATTGGCCAACTGGCGAACGTCGGCTACTCCTCATCGGAATATCGTTCCTGTCGTTGCGTTCCATCAGGAGAGTTCCGGTGTATAGCGTATTGCTTCTCTGCGGCGGGTTGGCCGGCATCACCACCGTGTTGTTCGGTTTTGGCGGTGGTTTTGTCGTGGTTCCCTTGATGTATATCTTGCTGATCGCCGTCCATGGGCCGGACAGCACGATGGGTCTGGCGGCCATGCATATCGCGGTAGCTACCTCGACTGCACTGATGATCTTCGCTGCCTCCCTGTCGGCATGGCGTCACCATCGGCGACGGACCGTGCAATGGCACCTGGTGCGTCCGTTGGTCGGTTATATCGCCATCGGCGCCGTGCTTGGCGCGGCCGCGGCGGTGTCGTTGAGTGGGGGCTGGGTGCGCTGGGTATTCATCGGTTATCTGGGGCTCACTATTGCGGATGCCATCCTGCGGCCGGGTTTCCTGCATCAGGCGAGTGAGGAGGTCCGCCCTATGGGCCGCCTGGTGACGGCGGTGACAGGCTTGTTCATCGGTATCTTTGCGGCCTTTCTGGGGGTTGGCGGCAGCGTGATGACCGTACCGCTGATGCGCCGCAGAGGGGCCAGCATGACGGCGGCCACGGCGATGGCCAATCCCTTGTCGTTGCCGATGGCGGTGAGTGGCACCGCGACTTACGTGTTGCTGTCGGCTGGCGATACCGCCCTGGGCACCTGGTATGCGGGGTATGTGGATCTTCGTGCCTTGTTGGCGCTGGCGGTGGGGTCATGGCTCGGCATCCGCCTGGCATCGTTGTGGATCGGACGCATTCCCGATCGCGTTCATGCCAGGGTGTACCTGTTGTTGCTGACGGTGGTGCTGGTGGTGATGGTCGTCGTGTAGGGTCCGCCAGGGCCATGCGAAGACGCGTGGATCACCACTGAGCGGCGCCGCTTAGGGCAGGGGCAAGGCTTAGCAACGAAAACGGCCAGGCATATGGATGCCTGGCCGTTTTGCATTACGAGCGATGCCGGGCGAGATCAGCGAACGACGCTGACCGGGCCGTGGTCGTCGCAGTGGTCGCCATGCGGATGGTGCAGGTGGCCATTGACCAGATAGTCGACATGGTCGCCATGCGGCACGGCTTCATGGCCGCAGTCCGGGCCGTGCACGTGATCGGCAGCATGGTCGCCGCACTGATGATTCGGAGTGCAGGCATCCGGGTTCTGATCGGAGACTTCGATCACGTGCTCGTCGACATGATCACCGTGCGGATGGTGCAGATGACCATCGTGGAGATAGTCCACATGGCCGTTGTGCTCGATCTGGGTGTGACCGCAGTTCGGGCCGTGCTCGTGGGGGTGGTTGTCGTGCGTGTTGCAGCTCATTGTCGACTCCTGTTTCTGCGTGAGAACGCTTGTATGAGAAGGGCAGTGGGTGGCGTATCGGCCTGGGCGAGGCATCCCCGTGTCTATGACGACTGGGCGTCCTCGTCGGCATGCGCGAGCGCGTTGTCCATCAGTTGAACGACATGCTGGTCGGCCAGGCTGTAGTAGAGGTGCCGAGCATCTCGGCGCCGCTTGACCAGTTGAGCGTTCAGCAGTGTCTGCAACCGGGCGGAAACCGTCGAGAGCTTGGCATCTTCGCCAACCAGCTCGCCGACACACCGCTCGCCATCCTTCAAGCGATAGAGCAGATCCAGCCTGGCGGGATCTCCCAGCGCCTTGAAGAGCGCCGCACTGCGCGTCAGCTGATCGGCGGAGGGCAGCGTGGGGGAAGTGGGCGATTCATGCTCATGGTTGCAGGACGTCATGTGGCATTCCAATATTCGATGTAACGTCGTTACGTTAATCGATGATAGCCTCCTTGGCAAGAAGGCTCTCCGCCGTTCGTGGGCTGAAGGGCATTCCGGCACTTTGCCGAGCGCAAGGGCTTTCGAGGGAGTGGTGTAGCCCCATTGTGGGCCCTCGCTGGTGCGGCCTACACTGCCGAAACACTCCCTGCGCAGGTTCGCCGTCATGCTCGATGCGCCGACGCCGCCCTCGGTGGCCCATCCGGTAGGCGACTCCTCGCCCGCCGCGGTGCTGCCCACCGCCTGTAGCCATGAAACGGACCCGGCGCGCGCCGCGCGTGAACTGGCGTTGGCGTTGGCTGAGCCACTGGCCGGGCCGCGGCTGGGGGCGGTGCTGTTCTTCTGTAGCGCCGAGTACCCGCTGGCGGCCCTCGGCGAGGCGCTGACCGCCGCTTTCGAGGGCGTTCCGGTCAGCGGCTGCACCACCGCCGGGGAGATCACGCCGAACGGTTACGCCCGCGGCGGCATCGTGGCGATCGGTTTCCCCCGGGCGCATTTTGCCGTGTCGACCGCACTGATCGACGATCTGGCGCACTTCGACTTAATCCGCGCCCAGCGCCTCACCGATACCTTGCTCAACGAGTGCCGCCATCAGGCGGTGGCGCCGGTGGCTGGCCACAGCTTCGCGCTGACCCTGCTCGATGGCTTGTCGAGCAGCGAGGAGCAGGTGCTGGCCACGCTGGATGCGGCGCTGGGCAGCATCCCCAGCTTCGGCGGCTCCGCCGGTGACGATAACCGCCTGGCGCATACCCATGTCTTCCATCAGGGGCGCTTTCACGATCAGGCGGCGGTGGTGGTGATGGTCAATACGCCGCTGCCGTTCGAGGTGTTCAGCACCCACCATCTGCGGCCACGACGTGAAAAGCTGGTGGTCACTGCCGCCGATCGCCAGCGGCGCACCGTGTTCGAACTCAATGCCGCCCCCGCCGCCGAGGAGTATGCGCGGCTGGTGGGGCGCCCTGTCGACGCGCTCGACGAGACCGACTTCGCCCGCCATCCGCTGGCGGTGCGCATCGGCGAGGCGCACTACGTGCGTTCGATCCAGCGCGTCAATCCCGATGGCAGCCTGACCTTCTACTGCGCAGTGGAGAACGGCATCGTGCTCACCGCGATGACCCCAGCACCGATACTCGACGATCTCGAGTCGGTGTTTGCCGGGCTGGAAGCGCGGCTGGGGTCGCCGGCACTGGTGATCGGCTGCGACTGCTTCCTGCGCCGGCTGGAGATCGAGGCGCTGGAGACGGTCACGGCGGCGGAAGGGTTATTGCGGCGTCATCGAACGGTCGGCTTCAACACCTATGGGGAGCAACACCATGGGATGCACATCAACCAGACCTTCACCGGGGTGGCGATCGGACGCCCCGAGGGCCGAGACGGCGGGACCGGCGAGCGAGCGTGAGCGCCCACTCGCCGAATCGATATGGCGTCATTCTCGCCGGGTTCCCAGCGCGTCACGGCGGGTGCGCTCCGGGATGGGCTCAGTTGGCCGAGGCGGTCGGGCGGATGGTGATCTCCGTGGTATCGACGCTCTCCGGGGCCTCGATCACCTGGCGCACTGCGCGTGCGATATCGACAGGCTTGAGTGCGACTTCACGATAGTGGGCAATGAGATCAGCGGTGTCTTCGTGGGTGATGGTCGAGGCCAGATCGCTCTCGACCACGCCAGGGTTGACGCAGGTCACCCGCAGGTGGGGGCTCTCCTGGCGCAGCCCGTCGGAAATCGCGCGCACCGCGAACTTGGTGGCGGAGTAGACCGCCGAGGTGGGCACCACCTGCAGGGCGCCGATGGAGGCGATATTGATGATCTGCCCAGCCTGCTGGCGCTCCATGGTCGGCAGTACCGCGCCGATGCCCCACAGCACGCCCTTGATGTTGACGTCGACCATGCGCTCCCACTCGTCCAGCTTGCAGGCGGCGAGCGGGGAAAGCGGCATGATGCCGGCATTGTTCACCAGCACGTCGATACGCCCCCAGCGCGTCAGCGCGGCCTGGGCGAAGGCGGCCATGGCGTCGCGGTCGGTGACGTCCAGGGCGTGAATCTCGACGCTGCCACCGTCGGCACGGATCTCGGTGGCGATACGTTCCAGCGCGTCGAGACGGCGCGCGCCGAGCATGACCTTGGCGCCGGTGGCGGCCAGCTCGCGGGCGATACTCTCGCCGATACCGCCACTCGCGCCGGTGATGAGGACGACCTTGTCGAGGGTTTGCATGATGTGTGCTCCGGGGATGGCGAAGAAGCCCAGTGCTTCTGCATGCTGCCTACGGTAAGCGGCGGCATCGTCCAAGAGAACTGGCTCCGGACTGGACCTGGTGGTTAGCATGATTTATCAATAGACATGGACCTCAATCTCTTGACGCTTTTCGTCACCGTCGCCCAGACGGGTAACTTCCGTGCCGCCGCCGACCGTCTGGGGGTGACCCGCTCGGCGGTGAGCCAAGGTGTGCAGCGGCTCGAACGCCACCTGGGCCGGCCGCTGTTCCAGCGCACCACGCGCAGCGTGCGCCTGACCCAGGAGGGCGAGCAGTTCCTGGCAGCGATCTCGGCGCCGTTCGACGAGCTCGGCGCGGCCATCGAATCGGCACGCGACCGGGAAGCGTCGCCCCGCGGCCAGCTGCGTATCACCGCGACCTCGATCGCCGAGCGCTTTCTCTCCGGCCCGCTGATCGCCCGCTTCGCCGAGGCCTATCCGGACATCACCCTGGACGTGACGGTAAGCGACGAAGAGTTCGATATCGTCGCTGCCGGCTTCGATGCGGGCGTGCGGCTGGGGGAAGTGATCGAAAAGGATATGGTCGCGGTGGCGCTGACCGGTGATCAGCGCCAGGTGGCGGTGGCCACACCTGGCTATCTGGCCCGCCACGGCACGCCGCAACACCCGCGGGAGCTGACCCGCCATCGCTGCATCGGCTGGCGGCCACTGCCGGAGACCGCAGCGTATCGCTGGGAGTTCGAACGCGACGGGCAGGCGTTCGACGTCGCGGTCGAACCGCAGATCACCACCAACGACATGCAGCTGATGCTGCGCACCGCGCTGGCGGGGGGCGGCATCACCTTCGGCATGGAAGAGACCTTCAAGCCCTATCTCGACCGTGGCGAGCTGGTCTCGCTGCTCGATGAGTGGCTGCCGCCTTTCTCCGGCTTCTTTCTCTACTATCCCAGCCGTCGCTCGGTCACGCCCAAGCTACGCGCCCTGATCGAGCACAGCCGACACTTCCGTTGAGCAGACTAGGGAGAGCAGCACCATGGGAGGCACATCAACCGGACCCTCACCGGGGTGGCTACTGGATGCCCCGACGGCCGAGACGGCGGAACCGGCGAGCGAGCGGGAGCGCACCCTCGTCGAGGAGAACGCTCGGCTGCGCCGCACCTGCGCGGCGCTCATCGAGCGCGTGGAGTCGAGCGGGGTCGCCGGCGGGGCGCCCTATGCCGCCTTCGAACACGCCGTGCTGCTGGCCGAGCAGGTACGCGAGCGCACCGAGGCGCTGCACCGCACCCTCGACGAGCTGGGTCAGGTCAACGACCAGCTGCGCGACGAGATCGCCACCCGCGTGGCCGCCGAGGAGCGCCTGCGCGAGGCCAAGCGCGAGGCCGAGGCGGCCAACCTGTCGAAGACCCGCTTTCTGGCGGCGGTCAGCCACGACTTGCTGCAGCCGCTGAATGCGGCGCGGCTGTTCACCAGCGCGCTCGATGAGCATGAGGTGCCGGCGGCGTCCAAGCCGCTTGTCGGCCAGATCGGCCGCTCGCTCAAGGATGTCGAGGCGCTGCTGGGCACGCTGGTGGATATCTCGCGGCTCGATGCCGGTGTGCTCAAGCCGGATATTGCCGCCTTCGGCGCCGATGAGCTGCTCGATACCCTGGCCGAGGAGTACCAGCAGGTGGCCCACGCCCAGGGGCTGACCCTGCACTATGTGCGCAGCACGGCGGTGGTCGACTCCGACCTGCAACTGCTGGCGCGGGTGGTGCGCAACTTTCTCACCAATGCCATTCGCTATACCTCCACCGGGCATGTGCTGCTGGGCTGCCGGCGGCGCCACGACGGGCTGGAGATCGTGGTCGGCGATACCGGGCCAGGGATCGCCGCCGATCAGCGCGAGGCGATCTTCCTCGAGTTCCGGCGTGCGGCGGCCGGTTACGACCGCGAGCAGCGTGGCCTGGGGCTGGGCCTGGCGATCGTCGATCGCATCGCCGCAATGCTGGGCCACCCGATCACGCTGCACTCGCGGCCGGGGCAGGGCTCGGCCTTCTCGGTCCGTGTGCCCTACGGGCGCCGTGCACCGCTGCCCATGGCGCCGGCGGAGGTCATGCCGGGCAACGACCAGCTCGCGGGGGCGAAGGTGTGGATCATCGACGACGACCCGGCGGTGCTCGATGGCATGCGCGCGCTGCTCACCGGTTGGGGCTGCCGGGTCGCGGGCGGGCTGTCGCTGGCGGCACTACGCGAGGCCGCCGCTGATCTGCCCAGCGCCGACGTGCTGGTGATCGATTACCACCTCGAGGCGGCGGACGACGATGGGCTGGTGGTCGCCGAGCAGCTCCGGCGCGAGCATCCCGACCTGCCGGTGCTGATGGTCACTGCCAACCATGATGCGGTGCTCAAGGCGCGGATTCGCGAGCGCGGTTACGCCTATCTGTTGAAGCCGGTCAAGCCGCTGCGCTTGAAGATGCTGCTGGTGTCGCTTCTTAGCCTTTCCAATTAGCGTGGCGGAAACCGAGGGTCGTCGAGATCCAGCGTCTGGGCGGTGAGAATCGCCTGCACCCGACTGTTCACGCCCAGCTTACGCAGGATCGCCGAGACATGGCTCTTGACCGTGGTCTCGGCGATCGCCAGGTCGCGGGCGATCGCCTTGTTGGACTCCCCACGGCTGAGACACGCCAGCACCTGCAACTGCTTGGCGGTGAGCTGCGAGATACCGTCCGCGAGGGCATCGCCGTGGGTCGCCGTGTGTGTAGGCGAGGTCGTGTATGCCGATGGGGAGGTCGTGGATGCGGCCGAAGAGGCCAAGGCGCCCGTGGCGGCGTGGCGGGCGGTGGGGCGGCGAAGGATATCCGCCGGCAGGTAGACCTGGCCTTCGAGAATCTGGCGCAGCGCCGCCAGCAGGTCGTCGCGCGGTGTCGACTTGGGCAGATAGCCCACCGCGCCCAGGCCCAGGGCTTCGAGCACGATATCGCGGCTCTGCTCGGCGGAGAGGATCGCCACCGGCAGCCAGGGCAGCGTCTCGCGCAGCCGGCGCAGGCCGGCCAGGCCCTCGCTGTCGGGCAGTGCCAGGTCGAGCAGCAGCAGGTCGAGCTCCTCCTGCGCTTCGGCCTGAATGATCGCCTCGGCGAGGCTCGCGGCCTCGAGTACGCGGCTGTCGGGGAGGGCGGCGGCGATCGCGCCGACCATGGCCTCACGGAACATCGGGTGATCGTCGGCGACCAGCAAGGTGTACATGGTGTCGGCTCCGGGGTGGCGTCTCCTCCCAAGGGAGGAGACGATTTCCTGCTTGGGGAGTATGTCGCAGCCGGGCTTCGTGACCAAGAATCGATCTGTGTGATGCATAACGATAACGTCAGGAGCACAGCCATGATTTACGCCAACCCCGGAAGCGACGGCGCCCTCGTCAGCTTCGACAAACGCTACGGCAACTACATCGGCGGCGAGTTCGTCGCACCGGTGAAGGGCCAATACTTCGACAATGTCAGCCCCGTCAACGGCAAGGTGTTCTGCGAGATCCCTCGCTCCACAGCGGAAGACATCGAGAAGGCGCTGGATGCCGCCCACGCCGCCGCCCCGGACTGGGGCAAGACCTCCGCCGCCGAGCGCAGCAACCTGCTGCTCAAGATCGCCGACCGTATCGAGCAGAATCTGGAAATGCTCGCCGTCGCCGAGACCTGGGACAACGGCAAGGCGGTGCGCGAGACGCTCAACGCCGACCTGCCGCTGGCGGTGGATCACTTCCGCTACTTCGCCGGCTGCATCCGCGCCCAGGAGGGCACCGCCGCCGATATCGACGCCAACACCGTGGCCTATCACTTCCACGAGCCGCTGGGTGTGGTAGGGCAGATCATCCCCTGGAACTTCCCCATCCTGATGGCCACCTGGAAGCTCGCGCCGGCGCTGGCGGCGGGCAACTGCGTGGTGCTCAAGCCCGCCGAGCAGACCCCGGCCTCGATCCTCAAGGTGATGGAGCTGATCGGTGACCTGCTGCCGCCCGGGGTGGTCAACATCGTCAACGGTTACGGCGAGGAGGTCGGCCAGGCGCTGGCGACCAGCAAGCGCATCGCCAAGATCGCCTTCACCGGCTCGACCCCGGTCGGCTCGCACATCCTCAAGTGCGCCGCCGAGAACATCATCCCCTCCACCGTCGAACTCGGCGGCAAGTCGCCCAACGTCTACTTCGCCGACATCATGAACGCCGAGCCGGAATTCATCGACAAGGCGGTCGAGGGCCTGGTGCTGGCTTTCCTCAACCAGGGCGAAGTCTGCACCTGCCCCTCGCGGGCGCTGATCCAGGAGTCGATGTACGACGCCTTCATGGCCAAGGTGATCGAGCGCACCAAGGCGATCAAGCGCGGCAATCCGCTGGATACCGACGTCCAGGTGGGCGCCCAGGCCAGCGAGGAGCAGTACGACAAGATCCTCTCCTACATGGATGTGGCCCGCGAGGATGGCGCCGAGTTCCTCACCGGCGGTGGCAAGGAGAGCCTGGAGGGGGACTTCGGCAAGGGGTTCTACATCCAGCCGACCCTGCTCAAGGGCAACAACAAGATGCGCGTCTTCCAGGAGGAGATCTTCGGCCCGGTGGTCGGCGTGACCACCTTCAAGGACGAGGCCGAGGCGCTGGCGATCGCCAACGACACCGAGTTCGGTCTCGGCGCCGGGGTGTGGACCCGCGACATGAACGTGGCCTTCCGCATGGGGCGTGGCATTCAGGCCGGGCGCGTGTGGACCAACTGCTACCACCAGTATCCGGCGCATGCCGCCTTCGGTGGCTACAAGAAGTCCGGTATCGGCCGCGAGACCCACAAGATGGCGCTGGAGCACTACCAACAGACCAAGAACCTGTTGGTGAGCTACGACATCAATCCGATGGGCTTCTTCTAGGCCGCCTGCCGCGATCCGCTCACCTCTGGCGCGGCGCCGGGTTCTAGCCGGCGCCGCTCTTCAATAAGAAAAGCAAAGGAGCATGTATGGATTCCACGATGCAGGCCGCGGTGGTTCGCGCCTTCGGCGAACCCCTGGTCATCGAAGAAGCACCGGTGCCGCGTCCGGGCCCCGGTGAACTGCTGGTCAAGATCGCCGCCTCCGGTGTCTGCCATACCGATCTGCACGCCGCCCACGGCGACTGGCCGGTGAAGCCTGAACCGCCGTTCATTCCCGGACACGAAGGCGTCGGCCATGTGGTGGCGGTGGGCGCTGGGGTCAAGCACGTCAAGGAGGGGGACCGGGTCGGTATTCCCTGGCTCTACTCCGCCTGCGGCCACTGCGAGCACTGCCTGGGCGGCTGGGAGACGCTGTGCGAGTCGCAGCAGAATACCGGCTACTCGGTCAATGGCGGTTTCGCCGGTTACACCCTGGCCCAGGCCGATTATGTCGGCCGCATTCCCGACAACGTCGATTTCCTCGAGATCGCCCCGGTGCTGTGCGCCGGCGTGACGGTCTACAAGGGGCTCAAGATGACCGATACCCGCCCGGGGCAGTGGGTGGCGATCTCGGGTATCGGCGGTCTTGGCCATATGGCGGTGCAGTACGCCAAGGCGATGGGGCTCAATGTGGCCGCGGTGGATATCGACGATACCAAGCTGGCCCTGGCCGAGCGCCTCGGCGCCACGGTCACCGTCAACGCCAAGCAGCATGACCCAGCCACCTATCTCAAGCAGGCGATCGGGGGCGCCCACGGTGCGCTGGTCACCGCGGTCTCGCCCAAGGCCTTCGAGCAGGCGCTGGGCATGGTCCGCCGTGGTGGCACGGTGGCGCTCAACGGCCTGCCCCCGGGGGACTTCCCGCTGTCGATCTTCGATATGGTGCTCAACGGCACCACGGTACGCGGCTCGATCGTGGGCACTCGGCTCGATCTGCAGGAAGCGCTGGACTTCGCCGGCGAGGGCAAGGTGAAGGCCACCGTGCATGCCGACAAGCTGGAGAACATCAACGCCGTCTTCGACCGCATGATCGCCGGTCAGATCGAAGGGCGGGTGGTGCTCGACATGGCGAGTTGATCGCGTCAGCCAGCTGTCACCCAGGGCGTGCCAAGGCACGCCCTTTTTGATGGGCACTGATGTGGATAGGCGCTGATGTGGATAGGTACTGGCGAGAGGGGCCCCGGAATGCTTCACCGCCGCAAGCCCGCACCGGCGTAATCCCTCATCGCCGCAAGCCCGCACCGGCGTTCGCTGGCACCGTCGCTTTTCTGCACGGCCCCCATTCCCACCGCGTCAAGCCCTGGCCGCCCCCAGCGCTTACCCCTACCTCCCTTGGCCGCCCGGCAAGGGTTTTGGTGCATCATGAGTGTGATTCATCTTGGGCTGAAATCTTATCGCTTTTCATGCATCCAGCCGCTCTGGCATAAATAGCGCATCCGCTTCGACGACAGCCGCCCTGGCGCCTGTCGATCGATACGTCAGATACGGTACTGGTCAACACGTTGGCAAACACGTACTGACCAATATGGCATTGACGGACGCTGGGCCTGCCGACGGCCCGGCGCCTCTCTCGACAAACAGGGTGCTTGTTCGCGATGAATCACGACTTCACATTCGATATCAAGAGCGTTCGGTTCGACGAAAACTATCGCCCGGCCGAGAATACGCGCACCACGACCAACTTCGCCAACCTGGCAAGAGGGGAGCGTCGCGAGGAGAACTTGCGCAATGCCCTGACGATGATCGACAACCGCTTCAATGCCCTGGCGCATTGGGATAACCCCAGGGCGGATCGCTATGCCGTCGAGCTCGACATCATCACCGGTGAGCTGAGCGTGGGTGCCGAGGACGAGGATGACACCTTCCCCGCGATCGAGATGCTGAAGACGACGATCATCGACAAGCACACCGGCAAGCGCATTCCGGGCATGGTGGGGAACAACTTCTCCTCCTACGTGCGCGACTACGATTTCAGCGTGTGGCTGTCGGAGCACAACCGGGACCGCGCCGAATTCGGCATCCCCGAGGGCTTTGGCGATCTGCACGGCAAGCTGTTCAAGCGCTTCGTCGAGTCCGACGCCTACCGGGCCTCCTTCGGCAAGGCGCCGGTGATCTGCCTCAGCGTCTCCAGCAGCAAGGTCTATCGCCAGACCGACAATCGCCACCCGGTGCTGGGCGTGGAGTATGAAAACGACGAGTCATCGCTGACGGATTTCTACTTCGGCAAGATGGGCCTGCAGGTGCGCTACTTCATGCCGCCCCAGGGCGTCGCGCCGCTGGCGTTCTACTTCTCCGGCGATCTGCTCTCCGACTACAGCGATCTCGAACTGATCAGCGCCATCAGCACCATGGAGACGTTCCAGAAGATCTATCGCCCCGAGATCTACAACGCCAACTCGGTGGCGGGCAAGATCTACCAGCCCAGCCTGAAGCATGAAGATTACTCGCTGACGCGCATCGTCTACGACCGCGAAGAGCGCAGCCAGCTGGCCGTCGAGCAGGGCAAGTTCACCGAGCGGCACTTCATCAGGCCCTACCGCCATGTGCTCGAGCAGTGGTCGGCCAACTATTCCCTTTGATCGATCCGTTCCAACGACGCTTTTGGATCAGCCCGTTCCAACGACATTCTTTGATCAATCCGTTATGAAGGTCACTTTTGCATGAAGACTTTGTTGCCCACGTCGACGGCCGGTAGCCTGCCCAAGCCCGCCTGGCTGGCCGAGCCCGAGACGCTATGGTCTCCCTGGAAACTGCAGGGCGATGAGCTGGCCCAAGGCAAGCAGGATGCACTACGGGTGTCGCTCCACGATCAGCAGCAGGCTGGGATCGATATCGTCAGTGATGGCGAGCAGACCCGTCAGCACTTCGTCACCACCTTCATCGAGCACTTGAGCGGCGTCGATTTCGAGCAGCGCGAGATCGTCAAGATCCGCGACCGCTACGATGCCAGCGTGCCCTCGGTGGTCGGCCCCGTAGCGCGGGAGAAGCCGGTCTTCGTGGAGGATGCCAAGTTCCTGCGCCAGCAGACCGACCAGCCGATCAAGTGGGCGCTACCGGGCCCCATGACCATGGTCGACACGCTCTTCGACGGCCACTACAAGAGCCGTGAGAAGTTGGCCTGGGAGTTCGCCAAGATCCTCAACCAGGAAGCCCGCGACCTGGCCGCTGCGGGTGTGGACATCATTCAGTTCGACGAGCCCGCCTTCAACGTCTTCTTCGACGAGGTGAACGACTGGGGTATCGCCGCCCTGGAAAAAGCCATCGAAGGGGTCGAGTGCGAGACCGCGGTGCATATCTGCTACGGCTACGGCATCAAGGCTAACACCGACTGGAAGAAGACCCTGGGGTCGGAGTGGCGCCAGTACGAAGAGATCTTCCCCAAGCTGCAGGCGTCGAACATCGATATCGTCTCGCTGGAGTGTCAGAACTCCCATGTGCCGATGGAGCTGATCGAACTGATCCGCGGCAAGAAGGTGATGGTCGGGGCCATCGACGTGGCCACCAATACCATCGAGACACCGGAAGAGGTCGCCGAGACGCTGCGCAAGGCATTGCAGTTCGTCGATGCCGACAACCTCTACCCCTGCACCAACTGCGGCATGACGCCGTTGTCCCGTGAGGTGGCGCAGGGCAAGCTGAAGGCGTTGAGCGCTGGTGCAGAGATCGTCCGGCAAGAGCTTTTGGCTCGATAGCTGCGTCCTGTTCGGCGACGGCGAATTCGGCCTGTGACTCGGATAACGTGCCGATGGGATTCCCTCGATCATCGCTTGTGGCCCAGCATTGGGCGAAGCATGATCGCCCCGATGGTCAGATCAGCGGCTTGTGCATGAGGTAAAGATCGTCGTCCGGATACTGAACGATGCCAGTGTGCTGCCATCCGTGTCTGGTGTAGAGATTGTGGCTGTCTTTCGTCGTCAAATAGAGCGTGTGTTCGCCTAATTGCTGTGCCGCGTGTTCCACCGACTGGATCAAGAGACCGGCGACGCCATTGCCGCGATGATCGGGATGAACGAAGACGGCGGCAAGCCAGGGCCTGAGGTCAGGTCGAAGCTCGCAGTCGTCTTCGAACAGGCTCGCCATACCGATTGGCCGGTCAGCGATGTGTGCCACGAACGTGAGCGGGATTGCCTGATCACTGGCCGATCGCTTGAAGCGCGCCAAGGTGCTTTCGAGTGTGCGCGTCGAACCGACACCCCACTGGCCGTAGGTCCAGGCCGCGCAAGCATCGATAAAGTCCGGGCGATCAATGAGCGAGCTGATTGTCACAGACATGAAATTCTCCAGGATTCATTCTCTGAGCAGGGAAGTTGGAAGGGCACGTTCCCACAGGTATTTCCGCCATAATCCACGCTCGCGCTTTTGTTATTTTAGCGGTGAGAGTCTTTGATTGGGGGCCCGGTCATGAAATCGACGAAGGCTCTCAACGCGCTGGGCATGTGTTCGCGGTGCGGATAGTAGAGGTAGAACCCCGGGATCGACGGCGTCCATGAGGAGAGGACTCGCACTAGCTCACCGCTGTCGAGATGGGTTTGCAGATGATTCTCTGGCAGATAGGCGAGTCCGGTGCCTTCCAGAACCGCCGAGACGATCAGGCTGGTGTCATTGAGGGTCAAGGCGTGGCGAACCTGTAGATCGAAACGTCTGTCGCCCTCCTGAAACGTCCAGGCGTACAAGGCGTTCGAGTCGCTCCAACGGTAGTTGATGCAGATGTGCTCGTGAAGATCTGCCGGCACCCCCGGTGGCGAGCGTCGAGCAAAGTAGCTTGGTGCACCCACCACGGCCATGTTCAGTGCCGGCGTCAATTGTCTGGCGACCATCCCCTGCTGCAAGCGCTCACCCGAGCGAATGCCCGCATCGAAGCCCTGCGAGACGATATCGGTCAGCGTGTCGTCGATGACGAGATCGACCTCGATATGGGGGTAGCGCTCCAGGAAGGCTTGAAGTCGCGGTATCAGCACCAGCTGGGCCGCAATGCGCGGCAAGTTGATCTTGATCGTGCCCTGCGGTGACGTCTGAAATGCTGCCGATTCACGCACGGCCTGCCGGATGTCGCTGATCGCCGGTTCCACACGCTGTAGTAGCCGTTCGCCTGCCTGGGTGAGCGATACGCTGCGGGTGGTGCGACTCAAGACTCTGACGCCCAGCCGCGTCTCCAGTGAGCGAATGGTGTGACTCACCGCCGAGGGTGACATTCCCAAGCGTGAGGCAGCACGGCGGAAACTCTGCGATCTGGCAACCTCCATGAACGCGATGAGTTCGGCGATCTCCTTACCGTTCATATCCTGTTTCGGCGCATATTGCTGTCTCTCATTCATCACTGCGTGTCGATTGATGCGTATTATAGTGCGCTCGCCGTCGTGGGATAGTCTCGCCACGCTGTCGACGACCGTCGGCACCCTTCGATGGAGCCCACATGATGAGAGCGATACGGCGTTGGGAGATGGACGCGATCGGTCGTGAAAGACTGACACTGGCCACCCGTGAGAAGCCACGCCCCGCGGCGGATGAGGCGCTGGTCAGGGTGGGGGGCGTCTCGCTCAACCACCGCGACAAGATGGTGATCGAGAGTGGCAGGGGACTTTCGCTGGCTTACCCCTTCACACCCGGTTCCGACATGGCTGGCACCATCGTCGAACGGGGGGAGCAAGTGCAGGGGTTTGCCGAGGGAGATCGGGTCATCTCCGTGTTCACGCCCGACTGGATCGATGGGCGTCGACCGGGCAATGCGCGAACACCGGCCTATCGTACTTTGGGCGGTTTCTACCCCGGCGTTCTGAGCGAATACGTGGCCATGCCTGCCGCCTGGCTGGTTCATGCGCCGCGCACTCTGGATGATGCCCAGGCCAGTACCTTGCCCTGCGCCGGGCTGACGGCCTGGTTTGCGCTCGTCGAGAGAGCCGGCGTCAAGGCTGGCGATCGGGTGCTGATTCCGGGTACCGGCGGCGTGGCGCTATTCGGTCTGCTCATCGCGAAGATGAGCGGGGCAGAGGTGATCGTTGCCACCCAACCGGAGAAAGGTGAACGGGCGTTGGCGCTGGGAGCCGATCACTGGGTGGATCGTTCCCGCGATGACTGGAGGGAAGCGGTATACGCGCTGACCGATGACGAGGGCGTGGATCATGTGCTCGACGTGGTGGGTGGCGAGAATCTCGGCGTCTCCGTCCAACTGGCTGCCGTGGGTGGGCACGTATGCCAGATCGGGGCGTTGGCAGGATTCGATATCGCCTCCCCAGCCATGCCGCTGATGCTCAAGGACGTCACGATCCACGGTATCGGCACCGGTAGCCGGCGAGCGCTCGAGCGCTTCGTGCGGGCGGTGGATCAGGCCCGGCTCGAGCCGGTCATCGAGGCGCGCTATACCTTCGCCGAGCTGCCTCAGGCGCTGGATCATCTGGAGCGCAGGCCGTTTGGCAAGATCGTGATCGACGTGCCTGGCGGCTGAGATCGGTGCGGTGGAGCGCGGGTCCATGAAGCCGGCTTGCTCATACGGCGTCTGACAACACCACGGCTCGAGCGCGTCGCGGAATGGTGGTGCCATCCAAGGAGCCTCAAGATCAGGCGTCGTCTCCTTGCGCTGGCGGCTCGATATCCGCATGTCTGGCTACGCAGGTCCCATGGGACGGGGTGTGTTCGCCAGTGACCCTCGCCCCCTCGCCAATCCGGGGGTGAAGCGTTGCACGTCAGCCCCTCCTTCTGATCGCATCAGGCGCCCGGCACGGTACCATGCACGTAAGCCGACGCCCGCCTTCCGAGACGGCGCCTCACTGCCTGCCGGGATACCTTGCCATGACCACCGTTGCCATCTTCGTCGACACGCAGAACGTCTACTACACCGTGCGCGATGCCTACGCCAAGCAGTTCGACTATCGCCGGTTCTGGGCGAAAGCGACGGCGGGCCGGGAGGTGCTGACCGCGCGCTGCTACGCCACCGACAAAGGCGACGCCAAGCAGCGCGGCTTCCAAAATACGCTGCGAACCATCGGCTTCGAAGTGAAGTTGAAGCCGTTCATCCAGCGCGCAGATGGCTCCGCCAAGGGCGACTGGGATGTGGGCATCACCCTCGACGCCATCGAATTCGCGGCGCTGGCGGACGTGGTGGTGCTGGTCTCCGGCGACGGCGACTTCGACCTGCTGGCGCGCAAGATTCGCGAGGTCCACGGCAAGCGGGTCGAGGTCTACGGCGTGCCCAAGCTGACCGCGCACTCGCTCATCAACGCGTCGAGCGAGTTCATTCCCATCGAGGGCGATCTGCTGCTGGGATGATCCACTCTCATCCTACTCTCCCCAGCCCGAGGCCATCGGGTGTCCGGCCACCGGTAGCTCCGCGCGCAGGATCGAGCCGGAATCCGATTCGGTGATATAGAGGGTGCGGCCCTCCGGGCCCCCGAAGGCGCAGTTGGTGGTCCCCAGCCCGGTCGGCGACTTGACCACGGCGATGGGCACGCCGAGCGCGTCGTGGACCCACACCAGCCCCATGCCGGTCTGGCAGACCACGACCCCATTGTCGCGTGTCAGGGCCAGACCATCCGGGCCGGCGCGGCCGCCGGAGAACTGCAGGAAGAGCCCCGCCTTGACCACCCGCTGGCTCGGCGACAGCGGCAGCCGCCACACCGCATTGGCGCGTGTCACCGCGAGATAGAGAGTGTGGCCGCTGCTGTCCAGCACCAGCCCGTTGGGGCTGGGCACGTTGTCGATCAGGCACTCCAGACGCTGCTCAGCGGGTCTCCAGCGGTAGACGCGTCCGCTGGGGTCGTGCAGTCCGGTCTGCCCCTGATCAGTGAAGTAGATCGCCCCGTCGGGGCCGATATGCAGATCGTTGCAGCCCTTGAAGCTTTCCGAGTCGGCGTCGCCCAGGGCCGTGCTGATGCGGCCCGTGTCCGGGTCGAGCTGCATGATGCCGTTCTTGAAATCGGCGATGAAGATACGCCCCTGGGCATCGATCTTGAGCCCGTTGGGCTGGCCATCATAGGCGACGATCTGTTCCACCTCTCCCGCGGGCGAGGCGCGCAGAATGCGCCCGAAGGGGATGTCGACGAACCACAGATTGCCTGCCCGATCGAAGGAGGGGCCTTCGATGAAACTGTCGACGGCGGCGCCGCGGCGGTTCTTGGTCGCCCAGTCCGAGGGCTCTCCGGTACGCCGCAGTGACGCCGGCAGGGTGGTGAAGACCTGTGCCTCGATCAGCACGGGGTCGGGATGAGGAAAGGCCAAGGGTCAACCTCCGGCGGTCAGATGGGGAAGCCACAGCGCGATGTCGGGCAGCGCGATGAGCAGCACGAGAAATGCCAGGATGATGGCGAAGAACGGCAGCACGCCCAGGATCACGTCCTCGACCTTGGTCTGCGCATCGGAACTGGCGACCACGAACAGGATCACCCCGAGCGGCGGGGTCAGCTGGCCGAGTTCGACCAGGATGACCACGAAGACGCCGAACCAGACCGGATCGACGCCCATTGCCATCAGGGTCGGGAAGATCACCGGAACGATGATCGCGATCATGCCGAGCCCTTCCATGAAACAGCCGAGAATGGCGAACACCACCATCAGGATCAGCAGTAGCGAGACTTGCGACAGGCCGGCATCGGCGACGCGATCGACCAGCGATTGGCCGATGCCGGAGAGCGCGGTGGCGTAGGCGAAGATCATCGAAATGAAGACGATGAACAGCACGTTGCCGCTCATGGTCAGGGTGCGCGACAGCGCCGTCTTGAGCATCGATAGATTGAGTCGGCGATACAGCGCCGAGATCAGGACGGCGCCGACGACACCCAACGCACCGGCTTCGGTCGGCGTGGCGATGCCTGCGTAGATGCTGCCCAGAATGAAGACGATCAAGATCGTGAAGGGCAGCACATCCGCGGCGGCGTGCAAGTAATCGGAGAGGGTGCGGCGCTGGTTATCCTTGGGCACCAGCGAAGGCTTGGCCAGCGCCCGCGCGATGATGAACAGGCTGTAGCAGGCGCCGAGCAGGATGCCGGGCACCAGGCCGGCGGCAAATAGCTGGGCGATGGAGGTTTCGGTGAAGGTGGCGTAGATGATCATGGTGATCGAGGGCGGAATCAGGATGCCCAGGGTGCCGCCGGCCGCCAGAGAACCCGCCACGAAACGGCGGTTGTAGCCGCTCGCCGAGAGCGCCGGTAACGCCACGGTGGACATTGCCGCGGCGGTGGGTGCACTGCCGCCGGCCACCGCCGCGAAGACGCCGCTACCGACGATATTGGTGTGCAGCAGGCCGCCGGGCAGGCGGCGCATGAAGGGCGCGATGCCGTTGTAGAGCCGCGCACTGAGCCCACTCGCCAGCAGAATCTCGGCCATCAGGATGAACAGGGGAATCGCCGCTAGTGTGAAGCTATTGGCCGCGCCCCAGCTCACCAGCCCCAGCGCCTTCCAGCCGGCGAGGCCCTTCATCAGCCACAGGTAGACGAGGGCCGCGGCACCCACGGCGAACTGTACCCACAGCCCACCGACGATCAACAGCAACAGTACGCCGAATGCGATCAAGGCATCCATCACGCCGTACCTCCCTGACGTAGCGTGAGGATCATGCGTTCGACGAGGAACACAGCGATAAAGGTCAGCCCCAGCGGTATCAGCAGTTGGGGCATCCACAGCGGTGTCATCAGGAAGGTCGGCGCGACATTGCCGCGGGTGTAGGAGCTTTCGACCAGCTGCAGTGCGTACCAGATCAGGACGCCGCACACCGCCAGAGAGAGCATCAGATAGACCAGGTTGAGGAGGCGTTTCACCCCATGGGGCAGGGCATCGAAGAGAAAACCGACCTGGAATAGCGAGTTCTTTCTCACCGCCAGACTGGCGCCGAACAGCGTCAGACCGACGACGATATACCCTGCAAGCTCCTCGACCACGCGCAGCGAGTAAGCGAAGAAGAAGCGCGACACGATCTCGGCGCTGACCAGAATGACCAGCGCGATCAGGCCCAGCCCGGCGAGACAGCGCACGCCGGTGGCGATGACATCGAACAGCGAACCGGCCGAGGCCGGTTCAGTGGAGGGGGGCGAGGGGATGGCGCTCATGATCGGCTCCGGATTATTTGCCAAGGGCCTGCAGGACCGCGGCGAGCGCCTTTTCATGCTCCGGCCCCGCCTGCTTGGCCCACTCGCGCCACCACGGCGCCATCTTTTTCTCGGCGCGCTCGATATCGGCCGGATCGGCTTCGATGATCGTCATGCCGGCATCCGCCTGCTGCTGTTTCTGGGTTTTCTCGTCGACGATGAAGTCCTGCGTGATCTGCTGCGTCTCCTGGCTGACGATGCGGTCCAGCGTCTGGCGGGTGGCATCGTCCAGCGCGGCATGGGCCGAGGTATTGGCGATGACGGCGCTGTAGGCGTAGTTGACCGGCAGGCGGTAGTTGTATGGCAGGAACTCGTGCCAGTTCTTGGCACCACCGGCGCTGGCGGTCAGCACGCCGTCGATGACCCCGCGTTCCAAGGCGGTGGGCACTTCGGAGCCGGAGAGCGTGATCGGCGAGCCGCCGAAGGCCTCGACGAACGCACCCTGCTCCGGCGAGGTGACGCGAATCTTGTGATCCGCCAGGTCGTCCAGGCTAGCCATCTTGAAGGTGGTGAAGATGACCTGCTGGGGATAGCGATAGCTACCCAGGTAGGTGACCCCCTGAGCGTCGAAGCCCTTTTGTAGATAGGGCTCCATGACCGCGTAGGCCTTGTTCCACTCCTCGTCGTCGTTGATCAGCAGTGGCAGGTTGAGAATGCGCGCGATGGGCACATTGCCGGAAAAATAGAGGTCCGCGGCGAAGTCGACGATGCCATCGCCGGTTGCCTGGGTGATGTCGCTGGAAGCGATCTGCAGCGTCTTGCCCAGGTGCAGGGTGATCGACAGATCGCCGTCCGTCTCCTTGTCGACCCGGTCGGCAATCCGCTCCATGCCTTTCACCGCCGCGGTGGTGGAGACCGACGAATAGGTATACCCGGTCCAGTTGGTGGCCTGCGCGCCGCCCGCGACGGCGCTGCCGAGAATGATCAGGCCGGAAAGCAGGTAATGCTTGAGAGAAGGCATCTCATGTTCCTCGTGAATCATCGGGAGAAAAAGTGCCATTGATCGCCCCACCATTCATCGCCACGCCATGCTCGATATCGATCGTGTGACGTCATTGACAGGTGTTGAATGGGTTCGACTTTCGTCGGAGGTTTTACGGTTTTATGGTCTGTCTATGCCGATCAATGGCGCGTGCTCGTAGCGAAAGTGAACATGAAAATAAGTGCTGGCTAAAGCGTGTAATTCTGATGAATAGATGCAGAAAAGCTTCACCTTGAATTCCCGGAAACAGCGCTGTGTCCATTCGGCTTTGGTCTATCAGATGCTCACTACTTGGCGCCCATCATCAGAGGGTTTGGAAATGAGCTCTAGAGCAGTAGTCGTAGCGACAACAGGGAGCGTGGCCAGCGCGCTGCCGTCGCGCTGGCAGACACTCAAAAGCGATAGAGCGTGGCGGGGTTGTGCGTGAGACAGGCGTCGCGCTGGGCGGGGGTGAGAACGCGCTCGAGAAAGTCGAGCATGTCGCGGGAGGCGGGGAGCGGTGGCGGCGTCATGACATGGGGCCAGTCGCTGCCCCAGACGCAGCGTTCCGGGTAGCGCTCGGCGAGCTGGCGTACCAGCTCGCCGAGATCGTCGTAGCGCCCGACATGGCGGCTGACCCGAGTCGGTGCCAGCTTGATCCATACCCGCCCGGTGTCGAGCAACCGATATAGGCCACTCAGCTCATCGCTGGCACCGGGCGTCACATGGCCCAGGTGATCCAGCACCAGCGCCTGCCCGCTGGGCAGGGTGGGGAGCAGCGCGGCGAGTGCGGCGTAGCGTTCGGGCTCGGTGTTGAGCTCGACATGCCAATCCTGCGTGGCCGCACGTTCGGCCAGTCGCGGCAGACGTGCCAGGTCGTTGTGGCCCAGGCGCGAGCGATCCTGCACGCGAATGGCGCGCACGCCAGCGTCCGCCATCGCCGCCAGTCCCTCGCTGCGCTCGTCGATCATGACCACGCCGCGCAGCTCGAGCGGGGCGGCGAGGCCGTTATCCGCGAGTCGCGCGCGCTTCAGTGTCTCGAGCAGGAAGCGATTGTCGGTGCCGTCGATGGAGGCCTGGATGAGTACGGCGCGGCCGATCCCGCCGACCGCGGCTTCGGTGGCGAAGTCGGCGATATCCTTGCGCGGCGGCTGATAGGCGGCCTTGGCATAGGCGTTCTGGGAAGAAGACGAGTGGCGAGACGCGTCGTCACGAGCAAAGACATGGATATGGCAATCGCAATAGGGAGCCGGCCTCACGGGTGGGTTCATGCCGCTCTCTCCCGGCGTGCGGCTCGATACCGCTGGTACGCAGCCCCCAGCACACACAGTAGCGTGACGACGACCAGCCCCATGACGATCGGCGAGTGCACGAAGATGGTGGCACTGCCACTGCTGGTCAAAAGCGCCTGGCGCAGGCTCTGCTCCAGCGGTGGCCCCAGGATCAGCCCGATCAGCAGCGGTGGCAGCGGGAAGCCGGCCCGGCGCAGCACGAAGCCGACGACGCCGGCACCGAGCATGACAGCGACATCGAACAGGCTGTTGTTGACCGAGAAGGCGCCGAAGATCGCCAGCATGGCAATGATCGGGAACAGATGGCGCGGCTGAATGCGGATCACGTGGACCGCGCCACGGAACATCGCCAGACCCAGCAGAATGCAGGGAATCGACAGCAGGATCAGCGCTTCGAAGATCGCGTAGACCTCGACGCCATGCTGCTGAAACAGAAACGGGCCGGGTGTCAGGCCCTGCAGCATGAAAGCGCCCAGAATCACTGCGGTCACTGCGTCGCCGGGTATGCCGAGTGCCAGCATGGGCACCAGGGCGCCGCCGGTCACGGCGTTGTTGGCGGCTTCGGGCGCGGCGACGCCCTCGGGTTCGCCGTGGCCGAAACGCGCCCCGTGACGCGAGCGCGAACGGGCGAAACCGTAGCTGACAAAGGCCGGCACGGTGGAGCCGATCCCCGGCAGAATGCCGACGAAGGTGCCGATCGCCGACGAGATCAGCAGGGTGACGCGCATTTTCCACAGGCTCAGCCAGCCCACCGCGCGCGGCGATGAGGTCTGGCTCGAGACGGCATCGATCCCGCGCTCGGCCGGGCCCTGTTGCCTGCCGGCGAAGGCCTGCAGCAGGACCTCGGACATCGCGAACAGGCCGATCAGGACCGGAATCAAGGCCAGGCCATCCTCGGCGGCGAAGCTGCCGAAGGTGAAGCGCGGCAGGCCCTCGATCGGATCCAGCCCGACGATACCGGCGGCGACGCCGACCAGCGTCATCAGCGCCGCATCGAGAATCGAGCCTCCGCCGAACAGCACGATGATAGCGAGGGCGAAGGTCATCAGTGCGGTCATCTGCGCGGGGCCGAAATCCAGCGCCAGCGACGCCAGCGGCTGGGCCAGCAGAATCAACACCAGACAGCTGAAGACGTTGCCGAACACGCTGGCGTAGAGGGCGATGCGCAGGGCCTCGCCGGCGCGCCCCTGACGCGCCATGGGGTGGCCATCCAGTGCGGTGGCGGCGGAGGACGGAGTCCCGGGCACGTTGAGCAGGATCGCCGAGATCGAGCCACCGAAGATCGCGCCCTGATAGACGCCCAGCAGCAGGATGATGGCGGGGATGGGCGACAGGGTGAACGTCACCGGAATCAGCAGCGCGATGGCGAGGGTAGGGCCGAGGCCGGGGATGGCCCCGATCACGATGCCGATGGCGACGCCACACAGGGCGGCGATCAGCACCCAGACATCGAGCAGCGCGTGGAAAGCGTCGAGCAGCATGGGCCGGGTCTCTCGAAAGGGTCTGTGGGTAAAGGTCGTTGGCTTGCCGGTCAGGGGCTGTAGAGATGTCTTGCCGCGCCCTTCAGGGCAGCGGCAGGTGCAGCCCGTGGCGGGCGACCCAGGCGATCGCCAGCGCCACCACCAGTGGCAGGAGTACGCTGAAGCGCAGGCGCCGCTCGCCCAGTAGCCAGGCCAGCACGATGCCGACCGCGGCCACGCTGACGATGAAACCGAGGGTATTCATCGCCGCGATCGCCGCGGCCACCAGCAGCATGGCGGCCAGCGCCCGGGCCCAGCCGGCGGCGGCGCCGAGCGCGCTGTCGGGCGTGCGGCGATGCCGCCATAAGCGCAGCGCTGCGACCAGGATCAGCAGCCACAGCACCAGGCGTGGAAAGAAGCGGGCATCGGGGCCGGGGTCGCCGAAATCGAAGACCGTGACCTGCGCCTGGAGCGTCAGCAGCCCGCAGGCGGCGAGGCCCAGAATGGCGCTGCAGATCAGGGTCTGGAGACCGTGGCGAGAGGTACCGTGGGCAGTGGGAGAGGGGGGCTCGACACTCATCGTTTCAATGCCTCGGCCAGTTGTTGGTAAGCGTGCAGATTCTTCTCGATCACCGCCGCGAGCGCCGGACCAGGCAGCACCCGTACCGGCTGATTGAGCTTCTTCATCACCTTGGCGAAGGCGGGCGAGGCCGCTGCCTCGGTGAAGGCCCTGCGTAGCGTCTCGACGCGCTCCTCCGCCACCCCACGCGGCAGCATCAAGGCCACGATCGACGGAAATTGAATGTCGTAGCCCGCCTGCTCGAGCGTCGGCACCTCAGGGAAGTCGGGATCGGGTTGGTCGTCGAGTACCGCCAGCAGGCGTAGCCGCCCATCCTTGACCAGATCGCGATATGCGGGCACCAGGGCGATATCGACATGCTGGCCCAGCAGGGCCGCCGTCGCGCCGGAAGCGCCGTTGAACGGGACGTGCTGGAGCTGGGCACCGGTCTCGCGGGCGAGCTGGGTGAACGCCAGGCGCGCACCACTCAGGGCGCCGGCGGTGGCGTAGCTGAGCCGCTTGCTATCCTGAGTGGCGGCCAGTAGTGCATCGAGGCTGTGATAGGGGCTGTCTGCACTCACCAGCACCCCATGGTAAGGCCCGGAGTAGTTCAGCAGCGGCAGGAAATCCTGCAGCGGATCATAGCCGACCCGGCGCAGTGCGGGCGTGACGAAGGTGGGCGAAGAGGTGGTGGCGATCAGGGTATAGCCGTCCGCGTCGGCCCGGGAAACCGCACGCATGGCGTTGACGCCGCCGCCGCCGGGGCGATTCTCGACCACCACCGGCTGACCCAGTAACGGCTCTGCCAGCTTGGCCAGTTGGCGTGCCGAGATATCGGTGGTGCCGCCGGCGCCGTAAGGCACCACCAGCGTGATCGGGCGGGCGGGATAGTCGGCCGACCAGGCCGATGTCGAGACCGCCAGCAGCAGCGCGACGAGTATCCAGAGAAGGTGGTGTCGCAGCGATGACATCGATGCTCTCCCGGTGAGGCAAAGGTTCACCTCGTCTTGGAGATGAAACGCTGAGAATTAAGTGAAAATGGCGTGGGTTATTTTAAGTTCTATGGTGATTTTTATTCATTGGACTTTGGTCTAAATGGATCGATAAATCGGGTATCGTTTTTGGGAAAATCAAGCTGATTTCCCGAGTGATAAAAACGCGAAAAGGCCCGGCCCCATGGAGGCCGGGTCAAGCGTTTATGCAAAGAAGTGGGCGCTTTGGTCTGATGCTATTTTGTCAGAGAGTCAGAGAGTCTTTTCTCAAATGATCTCCTGCCGAATGGCCTTCGCCAACGCTATCCCGTTATTCGAACGTGCAGCCTGCCGCCTTGAGTGCGTTGTCGACCCAGCTACGGTCATTGTCGCCGGCATGGATCGCGGCCATCTGCTTCTCTTCCGCTGCCTGCTTCGCTTGTGCCGCTTCGAGTACCGCAGGGGCCGCCTCGAACGGTACACAGAGCAGGCCGTCGTTATCGCCGAGGATCAGGTCACCGGGTTCGATGACCATGCCGCCGATGTTGATCGGCGTGTTGATCTCACCGGGGCCATTCTTGTAGGGGCCGCGATGGGTCACGCCGGCGGCGAAGGTGGGCAGGTTGGTATCGCGGAAGCCATCCAGGTCGCGCAGCGCCCCGTTGAGCACGAAGCCGGCCACCCCCTTCTTGACGGCATAGGCCAGCATCAGCTCGCCCATCAGCGCATTGGTGGTATCGCCGCCGGCATCGCAGACGATGACATCGCCGGGTTCGGCCATGTCGATCGCCTTGTGCAGCATCAGGTTGTCGCCGGGGCGGGTGCGCACGGTGAGGGCGACACCGGCCAGCGAACCTTCCCGGTGCATCGGACGTAGATCGGCGCCGCCGGCGAACACCCGGGACATGCTGTCGCTGACCACCGCCACGGGCAGCGCAGCGAAAGCCTGGATCAAGGCGTCATCGATACGACGCTGACGTTGGAGAATTCGGTTGCCGATGGGCATGACAGGACTCCTGCTAGAGGCGCCGGCGCTATCTGGCCGACGTGATGGATAGGCGCGGCTCAGGGGCAGGCCGCGGTGGCGATGTCGTTGACCAGACGTGCTGGCGGCAGCGACTTGTCGGCGAGAAAGTCGACGATGCCGCTGACCGCCAGGACGCCGACCCGCGTGCCGGCCTCGGCGGTCACGCCAGCGACATGGGGGGTGAGAATGACCCGGTCGCAAGCGGCCAGCGGATTGATGCCTTCCGGGGGTTCGCGCTCGAAGGTGTCCAGACCGGCGCCGGCGATATGACCGCTGTCGAGCGCGGCCAGCAGCGCCTTTTCATCGATCAGCCCGCCGCGCGAGGTGTTGATGACATAGCTGTTCGCCGGCATGAGGGCCAGCGTTTCGGCGTTGAGGAGATGGGCGTTGGTCTCGGTCAGCGGGCAGTGCAGGCTGACGATGTCGGAGCGTGACAGCAGTGCTTCCAGCGTCTCGCGACGTTGAACGCCGAGTGCCGCGATCGAGGCGTCCGAGGCGTAAGGGTCGTAGATGGCGACCTCCAGCCCTAAGCCCTGCACGATCTTGACCACCGCGGCGGCGATGGCACCGCCACCCACCAGGCCCAGACGCAGGCCGCACAGCTCGCGGCCGAGAAATTCGGCTTTCTCCCAGCGGCCGGCGCGCATGCCGCTATCCAGCGGCAGCAGGCGTTTGACCGTGGCGAACATCAGGGCGACGGCGTGTTCTGCCACGGAGACGGCGTTGCCGCCGGCCGCGCGGATCACCTGTACTCCATGACGCGTGGCCGCGGCGACGTCGATGTTATCGACCCCGGCACCGTGCTTGGAGATCACCCGCAGCGAACGCCCGGCGGCGATCGCCTCGGCTCCGAACTGGCCCATGCGGGCGACGACTCCCTGGGGATCGTGGCGCTCGATATGCTCGATGAGCACCTCGGGTGTCGGATAGGGCGGGGTGTGGAATACGGCGTAGCCTGCGGCTTCGGCGTGCTGCCGGGCCTCTTCCGCGAGATAGGGGCCGGTCACGAGTATGGCGGGTTGCTTGGCCAACGCGGGTCTCTCCCAGATGTCGTTGCAGCGGTGATCGCGTCGTAGCGATGGTGCTGATCGGTGTGGATGTTTTGCTCAGAATACAGCTAGTTTTGCTGTATTAAAGCGATTAATATTTGGCAATAAGTGAAGCAAATCTTAATGGCAAGGGCGCACGCCGACCGCGCCACACCGTCTCAACCCCGACCCGTGGAGGTGCCCGTGGACACTCGCCAGTTACGCACGCTGATCGCCATTGCCGAGCACGGTACCTTTGCCGGCGCCGCGCGCGAGGTGAGCCTGACGCCTTCGGCCGTCAGCCAGCAGATCCTGGCGCTCGAGCAGGAGCTCGACACCCAGCTTTTCAATCGTGAGACGCGCCCCCCCAGCCTCAATCTGCATGGCCTCCAGCTGCTCGAAACCGCGCGCAAGGTCCTCGGGCTGGTCGAGGAGACCCGGGCTTCGATCAAGGGCAGCAGCGTCTCCAGCACGCTCAGCATCGGTTCCGTGCGCACCAGCACCATCGGCCTGTTGCCGCGTGCCATCGTGGCGCTGCGCGAGGAGTTTCCTGCGCTCCACGTCGATCTGCGCGTGGGCATGTCGTCGGGGCTTCTGAGCGACGTCAACGCCGGCCGCCTGGATCTGGCCGTGGTCGCCGAGCACGCCGGGGTGTCGCGCAATCTGACCTGGGCTCCTTTCCTGCGCGAGCCGCTGGTGGTCATCGCGCCACCGGGAACGCCAGCGCTGCCGGTGCGCGAGCTGCTGGAGCGCTTGCCGTTCGTGCACTTCGCCAGCGACGTGCCGCTGGCGGCGCTGATCAACAACGAGTTGACCCACCAGAGCATCAAGGTCACCCACATCGCCGAGATCGACACCATTCCGGCCATCGTCGAGTGCGTGGCAGCGGGGCTGGGCGCCGCTGTGGTGCCCGATATCGCGGTGCGTGAAAACGGCCGCGACATGCTCAAGCTGCCATTCGGCCGACCCCAGGTTTACCGCCAGATCGGCACCGTGCAGCGGGCCAATTCGGCCAAGGCCGAGCTGCTGGTAGCGATGCACAACAAGCTGGCCGAGCTGTCCGGCGAGTTCGGCGTATTCCTGTGATGGCCCCATGGCGGGCGGCGGTGCGATCGCTCTCATTTCCACGGATGCTGCTGCCAGAGCGCTTTGGCGGTTTCCGACTGGGACTTGGCCAGCGCGCGATAGTCATCGCCCACACGGATATCCAGGGCATTGCCCTGGGCGGCGAGTTCGTCGCGCAGCGCCGTGTTGTCGGCCAGCGCCGCGAATGCCGCCCTGAGCCGGGTCTTGACCTCGTTGGGCAGGCCTTTCGGTGCGACGAAGCCGCGATAGGAGCCCATCTCGATGGCGTAACCCTGCTCCTTGGCGGTGGGCACGTCGGGGGCGAAGGGAGAGCGTTTGTCGTCGAGGACGGCGAGCACGCGGAGCTCGTCGTCGAAACCGATGGTCTGGCTCAAGGCCATGGTGCCCACCGCCACGTGGCCGCCGAGCAGGGCGGTACGTGCCATCGAGGCGCCGTTGAACGGAATCAGATTGAATTGGGTGTCGGTGGCGGCGGCCAGCAGCAGGGCGCTGAAGTGGTCGTTGCCGCCGAGGGCGGAGAGTGCCGCGCTGAGGCTGCCCGGCTCGGCCCGCGCGGCCTCAATCAGGTCATCCAGGGTGTGATAGGGCGACTGCTTGCTGACCACCAGGGTATTGGGGTCGTGCACCACGTTGGCGAGATAGTCGAAGCTATCGACGTCGTAAGCTGCCTTGCGGTCGTAGGTCATGGCCATCGCCGCCGGCAGATTGAAGGTGCCCAGGGTGTAGCCGTCGGCCTTGGCGGTGGCGACACGGGTGAAGCCGATCTGGCCGCCGGCGCCGGGCTGGTTCTTGACCACGACGCTGGCATCCTCGCCCAGCTCCCGCTCCAGATACTTGCCCACCACCCGGGCGAGGACGTCGGTGCCGCCGCCGGCGGAGTAGCCGACGACCACCTCGATCGGCTTGTCGGGGTAGGCCGCGAAGGCCGGCAGGCTGGAAGCGGCCAGCGCCAGGGTCGACAGGGCGATAGCGGCCAGGGCCCGGGTCGCCTGGGTGCTGACGTCGCGGACGGCATCTAGGGTTTTCAACATGGCGTGACTCCTCGTGTCGCGGTGATCGTTGTTTTTCTCGTCGGTTCTCGTCGGTTCTTGCAGCGTGTTCGGCGCTTCAGGCGTCGCTCGTCCCTGCCCTGCATGCCGGGAAGTGCAGGCCGTAGGTCTCGGCGGCAGTGCGCCAGAACAGCTGGTCCCTATCTGCCTGGCTCGCGCCGCGGGTGAGACGCTTGAAGGCATTCCATAGCGCGACATAGGAGAACATCCCCTTGTCCACGGGGAAGTTGCTCTCGAACATCGCACGCTGCGGCCCGAAGGCTTCCAGGCAACTCTCGACCCAGGGCGCCCAGTCCGCGGCGAGCTGGCGGGAGTGCGGTGGCAGCGGCCGCTGGTGATAGGTGTTGCCGAAGACGGCAAGGCCGAAGCCGCCGATCTTGATGCGGGTGTTGGGCAGGCGGGCCAGCGCATTCACCCCCCGGCGCCAGGCCGCGACATCGGCGGGCGTTCTGGCGCTGAACGGGCCGACGCCAAGGGGGCCGCCGCAGTGATCGATCACCACGGTCAGATCGGGTAAGGCGCGTGCCAGGGACTCGACCTCATGGAGCTGGGTCTGATAGGCCCAGACGTCGAGCACCAGGCCCGCCCGGGCGACCTCGGCGGCCCCTCGGCGAAAGGCTTCCGAGCGCAGCAGGCCATCCGGCGCCGGGTTGGGGTTGGAGCGCACCGCGGGGTCGGGATGAAAGGCAGTGGTATTGCGAATGCCGCGAACCCGGCCGGGTGCCAGTGCGAGCAGTGCCTCGAGCGTGTCGCGGACTTCACTTCCCCTCATCAGGTCGGCAAAGGCGACGATGCCGGCCGGGTAGTGCGGTGTCTGCGCGCTCCAGTCGAGGATCGTCTCGACCTCGCCCAGCGGGCGCAGCGACTCGGGGCCGGAACGGCGATAGCCGGTGCGGCACTGGACATAGAGGCTGGCGCGCACGTCGTGCCCCGTGCCGACATCGGCGACGAACTCGGCGCTGCGGTAGCGGCTCTCGTCGCGATCCCACAGGTGGTGATGGGCGTCGAGAATCGGCTGTGCTGGATCCAGCACCGGCTCATCGGCCAGTGCCAGCCACGCTTCCCGGATCGGCGCGTGGGGCGTCATCAGGCGTTGGCCCGGTGTGTCTTGCGGGCGCGCAGCCAGCGCGAGAACAGTGGTGCCAGCACCACCAGCAGAATCATCGCGATCAGGATCTTGGCGGTCGGGCTGGCGGCGAGAATGCTCCAGTCGCCGCCGCCGATACGCAGCGCCAGACGCAGGTTCTGTTCGGCGAAACCACCCAGTATCAGGCCCAGTACCACCGGCGGTAGCGGGAACTTCAACTTGTCCATGAAGTAGCCGATCAAGCCGAAGCCGAGCATCAGATAGACGTCGAACATGCGTCCGTTGATCGAGTAGACGCCGATGAACACCAGGGCAATGATGATCGCGCCGAGCAGCGGCCGCGGGAGACGCAGAACCTGGGCAAAGCTGTTGGTCGCCAGGGCACCGCCGAGGAAGATCAGCAGGACCGCCGCGAACAGGAACTGCCACATGAACCCGAACACGATTCCCGGATTGTCGCGGAACAGCATCGGCCCCGGCTGCAGCCCGTGGATCAGCAGCCCGCCGAGCATGACCGCGGCCACGGCCGTGCCGGGGATACCCAGGGTCAGCGCCGGGATCAGCGCGGCGGCGGTGTCGGCATTGTTGGAGGTTTCCGAGGCGGCGACGCCCTCCGGCTCGCCCTTGCCCCACTCCTCCGGGTTCTTGGAAGCGCGGCGCGCCTCGTTGTAGCTGAGGAAGGCGGCCATCGAGCCACCGGCACCCGGCAGAATCCCCACGAAGACGCCGATCACCGAAGAGCGTACCCAGGTCTTCCAGTATTTCAGCATGCCGGGCATCGCTTTCCAGATGCTGATGGTATTCAGACGCCCGGTGTTCTGGGTATCGAAATCGCGCACTTCCTCGAGCAGCCCGATGGCGGGCGGCAGGGCGTAGAGGCCCACCAGCAGGACCACGATATTGATGCCGTCGAGCAGTTCCAGATGGCCGAAGGTGTAGCGCTCGGCACCGGTGATGGTATCGGCACCGACCAGCGACACGAAGACGCCGAAGGCGGCACTGATCAAGCCCTTGAGCACGTCTCCGCCGAGCAGGAACACGATCGCCGACATGCCGAACACCGCGACCCAGAAGATCTCGGTGGGGCCGAACAGCAGTGTCACCTTGGCCAGCGGCGGTGCCAGCAGCATCAGCACCAGCGCCGAGACGATGCCGCCGATCGCCGAGGAGACCACGGCGACCTGCAGGGCGTAGCCCCCACGGCCCTGCTGGGCCATCGGGTAGCCGTCGAAACTGGTCGCGACCGCGGCCGGGGTGCCCGGAATCCGCAGCAGGACGGCCGGGATCGAACCGCCGTACATGGCGCCGTTGTAGATGCCCGCCATCATGCCCAGTGCGACCAGCGGGTCCATCCCGAAGGTGAACGGAATCAGCACTGAAATCGCCATGGTCGCGCTCAGGCCCGGCAGGGCGCCGACGCAGATACCGGCAATGACGCCGATGACGACCGCCGCCAGGTTGCCCAGGGAGAGCACTGCCGGTAGCGCGTCGATGAGGTTGCCGTACATGGTGTGTCCTCGTTAACGCAGGAAGAATTCAGTGGGCAGCTCTTGCCCCATCAGCACGACGAAGATGATCGCGATGCCACCGGTAAAGATCAGGTCCGCGAGCAGCACGCCCTTGAGACTGCGGTAGCCGAAACACCAGGCCACCACCGGAATCATCACCGCCGTGGTGGTGTAGAAGCCGAGCAGCGCCACACCGGCGACATAAGCGGCAATGGCGACGACGATGCCGAAGAAGCGCCGTGCGTTGTCGAACACCTTCAGCGGTGCCGGCGCAGTGGCCTCCGGGTCGCCGCGACGTCGACGGCGTAGCAGGCAGCGCCCGATCATCAGCAGGCCCAGCACGATCAGCGCCGAGAGCATGGTGACCGGCAGCAGCGCGGTCATGCCCGGCATGTCGGAGGTTCGGGTCAGCAGTGCACCGGCCCCCAGCACGATGATGATGCCGGCGATCAAGTCCGGGTCGATGCCACGGGCGGCGCCGAGAGGGGTGGAAGAAGACGCGTTGTTCATGCGATGTCTCTTGGCAGGGCGTAGCGAGGAAGATGCGATGGCCTGGCGTGACACTCGGTGCACCGCGATGCCGGTGAGGTCATCGCGGTGGTTTGTCTCTCACGCCGCGGGTCATGACGACGACTTCAGCGTGGGAAGGCGAACATCACTTCCAGGGGTGGGTTTCCCAGATGCGCTTGGCGAGTTCCAGCTGCTCGGCATTGAGTGCCTTGAATTGCTCACCCAGAGCCAGCTCGGTCGGGTTGCCGGAGCGCTGCATTGCCTTCTGGAAATCGGGGTCGTCGTAGGTCTTCTGAAACGCCGCGAGCAGTTTCGACTCGACATCATCCGGTAGCCCGGCGGGGGCAACGAAGCCGCGCAGTGCGCCGTTGACCAGGTCGAACCCCTGCTCCTTGAAGGTGGGGATGTCCTCGGCCATGGGCGAGCGCTTCTCGGAAGCAATGCCCAGCACGTTCAGCTCGTCTCTGAAGGCGACCACCTCGGAAACGTTGATGATGCCCATGGTGACATGGCCACCCATCAGGGCGCTGCGAGCCGGTGCAGAGCCCGAGAAGGGCACCACGGTATAATCGGCATCGGTGACATCGGACAGCTTCTGCAGGAAGAAATGATCGTCACCGCCCAGGCTGGACATCGCCACGGTCACCGCGCCAGCGCGTGCCTTGGCCGCCTCGACCAGTTTGTCCATGGAGTCGATGTCGCTGTTCTTGGGTGTCACGATCACATTGGGATCGTTAACGATATTGGCGAGATAAGTGAAGCTATCGGCGTTGTAATCGGCATGTCGGTCGAGTGTCCTCGCCATCGCGCCGGGCAGATTATAAGTGCCCAGGGTATAGCCGTCGGGATCCGCCTCGGCGACGGCGGTCACGCCGATCTGGCCACTGGCCCCCGGCATGTTCTTGACCACTACCGAGACGTCATTACCCAGGTATTTTTCCAGATAGGGGGCGATGGTGCGGGCCATGACATCGGTGCCGCCGCCTGCGGCAAAGCCGACGATCATGTCGATGCGTTTTTCCGGATAGTCCGCCAGTGCGGTGGAGGCCATGCCGCCCGATATCAGGAAGGCAGCAGCGATGGCAATTGTTTTAAGTCTCATGGTTTTTGCCCTTGAATGCGTGGTCGGCGTCAGCGCAGTTAAAGGCAGTTGTTGGCATGGCTAAAGCGAATAATTCTTACCGGCGCAATCAGTTTTCTTTCAGGATGTTGGTAGGGCGCTTTTCAATACGACGTTGGTCGTATCGCCTCGGCGTTCGCATAAATATCCTGGTCTGTCTTGTCAATAAGACCATTGCGCTGCCCGACGGCGCCAACGAACAGAAGCGGGCGGCTTCCGTTCGCTGGCGTGGGGTGCGGGTCACATGATGGCGTGGGCCTGGCCTCGTCGTTGCCGCCACAGGCTGAGCCCCAGACCCAGCAGGGCAACCAGACCGGCGGCGAAGGAGAGCGCGTCGACGGGCATGTGCAGGGCCAGGGCGAATCCGCCGATCGAGGCGCCGAGCGCGCTGCCGAGATAGAGCGCGGACTCGTTCAAGGCCACGGCCAGATTGCCATCCCCCTGGGGCTCACGGGCTTTCATCAGCTCGCTGTTCTGCGGAACCTGCAGCGCCCAGCCGACGGCACCCCACAGCGCGATGGGGAGCAGCGCCAGCCAGGGGGAGACGGCGAGCAAGAGTGGCAGCGCGATCAGCGCCAGGCTCAGCAGCAGCATGATCGCAGCGGTGAGCCGCGGGCCGGAAAAGCGGTCGACCAGCGTGCCGATCACAAAGCTGCCGAGCACGCCGCCGACACCCCACACCCACAGATAGATCGCCACCGAGTGCTCACCATGGGCGTCGATCAGCGGTGCGATATAGGTGTAAAGCCCCAGACTGGCGATAGCGGCGAGCAGGGAGATGCCGAGCAGGCCGAGCACCTGCCGATCGTTCAGGATGGAGAGTTTCCGACGCAGTGGCACGGCCCGAGCCTCGGGCAGCTTGGGGAGCCGCAGTACGAGGCCGACCAGCGCCACCAGGCCGATCAAGGCGATCGTCCACAGTGCCGCCTGCCAGCCCCAGCGCTCGGCCAGCGCCAGGCCCAGCGGCACGCCCAGCACGGTGCCGCTCGCCATGCCGCCCATGATGATCGAAATGGTCTTGCCGCGGGCACCTGCCGGGGCCACACCCACCGCCGCGGCAATGCCGATGGCCAGATAAGTGCCCGCCGCCAGTCCTGCCACGACCCGCCAGAGCATCAGCAGGGTGAGACTCGTGGCCAGCGCGCTGGCGGCGTTGGCGATCACGAACAGGCCCAGCATCGCGAACAGCCCGCCACGCTGGTGCCTCGCGGGCAGCAGCGCGACACACAGCGGGGAGCCCAGCCCATAGGCCAGGGTGAAGGCGGTGACCAGTTGAGCGGCGACCGATACCGAGACCGCGAAGTCGGTCTGGATCAGCGGGATCAGCCCGGCGGTGACATAGGATGCCATGCCCAGGGCGAAAGCGCCGATGGCCACCAGATAGGTGGTGCTGTGGGAGGGGGTTGCCATGTGTTGTCTCCAGGAACGCTCGGTGGGTGTACAGAGGGTTCGCGGAGTGTGGGGCGTCATTTAAGGGGTTACAATTTAAGCGTTTATGCTATTACTAAAGGCAATGGCGCCGGTGCGCGCCGATCACCGAGAGGGATGAGGTATGGCGCAGACCCGCAAGCTCGCGCGCACGCGCCCGGCGCTGTCGGAATTCCTGCGTACCCGGCGTGAGCGCATCGCCCCCGAGGCGGTGGGCTTGCCGGCAGGGACGCGCCGGCGTACGCCGGGGCTGCGGCGCGAGGAGGTGGCCGCGCTCGCCGGCGTCGGCGTGACCTGGTACACCTGGTTGGAGCAGGGCCGCGAGATCGGGGTGTCGTCAGCCTTTCTCGACAGCCTGGCACGGGCGCTGCAGTTGGATGCCGCGGAGCGGCGCCATCTGTTTCTGCTCACCCATCAGCGCCCGCCGGTCGAGCCGGGGCGCACCTGGTGCCAGCTGCCGCCGCTGGTCGCGCGGCTGATGAATGACCTGACCACGCGGCCGAGCTACGTGATGAATCTGCGCTGGGACGTGCTCGCCTGGAACCCGGCGGCAGCGCGGGTATTCGGCTTCGAGCGCCAGCCGGCCGAGTATCGCAATCTCCTCTGGATGCTGTTCACCGACGACGCCCTGCGCCGGGTGATCGCCGACTGGTCGACCCAGGCACCGCGCATGCTTTCCAGCTTTCGCCGCGATCATGCGCGGGCGGGCGACGACCCCGCCATCGGCCAACTGGTCAGCGAACTCACCGCGCACTCACCCGAGTTTCGCCAGTGGTGGCGCCGGCATGAGGTGGATGCCCCGTGCCAGGGCGTACGCGCTCTCGCTCTTCCCGATCTCGGCGAGATCGATTTCGAGCACACCAGCCTGATCGTCGACGAGAGCCGCCATCTGCGCCTGGTGGTCTATGCGGTGCGCGAAGGGGAGCCCCAGGCCGATGCCTTCGCCCGTTGGGTGGCGGGCGAAGCGACTTAGCCGCAGCGACCGGCGGCCCATGGCCTCCCTTGCCAGGGGTAATCCAGCGGTCAAGCGGGCCGCCTTGCCGGCGCGCTGAGCGCTCCGTTTCACTCGCCGGGTGATGCCGGTAACTTGGCGATGACCTTGATCTCGAAGTGGAAACCGTAGAGCCAGGTGACGCCGATGCCGGTCAGCGTCGGGTGGGGCGCTTCACCCCAGAACTCGGGCAGCACTTTCCACAGGGTGTCGAGGGTCGACTCGGGGTCGACGATGAAGAGGGTGACATCGACCACGTCGTCGAAGGTGCATCCCGCGGCCGTCAGGATCGCGTTCAGATTGACGAAGGCGAGCCTGGCTTGCGCCTCCAGCTCCGGCTCGGGGGAGCCATCTTCTCGGCTGCCCACCTGGCCCGACACGAACAGGAAGCCCTGGGATCTAACCGCCGGCGAATAGTGATTACGCTCATAGAGTGCCTGGCGCCCGGCCGGAAACACGACGTCACGTTGGTTCATGGGCTATCTCCGTCTCTCTTGGGGGGGGCCGTGGCGCCCACCGTGAATAGGGGTGACAATCTAGGCGTCGTGATGAGGCGGATAAACGGGCGGGTCTGGTCATCACTGTTCGTGGAGAGCGAACAATCACACGATGCCCATGACGTCGCTCCGGCGTTGTTCTGAGCTGCTGGCGGGAGAGTCATGGATCGTTTCGAGGCAATGCGGGTGTTTGCGCGAGTGGTGGAGACGGGGAGCTTCACTCGTGCCGCCGAGACCCTGCAGCTGAGCAGAACCAGCGTCACCCAGCTGGTGCAGCAGTTGGAGGCGCGCTTGCGCGTTCGCTTGCTCAACCGCACCACGCGCAAGGTCAATGTGACCGCCGACGGTGCTGCCTTCTATGCGCGTGTCATCAGATTGCTGGCTGACCTGGACGATGCCGAGACGAGTCTTTCCGGCGCTGCGACCGAGCCACGGGGCCGCTTGCGGGTAGATGTGCCCAGCCCGCTGGCTCGGCTGATACTCATCCCGGCGCTAGGGGGCTTCCATGCCCGCTATCCGGAGATCCAACTGGACCTGGGTGTCAGCGACCGCATGGTGGATATCATCGACGAGCGGGTGGATTGCGTCGTGCGCGGTGGCGAGCTGACCGATCAGTCGCTGATGGCGCGGCGTGTCGGTGACCTGCCGCTTGGCGTCTATGCCTCGCCCAGCTATCTGGCGCGCGCCGGGGTGCCAGCGCATCCCCGCGAGTTGGACAATAGCCACCACCGCATCGTGGGGTTTCTGAACTCCCGCCTCGGCGAGCCTGTCGCGATGCAGCGCCATGGCGAGCGCCTCACCGTGCAAGGCCGCTACGTGCTGTCGACGGACGACGGCAACAGCTATCTGGCCGCGGGGATCGCCGGTCTCGGCATTCTGTGGCTGCCGGACTACATGGCCAAGGAACCTCTCGCCTCGGGTGAGCTGGTCGCGCTGTTCGAGGCGTGGCGGCTCGATCCGCTACCGCTATATCTGGCCTATCCGCCGAACCGGCATGTCAGCGCGAAGCTGCGGGTCTTCATCGACTGGATCGTCGAGCTCATGGCGCAGCACGCCCCGCTCATCCCGCCGGTACGTGCCTGACCCGCTTGGCTATCCAGCCGGCGCCAGCGCCGACGCGCCGCTGTCGGGTTCACCGGTGCACCAGGCCCATTGGGGTCAGCGAGCCGCAGAAACGCTGCTCAGGTCGGACTTTTCGCCTTTTCCACGTGTTGCCAGAACGTACGTAGCGCAGGAGCACTTTCCACGGTGGTCGCTGCGACCAATCCGAAACAGCGCTCCATCCTGGGCTGTAAAGGCTGTATGCGCAGGCCCTTCCTGTCTTCCGGCAGCACCGACTCAGGCACGATGGCGATACCCATATCTTCACGCACCAGGGCGCAAGCGCTTGCCCAGTCTCGCACGGTCACGCGGACATCCTCGAACGTCAGACCTCTGGCTTCGGTCAGACTCTGACCGTTGACGCGGCAACCACCGCTGGCATGGATGTATGGCTGTGTGACGAGTTCACTCAGCTCGACGCCCTGCACACTGGCGCGCCGGGCAAGCGGATGTGAATGGGGTAGCAAGGCGACCCAGGCATCGCGGCCGAGTATCAGAGGGTGACGATCCGGTGTGGGATTCAATACCACGCCAAGATCGATGGTGCGGTCGGCCAACCAGGTTTCGACTTCCTCGTCGCTGCCTTCCAGCAGCACGATCTCGACCCCCGGGTGGCGCTGGCGGAAGGTCGATAGCAGGGTGGGAAGCCAACGCGAGATGATCGAGGGGAAGCTGCCCAGCCGCAGTCGGCCGCTGCCGATACCCTGGCGCGTATCGGCCAGAGCGCGAATGGCGTTCAGACTCGTGAGCATGTCACGTGCGTGGTCGACCACCGACTCGCCAAAGGCAGTCAGGATGACCTCGCGGTGCAGGCGCGTGAACAGTGGCGACCCCAGCGTTTTCTCCACTTGGGCGATCGCCTGACTGGCGGCGGACTGAGTCATGCCGACGCGTGCGGCACCTTGCGACACCGTGCCGGTGTCCGCCACGGCAACGATCAAACGCCAATGGGACAGATTCATCATGGTAGTAGCTTAGCTAATAGCTACATGATCGGATATCAATTTTACGGCTTCCAGGGCAGGGCGCACCCTGGGTGGCTCGATGGCCATTGACGGCATGTCGCTACCTTGGGAGACCTTTCGATGAAGCTCTATTACGCCCCTGAAACCTGCTCGCTCTCGCCACATATCGTTCTGCGTGAGCTGGGCCTGTCATTCGACCTGGTTCTCGTCGATAACCGCAAGAAAACGACGGAAGACGGTCGTGATTTCATGGCCATCAACCCCAAAGGGTATGTCGCAGCGCTGGAACTCGACGACGGCACGATATTGACGGAAGGCCCGGCGATTCTGCTGTATCTCGCCGACCTTCATCCCCGGGCGGAACTCGCGCCAATCATGGGGAGTGGGGAGCGCTACCGGCTGCTGGAGTGGCTGGCGTTTCTCAACAGCGAAATTCATGCCGGTCTGGCACCGCTGTTCGATGCGTCACTGCCTGCGGCGGCCGGCGAGCGCTTCCGCGCCAAGATCCACAAGCGTTTTGACTACCTCGAGAGTGTGCTCGAAAGGCAGGATTATTTGCTGGGGGAGCGCTTCGGCGTCGCGGATGCCTATCTCTATACGGTGATGAACTGGTGCCGGTTCTTTGACATCGACCTCGCTCGCTGGCCGGCCCTGAGCCGTTACCGTGAGCGGATCGGCGCGAGACCTGCCGTTCGGGAGGCGCGCGATGCGGAGGACAACCGGTCGAAGCGAGGCCCAGCGTGAAGACGGCCCCGCCTCCATGATCCATTGTCTGACTCCTGAGCTGTCTTTCGACCGAAGCGGTGCCGATGCATCCGCTCACCGGTGCACCCAATCGAGATGCTCGAAGGCGCCATGGGCGTGGTCCTCGCGGAACATCTCATGATCGCGGCGCAGACGGTCGGCGGCCTCGGCGGCGAACTCCACCATGTCACGGGTGAACAGCTCAGCGGGCGCCACGGCTTTCACGATCGCGGGTTCGATGTCGTAGTCGATCCGGCCGGAGTCGTCGGAGAGGGCGTGCACGCCGGCGAGCACCTGACCGCAGAGGCGGGCATAGGTCTTCCACTCGCTCTTGGAGAGGTCGTCGAGATCGATGTCGTCGCGGAAGGGGGCACGCTCGCGGGAGAGGTAGCTGTGGCCTTCGAACTCGACATGGCCGTAGAAGATGTCGCCGCGTATCAGGTGCACCGCCTGGGCATGGCTGACACGCTCGGCACGGCTGTCCAGGGTGTAGGCAGAGGGCGGCACCAGGCCGGAAAGGGCGGAGCGACGGGCCTGCTTGAGTTCGACGATCAGGTCGTCCTTGCCCTCGCCGCCGGGGCCCTCGATCAGCACGTAGTAGCGGTTCAGCCCCAGCGAGGCGGTGCCCTGGCCGAGACGGATCGCGACATCTTTCACGCGCACGCCGTGACCATCCCGCGCGCGGGCACGGGCCGGTATCTCGATGTCGTTGTCGGCGATCAGGCGATCCATGATCGTCTGGAACTCGTCGCGCCGGGAGGATATCGGCACCAGCTTCTTGGTCGGACGGAAGCCGCGGCGGCTCTCGTCGAGATAGTCGTCGGCCAGCCACTCGTCGCGTGGCTCGTCGGCGTCCTCGAACAGCTGACGGATCAGCTTGGGGGCATTGTCGTGGCGCATCTCCTCATCCTGTTCGGTGCCCTCCCGCGCCAGCCGCTGCATCGCCTCGATATAGCCCTCGACGAAGTGGCGCACGACCTTGAGCCCCTGCTTGCGCTTGAGATCGCCCTCGGCCTCGGCGGCGATCAGAAAGCCCACCGCGCCGCGCTTGAGATCCCAGGTGAAGGGGGCGTAGTAGGCCTCGTCGAAGTCGTTGACCGAGAAGATAGGCACGTTATCGGCATTGGGCATGACGCCGAAGTTGCCCGGGTGGACGTCACCCAGGGCGAGCACTGTGGGCATCCAGGCGTCGTCACCGGCCATGTCGCGGTAGAACAGCAGGGCGGTTCCGCGGAAGAACGAGAAGAAGGAGTCGGCGAGCTGGTCGAACTTGGCACCGGCCTCTTCGGAGCCATCGGCGATACGGGTCTGATGATCCTCGCGCAGCGTCTGGCGCACATGGCGGCGCCGCTCGTGGCCACCGAGCGCACGCGGGCGCAGCACGAACTCACCCGCCGCGACCGCTTCCGCCAGGCGCTTGAAGGTGGCGTAGCGGGTGGCGACCTGGGGCGCCTCCGCGGAGGCGTCGCCGTGCTGAGCCAGCGCCTGCGCCAGTTCCGCCTTGCTCATTGTGGAGCGCCCCTCGATACCGCGTTGCTGGGCCTCGGCGTAGAGGGCCTGGCGTGTGCGTTTCTCAGTCTTCGACATGGTTTCCTTCCTGTCTCGTCTACGCAGGAGCCCGGTGGGCATCGATTCATTCAGCATGGACGACTTGGGCGCGGGTTGCATGTTGAAGGGAGCTCGGTGTTGGCGCTTCCGCCGGCCTATCGGATCGATGGCGTCACCGCAAGCGCTTCACCAGGCGCCTGGCATGGATACAAGCGCGCGGGAGATTGCCTATCGGCGCGCCCGATGCTTGTCCTGAAGATATCCCGGTGGCGGTCCCTGTCGCACCTTCATGCGTCTGCGGGGGCTGAAGACGTCTGGATGGGCAGCATGGCGATGCAGTGAGGCTGACGACGACCGAGGCGTTGCGGGAGGAGAGAAGCCGCGTAGACACGACGCGGCGGCGAGGAGGGACTCAAGAAAGGCCGTCATCTGCCGATGAGATCGGTGGAAAAACTGAATTATCCTTCGAGCAAGACGCGGCCTGAACGGCGATTTTTCTGACTGCCTCCCGACAGGATATCTTCGTTAAGAGATCTTTGCTTATTTAGATTTTTTTTGTCAATTGTTTCTTGAATAAGAATTTGATTTATAAGAAGGAGCGCTGGGCCGTATAGGCGCTTCACCTGAAAAACGGGCGCGCGATCTTGAACAGGGGCTAGGGGCTTTTGTCATCACTACACGAGAAACGCAGCGTCCACTGGCTGACGGGCCAGTTCCGTAACGCTGATCAGGAGGCAGAGTATCGTCGATCGATCAGTTCGCAGGTGCGTCTGGAGACAGCGCTTGCCGTGGTCGTCGCGGCGCTGATCTACGGCATTTTCATGATTGCCGACTACCAGATCATGGGCCCGAACCGAAAGTTCTATCTGATGGTCATCACCCGGGCGGTGGTGGTCTGTCTCTGCATCACCCTGGCAGTCATCATCGTGAGCAGGCGCCGACATGTTTATGAAACATGGCTGCATGCCATGCCGTTATGGATACTGGCAACGGGCATTCTCCTGATCATTCCCATGCGTCCCGAGAGCATCAATGCACAGGTGACGGGAACGCTCGTGGCCACCCTTGCCTTCTATTTGATGATCCCCAATCTACTGACGATAGTGACTTCTGCGAGTCTCTATTTGGGCATCGGTTTTTTGGTGTTTGCGGTCCTGTTCGCGGGTGCCTCCCCTTGGATGGTGATACGTGTCGCACTGTTGTTGATCATGGCCAATGGCGTGGGCTTCTTTGCCTTGTTGCGTCTGGAGAAATTGCGGCGCGGCCAATTTTCCCTGCTCCTTGAAGAGCGTGATCGGAATCGCCAGCTACTCGATGAGATAGCGCACCGGGAGTTACTGGAAGAACAACTGCGCCGGGTCGTCGAGCGGGATGCCCTGACAGGGCTGGACAGTCGCAGTCATTTCATGAAACGTGCCGAGGTTCTGTGGCAGGGTTCTCGACAGGGAAAGATGCCTTTTAGCCTGTTCATGATCGACGTGGATCACTTCAAGAGTATCAACGATACCTGGGGGCATAGTCAGGGGGACCTTGTCCTGACCAAGATCGCGGAAGTCTGTGCGCAGTCGATGCGGTCTACGGACGTGATCGGTCGTTTCGGAGGGGAAGAGTTCGTGGCAGCGCTGCCCGACAGCGGCTTGGACGATGCACTGATGGTGGCAGAGCGCTTGAGGACACGCGTCGCCGCACTGCCCTTCGAGGAGAGGATGCGCGAGCTGCAGGTGAGCGTCACCATCGGTATTGCGGTAGCGCATGGCGATGATGTCGATCTGCAGGCCCTGATCACGCGCGCGGATCGGGCGCTTTATGTCGGCAAGCGCGAAGGCAGGAATCGGGTAGTGGTCTGCGATGAACAGCGAGATGAAGGCAGTGGTGAGGAGAGTGAGGAACGAAGCCTGACCTGATGCTTTCGTCGCCGCCTTCTTGGCATCCTGATCGGCATGGCGGTCGAGGTTATGGATGACTTGCTATGCTCAGCATGGAGGACCCCGACGCATCTTGCCTGCCGCGAATGGAGCCGCCCCGATGGCGCATCGCAAACCCCACCTGCCGACCAAGACCTGCCCGGTGTGCCAGCGCCCCTTCACCTGGCGCAAGAAGTGGGCCCGCGACTGGGACAGCGTTGTCTACTGCTCCGAACGCTGCCGCCGGGCCGGGCGGCAGACGCCGTAGACCTGAGCGCAGGATGCACGTCTCTCAGCGAGTGGTTTTGCCGCGGCTCGCCAGGACCACGCCCAGCGCCGCGACTGCCATGCCGACCCAGCCCATGGCGGGCAGGGGTTCGTCGATCAGCAGCCACGCCATCAGCGCCGCCGTCGGCGGAATCAGATAGAACAGCGCGGAGACCTGTGAGGCCGCGCCGCGGCGGATCATCGCCAGCAGCAGCGTCAGCGCGATCAGCGAGTTGCCAATCACCAGATAGCCCAGCGAGGCTACCATCTCCACGGACCAGATCAGCCGATACTGGCCGAACAGCAGTACCAGCGGCAGCGTGGTGACCAGCCCGGTGGCGTACTGGATGGCATTGGCGGTGACCGGATGCAGGGTGCTGCCGAAGCGCTTCTCGTAAAGCGTAGCCGCGCTGATGCCGAGCAGGGCGCCCAGGGCACAGACCAGTCCGGCCAGCGAGCCACCGCCGTGCGCCTCGCCTGACAGGATCACCAGCGCGGCACCCGCCAGACCCAGCGCCAACCCCAGCCAGTGACGGGCATCGATGTGCTCGCCGAGCAGGCGGGGTGCCAGCAGCGCGACCAGGATCGGCTGCAGCGAGATGATCAGTGCCACCGTGGCCGCCGAGGCTCCCAGGGCGAAGCCGGTATAGCAGAGCCCGAAGTAGAGTGTCTGGATCAGGGCGCCCACCATGATCTGGTGGCCCCAATCGCTGCCCCGGGTCGGCAGCGGTGGGCGCAGCCACAGCGCCACCGGCAGGAGCACTATCAGCACCAGCGCAAAGCGCAGGGCCAGGAACAGCAGCGGATCGACCGCTTTGATGCCGATCTTGGCGACCGGAAATCCCAGCGACCAGAGCAGCAGGAACAACACGGGTGCGGCGCGTGTCCACGGCGCGCTGGGTGGCATGGCGTGCGGATTCGCCTCACTCGAGTGAGCGGTCTGTTGAGGGGATGGGGGCTGAGATGTGTGCTTGGATAGGTGAGGGGAGACGTTGCGCGACATGGGGTATCTCCTTGTCCAGAAGAACACGGGGCGGCCAGTCCCGTGGGACCACACCGGCACCACTCGGTCAGGACTTGCCCCAGTCTGTGGCACGGCGTGAAGATAAGTCTCGTTACTGGGATAGAAGTGAGATATCAGCCGGACTTATGTCATGAACCTGAATCAGATTCGCCTGCTGGTCGCCCTGGGCGAGACCGGTAGTTTGTCGCGGGCCGCTGAGCGACTGGGCATGACCCAGTCCGGTGCCAGCCAGGCGCTGACCGCACTGGAGACCGATCTCGGTGTGCGTCTGGCCACACGGCAGCGGCGCGGCATCGTGCTGACCCGGCTGGGTCAGCAGGTGCTCGAACAGGCGCATCAGGTGGTCGACGGGCTGACCTCGATACGCCATCTGGCCAACGCGGCGCGGGGCTGCGCCCATGGCCGCCTGCGCCTGGGCTGCTTGCCGTCGTTCTCGGCCACGCTGCTGCCGGGGCTGCTGAGGGTATTCGCCCAGCAGCATCCGGGGATTCGGGTCGTCGCGATGGAGGGCACCGACGATGAAGTGGCGGCGTGGCTAGCGGCGGGGCGGGTGGATATCGGCGTGATCTGTGACCCTTCGCCGCTGCGTGGCGGCGTGACCCTGTGCCACGATGAATGGCTCGCGGTGGTTCCTTCGCCTCATCGCTGGGTCCGTCAGGGCCTCTCTCAAGTCGCGCTGGCGGCGGTGGCCAAGGAGCCGTTCGTGCTCGCCACCGGCGGCTGCTCCAGCAATGCCCGCACGCTATTCGACTCGGCAGGGCTTGCGTTGCAGGATCTGCAGCTCGAGGTGCGCGACTGGAACAGCGCCCTGACGCTGGTCGGTGAGGGACTCGGAGTTGCCTTGGTACCGTCGCTGCATCTACCCCGGCAACGCCAGGGCTGGCGTGCGCTGGCGCTGGAGACGCCCTGTCCGCGTCGTCTCGGGCTGGAACTGTCCGCCAGCGACACCCCGGCCCCCGGTGTGCAGGCCTTTATCGATACCGCCGTCGAGGTGTTCGCGGCGTCGCGGGGCACGACCTGGAGCACTTCATCGACGGCGCATAGCGTTTGATTTCTGCGTGCCGGTAGCGGGATCTGCCATTCGCCCTTGTTTCCATCTGGCCGCCGCGGCGACCTTGATCAGCCGCTGAAACGTGGGGCACTGCGCATGGCTGGGGGCGGGGCATTCCGCGGCATGACGCAGCCCTTCACTCATGGCCCTCAGGCGCTTGATGGTTGCATCGATCTCATCCGCTTTGGCGATGAGCAGCTCTCTATCGACCTGGGGCGCACTGGAGGGAGATAGCATGGTGCCGATCTCATCCAGTGACAGGCCGCCTGCCTGCCCCAGCGCGATCAACCCCAGTTGGTCGAGAACACTCGGCGCAAACTGCCGCCGTTGACCGGCACTTCGGGTCGCCGAGATCAATCCTTTTTTCTCGTAAAACCGCAGTGTGGAGGCCGGCACGCCCGTGCGTCGGGCCACTTCCGAGATGTCCATGACGCCCCTTGACTTGAAGTTGACTTCAACTTTTATGCTGCCTGCGAATCGAGCTTTCAGCAACGGCAAGGAGTCGGCATGACAACGGTGGAAGTGGCAGTGCGGGTGGTGCTGGTGGGTATCGGGGCAACCTGGATCATGGATCTGTGGACGGCGTTTCTCAAAGCCTTGGGTGTACCCACGCTGAATTACGCGCTCGTCGGCCGCTTGATCGGCCACCTGCGCGGAGGCCAACTGGTCCACGCCAGTATTGGCAAGGCCGCGCCGATCCAGGGTGAGAGGCTATTGGGCTGGGCCGTTCACTACGCGGTAGGTATCGCGTTCGCCGCACTGCTGGTGATCTGTTGCGGTGCCGATTGGCTGCATGCCCCCTCTTGGCGAGCCGCCTTGGGGGTTGGGGTAGCGACGCTCGTGTTTCCGCTGTTCGTGATGCAGCCCGCCATGGGGGCCGGCATCGCAGGGTCGCGCACGCCGACCCCGCTGAAAAACGCGCTACGCAGTCTGGCGACCCATGTGATCTTCGGTGGCGGTCTCTATATATCCGCGCTCTTGCTCGCGCGGATCTGGGCTTGAGAACGCGAGATCACCTGGCCCAAAGCGGCACTTTGATGACCACGTTCGCTATGGGTGGGCCGCTGTCTGAAGACCGAGTGCCTGCAGGTGACGCGCTGGCTAGCGGTTCGAGACCTCAATGTGACGATACGAACTCGCTCGCCGCTTGGGCGGGGGGAATCGCGAATTCCGCCTTCATCCGCCTGACTTCCGCGGTCGGTGTGCGGCCGAACAGGCGCTTGAACTCGCGGCTGAATTGCGCAGGACTTTCATAGCCGACTCGGGCGCTGGCCGCGGCGGCGGTCATGCCGTTTCTCACCATCAGCAGTCGGGCCTGATGCAGGCGCGTGGATTTCAGATACTGCATCGGCGTGGTGAGCGTCACCGCCTTGAAGTGTGCGTGGAAGGTCGCGATGCTCATGCCGGCGTGCCGCGCGAGCTGGCCAACGTCGAGATCCTCTTGATAAGCGGCGTGAATGCAGCGCAGCGCCCGCGCCACCTTGCCGAACTGGCCCTGCATCGCCAGCGCCGCCCGTATCGAGGGGCCCTGATCGCCCGTCAGGACGTGAAAATAGATCTCGCGCACCAGCGCCGGGCCGAGTACCGCGGCGTCGAGCGGTCGGCTCATGGCATCCAGGAAACGCAGCACTGACGCTTGCAGACGTTCGTCCATGGGCGTCGAGACCATGCCGCGTGGGGTGGCTGGGGGCAGATCGCCGATGGTCTCGATCTGCAGCATCACCGCGGCGGCGAGCTCGAAGTCCAGGTGCATGTAGATCGCCAGCAGCGGCGCTGCCGCACTGGCGTCGGTTTCCATGGTGAAGGGGACGGGCACGGAGACGGCCAGGTAGTGCTGGGCGTCGTAGCGATAGACCTGCCCACCGAAGAAGCCTCGCTTGCGGCCCTGGCAGACGATCACGATGCCGGGATCGTAGAGCACCGGCGTGGATGTGAGCGGGCGGTTCGAGCGCAGGAACCTCACGTCCGGCAGGGCGGTCAGGTTGTACCCTTCCTCAGGTGCGAGCTTTTCCAGCAGGGCGATGATCTCCTGCTGCTGGGCGTTCGGCTCGGTGCGATATCGCTGGTTTGCTGGGGGCATGATGGCAGCCTTTGTCGACGGACGGTCACGATGCGCTGCTCGATGTGGCGGCCGCTAGAGTCTGGCATGTTTTGGTCGGATCGAGCGGGCTGGAAAGAGCTTTAGGCAATGATGTGAGAGCGGGAGCCATCGTCGGTCAGTGGAGGCATTTCTATCATGCAAGCCGTCCTGTGCATCGGGTTTTGCACACCAACGGCCTGTGAGGAGTACTCCTGTGATCGAAGTCCTGAATCCTGCCAATGGTCAGAAAGTCGGCGACGCGCCGGCCATGTCCTTGAGTGAAGTGAACGCTGCGATCGATCGTACCTGTGCGGCCTTTCCCGCCTGGTCGCGCAAGCTGGCGAAGGCGCGCAGTGACCTGCTGCGGCGCTGGTTCGAGCGCATCCGCGATGACAAGGCGGCCTTTGCCGAACTCATCGTCAAGGAGAACGGCAAGTGCCTCTCCGAGGCGTACGCCGAGGTCGACTACGGTCTCGGTTTCATCGAGTGGTACGCGGAGGAGGCCAAGCGCGTCTACGGCGATACCATCCCCAGCCATGCCGCGGATTCGGCCATCACGGTCGTCAAGGAACCGGTCGGCCCGACGGCGGCCATCACGCCCTGGAACTTCCCGTTCATGATGATCACGCGCAAGATCGCTACCGCCCTGGCGGCGGGCTGCACGATGATCATCAAGCCCGCCGAGGAGACGCCGCTGACTGCCTACAAACTGTTGGAAGCCGCGCGGGAAGTCGGTATTCCGGAGGGCGTGTTCGAGATGGTCACCGGGGATCCGAAAGCGATCGGCGCGCGTTTCACCAGTGATACCCGTATCCGCAAGCTCTCGTTCACCGGATCGACTGCGGTGGGGCGCCTGCTCGCCAATGCCTGCGGGCAGACGCTGACCCGCATGACGCTGGAGCTGGGGGGCAATGCGCCCTTCATCATCTTCGACGATGCCGATCTGCAGGCGGCGCTCGATGGCGCCGTCGGTGCCAAGCTGCGCAACTCAGGCCAGGTCTGTATCTCGCCCAATCGCTTCTATGTGCACGCCTCGATTCACGATGACTTCGTCGAGCGACTCGCCGAGCGGGTATCGCGCGTGGCGGTGGGCGATGGCATGCGTGACGATGCCGCTGTCGGGCCCATGATCAATCGGGCCGGCTTCGACAAGGTAGCGTCGCTGGTGGACGCCGCCCGTCGAGATGGCGCCCGCGTCGTGCTCGGTGGCAAGCCCCACGCATTGGGTGGACTGTTCTATGAGCCGACCATCGTGACCGACCTCGATGACGATGCCGAGATGGCGCAGAACGAAATCTTCGGTCCGGTGTTCCCGATCTATCGTTTCGAGACGGAAGACGAGGTCATCGAACGTGCCAACGCCACCGAGTATGGTCTGGTGGCCTACGCCTACACCCGCGACCTGGGGCGCGGATTCCGCCTGTCGCGAGCGCTGGAGGCGGGCATGGTCATTCTCAATAGCGGTTCGGTGGGAACGGCGTCGGTGCCGTTCGGCGGTATCAAGCAGTCCGGCTACGGGCGCGAGGGGAGCTACTACGGCATCGAGGAGTACGTCGACGTGAAGTATGTGTTGATGAGCGGTCTGGGCCGGTGACATGGCCTGCCCGCTAGCCGTTCTACTCGCCCCGCTCGGCGTCGCCTTCGCTCCGCAAGACCTCCAGCGCCCGTAGCCGTGGCACCGCGAAGTCGATGAAAGCCCGCACCTTGGCCGCCGCCCGGCGGCCCTCGACGTGGACCAGATGTACCGGCAGTGGGGCGGGCTCGTGCTCTTCCAGCACGGTCTGCAGGGCACCGGCGTCGAGATCCGGGCCCACCTGGTACGACAGCACGCGGCACAGCCCCCAGCCCCGCCGGGCGATATCGATGGCCGCCGCCACGCTGCTCACCGTGAGCCGCGATGCCACGCTGACACCGCGCGATGCATCCGCGCCGAGGTGCCACTCCCGCGCCGGCACTCCGGCCGCCAGCGTGACGAGGCGATGCCGGGCAAGCTCTCCCGGTGTGCGGGGAGGCCCCCAGCGGTCGAGATAGTCCGGTGAGCCGCAGATGACACGGCGTACCTGGCCGATGCGCACGGCCGTGAGCTCGGAGTCGGGCAGGTGGCCGATGCGCACGGCGATATCGAAGCCCTCCTCGACCAGATTGACGATGCGATCGAGCATCATCAGTTCCGCTTCGACCTGGGGATAGTGATCGAGAAAATCCGTGAGCAGCGGCGTGACATGCAGGCGGCCGAACTCCTGCGGGCAGGTGATTCGCAGCCGGCCCACCGGGGTGTTGGCCGCGCCCGAGGCCGCGTCGTCGGCGGCCTGTAGCTGGGCGAGGATCTCGCGTACCTCCCCGAGATAGGTTCGACCCGCTTCGGTCAGGCGCACACGGCGGGTCGAGCGGGTGAACAGACGGGCGCCCAGGTGGCTTTCCAGGGTGTTGATGGCTCGGGTCGCAGAGGGCGCGCTGAGCCCGCTGAGGCGTGCCCCCTGGGCGAAGCTTTCCGCCTCGGCGACGGCGACGAAAACCGTCAGTGCCTGTAGACGATCCATGGCGATGGAATGGCTCCCTGCGTCGATGGCGTTTCAGAATTCAGGGTGAGGTTTAAGAAATCACAGCAGTATTTCAGAAACCAAAACAGTTCCTTTCAGAATGGGCTCATTCTTCCAGCTAACGATAGCGAATAGAGTGGCCACTAGCACGAGCCCTGCGGCGATCGCGTCTGGTGAGTGGCCCTGGATCGCGGTTCGGCTCGTCTCATGATTCATGTCACTACTGAAGGAGCCCGATCATGTCGAATGCCAATGCCCTTACCGATGCTCCCGTAACGCTCTATCGCAACCCCAAGTCGGGCCACTGTCACCGTGTCGAACTGATGCTGGCGCTGCTGGAGGTGCCCTATACGACCATCGATCTGGATATGGCCAACGGTGCCCACCGCGAGCCCGCCTATCTGGCGATCAGCCCGCTGGGGCAGGTGCCGGCGATCGATGACAACGGCGTCACTCTGGCGGACTCCAACGCCATCCTCATCTATCTGGTCGAGCGCTATGGGGAGACTGCCCGCTGGACCGGCAGCGAACCGCTGGAGAAGGCCCAAGTGCAGCGCTGGCTCTCCATCGCCGCCGGCGAGATCGCCCACGGCCCTTGCGCGGCGAGGCTGGTCACGGTCTTCGATGCGCCCCTCGACCACGATGCCGCCAAGGCGCGTTCGCACACCCTGCTGGGGATGATGGAAGCTCATCTCGACGGCCGTGAGTGGCTGGCGAGCGATCATCCGACGCTGGCCGACATCGCCGGCTACAGCTATATCGCCCACGCCCCGGAGGGCGGTGTGAGCCTCGCCCCCTATCCGCAGGTGCGCGCCTGGCTGGCGCGAATCGAAGCGCTGCAGCACTTCGTCGCCATGGCGACATCGCCGCGACTGGCCTGAATAGTAGACGTGCGAACGGAGGTCGGTCATGACACGCGATACCACACCCTTCCATGCGGGAGAGTTAGAGGCGCAGCGCCGCGCCGGCGTAGCGCCATCCGGTCGCTTCATCCGCGATCATATGCCCGAGCAGCATCGCGAGTTCTTCGCCCAGTTGCCATTCATCGTCCTGGCCGCTGGCGACGCGCAGGGCCAGCCCTGGGTCACCCTGCTGGAAGGCGAGCCGGGGTTCACCGCCACGCCGGATGCGCGAACCCTGGCCATGGCGGCGACGTTGGCGCGTGAGGACCCGCTGGCCACGGCGCTGCAGGCCGGCGACGAGGTTGGCCTGCTGGGGATCGAGCTGGAGACTCGGCGCCGCAACCGGCTCAACGGGGTGGTTAGGTCGGCCCAGGCGGGGCTGGTCGTCGAGGTGAAGCAGAGCTTCGGCAACTGCCCACAGTACATCCGCGAGCGGGTGTGGCGGCGCGTCGAGCCCGTTCCCGAGCCCGGCGCCAGCGTGTCCGAGCGGCTCGATGCCGGGCAGCGCGCGCGAATCGCCGTGGCGGATACCTTCTTTATCGGCTCCGTTTCCGGCTCCGTCGCCGATCCCGATTCGGCCCATGATTCAGGCGGGGAGACCAGCACGAACCGCGGTTACGACGCCTCCCATCGCGGCGGAGAGCCGGGGTTCGTCCAGGTCACCGGGGCGGGCACGCTTCGATTCCCGGACTACCCTGGCAACAACTTCTTCAACACCCTCGGCAACCTGCTCCAGGACCCCCGCGTGGGGCTGCTGTTCGTCGATTTCGAGAGCGGCGGCATGCTGCAGATCACCGGACGTACCCGCCTCGAGTGGGAGCCGCGGCCGGACGAGGATCCGAACGCCCGGCGCTGGATCGAGGTCAGCATCGAGCGGGTGGTGGATCGCCCTGCGGTGCTGGCGCTGCGGTGGCAGCGAGAGACGCCGGCGCTGCGGCTCGCGGTGGTCGAGAAGCGCCGCGAGAGCGATCGGATCACGTCCTTCCTGCTGGTCAGTGCCGATGGTAGCGCGCTGCCGCCTTTCCGGGCCGGGCAGCATCTGCCGATCGAACTTGCGGTATCGGGGCAGTCGGGGCGGGTCCGGCGTAGCTATTCGCTCTCGGGATCGCCCGCCGACGCCACCTACCGCATCAGCGTCAAGCGTGAGACGCACGGGATCGCGTCGCGCTTTCTGCATGACCGGGTCGCGGTCGGCGATCGCCTTGCTGCCCACGCCCCTGCCGGCGACTTCGTGCTGCCCGCCGGGCAAGGTCCGCTGGTGCTGATCAGCGCCGGGGTGGGCATCACACCGATGCTGGCGATGCTGCATGCGGCGGTGGCCGATGCGGAGCGCGGCAGCGTGCGCCCGATCTGGTTCGTTCATGCCACCCGCAACGGCCCGGCCCATGCCTTCAGGGCGGAGGTCGAAGCCGCGATCCAGGCCGGCTCACGTGCTGCCGGTCGCCAGATCGAGCGCCGCATCTTCTACAGCGCGCCGCAGGCCAGTGATATCCGCGGCAGGGACTACGACACTGAAGGCCGCCTCACTGCCGCGGAACTGCTGGCGCTGGGTGCTGGAGACGAAGCCCATTATCTGCTCTGTGGGCCTGCCGGGTTTCTCGCCGCCATCAGCGCCGGGCTGGAGTCGCGTGGTGTCGCGGCGAATCAGATCGACTTCGAGACCTTCGGTCCGGCAGGATGAGAGGATAGACGTGCCAGGGCGCGGGATCTGCGACTAAAGTCCTGATTCCCGAGACCGCTTTTCTGCGAGGGGACTTGGTACGCTAGCCGCAGCTTCTCTCTTCCCTCGCCGTGTGCGGCGAGTTTTTCTTTCCACGGCTTCCGTACCGAGCGTTAAGGCGAATCCATGATCATCTCAGGCCCTACCGATTACCGCCGAGCTGCCAAGCGGCGTATTCCTCGCTTTCTGTTCGATTATCTCGATGGCGGGGCGGTGACCGAAAGCACGTTGCGGGGCAACGTCGAGGCCCTGCAGGCCATTCCGCTGCGCCAGCGGGTGCTCCAGGGGGGCGGTGATCCGCTGCTGGAGACCGAGGTGCTCGGCAGCCGCTGGAAGCTGCCGGTGGCGCTGGCGCCGGTCGGGGCGACCGGCATGTATGCGCGCCGCGGCGAGGTGCAGGCCGCCAGGGCCGCCGACAAGGCCGGCATTCCCTACACGCTGTCGACGGTGTCGGTCTGCTCCATCGAGGAGGTGGCGGCGGGCGCCAACGGGGAACTGTGGTCTCAGCTCTATGTGCTGAAGGATCGCGGCTTCATGCAGAACGCGTTGGATCGCGCCTGGGCCGCGGGTATGAAGACGCTGGTCTTCACCGTCGACATGCCGCTGCCGGGCTCGCGTTACCGCGATCGCCACTCCGGCATGTCCGGCCCCCACGCCAAGCTGCGCCAGACCGTTCAGGCGCTGACCCACCCCTGGTGGGCGTTCGACGTCGCGCTCAAGGGCAAGCCTTTATCGTTCGGCAATATCGAAGCCTATACCGGCCGCCAGATGAGCATGGACGACTACATGGGGTTTCTGGCCAAGAACTTCGATCCTTCCATCAGCTGGAGCGAGCTGGAGTGGATCCGCGAAAGCTGGAAGGGCAACCTGATCATCAAGGGGTTGCTGGACAAGGAAGATGCCCGGGATGCGGTACGCATGGGGGCCGACGGCATCATCGTCTCCAATCATGGCGGACGGCAGCTCGACGGCGCGATCCCCACCGCACAGGCGTTGCCGCACATCGCCGATGCTGTCGGTGACGAGCTGACGGTGCTGGCGGACTCCGGCGTTCGCTCCGGGCTGGATGTGGTCAGGATGCTGGCGCTGGGGGCGAAGGGCGTGCTGCTCGGCCGGGCCTATGCCTATGCGCTGGCGGCGGATGGCGAGCGAGGCGTCTCGCATCTGCTGGAACTGATCGCCGCGGACCTGCGTGTGACCATGACGCTGATCGGTGCCCACTCGCCTGCCGATATCAATGCCAGCCATCTGGAATCGGTCGCGAAGTCGTTGGCGCGGGAGCAGGGCCCGGCGGTGGCGCCGCCGGAAGCCGCCAAGTTCTGAACCCGGCAAGTCGCCCTGGGGGCATGACAGGTCTTCACGAGAAGTCGTCCCGACAGGTCGTCATATCAGGTCGTCATATCAGTTAGCCACACCCGGTCATCACGTCGGAGAGTCACGACACCGCCTCGCGGGAGAGAATCCGCGGGGCGGTGTGCCTGTCAGGCAGTGCCTGGCGCTGCCAGTGCTCGCCCAGCGATGGGGTCGATCCTCGAGGCGCTCCCGGGCGCGGGCTTGACCCACGTGATGGACGCGCCCCATGCAAGGCAGGATGATCCTGCGAACGATTCAGGAAAGCGGTGACTCAGGGATGACACGATCAAGCGCATGGCAGCGGTGGTTGTTGGCGGCAGCGATATGTCTGGTCTCCGGCCTGTGCCTGGCACAGACCCAGGAAGCCGACGGCGTCCAGGAGTGGTACGCCATCGATTCGCTCAATAGTGGCCTGGGGAAGGCACCGGACGCGGTCAAGCTCAGAACCCCGCGGGAGGCGATGCGCACCTTCCGCGATCTGGCGGCACACAATGAGTTCGCAGCAGCGTCCCATATCCTCAACCTTGCCGATCTCTCTCCGGCGGCGCAGCGCAAGCAGGGTGCCGAGCTGGCGCGACAGCTCGCCGCCATCTTCCAGCGTGGCAAGTCGATCCGTCTTTCCGGCCTCTCCGGACGTCAGGATGCTGCGATCGAGGACCCCACGGGCAAGAGCCCCCACGCCGGCGAGCCACGTCGCGATATCGAGCTGGCCACGCTCGAGGCCGATGGCGACACCTACGACATCCGTCTGGGGCGCTATCGGCTGGCCAACGAGGAGCCGGTCTGGCTGATCACGCCGGAGAGCGTGGCGGCGATCCCTGCGCTCTATCGCGAGTATGGCCCGGCGGCGTTCGAGCGCCACATTCCCGAGAGTCTCAAGCGCGCCTTCGGGCCGCTCAGGATCTGGGAGTGGATCGCGATCCCGCTGGTGCTGCTGGCGGTCGCGCTGATCGGCAAGGGTGTCTATCGCTTGATCGAGGTGATGACGCGCTGGCTGCCCTCCGGTTCGCCGAGCATCTTCGCCAAGCAGATTCGCGGCCCGGTGGCGCTCATCGTGATGTCGCTGTTGACCCAGGCGCTGCTCGATTACGTCGTCTCCTTCTCGGCGGTGGCGACGATCACCCTGCGGGTGGTGCTGATCGCCATCCTGGCCTGGGGGATCGGGGCCGTCGGGTTGCGGCTCGTCGATACCATGATGCTGAAGATGACGCGTCGCCTCGCGGGCCAGATCGATGACTCCAAGCCCCAGGACGACCGCAAGCTGCTCACCACGCTCTATGCGGTTCGACGCATCATCATTCTCATTCTGGTGACGGCGGTGACGATCTATGTGCTGGGGCAGGTTCGGCTCTTCGAAACCCTGGGGTTGTCGATTCTGGCCTCGGCGAGCGTGCTGGCGGTGCTGGTGGGTGTGGCGGGGCAGGCGGTGCTCGGCAATATCCTGTCATCGTTTCAGCTGTCGCTGGCCAAGCCGATACGGGTCGGCGACCTGGTGATGTTCGAGGGGCAGTGGGCCTATGTCGAGGGGATCTTCTATACGCATATCAGGCTGCGGCTATGGAACGAGCGGCGCCTGATCGTGCCGGTGACCTATTTCGCCTCGAAGGCGTTCGAGAACCTCTCCTCCAAGAGTACCAAGGAGTACCGCAGCATTGTGCTGACGCTGCACCTGAGCGCCGATATCGCGATCCTGCGTGAAAAATTCCTCGAGTTCGCCGAGGCCGAGGAGAACGTGATCGAGCATCACAAGCTGCTCTGCTGCGTGACCGACCAGACCGGGCCGGCGCAGACCGTGACCTGCTACCTGATGACGGTCGATCCGCTCTCCGGGTGGAACGCCGAGGTGAGCGTTCGGGAAAAACTGCTGGCGTTCATTCGCGACGAGCATCCCGAGTGGTGGCCCAGGGATGTGGTCGTGATCAGCCATCGCGATATCGCCCGAGGGCACGCCTCGGGCGAGGCCGACGAGATTGCTCAATGACCCGCCCGGGCGCGTCGTGTCGGCGAACGGCCATCGTTCGGGCCCGGCCTGATCGGCAAGCTTTGTCATCACCCACCCACTGCCCATAGCCGGCACCGAACACAAAGACGCCCCGATGGCTCGTGCCACCGGGGCGTTCGTGGGCTGTCGACGGGGTGTCAGGCGTTATTGGTGTCGCTTCCGCTACCGGCCGGTTCGGTCTCTGGGGTAGGTGCCTTTTCCGTTTCACCGGCGGTGTCGTCGCTAGTCCTGTCGCTGCTACCGGCACCCATATCGCTGGGGGCCTCGGCGGCGGCAGAGGCGTCGCGGGTCACCCGCCAGACCGCGTTGGTGAGGTCGTCGGCGATGATCACCGCACCGTTGGGTGCCACGCTGACCCCCACCGGACGGCCGCGGGTGGTGTCGTCGCTGGCCAGGAAGCCGGAGACGAAATCGACCGGGTCACCGGCGGGCTTTCCATTCTCGAACGGAATGAACACGACCTTGTAGCCGACCGGATCGGCGCGGTTCCAGCTGCCGTGCTCGCTGACGAAGACCCCGTCGCTGAACTCGCCGCCGACCGCGGGGTTGGAGAAGGCGACGCCGAGTGGCGCGCGGTGGGAGCCGAGGCTGTAGTCGGGGGCGATGGCGGATGCGACCTTGGCCGGGTCCTGCGGGCGAACCCGCGGGTCGACGTGCTGGCCCCAGTAGCTGTAGGGCCAGCCGTAGAAGCCGCCTTCCTGCACGCTGGTGAGGTAGTCCGGCACCAGGTCGGGGCCCAGCTCGTCACGTTCGTTGACCACCGTCCATAGCGTATCGGTACCCGGCTGGAAGGTCAGCGCGGTGGGATTGCGCAGACCGCTGGCATAGGTGCGATGGGCGCCGCTTGCGGTATCGATCTGCCAGATCTCGGCGCGGTCGACCTCCGCCGCCATGCCGCGCTCGGTGATGTTGCTGTTGGAACCGATCCCCACGTAGAGGTACTGGCCATCGGGGCTCGCGGTCAGCGCCTTGGTCCAGTGGTGGTTGATCTGTGCCGGTAGCGGGGTCAGCGTCTCGGGGGCGCCGCGGGCGGCGGTCTGGCCCGGCTGATAGTCGAAGCGCACCAGCGCATCCTGATTGGCGACGTAGAGGTCGTTGCCCACCAGCGCCAGGCCGTAGGGCGCGTTGAGGCCGTCGGCGAACACCGTCTGCTGCTCGTAGCTGCCATCGCCATCGGCGTCCCGCAGCAGGGTGAGACGATCACCGCTCTTGACCGCGGTGGTGCCCTGGGACTGGATCAGCCCGGCAATGAAGTCCTTGGGCCGGACCTTGGGCGCGTTGCCGCCGCCCTTGCCCTCGGCGACCAGAATATCGCCGTTGGGCAGCACCAGGGTCTGCCGCGGCACCTGGAGATCGGTGGCGATGGCGGTGATGGTGTAGCCCTCCGGGACCTCGGGCTTGCGCTCGTCCCAGGGCGTCTGCTCGGGTACACCCATGTTGGGGAGCAGGCCCCGCTGCGGTTCGGGCAATTGAGGGTCTGCGCCATACTGGGCCTCGGCGGCGAGGGCGCCGGTGGCGACCAGCAGTAGTGGCAGCAGGGTCAGGCGGGCAAGCGGGGCGGTGTGGTGCTGGCGAGTGGTCATCAGCTGCGACCTCCCGCCATCTCTTGCGCAATGGCGCGGTTGCGCGAGAGCCCGATCAGGGCCGCCACCAGGGCGAGCAGCGCGATCACGATCGAGAGTACGAAGCCGGTGGGCATCATCGCCCAGGCGTCGCGGGCATGCACCAGCGCATTGACGAAGCCGAGCACGAAGGTGACCAGCAGCAGCAGGCACTCCAGTGCGGCGCGTCCGCGCTGGCCGCTGGCCATCACGATACCGCCCAGGGCGAACAGCCAGGCGAGGCCGTTGAACACCAGGCCGCCGGCGATCGACCAGGAGGCGAAGGTCGACCACTGGATGTGATAGCTGGTGGCGTAGGCGTAGTCGCTGAGGGCCGCGGTCAGATAGAGCGGGAAGGTGCCCGCCAGCAGCAGCCCGTGCAGCGGATTGACTCCGCGACGGACCACGCGGATGCGGGGCGATTCGGCAGTGGTGCTCATGGCAAGATCCTTTTGCGACGGCCAGCGAGGCGCTCGGGGATAAGAATTAGCGCGTTCGAATGGAGTGTAGCCAACATCCTCGACTTGTCGCCTCGCCATGCGCGCCGCCGGTGATCTCTTGCACGGAAGCCGCATGTCCTCGAGGCACCGGCGCTGCTATCGTGCTCCGGCGTCGGCGGCTGGTCGTCAACGCGATGCCTCGATCCTCTCTCTATTCATCGACAGGTGCTGTGTGCCTCTCATCGCTCCCCTCTATCTCGCGGTCGTCGTGCTGCTCTTCTCCGGTAATCTGGTGGTCGGCAAGTTCGCCACCGCGAGCCTGCCGCCGCTGACGCTGGCGTGGTCGCGCATGCTGGTGGTGTTCCTGGCGGTGACGCTCATCTTCGGCACCGCCGCCTGGCGTCAGCGCCAGGTGCTGGGGCGCGAGATCAAGGCGCTGGCGATCATGTCGATCAACGGCATGGCACTGTTCTCCGCGCTGCTCTATTCGGCGCTGCGGGTCAGCGATGCGACTACGGTGGCGGTGCTGGAGAGCCTGACCCCGGCGGCCACCGCCATGCTGATGGCGCTTTTCTTCCGCGAGCGGCTGGGCCGGATACGCTGGTTGGGTATCCTGCTCTCCGCCGGCGGCGCGGCCTGGGTGGTCTCGGATGGTGCTCTGGTGCGTACGTTGGCGCGGCTGCAGACCGGGGATGCGCTGGTGGCGGCGGCGGTGCTGGCCTGGGTGGTCTATTCGGTGGCGGCGCGCCACTGGCTGGGCAGGGTGCCGTTCTACGCCTCGCTGGTGCCGATGACCGGTATTGCGGTGCTGTTCCTCACGCCGCTGATGGTGGTGGAGAACGTGTTCTTCGCCGACGCCTGGCAGCTCGACGGTCACGCCCTTGCCGCGATTCTCTACCTGGGGATCGGCCCCTCGCTGATCGCATTGATCTGCTACAACCGGGCGCTGCTGCTGGTCGGCCCCAGCCACACCGCGACCTCGCTCAACCTGCTGCCGGTGGTGACCATGGGGCTCGGCTATCTGATGCTCGGCGCGCCGATCACCCTCAATCAGGTGATCGGCGCGCTGGTGGTGATCGTCGGCGTCTCGCTGGTGACACTCAATCTGCGCCGTCGGCGCCTGCCGCCGCTGGAGGGCTAAGCGGGGGGGAGCCCAGGTTGTGTACGAAAAGTCGCCGAGCCTAGGCAGTTTTCGTACAACATCTAGCGCCGGGTGCGCGCCGCCTGGGTGATCGCCCGCGCACACTCCAGCAGCGGTGGCCCGAGGGTGTCGATGGCGTTCTCCAGCTGCCAGCGGCTGGCAGGGGCGGTGACGTGGACCGCCGCCACCGGATGGCCCGAGGCGTTGATCACGGGCGCGGCGATATTGATGTCGCCCCGGAAGTATTCGGCATTGTTCCAGGCCAAGCCGCGCTGGCGGCACTGCTGCACGATCTCCACCAGCGCCTCGATCTCGGTCACGGTGTTGGCGGTATGGGCGATGCGCTCGCTGCGTTCGAGATGATCGCGCAGGGCGGCGTCATCGAGCGCCGAGAGATAGGCGCGCCCGGAGGCGGTGCAGAACATCGGCACACGGCTGCCGATCGGCATGTGGATCGGGATGTAGTGGCGGCTGGTGAAGCGTGCCACGTAGACCATATCGAGCCCACAGGGTTCGGTCAGCGAGACCGTTTCCAGGCAGCGATTGCTGAGATCCGACAGATACGGATTGGCGCAATCGATCAGCAGATTGGCCTCGAGATAGTGCGCGCCCACGCCGAGCACTCCGATGCCGATCCGGTACTTGCGGCTCTGCGCCACGCGTACCAGATAGCCCAGCTGCTCCAGGGTATGGGTGATCCGCTGTACCGAGCCCATGCTCATGTCGGTGAGCCGAGCGATCTCCGACAGGCTGAGTTCGCTGTGGTGGGCATCGAACAGACCCAGCACCACGAACGCCTTCTCGATGGACTGGTTGAACAGCGCCGAGCGGGCACCGGCGCTTGTTGAGTCGGCCATCGGGTCTCCTGTCATCGCTCCAGCCAATCCTGGGTCCGATAGTACTGGATCACCGCCGCGACGTAGAGCTGCTGAAGGCCGTGCAGCGGGATCGGCGCGATGGAGGTGACCGGTAACGGCAGGGCGTCGGCGAGCGCCCGGGTACCGAGATGGCGGCCGATCAGGCTGCCCAGATGCGTGCCCATCCCCACGCCACGGCCGTTGTAGCCCAGTGCCACGCTCAAGCCGGGGGCGGGTTCGTGCACGTGCGGCATGGAATCCTGGGTCAATGCCACCCGCCCGCCCCAGGCATAGTCGATCTCGACGCCTTTCAGCGCCGGATAGAGCTTGGTCATGCCGCTGATCAGGTGACGGAAATCGGTGGGGTCACGGGGATCATGAAAGGGTCCACGCCCGCCGAACAGCAGTCGACCGGCGGTGTCGCGGCGAAAATAGAACAGCAGCTTGCGCGCGTCCGAGGCGACCTCTCCCCGGGGCAGAATGGCGGCGCCCTCTGCCGGGCTCAGCGGCCGGGTCGCGATCTGAAAACTGTTGGCGGCGATCACGCTGCGTGCCAGGCCCGGCTGCAAGGCGTCGGTATAGCCATTGGTGCACAGCAGGACTCTCTCGGCCACCACCTCTCCATGGGCGGTGGTCGCCCGCCAGCCCTCGGCCTGACGGGTCAGCCCGGTCACCGCCGAGCCCTCGTGGAGTTGCGCCCCCGCGGCGATCGCCGCCCGGGCCAGGCCGCGCACGAAGGCCAGCGGGTTTAGGCTGCCCGCGCGCGGGTCGCGCCAGCCGGCCAGATACGCCGTGGTACCGAGGCGCTCGGCGCAGGCCTCCCGCGCCAGCCACTCGACCTCGACGCCGCGCGCCGACCACTGTGCGGCGCGCTTCTCGATCCGCTGGACTCCGGCGCGGGTGGCTGCGGGCTGCAGCCAGCCCTGACGCTGGCTGTCACACTCGATGGCGTGGCGCTGGATGAGATCGAAGACCACGTCGGCATTGCGGCTGCTGGTGTCGATCAGGCGCTGCCCGCGCTCCTGGCCATAGCGTTCGATCAGCTGATCGGGGTCGTACTTGAGTCCCGGGATGACCTGGCCGCCGTTGCGTCCCGAGGCGCCCCAGCCGATCGTGCTGGCTTCCAGCAGGTGGGTCGAGATGCCGCGTTCGGCCAGCGCCAGCGCCGCGGCGACCCCGGTGAAACCGCCACCGACGATCAGGACATCGCTGCGGCATGCACCTTCGAGTGCAGGTAGCGGCGCTGCGGGTGGATGGCTATCGGCCCAGAGAGAACGCAGCATCGGCGGTGGGGTTGGCATCGGCGCGCCTCCTCTTCAGTGGTTGAGCACGCGGCGCAGGAAATCCTGCGTGCGTGCATTCTGCGGCTCGCTGAGGACGCGCGACGCCGGCCCCTCCTCGACGATCTGGCCGCCGTAGAGGAAGCAGACCCGGTCGGCCACCTCCTTGGCGAAGCTCATCTCGTGGGTGACCACGACCATGGTCATGCCCTCCGTCGCCAGGTCCCGCATCACGGTCAGGACGTCGCCTACCAGTTCCGGGTCGAGCGCGGAGGTGGGCTCGTCGAACAGAATCGCCTCCGGGCGCATGGCCAGCGCCCGGGCGATCGCCACCCGTTGCTGCTGGCCACCCGAGAGCTGGGTCGGATAGGCCGCTTGCTTCTCGGCCAGGCCGACTTTCTCCAGCAGCTCCTGGGCGTGTCGTCGCGCATCGGTCCGGGGCTCGCCCTTGACGAAGATGGGGCCCTCCATCACGTTCTCGAGCACCGTGCGGTGGGGAAAGAGGTTGAAGCGCTGAAACACCATGCCGACTCGGGTGCGCAGGCGATGGATATCGCTGCGCCGGACATCCACCGTCTGGCCGTGGATGGTGATCGCGCCGCTGTCGTAACTCTCCAGACCGTTGATGCAGCGCAGCACGGTGGACTTGCCCGAGCCGGAAGGGCCGATGAGACAGACCACTTCGCCGGCGGCGACGTCGAGGCTGACGCCCTTGAGCACCTGGGTCGCGCCGAAGGCCTTGTGGATATGGTCGATGGCGATCATTGGTCGGCTCCCTGTCGCGACTTGGCGAAGAAACGCTCCAGGCGGTTGACGCCGAAGATCAGCGGCAGGCTGAGCGCCAGGTACATCAGCGCCACCATGGTGTAGACGGTGGTGTTCTGGAACGTCGAGGCGGCGATCAGCTGCCCTGCCCGGGTCATCTCCGCCACCGTGATGGTCGAGGCGAGCGAAGAGTCCTTGAGGATCATGACCGCGGTGTTGCCGTAGGGGGGCAGGGCGATGCGTACCGCCTGGGGCAGCACCACTCGGCGCATGATCAGGGCGCTCTTCATGCCGATGGATTTGGCCGCCTCGATCTGGCCGGCGTCGACCGCTTCGATGCCGGCGCGGAAGTTCTCCGCCTGATAGGCGCTATAGGCGATCCCCAGGCCGATGATGCTGGCCTGGAACGCGCTCAGATCGATGCCCAGTTCGGGAATGACGAAGTAGATGTAGAACAGCTGCACGATGATCGGCAGGCCACGGATCACGTTGATGAAGGTGCTGGCCAGCGCCGATATCGGCGCGAACGGAGAGCGCTTCATCAGCGCCAGCAGCAGGCCCAGAAAGGTACTGAGCAGCAGGGCGCCAAGGGTGATCTGCACCGTGACCACGGCGCCCTTGAGCAGGATCGGGAAAAACGCGGCGATATCGGAGTACGCCATGGAGGTCTCCTGGGCCGAGGCCGGGCGCGCCGGGCAGTGAAGCCCGGCGTGCGGCGGTTAGCGGGGAATCGCGAAATAGCGGCGACGTGTCGGTGGCGACACGGTGGGACTTGTCACAGGCCCCATTTGGCGAAGATGGCGTCGAGCTTGCCGCTTGCCTTGAGCTTGGCCAGGGAGGCGTTGACGCGGTCGAGCAGGGCCGTATTGTCCTTGGCCACGGCCAGCGCGACCTCGCCCACCATCTGCTGCTGGTAGTCAGGCGCCAGCTCGAGATCGGCGAAGCGGCCCTGCTTGAGCTGATAGGCCATCACCGGCGCGTCGCCGATGCCCGCCACGATGCGGCCCAGGGAGACGTCGCGCATCATGTCGGCGAGGGTGTCGTAGTTGCGAATGTCCGGAAACAGCCCGGTCGCCTGCAGCTGGCGCACATAGGTCGTGCCGACCTGCGCGCCGACCACCTGACCCTTGAGATCGTCGAGGGTATGGATATCCCCCTGATGGTCACGCTTGACGATCACGCCCTCGCCGTAGGGATAGACATCGTCACTGAACGCAACGACCTTGGCGCGCTCGGGGGTACGCAGCATGGCCGCGGAGATGATGTCGATCTTGCCCGAGGTGAGCGACGGAATCAGCGCGTTGAACGACGACTCCTTGATCTCGACCTTGACCCCCATGTCCTGGCCCACCGCCTCGATCAGATCGACCATGGCGCCGGTGATCTTGCCGCTGGAGACATCGAGGAAGGTGAAGGGGATGCCACTGGGGGTGGCGCCGGCGATCAGGGTCTCCTGTGCCTGAGCGGCGTTGATGCCCGCCGTGGCGAGACCCAGCGTGGCGGCGGCCACGAGGCAGTGTCGGCGTAGGCGAGAGAGCCAGCGCAAGGGGGCGCGGGTAGTGGGTGAGTAATCGATCATGAGGCTACCTGTCTTGTGGGGTTGTTATGTCGACTCAGCGATTCACCTGCCTGGTCGAGCCTATCCAAGCCCTGAGTTATCGGCAAGTGTTAATAGTTATCGTATATCGATAAAATAGCGCTTTTCCCCCAGCGTGACTTGCGTCAGCCCCTGTCCGAATGCCTCTAACAAGTGATCCCTGCTCGAAAAACCGGCGAGTCGCGCGATACGTGGGCAGCGCAGACGCTATGTACTGGAAGAAGTGGCGGGTCGCTCGAAGACCACCAAGGTCTAACTGCTCTACCCAGAGCTCGACTGGGTTAAGCTGGCGACAGGCAGCGGCACGGCGACAGCCTGGTGTCGATCACTCAGCAAGTGGGAGAGAACCGGTGGAGCATCGATTCTGGCAACAGCGCTGGGAGCAGGCACAGCTCGGGTTTCATCTGAGCTTCGTCCATCCCATTCTCAAGCGCCATCTGGCGCGCTATTCGCTCGCGCCGGGGGCGCGAGTGTTCCTGCCGCTGTGCGGCAAGACCCTGGATATCGGCTGGCTGCTGAGTGAGGGGTATGCGGTGGTCGGCGCCGAGTTGAGCGAGCTGGCGGTGGCGCAGCTGTTCGCCGAACTCGGTGTCGAACCGGTGGTGAGCGAGTGGGAGGGCGGCCAGTGCTGGCAGCACGACGCGCTGACCGTGTTCCAGGGCGATATCTTCGCGCTGACACCGGCGACGCTGGGCACGGTCGATCTGGTCTATGACCGCGCTGCGCTGGTGGCGCTACCGCCGACCATGCGCGACGCCTACGCCCGACAGCTCGTCGAGTTGAGCGACGCCGCGCCGCAGCTGCTGATCACCTTCGAGTACGACCCGGCGGAGAAGGAGGGCCCGCCGTTTCCGGTGCTGCCGGCGGAGGTCGCCCGCCACTACGCCGATACCCACAAGATCGAGGAGCTGTCGCGCAAGGACGTGCTCGACGCCTCGCTCAGCTTCCGCGATGCGGGCGTGTCGTGTTTCGTCGAAGTCGCCTGGCGGTTGCTGCCGCTTGCGAAGGGGCATGCTTGAACGCCGACGGGAACTCGCTATCGGTCGTCGTCCAGACCAGGCGTGTCGCCTGCCCCCAGTCCTTCCTCTATCGCCAGCGGCCCATTTGCTGACCCAGCCCGAGGGTGACGTAGGAGAATAAGGCGCCAGTCTCGTTGACGTGAGGCGTCATAGCCACAAAACCGACCGAGAAGAGCAGCATCACCAGCGAGGCGATGAGAAAGCTCACGTGAGCGCCGGCATGGCATGATCGTCCAGTCGTCGCCCAGGGCAAGTGTATGGCTTGCGTTGCTCTATATGCAGGGATATCGTGAGTCATCAAACATTTCGTATAGATGCGACAACTGATGTAAAGGTGGCTCGCTTCAGGTCCGGGAACCAGTTGACTGGAGGCCGAACTTGTAAAGGGATAGCGGCAGTCTTCATGAGGTCGAGTTGCAAATGACATATCCCAATCCGCTGACAGTCCAGGGCTCACTCGAAACTGCTGGAGCTAAAGCTGTCCGTTCCTTGCGGTTACCGTCTGGAATTGTACTTTCAGAGTGGTCTGGGTACGACACACTAACGGAATATAGCGGCTCTTCAGAGAACGTGTTGAGCATCTATCTGTCTGGAGGCGAGAACTGTAGCCAGATTCATGGGCAAAGAGTTGTGAGAAGGGGCTTTAAAGACGCAATCTGTCTGTTCCCAAGGGGCGAAGGGAAGTCGGTATGGAAAATTACCAATCGACTGAATTTCCTCCACATTTACTTCGATCCTAGATGTTTTGACATCGATTTTCTTCAATCAATGCGCCAGGCGCCTGAGCGTTGTCATTTTCGAGAGGTGTTCCAGGAATCGGCCCCTGTAATTAGCTCTGCTGCTCGTAGCCTTGCGCAGGCGGATTGGACTGATCAATCGCTATCTCTTGGGATTGATAGCCTGATGTGCTGGATACTGCAGAATACATTCCATCACTTCGCAGAGAAAGACCTTGAGGACACAGACCTGCGGGGGTGTCTGTCAGTACGCCAAGCCACTCTCATTCGGGGTTATTTGAATGAAAATCTAGGGGAACGTATCCTGCTCGATGACCTCGCTGGGCTCATTAATCTCAGTCGATTCCACTTTCTACGCAAGTTCAAGAACACCTTCGGTCAATCACCCCATGCATACTTGACCCAACTTCGGATGAACCAAGCACATGATCTGCTTCAGAAGACTGATGAAAAGGTGGCGATGATTGCTCTTGAGTGTGGTTATGCTCAGCATAGCCAGTTTACTAGCGCCTTTAAGCGGCATTATGGGTACCCACCGGCGGCTCTTCGTAAGCGTATAGATCGCGACTGATAGTTTGCTTTGATAACTAAGTTGAATTCATTGCGGAATTTGATAGAAGATGTGAGGGTTATAATCATATAAGTAGAAAAATCACGGAGGATGCAGTCAATAATCCCATGATACGGAAGAACATCCGGCCATGAAGAAAATGCCGCATCATTACCCCTCCCATCGCCCACACAGTGTTACACGGAAAGAATATCAGTCCCAGCGTGATTGAAAGCAGGATAGCATCTGTGTAGACCCCTCCGGTAAGGGGTAGAAACGTGGATGTCGCAGTGGCAGCGAGTAACCAGATCTTGGGATTCAGCACTTGTAATAAAGCTGCCTGACCCAGAGTTATGGGGTGATCATTCCCATGCTCCGCTGTGCCAGTCGATTTTGAAGTATAAAGCTTGTAGGCGAGGTACAAAATATATGCCGACCCTACGACCTTGAGAGCAGTATGAAGGGCAGGATAGCGGCTCAAAACTCCTCCAAGGCCGAGAGCGACCCCCATGAATAGAACGAAAACCCCCAGAGATATACCGATTAACGGTGGCAAAGTTCGCCGGTAGCCAAACTGGGCACAATTTGTTGTCACCAGCAAATTGTTGGGACCCGGCGAGATGACCAGGGGGACGGCAAACAATGAGATCTGAAATAACTGAATAATCAAACTATCATTCATCGAATTCGCCTCCCTTCCTGATCATTCGCTGTAGTGTCACCGCTCTGGCGACGCATCGCAAGATGATGTCTGAGTTCTACGAGCGGGCCTCGGTCGCGCATTCGATATACGGTCCCCCTATCTGGTTGAGGGGAGTTCTCCCAACGGGAGATATCAGGATAGAGCCGTAAGCGGTTGACAAGCGAGACAACCGCCTGTTTCTCTGCGCGCGAGTACAACGTCTCAGAGTTATCGCCGTACTCAAAATTCACGGAGTGGTGGCTGATGATCTCACCAGCATCTAAGCTCGATGAGACGCGATGGATGGTAGCGCCGAGTTTGTCGTAGTCGCCGTTATAAAGTGCGAAAAAGAAACAATGGTTTCCCTTGTACTCAGGGAGGTGGCCACCATGCACGTTGATGATCCTGTCAGACGGAATCTCTGCTAGCACCTTCGAACCAATAATCTTGGTGCCCATCACTATATAGGCATCTGAAACTTCCTCGCGAAGCGCACCGATGACACAGGAATCGTTGATCCATGGGGTTTCTAGAAACTTCACCCCCTCAAGTGCACGGAGACATTTCCAGTCTCGAATGGCATCCTCGCGTGAAAAATATCGTTGGCGAAATTTGGAGTAACCAAAAACACGCCGCCGTATATCGTGATACCGAGACCATAGGTAGTCGCGATAGTTGCCCGTCCTTCGAAGTCGTAAAACCTGAGCGTAACCAGGCTCAACAATCACTCGCACCTCACCGAAGGCTTTTTGCAACTCAGCCGCAAGATACAAGTGGTGGGGACCGTCGGAGCAGAGCAACGTGACCCTGGGCATCAGTTTGTTCTCCTAAATCGATTGTCGAGATCTCGTTTGTTGGCGTTCTCTCGCGCCCTGAATGCGAGTTGATGACGAGCTACAGCTCGCAGACGACCACTCAATGAAGTAACAGCAGCTTGTGTGTTGTCCTTTGCGGGGCCTCCCCCACCTACAAGACGCTCATAGGCTTGGGCGCCATCAGCCTCACTCTCTAACTCGGTCAGCAAGTTTGCCGCGGCCGTCGACAAAGAATCTTTGTTGCCACCGCCGGATAGCAGAACAGTCCCAACTGCTGTGTGAGCGTCACGAAAGGATGATTTTCCTTGCTGTACCAAACTCTCAGCCACGATGGTTGCGCAAGCATTTCCGTGTTTGACGGCTCTCACCGTTCTAATGGTATCGATGCAGAGGCCTTCAATCGCGTATGTCAAAACATCCAGCATATCGAGCAGCTTTTCTGCTATCTCCGCGACGATCTCAACAGCTATGCGGCTTGCCTGGTAGGAGTTTCCAGTCGGAATGTGGGTCAGCGAGGAGAAAGCTCCAGTCAAGTGACCTACGTTTAGGTCGTGGTGCAGTCTGAGCCATTCCAGCAGATAGGGATTACGCTTCTGGGGCATGTTCGATGACCCACCATACATACCCTTGGGAAGTGTGATAAAGGCGATTTCTCTCATTGACCACAGTTGGAGGTCGCTCGCGATTCGATTGATGTCTCCGCTTAGGATCGTCATCAGACTGGCACATCTAAGTGCTGGATTTTTATCTGTAATTGCACTGAGGGAGTTGGTTGGGCCGGATTTGAAACCGAGCAACCTCGCGGTGTACTGGGAGTCAGTATTGAAACTTGTCCCTGCACCGGCACAGGCCCCGAGCGGGGATCTCTCGAGCTCGTCTCGCATAGCGATCAGTGGGTCGAGAGAATCTAGTAGGATCTCTCCCTGTGCTGCCATATAGTGGCCAGCAGTACCTGGCATTGCTGTTTGGTACTGGCTATAGATGGGCAACGGAACGTCTAGAGTCTCGCTTGCTCGGCTGGCCAAGGTTTCCTCTAGTATGATTACGCGCTCCACTACCGCGTTTATCACTTCTTTTACAGACAAGAGTAAGTGGGTTGCGTTGATGTCGTTTCGGGAACGGGCCGCTTGGATCATCCCACCAGTGTTTCGACCGCAGCGACTGATTACGTATTGCTCATAGTCAAAGTAGTCTCCGCGGCCTGAGTGATGCTCCTCTAGCAACTCAGGGTTGTACTCCAATGCCAAAACTGCCTCTTTAAGATCGCAGAATTGACCTGGCTTAATCACACCCTGAGATCGCAGCATGAGTAGGTGAGCCTTCTCGATGGTCAGCAAGTTGGATGTCAGTTTACCGAATCGTGGAGGTCCAGATTTTTGGTTGACGATCTCATAAATGTCCTTTGCATCTACTTGGGTTTCATGGGTGTCGGTGTATAGTACACGGCTGCATTTCCTACTCCTGAGCGAACTACGAAGGGCTGCCATACCATGAGTACCAGTAGCAATAACGTAGCCTGCACGATCAGAGAAGTCGAATTTTCCTTTATTTCTGCCTGAAGTGTGGAACTCGCCGGACTCGAAACACTCAGCGGAAAATTCAACACCCAAGTATGGTCGGTCGACTTCCGGGACGATGAACGACACAGCAGTGGTTAAGTAAGGCTTGGGGATATTGAACTGGCAACGCCCTGAGAGATAGCTCCGAATGTAAAGGTCTACGACCGACCAGCCATAGGCATGCTCCATAAGCCGAGGAATCATGCCGCCGGCTAATCGAGCGTTAATCTCAATCACAGTCACACTATCACCGTGAATTTTCAGCTCAGTGTGGGCAGGCCCAAAGGTGTACCCAACGGCATCGAGAGCACGGATAGCGGTCTCGGTAATTCTTCTATGCGTTGTATCGTCCAACTCCAGAGGAAGCACATGCGCTAGCTCGAGGAAGTGAGGAGGCTTTGTAACGAACTTGCGTGTCACGGCCAGTAGGTGATGTCCTTGGTCATCTGTGAACGTCTCAATAGAAAATTCAGTACCCGGAGCAAACTGCTGTAAAATCCAACTGCCCTCGGTTAACTGTGGCATTTGATCGCAGCTTTCAATGAACCGAACACCGGTGCTCCCTGTGCCTTGACGGGGTTTCACTATGACAGGGTAGTCGAGACCCTTTAAATCGTTCGGCTTCTGGATCTCTCTCGTTACTGGGTATTTGATGCCATAGTCTCTCAGCACACTCTGGAGGCTGAATTTGTCACGGCACAAGTTGACTGAGCTTGGGGAGTTGCCGATCAAGACAAGGCGCTCGGTAACCTCAGAAGCGATCTGGATGTAGCCATCACTCGTCGACGTCACATAGCGAACGTCATCTATGTGAGAGATTTCATCTGCGACAGCATCGATGGATGATGTATCGCATATCTTAATGTGGATGCGGGGGTCCAGTTTGTTGAGAAAGGCATACTTCGACGGGTCGCGAAGCAAGAAATAAACATCGTCATACGGCAGTGATGCTGTTAGAAGTGCCTCACCGAAACCTGTGGTATTTGACTCAATGTAGATAATAGCCATAGATCATCGATATGCCTGAATTGACTTGCGATTCCAGTGCATCCATGCCCAATGAGTATTTGCATCGTACTCGGTCGGCCATTGGAGGCGATGAGGGGCCAGGTGCTCGAAGGCAGAGGCATTGGAGTCCTCGAGATAGGCTGTGTTGGTGTAGCGTGAGCCATCATCTGGACTTAGAAACACAATGGGTACACCAGGGTTCTGGTCTCGCACAAAGCGAGCAACGTTGTATGCAGCCCCAGTAGTAGGGCCACGGAAATGGCCGGTGGAGCTGTAAAGCAGGCGTGTATAGTGGTTTGCTAGCTCTGGTGTGAGCCAGTGCACGTCATCGAACAGTTGATGACGTAGATTTTTCGGCATCACCGTGTTGCCGAGCCCTCGCAGCCTGACAGGGCCACCACCTTGGCCGAAGAGAACGCTGTTGAATGTGTCTACCCCAATTAGAGTGCAGTCCGCACCTGCATTGCGCATTGATGATGCTATGCCGCAACTGGAGCCACCAGAGCCCACGGGAGCCACCAGGATTGCTCGGGGGCCGATGAGCTCTTTGAGCTGCTGTCCGATCTCTGAGTAGGCATTTGCGTTGTCATCGTTGTCGTATTGTCGGCACCAAAATGCATCGGGTTCGCTAGCAAGAATTTCATGAAGGCGATCAAGCCGAGCTTTTTGGTAACCCGCTGCTCCTTTCTTGTCGGTGATGATCTCAACACGGCCGCCAAGCATTTCAAGCTGACGTTTGTACGACTCGTCAATAATCGGATCGCCAATGGCAACGAAGCGAAGGTTCATGCGATTGCAAACGATGGCCATCCCAAGAGCGAAGTTACCGCTTGATGTCTCAGCCACCAATCCCCCGGGCTTCAGATCTCTACGGGATAAGGCCTTCTTGATGATGTAGTTAGCAGGGACGATCTTCATTGCTTTGAAGGACACCATGTGGAGATTATCTTCCAGGATGAACAAGGTCGCGTCCCGCATAGCATCCAGCGCGGATTTGTATCTAAGCATCTTTTATACCGTTCTGTAATGTTGGGAGCTGATTCGATTTGCTTGAAGCTTCATCTGCGCGTAGGTTGACTTGCTGACTCGCTCAGGATCATTCACGTCATAGAGCAGTCCGAGGTAGGTTCCCGAGTGGGCTGCGATCAGTCCGAGTGCATCTGTTTCGACCATGAGAGAGTGCATGGTGTCTAAGTGGGGCATGGGATTGAAGGTTTGGGATAACTCACAACTGCGAGTCGAAATCGCACCAAGTGACTTAAGATCATTGTTGCGGAAAGCAGTCTTTATCTCCTTAAGCAGTTCCAGATATTCTCCCCGTAGCTGAGCTGATACTTCATGTCGAGCCTGATTGAACTTGATGGTGTCGCACTCCCCGGAGCGACAGGCTCCTATGATTGAAAGGGGAGGGACATCGCCAAGTCGCTCATCCAGCTCTACATCGCGGTGGTAGAAGGAGACGACGCCGTCGTACATCACTCCATCGGTTGGCTCGATATTCCGCAGAATGCATTCAATCTCAAAAGGGACCACTTCACGCAGATGAGCTCTGGCAGCTGCTCGTATAGCTGCGACCATATCTGCTGATGAGCTTGCAAGGCCCTTACCTGCGGGGAATACGGACTTGAAGTGGAGTTTTCCTCCGGGAGGCAAGTCGTTGCGGCAGAGGTACTCATCCGCTGCTCGGCAAGCCTTGGTTCGGGAAGCTATGGAAGCTGAAACTCGGGTGTCCTCATTCACTTCGAAATCGACAACGGTTTCGAGGTCCACGGGAAGCGTCACGAGGAAATGCCGGTTGTTGGGTAACACTCCTTGGAGCAACTCACCGAATGTTCCAAAGCACTGACCAGTTGCACGTTTAGGCAATGCATCACAATCGAGGAAGGAGCCAGCTAGCTCTGTATGAACATCCATATTCATCCCCAATGAAGAAAGGCTCGATCACGCGGAACCCTGAGGATAGATAAGCTTGTTGGTGTATTGCTTTGGAAGAATTGCTATCCGCTTGTGAAAAGTTGCGCGGGACATGATTTCTTCGAGGGAGGTATTCTCGGCGAGTACGACCAGCCGGAAGAGGCCTTTCGTGTCCTCGAATTCAACCAGCATCGTGACCGGCCAATTGCTGTTTGGGGAGTCCTGTGCAGATCCTTCGTGGTTTCGTAGTATAGGTGGCCCAATGAGATCATATACTATATACAATCTTTCCAGACCGTTCACGAACGTCTCATTAAGCGGTTCGTGGCTTCCATTTTGCTCTTGCCATTGCCTGTCAGCCGCCGATAGAGCGCCGATATATCCGGGTTTCGACTTATGCCGACGATAGCCGACATGTATAGGCTCTGACGTAGCTTCGGATTGCCGGCTTTCAATGAGCGAAGCCGGCCTCGTACGGAACTGCCTGATTCCCAGCTTACAGACATCACGCCGGCGAAGGCCGCTGCCTGCCGGGCGCTTTCGAAAGTGCGGCTACGCAGCGTCGCCAGCGGGCGAAGAGATACCGCAGGGACTACGCCCGACAGCTCGTCGCGCTGAGCGGTGCTGCGCCGCAGCTGCTGCCGCGTTAGCTGTCGTCTCGGCGAGGGCCGGCGGCCGGGTGCGTCGTATCATCGTCGGCCGCCGAGGCGTGCATGCTGCTGCGCAGCGCGTCGTCGCGAACTTCGAGGATATCGAACAGTCCCAGCGCCTCGAGTGCGGGTCTCAAGGTTTCGATACTGTCCGCTGCCCGTTGGCGCTCGGCATCTGTTGTCAGCGGATCGAGCCACACTCTGGCACTCGCCAGGAAGGCACCCACCGTGCCCTTGCGAATGCTGATGCCATCACGTTCGATACGATCCTGTTCATCGGGGAGAAGGTCTTCTGGTCGCATGCATTGTCTCCGGTCGAGGCGTGGTATTCGCTCACGATAGAGGGTATCGACGTGTCATGGATAAGCGTTGAAGGTCATTCGATAGCACAAAGAGGCCAATCTTGATGCGCACGCCCATGCTCGATCCCTCCCGTGCGGATAGCTCGGAAGGCCCCCCGGTGCTGGTGGTGGCGAGATGTGACGAGCAGGGACGCACGACGCCTCGTCATACGCATGCTCGTGGCCAGTGGCTGGGGACATCGAAGGGATTGATCACGGTCGACGGCGACCACGGTCGCTGGGTGGTGCCCGCCACCTATGCGATGTGGGTACCGCCGGACGTGCCCCACGGCATGTCCTCTCATGGTGACTTCGAAGGCTGGAGCGCCTATGTGGCGCCAGCGCATTGCGTGCATTTTCCGAGCACGCCCTATCTCTGTCTGATGTCGCCGCTGTGGCTCGAGATGGTGAGGCGGCTAGCGGGTGATACACGCGGGCCGGACGACCCGGCCCATCGTCGTCTCGCGCTAGCACTGCTCGATGAAGCCTGCGCGGCTCCCCACGAGCCGCTGGGCTTGCCGTATCCAAGCGGCTCGCGCTTGCGTCGTGTCGCCGACGCCATCGCAAGATGCCCGCAGGATGAGCGGCGATTGAGTGAATGGGCCATCTGGGCCCATGTATCCACGCGCACGCTGTCGCGTCGCTTCGTCAAGGAGACCGGCTTTACCCTGACCCAGTGGCGCCAGCGCGCGCGGCTGTTGCGCTCGTTGGAACTCCTGGCCTCGGGGGAGACGGTACAGAGCGCGGCGCTGACACTAGGCTATACCAGTGCCAGCGCCTTTATCGCCCGCTTTCATGGCGTCTTCGGGTGTACGCCGGGGCGCTACGCTGCCGGTGAGCCGATACACGTCAGCTTGGCCACACCCAGTGGCATGGCCGACTCGACAGTCGACGCCGCCGATCAATAAGCCCCGGCGCCGGGCGGCGAGAGCGGCGCTTCGCCGGCCATCGCTCGGGCGCGGCCGAACAGCGCCCCCACCAGCAGGGCGAGCAGCGGAATCAGGGCCAGCAGGGCGCTGATACCGATACTGCCACCGGTCACCAGCGTGAAGTTGGAGAGCACCAGTAGCAGGCTGGCGAGCAGCAGCAGAGCGGCGAGGCTGGGGGCGATACGGGTCTGCCAGCGGCGTTGCCAGGCGAGTTCCGGATGACGCCGGAAGAACGCCAGCGACGCCAGGGTCGTCAGCAGCATCAGGCCGATCATGCCCACGGTGGCGATACCCGCCATATAACCGAACACCTGCGTCAGCGGGTCCAGGCCCAGTGCCAGACACAGCAGCATCAGCGCTAGTGCGGTGAGCGTCTGCACCAGCGAGGCGTAGGAGGGCGCGCGATGCCGCGGGTGAATGCGGGCCAACCGCCGCGGCAGCGTGCCCTGGCGCGCCAGGGTGAACTGATAGCGGGCGAGCACGTTGTGGAAGCTCAGCACGCAGGCGAAGAGGCTGGTGAGCAGCAGCACCTGCATCAGATCGCGCATGACACTGCCGGTGTAGAGCTCGGCGGTGTCGAGCAGCAGATTGGCGTCGCCATCCAGGGTCTTCTGGGCGATGCCGGCGACCTCTCCGGCGCCGTTGGCGATCACCAGGGCCCATACCGAGAGGGTGTAGAACACGCCGATGATCAGCACCGCGAGATAGGTCGCCCTGGGGATGGTACGCGCCGGCTGGCGGGCCTCGTCGCGGAACACCGCGGTGGCCTCGAAGCCGATGAAACCGGTGAGCGCGAACAGGACCGCCACGCCGAGACCGCTGGTGAGAGCGGTACTCGGCGCGAAGGAGGAGAACTCGATACCCTGGGCGCCGCCGTCGGCGAAGATGGTCAGGTTCATGATCACCACCACGGCAATCTCCAGCACCAGCGCGACCCCCAGCACCTTGGCGCTGAGATCGATATGGCGATAGCCGAGATAGGCGACGATGGCGACGGTGAGCAGCGAGTAGATCCACCAGGGGATGGTGGGGCCGCCGCTATGGCGGACGAAATCGCCGACCGCCCAGCCCATGTAACCGTAGACGCCGGCCTGGATGGCGGTGTAGGCGACCAGCGCCATGAACGCGGTACCCAGACCCAGCCGCTGGCCCAGCCCGAGGGTGACATAGGAGAAGAAGGCGCCGGCCTCCTTGACGTGGGGCGTCATCGCCACGAAGCCGACCGAGAAGATCAGCATCACCAGCGAGGCGATGAGAAAGCCCACCGGGGCGCCGGCACCGTTGCCGGAGGCCAGCGCGATGGGGGCATTGCCGCCGATCACCGTGAGCGGTGCCGCGGCGGCGATGACCATGAAGACGATACTGCCGGTACCCAGACTGCCGTGAAGGCGCGTCGGGTCCGCAGGAGTGGTGTTGTCCATGGGACGATTTCCTCGTTGTTATTGGTTGGAAATTCGGGTTGTCGCGATGACGCTGTCTAGGGGGTGAATAGCTCCTGGCGCAGGTCGTCGAGATAGGGGTTGGCGGCACGGCCCGCGGCCACCGCGGCGGGGTCGATCTCGGCATGGATGAGCGCTTCGCCGGCGCTGGGCGCCTCGGCGAGGGGCTCGCCATTCGGCGCCACGATCAGGCTGTGGCCGACGTAGTCGAACGCTGCCTCGTGGCCGTGCTGGTTGGTATAGGCCACATAGACCTGGCTCTCCCAGGCCCGGGTGGGGATGAGCCGCCGGTTGACGTGGGCGAATGGTTGCATCTGGGCGGTGGGCACGCAGATCAGCTCGGCGCCCTGGCGTGCCGCGGCGCGGACGCTCTCCGGGAACTCCACGTCGTAGCAGATCAGCAGCGCGATACGTACGCCGCGATAGTCCGCCACGCAGGTGGCGCGGTCACCGGCGGTGAACTGATCGCGGTCGACATCACCGAACAGATGCGCCTTGTGGTAGCGCGCGAGCACCTGGCCGTCGTCAGCGATCAGATGGGCGGCGTTGTAGCAGGCGCCGGACTCGATCTCCGGCCCGCCCACCACCAGCCCGATGGCGTGGCGCGCGGCGATCTCTCGCGCGCGCTCCAGCGGTGCTGCCTGCGCCAGCCGCCGGGTGTCGTCGCCGAGCACGTAGCCGGTCAGGAACATCTCCGGGGTGATCAACAGCGCCGCGCCTTCCGCCGCGGCGCGACGGGCGCTCTCGTCCAGCCGCGCAAGGTTGGTGGCGATATCGCCGTGGGTGCTCAGTGCCTGCCAGGCGGCGATCTGCATGGGAAACTCCTTTCGGATGGGTCGAATGGCAGCGGGCGCGTCGTCTTGGGCGTTATGTCGGGATAGACGCCACGCCCGCCGGGTCTGGCCGGTGTTCGGTCCGGCCGCCTCTCAGCCCAGTGTACCCAGTGCCTCGTCGATGATCGCCAACCCCTGTTCGGCTTCACCGGCGGTGACGATGCACGGCGGCACGACATGGATGCGGTTGGCCACCACGAATGCCAGCAGGCCACGCGCCAGCATCGCCTGCTTGAGCTTGCCGACCTTGGCCGCGGCCAGCGGTTTACGGCTGTCCCGGTCCTCGACCAGCTCGATGGCGTGGAACACCCCCAGGCCGCGTACCTCGCCGACATGGGCATGTCGCTGGGCCAGGCGGGCGAGGCCGGGGGTGAGCACCGTCTCGCCGATCTGGCGGGCGTTGTCGACGATACCCTCCTCCTGCATCGTCTCCAGGGTGGCGCAGATCGCTGCCATGGCCAGCGGGTGGCCGGAGTAGGTCAGGCCGCCGTAGAACATCTCGTCGTCGAAGTGGTGGGCGATGCGCTGGTTGACGATCACCCCACCGGCGGGCACGTAGCCGGAGTTGACCCCCTTGGCGAAGGTGATCAGATCCGGCACCACGCCGAAGTGGTCCAGCGCCAGCCAGGCGCCGGTGCGGCCGAAGCCGGCCATCACCTCATCGAAGATCAGCACCAGGCCGAACTCGTCGGCCAGCGCGCGCACGCCGGCCAGATAGCCCGGCGGCGGCACCAGGACGCCGGCGGTGCCCGGGATGGTCTCGAGCAGCAGCCCGGCGATGCTCGCCGGCCCCTCGCACTCGATCACCCGGCGCAGGTGGTGCAGCGCGCGCTGGCACTCCTCCTCCTCGTTGCCGGCCCAGAATTCGCTGCGATAGAGCCAGGGGTTGAAGAAGTGCACGTGGCCGCGGGCGTACTCGTTGGGCACGCGGCGGAAATCCCCGGTGGCGGCGATCGCCGAGCCGGTGCCGCCGTGGTAGGAGCGGTAGGCCGAGAGGATCTTGTCGCGGCCGGTGACCGCCCGCGCCATGCGGATGGCGTTTTCGTTGGCGTCCGCGCCGGCGTTGGTGAAGAACACCTTGGCGAAGCCGGCCGGAGCGCGTTCGAGGATCTTCTCGGCGGCGCGCCCGCGCATCCAGTTGGCATGGGCAGGGGCGACGGTGGTCAGCTCGTCGGCCTGGGCCTTGATCGCCGCGATCACCCGCGGGTGCTGGTGGCCGATGTTGGTATTGACCAGCTGGCTGGAGAAGTCGAGGTACTCGCGGCCGTCGTAGTCCCACAGGCGACAGCCTTCGCCGCTCTTGATCACCAGCGGATCGAGTGCGCCCTGGGCCGACCAGGAGTGGAATACGTGGGCGCGGTCGAGCGCCTTCACCTGCTGATTGTCGATCGAGTGCATGGGGAATCCTGTCGTATCACATGATGTTCGGGGCACAGTACTTTTCAGGCATGGCCTAGAGCGTTGGCATGGTGTACTGATTGGTCGCTTCCCGCAGCCCGGAAGGCCAGCGTGCGGTGACTGTCTTCATGCGCGTGTAGAAGCGTACGCCGTCGGCACCGTGTACGTGCAGCGCGCCGAACAGCGAGCGCTTCCAGCCGCCGAAGCTGTGGAACGCCATGGGCACCGGGATCGGCACGTTGACCCCGACCATACCGACCTGAATCTGCTCGCAGTACTGCCGCGCGCTGTCGCCGTCACGGGTGAAGATGGCGGTACCATTGCCGAACTCGTGGTCGTTGACCATCTTGACCGCGGCATCGAAGCTCTCGGCACGGGCGATCGCCAGTACCGGGCCGAAGATCTCCTCGTCGTAGATGCGCATGCCCGGCTTGACGTGGTCGAACAGGGTGCCGCCGATGAAGAAGCCGTCGCTGTCGTGCTGGAGCTGGCGGCCATCGCGCACCAGCTCGGCGCCTTCCTGCGCGCCCTGCTCGATATAGCCGCTCACCTTCTCCAGGTGCGCGCGCGACACCAGCGGGCCCATGTCGTTGTCCGGGCCGTCGGTGAGGCTCTCGCCCACGCGCAGCTCGTCCAGCCGTGACAGCAGTTTCTCGCGCAGCTTCTCGGCGGTCTCGTCGCCCACCGGCATTGCCACCGAGATCGCCATGCAGCGCTCGCCGGCACTCCCGTAGGCCGCGCCCATCAGCGCGTCCGCGGCCTGGTCGAGGTCGGCATCGGGCATGATCACCATATGGTTCTTGGCCCCGCCGAGGGCCTGCACGCGCTTGCCGTGGGCAGAGGCAGTGGCGTAGACGTACTCGGCGATCGGCGTCGAGCCGACAAAGCTGACCGCCTGTACCCGCGGGTCGGTGAGCAGGGTATCGACCGCTTCCTTGTCGCCGTTGACCACGTTGAGTACGCCCTCGGGCAGGCCCGCTTCACTGAACAGCTCGGCGAGGCGCAGGGTGGCCGAGGGGTCCTTCTCCGACGGCTTGAGCACGAAGGTGTTACCGGCGGCGATGGCGATCGGGAACATCCACAGCGGCACCATGGCCGGGAAGTTGAACGGGGTGATGCCGGCGCACACGCCGAGCGGCTGCATCATCGAGAAGGAGTCGATGCCCGTGCCGACGTTGAGCGAGTGCTCCCCCTTCTGCAGGTGCGGCATGCCGCAGGCGAACTCGACCACTTCCAGGCCGCGGGTCAGCTCACCCTTGGCGTCGGAGAAGACCTTGCCGTGCTCCTGGGAGATCAGGCGTGCCAGCTCGTCGCTGTGCTGCTCCAGCAGCGTCTTGTAGTTGAACAGGATGCGCGAACGCTTCAGCGGCGAGAGTGCTGACCAGCTCGTGAAGGCGCGGCTGGCGGCGGTGATGGCATACTCGACGTCATCGCGGGAGGCCAGCAGGACCTCTCCGGACTGGGCGCCGGTGGAGGGGTTGAACACCGGGCTGGTACGGGTGGCGTTCAGCGCGACGCGCTGGCCATCGATGAAATGCGTAATCGGGGAGGACATGGGGCAGCGTCTCCTGGTCGTGAATCCATGGGAAGGCACGCAACGCCGGGCATGGGCCGGCGTTGCGTTTCGAATGTGCTGTTCCGTAGCCTGCGGCAGTAGGAGAGCGTCAAACAATCCCGGTATGCTTAAGGTCACTGAAGCGTTTGGTTAACTTTTGCAGCCTCCGGGATTTCCCGGGGCAGGTGCCACCATCGGGCGTCGTGAACAGGCCCGGGTAGCGACGTCGAGGGTGCCAGGATGCAAGGCGCTAGGGGTGCCGGGGATCAGCTGCGCAGAGCGACCAGAGGAGAGAGTGGGGGATGAGCCAGCGCAGAATCACGCTGATGGGGCAGTTGGGCGACGTCGATCTGCGCCTGTTGCGCATCTTCCGCAAGGTGGTGGAGTGCGGTGGCTTCTCGTCGGCGGAGGTCGAGCTCAATATCAGCCGCGCGGCGATCAGCATGGCGATGAGCGACCTGGAGACACGGCTCTCGATGCGCCTGTGCCAGCGCGGGCGCAGCGGCTTCCGCATGACCAGCGAAGGGCGTGACGTGTATGACGCCACGGTGCAGCTCTTGGCCGCGGTGGAGGACTTCCGTACCCGGGTCAACGGCCTGCACTCGCGGTTGACCGGCGAGCTCAATATCGGCATCACCGACAATCTGGTCACGCTGCCCAATATGCAGGTGACCGAGGCGCTGCGTGCACTCAAGACGCGTGGCGACAACGTGCACATCAATATCCGCATGGCCCCGCCCAACGACATCGAGATGGCGGTGCTCGGTGGCAGCCTGCACGCGGGGGTGGTGCCGGAACTCAAGCGCGTGCCGGGGCTCGACTACCTGGCACTGTACGAAGAGCAGTCGGCACTCTACTGCAGCGACCGGCATCCGCTGTTTGCGCGCGAGGCGCCGAGCGTGAACGAGATCGCCGGCTACGATGCGGTGGTGCCCTCCTATGCCCAGACGCCCGAGATCAAGCGCGTGCACGAAGCGCTCAAGCCGATGGCCTCCGCCACCGATCGCGAGGGGGTCGCCTTTCTGGTGCTCACCGGCAGCTATATCGGCTTTCTGCCCACCCACTACGCCCGGCGCTGGAGCGACCACGGGCGCATGCGGCGCCTCGCCCCCGACACCTACGAGTACGCCACCCGCTATTACGCGATCACCCGCAAGGGGCGCCCGCCCAATCTGGTGCTGGAGAGCTTCCTGGAGGAGCTCGAACAGTGCGTGGCGCAGACGCGGGGCCAATGAGCGGGGCCGAACGGAATCTGACCTAAGCGTACTGCATGCCGCCGTTGCCGAACGACCAGTTGTGAGGATCCGTCTCTAGCAGATTGATGAAGACATCCTCTGGCCTGAGCCCGGGTGAGGCGCTGAGATTTCGCGTCAGTTGTTGATAGAGCGCCTGTTTTTGATCCGAAGTACGAGTGTTGCTGCAGGTGATCTGGATGATCACCAGATCCTGGCTTCGTGTGATGCCGAGATAGTCGGAGCTACAGTCGAAGGCATCGTCATCATGCTGGTGAACCAGGATGAAGCGATCGCTTTCCGGAACCTCGAAAGTGTCGCGAAGCGCGGCGTAGACGCCGTCACGAAGGGCCTGTAGATGCGTGGTTCCTTTGCCCCGGCGCAGTGAGATACGAACGAGTGGCATGACGATCTCCTGAAAAGTGGATGTTGACACCGTCGACGTTAGCGCTTGAACATGATCCTTAAAATCGAAATTATCGGGATTCAAGATCCACTTTAATGGGATTGATGATGTGCGCCGAACCACCTTTGATCCTGACGTATTGCGCAGCTTCGTGCTGGGGGCTGAGCTGGGTAGCTTCGCCAAGGCCGCCGAGCGCCTGAACCGCTCGACCTCCGCCGTGAGTGCCCAGTTGAAACGCCTCGAGGAGCAGACGGGCAAGCCCCTGGTGCACAAGGTGGGGCGTGGCCTGGCTCTCACCGAACAGGGCGAACTCATGCTGAGCTACGCGCGGCGGCTGCTGGAAATCAACGACGAGGCCGCGGCGGCGATGTGTGGTGAGACGCTCGAAGGGCGTATCCGTCTGGGGCTGCAGGAGGATTTCGGTGAACGCCTGTTGCCGGGTGTGCTGGCGCGTTTTTCCCGCGCGCATCCGAACCTGCAGATCGCCGTACGCGTCGCCAGCAATGGGCAGATGAAGGAAGACATTGCCAGGGGGCGGCTGGACCTGGCGTTGGCCTGGCAGGGCGAGGGCGAAGCGCTCGATGGCGAGCTGCTCACCCGCGTTCCCATGGCCTGGATCGGCCCGTCTGCCGCTGACGGGCCGATTCCTCACGCGGCGCCGCTGCCGCTGGTGGTGTTGGAAGGGCCATGTCTTCTGCGTCAGGCGGCCCTCGATGCCCTGGACCGCGCGGGGATCTCCTGGCGCATCGCGTTTAGCAGTGCCAGTCTCGCCGCTACCTGGGCCGCTATTTCGGCCGGGCTGGGCATTGGCCTGCGTACGCCACTGTGCCTGCCGCCGAGTGTGCGTGTGCTGGAGGCGTCAGCTGTCGGGCTGCCAGCGTTACCCCCTCTGGGACTCTCTCTCTATTACGCCGAGGCTGCCCCCTCGCTAGCCGTCACCCGGCTGGCGGAGATCATACGTCAGCATATGGAGGTGTTGCCTGCGGCTCGGTCTTGAGTCTCCTTGCCGACTCATCCAGCCCTACGGGAAGTGGCGATGTTGGGGCGGCAAGCCGTGCACNNCGGCGTGGTGCACGGTTAGCGCGGGGTTAGCGTAGGTTTAGCGTGGAGAGAGGGCGTCTGCCGGCGAACGTGTCTCCTGGCGCTTGGAGGCGAAACTGACCACCACGAACAGCGCTGAATTCACGATCAGACCGCAGAAGCCGGGATGCCAGCCGAACGGTGAGCCGCCGAGGAACTGGTAGTACAGCGTGACCGCAGCGCCGACCCCCAGGCCGATGAAGGCCGCAGCGCGGGACGCGCGACGCCAGAACAGGGCGCCCAGCAGCATGGGCAAGAGCTGCACCACGATGCCGTAGGCCCCGAGCAGCAGCGACACCAGCGAGGCCGGGTTGGCCAGTGCCAGCAGATAGGCCGCCAGCGAGATGACGATCACGCCGCCGCGGGTCAGCTTCAACACGCGCGCTTCGGGGAGATTGCGGCCGATGGGCAGGTTCTGGCCGATATCGCGGACCAGGATCGTCGCCGAGGTGTGCGCCAGGTTGGCCGCCGTCGACATGGCGGCGGCGAGCGCCCCGGAGAGTGCCAGGCCGATCAGCCAGGCGGGGAAATCGGCCATCTTCACCACCAGCGTCAGCAGCACTTCGTCGGGCGAGTCGAGGGGCTGGTCGGCGAGCACCACGATCCCCGCAAAGCCGACGAACAGCAGCGGAATCAGCAGATAGCTGTAGAGCGGATAGAGCACGAAGACCCGCTTGAGCGTGCGCTCGCTGCGTGCGCTGTAGAACTTCATGAAGATATGCGGCCACATCACGCAGCCCAGCGCGCTGACCAGGATCGCGGTGGAGAAGGCGCCCCAGCCCATGCCCTGGGCACCCGGCATGGTCAGATACTCCGGCGCCTCTTGCTGGATCTGACGGAACATCTCGCCGACCCCGCCGAAGAACTGATCGGCCGTCGCCAGGCCCAGGAACCAGGCGATGAAGACCATCATCACGCCCTGGAGCAGATTGGTCCAGCCGATGCCGTGCAGGCCGCTGGCGTAGACATAGGCGGCGACCACGCCGCAGGCCAGCAGGCTACCCAGCCAGAAGGGGACGATGCCCGAGGTGGCGGCTTCGAACAGCATCCCCGCGCCGGCGATCTGGATGGTCAGGTAGGGGATCATCGCCAGGACACTGATGATGCCGATGAAGAGCCCCAGCAGGTTGCCGCGGGTGGGATAGCAGGCGGCGAGAAACTCGGCCTGGGTCAGAAAGCCGTGGTGACGTCCGAGCCGCGAGATATAGGGCGCGATGAGCCACCACACGATCACCGCCAGAGTCAGGTAGGCAATGATATAGAGGGCCGGTACGCCTTTGCCGTAAGCCCAGCCCGGAGCACCGAGGAAGGCGAAGGCGGAGAAGATCTCCGCGCCGAGGATGAAGAACAGCACCAGCAGCCCGACGTGGCGGCCGCCGGCGACATAGCCCTCGAGCGAGGAGCTCTTGCCGGCGTTGGCACGCAGCCCGACGATCAGGACCAGTAACAGATAGCCCAGGGTCAGCCCGGTGATGATGACGGAATCACTCATCGTCCACCTCCTCGCCGCTTTCCTGGCGGTAGGCGATCACCAGACCGATGAACAGCACGAAGACCCAGGCGACGTACCAGAAGATGAAGAACGGCAGCCCCAGGATCATGGGCTCGATGCGGTTGGCGATGAGCGCACCCGGCCACACCATGGCCAGTGTGCAGATGCCAAAGTAGATCAGCATGCCCTTGCTGGGCAGCGGGGTTCGAGACATCGTGATCACCTCATTGTTGTTGGTGGTGTGAACCGGAATCGTCGTTGGTGGTGGTATTCGGGTGCCTGACGCGCCGATGTCAGGTGCCCGGGGAAGCGCTCCCCAGCGCGGCGAGCGCGATCGCCGTGAGTAACCGGCAGCCGGTGGGTATCAGGGCATCGTTGAAGTCGAAGCGCGCATTGTGCAGCGGCGCTGTCGCATCACCTTCGGCGGTGCCGAGAAAGAAGTAGGCGCCGGGGCAGTGCTCGAGCATGAAGGCGAAATCCTCGCCGCCGAGACTGGGGGCGACGTTCGAGATCAGCGCGGCGTCGCCCAGGGTGGCACGGGCCACCTGCTCGACGTGGCGCACTGCCGACTCTGCATTGATCGTGGCCGGAAAGATACGCTGGTAGTCGAGACTGATCTCGCCGCCGTAGGTGGTGGCGATGCCCGCGCAGGTTCGGCGCACGGCCTCTTCCAATCGCTGCCGCGTGGCCTCGTCGAGGGTTCGCGCGGTGCCGCTGATGCGTACCTCGTCGGGAATGATGGCAAAGCCGTCCAGTTCGCCGCCCTGGATGCCGCACAGGCTCAGCGCCGCCGGTGACAGCGGGTCGATGTCGCGTGACACGACACTGTGCAGGGCCTGGATCAGGGCGCCTGCCATGCGTACCGGGTCGGTGGAGAGATGCGGGTCGACGCCGCCATGGCCGCCATGGCCGCGCACGCTGATATCCAGCCGGTCGGTGGCGGCCATGATGGCGCCGCTACGAATCGCCACCTGGCCGGCCGGTAGCGCGGGCCAGTTGTGCAGGGCGTAGATGGCATCCATCGGAAAGCGCTCGAAGAGGCCCGCTTCGACCATCGCGCGGCCGCCGCCGAGCCCCTCCTCGGCGGGCTGGAACACCAGTTGGATCTTGCCGGCGAAATCACGCCATTCGGCCAGATAGGCGGCGACGCCCAGCAGCATGGTGGTGTGGCCGTCGTGCCCGCAGGCGTGCATGACGCCCGGGCAGTGCGAGACATGGTCGTGGGTCGACTGCTCGTGGATGGGCAGGGCGTCCATGTCGGCGCGCAGGCCGACTCGCCGGCCGTTGTCGGGGCGCTGTCCGGTGAGTGTGGCGACAATACCGGTCTCGCCGATGCCTGATTCGAAGGGAATCTCCAGGCGGGTCAGTTCGTCGGCGATGAGGCGTGAGGTGCCGTGCTCCTGGAATCCCAGTTCGGGATGGCGGTGCAGCGTCTGACGCAGATCGGTGAGGCGTGTGTGATGGCGCTCGAAAAAGGGAGAATCGATGAGATCCATGGGCGATGGTCGGTTGTTGTTGAATTCGACTCATCGTGGCGTATCGGCAACCATCGTTAAAATCGTATTATTCTCGCCTGTGTATACTTTTTTTGGATGGCAATCGCGAAGACTGTCGATGGCAGTCGTGAAGCTTGCCGACTATCGCCGCGGCGAGACCCGCCGTATCGAGGCCTGCCATGGACTTCAAGCAGCTGCGTTATTTCATGGCCGTGGTGGAGGAGGGCACGATCTCCGCGGCAGCGGCTTCCCTGCCACTGGCGCAGCCGGCGCTGACCCGCCAGCTCCAGCTGCTCGAGGAGAGCGTCGGGGCACCCTTGCTGCGCCGCTCCCGCCGGGGTGTGACGCTGACCGCCGCGGGTGAAGCCTTTCACCGTGACGTGGGCCGGCTGCTGAGCCAGTTCGAGCAGGCCAAGTGCAATGCCCGGCGCGTCTCCGAAGGGCAGATGGGGCAGCTGCGGCTGGGGGTGACGGTGATGCATCTCTGGGTGCCCCGGATCACCCAGTTGCTGAATGACTTTCGGCATCAATACCCGGCGGTGACGTTGAAGGTGGTCTCGCTGCTGTCGGGGCCGCAGATCGAGGCACTGCGTCATGACCAACTGGATGCGGGCATCCTGTTCTTTCCGCCGGAGGACGACCCGGGCCTCTGCTATCACCCGCTGTATGAAGATCGTCTGGTGCTGGTGGCGCGGGCCGGCTCTCGTCTGGCCCAGCACCCGCCACGCCGGCTGGCGGCGCTGAATGGCGAGGATTTCATCTGGTTCGACCGCAGCGCGACCCCGACCTACCACGACCGTCTGATTCATGCGTTTCAGCGCGCCGGTTTCACGCCCCATGTGGTCCAGGAGGGGACCGACAACGCCACCATGCTCTGCCTGGTCGCCGCCGGCATGGGCTGCACCATCCTGCCCGAGATGACCATGGCCGGTGCCCCCGCCGGGGTGGTCTCGCATCCGCTGGAGGATCTCGACATGGCACTGCCGCTGACGCTGGTGTGGCGACGTGACGCCAGTCTGCCCGCCGTGCATCGGCTGATCGATGTCGCCGAATCGCGGGAGCTGGGCCTATGAGACGTTGGCCGCTTGGCGCTGGCCCAGGCGGCGCAGCCTGAGCATCAGGCGCGCGGCGATCGCCGCGGCGACGAGCCCCGACGCGGCGCCCACGCCGAGGGCCCAGCGCGGGCCGGCATGATCGGCGATGAAACCGACGATGGGGGCACCGACCGGGGTGCCGCCCATGGTCACCGCGATCCGCAGCGCCATGATCCGCCCGCGCATCATGGGCTCGGTGGCGAGCTGCATCAGCGCGGTGGCGGCGGTCATGAAGGTCAGCGCGGAGAGACCGACGCCGGTCAGCGCTACGGCGAAGAGCCCGGCATTGGGCGCGAATGCCGCCGCCCCGCAGCACAGGCCGAAGCTCAGGGTGGCGAAGCACAACAGCCGCACCCGCGGGCGCTCACGCCGGGCGGCGAGCAGCGCGCCGACCACCGAGCCGACCGCCAGGCAGGAGGTCAAGAGCCCGTACTGGCCGGCATCGCCGTGGAATATGCTGACCGACATGGTCGAGATGTAGATCGGGAAGTTGAAGCCGAAGGTGCCGATCAAGAACAGCATCAGCAGGATCGCCATCAGATCCCGCCGCCGCCACACATAGCGAAACCCCTCGGTCAGGCCGCCGGCCTGGCGCGGCGGGCGCGGGGTCGGGTAGAGCTCGCCCACGCGCAGCAGGCACAGCGAGCCCAGCACCATGGCAAAAGAGATGGCATTGACGATGAAGACCCAGCCGGTGCCGATCGCCGCGATTAGCAGGCCGGCCACGGCGGGGCCGACCATGCGCGCGGCGTTGAACGAGGTCGCGTTCAGCGCCACCGCGTTGGAGAGGTACTTCTCGCCGACCAGGTCGTTGACGAAGGTCTGGCGCGCCGGCGCGTCGAAGGCGCTGACGCAGCCCAGCCCCAGGGCGAAGGCGTAGACCTGCCACAGCGTGACCACGCCGGTGAGAGTCACTACCCCCAGTCCCAGCGCGAGCAGGCCGAGCAGCGCCTGGGTGAGCAGGATCAGGCGGCGCCGATTGCAGCGGTCGGCGGCGTAGCCGGTCAGCGGTAACAGCAGTAGCTGCGGACCGAACTGCAGCGCCATGGTGATCCCCACGGCGCTGGCGTTGTGCTGGGTCAGCACGGTGAGCACCAGCCAGTCCTGGGCCACCCGCTGCATCCAGGTACCGGTGTTGGAGATCAGCGCGCCGGCGGCCCACAGGCGGTAGTTGTAGACCCTGAGCGACCGGAACAGGCGTTTGTCGCTCACGACAGGGGGTGCTTGCCGGGTTTGCGTACGGATCTCTGGCCTGGATGGGTGGCCGAGGTCGAACGGGTTGGCGCGGGAAAGATGATGGCGACGCTCCTTGTGGTTCGCGGTACCGGACACGTCACTGTGTCCGGCGGTGGCCGGAATGCCGGCCGCCAGAGACGATCTTCTTCTCAGGATATCAGACTCAGGCGATGGCGGCGGCCTGCTCGACTCAGGCGCCGAACGCTATTACCCATGGATTTCAGCGGTTGTGGAGAGTGGCCGGAAGAGGCGTGCTTATCATTGTTATTGGCATTGTTTATCTACTGCGTCGAAGGTTTTATTGCAAGGCGTCATTCGGAGTGAATATATTTTTCACCTTTCATTTTGCTGATGTTTTAACGTCGATCAGAGGGGTGCCATGAACAGACCGACAATACGCAAGCTGTTGTCCGTGGGGTTGATGGGCATTGTCAGCGCTAGCCTGAATGCGTCGGCTGAAGTCGGTGAACGTGCACTGAAGTCGTGTCTCGCGCCTGACTTCGATCCGGCCGATGGGGCGCCCTTCGTATCGCTGGATTCCCCCCTCTACCCGGCTATGGAGAAAAAGATGAATGGGCTGGAAGAGCCCGATGCCACTTCCATGGACGCGCTCGGGGCGTACATGAACCAGACGCAAATGATGACAGTGTTTTCCCTGTTGCCCATGAACAGCTTCTTCTTCTCGTTGGCCACCGTCATGTGCAATCACGACCTTTATGCGCAAGACGGCTGCGAAAGCATGTCGATGGCGTTTGGCGGCAAGGCGACGCTGGAAGACGTGACGATGGACGATGGGCAGTTGAGCTACGTCTTTCGGGGTGGACAGGATGATCTGGTAGCCCGGGTCATGATCGGAGACAGCGATTACAACACGGTCACGATGTCGGTGATCGATGACGGTGTGACCACCGACTACGAACTGATACGGGATGCCGACGGCACGGAGCATTACCTGGCCGAAAGTGGCGATGGCGGTGAGATTCAATTCCTCGAACGTCCGGACTGCTCCGGTACTTATGCTCAGCGCGACACGCTTGACGGCCGCCTGGACCGGGCGATCGACTTCGCGTGGACCTCCGCCAAGAGCGATGCGATGAACGTTCAGTGGACGAAGTGTCGCTACGAGGGTGGCGAGAAAACGTGCAGTAGCGGTGAATTCTGAGACCGTCGACGGCCTGGACCCGATGCCCGCTCAGGGAGTGGCGGACTCGCTCTGCGAATCGAGCCCGCCACTCCCTGAGGTCGTGACTCAGGCGCTGGGGTCGACCAGGATCTTCACCTGCGCCTTGTCGGCGAGCAGCGCCTCGAACCCCTGGCTGACCACGTCGTCAAGGGCGATGCGTGCGGTCACCAGATCCTCGGCGCGGTAGTAGCCCTGCTGCATCAGTGCGATCACCGCGGGGTAGATATGGCGATAGGCGATGATGCCCTTGAGCGTGCGCTCCTGGATCACCAGTTGGTTGGGATGGATGGCCGCCTCCGACTCCCAGATGCTGACGATGACCGTTTCGCCGCCGGGGTGGGTGCTGGCGATCGACTGGTTGAGCACCGCGGGCAGGCCGGTCACCTCGAAGGCGACATCGAAGCCGCCGCCGCTGGCGGCCATGAGCCGCTCGACGATCTCTCCCTCCGTGGGGTCGTGCACGATCGCCCCCAGTTCACTGGCGCGCTGCTTGCGCGCGGCGGAGACCTCGACCGCGTGGATCGACGCCGCGCCGGCGGCCTTGAGCGACTCGATCACCATCAGCCCGATCGGCCCGGCGCCGAACACTACCGCGCTGTCGCCCGCCTTGAGCGAACTCTGGCGTACCGCGTGCAGGCCCACCGCGGCGGGCTCGACCAGTGCGCCCTGCTCATAGGAGAGCCCCTCAGGCAGCCGATGTACCATGTGCTCGCCGACCACGGTGTACTCGGCGAAGCCGCCGCCACCGCCGGAGAGCCCGTGGAAGCCGAGCTGAGGGCTCAGGTTGTAGCGCTCCATCAGATAGGCGCCGTCGCGGTGGGGCGAGAGAATCGGTTCGATTGCCACCCGGTCGCCCACCGCCACCCGGGTCACCGCACTGCCCACCTCGACCACCTCGCCGGCGAACTCGTGGCCCATGACGATGGGCGCCTGGTCGTGGCTCAAGGGGTGCGGCGACTCCACCGGGATGAAGATCGGCCCGGCGGCGTACTCGTGCAGGTCGCTGCCGCAGATACCGCAGGCGGCGACCTTCACCTTGACCTGATACGGATCGCCAAGGGTCGGAACCTCGATCTGCTCGACGCGGATATCGCGTGCCTGGTACCAGCGTGCCGCCTTCATGCGCTGTTCACTCATGTCATCGTCTCCTGCCGCTGTCGCGCGGCGTTCAGGCCAGGTGGTGGACCGGCTGCAGGCCATAGACCGGCGTCTCGAGCCCTTCGAGACGCGCCTTCAGCTGCAGCGCCAGATAGTGGGAGTAGTGGCGTGACTGGTGCAGGTTGCCGCCGTGGAACCACAGCGCCGTCTGCTGGGTCGGCTTCCACATGTTGCGCAGCTCACCCTCCCAGGGGCCGGGGTCCTTGGGCGTATCGGAGCCCATGCCCCAGCACTTGCCGACCTTGTCGGCGACCTCTTGCGAGATGATCTCTGCCGCCCAGCCGTTCATCGAGCCGTAGCCGGTGGCGTAGACGATCAGGTCGGCGGGCAGCTCGCTGCCGTCGCTCAAGCTCACCGAGTGGCGGTTGATGCAGGCCACGTCGACCCCGCTGCGCAGCTTGATCTCACCGCTGGCGACCAGCTCGCTGGCGCCGACATCGATGTAGTAGCCGGAGCCGCGGCGCAGGTACTTGAGAAACAGGCCCGAATCGTCAGCGCCGAAATCGAGCAGGAAACCTGCGCGTTCGAGACGCCGGTAGAAGTCGGCATCCTGCTCGCGGATGGCGTCGAAGGCGGGGCGCTGGAAGTCGGGCAGCAGACGGTAGGGGATCGAGGCGAAAGTCAGGTCCGCCTTCTCGGTGGTGATGCCGTTGGCCAGCGCTTCCTCGGAATAGAGCGGGCCGAGGGCGTGCTGCATCAGTGAGTCGGACTTGACGATATGGGTCGAGGAGCGCTGCACCATGGTGACGTCGGCGTCGTTCTCCCACAGCGCGGCGCAGATGTCGTGGGCCGAATTGTTGGCGCCGATCACCACCACCTGCTTGCCGCGGTAGGCGTCGGGGCCGGGATGGCGGCTGGAGTGATGCTGCTCGCCGGCGAACTCCTCGGCGCCGGGGAAGTGCGGCACATTGGGCACGCCGGACATGCCGGTGGCGAGTATCAGCTGCTTGGGCTTGAGCGTCAGCGGCTGGCCATCGCGCACCACCTTCACCGTCCACTCACCGCTGGCCTCGTCGAAGCTGGCGCTCTCGCACTCGGTATTGCTCCAGTAGTTGAGCTCCATTACCCGGGTGTACATCTCCAGCCAGTCGCCGATCTTGTCCTTGGGCGCGAATACCGGCCAGTTGTCGGGGAAGGGCAGGTAAGGCAGATGGTCGTACCAGACCGGATCGTGCAGACACAGTGATTTGTAGCGCTTGCGCCAGGCATCGCCGGGGCGTGCGTGCTTGTCGATCACCAGGGTCGGCACGTTCATCTGGCGCAGGCGGGCGGCGAGACCGATGCCGCCCTGGCCGCCGCCGACGATCAGACAGTAGGGCTGACGGGTGATGCCCAGCTCTGCGGCTTCGCGCTCGCGCGCCTCACGCCAGGTCTCGCGCGTCTTGTTGGCGCCGTGCTCGGCGCCCTTGGGGCGGTTGTGACCGCGCGGCTCGGGGTAGTCCTTGAGCGCCTGCAGGGTGGTCAGCAGGGTCCAGCACTTGCCCGCCTTCAGGCGCAGCAGCCCCTTGCCGGTGGCGACCCCGGTGGCAAAGGTGAACCAGGCTTCGATCACGCCATCGCTCTCGCTGGCCTCGCCCTCGAGCTGCCACTGGCCGGGGGCGGTATGCGCCAGGGTCGCCTCGAGCATCGCAGCGATCTCCGCCGGGCCCTCCAGGGTCTTCAGGTTCCAGGTAAAGGCGACCAGATCGCGCCAATAGCCGTCGTCGCGAAACAGCGCGGTGGCGCGCGGAATGTCGCCGGCGCGTAGGGCGGCGTCGAAATCCGCCAGCCACTGTTCGGCCTGCTGGGTGGGCGTGGATGCTGGCATGGGCTGCTCCTGTTGTTGCTATTGATGGTTGTTGCTATCGATGGTTGTTCTGAGTCGTTGTCATCGATAGGTGCTATCGATGGTGGCTCTCGGGAGCTGCTATCGATAGCTGCCATCGATGACGCCAGTGGTGGGCGTGCGGACCCGGATCGGGTGTGCCGATCAAGCGGTGCAGCAAACGTGCCAGGCGGCGCTAGCGCTTTGGTCGTAGATGCCAAGGTGTTGATGAAAATGGGTTTTGTATATCAGGGGCCGATGTGGTCAGGCGGGTGGGGATACGCTGGCGACATGGGTGTAACGGCGATGCGTGACAGCTGTTAACCCAGGCGTGACAGCTGTCACGCCGCCGGTGCCGCTGCGACCAACGGACAAGGGCGTCAGCCAGCCGCGAGGGGGTAGGCTGGGTGGGCAACTGCCTTCGCGCGTCCACTTCTTTCACATAGGCCCGGTCTGGCAGCTGGCCATCGGCAGGAGGCGTCGGAATGGAACTCGGCTTGACGAAAGCGGGCAGGTTCGAGCAGGCGCAGCGCCAGCACATCGCCGCGGTGGCGCGCCTGGGCGAGGGGCGCGAGGTGCTGGCGGGACGTGAGATCATCCAGCGCTCCTGGCGGCGCTGTGTCGACGACTACCGGCTCGACCCCAGCCGCCCGCGGCCGGTGCGTGTGCTGACCCACGAAGCGCTGGTCGACTCGCGCGAGCCGGTGGACGAACTCCTCTACGTGGCCCGGGCCGGGGTCGACCAGCTCTTCGCCCAGGTGGCGCCGATGGGCTATGTCCTGCTGCTGACCGACCGCCACGGGGTCACCGTCGACTTTCGCGGTCACCCGGAACAGGATGCCGCGCTACGTCGTGCCGGCCTCTATCTCGGCGCCGACTGGGACGAACGCCATGCCGGCACCTGCGCCGTGGGTACCTGTATTCACGAGGCGCGCGCTCTGACCTGTCATCAGCGCGAGCACTTCGACGCCACGCATATCGCGCTCACCTGCACTGCGGCGCCGATCCACGATCCCCAGGGGCGGCCCATCGCGGTGCTCGATATCTCCGCGCTGCAGTCCCCCCGCGGGCTGGAGAGCCAGAGCTTCGGCCTGCCGCTGGTCACGCTCTACGCGCGGATGATCGAGGATGCCTACTTCCTGCATCGTTACCGCGACACCACCATCCTGCGCTTCGACACCACCCGCGCCTTCGTCCATTTCAACGGCCGTGGCCTGATCGCCTTCGACGCTCAGGGGCGGGTGCTCGCCGCCAACGGCGAGGGGCGGGCGCTGATCGCGGCCCACGCCCAGCGGACGCCGCCGGCACCGACACAGGTGACCCAGCTGTTCGAGGCCGAGCTGGACGATCTGCTGGCGCTGCCGCGCTGCGAGCCGGACCAGTTGCGCGCCTTGCGCCTGCGCGCCAGTGGTGAGATCCGCTTTGCCGCGCTGGTCGAGCCGCGAGGTCTCCGCCGGCATCGTCGTGATGCGGAGCCGATCTGCGCGGTGACTGACGCCGTGACTGATGCCGCCGGCGAGATCCATGACCCGGTAGCGACGACCTCGACGCCGGCCCTGGATCGCCTGGCGGGGGACGATCCGGCGATGCAGCGGCTGCTGGACCTGGCCCGGCGGCTCTGCCGGCAGCCGCTCAACGTGCTGATCCGGGGCGAGACCGGCACCGGCAAGGAGGTGCTGGCGCGGGCGCTGCATGCCAGCGGTGACCGCGCCGAAGGGGCCTTCGTCGCGGTCAACTGCGCGGCGATTCCCGAAGCGTTGATCGAGAGCGAGCTGTTCGGCTATCTGCCCGGGGCCTTTACCGGCGGCAACCCCAAGGGAATGCGTGGCCTGATCGCGCAGGCCGACGGCGGTACGCTGTTCCTCGACGAGATCGGCGACATGCCGTTGACGCTGCAGAGCCGGCTGCTGCGGGTGCTGGCCGAGCAGGAGGTGATGCCACTCGGCGCCGAGCGGCCGGTCAAGGTGGCGCTGCGCGTGGTGACCGCCACCCACCGCGACCTCGCCGCGCTGATCGCCGATGGCCGCTTCCGCGAGGATCTCTACTACCGCCTCAATGGCGCCGAGTTGGTCCTGCCGCCACTGCGCGAGCGCGCCGACCGCCGCTATCTGATCCAGCGGCTGTTCGCCGCCCTGACCGCCGAGCAGGGCGGTGCCGTGCAGTTGCGCGCCGATGCCCTGCACGCGCTGCTCGACGCCCCCTGGCCGGGCAATGTGCGCCAGCTCAAGAGTGCGCTGGCGTTCGCCCTGGCCACCCGCGAGGGGGAGACGATCACCGTGCACGACCTTCCCGAGAGCTGCCGCGCCGATCGGGTCGCAACGCCGCCCATCTCTGCGACATCGGCGATACCCAGGACGACCCAGCTAAGGCATGAAAGCGACGACGCGCCGGCCGAGGCCGAGTCACTGGCACGTGCTCTGGCCCAGGCGGGTTGGAACGTCAGCCAGGTGGCGCGTCAGCTCGGTGTCTCGCGGCCAACGCTCTACCGGCGCATGCGCCGCCACGGGCTGGTCCCGCCCAACCGCCGCGAGGCGCTCGGCGACTGAGACGCTTGCATCGCGGTCACGCTGTCAGCAATCTTCACCCTTTGCCTTCAGTGACACGACACGTAACGACCATGACCACGCCTATGACGCCGCCCATCGCTAGCATTCGGGCTGCTACGCCGCGGGATCTACCTGCAATGACTCAGATCTGGTTAGAGGCTTCCTGCACGGCCCACGACTTCGTGCCGGCGTCTTTTTGGCGAAATCAGCGCCAGGCGATGCAGGAAGTCTATCTGCCGGCCGCCGAGAACCACGTCTATGTCGTCGCAGAGGCGGTCGTGGGATTTCTCTCCCTCTGCGACTCGACACTGGCCGCGCTGTTCGTGGCGCCATCCCAGCAGGGGCGGGGCGTCGGGGGCGCACTGTTGGCGCACGCCCAGACGCGGCGTGATGCGCTCGAACTTCAGGTCTATCAGCAAAACGAGGGTGCGGTGCGCTTCTATCAGACACACGGCTTCATCATCGTGGCGTCAGGTGTAGACGCGCACACCGGCGCGCCGGAGTGGCACATGCGTTACGGCTGACGACGAGACGACCTGAAAACGTGGTGTATCGAAGGCGCGTCGGATGAGGATGACCGCCGCCGCGTCATCATTTAGCCATGGAGCTTGCCCAAAACTCGGTATACGATTCAGCGCGGCGCGATATCTAGCACGCGTTTGCGTGCTGCTGCGCCATGGTCAATCCGGGCCCGATACCTCATCTGGCGCTGCCTGACGGCCGACGCTGCCAGTCAAGAAAAATACGAAAGCAAGGGAACAGTCATGCAATTTTCTCTGATCTATCCGGGGGAGCGGCGACGCTTCGCCCTGCTCATGGTGGTTGCCGTCACGCTATGGGCCGCGCTCTTTGTCATGTCACTGGGGATGGTGTTGCTCTATCTCCTGTTCATCTGGGTCGTCGCCCTGTTCGTGCAATCGGCGTTCATCTCCACGATCCGTGGCAATGGGGTTCGCATCAGCGCGCAACAGTTCCCGGCGCTGGCGGCGGATATCGAAAACTGCTGTCAGATCGTGGGTCTCGAGCGTCAGCCGGAGGCGTATCTGCTGCATGCCGATGGGCTGTTCAACGCGCTGGCCACCCGCTTTCTGCGCCGCCACTATGTGGTGCTTTACTCCTCGGTGGTCGATGCACTGGCGGATCGCCCGGACGCGCTGCGCTTCTATATCGGCCATGAGCTGGGACACATTCGGCGCGGGCACCTGAGCAAAGGCGTCGTGGTCGCGATCGCATCCTGGTTGCCGCTGCTGGGGGCGGCCTACCGTCGTGCGTGTGAGTACACCTGCGACCGTCATGGGCTCGCCTGCTGCCCGGATCCGGATGCAGCCTTTGCCGCCATGTCGGCGCTGGCGGCGGGTGGCTCACGGCGTGCGAGTCTCGATCTCGAGGTGTTCGCGGCGCAGCGCCACGACGTCAACGGGTTCTGGGCCTCGCTGAACGAGTTGATCGGTGACTACCCCTGGACCGCCAAACGGGCCCACGCCATTCTCCAGCTCGCCCGGGAAGAGACCCCTTCGCAGCCGCGCCGTCACCCGCTGGCCTGGTGTTTTGCCGCCTTCTGCCCGCGGGTGCCCGGGCTCGGTGGCGCCGGTGCGCTGCTGTTCGTGGTGATCATCGCCGTTGCGGCGGTGTTGGGCGTGAAGGCGTTTCAGCAGTATCAGGCCAAGGCGCAGTTGACGAGCTTCATCGAACAGACCGACCCAGACCGTGAAGCCCTCACCGCCTTCACACTGCACGAGATGGAGTGGCCCTCGACGCTCGATCAACTGGGGATCGACAGCCGCCACAACGATACCGCCCTGCAGGCCACCCTCGAACTCGGCAGCGAAGGTGAGCTCGTGTACACCTTCGTCGGCGGGCAACTGGCAGGTCAGAGCCTGATCTTGAACCCCTATCCGAGCTTCGACGAACAGGACGAACTCGACGGCATGACCTGGTTGTGCATGAGTGACACCTTGGTGCCGGGTCTGCTATCCGAGCATTGTCTCGGGGAGACGTCGCCCTAGCCCCCCCGGTCTCGAGCGCCGGCCAATGGCAGGGTATTGTCCGGCGCTCAGCGCGCTGTCGTGTGCTTGTAGCGCTCGCGTGCCGCGTTCACCGCTGGCTGGTGCTGTTCGGCCCAGGCGACCAGCGCGGCGACCGGTGTCAGCAGCGACTGGCCGAGCTCGGTGAGCTGGTACTCCACCCGGGGCGGCACCTCGGGGTAGGCGGTGCGACTGACCAGCCCGTCCTGCTCCAGCTGCTTGAGCGTGCGCGAGAGCATCTGCTTGGAGATGTCGTCGATCTCGCGGCGTAGCTGGTTGAAGCGGCGGGTGCCCGGTCTCAGGGTCAGCAGCACCAGCAGGCTCCACTGATCGCCGATCCGGTCGAGTACGTCGCGGATCGGGCAGGGTTGGGCCAACACCAGCGATTCTGAGGAGGAGACATCAGGGTTGTGTGGGTTGTCGTTCATGAGGGGCTCGTATGACTGTCTCGTCGCGATGGGGTGACGATGGGGGCAAAGGGGCGGCCCTGGGTCAGTCGGGTGTGACCGGGTCAGGCCGGCGTGACTTCTTGTGGGAGGGGTAAAACTCGCATAGATTCGCCGTCACGGTCCAGTTTGTAGACCTATGTCCTCTACTCGACTCAGCGAAGGAAGACCCCCATGGCCAAGATTGCTCTGATCGGCGCCTCCGGCAATGCCGGATCGCGTATCCTCATCGAACTCGTCGCCCGCGGTCATCAGGTCACCGCGATCGCGCGCCATCCCGAGCGCATCGCCCCGCTCGAGGGCGTCACGCCGACGGCCGGCGATGCCAACGATCGCCACGCGCTGGCGGCGCTGCTCGCCGGGCACGAGGCGGTGATCAGCGCGGTGCACTTCGTCGCCAGCGACTTCGAGACGCTGGTCGGTGCGGTACGCGACGCCGGGGTCAGGCGCTATCTGGTGGTCGGCGGTGCCGGCAGCCTGGAAGTGGCGCCCGGACAGCGGCTGATCGATCAGCCGGACTTCCCCGAGGCCTACCGCGCCGAGGCGGCCCAGGGCGCAGAGTTCCTCGAACGGCTGCGGGCGGTGACGGATCTCGACTGGACCTTCCTGTCGCCGTCGGCCGAGTTCGTGCCCGGCGAGCGTACCGGCCGCTTCCGCCTGGGGCAGGATGCGCTGCTGACCTTCGCGGAGGGATCGCGCATCTCGTTCGAGGACTACGCCATCGCCCTGGTGGATGAGCTGGAGAGCCCGCGGCACGTGCGTCAGCGCTTCACCGTGGGCTACTAGGCTTTGCGCGCAACTTCCGAGATCCGTGCTAGGCGATGATCGGGGGCGCTGGCCCTCGATCGCAGGCCATTAACCAGCTACCTTTCTTCACACAGGCGCTTCGCGCGCTATCGACCCATTGTGGAGAATCGTCATGAGCGACAGTCGTTACACCCCCCCCAAGGTCTGGGAACCCAAGGAGAGCGGCGGCAAGTTCGCCAGCATCAACCGTCCGGTGGCCGGGCCCACCCATGAGAAAGCGCTCCCGGTGGGCAAGCATCCGTTCCAGCTCTACTCGCTGGCCACCCCCAACGGGGTCAAGGCCGGGGTGATGTTCGAGGAGCTGCTGGCACTGGGCAAGGACGCCGAGTACGACGCCTGGCTGATCAACATCGGCGAGGGCGATCAGTTCGGCAGCGGCTTCGTCGAGGTCAACCCCAACTCCAAGATCCCGGCGCTGATGGACTACAGCGGTGACAAGCCGCTGCGGGTCTTCGAGTCCGGCTCGATCCTCCTGCACCTGGCGGAGAAGTTCGGTGCCTTCCTGCCCAGCGACACCGCCACCCGGGTGGAAACCCTCAACTGGCTGTTCTGGCAGATGGGCAGTGCGCCCTACCTGGGCGGCGGTTTCGGTCACTTCTACGCCTACGCGCCGGAGAAGCTGGAGTATCCGATCGACCGCTTCACCATGGAGACCAAGCGCCAGCTCGACGTGCTCGATCGGCGTCTGGCCGAGTCGCGCTATCTGGCCGGTGACGAGTACACCATCGCCGACATCGCCAACTGGTCCTGGTACGGCCAGCTCGCACTGGGGCGGCTCTACGACGCGGCAGAGTTCCTCCAGGTCGAGAGCTACACCCATGTGCAGCGCTGGGCCAAGGAGATCGATGCACGCCCGGCGGTGCAGCGCGGGCGAATGGTCAACCGCACCTTCGGCGAGCCATCGAGCCAGCTCCACGAGCGCCACGATGCCAGCGATTTCGACACCCGCACCCAGGACAAGCTCGGCGGCTGAATCCGCCTTGTTTCTCTCTTCGACCCGGCCGCCTGGCCGGGTTTTGCGTATCCAGGGCCGCGATCCCGAGGCCGGCCAGGGTTGGCTGCCTAGATTGGCGGCCGGGTGGAATATACGTCGATAATGTCTCCATTCGGTCAGCGGTCCGCCTCTCGCGGCGCTCGTCATTCACTCATCAAGGCTTGCTCATGAAGTCACTCTTTCGCGCCTATCTCGACGCTTCTCTGATTCTGCGTGTCACCATCGCCCTGGTGCTGGGCCTGGTCGCCGGCCTTCTGGGCGGCGAGACCCTGGCCGCCTGGGTGGCACCGCTGGGCGATCTGCTGCTGCGTCTGCTCAAGTTCCTGATCGTCCCCATCGTGCTGTTCACGCTGATCGTGGGGATCAATCAGGCCGAGCTGGGGCGGCTCGGGCGCATGGGCGGCAAGGTGTTCGCCTACTACGTGGTGACCTCGGCGCTGGCGATCGTGGTCGGGCTGGTCGTCGCCTCGCTGCTCTCGCCGGGCAGTGGCATGACCCTCGACGACAGCGCCAGCGTCTCGGTACCGGAGAACCCCGGTATCGTCAGCGTGCTGCTGTCGATCGTGCCCAGCAATATCGTCGCCGCGCTGGCCGAGCCCAACCTGCTGGGGATCATCTTCACCGCCTTCGTGTTCGGAATCGCGCTGCTCAAGCTGCGTCAGCGCGGGGCGGCCCTCAAGGATGCGGCCCAGGCCGATGGCGATGCGCATTCAGAGGCAAAGCCCCAATCCGATGACAAGACCCAGGGCGAGCTGGCGGAGAAGCTCTATGGGGTGATCGAGGGGCTCAACGCGGTGACCATGAAGGTGATGGCCGGGGTGCTGCAGTTCGTGCCGATCGGGGTCTTCGCCATCGTCACCGGCACCGTGGCCAAGCAGGGGCTCGGCACGATTCTCTCCCTCGGCAACATGGTGCTGGTGCTCTACCTGGCGCTGGCCGTACACCTGTTGCTCTACTGCGTGCTGATGAAGGGCTTCGGGGTGCGTCTCGGGGCCTTCTTCCGCGAGGCGCGCACGCCAATGGCGACCGCCTTCGCCACCCAGAGCAGCAGCGGCACGCTGCCGCTGACGCTCAACGCGGCCCAGCGCCTGGGACTGCCGCGCAGTCTCTACGCCTTCAGCCTGCCGCTGGGAGCGACGGTCAACATGGATGGTGCCGCGATCCGCATCGCGATCTCGGCGGTGTTCGCTGCCAACGTGGCGGGCATCCCGCTCGATCTCACCAGCATGCTCGAGATCGTGCTGATCGGCACGCTGACGTCGATCGGTACCGCCGGTGTGCCCGGAGCGGGTATCGTGATGATCGCCACGGTGTTCGCCCAGGTCGGCCTGCCGATCGAGACGGTGGCGCTATTGACCTCGATCGATGCGCTGGTGGGCATGGGCTGTACCGCGCTCAACGTCACCGGCGATCTGACCGGCAGCGCGATCATCGCGCGTAGCGAGGCGCGGGCGGGAGAGGTGTCGGCGGCGCGGGAACCGACAGCCTGAAACGGTCAGTGTGGCCTGGCTAACGGCGCCTGGGACTCGAGTGAAGACAAGGTGAGGCATGACACAGGTGACACAGTCGGATCTGCTGATCATCGGCGGCGGCAGCATGGGACTGGCGGCGGCCGATCATCTGGCCGCCCGTGGGGTGGGGTCGGTACAGGTGCTGGACGCCCACGATCCGCCCCACGACCAGGGCGCCCACCACGGCGAGACGCGGCTGATCCGGCTCGCCTATGGCGAAGGCAGCGGCTATGTGGCGCTGGCCCAGCGCGCCTGGGCGGGCTGGCAGCGGCTCGAGCGAGAGAGCGATGAGGCGCTGCTGCTGCCCACCGGGGTGCTCAACCTCGGCCCGGCGTCGGCCCCCTTCCTGCGTCAGGTCGCGGCCAGCGCGCGGGACTATGCGCTGCCCCTCGAGCAGCTCGACGGCCCCGGCGTGGCGCGGCGCTGGCCCGGCTGGCAGGGCGGCGCAGCGGCGCTGAGCGAGGCCCATGTCGGCGCCTTCGAATCCCGCGCCGGGGTACTGCGGGTGGCGCGGATCATCGCCTGCTGGCGCCAGCGCCTGGCCCGCAGCACGGGGGTGACGCTGGCCACCGGTGCGCGAGTGGTCGCCCTCGAGGCGCTGCCAGCGGGCGGCTACGTCGCGCACTGTGCCGATGGCCGCCTCTTCGGCGCCCGGCGCGTGCTGGCCGCCTGTGGCCAGCACCTGGCCGGTCTGCTGCAACCGCTGGGAGTGACCCTGCCGCTGACGCGGGTGCGCAAGACCTTTGCCTGGTACGACGCGGATGCGCGCTATCACCGCGAGCGCTTTCCGGGCTTCAGCCTCACCGACGACGAGCTGGGCATCTACTACGGCTTTCCCGATATCGATAACGCCGGATTCAAGATTGGCCGCCATGATGCTGGGCAGCCGCTGGCAGCGGGGGAGCCGCTGCTGCCGTTCGGCGAGCATCCGGCGGATATCTCCGAGCTGGCACAGGTGATCGCGCGCTATCTGCCCGGGGTCGGGGCGCTACGCCACGGCGCCGTGTGCCAATACATCCGCACCCCCGACGAGCACTTCCTTATCGATGAGCCGCTGCCGGGGCTGGTGATCGCCGGCGGCTTCTCGGGCCACGGTTTCAAGTTCGCGAGCGTCATGGGCGAGGTGCTCGGCGAGTGGTTGGCATGTGGTAAGCGGGCGCCGGAACTCGCCGCCTTCGGGCTGGCACGGTTTTCCATCCCCAGTGAGGAGAACGCATGAGCGAGACAGATCAGGCGCGCTTTCTGGCGCGCGCGGTGGCCCTGGCCGAAGCCGCGCTGGGGGCCGGCGACGAACCCTTTGGCAGCGTGCTGGTAAGCGCTGACGGCGAAGTGCTGTCCGAGGACCGCAATCGCATCTCCGGTGGTGATGCCACCCGCCATCCGGAGTTCGCCCTGGCGCGCTGGGCGGCCGAGCATCTCTCTTGGCAGGCGCGCGCTGCCGCTACCGTCTACACCTCCGGTGAGCACTGCCCGATGTGTGCCGCCGCGCATGGCTGGGTCGGGCTGGGGCGGATCGTCTACGCCAGCTCGGCGGCGCAACTGGTGGCGTGGCTCGGCGAGCTGGGGCAGGCGCCGCCGCCGGTGGCGCCGCTGCCGATTACCTCGGTGGTACCGGGGCTCTGCGTCGAGGGGCCGGTGGCCGGTTTCGACCAGCAGGTACGGGCGCTGCACCGGCGCCGCCATGGACACTGATAGCCTTCCTGCCTTGTGGGCCGACGATCTGCCGGCCCGAAAAGACTGTAGCCGCGGCGCCTGTCGGCCGATGGGCGTAGAGGGCCTTTGGGCCCTTCAGCCTGGCGGCAAGCGAAAGCGGTCCAAGCATATCCATTAGTCACCCGGGGTGACGACCCGAGGATGGTGTCGCGCGGCACGGCGCTGGCGACGTGTCGAGGGCTTCACGCCGCGATATCTCACCCAGGCCTCTCGCGATGAGAGCGCCGGATTTGTGGTGTCTACGCCAAATCTCTCTAAGCTAAGGGCCCAGCGGCTTCCTGTCAGAGCCGGTATCGGCGCTGATGGGTAATGGCCGAAGCCGTGCCCGTGGGGATGCGCAGGTGTCAAAGACAATCATCTGAGGTGGCAGACAGGCAGGGCGCCTGGGTGTCGCGGTGTCATTCAGCCAGCGCTTGGGGCAGCGCGCTGAAGGGCGCCTCTTCGTTTAATCAACAATTCAACGAAGGCTGAAACAGGGTTTCAACTAAATTTTAATTGAAGGTTCAAGTTCAATCACATGGATGAAAAGACCTTATTCGCCGAGCGGCTGAAAGAAGCGCTGATAGCGGCGGGTTACGAACCGCGCCCCTCTGTGCTGGAGCGGGAGTTCAACCTGCGCTATTGGGGCTCGCCGATGACGTTTCAGGGCGTCAGGCGCTGGCTGCGCGGTGAATCGATCCCGGCCCAGAACAAGCTCCAGGTGCTGGCGGGATGGCTCGGGGTGGAGCCCCATTATCTGCGCTATGGTGCCCGGGCTGCCTGCAGCCCGGAACTGTCCCAGGCGACCTGGATGATCGCGGTCGGTGGCGAGGAGGACGAGGTGCTGCGTGTCTATCGCGGGCTGCCCGACGAGCAGCGCCAGCTCTTGCGCCAGGTCATTCTCACCTTCGCGCGTGCCAATGAGCTGGAGCCGGATCGGGCGAAACCTCCGTCCCAGGCGTAGGCCTGGGACGGCCGCGACGCTCAGGGGCGTCTCACGGCAGCATGTGGGGCATCATGCGGTAGTAGAGATTGAACAGTATCCACAGCGTGCCGCCGACCATGATCAGCAGGATCAGTGCGGTGAACAGGATCAACTGCAGATCCTCGCGCTTGTTGCGCGCCAGCGTGATATGCAGGAAGCAGCGAAAGTGCACTACCACCTGCACCATGGCACACAGGCCGATGAGCAGGTAGAGATGCAGCGGCCGCCACTCGGCAAAGGCGGCGACGCCGAACGGGATCAGCGTCAGGATCAGCGCCAGGGCGAAGCCCCATAGATAGCTGCGCTGCTCGCTGGCGCGCTCTTGCGCTTCGGCGTCGCTGAGTGTGCGTCGACTCATGCCAGCCCCCCCAGATAGACGAGCGAAAAGATCCCGATCCAGACGATATCGAGGAAGTGCCACAGAATCGCCAGGCGGATCAGGCCGTTCTTGGTCTGCGCATCCAGGCCGTGCACGGCGAGTTGACCGAGCAGCGCGATCAGCCAAATACAGGCAACGGTCACGTGCAGCCCGTGCAGCGGCACCAGCGAGAAGAACGCGGAGAGGAAGCCGCTGCGGCTGGGTACGCCGCCGGCCTCGAACATGCGGTGAAAGTCATAGAGCTCGTGGGCCACGAAGCCGAGCCCCAGGAGCAGCGTGACCAGTAGCCAGCCGACCAGCACCCGGCGGTCGTCGCGGTACTTGAGCGCCAGCGACGCCATGCCGAAGGTGAAGCTGCTCACCAGCAGCAGCATGGTCTCGAAGAAGGCGCCCCGCATGTCGAACAGATCTTTCGGCCCAGGGCCGCCAGCGGTGCCGCCGAGCATGGTCACGTAGGTGCCGAAGAGCAGCCCGAAGAGGATCATGTCGCTCATCATGAAGACCCAGAAGCCGAAGACCATCTCTTCGCGGCTCTCTTCGCCCTCGCGGTGAGCGTGCCCCAGGTTGAGCCCGGGATGGCGCGCCGGCGCGCCGGCCCGATCAGTGTGACGAGAGGTGAGTGCTGTCATTGGATGGCGCCCTCCACGGGAGGCACGGGGAGGCCCCGATTATCGGTTGACTGTTCCCGCGAGCGGGCGACCGGTGTGGTGGCACGGACCTGGGCGAGCCAGGTCAGGTGGGTACGACGCACCTCTTCACCGGACAAGGTGCGGGTGGTGTTGCGGCAGAAACCGCGGGCGATCACCGCGGCCAGCGTGATGCCGGCGGCGAGCAGAACCATCCACCACTGATACCAGGTCAGGCCGAAGGCCATGGCGGTGCCGGTGACGGCGAAGATCACCCCCATCGGGCTATTGGCCGGCAGTACGATATCGGGAAACTCGTCCGGCACCTGATACGCCTTGCCGCGCTCCTTCTCGAGCATGAAGGCATCGCGCCCGTAGACCTCCGGGATGACCGGGAAGTTGTACTCCGGCGGTGGTGAACTCACCGCCCACTCCAGACTGCGCCCATCCCAAGGGTCGCCGATCGGCATCGCATTGAGGTGGCGGTCGCGCACACTCACCCAGAGCTGGATCACCAGGCACGCCATGGCCAGCAGAACGATCGTGGCGCCGACCAGCGCGGTCAGCGTCCACGGCAGATAGGCCGGGGTGAAGAAGGCCACCGTGCGGCGCGGCATGCCGAGCACGCCGAGCGCATAGAGCGGGAAGAAGGCAAGCATGAAGCCGATGATCCAGGCGTAGGCGGCGCGGCGCCCCCAGCGCTCCTCGAGACGGAAGCCGAAGGCCTTGGGAAACCAGAAGTTGGTGCCCGCGAGCATCCCGAACAGCAGCCCCGGGATCAGCATGTTGTGGAAGTGGGCGACCAGGAACAGCGAGTTGTGCACCTGATAGTCGACGCTGGGCACCGCCAGCACGATGCCGGTCAGCCCGCCCAGCACGAACAGCATCAGAAAGCCGCTGGCGTAGATCATCGGCACCGACATGCGGATGCGGCCGCGGAACAGCGTCAGCATCCAGTCGTAGATCTTCACCCCGGTGGGGATGCCGATCAGCATCGTCGCGATCCCGAACACGGCGTTGATATGGGCGCTTTGGCCCATGGTGAAGAAGTGGTGCAGCCATACCGTGAAGGAGAGCACGGCGATCGCCAGGGTGGCGATCACGAGCGCCTTGTAGCCGTAGAGCGTCTTGCCGGCGAAGGTCGAGAAGACTTCCGAGAAGATGCCGAAGGCGGGCAGGATCAGGATATAGACCTCGGGGTGGCCGAAGGCCCAGAACAGATTGATGTAATTCATCATGTTGCCGCCCATATCGGCGGTGAACAGATGAAAATCGAGATAGCGGTCGAGTGCCAGCAGTGCGGTGGCGACGGTCAGCGGCGGCATGGCGAAGATCATCAGGATCGCCGTGCACAGCGCGGTCCAGGTGAACAGCGGCAGGCGCATCCAGCTCATCCCCGGGGCGCGCCGCTTGTAGATGGTGACGGCGAAATTGATCCCGCTCAGGGTCGATGACAGGGTCGAGAGGGTCACTGCCCAGATCCAGTAGTCGACTCCGGCACCGGGATTGGCAGCGTGCCCGGTGAAGGTCGGGTAGCCGGTCCAGCCGCCGGTGGAGAAGGGCGCCAGCACCAGCGAAATCATCACCACGGCGGCACCGGCGGCGGTCAGCCCGAGACTGATCTGGTTCATCACCGGGAACGAGAGATCGCGGGTACCGATCTGCAGCGGCATCACGTAGTTGATCATGCCGGTGAGAAACGGCATGGCCATGAAGAACACCATGATGGTGCCGTGGGTGGTGAAGAGCTGGCCGAAATGATCCGCGGTCAGGAAACCGCCGTCCAGGCCGAAGGCCTGCTGCAGGCGCATCAGTACCGCTTCGATCACTGCCCGCGCCAGCATCACCAGCGCCAGCGCGATGAACATGATGCCGATCTTCTTGTGATCGGGGCTGGTCAGCCACTCCCGCCACAGCCAGCCCCAGCGCCGGGTCCAGGTCAGCCCGATGACCACCGCAATGGCGCCGAGCACCACCATCGATGCTGCCCCCGAGGCGATCACGGCGTTGATCACGTTCTTCGTGGTCGGATGCTGCAGCGCATCCCAGAAGGGCAGGGCGCTGGCGTCTAGCCGGCCGAGCAGCCAGTGGGTCGAATCGTTCACGGTGTGGCTCCCGTGGGTGCGGCGGCGGCCAGCGCCGGATGGATGGACAAGGGTGAACTGGCGGGGAGGAGTGAATCGGGAGACAAGGGGCGCGTGGTGGAGAGAGACGATGTGTCCTGACTCCAGTCGGGCGCGCGGTGCGCGGCGATGGCCTCGAACAGCCCGGACGGGAAGTGCTTGAAGCGCAGTGGCGTGCTGTCGTCGGCAGGGCTGCCGGCGTCGTCGGTCTGTCGAGCCCTTCCCGTGATGGCCGCAGTCTCGGTGCCGTCGAGCGCGCGCGCCAGGGCGGCATGGGTGTTCTTGGCCATCAGCAGGCTGAAGACCTCGGGGGTGAATGACCGGCCCTGCGCGCGCACCTGATGGGTGAAATCGGCGAAGGCGTCGGCACTGAGCGCGCGGGTGACGAAGCGCTGGCGATAGAACTCCTTGCCGCTGTACTGCATGTTGCGGCCGGGGAACACGCCCGGGGCGTCGGCTTCCAGATGCAGCCGGGTCACCATGTGATTCATCACGTCTATCTGGCTACCCAGGGCGGGCACGAAGAAGCCCTGCATCACACTGGCCGAGGTCAGCCGCAGCGAGACCGGCCGCCCGGCGGGGATCACCAGCTCGTCTACCGTGGCGATGCCCTGCTCGGGATAGAGGAATAGCCATTGCCAGTCGAACCCTACGACCTGGACCTCGAGCGGTGGCTGATCGCTGACCAGCGGTCGATAGGGGTCGAGGGCTATCGTGCTGCGCCAGGTCAGCGTGGCAAGCACGGCGAACACCAGCAGCGGGATACCCCAGATCGCCAGATCGGCGCGCAGGGAAAATTCCCATTGCGGCCGATAGCGGGCGCGGCCGCCGTAGCGATAGCGCCACAGGATGAGCGGTGTCAGCACCAGGACCGGGAGCACCACCGTCAGGGTGATGGCGATGACCCACCAGAAGTGCTGCCGCTGGGCCGCGGCGATGGGCCCCTGGGGATCGAGAAAGGAGAGATGGGCGTCGCTGCAGCCTGCGATCAGCGGCAACGACAACCCTATGATCAGGCGAGACGGCGCCCACCGTGAAAGCCTGCACCCTGGAGCTTTGAACACGAGCACCTCGAGGAAACGTGAGCGTCATGAAATGTATCGGCACGGTGAGTCCGTGTGTCCGCCAACTATAGGCAGGGATTCCACCGAGTGCACCTGTCAGATGGCATCGGCGTCGCGTATTGGACAGTGCGGCGGGGGGAGTTCTATACCTTCAAGATGTCCCCGCGTTTTATCGCCCTGATCTGATATGGCGAATACCCCCCTGGTCCTGACCCAGAGGCCGCGGTCACGACACTGGTGGATTCGGTGCCGCGCGGTGGGGACATGGGGTGATGCGATCGTCGCATCGCCGCGTCGAACGAGGGAGATGTCACCGTGACCAGCGACAACCGCAAGCCGACGACGACGGATGCCGGCATTCCCGTCGCGAGCGAAGAGAACTCGCTTTCGGTGGGGCCTGATGGCCCCATCGTGATGCATGATCACTATCTGATGGAGCAGATGGCGGCGTTCAACCGCGAGATGATTCCGGACCGCCAGCCACATGCGAAGGGCGGCGGCGCCTTCGGTCACTTCGAGGTGACCCAGGATATCAGCCGCTATACCAAGGCCCAGTTCCTGCAGCCGGGCAAGAAAACCGACATGGTGGCGCGCTTCTCCACCGTGGCGGGGGAGAGCGGCAGCCCGGATACCTGGCGCGATCCGCGTGGCTTTGCGCTCAAGTTCTATACCGAAGAAGGCAACTTCGACATGGTCGGGAACAACACCCCGGTCTTCTTCGTGCGCGATCCGATGAAGTTCCAGCACTTCATCCACTCGCAGAAGCGCCGCGCCGACAATGGTCTGCGCGATCACGACATGCAGTGGGATTTCTGGACCCTGGCGCCGGAATCGGCCCACCAGGTGACCTGGCTGATGGGCGATCGCGGCGTCCCCGCAAGCTGGCGCCACATGAACGGCTACTCCAGCCATACCTACATGTGGGTCAATGCCGAGGGCGAGCGCTTCTGGGTCAAGTATCACTTCAAGACCGATCAGGGCATCAAGTGCATGACCCAGGAGCAGGCGGATCAAATGGCCGGCAGCGACGCCGACTATCACCGTCGCGATCTGTTCGAGGCGATCAAGCGTGGCGACTATCCGACCTGGACCCTGCACGTGCAGGTGATGCCGTTCGACGAGGCCAAGGATTACCACATCAACCCGTTCGACCTGACCAAGATATGGCCCCACAGCGACTATCCGCTGATCGAGGTCGGCAAGATGACGCTCGATCGCAACCCGACCGATTTCCACAGCGAGATCGAGCAGGCCGCCTTCGAGCCCAACAACATGGTGCCGGGCACTGGGCTTTCGCCGGACAAGATGCTACTGGCGCGCTCGATCTCCTACGCCGACGCTCACCGCGCGCGGCTGGGGGTCAACTACAAGCACATTCCGGTCAATACCCCGCGGTGCCCGGTGCACAGCTACAGCAAGGGCGGCGCCATGCGCATGCACAACGCCAGCGATCCGGTCTACGCGCCCAACAGCAAGGGCGGCCCCAAGGCCGACCCGCAGCGCTATCCGGAAGACGCCGTGTGGTCCGCCGACGGCGAATTCGTGCGCACTGCCTATGCGCTGCGCCCCGCCGATGACGACTGGAGTCAGGCCAACGATCTGGTCAACAAGGTGATGGACGACGCTGCGCGCGACCGCCTGGTCGACAATATCGTCGGCCATGTCTCCGGTGGCGTCGAGGAGCCGGTACTGTCGCGGGTGTTCGAGTACTGGAAGAACGTCGATGCCAAGATCGGCGAACGCGTGGAGGCCGGCGTGAAGGCCAATCGCGGCCGCTGACCGCCGGGCCAGGGCGTGGTAGCGAGCACGCCGGGCGGCCTGTTCCCCCCCCCGAGACAACGGCCCCGTCCCTTAGGACGGGGCCGTTTTGCGCAGGCCATTCCTTATGGGCCATACCCGGCACCGGTGGCCCGCGAAATTCGCGCCGGGAAGCGCGAGGCGTGTCGCCGACTACCCGCTGCAAAAAGGCCCCGTCATCATCGATGACGGGGCCTTGATAGTGGTACGACGAACCCGGCAGGGTCAGAAGCTGCTCCACT